>NZ_AUIF01000032.1 GCF_000423565.1 Runella zeae DSM 19591 | reverse complement strand
AGAAAGAATACAAATTTTTGTCTTTAAAGATTCCATTTAAAAAGCCCAAAAAAAGCAAAAAAAATCCTTATCCAAGCTTAACATTAGAGCAAAAAAACTACAACAAGTCTATTAGTAAAAAGCGAGTTTTTGTAGAAAATGCAATTGCAGGAATAAAACGTTATCATATTTTAATTAACAAGTATAGAGGAAAATCTAAGGAAAAATTTGATGAAAGTATTGAATTATGCGCAGGCCTTTGGAACTTCAAAATCGACTTTAAGAAAAAGATAACTTGTTAGTAATCAACAAGAAAACAACTCTAATGTTTGTAGAAACATAAGGTGGGTTGTTTGGGAGTCTAAAAAACAAATTTGGCAAGGTCTTGAAGGAGCCTTGCCAAGATGTTTAAAGCACAATTATTTTTTTACAACTGTTTTTGAAGTAGCAGGGCTAATGACACCCAAATATCGCCCTGCCCAATAAGGCAAAAGCCAAATATCGCCAGCACTCATCTCCGAACTTCCGCGCCCATTGCGGTCGAGGATAAAACGGCTATTGTTGTGGCGGATGATGCCCAACTCATCAGGAGGAAGCACTTCTTTGGTGGTTTGTTCGATAAAATTGGGGGGTAATAATTCGATGTCTTTGCGGTGACTGTTTTTTACCGTCCAGTCAATCATATCGAGGGGATATTCTTGCAGATACCAAACCGATTCTTCCAAATCAAAGTCTTGAATACCCGTAATGGCCGTTAAGATATTCCATAATCCATCTTTTTCGGGACGTTCAAACTGCCAGTGGTCCACGATTGCCTTTTTGAAATTGGCTTTGAGCGTATCATTGAAGGCATATCTGTACAAGCCCCAGTAGCCCATGTAGTACATTTCGTCGTCGGAATGATTCCAATCACCCGAAAGTTTTTTGCTCCAATCGTCGGCATTGTCGGGAGCTTGTCCGATGATTTTCATGGGGCGCATGAGATTTTGGTAGTAGCCATGCTTTGTCATAAGTTCAAAAGCCTTGGCTTTGTATTTTTCTTTTTTTGTAAAGTGATATGCTGTTTGGAGCATCGCCACGATATTGGATGAATTGAGTTTACGGTCGCCTACATTGATAGGGAAACCGTTGACATAGACAGGATTCCATTTACCCCAAAGCGTAGGCTTACCATCCCAATCTACGAGGTACATATCATTTTTGATGACATGACTCATAAGGGTATCAATGAGGGAAATGGAGCGAGATTTGAGGTCTTTGTCGTCGATAAGTTCGGCCATTGCCCCAAATGCAAAAATGTGTCCAATCACTTCATCGCTACTTGTGGTAGATTTCCAATCCCATTCGGGGTCGTCGGTGCGGCGCCACGGTTGGTCGTCGTATTTATAGCCACGTCTTTCAAAAGAGCGAGAAGGAAAACCAGGGACGCCATTGATGGTGTAGAGACGTTCCATCGCATCAAGCGATTCACGGCAGTTTTGGAGGGCTTGGGGGTCTTTGGTGGCGGCGTATCTGAAGATTTGGCCGCCCAGATACATCGATGTCCAGAGTCCGTCGTTGTCCGAATCTTGTAGCCTTCCGGTCGAGAGATTGCCGTTTTTCATGTGGCCCAGCGTACCGTTGAAGCCATTGCGAATATGGCGCGTGCGGACTTGTTTTTCGTAAATACGAGCTTTTTCTTCTAACGTCATGGGCGTGAAAACAATTTTTCCAACGCCTTTGTCGGTCAAAATCACTACGGAACCTTCATCGCCTGCCGCGATATGAACAACCTTGTTAGAAGGAATCCAGCGCTCAGAAGCATAATAGTTAAATTTGCCGTCAGGCTTTTTAAGAAAAGCCCCCTCGGTAGAGCCAAACCACAACTGATTGCCGATTGCGGTGATGCAAGTCAGCTCAGTCCAAGGTAGTTTTTGTTGGATAGGCGTGACAATTTTTCCCGTTTTATCCAATTCTAAATACCCATTTTTGGTGCCGACAACAATTTTACCCGCCCATATTTCAAAACAAGTAAGGTCGGTGCCGCTGTAGATTTTTTGCGCTTTTTTGTCTTTTTCCGAAAAACCATAAAGGGCAGTGGGGGTCAATATTAAAAAATTGCCGGCGGCATTATCATACTTCAAATCAAGGACTTCGGAGAGGGTTTCTTTGGTGGATGGGGCGTCTTTGATGAGGTATTCGATTTGCTTTCCGTCCGAAATCAAAAAGCCAAAATCTTTGCCACCCGCTAAGAGATAAGCATTAGGTAGCGAATGCTTGAGGAAGAGTTTGCCCGCCCAGGCGTCGCTCAATACGGATTTGTCGTCTATCATCACAAACTGCTGTTGGTATAAGGCAAGATTTGCGATTTTTTTGTCAGCAATCGGGCGATAGGAGCCGTCTTTTTCAAGGGTGCCTGGATAGAGGAATTGACCCGCATAAGGTTGGTACAAACCTGCTTGGGTACATACTTTTGTGACACCATTGAGATCGGTATAAACTTTGCGAGGCGTAGCGTTTTCGTGAAAATAATACTTGACACTGTAATCTTGTACGTATGGTACGTCTTTATGCACAGGAAGCTTGGGCTTTTGAGCAAACAAAGCCCCACCACACAACCACGCGCTCAAGAACAAAAAAGTGGTTTTCATAAAAAGGGAATATTGGTGTTGGTTAGTAATAAATAAAATTTCGTTTTTGAATGAATATTTATAGTACGCTGTATCTCATTGCGTAGGCTATTTTGGAAGAAAGAAAAAAACAAACAAGAGAAACCAAACCCTAGAACCTTGTAGTCACAAGTAAGGATAAAATGGAAGAAAATACCTTTAAATAAAGGTGCAAATTGGTACACTTTTAAACAAATCGCCGTTATCGCTGACATACGAGCAATGGCTTGAGCCAAACTGTCATTTGGGTCACAATGGAGCTGCGTCTCCGACGCAAATCATATAAACTAAACAATTTAAAAAACAAATTTTGATGAATATGTATCCAACAAAGGGGTTAAAAAAATGGCTTTTATGGGTAGTAGTGATTGGTATTTTAAGTTCATTTTCTACCGAAAAAATCACGTGGGTGGCACTTGGAGATTCTATTACGTATCTCAACGACCACCAAAATGAGACGGGCAATCGTGTCACCAAAGGATATATGACGATGGTGACCGAACAATTGCCTCATATCCAATACATCAACCAAGGGCATAATGGCTGGACGGCGGCGCGGATTGCCGAAAAAATCGAAAGTCTGAATTTGGTGAAAGCCGATGTTTACTCTGTTTTTTTGGGTACAAACGATTGGTGGGGAGGCCGTCCTTTGGGGACTCGATCCGATTATGAAAACAATACGGGATTTGGAACCTTGTATGGGTCTTTTAGGGTGATTATCAATAAATTGCGTAGCCTAAATCCTGCTGCTAAAATCATTTTGATTACGCCTATGCAGCGAGTTGATTTTGTGTATATCGCCAACTTCAAAAACAATGCCTACGGCTCCTACAAAGACAAGAAAGGGCAGATGTTGGAGCAGTTTGCGGATGCTATTAAGGAAATTGGAAAGCACGAACAGCTGCCAGTGGTGGACTTATATCACGACAAAAAGTTGGGAATGAAGAAACTGGTAAAATTCAAAAGGCTCAAAGATCCTCAAACGGGGCAATATAAAAACTACGCTTATCCTCATTTCATCGAAGTGCCTTTCAATCCCGAAACCGACGAATACCCTTATCCCGTAGAGTCAATCGCCATGACTTACGACGGGTTGCACCCTTCTGATGCAGGCTATGAGGTGATTTCCAAAAAATTGGTGAAGCTTATGAAGAAGTAATTTTATCTTAACCACTAAGACACTAAGGATGTGTCTTAGTGGTTAATTAGGTTATTTCATTTTTTGAGGATCCACGACCACATATTTGATTGATTTCGCTTTGTTGTCGGCATGATGAGAGTAAGTAATGTGTAAAAGACCATCGGCGGTTTGAACCAAACAAGGATAAGAATATCCTCCTTTGTCGCGGGGGTGATCTTCGAGGCGCGTTTTCCATTTCCAAGTTTTACCTTCATCGTCCGAAAGATACAAACTAACGCGATAACGCCCGTCGTCGATGTCGTTTCCTAAAAATGCCCAGCGTCCATCTTTCAAATTCAATAGTTCTACGCTTGCCGTGTTAGGAATCTCTGTTTTGGTAGAAGCTGTCCAGCTTTCTCCCTTGTCTGAAGATTCGCTTATGTGTACACGCGTAGGTTCGTCGCCGCTATCGCGCAGATAAGCTACGAGGTTGCCATTTTTGCGTTGGGCAAGTGCGGGTTGAATCGGCCCACGGCCTACGAGTGGGAGACTAGGTCGCCAAGTAGCCCCAAAATCTTCTGAAATCGCCATCATCGAAAAATTGTAGCCATCCGAATAAAGCGGCAATACAATGCGGCCATTATCCATTTGGAGGGGTTTGATGCGGGTCATCCAGCCGATGCTTCGCTTGGGGGCGTCTTTGGCTGCTTCGATAATCATATCGTCGTATTTGGGGGCATAGCCAGCCCACCCGGCGGTGTAATCTGGTAATTTTTTGAATTTATCGGCTACCTCTTTGGCAAAACGCTCATCAGGTTTGAGCAAAATATTGTCTTGCCATTCCCAGACGGGTGCTCCGCTTTTGGTATAATTGGTAGAAGTTTTGAAGCGCAAAATAGATTGCTCCCATTGATTGGCCTGAACCGCAATCCACACCAAAAAAAGTTTGCCTTGTTGATTTAAAAACAATACAGGATTACAATCAGGAAGGTGTGGCGTATCAGCCATTTCAAAAGGCTCACTCCATTGAGTTTCGCCTTTTTTGAGTCGGGCTCCCATGATTTTGACATCGTCGGCGGTGCGCTCGCCACTACCATAAAACCACGCAGCCAGAAAATCACCATTGGGCAGGCTTACCAAGCTACTGCCATGCACGTGTTTTTCTTGAGGCGTAAAAATGAGATTATGACGAACAATAGGGGAGGTTTGAGCCACCATTGACGGCACAACAAAAAAACTCAAAAGGAATAATAATAAGGTTATTTTTTTCATGTAATCATTGTTAAATCATGAAACCCTAACAAAGTTCAAACCCTTGTTAGGGTAATTGGTCATTTGCAATTTCTACTTTACTTTCTTGCGGCGTTCCATTACCTCGCGCCAAGTTGTGAGGATGATTCCTTTGGATTGAATGTGGGCTTTCAGTTCTGGACTCATCATCGAAAGCATATCGGCGTAGCGTGAGCCTCCAGAAGCGCTGATGTGCTTGAAAGCATCCGTAATGTCGCTACTGTGAATGATAAACATTGCCAAACCTGGCTGCATAGCGTCTAGCGTTTCGATGAACTTTTGTGCTTTGTATTTGCCCCATTCTTCAGGGGTAGGATTAGAGGTTTCGGGTTTCCAATCACCGCTAATGGTGTGTAAATCATCTAATACGGGCAAGCCCAAACTCCAGATTTTGCGACCTACGGGCCCCGTCATTTTGAGCAATTCAGGGTCGGGAAGTTGCATACCTTCTTTCCATTTTCCTTCGGCTTTGAGCTTCTTGATAACAGGATGTAGCTGACATTCGCGAAGGAGCTTATTGTTGCCGCCCGGAAACATCACCGGAATTCCGTACTCAGCCCCTACTTTGATATATCTTTCCAAAAAAGGTTGATGCGCAAAGAGTGTCCCCATGTGAGAATCGAGGTGAGTAGGTTTAAGTCCCATGCGAAGGGCACGTTCTACTTGTGCTCTGATTTCTTTTTCAACATCGTCGGCGGTACCATTTTTAACCACTTGGGCTACTTCGTGCCATAGATTACCTTCTTTGTCCACCAGACTAGGTACATTCTGAAATCCCGCCAAGGGTGTCCAGCGATAATCGCGCCATTCTGAGGTAAGCGTAAGATGCACGCCTGCATCTAAATTAGGATTGCTCTTCAGAATATAATTTACAAAACTCGCCGACCAAGGGCAAGGAAACATAATGCTACACGAAGTAGCTACGCCTTGTTCTACCGACTTGATAGTGCCTTGATTGGAAGAGTACGACATACCGGGGTCGTCTACGTGGAATATGACTATCTTAGCACCTTTGGGCCAACCGAGTTGCTCGGCATAAGTTTGCTGGGCATTGCTCACTAGGGGCATGATAGCAGCGGACGCAACTACCCATGTTTTAAGTGTTTTGTAAAACATCGTTGGATGAAGTGATTTTAAAGTTTTGCGCTTTGAGAATAAGGGGCTGCATTTTTTTGAGTCCCCCATGATTGATTGGGTTTATCGCCCATTTCAAAAACCAACTCGCCTCCTTTCATGATTTCAGAATGGTCAATCCATGTACGGTCAAAAGGCTGCCCATTGAGCGTAGCTGACTGAATATAACGATTTTGAGAAGAGGTGTTTTTAGCAATGATTTTGAACGTTTTATCTTCTTTTACCTTAAATTCTACTTCATCAAACAAGGGACTTCCAATCGTATATTGGGTACTTCCAGGGGCAACGGAGTATATCCCCATACTGCTCAATAGATACCACGAAGAGAGCGAACCCATGTCTTCGTTGCCACATAAACCAGTAGGACCTGTACGATAAAAACGCTCCATGACCTCCCGCGCCCAATATTGGGTTTTCCAAGGCGCAGCGGCATAATTGTAGAGATAGGCTACATGATGTGAGGGTTGATTGCCGTGTACATACTGCCCAATGGTACCCACCACGCCTACGTATTTGGGCGGTGTAATGGACGCATCCATATTAAAAAATGTATCAAGTTTTTGGGTAAAGGCTTTGTCACCACCGAGGAGTTGGATTAAGCCAGCGGGGTCATGTTGGACCGACCACAGATACTGCCAAGCATTGGATTCGGTATAGTGGCGGTTGGGGCGGCGTCCAACCAAGAGAGGATCGAAGTATCGGTAATAATGATGACTTCCTACCGAATCAATGGCTTGTTGATTGTTGCCAAGGGCTTCGAGCCAATTGCCATTTTCGCGGCGCGGGCGCATAAAAGCCGTAGAAGCATCAAACACATTACGGTAGTTTTGGGCGCGTTTATAAAAAAGAGCGGCATCTTCTTTTTTGCCTAATGCTTCGGCCAATCTGGCGATGCACCAATCATCATAGGCAAGCTCCATTGTATTGGGCACCGACTCGGTGGTACGGTCGCAAGGAGCATATCCCAGTCGAATATAATCCGCCAAACCTGCTCTACCCGCCGATGCGGGGATGCTATCGGGGGGAGATTCGAGGGCTTTGCGCCGCATGGCAGTATAAAGTGCTTCGATGTCCCAATCGCGGTAGCCTTTGAAATACGCGTCTACAATGACTGGTATGAGGTGGTCGCCTACCATGCTTGGGCGGTAAGTATTACGGAAGTGTTGGGCGGGAAGCCATCCAAATTCCTTGGCTTTGGCGTCGATAGATTTAATAAAATCATTGACGTGGTTGGGCGCAATGAGCGTCAGTAGAGGGTGTTGGCTACGATACGTATCCCAGCACGAAAACGAAGGATAAAAATCGTAGTTTTGAGCCGTATGGATTTTTTTGTCCATACCCATATATTGTCCATCTACGTCCTGACTGATGTATTGAGCAAGCAAGCTGCGATAAAGAGCGGTATAAAAAATCTGTTTTTGGGCTTCATTATCAGTTTTGATACTTACTCGTGCAAGTTCATCATTCCATGTTTGACGAGCTTCATTTTTTACTTTGTCAAAATCCCAATGAGGCACTTCCGCTTGGAGGTTTTTGCGAGCTCCTTCAACGCTCACGTGCGAAATCGCCACTTTTACCACTACTTGGTCATCTTTTTGGGTTTGATAACCCACAAAAAAACCAATGTTCAAGCCTTTTTCTTCGTTTTTGTAAGGCCAATATCCTTCGGCAGATTCGGGCGTTTTGTAGTCGTTGTCCCAAGTACCGTAGTATTCAAAAGGACGATTGAATTTGGCTACAAAAAAAATAGGCGTACCGTTGGCGTCTTTGTATCCTTCCAAGGTCGAATCATTGACCATTTTTACAAACGATTCGCCACTTTCGGCATTGCCCCCAATTTCGTGGCCAATATCCATCAAAATCGTTGATTTGCGAGAGGCAGGAAAAGTATAACGATGCACTCCCACGCGTTTAGTGGCACTTAGTTCGGCTTTGATATTGCCATCTTTGAGCAATACTGAATAATAACCCGGCGATGCCGTTTCATCTTTTTTGTCATAACGCGACCGATAGCCCGAATCAGGGTCTTCTTTACTTCCGGGTGAAGTTTGGACTTTGTCGCCTACGGTGGGCATGACCAAGATATCTCCTCCCGTAGTCATACCTACGCCGCTAAAATGAGTATGGCTAAATCCAATAATTGAACTGTCGGAATAAACATAACCTGCCGCATAGGTCCATCCTTTTACGTCATGGTCGGGACTTAGCTGTACCATGCCGTAAGGCAGAGTAGCCCCTGGAAAGGTATGTCCAAAAAAGTCGGTGCCATTGAAGGGGTCAACATAATCGACGGGGTCTTTACTACCTTTGCCCGACGAACAGGCGAGAAAGAAAGAGGCACAAATGCCAAAAGTCAGTAAACGTAGAGAGGTATTTTTGAGCATCGTAGGCAAATAAAAGACTGATTTTTGAAGAGAAGTTTTGTGGAATCAGGTACAAAAAAGGAACCCTCTCCTAAGCAAGGAGAGGGCAGGGTCAGGTTTAGACAGTTTCGGATACTTCTGCTTCTTTAAACAAAAGACTGATGAGTTTTTGGTACTGCGAAAAGTCGGGAATGATGAGTTGCGCCCCTGCTTTTACAAGACGAGGACGTTTGTCGAGGTTATGGCCATGACGTTGTACTTCGTTGCTCGTAATTCCTACCGAGATTCCTCCAAAGCGGCGTCCTTCGCGGATTTCGTCGGGACCATCTCCAAATACGGCTAGCTCGTTGCCGTTGAGGTTGTTGTCGCGAATAATGCGCTCAATAATCATCTTTTTAGAAAACTTAGTGTATTCGCGTAAAGCGCCATAAATACCACCCTCAAACAAATCAGCATAGCCCAACACGGTAGCTTCGTTGCGCACATCATCTACGTCTGTGCCACTTGCCAGGTACATCACCACACCTCTTGCTTGCAATTCTTTCAAAAAGGCCACGGCTCCTTTCATGGTATAATCTTCCCAATCCAGCTCACCTGCTTGCAATTTGGCGAGGCGCTTGTTGACCAACTCCATCAAGCCGTCGTTATAAATTTCTTTGTATTGGAACTTGTCCAAAATCTTGTCTTCGGGTACATAGCCTGCTTCGCGTACCATATTGACCAGACCCTCCATTTGGTAAATGGTCTGAATACCAGTGGTTTTGTGGATAAACTCCTGTACTTGTCGCTTTACTTTATTGAAACCCGCTTGGTCGATAGTATCGTACGAATCTCCCAAAATCGCTTTCATCATCACCGGCTCCATGATTTCTTCCCAACCGTGGCGTAGCGTGCTGATTGTACCATCGTGGTCAAAGACAGCATATTTGATGTGGCCGAGTTTGTCTAAAACCGCAGGGTCGCATAGCTCGGTTTCGGTACCAGGCAAATACACCGCTTGGCGGGGATTTTCGGCCAAATCAGGTTGATAAACATAATTGGGGTCTTTGCTGATTGCCAAGATTTCTTCGGCATTGGCCGTACCCGTAATGAATAATTTTTGGACCGTAACCGCCGCCGCAAAATTGGCAAATTGTGCCGCTTCGGCAGGCGTTATTCCCGCCGCCAAACACAACGTAATGGCACTAATGACGGTATCGCCCGCACCTACGGTATCGAGTTGGGAAGTGAGCTGCAAGCCCGGAAACTCATGCGAACCTTCCTTGTCAAAAGCCGTGATACCTCTTGCACCACAGGTCACAAATACTGGTTTTTGGGATTGTTGAAAAAGAGATTGACCATAGTGTAGCACATCCGTTCTTGGAAGCATGGTACGAGGCTCCACTTGTACGCCGTTGAGATGAGCAGCTTCTGCATCGTTCACTTTACGATATACGTTAGAAAAACGCTCATTGAAATGACGCGAATCAACTAAGATGATTTTGTTGCTGTATTCGTTGAAAAGGTCATTGGCTCTTTCGATAAACGATTCATTGGTAATGCTCCCCAGTACTTGCTGATTGAAAATGAGAGCATCGTAAGTTTGGAGGGCTTCTTCTAAGCCAGCGAGTATTTTATAATCCGTTTCTTCGGTGCGGCTGTTATAAACCCCAAAGTCAATACGAGGTTCTTCTACGCCTTCTACGTATCTTTTTAGATAAGAATAAGTTTGAAAATGCTCTTTTTGAATAATAAGAGCGCTTGTATCAGCACCCAGCTGTTGGAGTTGAGCGGTGAGTTCGCGGCCATAAATATCATCGCCTACTACGCCAATTACCTTTAGTTGGGCGGGTGTCAAAGCGGCGAGGTTGGCCACTACGTTGGCAGCTCCTCCTGGCGAATAGTAATGTTTTTCGACGGCCTCAGCTTGCAGGCCAGTTTCGATTGAAACCTCCGATTTGCGCGTATCCATGATCCAATACGCATCCAAACAGAAGTCGCCATAAACGGCTACTTTAACGGTTTTTATTTTTTCTAAAATAGAAGAGATTTGATGGGTGTCCATAAACTGTGAAATTGGAATATCTACCAAAAGATTGCTTTTAAATACATACTCCAATTGCACTATTCAAGGCTATTGTTTCATTCATTAAATTCGTAATGCCTTATCCTTCTGGATTATTGGATAGTTTACCAGAGATTGGGATGATTGGATTAAGAGCTAATAAGGTGTTGGAAATCTTCTTTTTGGGTGAAATGTTGCAACAATAAAATCACACCTATCGCACTGGCAAAGGTGATTTTTTGCATGATAGGTAGCAATGCAAAATCACCAGCACCGTAGAGGTACAACGTATAGTAAAAGATAAGAAGGCAAATGATACATAAGAACTTAAAGAGAGGAAGCCTTGATTTTAAGACAAAAACAGTAATGTAAAAAAAAGCTAAGAGAAACATCGTACTTGCAATCGTAACCATGATGTCGTGCCAAGGTGTGGCGATTAAAAAAGTACAAATCGCACTGCCTGCACCCCAATATTTAATGACTTTAGAAGCACCTTTTAGAGGGATTTTTTTAGAGAAATCAATAAAAAACAGAGCTAGGCTTACCGAAAGGAAAATCATTCCGGCACTAGCCCAATTTCTTGAAGGATTAGGAGAACCATTCAAGGCAATGGGCGCAAATAGATTACTGATAAAGTTTTTAGTCCAATCGAAGCCCACCGTGTTTTTGTCAGAAAATGACCCTCCGGGATACAGGCTCGTTGCTATCAGCAGCAAGATGACTGAACAAATAGTTCCGATAAGTACTGAATATTTTTTGAGCATCTCCGATAATGTTTGTATCGTGTTTTTCGTCCCGATATTGTGTCGGGACGAAAACGGAATGAAGTCTCGGACTTTAATCAAAGCCGCAAATCATAATGATTTATATCTCCATCTTTCTATATCTCAAATTTGATACCTTGTGCTAAGGGGAGTGTCGTGCCGTAGTTGATGGTGTTGGTTTGGCGGCGCATATAGGCTTTCCAAGCATCAGAGCCTGATTCCCGTCCGCCGCCAGTCTCTTTTTCACCCCCAAAAGCACCGCCAATTTCGGCACCAGATGTACCAATATTGACGTTGGCAATGCCGCAATCCGAACCCGCTTGGCTCAAAAATGCTTCGGCTTCGCGGAGATTGAGCGTAAATATCGCCGACGAAAGTCCTTGAGGAACGCCGTTTTGAAAGGCGATAGCCTCCTCTATAGTACTGTATTTGATAAGGTATAAAATAGGAGCAAAAGTCTCGTGTTGTACTATATCCCAATCATTTTCTACCTCAGCAATACAAGGGGCTACATAACAACCCGAAGCAAACGCCTCCCCACTCAACACCGCCGGTGCTACCACAAAAGTGCCACCTTGAGCTTCGATAGCCCGAATGGCCGATTGGTAATTTTCGACCGCATCGGTATCAATCAAAGGCCCTACATGATAGTGGACATCCAGAGGGTTGCCGATACGAAGCTGAGCGTAGGCTTTGGCCAAGCGGGTTTTTACTTCGTCGTAAATGGTCTCGTGAACAATCAGACGACGGGTGCTTGTGCAGCGTTGACCTGCCGTGCCTACCGCGCCAAACACAATCGCCGGAATTGCCAGTGGTAAGTCGGCTTGGGACGAAACAATGATGGCGTTGTTTCCACCTAATTCTAGCAAACTACGGCCTAAACGCCCACCCACGGCTTGCCCTACCGCCTTGCCCATGCGAGTACTACCCGTAGCCGACACGAGCGGAATCCGCACATCGTGAGAGAGCCATTCACCCACTTCGCGGCCACCTACCACCAAGCCCGATACGCCTTCTGGGACGTTGTTGGTTTTCAATACTTCTTTGATGATATGCTGACAAGCGATGGCAGTCAAGGGTGTTTTTTCGGAAGGTTTCCATACGCACACATCGCCACAAACCCACGCCAACATCGAATTCCATGACCACACAGCCACGGGAAAGTTGAATGCCGAAATGATACCCACAATGCCAAGCGGATGCCACTGCTCATACATTCGGTGGGAGGGGCGCTCGCTGTGCATACTGAGGCCGTAAAGCTGACGCGACAGCCCCACCGCAAAATCACATATATCAATGATTTCTTGGACTTCTCCTAGGCCTTCTTGTAGGCTTTTGCCCATTTCGTAGCTTACGAGGGTGCCGAGCTCGGTTTTGTATTGGCGAAACTGTTCCCCCATTTGCCGAACGATTTCGCCGCGTTTGGGAGCAGGCACAAGCCGCCAAGTTTTGAAAGCTTCTTGTGCCTGCCCTATGACTGTTTCATAATCTTCGCGCGAAGCGGCATTTACTTTTCCGATAAGGTGCCCATCCACGGGAGAGAAAGAAGAAATCTCTTCTCCTTGTCCTTGCCAAGAAGCGGCACCCGTGCTGATGCCTTCGTTGAGGTGGGAGAGACCCAGCGATTTTAAGATTTGTTGCATAACTAGCTTTGCTGATGAAAATGATTTTTGGATGTTGGTATAAGCAAAGTTACAACAAAAGGACCTCTTGGGTACATTACATAAGCAAAAATACGGCAGCACCTGCTACATAGCCTAGCAGAGCCAATAAACTAATGCGTTTGAGATACCAAAAAAAGCTGATACGTTCCATCCCCATCACGGCTACACCTGCCGCCGAACCTATGATGAGCATACTTCCACCCGTACCAGCACAGTACGCCAAAAACTCCCAAATACGGTGGTCTTGAGGGTAAGTAGCCAAGTCGTACATACCCATAGAAGCGGCTACCAGCGGTACATTGTCGATGACTGCCGAGGCAATCCCGATAATAAACACAATAGCGTCGAGGTTGCCGATCGTATCGTTCATCCAACCTGCCAATGCACTGAGTGTATGCGTAACTTCGAGTACCCCAATAGCCAATAAAATCCCCATGAAAAACAAAATACTGCTGGTGTCGATTTTGCTAAGAGCATGGCCAGCTGTGAAAGGTTTACGGTCTTCTTCGTCTTTTTTGGAGTGTAGTATTTCCGAAACGGCCCAGACAGTCCCGAGGGCAAGCAATATGCCCATATAAGGAGGAAGGTGAGTGACTGTTTTGAAAATAGGGACAAATAGGAGCATTCCCAAGCCTACTACAAACATGGTATTACGTTCAAAGTCTGATACTTCCTCCTGTTTTTTGGAAGCTCTAGGCGTAGCGATGTTTCCTTTGAGACGGAAAGACAAATAAATAAGTGGTACAATCAAAGCTACGAGACTAGGAATGATCAATACTTTGATAACATTGGTAGCGGAGATTTGCCCCCCAATCCAGAGCATGGTGGTGGTGACATCTCCCAGAGGTGACCAAGCACCGCCGGCATTGGCCGCGATGATGACAATTCCCGCAAAAAAACGCCGCATATCGTCGTCGCGGATGATTTTACGCAAGAGTGATACCATCACAATCGCTGTGGTAAGATTGTCGAGAGCGGCAGAAAGAAAAAAGGTAAGAATACTAATAATCCACAGCAATGAGCGTGCGTCTTTAGTATGAATTCGATCCGTAATGACACTGAAACCTTGGTGGGCGTCGATAAGCTCCACGATGGTCATCGCGCCAAGCAAAAAAAAGGCGATTTCGGCGATGCCTGCTAAGTGGTGCGAAAGCTCTTCGGTAACGTGGTGGGTATCGCTGCTAGAAAATGCGTACAATGTCCAACAGATGACTCCTGTAAGTAAGGCCGAAGCAGTTTTGTTGATGTGGATGTTGTGTTCAAGCGTAATGAGTATATAGCCAATCACAAAGACGGCAATAATGAAAGTAATCATAGTGGAATAGTAAAATTTAATATACGCACAAATTTCGGACTCAATCCTTAAAAAGTCGTTAAAAAGTCGTTAATCCCATAAAAAACAACAATTTTGCAAAATTATTTCTATCATTAGAATAGAAGGATTTAAGAGGGTACTTTATCAAATTTCGCGAAAATGCTTTTAAATTGGATTTTAGTTTTTACCGGAAGTTTAGCAGTTTTATTGGTGGCGGCTCAGTATTTTACGAATGCCGCCGAGGGCGCAGGGCAGCTGTTAAAATTGCCTTCTTTTGTCACAGGTATTTTCATTGTAGGAATCGGCACCTCGCTTCCCGAATTAGTGACAGCATTGGTGTCGGTTTCGTCAGGTCATGCGGAGATAGTAGCCGGAAATCTAGTAGGCTCTAATATTTCCAATTTATTTTTGATAGTAGGAACTACCGCCCTGCTCAATCGCCGTACTATCGAATTGGGGAAGCGTTATCTGATGATTGACTTGCATTATTTGCTTGGGGCAGCTTTAGTATTTTATTTGTTTTTTCAAGAAGGTGTACTTACATGGCGAGAAGGTGCCTTTTTATTGGTAATATTTGTAGTATATAGTTTATATCTTCTCAAAGCGGGTAACGAAGATGAACCCGAAGCTGTGCCAGAGACGATGCCATCGTGGGGTAAAATTTTATTGATTTTAGGATTGGCTGGGGTGGGTATCTATTTTGGGGCCGATTATACGGTTTTGAGCATTACCAAAATTGCCGAAATCCTCGAAATTCCGTCTTCTATTATTGCTCTTACCATTTTGTCATTGGGAACAACCCTGCCCGAATTGGCCGTCAATTATTTTTCAGTCAAAAAAGGAAAAGCTTCTTTAGCAATTGGCAATGTGATGGGCTCTTGTATTTTTAATTTACTTGTCATTCCGGGCGTAGCAAGTTGGGCTGGTAATCTTACCGCTAGTGGACAAGTGCTGTCACTAGCATTGCCGATGTTGGTGGTAGCTTCGGCCTTCTTTTATTTGTTGGCGCAAGATAAACGTATCTCTGCTTGGGAAGGTGCTCTGTTTTTGATTTTGTACTTCATATTTATGTTTAAAACAGCAGGACTAATTTAGTGAAGCTGTGCTTTTCAAAAAAGACACGAGCGGAAAAGACTTTTCCGCTCGTGTGATGGCAAACACTTAGGACGATCATTTAAAATAGACTCAACACAAAAATCTTCGGCAAACCTTAAAAACTCATTAAGGAACTATTAAAAGTTTGCTAAAACCAATAAAAAATTAGAATAAATGTAGGCCAAACGGAGAGCGTCTACAGGTTGTAATAAAATAAGAATGACGAGCCTAGTATCTGGGCTCGTCATTGCTAGTCAACCAAATCGTATGTTACCTTCATTTTCCGCTTTTTCTCACAAATTATTTTTCGATACCAAGTTATTCTTTTTCAGAATAAGTGATTGATTTGTCTTTCGAAGTTGGGCAATCGTGTCGCGCATCAAAAAAATAATTTTCTCTTGTGACAACTTTACCGCTTCGAGAGAGTCTTGCCTCAATATCGCACGGTTGGTTTGTTCTATCATGTCACGTTGGGCAACCCACTGATAGAGACAAGTGAATGTGAGACACACCGTAATACCTAATAAGCAATAAAAAGCAAGCTTTTTGTTGTGCTCGCGGGCGGGTCGGTGGTACACATTGCCATACTGAGGCAAAATTCTTGACTTCATTCAAAAGACCATTTGTACCTAACTTTGTTTTAACCCTATTTGACTTGCGGGTTAGATTTGATTGCAAAGAAATAGGGTAATCCTTAAAAACTTATGAATGAAATGTTAAAAACTTACTAAAAGTTAGGATAAATGCTCGGAAAAATGGTAAGGAATCAAGAGTGAAAAGAAAGTGGTTTGGGATGCGTCTTCTGAGGTGGCTTGGATGCTGCTTCCGTGAAGTTTGGCAATACGCTCCACCAACGACAACCCCACGCCATAGCCTTTGATGGTAGCGGTATTGTCGCTGCGATAAAAAGGCTGAAATATATAAGGTAAGTCTTTGGGCGAAATCACAATGCCTGTATTGGTAAAACGAACCTCAATCAAGTTTTCTTTGGGAAATACATCTACTACTACTTGATGATTGGGCGAAAACTTGCAGCCATTTTCCATGAGATTAACAATGGCAGTTTTCATCAAATGATGATTGGCTTTGACGATAAGCTGATTGTCGTCTTCAATCGTGCTCAAAAACTGTACTTGTACTTGGTAGCTAGGCTCTGCCTTGAGGAGAAGCTCACGCGCTTCCCAGACGATTTCGTCGATACGAACATCGGTATAAATCAAAGTACGATTTTGGTCATTGACTTTGGCTAGCTCCAGGAGGGTTTCGGAGAGTTGGCCTAAATCACGGATATCTTCTCTGACTGATAGGAGTGTTTGCTGATATTCGGCTTCGCTCCGGTCTTTAAGAAGAGCTACATCGAGCTGCGCTCCCATACGCATGAGGGGATTTTTGAGCTCGTGCGATACATTCGAAATAAATAAATTTTGGAGTCTAAATACTTCGCCGATGCGGTCGAGGAGGGTATTGAAGGTGCTGGTGAGTTGGCCGATTTCGTCCTTAGGATTTTGAACGGAGAGACGTTGGTCAATCAATTTGGGATAAATCTGGTTGACTTGTCCGATTGCATTAGAAATGGGTTTCATGGCTTGGCCGGCAAAATACCACCCTGCCATCACAACAAGGCCGATTAATCCAAAATACATTCCTGTCAAAATTCGAAAAAGGCTTTTGAGTTCTTCTTGACCAGATTTGTCTTCAGCTCCTGCTACACATACTACTCTATTGAAGCGGTCGGTGTATAAGATGCCAATAATTTTGGCGTTGTCTTCCGAAAACTGAACTTCTTTTTCAAGCCTAATTTCATCAAGGATTTCGGGGGTAATATGATAATACAATGATTCATTGCTGGTATAAAGTTCATTGTTGGCATGGTCATAAATCGTCAGATTTTCATTGTACAAAACGTCGTAGTTGGTCTTATCGATTTTGCGAAGTAGCTTTGAATCTACCCCTTCCACCTTTACCAGCAATTCACAGGTAGTGATGGCTTTGTGACGGAGCCTTTTGTAAAACTCCTGCTCTACATAATTGAGCCTCAGCAAATACACTGTTACGAAAGCCACGAGCATGATAGCCGAGACTAGTAGCGCAAATTGCAGAGTGAGTTTGGTACGTATTTGCATCGATTATTCTTGTTTGAGTACGTACCCTACGCCATAATGAGTATGGATAAGTTTGACTTTAAAATCTTTGTCAATTTTTTTACGTAAAAGCGTAATATATACTTCAATGATATTTGTACCTGTATCGAATCGTATATCCCATACTTTTTCGGCAATATCCACTTTCGACAATACTCTTTCTGAATTACGTAGCAAATACTCCAGTAAGGCGTATTCTTTACCAGTGAGATCGATGCGCTGATTTTCTCTAAAAACCTCGCGGGTGGTGAGGTTCATCTCTAAGTCGGCGTAGCGTAACACATTGACCGAGATAGGCTCCGAGTGGATGCGTTTGGTGACGACCCTGATACGGGCCAATAATTCTAGAAAATCAAAAGGTTTAACTAAATAATCGTCGGCACCAGCATCAAATCCGATGAGTTTTTCTTCTAAAGCCCCCAAAGCTGTAAGCATAATAAAGGGTGTTTGAACCCCTTCTTGACGGAGTTCTTGGCAAAGTTGTACGCCGTTGATACCCGGAATGATAATATCGGACACAATGACGTTGTATTCATTTTTACGAGCCAAGTGCTTTCCAATAAGTCCGTCGTAAGCAATATCTACCTCACAGCCATTCTCTTCCAACCCTTTTCGCAGAGATTGAATAATTTTAATATCGTCTTCAATCAATAAAATTTTCATACTATCTAAGGCTTAATAAGGAGCTTCAACGCCAAAAATAAGGGAGAATGGCGATAGTTAGGTAATAAAATAGAGAAGTTTTGAGCTTTTTAAAATTGTTCTTAAACCACAAATCTGTATAAGACAATCTCGCTTTTTAGAGTATATGCAAAATAGTCTCCTTATTTTATTACAAGTGTTTCTAAGAAAAAAGTAATTACGACTAAGCAAAGAGTGGAGCCTCCGAAAATCCTGTAAAAGAGTAGGAAACATTTTTTCTTTAGTTTTATGAAACCAGATTTGAAAGAAGCATATCAGTATATGCACTTAATGAGTCGCCAAGAACGCTTGGAGTTGTCAAAAGAAATTATTCGCCAAAAACCTGAGTTTTTACAGGTTATTAAACCTAAATGGTGGTGGTTTAAGCCTTGTGAGGTAAATGTTCTTTTAGTAGCTGACGGTAGTTTAAATTTTGAAGAAGAAGGATTTGGGCTTTCTGAATTCATTACGGCATTCAATAAACTTGAGCAGCAAAGCTTATGGAATGTAAACTATAAAGTGACCGTGGCACATAGAGGAGGAGTTACACCTTTTAATCCCAATCCCGTTATTGTAAATCGGTTGGCTAATTTTAACTTTGATTCAAGCGTAGTACTCAATCAATTTGATCAAGTGTGGCTGTTTGGGATTAATTCTGGGGTTTCTCTTACCGCTGCGGAGGTTGCCAAACTAGAGAATTACATGAATGGAGGTGGTGGACTATTTGCAACAGGGGACCATGGGACTTTGGGTAGTGCTTTATGCAGTCAAATTCCGAGGGTAAAAGATATGAGGTATTGGACTGATTTTGGGGCGGGCGAAGTAAGTATGGGAGGAATTCGAAGAAATGACACTAACAGACCTAGTGCTGGGCAGTCTATATCTACTTCTTTTAATAATCAATCTGATAATATTCCTCAAAATATTGCTGTCAGAACATTTGGCAGTGGAATGCCTCATCCTTTGTTATCAATTAGACAGAGTCTTAGACCTTCTGGGATTATTGATATTATGCCAGATCACCCTCACGAAGGAGAGTGTACACATGAAAGGGTATTTACTGTAACAAACCCTGTAAGTGGCCAATCACAAAATGTTTCTACTCAAATCATCGCAACCTCGTTTGTGTTAGGTGGAAGTACGGCTGCTGGTAAAAATCCGACAGACCCGCATTGTTTTCCTTCAATTAGTGTTTTTGACGGCAGGGTTGCCAATATAGGCAGAATCGTTGTTGACTCTACGTGGCACCATTTTGTGAATATCAATCTCACAGGAATCGGCGGTGGAGTTGGACTAAATGACGATGACTTTGATGTAGTGTTGCAATATTATATGAACATTTCAAAATGGATTACTCGCAAAAAAACAATGTTTTGTTGGTGGAAATGGATATTGGTAAAACTTCTGAGAGAGTCTCAACTGATTGAAGCAAGCCTTAATTTCCCCAATCAAAAATTGAGTGAGATAAAGCTAGCGGATTTAAATAGCATAGGAAAACTAGCCAAGGAAATAATTGCTGATAATCTGACTCCTGCTTTTGCCGAAGAGTTTACGATTCAGATGTTGGAGCAAGTATTGCCTAATCTTGCCAATAAGTTGGATGTATGGCGGCCCGATGCTAAATCTAGTAAGGGGGAGTATGTAGATAGGTGGATTAGCTACGACAATCTAGTTGGGACTGCTATTGGAGCGGGCTTTATTGCATTGCGAGATGCTTACTTAGAGGAGTTTATCAATGATAAATTTAGTGAAAACTCATTTGAAAATTTGACATCAGTATTTAGTAGAGGGGTCAAAATGGGTATCGACTTATCGCTGAAGGATTTAGATAAAGAGTATCGGTTATTTATGCAATAGTTTTATAAGGGATATAAGCTAATAAAATCAGAAGGGTTTATAGAAAGTAGAGTGCTTTCTATGAACCCTTATTGAGTTTAATATCAAATTGCTGTAAGCTTTTTTGTATTAATAACTTTCCAGATAACATCTATTTAGATTTAGCGTTTCTTCTGTGAGGGAACCAAAGCCTTTCAGAATGGTGTTGTCCCCAAGTGTTTCATTGAGTAAAAACCTAAAAAGTCATCTTACGAATGAAAAAACTCGTGATGTTGATAAGTGTAGGGGCCTTGTTGCTGATTGCGCTTGTTGGATTTCAAAAAATAGATTCTCCTTTTTATCTCTCACTTACACCTGCCGATTCTACTAATGATAGTACTTCGGTTTATTTCAAACACCAGATAGTATCTCTTCCTGAGTGGCAAACATTGTATGATTCTTTACACTTGCGAGAGGCGGGTTTATCGTTAGAGGGGTTTCGTTTTGCATGGAATGGTTTTCAAAAAGCTAAATTTGAAAAACCAGTTTTAGCGATTGCTGATTTTAGCCAATCGTCGCGTCAAAAGCGTCTCTACGTCATTGATATCAAAGCCCGCAAGCTTATTTATAATACTTATGTGGCTCATGGCCGTAATTCGGGTGAAGAATACGCCCGCAAATTTTCCAATCAAAACTCCTCTTATCAGTCTAGTCTTGGATTTTATCGCGCATTGACTACCTATCAAGGAAAGCACGGTCTCTCGCTCCGATTGCAAGGGCTCGAAGAAAACATCAATCACCGTGCCTACGAGAGAGCCATTGTGATGCATGGCGCCGATTACGTAAGTGAGGAGTTTATCCGTCGTACTGGTAGGCTCGGTCGTAGCCAAGGGTGCCCAGCGGTGTCGGTAGCCGATACTCCTAAGTTGATTTCATTGTTGTCAAACGGGGCGGGTCTTTTTCTGTATTATCCTGATATCGCCTATCTCAAAAAATCAAAGATGATAGGAATGTTCAGAAATGATTCTTAGCTCCATTTACGTTCCCACTGATACACGTCTTTGAAAAACACAAGCTGCCCATTTTCGTTGACATCTGCACCAAGATATAGTATAAAGACCGGGATTCTCTTTTTAAGAGGGTTGGACTGAGGCTCTTTATGAGTTTGTGGCTCATTAATAAAATCTTCTTTCAACCAATCCTTTCCGGCTAAGAAGTTGGCAAGTTGGGCCGGGTTTTGAAGTCTTACACATCCGTGACTACGCCAACGTTGGGTACTATCAAATAGAGTGCGGGCATTGGTATCGTGCAAATAAATCGCCAACGGATTTTTGATGTTTACTTTCATGAGTCCTAGAGAATTTCCTTCGCCATTTTCTTGACGAAAACGATATGGGAAATTATCGGGGGTCATATCATCCCAGTCAACGTCGTCATTATCTACTACTTCACCCTCTTTATTGATAACCTCAATGCTGTTGCGAGCTAGATAGTCGGCATTTTGCTTGATTTTTGGTAAAATCTCTTTGAGTGCAATATTTTTCGGAACATTCCAATAAGGATACATGATCACATTGGTGGCATAAGTATCTATACCGGGAGTAGGTGAGGAGGTTTTGCCTACTACCACGCGCATTCCTATCTGTTGATTACCACTCGCATCCAATCCTTTAAGATAAGCCCCGCGCGTATTGACAATCACTAAGCGGTCGGCATCTTGAGACTGACGATTTATCCAGCGATACGCATTCAGCGACTCCGCTACGATAGCTGCACTATCGGTTTGACCTTGGTCTATGAGGCGACGGTAATGTTGTTTGAGTTGAGTGTAAGAAGGAAAAGACGGTTCAAGAGAAGGCAAAACTTTTTCCGCATTTTTTCCTTTTTTATCGACCAAAGCCCAGCCAATTTCGCGGATGTGGGTAGAATCAATGGGTTTTACTTTGGCTGTATAGCGAACATATTGAGGTTTATGACCATAACTAATTTCTTCCAATAGTCCCCAAGCACTTTTGTTTTTGAGAGAAGAAGTATCTATGCCGATTTGTGAACTATAATCCGCAATACGGCGGTAGGTGTCGGGTGTTTCTAATTCTTTGGTAAGATTTTCGTCCGTTTTTTCAATAGGTTTACAACCGTAGAATCCTACTAAAACAACCCAAACTAAAGCAACTTGAATGACGGTTTTCATAAAAAATAGAAGTAGTACGCTTCTATTGCTTAAAATTGTCGTGCCATACAGTATGCTTTTTATAATCGCCTCATCCCAAGGAGTATATATTACGAGAAATCTAAAACAGAAGAGCGACGTTGAAGAAGTAATGGGGCGACAATTGCCCAAAAATCAGCAGAAGAGTAGCAAAAACGCAGGGAGCGTTCAAAACGCTCCCTGCGTTATAAGCGGACAAAGTGCTCCTTGCGTTTATACATTTAAAGCAGCGAAATATTTTTTGAGCCAAGTGTTTTGGGCTTGGGCTTTCCAGCGCTTCATCCATTGCGCTTTGGTAGCTACTGTATTATCAAAAACGATAGAATCGGGGAGAATATCGCCCGCAGAGATTGCAGCTTTGATTTGCGAAACAGGCACTGTCTGAAGATTATTGTCATCGTCGAGATACGCCAGCGAACGGTCAAAAAAATCAATCCTCCATTGTCCCCCAATTTCTTGCATCCACCTTGTGGATTTATCAATCGAACATCCGCTTGGTAGCTCTTTAGCCTCATCGACGGCAATAACCACAAATCGGTTTAAAAATATCTTGCCTGAGGCTGTGAGTGCTAAACCGTGGGCTTCCCAACCATCGAGAGCTGCGATGAGGGTCTCGGTAAGGGTACTAACCTCATCGTGAGTCAACGAGCGATTGGCTTGGTAAATCCAGACGCGGGCTTCAAAATCTATTTCGTCAAAAGGAAGATACATAGCTATAATGTTTAGATTTTAAAAATTGCCACTGATTGAGAGCAGCAAAATACATAAAGTGGATAGTAGCTTATCCGAATTTATACGCTATTAACTTAAACTTTGTTCGACTAGTTCCGCTAGGTCATAGACTTTGACTGTGTCTTCTTTTTCTTTGTTTTTGATACCATCACTCATCATAACCATACAAAAAGGACAGCCTACGGCAACCGTAGTAGCACCTGTTTCTAGGGCTTCTTCAATGCGTTCGATGTTGATGTCTTTTTTTCCTTTTTCTGGTTCTTTAAACATCTGAGCTCCGCCAGCTCCGCAGCAGAGGCCTTTGACTTTGGCGCGTTTCATCTCTACCAAATCCACATCAAGTGCTTCGAGTACGGCGCGAGGAGCTTCATAGACGTCGTTGGCTCGGCCCAAATAACATGAATCTTGGAAGGTGATTTTGCGACCTTTAAAATCCCCGCCTCCTTCTATTTTGATTTTGCCCGCATTGATAAGTTGTTGTAAAAACTCTGAGTGATGCAGTACTTCATAATGACCTCCCAAAGCGGGGTATTCGTTTTTGAGGGTATTGAAACAATGAGGACAAGCCGTGACGATTTTTTTGACCCCATACATATCCAATACTTGGACATTGGCAACGGCTTGCATTTGAAACAAAAACTCATTGCCAGCCCGGCGGGCGGGGTCGCCTGTGCAAGATTCTTCGGTGCCTAGAACCGCAAATTTAATACCGACCTTATCTAAAATTTTGACGAAAGCGACAGTGACTTTTTTGTATCGGTCGTCGAAAGAGCCCGCACAACCGACCCAAAACAAAATTTCGGGAGTTTCGCCGTTGGCAGCCATTTCGGCCATAGTTGGAACTTTTATTTCACTCATGGTTGATTCTTAGATTTTGATGAAAATTGGAGGTACTTCTATCTTTTTAAATACTTTTGACCACCGACAAGATAAAGCAGGCTCATGATAACAATACCCGCCACAAAAATAAGGGGAAGAGCAATCTGAGCAGAATCCGTGTTCCAATAATTCATTGCGATTCCGATGGATATCGACCAAATACCCATCACAATGAGCCATTTTCCTGCCCATTTGGCTAAGCCTGGTTTATTTTCGGTCGTAGATTCATCGAAGTTTGAAAGTAGCCAAATAGCCTGTTTTTGCCAAATATACCACCCCAACACTATCAATAAGATTCCTATCAGTACAAAGGTTATCATCATTTATAGATTATATGTTGCAAAATCCACAATTTTATGAAAAACACAAAACCATTTGGGATGGTTGATTACATTTGCTACGAAAAATAGTTCAACCATCAAACGAAACGTACAACTAGCCTTGAAAAGTGTATATAAATCTCATCCTTGGCATGGTATTCCATTGGGCGATAATGCTCCTCATACCGTAACTGCCTTTATCGAAATCGTACCTACTGATACCGTAAAATACGAAATTGACAAAACGACGGGCTATCTTAAAATAGACCGTCCCCAGAAATATTCTAACATCGTTCCGGCTTTATACGGCTTTGTACCCAAGACTTATTGCGGTGATGCTATTGCCGATTATGCGCGTCAGCAATCGGGGCGTGCTGACATCAAAGAAGGTGACGGTGACCCGCTCGACATCTGCGTACTTTGTGAAAGTACCATTCCCCACGGTGACCTTATTTGTCAGGCAATTCCAATTGGGGGACTGCGTCTCATTGACAAAGGGGAAGCCGATGATAAAATCATCGCAGTGCTGAAAGACGACTTGTTGTATAGCAAATACAAAGACATTACTGAGCTGCCTCAGAGCGTTGTAAATCGCCTTCAACATTACTTCTTGACTTACAAAAACTTGCCAGGTGAGCCAATGACTTGCGAAATTGCCAATGTATACGGGCGCGAAGAAGCTCATCAGGTAATCCGTCATTCGGTGACTGATTATTTAAATAACTTCGGGATGCTCTAGGGCATCGCTCTGTTTGACAGTGACTTATTTGTTGATTTTAAGTCTAATTTGAAAATTAACAAATAAGTCGCGTCATGGAAACAATTGCTGCCTACGTCAGAGAAATCTATTCTTCCAAAGATTTTGTTGTTACAATCAACGAACTTCTTGGCAAAACGCCCCCCAAAACAGAAGTGCTTGATTTTTCTTTGGACTGCTTGATGGTTTGCTTAACCAAGCAAATGACTCATCCTGTTGGTAAAACCATCACCTCCAATAAAATATTAACGGCCAAGGTTCCTACCCTAGAAGCAGAGCTTTTGTCAGATGCTGCTTATCTTTCACATATCGCCTTGAAAGGTGACCAACTTTTAGGGCAGCTCTTACCTAGTCAAAAAAGCTCCATTGTCAATCTTCTGGTGATGCATACCAACGTACGTCGCGCACCTGCTTCGTTTTTATTAGGAGTCCTTACATACGTTTTGGTGTCGAAAATGCAAGTTTTATTTGCCCTCAGTACGCCTGAGTTACTTGAATACAGTTTCTTTTAAAAATTTTTCACTTTCTGAGACTACACTTTGGAGGTCTTTGGAAGTAAAATGTGACGCAATGACGTGAGCGCCCGTATTGGGCAAAGCCAGTTGACGTTTTTGATTGGTAGGAACACCAAGTTCTTCAAATGCTTCTTGCATTGCCGCTACCGATACCACTTTATCTTGGTTATTCTCATCTTTATAATAATACAAAATCAAAGTAGGCACTTTGATTTTGCCAAAAAGCTCGGGAGTAGCTATTGCATCCATGCTTTGTTGGAGGGTCATTAGACCATTGGTGTGGTGCGATGTAAGCCAATATTGGGCTCTTTCGGGTTCTAAATGTGTATAATTGAGGTGAGAGCCCGCAAAAAGTGCTAATAGCTGCTGCCCCCAAGGGCCGGTAATCATTCCCAAACCATTTACTTTGAAACATGGCGAATAAAGCAAGAGCGCTTTGATTTCAGGGTGATAAGCCGCCAAGTAGCTACTCAGCAATCCTCCTGCTGAGCATCCTATCAAAATCACACTATCGCCTAGGGCTTTACCTACCGCTAGAGCATGTTTGGCTCCCGCCAGAAAATTTTCGGGAGTCAGGTTTTTGAATGCATCCGGGTCTTTGAGTCCAGCGTCTTTGAGGCGAGCCAAGTAGAGATTACAGCCATATTTTTGAGCCAACTGCCGATGCACAGGGTCTCCCTCCGCCCAACTTGCGCCAAATCCATGAATATATACAATACTATAGCGGGTCTTTTGTTTTTTGGCGGTGTCAGCCCAGATGATACGCGCTTCGTTGTCGGGTTTAAGAGGGAAAGAAGCTTCCGAATTTTGAATTGATTTTTCGAGTTTAAGCAAATCAGAAGTAACTAGCGGTAGCGTAGGGGATAAAATAGCTTTGGGTGGACGTGGGCCAACCAAGTAAACCAAAAAAAGACTCACAAGGACAATTGCAGTCCATTTCAAAAATTTTTTCATAGGGCTTAGGCAAGGGAGGAGAATCTCCACAAATGTAAAGAAAGCATTAGTTTTTCCTCAAAAACTACTTTAAATAAAAGTTAATATTCTGATTCGAACCCTAATCTCCTCTTTATGCGCCGTTTTTCTATCTACTTGTTTTTGATATGGTCACATACACTTTTTGCCCAGAATGGGATACCCCTTCCTGAGCATCCTCGTCCCGACTGGCAGCGTGCCAATTGGCTCAACCTCAACGGCGATTGGTCTTTTAAGTTTGACAAAGATGATGTAGGTCTCAAACAAGGCTGGGCCAAGGGAAATCAAGCATTTCCGCTTACCATCAAAGTGCCTTTTCCGTGGGGTGCGCCTCTGTCGGGCGTGAAAGATGAAGCCGATATAGCGTGGTATCAGCGAAGCATTACGATTCCGAAAGCTTGGAAAGGGCAGCGGGTGTTTGTAGTAATAGGAGCGAGCGATTATAAAACAACGGTGTGGTTTGACGGTAAAGAACTAGGAACTTTTGAAGGAGGATATGTGCCTTTTGAGTTTGAACTGCCCACCGCCAAAGCAGGCTCTCCGCAGAAGTTGGTGATTCGGGTTGATGACAAACGCCGAGAATATGCCCTTTATGGAAAGCAAGGATACGGCAATGCGCGAGGAATTTGGCAAACGATTTACTTGGAAGCCCGTGCAAAAGACTATTTAGAAACCCTGCATTTTGCGCCCGATATCGACAATAGTAAAGTAAAAGTAACGGCTACTTTACCAAAGCCTGCTTCTCAAGACCTTGCCTTAAAACTGAATATTGCAGGTGTACGTGATGCCAACGGTACTGCTCAGACCATCGCCAAAGGGCAGAGTGAGCTAAGCTTTGAGGTTTCACTACCCAATTTCAAACTTTGGACTTTAGAGAATCCGTTTTTGTACGAGGTAGAAGCCGAACTCGGAGGCGATAAAATCAATACGTATTTTGGGATGCGTAAAATATCGGTGGTCAATCTGCCGGGCACCAATTATCCGTATGTAGCCCTCAACAATCAGCCGATTTATCTTCAACTTACCCTTGACCAATCGTACCATCCAGAAGGGTTTTATACTTTTCCAACGGATGAATTCATGCGCAACGAAATCAAACTAGCCAAGGATATTGGTCTCAACGGCATTAGAACCCACATCAAAATCGACGTACCACGGAAGTTGTATTGGGCTGATAGATTGGGGGTGCTGGTAATGTCGGATTTGCCCAATTTCTGGGGCCAACCCAATGCCGAAGCGCGTGCTGAATCAGAGCGAGTTTTGCCACAACTCATCAAAAGAGATTTCAATCACCCCGCCATTTTTTCTTGGATTGTTTTTAATGAAACATGGGGGCTTCGTACCAAAGTAGAAGAAAATGGCAAAAAAGTAGATAAGTATTTGCCCGAAACTCAAGCATGGGTAGCGAGTATGTACCGCAAAGCCAAAACCCTTGACCCTACGCGCTTGGTAGAAGACAATTCTATCTGCTGCGGGGCGGGGCATACCGAAACCGACATCAATTCTTGGCATGAATATTTACCAGGCTATGGTTGGGAAGAATACCTCAAAAATCTTACTTCCAAAACTTTTCCAGGTTCTGAATTTAATTTTGAAAAAGGATATAAAGCAGGAAATCAGCCCAATATGAATTCAGAATTTGGCAATGTATGGGGCTATGAAGGAAGTAGCGGCGATGTCGATTGGACATGGGACTACCACCGTGCTATCAATGCGTTTCGGAAGTTTCCGTTGGTGTCGGGGTGGCTTTATACGGAGCATCATGATGTTATCAACGAGTGGAACGGCTATTGGAAATACGACCGTACCAAGAAATTTACGGGCTTGGAAGCCTTCGTGCCGGGCATGAGTTTGAAGGATTTACACGCTGATATCTATGTGACTACGGGGCAGGATATTTCGCACAGTGTACGCCCCACCGAAGTAGTACAAGTACCGCTGACGATTTCGTCGATGACGGGGCGCACGGATGTCGGGAACGAGCTTACCCTTAAAGTAGAACTAAATGGCTGGGATGCTACGGGGCAAGAACGTAATTGGCAGTCGTTTACTCAAAAGATTCCGTACAAGCCGTGGATGCAGCAGGCATTGTCGCCCGTGTACGTGATTATGCCCGCCGAAAAAGCCGTGGCCGTTTTGGCTTTGACTTTGCTAGATGCAAAAGGCAATATCGTGAGCCGCAATTTTAATACTTACATCATCGAAAAACCGATGCCGACCGAAGTGCCAACGCCTGGAGGAAATCAACTCAGGATGCTATCCATTGAGCCTAAGTCTTTTAGTGACGCCAAATGGTCTTTGAAACAATGGAATGTGTTGGACGGCTTGAAAGTAAATGGGGCAGGGACAGGGTATTTTGAATATCGTATCAAATGGCCAACGGATTTGAAACTCGACAATGTCATGGGGGCGTCGTTTATGATGGAAGCATCGGCCAAGCAACTTTTTGGGAAAGACAAAAAAGAAGGAGCCAAAATCGCCGATAACTATATGCTCGGAGGAGGTACTTTCGACAATAGCCTCAATCCCAATGCTTACCCTATGACCGATGAGACCAAGTTCCCGAGCGAAGTGGCCTTTAGTTTCAATGGCGTTGCAGCGGGAAAATTGTCTATTCCCGACGACCCTGCCGACCACCGTGGGGTATTGTCGTGGCATTATCAACCCCAAGACAAAAAACTGCGAGAAGCGGGAAGTTATGGCTACAAATTGGTGGTGTCGGTACCCAATGAAGCGATTCAAAAAGCAACCCAAACAGGCGAACTCGTGTTGCGATTGGCCGTAGAAGGTACGGGAGGCTTGGCCATTTATAGCGATAAGTTTGGGATGTATCCTTTTAATCCTACGGTGATTGTAAAAGTGAAATAATTTTTTGGAGTATTTTACCAATTGAGAGGAGCGGGGTTTTGATCTCGTTCCTCTCTCTTTTTATGGATATAGTACACGCGGGTCATAAGAGGAGTAGGGACAAGTAGGCCACGTACTAAAAACTTGAGAAGAATCTCTTACGGCCCTTATTTGATTTAATTTCTGTAGATGCGTATCCAACATGAAACGTGCAGGGCGGTTGCGGAGGTTTTCGTCGGCTAGGTGAATACCGGAAGATAAATGAGACATCCACCGCATCCAATCAGTAGCCCATGTGCAAGATTTTCGGGTTTGTAGGGGAGATTTCCACGCTCCATATAATCCCAAATAAATTTTGTCTTCGACCGAAAAAGCCATGTCTGCCCGACGATTTGAAGGGTGCCAATTGCGCCAAAGCATATGAGAAGGGGCCGGAGGTAAGGCTTTGGAGATTCCTTTTAAATAAGGCAAAAGCTCATCAATAGTAGCCGATGTCCACATATTATCTACACACCAATGATGATTTTCGGGATAGTGAATCGCCCTAAAACGGCACATAGTAGTTACTTGATAAGGCACAAAAGGCGTACTCAAAAAAGCTTTCTTTTTAATGGGACTTTGGAGCATAAAAGCCTTTGCCTCTTCTAACTCTTCTTTGGAATCAGCAAAAATAGGCACGGAGGCTTCGATGCCAGCACCTAAAAATTTTAAGACTCGCCTACTCATTAAGAGCTGTAGCTCGGCTGCCGCAGGCACTTGTGGGCCTACCTCATATGCCCACCGATACACTTCTTCTAAATGCTTCATATCATAAGCTTGCGTAATAGCCCCACTATAGAGAGGCTTAGTAAACAAACGAAGATGAAAACACACAACTATGCCACAAAAACTTCCTCCTGCTCCACGCGCTGCCCAAAACAAATCGGTATTTTGTGAGGCATTGGCATGAACCAATTCGCCGTTTGCGGTGACAATATCTAGCCCTGTCACATTTTCGCAGGCTATCCCAAATTTTCGGCTATTCCACCCCAACCCTCCTTGCAATAAGTGACCTCCTAACTTTGTGTGTTTGCAATGCCCGGTTGGGAAAAACAAATTTTGATTCATCAAAGCATTTAAAAACATCCCCCCTTCAACTCCCGGTTCTACTTGGGCCGTTAGGTTTTCTTTGTTGATTTGAAAATGGTTAAAGCCACCCATATTGATAAGAATATTGTTTTCTCGAATATGATTGGCCGACCAACTTTGCCCGCCTGAGCACACGCTGATGGTTTTGCCGATAGATTTGGCATAGCGGATAGTGGCTATAATATCAGCAACATTGTGGGGTGTGATGATACAAAAAGGACGCCTTTTGGGGTCGAGTTTGTTGAATAAAGTATCCATAAGGGCTTTTTCAAATCCCCGGTCTTCTTTCCGTAGGATATTTCCCTTGATGTATAATGAAGGCATTTTGCTTAAAATAGGTTTAGGGTTCAAATGGGATAACATGGTAAGTTTTTTTTACAAAAATGTTCGACAAAATTGTTTATAAAAAGTCAAAAAAAGATGACCAATCAAAGGTCATCGATAAAAGCGTTTTAAGGTTGGATGCCTTTCAAAACAAATCTTTTGATTTTCTCTTTTCGGGCTTTTAAAAATAGTCTCATGGCTTCATCGTCCCTTTTTTCTTTGATTTTGATGTAAGATGCCCCCAAATAAGGAATGGCACAAAGGGCGTAAATATTGAGTATTAAATCTTCGCCTGTAAGATGAGCATCCACCTCTCCTTTGCTCTGAGCTTCTTTCAATACTTCATCTAATAATACAGGTAGGGTGTCATTTTGAGAATAGGCCAAAAAATAAGCGATTTCGGGAGATTCATTGAGGAGGTTTACTACAAAACTAGGCAGGCCAGGTTTGGCTTCAAATACATCGGCAATCACTTCTACTACATGCTCAATGAGTTGGTCTAAGGACAGCGATTTGTCGAGTACTTTTTTAGTATGACCCAATACCGTACCAATTGTATTCTTCAAAACTTCCTGAAAAAGAGCTTTTTTGGAGTTGAAATAATAATGGAGCATGGTGCGGCTGATACCCGCTTCTTCGGCAATTTGGGAGGTACGCGTGCCTTTAAAGCCGTTGCTATGAAAGACTTTTTCGGCAGCGGCTAAGATTTTTTCTTTGGTCTCGTGGTCAATTTTGGGCATATAAACAGAATTGTTCGACAAAATTGTTTATAAAAAATCAAACTACCAAATTTTCCTTCTTTTTTTAGAGAGGTAGTTTTTGAGTATCATGAGGAGAGAATATAACAAGAGGGCTTTATGAATTGATAAACCATAAACCACCTTCTACAAAATGAAACAATTGTGGGTTTTTCTTCTCTTTTTGAGCCCTTTGGGAGCGATAGCGGATGTATGGCTACCCGCTATTTTTAGCAATGATATGGTACTTCAACAACAGTCGTCGGTCACCGTATGGGGTTGGGCGCAGCCAGGAGAAAAAGTAAAAGTAACGGGTAGTTGGCTAGGAGAATCAATAAATACGGTTACGAACGAAAACGCCGTTTGGAAACTTACAATCACGACACCCAAAGCAGGCGGCCCACATACGCTATCAATCGAAGGTCGTAATAAAATTGTGCTCCAAAATGTAATGGTAGGGGAGGTGTGGCTGTGCGCAGGTCAGTCAAATATGGAATGGAGTGCAGAGCATGGCGTAAAAGATGCCAAAGCCGAATTGCCGACAGCCTATAATGCCAACATTCGTTTTTTTAAAATGCCCAAACTCACCGCCGAAACCCCTCAAACAGATACCAAAGGTAAATGGGCTATTTGTGACTCCTCCACATTGAAGAGATTCAGTGCGGTGGGGTATTTTTTTGGAAAAAAACTCACTCAATCCCTCAATGTGCCGATTGGGCTGATAGATGTGGCTTGGGGGGGATCTTATATCGAATCGTGGATTCCTGAGCATATTGTCAATATGTTTCCTAATACTCGTATCTCCGCCGAAACGATGATTCCGAGCAAAGGATGGCCACGGCAGGCGGGCTATATCTACAATGGCATGGTAGCCCCGATTACGCCTTTCAATATTGCGGGGCATTGTGGTATCAGGGTGAATCAAACCGACATTTTCCTTCCACTTATTACCAACTGATGCACCTTTTGGTAGATACTTGGCGCGGGGCATGGCAAAAAAATTTCCCTTTTTATTATGTTCAAATTGCTCCTTTCAACTACCGAGATAGCACCGAATTTAAAGCCCCGGCAGTGCGTGAAATGCAAACACGCGCGATGGATATTCGCAATTCGGGAATGATTGTGGTGACGGATTTGGTAGACAATCTCAACGATATTCACCCAGCTTACAAACGAGAAGTAGGCAATCGCTTGGCGGGCTGGGCATTGGCCGAAACTTACGGACAAAAAACGGGTAATTATCGCAGTCCTCAGTATCGTTCGTGGCAAGTGGAAGGCAACAAAGCATGGGTGACATTTGATTGGGCCGAAAGCGGTCTCATTGCCAAAGGAAATACCGAACTAGCCGAATTTGAAATAGCAGGCAGTGACCACGTTTTTCATAAAGCCAAAGCCAAAATCGTAAAAGGCAACCAAGTAGAAGTAACGTCCGACAAAGTGAGTCAGCCCGTGGCGGTGCGGTTTGCTTTCCGTGACACCCCCGTCCCCAATCTCTTCAACAAAGAAGGCTTACCCGCTATTCCTTTCCGAACCGATGATTGGAAATTAGGAAAATAAATCAAACCTCACTCGTCCCGAACTGTGTTTCGGGACGCTTATGGCATTGCGTCTCTGACGCATTTAAAATCTGTGCGTCGGAGACGCCATGCCAAAAATCCCCAAATCGGAATTTGGGGATAGGCGATCTCTCGCTCGTGCCGAACTATGTTTCGGGAAGCTTATGGTATGGCGTCTCTGACGCATTTAAAATCTGTGCGTCGGAAATGCAGAAGCCAAAAAAGTCCCAGTTGGAGTTTAGGGGTAGTGAGAGAAGTCAATATTAGGCGTTACTACAATATCGCCAAAGCCTTGCGTACTCGTCGAATATTTAATAATGCTATTTTGAGTTGATTCAGGCTAAAATAATCATCGTTACCACGAAATCGTGCCTTTTATTAGCAAGCTTTCCTTGTCAACAACTAGGATAGAAGTCTATAAATAGAAAACACGAGCGAGAAGCTAACGTTATTCTTAACTTCACCAGCATTATTTTTTTACCTTTCAGGCAACCCGCCTGGTTATTTCTGCATTTCTATCATTGAAACCAAACGAAGCAAATCCGTGTATCGCTGGCAGAAAGTTGTTGAAATGTGCAAAGAAAACAACCAATTCGCGCAGAATAGGCTGTACGAGGGCTTTGCCGCGCGATTGTTTCGGCTTTGTATGCGTTACGTTCGGCACCGCCAAGACGCGGAAGAAGTGTTGATGAATGGTTTTTTGAAGTTTTTTAGAGGCTTGCCCGATTTTGACTACCGCGATGACCACAGTCTGGAAGCTTGGCTCAAACGCATTATGGTCAACGAGGCCCTCATGCACCTTCGTCAACAAAAGGCATTGCCCGTATTTACGGATACCGGCGAAGCGGATAGTGCCTATAAAATAGAGCCTCCTGATGTGTCGATTGATGCCGAAGCAATTTATGCCGCACTGCTCGAATTGCCCGCAGGTTACCGAATGGTGTTCAATTTGTACGTCGTTGAAGGATTTAAACACGAAGAAATCGCCCAACAACTGAACATCAACGTCGGTACTTCCAAGTCGCAGTTGAGCAAAGCAAGGGCTATGTTACAACAACTTTTAAAACAAAGAGGCTATGAGCAATACGGAACGATTTGACGAATGGGTGAGGGAAGAGCTAGACAGCCTCGATAGTCCACCCGAAAATTTTCGGTCGGGGAGAGTTTGGCAGCAATTACAAGCCGAACTACATCCGGTTGCAAAGGAAAAACCGTTGTTGGGCCGTCAAGGAGGGGGGATGCGTTACCGCATTGTCGCGGCAGTAGGGCTACTGTTATTGGTGGGAGGAATGGGCTGGAGAATGCATTGGTTTGCTGGAAAAAATGCTGATAATCAAGTAGTAAACAATGACGTTGAGGTGTTGCCAAAACAACCTCTGGTCACAGTAACGAAAGAAAGTACGGGCCAGAAAGTGACGCCCGCACGGTCGATTGTTCGCAAAAAATTAGGGGTGGCATCATCGCCTGCGACCCACCTTGCGCCAACTCCAACTCTTTCTGAAATTGAGCCAGACCACGAAGCAAAACTTCCAGTTATGGCGGTTGAACCTGTGACTGTTGCCAAGGCGGAGATTGATGCAGCAACTCCCGAACTTACCACAGCACCGCTACCCGAAGCAAGTCAGCCACCTGCGGCAAAACCGTCCCGTTTTTCTATGACCAAAAGCAAAACCAAACCTTTGTTTAAAATTGTACATGCCAACGAATTGGCTGATTATCAGAAAATAGAAATGGCCGAAGCCCGCGAAAAAGAGGCCAAAGCCAAAGGGTTTGTGGTGATTAATTGGCAAACCAACAGCAGTAATCAGTCGCAAAGTAGCATCATGACGTACCTCAGAAAAAAAGATTAAAACACTCAAAATCCTCTAAATACCATGAAAACCTTCATTACAACGATGCTCGCAGCGGGCATCCTGAGCCACGCTTTTGCTCAAAATTTACCAGGAACGAAACCTTGGGTGCTCGAAAAGCACAGTCGTTATCAATTTGAGTTTGAAAAAGGGAATAAGCTGGTGGTGTATGCCCCCAACGTGCGCAGTTTACAGCAGTTTCAAAACATCGACTCTACCCTTGCGTTGTTTGTCAGGGATTTTAAAAAAATAAAAACGGGTCTGGAAGAAACGACCAATGCGCGCACGGTCATCTACAAACCCCTTAGCAACGGGCACTACCAACTGGATTTGAAAGAGCATACCTCCGCCCAACAACGCTTCCAGCTTAGGCCGCAAAATGCGGAACCTTTGTTGCTGAAAACCTCCCAAGATACGCTGCTTATTGTGCAAAATGCAACCGCTCCCATTCAAATTAAAGTAGGGAATCCGAATGCTAAAAGTTTGGTTGTCAATGAGTCGGTATATTTTTGTTTTGTGCTGAACAACTTAGAAGATGCTCAGGGGCTTGTTGAAACTTCGACGGCCAATGCACACCTACTGAAGGCGCTTGAGGATGTAAAAAAATACACGGGGCACGACCTGACCGACGAGCGGTTTTCGTTCGAATACACCGATACACCTTTGTCGGGAAGGATGTTTAGCAAGGTCAAAAACAAAAAAGAGGATTTTATCGCCGTTCATCCCTCGTTTGGAATCGGTTTGTTTAGAAATCAATGGGTGCCCAACTCACAATTAGATTTTACGTTTATTCCCAACAAATACAAAACGATTGGCTATACTTTGGGATGGCGTAGCATGTTTTTTACCGAGCACAACGACCAGACCCAGCGTTTTATGACCCATAGCAACGGTTTTGTGCATCTGGGCGTTACTTTTTACGATTTTAGACGCCCCTCCTCGAAACATATAAATACCGAAAAAGTGCTGTTTGGGGCGTATTTAGGGCATTCAGTAAGCAGAAATGGGCCTATTTTTGACAAAAACACTTGGAATTTTTCAATGACGGTCATGACCTATGGCATGTTTAAGATACAACCCGAAATCTATTTTAACGGTTTCTTCAAAAGCGTCCAACCTAGTCTACGATTACAAATTGGGATTTAGAAATACTTGGCTCGTCCCGAACTATGTTTCGGGACGTTTATGGCATTGCGTCTCTGACGCATTTAAAATCTGTGCGTCGGAGACGCCATGCCAAAAAATCCCCAAATCGGAATTTGGGGATAGAGAGAAAAGCTTTGTCAAGTCCCTTTCACTCGTCCCGAACTATGTTTCGGGATGTTTACGATTGGTGGTGGATGACGCAAGTCTTTCAAGCGTTTCGGCCATAGGGTAGCTCCCCATAGTCGGAGATGATTTTTCAAAAATTAGGGATTAGCGCCCAACAGGCCGATGCGCTAGGCTTCTTACTTTATCTCGCCTCCCAAAAAAGTAGCCGCTCAGATATCCAAAGCTTACCTCGAACATTACCCTCACTTTTAGAAAAAGGAATGATTGATATGTACCAGAAGGCATTCTGCAAAACAATGAGACTCTAGTTCTGAGAAGGTTTTACCAGTAAGTCGAACTTTGCTCGTCCCGAACTATGTTTCGGGACGTTTATGGCATTGCGTCTCTGACGCATTTGAGTATAATTGGTGTGCGTCGGAGACGCTATGCCAAAAATCCCCAAATCGGAATTTGGGGACAACTTATAAAATAACTTTAATGACATTTATTTTAGTAGATGTAATACCCAAAAGACCGACTGCATTTGCCCTCGGTCTTTTTTATTTTTTTAAATAAAACGAAAGCTTTTATATATTTAATCCCCTTTTACTCAACGACCTTCTACTCTAAAACCTTATATGACTACACCTATTGAAATCTTACAACTAGAAAAAGCATGGGGACTAAAATTTACCCGCTTAAATGAAGAGGAGTTTAGAACATTGCGCAACCAATTCTATTTTTATAAGGTATTTTATTATGTTACAAATCATACTAATCAGATTTGGGGAATTGTAATTCCTGACAGTCAAATTATTGGCATCAATGAGTTGACTAAATTAGCTCAATTGAAAGAACTACACCTTCGTTCCAATAAAATCACTGACATTACTGAGCTTGCTAAGCTATCTAGGCTAGTACATTTGAACCTAGGTAACAATCAAATCTCTAACGTAAAACCTCTGGCTAAACTAACTCAGCTAGCAACTCTAGAGCTAGGTTACAATCAAATCACTGACACCAAAGAGCTGGCTAAGCTCAAGCAACTTGTTAACTTAGACCTCAGTTACAATCAAATCACTGATGTTGAAGATCTGAAACATCTATCTCATCTGGTAATATTAGACCTCAGTTATAATCAAATCACTGATGTTGAAGAGCTGATTCACCTAGCTAAATTGGAAAAATTAAACATAAGGGGTAATCAAATCACTAACGTCAAACCTTTGGCTAAATTGGCTCAGCTAGCAACTCTAGAGCTAGGTTACAATCAAATAACTGACACCAAAGGGTTGGATCAGTTCAAGCAGCTTGTCAACTTAGATCTTAATGAAAATAAAATTAGTAATATCAAAGGGTTAGCACAACTCTCTAAATTGAAAAAATTAAAACTTAGTGGTAACCATATCAGTGAGATCAAAGAACTTTCGAAACTTTTTCATCTGAATGAATTAGACCTTAGTGACAATGAAATCACTGATATCACTGCCCTGACTCACCTAACTCAACTACGGGAATTAGACCTCAGTTCCAATCAAATCACTGACATCAAAGAGCTAGCTCAGTTATCTCAGCTAGTGAGCTTAAGCCTAAATTCCAATCAAATCACTGACATCAAAGGGCTGGCTAACCTATATCAACTCAAGACTTTAGACATAAGTCACAATCAAGTCACTGACATTAAAGAACTCGGGCAACTATCTCAGCTAGTAAATTTATATCTTATTGACAATCAAATCTCTGATATCAAAGAGTTGGTTAGCCTACATCAATTAAAAGAATTAAACCTTTGTAATAACCAAATCACAGATGTAAAAAGTCTAGCTAAACTCTTCCAATTGAAGGAGTTAGACCTTAGTTCCAATAAAATTACTGATGTAAAAGAGCTAGCTAATCTATATCAATTAGAGGAATTGAATCTTTGTAGCAACGGATTTACTGACGTTAAGGAGTTAGCTAAACTCTCACAGCTGAAAGTATTAAACCTTAGCGATAATTGTATCGTTGAAGTCAAAGACCTAGCTAAACTCTCACAGCTGACTGAATTAGAGCTTTGCGACAACCATCTCCGTGACATTGACCAATTAGAATCAATATGTGAATTAAAATACCTTAAAAAAGTTGATTTCTCAGGCAATCCTGAGCTTCCTTTAGAACAAGAGATAATAACTGATATCGATAAACTACGGGCAAGATTTAAGGACAGCAAACAGGGTACTACCCCCCACCGCAATGTCAAACTTTTGTTTTTGGGAGACGGCTGTGCTGGAAAAAGTACCCTATACAGCCACCTGAAAGAAGGAAAAGCAACTCATATCGACATCCATGACCGTACAGACGGTATTGCCCTCAATAGCTGGCAAAATGCCCTACCCAATGTCACCGTCAATGTATGGGATTTTGGCGGGCAGGATATTTTTCACGGAACCCACCGCTTATTCTTAGGCCAGCGCGCAATTTATGTGTTGCTATACACCAAAACCGAACTCAAACATTGCAGCCAAGATGATACGCATCCTCTTCGCTATTGGCTGGATTTTATTGCAGATTATGGTAAAGGGAGTCGTGTGTTGCTGGTCGAAAATGTCATCAACGATGAATTTCACTCCCACTTTCCCGACGATTTCACATTGACAGAACTAGTAAAACGCTACAAACAGAAAGGCATTTATCTGGACACTAGCCAGTATCGTTTCGATTGCAAACATGATACTACGGGAGTCAACAAATTCAAGAATGTTTTGGAAACCGAAATCGAAACTCTTCTGGAGCAATACCCCATTCAAGACTATCCCCTTTCTTGGCATTTGGTACAATCAGCCCTAGAAAAAAAAAAGCAAACCCAATCTACACTTTCGATGACTAAGTATGACCAGCTCTGCAATCAACATCAAATCTCTAATCCCCTGGCACTTTTAGAATACTTTTCCCAAACGGGTGTAGTCAGTTATTACAAAGATTTGTATCAAGATAAAATCATTCTCCAGACCCATTGGGTACTAAACGCCGTTTATAAGGCAATTTCAATCAAAGACCCGAACCCTTTAAAAAGCACTAATGGCAAACTCAATGATGATGACTTTCAAAAAATCTGGCAAGATTACTCCACGGAAGAGCAGGCACTCTTCAAAAGCTATCTCCTCAAAAGCGGACTAATGACCGAACTACGTTCTAATTATCATCCCTATCCCAAAAAGATAATCAGGCCCTATCGTTATCTGATGCCGTCTTTGTTTTCTAAAGTAAAAACTGCCGACAAAATCATCTGGACTGAAAAACAACGCTACTTTTCCATTGAGTTCCCGTTTATGTACGGAGCCATCATCCAGCGTCTACAGGTGGCTATCTTGGCTCATTGTCACCAAGAAGAAGAAGAAAGCTTTTATCAAAATTATATCTCATTGGTAGACCACAACCATTGCAGAGGAACTGTAGAAGTAGTCGAAAACGAAATGAAAATATGGGCTGAAACAGCCGAGCTGTACGGTAAAATTTTCCATGAATTAAATGAAATTTATCCTCTAGAGCGTACTACAATCTACGAAAACCAACAAACCCAACGTAAGAAAATTGAGTATTCCAAACAACAAATCGGTACCATCAGCATCGCACAAGGATTCACCCAACAACCTCTATTTATGATAAACTTTACCAAAACAGCCAACTATCTTTCCTTGGTGGATAAGCTAAAACAAAATAAAGCCGTTTTTTTTCTAGGTACTGGAGTATCGGCTTATACTACCCAAAATGCCTCCTTAGCTACTTGGAAGGGTCTGCTTACACACGGAATAGATTATTGTCAATCCATTCCTATCCAAGGATGTGACCAAGATTGGGTAAATAGCAAAAAAAAGGACTTATCCAGAGATGACATAGAGGAATGGCTTTCCGTCGCCGCAATACTCACCAGCAAACTAGAAACAAATACTCACTTCAAAACATGGCTCCGAAAAAGCGTTGGTAGTTTACAGCCTTTACGAAAAGAGTTAATCGAAGAAATTGGTAAACTAAACGCACCGATTTTTACCACCAATTATGACAACCTTATCGAGGATATTTTAAAGTATCCACACATTACCAATCGCCAAAGCGATAAAATCCAAGAAGTATTAAACGACAATCGAAAAGCCGTTGTTCATCTGCATGGGCACTATGATGACGCCGAATCTGTCATTTTAGGGATTCGTTCGTATCAGGATTTAACAAACAATACCTTTTTTCAAGAGTTGGAAAAAGCAATTTCTTTATCTAAACACATTGTCTACGTAGGCTACGGTGCAGGGTTGGAAGATCCTAATTTTGGAAAACTGCTAAAATGGAGCAAACAGAATATCGATTCCGAACACCATCAATACCGATTAGTTTTAGAAAAAGATGCCTCCTCTTTTACTCAAGACCGCAAAATCCAAAATATCGTCTATGGTAAAACCTATGATGACATTCTGACTTTCTTTCAAGAACTCAATCGGGATATTTCTTGATTGTAGGGTTCAAAACCTTTAGAAAGACTTTGCTCGTCCCGAACTATGTTTCGAGACGCTTACGGCATTGCGTCTCCGACGTATTTGAATGTAATTGTTGTGCGTCGGAGACGCCATGCCAAAAAAATCCCCAAATCGGAATTTGGGGATAGAGAGAAAAGCCTTGTCAAGTTTTGAAAACTTGACAAGTCTCTCACACGTGCTTTGCTCGTCCCGAACTATGTTTCGGGACGCTTACGGCATTGCGTCTCTGACGTATTTGAATGTAATTGTTGTGCGTCAGAGACGCAATGCCCACAAATCCCCAAATTCCGATTTGGGGATAGAGGTCACTTAACTACGCATCCCAAGTTGATGTAGCAATTGGGCGGCATCACTCCAGTCGATTTCGTGGGGGAGTTTATTGTTTTTGGCGGCTAAGGCGGCTACCGCACCGGCGGCTTCACCCATCGCAACGGCATTGCCCGTGACACGATAGCTGGCATGGGCGGTGAAATCGCCGCTGATGCATCGACCCGCCATCATAAGCCCATCTACATCTTTGGCAATGAGTGCTCGCAGAGGAATATCATACGGAATCATCTTGATACCTCCGCGCGAAATGGTTTCTACTTCGTTGGTTTTGCGGTCGGTAGCATGAATATCCACCCCAAAAGTAGGGCGGGTGACGGCATCGGTATGGCGAGCTCCCACTACTAAATCTTCTTTCGTAACGGTATAACGCCCCTGAATTCGTCGACCGTCACGGATACCTATTTGCTCAGGTGTAGCCACGATTTGCATTCCCTCCCAGGGTCCACCGAGCTTGTTGAGCCCTCTTACGATATTGTATACTTCGGCGCGGGCGCGTACGGTAGCGTCGGTGATTTCGGTGGCGTCAAATGCCTTGATGTTATACTCATGATTGACCATAATCATTACCAGATTTTCCCGAATCAAAAACAAAGTTGGCATACCATAAGAAGGCGTGATACCAGCCCGTTTGATTTCTTTCATAAAGGCATTGACGGCAGGTACGTGCCAATTGGCCCGTTCACCTTCGTTGGTATAAAATGATATGTATTGTTTGAGCGCAGCGGGGTCTTTTACTACAGCCAATACATTGAGCGTCAGAGGTTGACAAGGGCAAGTGTCGCCGCCTTTCCCGATTTCCCAAGCATTGCCAGCTTGGGCACCGAGGTCACCGTCGCCAGTAGCATCAATAAACACCTTGGCCTTCCATGCTTCTCGACCCGACTTTGATTCGGTAATGGCGGTGGTGAGGCGTTTTTTGTCGCGATAGGCCGCCGCTACTCGCGTGTGCAACAAAAATTTCACCCCTGCTTCTTGGCACATTTCTTCCAAAAGCAGCTTCATTTCGTCGGGATGGTATACAAACTGATCGGCGATTTTGTTGCGACGAGCATCTCTTTCGTCGAGCTTGGCTTTGATTTCTTTCGTCAAGCCGGGTTTATTAAAATCAAAAATATAAGTCAGAAGCCCTGCCGTCCATACCCCTCCCAAACAACCATGTATTTCGATGAGTTGGGTTTTGGCACCCGCCCTTGCAGCGGTGATAGCAGCTGATACACCCGCAGGTCCTGCTCCGCACACCATCACATCTACTTCCTCTTTGATAGGAAGATTTTGGGCAGGTTCTTTAAACGTACTGGCTTCGGGAACGGCTGCTTCGGCTTCTAGAGAAAGTAAGGCAGAAGCACTTGTACTGGCAATGGCCGACTGTAAAAACTTACGGCGATTGAGGTTAAACATGGAGGAAAGGGGGGCAAAATTATCGTTGGAATTCATGATTTCGATGTTTTGGATGTGAAGAAATTGAATAGGGCCTAATCGCCATAGGCCTAATAGCCCGGATTCTGATCTTTGACGGGGTCGATAGCGGTATTGTAGCCTAGTTCGGATACCGCAATGGGCCACAAATAAGCTTTGTCGGCAATGGTCTTGTTTTTGGTGGCCAAGATGATTTGCTGTGCTTTGCCCGTACGTTTAAGTTCTAGCCAGCGTTTGCCTTCATATTGAAACTCATAGCCACGCTCTTTGATGACCAAGTCTAGAAAGGAGTTGGTAGTATAATCAGCCAATTTGAAATCAATCGCCGACGCATTGGTAGGAGCGAGGCCGTAAGCGCGGCGGTGTACTTGGTTGAGGGCTTCTAATGCCGTAGCTGTAGGCCCGTTGGCCGCTTGGCTAGCGGCCTCGGCATAGATGAGCAGTACATCGGCGTAGCGATACCAAGGGGCGTCATTGCCCGCACCTGAGCCACCGATTGCGTCAGGGTCGATGAATTTTTTTGACAAAATCGATGTAGCTCCCAAACCAATATTCCAACTATACCAAAGACCTTTACGAAGGTCTTTGTCATCCCAGTTTTTATAAACAGGATTGGTGATGTCGCTGTGGTGTCCATATACGCCACCTCCCCCGTGAAGTCGTGTACCGGGGTGATTGGTGAGCCAAGGCCAAAGATTTCCCTGTCCTGATTGGCGAGAATATTTGAGGTAAAATACTTCTTCGGGAGTGGTGACGACGGTAGGCCCAAAAATCTTTTGAAAATCTTCGGATGTTTGGACGGGCACCAACGAAAATTTCTTAGAAAGCATTACTTCTTCGGCTTTATCGCGCGCTTCGGCGTAGCGTTTGAGTTCTAAATAGACGTCGGCAAGTAGGGTTTTTGCCGCCCATTTGGAGGGACGACCCGACTGAGATATTTGCTCAGGCAGACCTGCTTCGGCCACTTTCAAATCCGCCAAAATAAGGTCATAGACTTCGGCTACGGAGTTGCGTTTGGCGTTGATATCGGTCATGTTAGCCTCTGTTCGTATAGGCACACCACCCCAGTTCCTGACCAAATGAAAATAGTTGAAAGCACGTAAAAATTTTGCTTCGGCCAGGTATTTGTCAATATTAGCCTTGGAAATAGACTTCCCATTAGGAGCATTTTTGATGACTAGGTTGGCATTGCGAATGCTAAGATAAAAGCCTTCCCATGCACCCGCCGTACGGCTAATGTTTACGTTGTCGAGTCCTTGGAAATTGTTCAAAACAGAATAACTGCCGCGTCCGTAAGCATAATCAATGTGCGCTTCTAACACAGCGATATATACCCCCATGCCACTGGTGTTGCTACTGCGTAGCGGTGTATAAATAGCATTAACGGCCGCTTCTACTTCCGCCGCCGTATTGTAGAAAGTTTCGACAGCAAGGGATTTTGGTTCTTCTTTCAGAATACTTTCACAAGAAGATAGCAGGCACACCAACGCAATAATCAAGGTGGCTATTTTCGGAAAAACAAAGTATCTTTTTTTCATTTTGAATATCTTTTTAGGATGAAATATGAAGTAGAGGCTATTCTCAAAAACCCACTCGTACGCCCGCCGTCATGGCTTTGGAAGTAGGGTAACTGTTATGGTCAAAACCTTGAGCAGTAGAATTCGCGCCACCGTTTGAGTTTACCTCAGGGTCCCACCACGAATATTTGGTGAAGGTCAAGAAGTTTTGAGCACTGGCGTAAATCTGTGCCGAACGCATCCATTTTACACCCCAACTTTGGAGAGGAAGGCTGTAGGCAATTTGGATGTTTTTGAGGCGTAAATAGGAGCCATCTTCTACAAAACGATTGGAGACATTGGTACGTGTGGTATTGCTCACGATAGGGTATTTGGCGTTGGGCGTAGTGGGTGTCCAGTGATTGAGATATACTTCGCGCGGCATGTTGAGTCCATAACCAAAATCGACGGTATTGTTGATAGAGCTCGTATTGAAGATATCATTGCCTTGGGTTCCTTGTAGGAAAATACTCAGTTCGATGTTTCTATACGACCAATTGGAGTTGAACCCATAAATAAAATTAGGGTTGGGATTGCCGATATAGGTTTTGTCTAACACCGTCACCGTGGCGTCGCCGTTGATGTCCTTGTATTTGATTTTGCCTTTGTCGTCATAGCCATCTTCGATGTAACCCCAAAAACGCCCCAACGGCTGACCTTCACGTAGGATGTTGCGATTGTCGGTAATGGCCGAGATGTCTACAAAGCCCCCCAAAATATCCTGACCGCCGTAGAGTTTGATGATTTTGTTGCGGTTAAAAGCAATGTTGGTATTGACATTCCACTTCAACGCCCCCGTCAAAATATTGGCATTGAGACCTAGCTCAAATCCTTTATTTTGCATTTCTCCGATGTTTTGAATCGTGCTTGTGAACCCCAAAGAAGAAGGTAACTGAACGGTATTGAGCAAATCGCGCGTGTTTTTGATGTAATAATCTGCCGTAATTAAGAAACGATTGTTGAGGAGACCGATGTCGAGGCCAATGTCTTTTTGTTCGGTAGTTTCCCATTTTAAATTGCCAGGAAGCACCGTGCCAGGAGCGTAAGTAGTAAAGAGCGCATCGTCAAATACGGTTTTTCCCGAAAAAAGCTGGTTGAGAGTAGCATAAGGGCCAATGGCTTGGCTACCCGTTAGTCCCCAACTCGCGCGTAGTTTGAGGTCAGAGATGAAAGTATTGTTTTTCAAAAACTCTTCGTTCGAAATGCGCCACGCTAATGCTGCCGACGGAAAATACCCCCATTTGTTGCCTTCGCTGTATTTGGAGGAGCCATCTACCCGAAAGCTGACGGTGGCTAAATATTTGCTGTCATAGGAATAATTGAGTCGCCCCAAATAAGACAAAAGCGTGGATTTGGAATAACTAGAGCTTGGAATACCGGGCGTATTGGCGGCTCCCAAGTCGTAGGTTTGGCTTGTATTACTCAAAAAACCTACTCCATTTCCGCCCAAAGAAGTACTCAAAAAATCCTGATATGTAAAACCCACTACAGCCGAAATGTTGTGTTTTTGTCCGATAGTCTTGAGATAACTCACGGTGTTTTCACTCAAAAAGCTGGTAAACTGACTCGTGCTGATGCCTGCACTGCCTTGCGAATTGATGTAATTGTTGGTGGTATAAGAATCAGTCCGGTCATCCATGTTTTCGATTCCTCCCGAAACCTTGATTGTCAATTCGGGAATCGGGTTATAAATAAAAGCGGCATTGGACAGTATCCTGTTGCCCTTGGTTTGGTTGCTTTGCTCATTGAGAGGATTGAGGGGGTTCACGAGTAGAGCACTGATAAAGGAATAAGCTGTACCAAAAACGCGGTAGCTGCCGTCGTCGTTGTAAGGTGAAAGGATAGGAGGCGAAGACACCGCCGCCGAAATCAACGACCCGCCACGGTTGCCGCCCTGACTATTTTGGGCTTGAGTCATGATGCGAGTCAAGGTGGTGGCTAGATTAAAAGTGAATTTTTTGCTGATGATATGATTGATGTTGGTTCGGAGCGAATAGCGATTGTAATCACTTCCACGGATGATGCCTTCCTGACCAAAAGCACTCCCTGACACCGAAAACTGGGTTTTTTCGTTGCCCCCGCTGATATTGAGCGACATGGTTTTCATGGGGGCTTTTTGGAACACAAAGTCTTGCCAATCAAAACCCTCGCCAAAGGCGTCGATTTGTGCCTGTGTGAAATAGGGGCGAATGCCGTCGTTGGTAGCTTGTTCGTTATAGAAGGTGGCATACTCGCGGGCATTCATCAAATCTAGTTTTTTGCGGAGTGACTGCGAACTAACACTTGTTTCAAAATCCACGTTGGTTTGCCCCGCTTTGCCGCGTTTAGTGGTGATAATCACCACGCCATTGGCTCCTCTCGAACCATAGATAGCCGTGGCAGAAGCGTCTTTTAAGATTTCGATGTTTTCGATGTCGGCGTTGTTGAGCACAGTAGGGTTGCTACCCGCAATCGGAAAGCCATCTACTACGTACAGTGGTTCGTTGCTTCCCTGGATGGAATTGGTGCCACGGATACGCACGCTCACACTCCCGCCCGGTGCGCCGTTGTTTTGAACTACTTGTACCCCCGCAGCCCTACCCGAAAGCGCCTGCAATACGTTGGTAGTGGGAAAGGCATTGAGGTCTTTTGATTTGACTTGGGTTACGGAGCCTGTCAAATCACTTTTTTTGACCGTACCGTATCCCACTACTACTACTTCGTCTAATACCTTTTGGTCAGGCAATAGCTGAACTTTGAGGCTGCTTTGTTTACCAATCACTATTTCTTGGTTAAGATAACCCACAAACGAGAAAATCAGGATGCTATTTTCGTCGGGTACATTTAGTTTGAAACTTCCGTTGGCTTCGGTAGTAGTACCTTTAGTGGTATTTTTAATAAGTACATTGACCCCCGGAAGACCTTGCCCTTTTTCGTCGGTGACTGTGCCCGTTACGAGTTGTTCGGAAGTAGGTTGGGCAAACAAGAAGCTGCTTTTTGTGTCGGTATTAGGTGAGCTAATGGGAGGTGTGGGCTGTCGACTTAGCAATACCTGTTTTTTGCCAACTACTTCATAGTGAATGGATTTGTTTTTGAAAATAGATTCCAGCACGGCTAAAAGAGGCTGTTTTACGACATTAACAGAGACCCGTCGGTCGGCTTGAATATGCTGAGGAATGTAAGAAAAATGGACATCGGCGAGTTTTTCGATTTTGGTCAGTACGTAGCTGATTTCTTTATCTTCGACCGATAAACTGATTGGTTTTTCTAATAAAGTTTGTGCCAAAGCATCTTTGGCGTATGCCACTCCCATAAACAGGACAGCGCACAAAAATTGAGTGAGAGTAATACGCATAATTGTAAGGGCGTATGCGTGAAAAAGTGGGGGTAATTTCATACCTTTGGGTGTTTTTGTTGAACGATTTAGACAAAGACATGCCAGCCCCTGCGCATCTGACAAGGATGTAACCGAACACGAAAATGGGGCTTGAGCTGGTCGGTGATGCTTGGACCCATCGCCGACCTTTTTTTATTGTACTAGAAGAAAAATGGAGTAATTTAGGACATGAGGGCTTGGTTTTAGGGTGAAACAATGTATTTATTGACAACCTGCTCCTTTGATGACCACTTGGGTATCTACTACTTCGTAGGAAGCATTGAGGAGTTTACAAATGATAGTCAGATTATCGTATAGGTTTTCTTGCTCCAAAGTCGTTGTTATCAAACAGTGGCTCATTAATGCTTCGTCGTATACAATATCTATCCCGTATGTTTTTTCGAAAGCTGCAATGATAGTTGACAAAGGGGCTTTCTGAAATGCGAAAGAAGGAGTTTCTTCCAACGGAATAAGAATCGCGGGTTTTTCTACCAGTGTCTTCACGAGTTTGTTTTCGGTCTCTACATACGTCACCTGTTGGTTTGGGGTAAGTACGACCGCTTCGGGGTTCGCATCTTTGGCTGACTCAGCGGTAGATAATACCGATTTTGTGGCATAAACCGATACTTTTCCTGTTCTGACAGCCACGGTGGTGTTCTTATCATGAGCATATGCTTTTACCAAAAAACTAGTTCCTAATACCTTTGTAGTCAAATGGTTAGAATAAACTAAGAAGGGCTTTTGCGGATTTTTCTGAACTTCAAAAAAAGCTTCTCCTTCCAAAATTACTTCTCGTTTGGTACCCACAAAATCTTTTGGATAACTCAGGCGGCTCTGTGGATGAAGCGTCACCCTACTTCCATCGGCGAGGGTAATCTGTTCGTTTTTGGAGGAGGTATTGGTATGTTCTACCAAAGGAGTTTCGAGAGAGGTAAGTTGCTGTTTGAAAGTGCTGATAGCCGACGGTGCCGGTTTGAGAAGAAGCCACCCTAGACCTAAGGCGATGATAATTGCGGCAGCAGCGGCCCAATAAGGCTGCTGATACCATTTGCGGAGCGGCGCACTTCTTACGGTTTGGCTGGCCAAAACCTCCCAATTGTGAGCAAGTAGTTTCTTTTTTTCATTTTGATTGGGAAGTTCTACCTCACTATCCAACGACTCATACCATTGTTCTAGCAGTAGCTGTTCGGCTTCGGTACATTCTCCTTTGAGGTATTTGGCCAATAATTCTTGGTATTTGGTAGAGTCCATTTTGGTATGCGCCTTGGTGACAACTAAGGACATAAACGCACAGCTCCAAAAATTCCCTAAGACCAAATGGACTTTTTTTGAGATTTTTTTTAATTAATCAATAGTAGAGCGATTAAGATAGATAAAACAATACCAAACTTGTGACAAAATCACGGAGGTTTTGGCGAAGAAAAGACGTAGAACGAGAGAGGTGATACTCGATGGTTTTGTCAGAAAGATTGAGTCTTTCGGCTATTTCTTTGATGGTGAGGTGCTCAAACCGATTTAAGATAAAAATCTCGCGGGTTTTTTCGGGCAACTGACCCAACGCTTTTTGAATAGCCTCGGAGAGTTCGTTATGCTGAACGGCTTCGGTAGTGGCAAATACTTCTTCGGGAAAAAACAGCCGAAGCTGAGTCAGATAATGTTCTTCGCGGATGTTTTTTCTGATATAATCAATCATTAAGTTGCGAAGCGAAATCCCTAAGAAAGCCGGCAGATTGGTCCCACGAATGCTGGCGCGTTTTTGCCACAACATCATAAAAAGCTCCTGCGCCAACTCTTCGGCTACTTCTCGGCGGCGAAGTTTTCGGTAAGCTGTTAGGTACATTTTATACCAATATCGCTCATAAAGCTCCCTAAAAGCTTGCTCATGGTCTTGGTGACGAAGCAAGTCCAACAGCTCTTGGTCGGTCAATGATTGTAGGGACATTGGAATCAGAATTTGTGAACAAAGGTGCAATAAGTCTTAAAATATCACAAAATTTACTTGCTATTTTTTAATAATTTTGGATTTGAATCGCCTGCTCATTTTGGTTTTTTGGGGTATGATTTTGAAATCCAAATTTTAACTTGTTCTTTTAAGTAAGACAAATCCAAGGAGCTGCTAGAAAGGTGCTCTATTTTTAAAAATTGAACCAGAATGCTTCAAGAAAAGGCAAAATTTATCGCCATCAGTGAGGAAATTATCGAAAAAATCAAATCGGGAGAGTTGCTTCCTGGCGATCAAATTCAATCAGAAAACGAACTTATCAAGCATTACAAAATAAGCAATACTACGGCTCGAAAGGCATTGTTGGAGATAGAATCCAAGGGCTGGGCGCGGCGTATCAAAGGCAAAGGGACGTTTGTGCTTAATCGTACCGAAGACCATCACTTGCTACGGACGCTGGGGTCGATTTATGCGACGCGTCGCGGGTTTCATGATAGCCTGATTGCCGAAGGTTTTACGCCCAAAAACATCGTACTTGAAAAGACGATTCTCCAAGACGGTATTTCGTCCGAAATCAATGGGCGGCATTTTATCATCGATGGGCCTGTACTCAAAATCCACCAACTCCGCTACGCTGACGACCTCTTGATGAAAGATGAAGTCAAATATATTTCGTTGACATTGTGCCCCAAAATCAACAAAATGCCTACCGAAATCTCTTATTTTAAAGTGTATGAAGATACCTACAACCTCAAAATAAGCGAAGTACAGCAGACACTCGGCGTGTCGATTTTAGCCCCTAATACCACCAATTTTGAAATCGATAAACCGATTCCAGCCTTTGTATTGGATAGTGCCGTAGTATGCTCAAACGATAAGGTAGTCGAAATTGAACAGTCGTATTATCACGGTGAAAAATACAAATTTGCGGTCATTGCAAGCCCCGAATACAACTACAAAACAGCTAATCAAACCACTTGAAAATTTCTTTAGCAATCACCTCATGGCCTTGCTTATTGGGGTGATTGACGTGCGACATATAAGCTTTCAAATCGCCTTGACGCACGATATTTTGAAAAGGGAGATAAGGGTCTGCCAAACCAATTTGATATTTTGCGGCCAAGCTTCTGATATGCTCCACGTGAGGTTGTAGTGGATTGTCGATGGCCGATATATCAATGCGTTGGTCGGGAGAAGGAGTGAGCAAGATGACTTTGATACCTTTTTCTAAAGCAGCTTTTACCATTTTTTTCCAAGCTTCTTTGACTAGGCCAAGGTCAGAAAAACGGTCATTGAGCGCATAGTCAATCAATAACACGTCGGGCTTGTGCGGAAGAACTTCTGTTTCAAAACGTTTCTGACCTTTCAACGAATTTTCGCCCCCAATCGCCGTCACAATCACGTTGATAACAGCGTAGGGGTATTTTTCTTTTAGTTTTTCTAGCACCAAATGAGGATAAGATTCGAGGGTATGTACTTCGTGATTGTGCCAAAATCCTGCGGGTACGGAGTGTCCATGAAATACTAGATTGATAGTACGATTTTTGGGCCATTGGGTAACCAATTCTTGTTTAATAGTATCTAAATAATTAGCTGAATCAGCTACCTTTTGTGCTTGTAAGTGTGTGGTAGCTAGTATTGCTAAAATCATGAATAGCTTTTTCATAGGTGATAGTTGCAGGGCTTTTGCTTGAGTATTAGCGAATGGTAGTGATAGTTTGAATCGTAACAGGGCCTAGCAAACCTGATTTTTTGAGAGGGAGCTGTTCCCAAGGTACGAGGTTTTTGTTGGCTTTGGTTATGTTTGTTTTGGTATATTTTTGGCCCGTTATTCCGTCTCCAGTGAGGCGATTAGACCACGTATTAGCAATTTCTATCTTGAGTATATTAGTGCCAGATTTTATGATGTTTGTGACATCTACTCGATAAGGTGACGTCCATACAATGCCGAGCGATTTGCCATTGAGCCATACTTCTCCTACTTCGGCAATCGTCCCTAAATCAAGATATATTTTAGAAGAAGTAGCTTTTGTCTTCACAAAAGGGAAGGAGTGATGATAAGTAGCTCTTCCTGAAAAGTAACGGATGCCAAGATCGGAGGAAGTATCCCACGAAATCAGATGAGGAAAAGTGGTCTTTTGGGGAGCACCCCAGTTTTTCGGAAATGCTACTTGCCAAGGCCCACTGAGCGTTTGGGTCTTGATTTTATTGTTAATAGACTGAGTGGTTCCAAATTTGGTAAGTGTAAATGCTCCATTTTCCCAGAAATGTACTCCTTCAGAAGTATAAACGATTTGGGGTGGCAACGAACTTATGCCACTTATTTTTTCAATGGAATTGGCAAGAGACGCGGGTTTAGAAAAAACCACAAAATAAGTACCCTTCGGAGGTAATGATAACGGGAGCGTAGTGTGTGTATCGGTAGATTTATAAATAGTAATTGGATAAATATTCCCTGAGATAGCATCCCATAGTTCGGGGATTTTGTGTGGCTGTCTGAAAGTACAATTGGCCGATATCCATTGGTCAGTGGTGTTTCGGACTAGATAAAAATCCATGTCGTTTTTGGAGTAATGGATATAATCTATTTCGCCTTTAGCTTGGTTTGGATAACTAAAATCAGGAGGAATAATTAGTTTTTCGAGGATATTGGTATAGGCGATGACTCCACCTTGGGCTTCAAGTTTTTTGAGTTTTGTCATGGCTTCTGGGTTTAATTTTTCTCCTTTCCATAAGCTCAATACTTTGTATTTACCTACATTAGGCAAAACCCACTCCCCATTTTCAACGGTTAATTCTTTTAGGAGTACTTCTGTATTAATGATTTCATAATCATAGCCTTCTCCTACTTTAAAAGTCGAGTTTTTGGGTGGAATAAGATTGGGAATCGCATCCCCATAATAGTAAAGTACATCTGCCACAAAGTCAGTTTTTTGTAAAATGTGAGAAATCCGACTCAGGTAATCATTGAATGGCTTGATGTAAGGCCACCATGTCTGACGGTCGTTGTAATGTGTCCCTGCAAAATAAGCAATGCCTGGATAGCCCATTCCAGCGGGATTGTGCGTAAAACCATGTATAACAAGACGGTTCATGCCTTCGCAAAAAGCCCTGTCGGCCAGAGGTTTAAGGTGAGAGGGGCCTTCTTGCCAATCCCAATAGCTCGTAAAAGCTTCTTCCTCTACCAATCCTCGCTTGTAAATATGAGATGCGGCTGCTATTTCTTTGACCAGCCACAGTAAGTCGATGATGCTGTCTTTATCAAAAAAAGTACGATTGTACCAAAACTCTCCGCGTGGTACATCGAGCGAGCCTAGGGCTTTGAGGGTTTCGACTGGAATATGATGTAAATGCCCCGGGCCTCCCGCTTCAGATATGATTTTGAGGCCATGTTGATTACAAATTTCTTTGGCTTTTCGATAATGATTATGAATCATCAATTCGGAAAGTGTATGGTCGAAATCGTGCTGAAAAGAGGCTCCTAAAGACGCTAAATACCATTCTTTATGGAAAATAGCGGGTAAAAATTTATGTAAATCATAGCCATGAAGCTGCTTAAAAGTAGCAGGTAGAGAAGGTGTCCAAGTAAACTCTTTGGCTTCATAACTAGCCAAGTACAAGTTTTTTAGCGCACTTTTGCCAAAATCCCCAATAAGAGGCTTGAGGCGATTGATAAAATACATGACGTGCATCCGCGTGGCAGATGAATCAAAATGGTCAATAATAGGCCCTACCGACTGCGGCGTAGGTCGGATGAGTTGTTCGCCAGAATTAGAACAGATATACCGATAAATATCCCACTGACCTGAAGGAGGAGTCCAGTTGAGTTGTTCGGTTTTAGAATCAAAAAAACGGCTGACATTGATGATTTGTGAAGTATCTAATCCTGAACTAACACCAGACGGTAAGGCTAATACCGCCACTTCTTCATAGTAGGCAGGCTTACCGTTTTTATCATACAAGATAGGTCGAGGTTTGCCTTGCTTGTCGGGAGTGATAGTCGGAAAAGGAAGTTTTAGGGCTTGTTTTTCGTTAGCTTTGAGAGTGACTTTAGAGAAATAAAGCGTCTTGGCGGCATGTTTTGGTGAAACCCAACTGCCCCCTGCATTCCAGCTACTAGCCAAATTGAGTCCTACTTCTAAGCCTAGTTTTCCGGCCTCTTCAATCGCAAATTTGATAGCTTTCAAAGAAGAGTCTCCCATAAAAGCGGGCCCTACCGGAATAATTTGGTGTGGATCACTGGCAGGAGGTAAACCTATTTCAAAAATATCAACTCCGCCTAAGCCAGCTTTTTTGATAGCCATTAGCTCTTCTTTCATCCTAATGGGGTCGGTATAACCATTGAGCCACCACCAGTAAACTTTAGGACGAGCTTGGTTAGGGGGATTTTTAAAATCTTTGAGCAATTGAGCTTTAAACGAATCATGGTTTTGAGCCTTACATTTGATAAAAAAGAAAGATAGCATCACTAAAAACCAGAATATGTGCATAGGTTTCATGTCTTTCAGGAGATTAAGAAAGTTGTAGAAAGCAAAAGAAAAGAAAGTACAAACTATTTAGATTGTAGTTGCCCTTGTCCAAGAAAGCGTTTATGTACTTTTAGAGAATAAAGTAATTACCAGAAAGCGACCAACTCGCCGCTTACATTTTCTACTACATAGTGTTTGCCGTATTTTTTGTCACCTAGTTTGAAAGGAGTGCTTCCGCTTTTCCAAGGATAGCGAGTATTGGTATAAACCCGCAAGTCTTTTTCCGATACATGGTCGTCAGGATAAATCCGAACTGTCGCATTTTTGAGACCTGTCAGACGTACGCAACGCTTCATGTGTTCTACGCCCGAAGTCATTTCTTGGCAAGAGATAATACCGTCAGTTTGCTCCACAAAAAAGCGACTTTCGCGATGCCAAGCTTTGGGCAAATGATAGACCGAATAGCCCTTTTCTAATTCGGTTTCATAGCCTGTCAATAAAGGAGCTCCTTGCGGTAGCTTGAATCGGTGAGTAAGGGTCGTATTGGGACAATAACCCGATAAAAAGAAGCCATTGCTGCCGCGTGAAATCGTCAAAACGGGATTTTTGACCGAAGGGTCACGCTTATCAAGGCGATAATCCCAGCCAAATTCTTTGAGTACGTAGCGAAGGAGCAGCGGACCCGTGAAAAGTTTTTCGGGGTCGTCGGGTGTGAGGAGTTTACCGCCCGTGAATTTGCTCGAATTAGTGCCGCGTACATAAGCGATTTTGCCACCGTTCCATTCGGGTGCTTCGCGTACCCATACCACGTCGCGCGAGTGACTACCTTGGGTCATTTGGGCTAAAACACGCGTATCGTTTGCCGAACTAGCCACAGTACTACGTACTCCTCCTCCCGAAAATAAGGCGGCATGGATGATTTTGTCGGGGGCTTTTTGGTTCAATATATCTGTAATAATAGAAGACTTTAATGTAAACTCTCCTTCCAAGGCAGGGGCATTTTTGAGGTTGAGCAATTGCTGAAACGTTTCACTTGCTTCGTCGGCTGGACCATAAATGAGTACTTTACCACCTCGTTCTACAAACGAAATCAATTGTTTTTCATAAGCGGAGCCTGCTTCTGGTACAATGCTCACCAGTACCGATTCATTAAAAAAGCTGGGATTGTTAGTGATTACTTTTTGAAAAGAACGAGTTGAAACCACGGTATTGAGCGGAAAACCGTTGTTAATCGCTTGACGGATAAGCCAATCGCCATAATAAATCTCTTCGATTCGTTTGGGTTGTGTATAGGCCCATCGGTGATATTCTTCAAAAGGATATACCCATACCAACGGCCCTGGTGCTGTGGGCGAATCGTAGCGGGCTTTTAGGATATGTGGGGTTACTTCGTCGGGAACTTGGGTGGGTAATTCGCCATAAGAATTATCGGCCGTTAAGAAATTCAGGTGCGTTGGCAATTTGATTTCTCCTTTGGCATTAATGCGCGCTACCGACATAGGCAGGTATATATCGTGAGGCTCTTGGCCGTAGCGATCGAGCCAGGGGCTATTGACCCACCACGGGTCGTGGGTATAGTAGCGAAACAAATACCGCTCGTCGGGCAGCTCTGCCATGCGCGACATATAGCCTACCATTTCCAACCCAAAGTCCCCATCGAGAGCAGCCCAAGGCGAATTGGGAGGAGGAAGCATGTTGTATTTTCCACCATAAATCTGCTGTAAATCGACGCCATCGCGGGCCAGATCTGCCCCAGTTGAGAGATTGGTGCCGCGTGTTTGGATCTGAAAATCAGGACATTCTTTGCGGAATAAATTCCAGAAATTAGTGATTTTGGCTTTGATGTCGGGTAGCTTTTCAGGCTGAAAAGCGGTGCCTGTGAAAGTAGCTCCTGTGGATGACCAACCTTCTACGCCAAAGCCGAAGCCATTGCTCAACCAAATGTAGTCATAGCCCAAATCCTTGAGAAAATGTTGGCTTTGACGACCCAAAAATGTCCCAAAAGGAGTATTGGCAGGGATACCCTTGGGAAAACCCGCGTAGGGAGTTTGGTCGGCGTTGAGAGTAGCGTAGCAGCTTACCATGGTTTTGTGTCCCATGGCATTGCCCCCCAAAATTTCAGGGTGCTTTTTGTACTTAAAATCAGATTTGGCAAACTCTGGCCCGGGGTCAAAAGTAGCGCCAATCAAAATAGGTTTGCCCGTGATGCGCCTTCCTGTTTCTTTGAGGGTTTGGATGATGTATTTTAAATCTCCATAAGTAAACTTAGGTGGATTTTCCATGTAGATATAAGCCCGTTCGTGCAGCGAAAGCGCTTTAGGCCCAGAGCCTACTTCGTGGTTAGTATTGGGATTGCCTATGTAGCGAGCCCATTCGAGGGGCTGAGTGAGTGAGCCTTTATAATCCAAAATCTCAGAGCCATCAGAAGTCCAGAGCATCACCGATACGGTGTCGGTATGCCGTAGCAAGGCATGCCACTGTGTGAACAATTCTTTCGCAACATCCTGAATATAAGTCTTATCGTTTTTCTTGAACGGTTTGAGCGATAGTTCCAGCGTGATGTTGTTGAAGGGTTTTCCCTTCAAAGTAGTATTGTCGAGGTTAGGGGTATCAAAGGAAGACGTAAAGCCTCCTATCAAGCAAAAAACCAAGGACGCAAGAAAAAAAATAGATAAACGCATATATAAAAAGGTTTAGCTGTGGGATTAGGGAATGAGCCACTTTTTTTGAATAATGATTTTTACTGGCCCTATTAAACCAGAAGGTAAGGGTTTGGTTTTTGCCCAAGGGCTAGATTGGGAAGTAACGAGGTTGCTGCGGGTACGGTGTTGCGCTAAGGGTTTTTGGGCTTCACCCACTAGCTGATTGAGCCAAGTGTTGGCTACTTCGACTACCAGATGATTTTTACCTATTCTTAAAATAGTAGGGTCGATATGGAGTTGATGAGGCGGAAAAACACTCACCCCAACTTCTACGCCATTGAGATATACTTTTGCTACTTCTCCCACCTGTCCCAAGTCTAAAATATAAGTATAGTGGGGCAAAAAAGTGTTTTTTTCAAGTTTAAAATGGTTTTTGTAAGTAGCCGTACCGCTAAAAATACAAAGCTCAGGATGAGTATGTCGGGTCCAATCTATGAGTGAATTGAAGGTTTGGAGAGGTTCAAAACCCCAGCCATGAGGAAATCTCACTTCCCAAGGTGCATCAAAAGAGATTGACAAAGGGGCGGGTTGTGAGATGTCGAACGATTGACCATTGTTAAAAATAAATTTGTAATTTCCTGCTAGCCACGGACTAAATGCCACCTTATGGTCGGGCGTGAAGACAGGTGTCTCACTGCTGACGGTTTCTGAAGATGGGAAAAAAGTTTGACCTTCTTTCTGAATAGCAACAACGGGTTTGGAAGCGGGAATAGTACCTATAAAGACAATAAAAACAGATTCCCCCGGTGCTAATTGTAAAGGTATTTGAGTTCTTCCGTTTTGTTGAGAAAAGGCCGCCAAGGTTTTTATACTACCATCTACGGGACTCCAAAGTTGAGGTTGTTTGTTATGCACTCGAAAATCAGCTATTAGGCTCGTTGTTAAAGAATCGCGATTGCTGATAAAATAGATTTCTTCATTGGTGGTAGTTCGGTGAATATAATCCATGAGAGTGGGAGTAGAGGAAGTAAATCGGACATCGGGTAGAATTCCTTTTTGTTGGAGGATTTCTTTTTCTGAATATCCTATTGCCAGCTGTCCTTTACCGTAACGTCTGATTTGAAGCGCTTCTGAAGTACCCCATATTTTCTTTGCCAAATCCTGAAGATCCTTTTCTCTTGACTGTACTTCTTTTAAACCATACACTGAGAGAGGTTTTTTACCCAAAATGGTAGCACCTTTCAAAAGTAATTCTTCAATTTTTTGTAATACTTCCAAACTCATATGAGGATGGTCGGGCAATACAAGTAGCCTATAACGCATACCAGAAGGGAGCAAAAGTGAGCCATCCTCGGCGACAGTGCTTTGCAATAAAACCTCCTTGTTGAGGTCATCGTAATCATAACCTGCGCCCAATGTTTTACGGGTATATTTGGAGCCAGAAGCAAAGTTGGGCATTTTCTCGCCATAATAATAGGCCACATCTGCTACAAAAGTCCCTTGTTGTAAGAGTGCACTTGTACGGGCAAGGTAGTCATGGAATGGCTTAGACATATTCCACCAAGTCATTTTAGGAGAAATGTGAGTGCCAGCTTGATAACTCCACCCCGGAACTCCCGCTTCTTTGGGACTGTGGGGCATGGTATGATACACTACTCTGGTCATGCCTTCACAGAAAGCTTTGTCGGCTAGTCTTTTGAGTTCGAAAGGGTTTTCTTGCCAGTGTTTTAAATGACTCGTAAACGATTCCATCTCCACCACTTTATGGCCATAGATGTGTGCCGCACTGGCAATGTTTTTAACTACTTGTAAAATATCATTACCATTTTCATCAAAATATTCAGCTTTTTTGTGCCAAAACTCCCCCCGCATGATATCAACTGAACCCAAAGCCTTGAGGTCTTCGGTAGGGACAAGATGGAGCGGAGGCCCTGGCCCTCCTGACTCTGAGGCTAGAAGTAGTCCATTTTCATGGCAAATTTTACGCGCCTGCCGATAATGATTATTGATAAACATCTCAGAAATTGTGACTCGATAATCGTGCATAAAACGGGCGGAAGTTTGAGCATCTACCATTGTTTGACCTGCCAAAATCGGAAGATAGGGTTCAATGCGATAGCCGTGAAGCTTGAAAAATGTCTCGGGAAGCCGGGGACTCCATTCGGTGGTAGCTTCAGACTCAAAGCTACAAAGGTAGAGGCGTTCGAGGGCGGTTTGATTCAGTGGCCCTAAGCGTGTTTTAAGTCGCTGAATGATATGTTCAAAGTGATGTTTGGTCGCTTTTTCCGAAAAATGATCCATAATGTAGCCATTGGAGTTATCACTTTTCATCCACATCTTTTGGCCAAGCGGGGTTACTACTACTCTTGTCAATACCCATTTACCAGCTGGTAGTTTTACGTTGACGGTGTTGTTATTGATTTGTTTAGGGTCAAAAAAAATGACCTTTTTGGGATCACTAATGACTCCTTTCGAGCTGAGAGGATAGGCAAAAAGAGCGACATTTTCGTAGAATTTGGGAAAACCTTGGGCGTCTATTTCTGGGAATAGTTCATATTTTCCGTAAGGTTTCTTAAAACTCGTCGGCACACTGGGAAATTGGAGTTGAGTAATAGTCTGCGGACCTTCAAGCGTGTCTTTTCGGAAAAGTAGGTGCATCGACATCTCATCGTAAGTAGTCCAGTCGCCGCCGGCGTTCCAGCCATTAGATACTGAAAGACCTATTGAAAGTCCTAGACGTTTTGCTTCTTGTAATGCAAAAACGATACCGTCGAGCATTTCGTCGCTCATGAAGGCTGGGCCAGAAGGAATTACGTTTTGAGCATCGGCTATACCCATGTCGAAAATATCAACACCCGCCATTCCCATTTTTTTGAAAGCCTCTAGTTCTTCTGTGATGCGGGTATAATCAAAGGTACCATGTCCCCATATCCAGTAGCCTCGCGTGCGAGCTTCTTGGGGAGGATTGAGAAATATCTCTTTCAGATGGCTCTGTCCTGAGCTTGTGAGGCTGATCAATAGCAAGTAGCTGACTATGAAATAAAACCGTGAAAAGAGATGCATAATGCTCAGTTTTGAAGGTTTGTTTAGGAAAGAAACAAAGTCGCTTATTCTGAATTAAGAAAGCTAAAAAAATAGAAATAGCTACTCCCTAAGCAGTAAATAAAACCACTTAAGGAGTAGTAAGTGCTTAATAGCCAGTGTTTTGTTTGATAAGAGTTGGATTCAATTCAACTTCATTTTGAGGAATTGGGAAAATAAGCTCAAAATCATCTACTTTAAAATTAAGTTTTAGGCTTTCATAATGAGCATTGAGGATGGTTTTGGCGCGGTCGGTACGTACCAAATCAAACCAACGGTGCCCTTCATGAAGAAACTCCACACGGCGTTCTTTTTCGATAGCTACTCGTAATGTAGCTTGCGTAAGTCCTTCTGGATTGGCGAGTTTGGCGCGTTGACGTATCATCGCTAAATAGGGCAAAGCTTCGGTAGTTTTGTTTTGCTCGTTCAATATTTCTGCATACATCAATAGGACATCGGCGTATCGCAATGGCATAAAAGTGATAGTACCGTCCGACAAATCGATTGCCTTGAAGTCGACAAATTTCAATCCATAGCGACTGTAAGATTTCTTGCCACCTATGAGCAAAACCGAATCGCTGACCGAAGCAGCTTTTCGGGCATCCCCATTTTCGTAAGCTCGGATTAAATCTAAAGTAGGCACGATACGCCCCGACCCTTGAAGGTTGTTTGTGAAAATAGCCATACTAGTAATGGCGGGCGTAAACAAAGCCGAATAGTTGTTTCCTAGGCTACGTCCTGCTACAAATTGCACCTCAAAAATAGACTCAGCCAAATTGTTATTACCGTTGGTAAACAATGTTTTATAATCACCGACTAGATTGTAAGACTTACTATCAATCACTTCCTTGAGTTTGGCAGCGGCTAGGTCGTAGTTTTTGAGGGTAAGATGTACTTTACCCAAGAGGGCTTTCACTGTAAGGCGCGATGCTTTGGTTTTGTCGCTGTTGAGGGTAGTGGGGAGTAGCGTTTCTGCATCGGTCAAATCCGCCAAAATTAATTTGTAGATTTCGTCTTTGGGTTTGAGAGATATATCAGCAGCGGCTACTTGCGAAGGACTACTGTAGGTTTCTGTAATGAGAGGAACATTGCCATAAAGTCGTACCAAATAAAAATAACTGAAAGCCCTCAAAAATTTGGCTTCTCCCTTGATACGGTCTTTGGTAGTTTGGTCAAAACTGACAGCATCGATGCGGGTGAGAATCGCATTGCTCCGTGAAATGGTATATAAGCAAGTACTCCAGACTGAGCGCACAAATCCATTGGTAGAAGTGACGGCGTTTTGGTCCATTTGCATCTCGTCGGTTGAGGGAGACGACCATTGTATTTCGGTATTGTCGGTCGAAAGCTCTGTCAAATACAAAACAGCACTGCCGCTGAATAGCCCCCGGAAAGTACTGTAGACGCCTGTAAGGGCTGTTTCAAAATCATTTTGGCTTTTGTAAAATGTTTGATCACTGATTTGATATTCAGGAGTCAAGGCCAAAAAATCTTTGCATGACGTAGCCGAGAGCGTCATGACGAACAATGATATTACTAATTGCTTTTTCATAGTTGTAAGGCTGGTCAAATCGTAGATTAGAAGGTTACTTTGAGTCCAACGGTGTAAGTGCGCGGATTAGGATATGCAAAGAAATCAATACCACTGCGAGCAATATTGTCGCCCGTGGTGCTTCCTTCAGGGTCATAGCCTGGATACTTCGTAAAAGTGTATAGATTGGTGACGTCGCCATACAGGGAGAGCGCTTGGAGTTTTAGTTTAGCTGCAATCGCCTGCGGAAAAGCATAAGAAAGATTAACATTTCGGATACGTACGTAGGAGCCGTCAAAAAGATATTTGGTGGTGCCGGCACTAAACCCAAAAGCATAATCATTACGAATAGCCCGTGAAAACTGCCCTGAACCAGGGTTTGATTCTGAGCGCCAACGGTCGTTCATAATAGCTAACTGATTTTGTACACCGGCCCCATTGAGCGATACTTCGCCTCCTTGAAAATAAATTTCGTTGCCTTGTGAGCCATTTATGCTGATATTAAGACGGAGGTTTTTATACGAAAACTGATTGCCAAGCCCCCATGTAAAGTCAGGCCAGGGGGTTGCTACGATGGTACGGTCGGCGCTTGTAATGGTGCCGTTGCCGTCGGCATCCTCAAAACGATAATCGCCAGGTTGGACGCGTGGATGTTGTTTGGGACTGTTGTTGACTTCTTCTTGGTTTTGAAATACTCCCAAGATATTAAGTAATCTAAAACTCGAAATCGGATATCCTACTTGGGCTACTTGATAATCGGAGGTGGCGAGGCGAGCTGTTTCAGCATTGAGCGCTAGCACTTTGTTGCGATTCCAACTGATGTTGAAATCTGTATTCCATTGAAAAGCCCCTCTATTGATATTTTGGGAGTTGAGCGTAAGTTCTAAACCTTTGTTTTCGACTTCTCCGATGTTTTGGAGGGAGCTACTAAAACCAGAAGCTGCGGGCAAAATGACGTTGAGCAGTAGATTTTTCTTATGGGCTCGGTAAGCATCTACGATCAGCGAAAGCCGATTTTGAAACAAAGATACATCCATTCCTAAGTTGGTTTGGACGGATTGTTCCCAAGTCAACACGTCGTTAGACAAACTAGTAGGCACTACTCCCGAAATGACTTGACCATTGGATACATTTCTCGAAATCCCTAGCAAGCCCTGACTGGCGTAATTGGGAATGAGGTTGTTGCCAGATATTCCGTAGCTTGCTCTAATTTTGAGATCTGACACAAATTTTATTCCGCGCATAAAATCTTCATCAGATAGTCGATAGGCAGCCGAAAAAGAAGGGAAAGTACCCCAGCGGTTTTTGAGTCCGAAGCGAGAACTTCCATCTTGACGTATCGTTGCCGTAAAAAGGTACTTACCCGCCAAGGTATAATTAGCCCTTGCTAACCAAGATAGCATCGACCATTCGCTTTTATAATTAGTACCTGAAGTAACGGCCCCCGCAGCCAGGTATTTGACATCATCGGTCGGAAAATCTGACGCGCCTGCTTGTACTATATCGTCCGTGTTTTTTTGAGCCGTAAAACCTACCAAAAGGTCTAAGTCATGTTGAGTGCCAAATTTATGACGATAGTTTAACGTGTTTTCATTGAGCCAGTTGAGGCTTTTTATCTCAAACACACCAGCAGTAGCGGCACCCGTGCGGCTAGTAGCCAATCCTACCTTAGAAGATTTCCAGAGTCTAGTAATATTGTTAGAATAATTGACTCCTACCGAAGATTTAAAAACCAATCCCGGCGCCAATTCATATTGGAGATAATTGTTAGTAAAAACGTTGGTGTTGTTGCGATTGTCGGAAAACTCGGCTGCGATAATGAGCGGATGCTCTACTGGAATACCTGTAGGGCTCGAAAACTCTGAATAATAATTGCCACTAGCATCATAAATAGGAATGGTAGGGTCGCTCGCTAGCGCAGCCGAGATAAGGCCGCGATGTTGTAAGTGACCTTCTGCTCTTGCAAAATCTCCGTAGGAGTGAGCCCCCGAAAAAGAAGCCCCTATTTTGAGTTTTTCGGTAAGTTGGGCATCAATGTTGGTTCGTAAAGTGAACTTTTTAAAATTGGAACCAATGACAATTCCTTTTTGATCAAAAAATCCTCCTGATACATAATAGCTCACATCTCTGCTAGTACCACTGGTAGAAAGCTGATAGTTTTGGACCAATCCCGACTGAAAAATCACGTCTTGCCAGTCGGTACCATTTTGGATTTGGGAAGGATTTCTAAACTCAGGCTTTACTTGGGTGGCAGTGCTTCGCACGTTATTGGCATCAGTGGCTTTTCCTCCGGCAAAAACCCAAGCATTGTCGCGCCCGTCAGCTACGTATTCGGCGTACTGTTGCGGGGTAAGCAAGTCGAGTTTTTTGGCAAGTTGTTGGATGCCCGTCGAGTGTTCAAAGGTGATAGTGGGTTTACCTATTTTGCCTCTTTTGGTTGTAATAATGACGACTCCATTAGCCCCACGAGAGCCGTAAATAGCAGTCGCAGACGCATCTTTGAGTACTTGTATCGATTCAATGTCTGACGGGTTGATAGTACTCAGAGGGTTGATTCGGTTGGTGGCACTACTGTTGGCGATGTTGCTAGCTGAATACGAACTAGAAGCAAAAGAACTAAGATCGGAGCCGCCACCTCCAGTACCTATAGCGTATCCATCTACAACATATAGGGGTGAATTGCCGCCGGTGATAGAGCTGATACCCCTAATGACTACGTTTACGTTTCCACCGGGAGCACCAGAGGTTTGCGTAATTTGTACTCCCGCTACCTTCCCTTGCATCATTTGGTCGACGCTCGTGGCAGAGGGTACTGGCACTAAGTCTTTGTTTGAAAGATTGACAATGGAGCCAGTGAGGTCTTTTTTTCGTTGAGTTCCATAACCTACGACTACTACATCTTGAAGTTGCTGCTGGTTAGGCTGTAAAATGATATTGATTTCAGAGCGATTAGCTACCGGGATTTCTTGAAGCGTGTATCCGATAAAACTCACTACAATCACGGCATTGGTTGGGACATTGAGCTTAAAATTCCCTGAAGCATCAGAAGTAGTACCATTGGTCGTACCTTTTTCGGTAATGGTTGCTCCCACCAATGCCCCTCCATCGTCGGAAGCGGTAATTTTGCCAGAGAGCAGCGAACGAGCCGTAGATTGAGCGGCTGCATAATAGGCAGTGCTTACCCAAAGACTCAGCATGCAGCCTATGACGCATAGGCGCAAATGGTTGAATAAACAGATTTTCATGATTTAGGACTTTTTAGGGTTTTTGCAATAGGAATACGCTATGGAGAAGTGTTAATTGGTTGATTAATAATAAAATAAGGGCAATGTTAGTCTTTAATAATGACCGACTCTACTTTGAGATAATCGGCTATTTTTTGGATAGTAGCGGCATGATGCCCCACGCCCAAAGCAAAATGGTGGGTAGGACCTTCTTGAATCCAGCGCTTTAAAAAAGTGCGCACATCGGGTTTGAAAAAGCCGCGCGTATTGGTATTGCCAGTGGGCGGGATAGGCCCGGCGATGGATTCACCTTCTGCAATGATAAATTTCATCTTACCTTCAAAGGTGGAGTTGATACTGAGCATAGTGATAGGGCCTTCTTTGATTTTGAACTCAACTCCTGCTCCAAAACCGGGTTTGCCGTGGTATTTTTTCAAACTACGCAACACGGGCTGTCCTTCGGCAATGGCGATATTGTGGGGGCCATCGTGCCCTACCAATACAAAATCTTCTTTGAAATCGACGGGATGAAACTCCGCAAAACTACCCCCAATCCCCAATCGCTCCATGATGAGCATCGCAATGCAAGTTTTGAGGTCAGATTCGCCGCACATCGGAAAACCTGCGCCCTGCAAAAGCGAATTGCCCACAATCAAATTAGACATGACGACGCGGGTATCGCTCTCATCAGGGCCGTCATAATAGTAGGCTAGCCCGTCTAGTTTTTTGGCTTTTACAAACTTCTCCAGAGCCACCGTCACTTGGGCCGCAATGTGCAAATCCGAATCACGAAGTTTTTCAGAAATGGGGTCGGAGACGGGGTCAGGGGTATCAAAAAAAGCCAAAATACGCTCCTTGACGGCCCTTATTTCCGAATCAGTGGCATTGTAATATTGTGATACAATCTCGTGGGCTTCGCACTGTACGATGTGCAATCCAAAATGAGCCGTGAGCATGGTAGAGTCTGAGTGCATATCAAGCATAGCTTCGATAGGGTGTCCGATGTGTCCAATTTTGGAGGTTTTGAGATCGTGCAATACGGCAGCAATACGACAATATTCTTCGATTTCGGCTTCGGCGGCAGGGTCGTCGTAGAGGGTTCCAATAATCATCTGCGGCACTTTTTTTCCCATTCTGACCGCCACGCCTGCAAATTCGGGCAAGGCACAGATGTCGTCGTTGTAGAGTTGTAGGTAAGTAGAAGCATTACTATAATCCATGGCTTTGTCGGGTTGCAAGGCCACCAGTACAATAGGGATGTTGATACTTTTGATAATCACGCCGAAGGTGCTAGAAGTAGCGTAAGTAAGCATGTCACAAAAAATCAAATCCAAATTGGCGGCGTTGAGCTTAGGCACAATATCGTAGGCTTTGTTGACATCATCCACTAAACCAAAATCGATAATTTCGACATAGTCTAAGGCTTGAAGTTTTTCGATAAACACTGCCTGTTTTTGGTACATATCTTCCAATAATCCCTCAAACTGACCCCAGTATTTGAAATAGCCTACTCCAAACACCCCAATGCGCGGACGAGTTGGCTTTCGTTTTATGACTCCTGCTCTAGCTAGTGTATCGGTTTCTATAGCGTGGTTATTCTTCATTGTCTATGTGTATGTTTTATAAAAATTAGGTTGACGCACTAAGTTAAAAAAGATGTAGTTTGGCTTCTGTTACACTTTTTATGAAAACGCCTCAAGTTTCAAATTAGAGAGTAAAAGGGGGTGTTGGAATGCTTTAAAAAGGTAAAAGCTTACAAATCAGATAGTAATAGAGGTAGGGTGCTTTTTGGATGTACTCCATTCAATAGCCTGAATCCGTGGAATAAACACCATAAGCAACCCAAAGGCGCAAGGATACAAGAGCCCCGACGCAATCCAAAGCGGGCGATAAGTATACTCTTGAATCACAGCCCCCATGAGTGGATTGAGTAATAAACCCGAAATCGCGCCAGCCGTGCCAGACAATCCCACTACAGTAGAGGTAGCATTTTGGCCAAACATATCAGCAATAGCGGTGATATAATTGGTAATCCAAAAACCGTGTGCTAACATAAAAATAGACATGCAAGCAACAGCAATCTCAATAGAAGATACCCATTCGATGAGGGGTGCGACCAAAGTAAGTATGGCTGCGAGGCCCATCACAGTTTTTCGGGCTTTATTGATAGAAAATTGCCGTGCGATAAGCTGACCCGAAAACCACCCCCCTAAGATGTTTGAAACCCCCAACGCCAAAAAAGGTATCCAAAAAAGATTACCAATACGCTCAAAGGACAGATGTCGGACCTCGCTTAGGTACTTTGGAATCCAAAACATCATGAAATAAAAAACGGGATCTAATAAGAAACGAATAAGGATAAAAATCCACGTAGAGCGTTGGCGAAGTAATGTCAAAAAAGGAATCTTTTCCGTTGCTTCTTCTTTAGGAAGGTCGGGAAGGTGTTTTTTCCAAGGAATCAAAAGCCAAACTACTACCCATACTATCCCCACTAATCCTGGAATAAGAAAGCCACCTCTCCAGCCATAATGACTTGAAAGCCAAATGGTAAGGGGAGGAGCTACTACTGCCCCAATTGCTGAACCACCAATGGCGATGCCGTTGGCTAAAGCACGTTCTTTTTTATCGAACCAACGCGAGACACTCCACGCGGCTCCGGGAAAACAGCCCCCTTCGCCCATACCCAAAAAAAACCGAAAGGCGATTAATTGGCCAAAACTGTTCATGATAGCGTGTAAGCTATTGGCGATAGACCAGACGCCTACCGAAACCGCCAACCCGAGCTTTCCTCCTACACGGTCGATGAGCCATCCGCCTAGCGTAAACATCAGCGCATAGCTGATGAGAAAACTCGTATTGACCATGCCATACTCCACATCGGTGATTTTGAATTCTTCCTGAATCTTGATAATAGCAATGGATAATACCTGCCTGTCTAGGAAGCTTAGACCAGTTGCTATAAACAATAACCAAACGATGAGCCAGCGGATGTTTCTTTGCATTTTACTTAACGCACTAAGTTGTGTATAGCAAAGATATAAGCTATCTCAGATAAAACAAATAAAATGGTACTTTTTTTTTGTTAAATAGAAAAAACGAAAGAATGAAGCCTAGTGATCGGATTTTAAGAGTAGTGCCATGGTATCTTTTGGGGTACCATTTGTAATTTATCTAAAAAAAGTGTTTAGTTGTCTTCCATTCGATGTAAGACAATGTCCCCACAATAGCAGTGTCTATCCACAGATACACTATTCCTATCCATGGTATTTTAAAAAGAAAATACAGCGACAAAACCAAACAAAAAATAGCATAAGTAGCATTGCCGTAGATAAGTATTTGTATCCATCTTTTGGATGTTATTTTTCGCATCAACAAATGAAAACCATATAAAGCGAAAACCAACGCCGTAAAGCCCATCCCTGAGAGCAAAGCAGAAGGAAGCCCCAAATAGGGCTGCATGAGGTCTTTCAAGAAGAAAATCCCCGTTGCTGCTACAGTGGCAGCGATAGCATCAAACCAAAGTAGTTTTTTTAGGCGGGCTAAAGAATACATAGAGGTGACTTTTCTTAAGATTTGATGCCTCAAAAATACTAGCTATTGTGTGTTTCTATTTGAAGAGTTGAAAAGATTTGTCAAACTCTAGGAAGCCACATCCCCATTGTAGCGGCAAAAATGCCAATACCCATTAAGACGGTTAGAATCAAAATCAGCGTAGCGGTAAAAATTTGGAAAAGCGTGCGGGCAGTTTTTTGCTGGGCTTTCAGGTACATCTCAAATACCAATAGCGATACTGGAAGGGCGTAAACTAATACCGACAAAAACCACAAAAAAGGGCCGTCGAATGTATTTGGGTCGAAGCCTGCCGGGCCGCCATTGAGCAGTAGCCATGCCATCAAGTACACCCTAAAAAACCAAACCCCGCTCGAAACAAGATACAAGCGAATGGCCCATTGGCGATGTAGCGCAAAGTTTCGTTGGAGGGCGTAGCGGAGTGCAAGCACGGCAAACGCAATGATGTAGAGAGCTTGCACCGAAATAGCAATATGTTGTAAAAGTCCTCCTACGGCTCCTCTTGTCCATACCATCACAAGGCCGTCAATGCCTATAAGAACGGCCGTAAAAATATAAAAACGCCCTAACACCCTATGAAACATTCGGAATTGAGTTCGGAGTTGGGGAATGAGTTGGATAGGACCCCCTAAGACCATAATGAGCGCCAAAAAAATATGCGCTGCTACAAAGGCATTTCCTAACCAATCGTCCTGCACGTAGCCATGAGGAAGTACCTTATTCCATTTTTCGAAGTCTCCCGCCAAAGACGATTTTCCATAAAATGAAGCGATGTAATAAGCAAAAATCCATTGGCCTATGGTCGCTAAAACAAACCAAAGTTTGACACAGAAATTAAGGAACCCAATACCTCCAAAACGGTGGCGAAATGAGGAAGTAGAAGAAAGCAAAGATGTTTTCATGATTGAGGTTTTTGGTACAAAAGTGCTTCATTTGGCTCCCTTGGTAAACTCTTTTAGGATAGGGTAAATATCCGTTGATGTGGTTTGGTTGACGTTAAACCGTTGTTGGTTGACGTTCGTGGAAATAGTGTTGACCAGAAAGCTATTCTTTGGTCTATTTGCCTAATTTTACGAATGGTTAATATTGATTATCAGCGGAATGATTAGCAACTCACTCAAGACTAGTCTTTGGATTATTGTTTCTTATTTTGCCATTTGGTTTGTGGCTTTGGCTTTTGGGTGCAACGGCGAGTGGAAGTGCTTCTTCACTGCCGTGGCCATTTTCTCGTGGGCATTGAGTTTTGTTTCTTTGTTAAACCTCTTTTTATTTCATCAAGCGATTCCTTTTATCCGCACCCAACGCCGAAAGTGGTTATGGAATATACTGCTGATTGTTGTGATGCTGCTTTTGCTCAATTTAGGTTTTGTGGCTTGGTGCAAAGTGGCAGCTAAAGTATTTGGGCTTGAGCCTTTAGACCAAATGGAATTTACGGTCAAAAGCGGTAGTACGCGATTTTTCTTTCAATTGGTGGGGATTGTTTATTTTTCATTGGCCAAATTGATAGTAGATTCTTATGAGTTGAGGCTCAAAAATCAGCGGTTGGTGATAGAAAAACAAAACTCAGAATTGAGTTTTCTGAAATCTCAAATCAACCCGCATTTTCTATTCAATACCCTCAACAATATCTACTCATTGACCAGAGACAAGTCTGAGCACGCTCCTCACAATGTGTTACGACTTTCGGAAATGCTTCGCTACATGCTCTACGAAACAGGCGGAGGATTGGTGAGGGCCGACAAAGAAATCAAAATCATCGAAGACTATCTCGAATTGGAACGAATGCGCTACGACGATTCGTTGGAGATTCGGTTTTCGGTACAGACCGACAACCAACAGCAATTGATTCCGCCGTTGCTTATGATTCCGTTGGTTGAAAATGCTTTCAAACATGGAGTTTCGGAAACCCTGCATCGGGCTTTTGTTCATATTGCGCTTACGATTCGGGGGCATGAGCTTGCCTTGGAAATCGAAAATTCTAAAGATGAAAATGAAGAAATAATTACGTCTAAAGAGGGGATTGGCATCAAAAATATTCGTCGGCAGTTGGAATTGTTGTTTGGAAAGCATCAGCTTCAGCTCGAAAACCGTGGGCAAACGTTTTTTACCTATCTTTCGATTGACCTCAACAGCTATGCAAAAAATTAGGTGTATCATCGTCGAAGACGAACCTTTGGCGGTCAAAATCTTGCGAGATTACATAGATGCAATTCCCTATCTGGAGTGTCAGGGTATTTTTAGGGAGGCTATCGGGGCGAGTTTGTTTTTGCAAACGACTGCCGTTGATCTTATTTTTTTGGATATACATTTGCCCAAACTAAAAGGACTGGCTTTTTTGCGCACCCTTGCGCACCCACCGGCGGTGATTGTGACCACGGCCTATCACCAATATGCCGTAGAAGGTTTTGAATTGAATGTGGTAGATTATTTGTTAAAGCCTTTTTCGTTTGAACGGTTTGTAGCGGCAGTCAACAAAGTACCAAAATACCTCCAATCGACTTTGCTCCTAGATAATGAATCTTTTGCCAAAGAAACGGCTTTGTTTGTAAGTATTGAACGTAAGAAAGTCAAAATCGTGCTGGATACGCTGCTATACGTAGAAAGTGCCCGTGAGTACATTCGCATCGTAACAACACAAGGGGAGTTTCGCGCCAAAATCAGTACACACGAAATGGAAGCCTTACTACCCAAAGCGCAATTTGTAAGAATTCACCGTTCGTTTATCGTGGCGGTAGATAAGATTGATGTTTTTACGAAAGAAGAAGTCATGATTCAAGGTCAAGCTATTCCGATTGGGAAGGCATACAAACAGGCCCTTTTACTTTGATTTTTTTCAAAAATTATTCAAAAAAATACCCGACGCGCTCAATAAAGACGGCACGTCGGGTATTTGATAGATTGATAACACCACAAAAAACGAAAAGTATTCGTTTGAGTAATAATTTTCGTCTGAATGTTACAAATGTTATAATTTATCCTTAAAAAGTGATTAAATAGGGCTTAAAGTTTACTTAAAAAATAGAATAAGTAATTGAGTTAGATTAAGTGATACAACAAGTGTTATATTCTAACCCTATCCTTTAGGCTGGAGCCTGTTTAGGTTTTGCGTTTGAGATTAAACTTCCCAACTACTTCGCCATCATCCCTAATCATTTGCAGATTCAGTTCTTTGGAAGTAGCGTGAAGTTTGATAAGGGTACGGTTGCCTTCTACTGGGCCGCCCCCAATCACGATAGGGTAGTTGTGAGAGCTATCAGGCTCATGAGTAGCGTAGCGGTGCGTATGCCCTGAAATTTGTAAATCTATTTTGGCTTTATTGAGTACGGGGCCAAACACTTTTTGGCAATGCATCGGCCCATGCCAATCGCCGGAGTGAAAAGGCGAAATATGAATCAACACAATACGGAAAGGAGCTTTTTTGAATTCGGGCGTTTCGACTTCTTGTTCAAGCCATTTTTTTTGAATTTCGCGATAACGGTCAAAAGCCGACAGCCCTCCATACTCCCAATTGTCGTCGGTTTTGTCTTCGCCCGCATCTAGTACCACAAATCTCACAGGGCCTCGGGTAAAAGCGTAGTAGAATTTATGGTTGGGAGAGGCAAAATACTGAGGCAATTGCCTTGAAAAAGCCCCTCTTACTTCGTGGTTGCCTTGTACAAAAACAAAAGGACGCTCCGTAGAAAATACGTCACCGCAAGGTTTGAGGAGGTGCTCAATGATTTGGGTTTCGTTATTGGTGGTTTCGAAAGTATCGCCGTTGAAGACGACAAAATCAAAATCTCGGGTATTTCCCGAAAAACCATGACGATAGAGGAGTTGAGGAATGGTTTGGGGGCGGTCGTGGATGTCGTTAAAAACCACCATTTTAAACTCCTCCTCGTTGGCAGCAGGTGTTTTGAAAGAGTAAATTCCGCTCATGATCGTTTCGCCAAACTGCACCTTAGAGCCAGTATAACCCAAGATTTCGGTCGATACAATCCGGTATTTGTGATTTGCTCCTGCCGTAAGTCCCGAAATCGTAATTTTATTAATACGATTGTTGGCTTCGACAAGGCCGTCTTGATACGCGAAGGCTTTTTTGCTAAGATAAGCTCCTTCGCCATATTCGACCCAACTAAGGCTATTTTTGTGGGTAATCCACATGATTGTTATTTCATCCGACAATAAATTTTGGAGATATGGGCCTGCGACAAAACGATTTTTCTCTTCCAAAACAGCTTGTGGAGCCGCTTCACTTGCTAATACTGGCAGGGTAGTTAAGGCACTGAGCTGTGTAAACTTTTCTAAAAACTTTCTTCGATTGGTCGACATCCTTATTGTTTTTATTTTTTCTATAATTACCTATGTCAGCTAAAGTCAGAGACATTAGGCCGAGCAATAGCTTGCCCCAAACTGTGATTTGGGTCAAAGCTGGTATTGCGTCTCCGACGCACTATTTCCTTTTTAAACTTGACATATACTCCACCAAATCGACAAGGTCTTGTTGACCCATAGTTTCGTGTAAGCCCGCAGTCATGAGCGACTCGTCAAGTTTTTTCATGGACACTACTTGGCTCATTTTATAACTTTGGGTAGTGCCTCCTGGAAACTTCATTAGCAAATCAGTTTCTGTTTTGCTAGCCACAATCCCAATAGTAGTGCTTCCATCTTTGAATTTTACTTCGTAGCCTTCATACCCAAAACTAACCCCTGCACTTGGATAAAATATCGCCATGTATTGACCGTCTTTTCCTAATTTGCTTCCAATTTCGGAAAGTTTGGGTCCAAAATCTGCCCCTTCACCGTTGACTTGGTGGCAAATAGCGCAATAGTTGGCAAATACTTTTTGACCGTTGGCAGCATTGCCGCTAAGTGCAATAAGCTCGCTTACAGGAGGCAATTTCTTACCTGTTTTGCTAGGAGCGGCATCAATATATTTGGCGGCTTCGATACGTACATTTTTGCGCCATGCACTGCTCACTCCCTGTACGGCAGCGGCTTTAAAATCGCCCGTGAGTTTTCCTTCTTTCAACAAAGCCAATACCAAATCTTCGCCATCCATGCTACCGCCCAAAGCCCGAGAAGCTTCCATGCGAAGTGCTTTGGGACGTTTGGGGTCTAGAGCTATTCCTTTCAAAATATCAAGCGACTGCTTGCTTCCCACGCCGCGTAGAGAAATGACCGCGTTTTGGGCTTTAGCGGCATCCTTGCCATTGATGGCTGCCACGAGCAACGCAGACTCATTTTGTTTGAATAATTGACGCACTGCATCTCTACCGTCGCGTTGCATTGGCTTTTCGAGAGCGATTTGGAGAAGGCGTTTGCTTTCGGTGGCAGGCTCAAATCGTTGGACCAACTCCAGATATTCGCTTGTACCAAAACTCGCATCTAACAGTTTTTGAAGACCTTGCTGTGCCGCAGGAGAGGTTTTGACAAAACCAGGGTCGAGGTGGCGCAGGCAAAGCTTCGTAATTTCGTTGTCGGTATTGCCCTTCATAATAGTGAGTAGGGCGTTGGATTTTTCGACCGCGCCTGGGTTGAAATCAAACGCTCTAAAATACCGCAAACGCTCCTGCAAAGGCACTTTTGAATCGGCGGCGAGCGAGGCTAACAGAGGCACTGAGGTAGCAGTACGAGCGCGCCAAATGATATCGCGCCCTTTGGCGGTAGCTGCGGCGTTTGTGCCTCCCATTTTGAGCCAAGTACCAAAAAACTTATCCCACTGTCCATCGGCCGATACTCCCAAAGCTTCGAGGTACCAGCGGTCTTGTCCATCGTAACGGTTGGCCAATTGTACCCAAATATCCGCCGCCAAATCATCGTTGATGTGGCGTATGGCAAGGGCTATTTCGCGGCGTACCTGCGGGTCGGGGTCGTTGGCTAAAGTATTCAGATGATGAATGGAAAGTGGCAAAATCCCTTTGGCGGTGATTTGACGGGCGGCTCTGATACCCGTAATTCGAATATCAGGGTTGGCGTCGGTAAGGGCAGTTTCTACATAAGTACTGCCATTAGGTAATTTGCTCAAAAGCCACAATGCCCGTGCTTTCATACGTGGATTGGGGGCCGATTGGTACATTTTCACGAGTTCGCTTTCTGCACTTTGGCCTAGGCTTCTGATTTTATTCCAAGCCATATATCTTACTGATACATTGGGACTTTGGATGGCTTCTAAAGCCCCTGAAAGGGTATTGAAATCATGATTAGGAACTTTGTAAGGCGTATTGGGCGGTGTCACTCTATAAATACGGCCGCGATTCAAATCGCCCGCTTGGTGGCCACCCACGCCGGGGTCGTACCAATCAGCAGCAAACAAAGAGCCGTCAGGAGCTACACACACATCCGACGGGCGAAACCATTGATTGCGCTTGCCGTGGAGGACGTTGACGATAGTTGCTTTATAACCTGCGCCATTTTTTTCTACAGGGTATGCCCTTACTACATTGGGGCCTGCGTCGCAGTGAATCATTTGATTTTGAAACACTTTGGGCAACATATCGCCTTCATAAATCACCATGCCTGTAGGAGAGCCTGCGCCTGTTTGGAGTAGGTTGGGAACTACCCCGGGATCATTGAGATGCCAATGCCGCAGGGGAATTTCGGGCTCAATATTAGTACGATTGGCTGACCAGCTTGCGCCGGTCATTTCGTCGGTATAGCCATAGTTGCCGTATTCCATGACATAGTTGATGCGGACGCCTTTGTTGCCATCGTCGTCGTTGTCGGATTGCCACATGCTACCGTAGCTATCCACTGCCACTTCGTAGTTGTTGCGGAAATTGTGCCCTAATACTTCTACGTTTTTGAAATCAGGGTCACACCTGAAAACCATGCCTTGTTTGTATTTTTTGCGGTCGATAGGTGCGCCATCTTGGTCAAGTACGGGTTGTCCTTTGCCGTCGAGGAGTTGATTGCCTTCGTTGCCAAAATTAAAATACAGTTTTCCGTCAGGGCCAAAAGTAAAGGCGTGCATTCCGTGGTCGTGCTGCTCCCCTTTGATACCTTGAAAAATAATCTCTTTTTTGTCGGCTTTATCGTCGCCGTTTTCATCCGTAAACAACCATACATAAGGGCTTTGCGAAACCAGTACGCGATTGCCCATGACCAAGATTCCCAAGGGCGCATTGACCTCTGGACCTTGATAAAATACTTTACTTGCATCTGCTTTGCCGTCGCCGTTGGTATCTTCCAAAATCAAGATGCGATCCCCCTCGCTGTGGGTAGGGTTGCCAGTAATGTGAGGACGATAGTTGTAAGCTTCAAGCACCCATACTCGCCCTTTGTGATCGATGTCGATATTGGTAGGATTGGTAATCATCGGCTCAGAAGCAAACAAATTAGCTTCCAGTCCTTCGGCTACTTCCAATGCCCCAACGGCATATTTGAGGTCATGTTTTTGTTCTTGTGTAAGCGTAGCATACACGCTGTCGAGGGTATTGGAGGTGGCGCGACTTGGGTTGTCGTTTTGATAAGAAGCCGCCAATCCGCAGGTAAGAGCGATGCCGCCTAGCCCCCAGAGGTATTTTTTCATTTGTATAAGTGGTTTAGTACAAGTCTCAGGACAATTAAATGTTAAAGCAAAATGTTTAACATTTATAATGCCTTGAAGGAGGGCTAAAAAATTGGTTAACGTCGCGCATAATACATGGCAATGTTTTTTAATCGATGCCAATGTTTTGCGGCAACCCAAGGATATTTAGCTTGGGCTAAAGGGACTAGCTCAGCCTCCGAAATTTCGCCATTGAGTTCTTTATACCCTAATTCATAAATATAGTATTCAGCTTCTTTACAATATTTTTGTAGCTTTTCAGCCAGTATTTCGTCAATCCAAGGATACTTTGCATGTAATCTTTCGAAGATAGGTTTTTGAAAATTAGGTCCCCATTCGGTAGTCAAAGCCAATGCTTCGTTTAGGATTTCGTCATCGACGCCCATATTGGTAGAGGTAAGAACTTGGATGCCCATTTTGATGAGGTCAAATCCAATTTCTTGAAGAGGAGTAAATGAAGCAGGCTTTCGAGAGGGCATGGGTTGAGCGGTAAGTTGATAAAATCGCTCTTTGAGATAATCAGGGTAATGTTTGATGAGGTCGATGCTATAACACCAGCCATTGGTAAACTGAATTTGAACTTCATAAAACCCAAAAGTCAGATGTCCAAATTCGCAGCTCACTGTCCAGCGATATTCGTGCCGATTGAAATGAGGAGATAGGTAATTTTCGACTTCTATTAATTTGGTTTTGTTGAAGACAATGATTTGGGCGACTGCCAGATTTTTGTGAAGCACGTCAGCTACAATGCGCTGATAATGAAGATTGTGGATAATCTGAATGTGGTTTTTGCCAAAAATCCCCACAGGCGTATGAGAGGGAGTAGGGTACTCTGGAAATCGGATACTTTTTGTGCGGGCTTTGGTGATTTCAATTTCTCCTTTGAGGGGAGAGATATTTTCCGAAAAGGCTGGGCAAAGCACTACTTTTTCTTTGGGGACAAGATCGCGTACTCCATCGCCTCGGTCGGGTAGGAGGTAGCCTTGAGTGGTATATTCCCAATCGGCGATTTCTTGTCTTTTTTCATTACTAGCTCCGCTGATTTGGGCATGACTATAAAGTTGATTTTCAAGCTCAAACAGCGTTCCGTCGGGAAAATGAGCTACATTTTTTAAGAAAAATAATTCGTAGGGGGAGTTCATGGCTTTTTAAGAACAAAATTACGGTAAAAGAGTATTTGGCGAGCGGTGGGTTTATTATTCGGCACTTTTTTAGGATAGACGCTGTTTTTCTACCATTCTAATGGTATTTAGCTAATTATCAGCTGTTAATATTTCTATGCCTCCTACTAATAAACAACCTCAGCCTTCCCTCAAAGACCGTTTTCAGGCACTTCAATATTTGCCACCTTTTTTCAAGGAAATTTGGCACACCCAACCTTGGATGACTGCCGCCAATGTTTTTTTGCGTTTGCTGCGGTCGGCGATTCCATTTCTGACGCTCTACGTGGGCAAACTCATCATCGACGAAGTGGTAATGCTGCTCAATGCACATTCTCAGGATACGGCTCATTTGGTTTTGCTCATTGGTACAGAGTTGGCGTTGGCCTTGAGTGCCGATATGCTCAATCGAGCCACGGCTTTGCTTGATTCGCTTTTGGGAGATTTGCACGCCAATCGTTCCTCCATCCAAATCATGCAGCACGCCGCTACACTTGATTTGGCACAGTTTGAAGAACCAGTTTTTTATGACAAACTCGAACGCGCCCGCCAACAAACCGTAGGCCGAACGGCGCTACTGTCGCAGTCGTTGACGCAAGTACAAGATATTATCACTATTGGTTTTTTGGGGGCGGGTTTGGCGATATTCAGCCCGTGGCTCATTTTGATTTTGGTATTGAGTATTATTCCAGCGTTTTTGGGGGAGTTTTACTTCAATTCACAAAGCTATGCCCTATCGTATCAATGGACGCCTCAACGCCGCGAACTTGATTATCTGCGATATGTAGGGGCGAGCAATGTCAATGCCAAAGAAGTAAAACTCTTCAATTTGTCTGGGTTTCTGACGGAGCGTTTTCGGGAAGTGTCGTCGGCTTATTATGAGCAAAACAAAAAATTGGCGATACGGCGGGCTTTTTGGGGAACTATGTTGACGGCTGTCGGGACGGCGGGCTACTATGGAGCTTATGCTTTCATTGGGGTCGAAACCGTCAAAGGGGCGATTACTATCGGAAGTCTAACCTTCTTAGTGGGGTCGTTTAGGCAGCTTAAATCTTCATTGGAAGGGATTCTAAATCGTTTTACGAGTATTTCGCAAGGGGCATTGTACCTCAAAGATTTCTTCCAATTTTTTGACTTGAAACCTGAAGTAGCTTCTCCTGTCGCTCCTTTGCCTTTCCCTAATCCTATTCGAGAAGGGTTTGTGTTTGAAAACGTCGGATTTCGTTATCCAAGTAGTCAAAAATGGGTATTTCAACATCTTAATTTTAAACTGAATGCGGGTGAAAAACTAGCGATAGTGGGTGAAAATGGTGCAGGAAAAACGACGCTTGTCAAGCTTCTCACGCGCCTTTATGACCCTACGGAAGGGCGTATCTTGCTCGACGGGCGAGACTTAAGAGAATATGATTTAACCGAACTTCAACGGCATATTGGGGTGATTTTTCAAGATTATATTCGTCTGATGATGACCGTGCAGAGCAATATCGCCGTAGGAGATATCAATCAAATCAATAACCTCGACCGCATCGCTACGGCATCAGAACGGAGTTTGGCGGCGGCTTTGATTGGGCGTTTGCCCAATGGTTTCCAACAAGTCTTGGGGCGGCATTTCAACGGTGGCACGGAGCTATCGGGTGGAGAATGGCAAAAAATCGCCTTGGCACGGGCATACATGCGCGATTCGGAATTGCTCATTTTGGATGAACCTACGGCAGCACTAGATGCGCGTGCTGAATATGAGGTATTTCAGCGATTTGCGGAGCTGACAAGAGGCAAAATGGCTTTATTGATTTCGCATCGCTTTTCGACTGTTCGCATGGCTGACCGCATCGTCGTAATCGAAAATGGACAATTGATAGAATCAGGGAGCCATGAAACATTGATGGCAAAACAAGGACGCTATGCTGAGTTGTTTCAATTGCAAGCGAGAGGATATGTATGAAATTTTAAAATCTAGGTGACTACTTAGCAATACGCTTTAGGCCCTAAGCTATAAGCTTTTTATTAAAAATGGTTTTGCATCCTTAACGAGTCCCCACTGCGATTGCTTAAAAATATCGCAAAAAATGCTTAAAGCTAAGTGGCTGAAAAATAGATGTTTGTTGGCAATCAGTGGGATGTCATTTGTTTTTTTAGAAATTAAAGGATTGAGCAGTTGGTAAATTGAGAGACCAAACTTTACCAACTGTAGTAAAAGGGTCAGGGTTTACTCTTCCGAAATTTTTTGATTCGGTGGAAAGTCATATAATTGGCGTCGTGGTTGTTGTGAGCACCACCTTGGCCGTCTTCATAAGCCGTACGCGAAAGAAAAATGATATTGTTTTTTCCTTCAAAAAGCCAATCTACGTACTGAAAACCATGCTTGATGATGTCGGGATGCTGGAGTAATATTTTACGTAAATCCCAATTGCGCAAGTCTTTAGAACTAAACAAGGCTTGTGTGTTGCGAATGCTCGCTGGATTTCGTCCTTTGTTAGCCGCTTTGATTTCGTCTGGAATATAGTTGGTGATAGTCCAATAGAGTTTGGATTTGGAATCATAACGAATACTGAATTTTTTGCTACCTCCCGGGAATTTTACAAAATCAGCATCACGGTCAAAAGTCGCGGTTTTGCCATCTGCACTAATCTTGACAAAAGCGGCTTTTTCTTCTAAAGTAGATTTATCATCCACGCGTAGTACGTCCCAAAGTTGACCGTTGGGGTCTACCACTGCATTGCCTTCAATCCACCCTCCAAAATTGCCACCCAGTAGCGTCGAATCATGTCTCAATACATTGCTGCTTGTCCAGTTGGTGGCTTTCATAGGGTCGGCACCCAGCGGAATCGACATCATAAAGGCTCCGTAGCGTTTTCCCCATTTTTTGATAGGTCCCATTGCATCTTCCATAGCGCGCCAAAGTTTGCCATCATGCTCAATCAGCGGCATAGGGGCGCAGTGATATTCACCGGCAAGTAGTAAGCCATTTTCGGCGTCGGTGGGTTCAGACCAAGTGTTGCCGTTGTCGGTCGATTTACGGATGATAGTATTGCCGTGATGTTTGCTGGTTCCCATAAAATACAGCCCTTTTTCGTGCACAAAGAGTTTAGACCAAAACTGTCCGTTGATGTCGGCTATGTGTGTCCAAGTTTTGCCTTTGTCTTGGGAGCGGTAGATTTTCGAAATAGGTTTTTCAAATTCGTTGGACTTAGGGCCAAACAAATCGTGAGATGCGAGATAGTCGCCATTGGGAAGAATACACACACTTGGCGAACCAATATACAAGCCCGATGAAGCAGGACTATAAGCTACTACGCTGCCTGGGACTTGAGCCCCCACCATTTGGTACAAGAAAAGGCAGAGAAATAAGGCGTATTTTTTCATTGATAAAGACTTAAAGGATGATAGCAGGTTTGGAATAGAGAATGATAAAAGTTGCGAAAATCATTCCTAAATGAAGGAAGAGAGATTCTTATCTATAAAAGCATTTTCGCGGGTTTTCTACCAAATCTTTGCCAAGGATGGCGTATCTTTGTGTTTTAGAACCCATACTATGCAACTAAATACGCTCACTGCCATATCTCCCATTGACGGCCGCTACCGTCGTCAGGTTGAAAAACTAGCTCCTTATTTTTCTGAATTTGGGCTGATTCGTTACCGCATTTTGATTGAAGTCGAATATTTCATTGCCTTGTGTGAGCTGCCTTTGGCTCAGCTCAAGGATTTTGACAAAACGCTCTATACAGATTTAAGAGCCCTTTACGGAGAGTTTTCGGAAGTAGATGCTCGCATGATTAAAGAAATAGAATCGGTGACTAATCATGACGTAAAAGCAGTTGAATATTTTATCAAAGAAAAGCTCAAAAACAAGCAATTAGAGCCTTTTTTGGAGTTTATTCACTTTGGCCTTACCTCTCAAGATGTCAACAATACTTCAATTCCGCTGTCTTTGAAGGATGCGCTTCAAGCCGAGATGATTCCTTTGTTTGAAGAAGTGATTACAAAACTAAAGGCGCTTGCCGAAGAGTGGAAGCATATTCCGATGCTAGCTCGTACGCATGGACAACCCGCTTCGCCTACCCGTTTGGGAAAAGAGCTAGGGGTGTTTGTAGAAAGACTCGAAAAACAACTTTCGATGCTGAAAGTAGTGCCTTTTGCGGCTAAGTTTGGGGGAGCTACTGGAAATTTCAATGCTCACCACGTGGCTTATCCCGATATAGATTGGGTGGCTTTTGGCAACCAATTTGTTAATGAAACGCTCGGTTTGTCGCGTAGCCAACTCACCACGCAGATTGAGCATTATGATATGTTGGCGGCATTGATGGATACCTTCAAAAGGCTCAATACTATCCTGATAGACCTTGATAGAGACGTATGGACTTACGTATCTATGGAATATTTCAAACAAAAAATCAAAGCGGGAGAAGTAGGCTCTTCGGCAATGCCCCATAAAGTAAATCCCATTGACTTTGAAAATTCAGAGGGGAATTTGGGAATTGCCAACGCTGTATTTGAGCATTTGGCTGCCAAGCTTCCTATTTCACGTCTTCAAAGAGACCTTACCGATTCTACCGTGTTGCGCAATTTGGGTGTTCCTTTGGGGCATACGGTCATTGGGCTCAAAGCACTGCTTCGCGGTTTGGGCAAACTTGAACTGAATGAGCAGGCATTTTACGCAGATTTAGACAATAATTGGGCTGTGGTAGCAGAAGCGATTCAGACGATTTTGCGCCGTGAGGCTTATCCTCAGCCTTATGAAGCCCTCAAGGCATTGACCCGTAAAAATGAAAAGATTACTTCTAATACCATTGCGGAGTTTATTGATGGCCTTGACGTATCAGATAGCATCAAAGAAGAACTGAGAGCGATTTCACCTTTTAGTTATACTGGTGTTTAGGCTTAGACTTTCCAAGTTTGTAAAACTTGGAAAGTCTCCTTTAATTTGGCGTAGTTGAGTAGGATGTTAAAAGTCAGGGCTAAAGCCCAAAAAATTCTGCTTCTTTCTTTTCCCCAGCCTAAAGGCGTCATTTCATTTCTGCCTTGATTGCCTCTTCAATCGTGTTTACGATAAACTCGCATTGGTCTTGACTCAACACCAAAGACGGACGAAGCGTAATTACATTACCCTCAATGATTTTGAACGCCAATCCTCGCTCCATGCAGCGATACATGATGCGTTCGGCTTCTTCGTAGGCGCGTTGTTTGGTATGGGGGTCTTTTACGAGATCTATTCCGATATGAAAACCTCGTCCAGCTACATTGCCAATGATGGGGTATTTTTCTTGCATTTCCCGAAAGGTATTCATCAAATATTCCCCTTTTTGGGCGGCGTTTTCTACGAGGTTGTTTTCTTCGATGTATTCGATTTCGGCCAATCCTGCGGCACAGCAGAGTGGATTTTTTTCGTGGGTAAAATGCCCAATCGAACTATCTTGTAAGATATTATACTTTGATTTAGAGACAATTCCGGCAAAGGGAAGCATACCCCCTCCCAGTGATTTTCCCAAAACGAGCACATCAGGAGTGACATAATGCTCACTCGCAAACATTTTTCCAGTACGCCCAAAGCCTTCGATGATTTCATCAAAAATCAAAAAAATACCTTCACGGTCGCAGATTTCACGGATTTGTTGCCAATAATAAGCCGAAGGCACCACGGGCGTAGAAGAAATAGGCTCGGCCACAATCGCCGCAATATCAGGCTCATTACGAAGTAAAAGTTTGATTTGGCGCAGATATTCATCGTCAATTGCCCTTTGATCCGTCCAATTCCAAGGATTGCGGTAGTAGTTAGGAAACTCTACGTGTAAGGCACCAGGAACCATCGGGCCGTTGCCTTTTAAAAAATGAGCTTGGCCGCTCACGGCGGAGGCTTGGTAGCCTGTGCCGTGGTAAGCATCCCAAAACGAAATTGTTTTCCACTTGCCAGTGATTTGTTTGGCAAGCATTACGGCCATTTCAATGGCTTCGGAGCCGCCGGGACAGAAAAGCACCCTATCAAGCCCTGCGGGAGTAATCTCAGCCAATTTTTTGGCAAGTTGGATAGCAGGAATATTGGTATAACGCCGTGGCGTAAAAGCCAATGATTCGTTCATTTGACGCATCATCGCTTCTACTACTTTGGGGTTATTAAAACCCGCATTATGTACCCCGTTGCCATGCATATCGAGGTACTTTTTCCCGTTCAGGTCATATATGTAAGGTCCTTCTGTTTTAGAAAGAACATTCATCACGGGCGTAGAAAGAGCTTGATGAAAGAAGTATTTGGCATCTTCTTCGAGCCAATACCGCGTTTCTTTATCAAGAGATTGATGATAGAGGAGGCGTTGTTGGGAGGAGTTAATGTCTCCTTGGTCTTCCGAGATTGTATTTTCTTTGTGCATTTTTAGAAAAAGGTAGAAGGGGTTGTTTCTTTTTCCAAAATACAAAAGCCCCCTATTAATTCCAAAAGGGAACACATCTAGGTTTTGAGGAATACTAATTTAGAAATAGCTACCAAAACAAATCCCGTTATCCTGAAAATCAAACAGGATAACGGGATTTTGTAAAGGTATGAAAATGAGTGCTTAGAAGTGTCTATCTCCTGCCTCGCGACGGCCAAGCATGACAGCTCCTATCATTGCAACCAAAAATAATATGGAGACCAATTCGAATGGAAGCAGATAATCACTATATAAAATCTCTCCGAGACTTTCAACCATTCCTATTTGAGAATCAAATGAATAGGGGTTGTATGTACCTAGCTGAGCTTTGCGCAAAACAGCCACAAAAATCAAGAACAAAGTACCACCTACTATCATTGCCGCAATTTTGACCAGGTTGGTTTTTGATTCCTCGTCTTCTTTTTTAAGATTCAAAAACATGATTACAAACAGGAACAATACCATGATAGCACCAGCATAAACGATGATATTGACCGCCGCTAAAAACTGGGCATTGAGCAATATATAATGACCTGATAGACAAAAAAATGTTGCAATTAGATACAACACACTATGAATAGGGTTTTTGGCAAGTACTACCATTAAACCACATAAGATGGTCAAAAATGATAGGGCATAAAAGATACTCGTAGAAGGAGTAAGATTGGCAAATAAATTTGAAAAATTCATAGAGGTAGTAAGTAGCGAGCTACTGTTATCTGTTAAATGTTATCTGTTGACCGGGTGGTAAACATAAGATTTTGCATCACCTGCACTTGTTTCCAAGCCCTCCATTTACAATTGAGTTCTGGGCTTGGCATCGATACCCTTAATATCTTGCTCACGGGCTTCTTCTTTGGTCCAAGCTTTGCGTAGGTAGCGGTTGTTCATGTTTTCGGCCAAAAGGTCTTTTCCCCAAACGACTTGGTCGCGCTCCGTAAATACCGGAACAAACTCATCGTGGCGAAGGTAAATCGCTTGTTTAGGACACGCTTCTTCGCATAGTCCACAAAAAATACAGCGGAGCATATTGATTTCGTACACTGCGGCGTATTTTTCTTCGCGATAAAGATTCTCTTCTCCTTTTTGGCGTTCGGCTGCTACCATCGAAATTGCTTCGGCCGGACAAGCTACCGCACACAGACCACAAGCCGTGCAGCGTTCGCGGCCTTGGTCGTCGCGCTTAAGAACGTGCCGACCTCTAAATACAGGCCCTAGGTTCTTTTTAACTTCAGGATACTGAATCGTTACTTTCTTTTGGAAGAAATGTTTGATGGTAATACCCAAACCTGTCGCGATTGCTGGTAGATAAATCCGCTCCGCAAAGGTCATTTGTTTATTACTAACTTGCTTCGAACGATTTGTAAGTTGCATATTTTTATAGTTTTAGACCGGGACTTGTGAGCCTTCACAGGCATCACAACAAGAACCTAATCTATTTCAGAAAAGACATAACCAAAGGTTTTAAAAACAAGATGGCTCCTCCTGTTAGGATGATATTGACAATAGCGAGAGGAATCAATCCTTTCCAACCTAAATTCATCAACTGGTCATAACGGAAACGGGGGAGTGTCCAACGTACCCACATATAGAAGAACACGAAGAACAGTGACTTACCAAAAAATACCAAGAATCCAATCAAAGTAGCCACATTGTGACCCGCAATTTCGCCCAATGAGCCAATTAACTGGGCTTGTACCCAATCCATGCCCGGATAGTTATAACCCCCAAAATAAAGGCTAGAAATCATGGCAGAAGATACAAACATGTTGATGTATTCGGCAAAAAGGTAAAAACCTAACTTCATAGAGCTATACTCGGTATGGTAGCCACCAATAAGCTCAGTTTCGCACTCAGGCAAATCGAAAGGAGTACGGTTACATTCGGCAAAGGCACAGGTAATAAAAATAATAAAACCGAGTGGCTGATAGAAGATATTCCAGTTACCGCCGTGTTGTTGTTCGACAATATGACGAATTGAGAGAGAGCCTGTCATCATCAAAATGGCAATAATTGCCAAGCCCATGGATATTTCATAACTGATGTTTTGGGACGCCGCACGAATAGCACCCAACAACGAAAACTTATTGTTGGAAGCCCAACCTCCCACCATGATACCATACACTCCCAACGACACTACTCCAAAAACATACAAAATACCGATGTTGACATCAATCGCCTGTACAGGCACATCCCATATTTTGCCGGGGGCAGCTTCGTATTTGATGCTGTCGCCAAATGGAATCACGGCACTAGTCATCAAAGCGGTAAGCATCGAAAGACAAGGCCCTAAGATAAACAGCCACTTGCTAGACTGAGCCGGAATAAAATCTTCTTTGAAAAACATTTTGACAGCGTCGGCCAATGGTTGGAGCAAACCAAACGGTCCGGCACGATTAGGTCCAATGCGGTCTTGCATAAAAGCCGCGACTTTGCGCTCACCATAAGTAGAGTACATCGCCACCAAAAGCGTAATACCAAATATCACCAAAATGATGATGGATTTGATAATAAAAGCTACGTCGATTGTAAATGTCATAGATGTGAGGTCGTAAGAAACCTGTGTTTGAGTAAGGACTCAAGCACAGGCTTCAATGATATATCAGTTGTTCTCAGCCAACGAACGTTGGTTAGCTTTTGCGTTATTTTCTTTGCTTAATTCCCGAATGGTGTTGTTGTCCGTCACAAAAGGACGAGAGTCGTCAATTTGTTTGTACTGAGCTGCCGCTACTTTCAATCCAAAATCGGGCTTTTTAAGGTCAGCGCGGTATTTGTTGGCCATAATTACCGAATGACGAGATACCGTAGTAGGCCCTTCAATGACCCAATCACTGGTTTTTTTACGTTCAAAACGACAAGTATTGCAAATAAATTCTTTTACTTCTCCCCATTCGTTTTTGCGGGCAGTAACGCGGATTACTTCGTCACCACGGTACCAAAGTGTCACATTACCGCTACATTTTTCGCAATCGCAGTGCGCTTCTACGGGTTTGGTAAACCACACACGATTTTTGAAACGATAGGTTTTGTCGGTCAAAGCTCCCACAGGACATACATCGATGACATTGCCAGAGAAGTCATTGTCGATTGCTTTTTCGATATAAGTACTGATTTCGGCATGGTCGCCTCGGTTCAAGACGCCATGAACGCGCTTATTCGTAATTTGGTCAGCCGTAAATACACAACGATAACACAATACACAGCGTGTCATGTGAAGTTGGATGTATGGACCAATGTCTTGCTTCTCAAATGTACGACGCTCTTCTTCGTAACGAGTGCTGACGCGGCCATGTTCGAAGGCAAAGTCTTGCAAGTGGCACTCACCTGCTTGGTCGCAAATAGGACAATCGAGAGGGTGATTGATGAGCAAAAACTCTACGATTCCACGGCGTGTTTCGAGTACTGCTTCATTGGTTGTATTTTCGACTACCATACCGTCTTGCACAGTTGTAATACACGATGGTACCAACTTGGGCATGGGGCGAGGGTCTTTGGCAGAGCCTGCTGTCACTTTGACCAAGCAAGCCCGACATTTTCCACCCGAGCCTTTGAGGGGTTCGTAGTAGCACATAGCAGGGGGAGCGAGATGACTTTTGGTAGCATCGGCTTCGGCGATTTTACGCGCTGCTTGCATGATGGTTGTCCCCGGCGGTACTTCGATTTCGATACCGTCAAAAGTAATTTTGAATAACTGGGGTGCGGTATTTTCCATATGTTAGGTCAAGTTCCTTTTTTGATTCTTATATTATACCAACTCCATTGCACCAGGATACACGGCTCCTGGCTTGGTAGCTTCGTGGGGGTGTGTCACGTGCCATTCAAATTCATCACGGAAGTGACGAATCGCCGCCGCTACGGGCCAAGCAGCCGCGTCGCCTAGGGGGCAAATGGTATTTCCCTCGATTTTTTTTGCCACATCAACCAGTAAGTCAATGTCGCGCATATTTCCTTTACCGTTTTCGATTCTTTCCAAAACTTTGTCCATCCAGCCAGTTCCTTCGCGGCAAGGTGAACATTGTCCGCAAGATTCGTGGTGATAAAAACGGGCAAAAGTCCAAGTATTGCGTACAATACAGGTCGTTTCGTCCATCACAATAAAGCCTCCCGACCCTAGCATGGTGCCTGTGGCAAAACCACCGTCAGAGAGTGATTCATATGTCATGAGACGTTTATCACCGTTTGCCAAATTCAAAATAAGATTAGCCGGCAAGATAGGTACTGACGACCCACCTGCTACTACCGCTTTGAGATGATGCCCTGGACGAATCCCTCCGCACCACTCATCGGCATAAATAAAATCTTCGACGCTGATACCGAGTGGAATTTCGTAAACGCCGGGTTTGTTGATATGACCCGAAGCCGAAATTAGTTTTGTACCCGTACTACGCCCTATGCCCAAAGCAGCATAAGCTTCCCCGCCATTGTTGATAATCCAAGGCGTGTTAGAAATTGACTCTACGTTGTTGACCACCGTAGGAGATTGATAAAGCCCTTTTACGGCAGGGAAAGGCGGTTTGTTGCGTGGATTACCGCGTTTGCCTTCTAGGGATTCCAACAAGGCGGTTTCTTCACCACAAATGTAAGCACCTCCTCCGGGCTGTACCACTAGTTCGAGATCATAGCCTGAGCCTAGGATATTTTTTCCTAAAAAGCCCGCTGCTTTGGCTTCTTCAATGGCTTTTTCTAGGATTTTGACTACATACATTAGTTCCCCTCGTACGTAGATGAATGATTTGTTGGCTCCTAAAGCATAGCTAGAAACAATCATTCCCTCTATCAAAAGGTGGGGGATTTCGCGCATCAAATAATGGTCTTTAAACGTGCCTGGCTCAGACTCGTCGGCATTGCAGACCAAATAGCGAGGTACTCCCTCGGGTTTTGCCAAAAAACTCCACTTCATACCCATCGGGAATCCGGCACCACCGCGTCCGCGTACGCCTGATTTCTTGACTTCTTCGACAATTTCTTCAGGAGTCATTTTTTTCAACGCCTTTTCGACAGCGGTATATCCGCCTTTTTTGCGATAGACCTCGAAGGTATTGATACCTGGTTCGTTGATATGTTCGGTGAGAATTTTTACTGCCATGGTTGAATTGATAAACCTCAACAATTTCGTTGAGGTAGTTTGATATTCAATCTCTTACTTTGAGAGTTCTTCAATGATTTCGTCCACTTTTTGGTTGGTCAGATTCATGTAATATTTTTCACGAATCTGAAATACAGGTCCCCATCCACAAGCTGCCAAACATTCTACTTCTTTGAGCGTAAATTTTCCATCAGGAGTAGTTTCGCCGGTATCGATTCCTAACTTTTGCTTTAGGTGGGCATACACGTCTTCGCCCCCCATCAAACAGCAAGGGCCGGTCCGACAGTATTCAATGACGTGGTTACCGACGGGTTCCAAATGGAACATGGTATAAAAAGTAGCCACTTCATAGACTTCGATAGGTAAAATATTCAGTAAGCTAGCTACATAGTCCATTACCTCTTCACTCACCCAACCATATTGCTCTTGAGCAAGGTGAAGCAATGGCAACAGCGCCGATTTTTGTTTGCCCTCAGGATAGCGAGCGATGATTTCCTGCGCTTTAGCGAAGCGTTCGGGAGTAAAAGCTATTTTTTCAGCAATATTTGACATACTATCTTCTAATTGGACATTGACATGACCGTCAATGGTAAAATCTAAGTATTGAAGTGACCAGCGACTAGGCGTCTAATTCTCCTGCAATTACATTTAAGCTACTCATCGTAACAATCGCGTCCGAAATAGTGCTACCAACACACATTTCAGGATATGCCTGATAATAAATAAAGCAAGGACGGCGGAAGTGCAAACGATAAGGGGTACGTCCTCCATCACTAATGAGATAGAAGCCTAGCTCTCCGTTTCCACCTTCTACGGCATGATAAACCTCTCCGATAGGGGCGTCGATTTCGCCCATTACTATTTTGAAATGGTAAATCAATGCTTCCATATTCCGATATACTTCTTGCTTAGGAGGCAAGTAAAACTCAGGTGCGTCGGCATAGTAAGGCCCTTCTGGTAAGTTTTTGATGGCTTGCTCAATGATTCGGAGGCTTTGCCACATTTCTTCGTTGCGAACCATGAATCGGTCGTAGGTATCGCCATGTTGCCCTACTGGGATATCAAATTCAAAATCCTCATAAGATGAGTAAGGACTCATAACACGCACATCATAATCAACCCCGGCGGCTCGTAGGTTAGGCCCTGTAAAGCCATAACTCATGGCTCTTTCGGCCGAAATTCCCCCCACTCCAATCGTACGATCCATAAAAATACGATTGCGATTGAAGAGTCTTTCAAATTCTTTGAGTACGGGCGGGAAAGATTTCAAAAATTCATTGATTTTGTGAATAGCAGTGCTGTTGAGGTCGCGCTCCATGCCACCTACCCGGCCCATGTTAGTCGTAAGACGAGCACCGCATATTTCTTCGTATATTTCATAGATTTCTTCGCGTTTTTCATAAACGTACAAGAAGCCTGTGAAAGCTCCCGTATCTACTCCCAAAATCCCATTGCAGATGATGTGGTCGGCGATACGAGCTAGCTCCATCAAAATAACCCTGATGTACTGAGCACGTTTGGGAACTTCGATACTCAAAAGTTTTTCGACTGTCATGTGCCACCCAAAATTGTTGATAGGGGAGGAGCAATAATTCATGCGGTCGGTAAGGGTAGTGATTTGATAAAAAGGCCGACGCTCGGCTATTTTTTCAAATGCTCGGTGAATATACCCTACAGTTTGCTCGCCAGCCACGATTTTTTCGCCATCCATCGTAAGGATGTTCTGAAAAATACCGTGTGTAGCGGGGTGCGTTGGCCCGAGGTTAAGGGTAGTAAGTTCGTTGACGTACTGTACTTGGTCGCCTTTGGCGAGGTCTGTATTATTTTGTGGGGCAACTGAGGTTTCTGTCATTTTTATGAAACTTTGGGGTCTGAGCATCGAAATGTAAATAGCAACCTACATTCTTATCATGCTCAAACGGGATACATTATCTTCCAAACAAAGCATCGATTTTGTCCTGACGAGTAGGATCTTCGAGCGGGTATTCTTTGCGCATGGGGTGATAATCCATTTCTTCCATATTAAGAATACGCTTCAAATTGGGGTGGCCATCAAAGATAATTCCAAACAAGTCAAAGGTTTCTCTTTCCATCCAGTTGGCTGAAGCCCACAACCCTATAGCAGTAGAAATGTGTACATCCGCATCAGGAAGGTATACTTTTATACGGATACGAAAGTTGTTAATGAAGCTATGGGTATGATACACCACACAAAACTCTTGTCCTACGGCATCAGGATAGTGAATAGCGGTAATATCTGTTAAAAAATTGATATTGAACTGAGGATGCGATTTTAGATATTCCAACAAAGGAATAATCTGCTCGCGAGTAGTGGTGAAGGTAAGCATTCCGAAGGGCTCTTCGAAATCAAATACATCATCACCAAACTTTTTTACAATCTCTTCGGCTACAGATTGGTTCGTTAGCATATGGATGAGAGGTGCTGTTGTAGTAAACTCAGTAGGAAATCCTAGTAAGTTGTTGACAAACAACGATTAACGTTCATTATTGAATGTTGTAAGAGGCCAACAAGGCTTGGTACTCAGACGAATTGCGACGACGCAACGATTCGTTGTGAGTTAGTTCTCTAACTTGCAAAATACCCTCGAGAATTTGCTCAGGACGTGGTGGACAGCCGGGTACATATACATCTACCGGAATCACGCGGTCAATACCTTGAAGTACGCTATAAGTATCAAAAATACCACCGCTTGAAGCACAAGCTCCAATCGCAACTACCCAGCGAGGCTCGGCCATTTGAAGATAAACTTGCTTCAAAACCGGGGCCATTTTTTTTGCGATAGTACCTGCTACCAAAAGCATATCTGCTTGGCGGGGAGAAAAACTAGGGCGCTCAGAACCAAAACGCGCTAAGTCATAGCGTGCTGCCATAGTCGACATAAACTCGATTCCACAGCAAGAGGTTGCGAAAGGCAAAGGCCACAACGAATGGCTACGTGCCAAACCTACTACTTTGTCAAATGAAGTGGCAAAAAAGCCAGAGCCTTGGTAGCCGTCTGGAGCTTCTACTATTTTTACGTCAGTTGTCATGATTTCTCTTGGTAAATAATTGTTTTTAGTGGGAATCTCAGCAGCGCCTTATTTTTCCCACTCCAACACCCCTTTGCGAATGATGTAATAAAAGCCTGATAACAACAAGCCCATAAACACAATCATCTCTACAAATCCAAATACGCCTAGTTTAAGGAAATTGACCGCCCAAGGATACATAAAGATAACCTCTACGTCAAAAAGTACAAAAAGAATAGCTACCAAAAAGTATTTGATAGAAATAGGTGTGCGAGCATCACCTTTTACCTCGATACCACACTCAAATGGGTCGTCTTTTTGTTTACTATTGCGTTTTGGACCAATAGAGTGGGTAACAAGCATCGTGCCCACTATAAAAGCCAATGCCAAGCCAAGTTGAATAAGAATTGGCAAATAATCGGCGGGTTGATAATTCATTCTGTTAGGAGGTTGGTTGATGTAGATTTACTCTAGTACCCAAAATTACTACTGTCACCTCATCTAACCAAATGTTTGGCATATGGTTTTGAAATGACACCGCAAAATTAGCAAGAAAGGCTTCTGCACGAAGCAGAAGCCCAAAAAATATCATTTATCAATCAAAATTCTTTTGGCCTGATTGAGGGTGGCCGATTTTACTTTGAAAATATACGCTCCCTCATTTAGTCCTGAAAGGTCAATTTCTTGGCGAATATTGAGGTTAGGCATTACTTTACGATATACTACCTGCCCCGTAAGCCCTACTATTGTGATTTCTACGTCCTTTAAATCTTCAAGCGTTTCGACCGCAATTTTTCTGCTACGAGTAGGATTGGGATATAAAATTAGCCCATCATCTGTGGTGCCTGTTGGCCGATATTCTACTGTATTTGAAAAAGGAGACAAGCAGGTGCGCAAGCTTCCCCCCGATTGAGCCTCAAAAGTGACGCGTGAGCGGGTATTATAAGTACTAATTGTGGTTGCTTTGATTGCTGATTCTTTGAAGGGCAAGACGCGCCCCCCTTGCATCCACTCCCAAGTAATGTTTGAGACTTTGGTATCAGTAAAAGAAAATATAGTGCTATCAGGAACTGCCTGTACGCTATAGGGACCTGATTGAAATACCGTAGGCGCTTTGATATTGATTGTCTTGATGGTGACTGGGGCCGAGGCGGCAGCAGCACTACATCCATAAATATTGCTAACTGTGGCGGTATAATTTCCCGGATTTCGGACAGAAATAGTCCGTCCTACGAAACCATTGCTCCATCGTACGATATTGGCAGTCGAAACATTGACCGACAAAGTAATAGAAGAGTCGGCACAGATGATTTGTTCTCCGCTAGGCGAAATTACGGGATTAGCTACCTGTACACTTGGATCATTGATGACCAACGTAGGAGTGAGGTAAGTATTACCAGCGTTGTCTTTCATGGTCGCTTGATAAGTACCTTGGCCAGTCACGGTGATAGTTTGGGTAGTTTGGCCATTGCTCCAACGATAAGATGCAAAACCATCCGCCGCTCTTAGATTAATACTTACCCCCAGGGTATTGCAAGTTACGGTTATTGGAACTACAGAACGCGGTTTTACTGGTACAACTGTAGCAAAAAAGCTAGGAGGCAAAGAGTTGTCCCAAGCACGGGCCAAATCTACCAGACCTTGTCCCTGAAAATGCACCCCGTCTTCTTGTCCATTTACTGGGTTTGTAGCAGGTCTGGGTACCTGAATATTGTCTGTATAAGGGCCACCGTAGCTTTTATTGAAAGGAATATTAATAACGGCATTTTGGCCATCTATAATAGCCTGTGATACCAAAGACACGCCGTTGATGGCATAGCGAGAAGTACGGGCAAATACCCACGGAAGCGACGACAATACCTCCCCTTGCTCAATACGAGCTACATTGATTAAACCTTGGAGAGAATTTTGATAAGCTTCTTTGTTTACGCGAGCGGCGGCGTCGTTTTCACCTTGAAGCCAAAGCACCGCTCTTAGTCCTAGGATTGAACCATAGTATTGCAAAGAGGCTTTGAGGTTAGCATAAGGCATACCAGCGGGCAGGTTTTCGCCTAATCTATTTTGAACGGGCTTGCCTTGTGCTGCATCCAACCAGTTTTGGGTAGAAGTATCAAACCACGCGGCATTCATAAAAAGAATGGGCACGTTGAGCTTTCTTGCTAATAAATCACCTAGAGGTCCCCAACACCACGCGCTACGTCCACGAGGGCCAATGAGCGTCTCGGCGGTAAGCTGGGCAAATGATAAAGTAGGATTATTGGTATTGTTTGAGTTTTGATTGTCCCAAGTCACAGTATTGACACGGTCTTCGGTAGCACCTGTGGCACCAAAACCGAAAAAGCCTTGGGCATTGGATTGACCTGCTACCAAAAAAACTTCTCCTATCCCTACTCGGGCTATTCTATCAGTTGCGATTTGATTATTACTAAAAAAAGCGCGTACTTCTAAAGTGTACCATCCGCCGCGGCCTGTGAGGCTACCCAAAAAAACACCCCCTTGAGGATTTTGCTGAATCACGGTCCAATCGGTAGCTTGTCCTTGAGCAGGTAATACAGGCACAAGACGAGCTTCTACACGGTCTACTCCTTCTGTATAATACCCGCCAACCGAAATAGTAGCTTGGTTTGCATTGTCACGCTGAAAGATGGCTCGCTCTACTGGAAATGTAATCTTGATTTGAGCCCTCAACGTACCTACCGATAAAAATACACTCAGAATCACATACAAACAGCACCAATAGGTAGTTGTTTTTTGCTTCATAATCTTGTTTGACTTTTCTGGTTACTTGTGGTTTTATCGCGCAAATTTAAAATTATAACAGTACTTTTCACACAGGATATTAAAGTTATTATGCTTTGAGCGCATCATTCACTAAATTTGTCCCCTCATTTTACTAGTATTAGATTATGTTTGAAAGCTTACAAGACAAATTGAACAAAGCGATTCGGACTCTTAAAGGGAAAGATCGCATCACAGATATCAACGTTGCTGCTACAACCAAGGAAGTGCGAAGAGCGCTGGTAGATGCCGATGTTAACTTCAAAGTTGCTAAAGAAATTACGGATAAAATAAAAGATAAAGCCCTTGACCAGAAGATTCTGATTGCGGTGGAGCCTGGGCAAATGTTTGTGAAGATTGTCCATGAAGAGCTCACAGAGCTTATGGGAGGACAAGCCGAAGGCATCAATATCAAAGGAGAGCCGGCTGTTATTCTTATCGCAGGTTTGCAAGGTTCGGGTAAGACCACTTTCTCAGGTAAACTCGCTAATATGCTTAAGCGACAAGGACGCCAAGTGTTGTTGGCAGCTTGTGATATTTACCGTCCTGCGGCGATTGACCAGTTAAAAGTATTGGGTACTCAAATCGGCGTGGACGTATACGCCGAGCCTGAAAATAAAAATGCCGTAGAAATTGCCCAAAATGCCGTAGCCCACGCCAAAAAAACGGGTAAGAAAATTGTGATTGTCGATACAGCGGGTCGTTTGGCGGTGGATGAGGTGATGATGAAAGAAGTCGAAAACATCAAGACTTCTATCAAACCTAGCGAAATCTTGTTTGTGGTAGACTCGATGACGGGGCAAGATGCCGTCAATACTGCCAAGACATTCAACGACCGCCTGAATTTTGACGGGGTGGTATTGACCAAGTTGGACGGTGATGCTCGCGGTGGTGCGGCCCTTTCGATTCGTCAGATTGTAGATAAACCGATTAAGTTTATTTCAACGGGCGAGAAAATGGAAGCACTTGATAGCTTCTATCCCGACAGGATGGCAAGTCGGATTTTGGGAATGGGCGACGTGCTTTCGTTGGTAGAGCGTGCTCAGCAAGCATTTGACGAAGATGAAGCCAAACGGATCAATGCCAAAATGCGGCAAAATAAGTTTGACTTTGATGACTTCTTGGGGCAGCTTCAGCAAATCAAAAAAATGGGAAATGTCAAAGACTTACTAGGGATGATTCCGGGTATGGGGTCTGCCATGAAAGATTTGGATATTGACAATGATTCATTCAAGCCTATCGAAGCGATTATTCATTCGATGACACCTAAAGAACGAGCCACTCCTGACCTGATTGATAATAGTCGCAAAAAACGCATTGCTGCCGGAAGTGGAACATCTTTACAGCAAGTCAATAACCTCATCAAACAGTTTGATGAAATGCGTAAAATGATGAAAAAGATGAATACCATGGAGAAAGCTGGTAAACTAAAAATACGCTAAGCAATCTACTCTCTCATAAAAGATTTGAAAGGATGCTCAAGATAGAAGTTAAAAATCTTTTCCCCGGTCAAAAGCGCATTTGGTCGGGGCTTTTTATAATAATGGTTTTTGTTGGTAGCAAAACCCAAGCCCAATCAGTAGGATACTATCCTTGGAGTGGCCTACTGTCGGTAAGTACCAACCCCTATCGGCCTGTTTGGCTCGATTTTCGTTTACAGACCAATACCCTTTTTGGAAGCTTGAGTACTGAGGTTTTACCAATGGTAAATCTCAAACAAAAGGAAAGCTTTCAATTGTATTTAGGGGGTGGGGTGAGGTTTAATTTTATTGGGGTATTGGCCAACCAAACCAACAATCTAGTAGAAGGGTATCAGCTCAATATAGGAACCCGCGTGGCTCCTTTCAAAAGTGTACCACAAGTGAGAGTCGCGTTTGAATTGGCTCCCTATGTCCAACGAAAATTAGATTCCGGAATTTTGAAAAGTAATTTTGGGGTGATATACACCTTTGGTCAAAAGTAATTGATGATTATGACACTTGCAGAAATTGCTTTTTTCGGGTTTTCGGCGTTGGCAATTGGAGCCTCGCTTGCTATCTTGCTGACACGCAATGTAATGTATGCAGCGCTTTGTCTTTTTGTAGGGCTGCTGGGAGTAGCGGCACTTTATGTGTTGGCAGGGGCGGATTTTTTGGCCATTACCCAAATCCTCATCTATGTAGGAGGGGTATTAGTACTTTTGATTTTTGGAATTATGCTTACCCATCGTGCCGAACGGGCCGATAATCAAAAAGTGAATTTTGTCCTTACCAAGCACCTCAACCGATTTTGGGGGGTGATGATTGCCGTGGGTATTTTTGGGGTGTTATTTTGGGTTATTTTTCATGCTCAGTTTTTGATTATTGGTTCTTATTTGCCTACCGAGCCGTATCCTAATCGTTCTTCATTACGGGGTATCGGGATGCATCTTATGACTACCCACGTGTGGGCTTTTGAAGTGGCTGGAATATTGCTTTTGGTGGCTTTGGTAGGGGCGGCTTATTTGGCAGTTCAAAAAGAAAAACACAATTGATACTTAACTATTATTGATTAAGCAGTGATTAGACCTCCTTTTTTGCAAACGGGTGATTGCGTAGGCGTGCTGGCCTTGGCAAGCCAAGTGTCTTACGCAACTTTGACCGAAGGCTTACGGATTTTACGGGAAGATTGGAAACTAGAAGTGATAGAAGGGAAAACGCTTCACACAAGCTATTATCAATTTTCGGGAACGGATGAAGAGCGTCGGCAAGATTTTCAGCAGATGCTTGATAATCCCCGTATTAAGGCGATTTTTTCGGCACGAGGAGGTTATGGTAGTTCAAAAATCATTGATAAACTTAATTTCCGAAACTTTAAAAAACACCCTAAATGGGTGGTCGGCTTTAGTGACATTACGGCAATTCATGCCCATCTTCATAAGCTAGGATTTGAGAGTTTACACGCTACAATGCCCAAACTATTCGGGCAACAGGGCGGAGCTGATGCTCTCGAAAGCCTCCGAAAAGCTTTATGGGGTGAAGGGCTTCATTATGAGGCACTGAGGCACGATTTTAATCGATTTGGAAGTGCCAGTGGGCAAGTAGTGGGAGGAAATTTATGCCTTTTGGCCCATTTAATGGGTTCTCGTTCAGAACTTGATACCCGTGGAAAAATCATGTTTTTGGAAGACGTAGAAGAATACTACTATAATCTTGACCGAATGATGGTGCAGCTCCAAAGGGCTGGCAAATTATCACAATTGGCTGGGTTGGTAGTGGGACAGTTTACGGACTTAAAAGACAATGAAACCATTAAATTTGGCAAGGAAGCATACGAAATTATTGCCGAATATGTGGCACCTTATGATTATCCGGTTTGCTTTGATTTTCCAGTTGGTCACGTAGCCGACAATCGTGCTATGGTGGTGGGGCGTCAGGCGCAATTGTCAGTGACTCATGAAGGTGTACAGCTTTTTTATTTTCATTAAAATTCTTGTTTAAAGGCACGGGAGAAAATTTTCTTAATTCTTAGTTATCTCCTCATTATCAATTGCTTTTATTGTTAACTATTCATATAATTTATGAAAAACTACTTCTTAATTATCGTCCTCTTGATAGGAGGAAGGTGTGTTCAGGCGCAAGAAAAATCAGGAAATCCTGTCTTTGAAGGTTGGTATGCCGACCCTGAGGGTATCGTTTTTGGTAAAAAGTATTGGATATATCCTACCTTCTCTGCTCCTTACAACAAGCAAGTATTTTTTGATGCTTTTTCTTCGCCCGATTTGGTGCACTGGACCAAGCACGCCAATATCTTGGATACGGCCCGCGTCAAATGGGCTAAGAGAGCGATGTGGGCACCTTCTATTATCGAAAAAGGCGGTAAATATTATTTGTTTTTTGGCGCAAATGACATTCAAAATGACAAAGAAGTAGGAGGAATAGGAGTGGCAGTGGCCAATCGCCCCGAAGGCCCTTATCAAGATTATCTAAAAAAACCATTGATTGATAAGTTTCACAATGGCGCACAGCCGATTGACCAGTTTGTTTTTAAAGACAAAAACCAGTATTATTTGATATATGGCGGGTGGCGTCATTGCAATATCGCCAAACTCAAAGATGATTTTACGGGTTTTGTGCCTTTTGAAGACGGTACTATTTTCAAAGAGATTACGCCAGAAAACTACGTAGAAGGGCCTTTTATGTTTACCAAAAATGGCAAATATTATTTTATGTGGTCAGAAGGTGGCTGGACTGGACCCAACTATAGCGTAGCCTATGCCATTGCTGATTCTCCTTTTGGGCCTTTCAAAAGGGTAGGTAAAATTCTCCAACAAGATCCCAAAGTAGCCACGGGAGCGGGGCATCATTCGGTGATTCATCATCCAAAAGACGACGCTTGGTATATCGTATACCACCGCCGTCCACTAGGACAAACCGACGGTAATTCGCGGGTGACTTGTATTGACCAAATGTTTTTTAATGAAAATGGTTTTATCAAACCCGTCATAATCACCAACGAAGGAGTAAAAAAACATACCATAGGCAAGTAATATTTTTTTCCGTAACTTGCTTTCATTACTTAACGGGAATGAATAAGTTGGGCTAAAATTTTACTCATCTTTTGTACAAACTCATTGTCTTCATATTAGCTTTTGGGGTCAATACATGGCTACAGGCCCAAGACTACCGCCTAGAGCATATTGGGGTAGAAAAGGGTCTGTCGCAGGGGTCACCTTACCATATGCTCAAAGACTCGCGGGGTTTTATGTGGTTTGGGACTCAAGATGGGGTAAACAGATACGACGGGCATACTTTCAAAGTATATAAAACAGACATTAGCAATCCTTATGCCTTGCAAGGGGTCAATATTGCGGGATTAATAGAAGACCGACAAGGTAATATTTGGCTCGGAACCGAAGAAGGACTCAACTGCTACGAAAGAGCCACTGACCGCTTTAGGTTGGTGGTAGATGATACCCAAAAAGGAATAAAAAAACGAACAGCCCCTTTTTATTGCGACCGAGAAGAACTCTGGTACATACGAGAAGGAGAAGGTATTTTTTCGTATCATTTTCGTACTCAAAAACACCGGAAAGTCGCTCCGAAAGTATTTATTACCCAAGACTTTGATTATATCGATTGGACTACCCGCACCCCCAAAGGCGATGTGTGGATGATAGGTGCCAAAGGAGTGGCAAGGTATGATATCAAAGAAAAAAAATACCATTATTATTTTAGTGATGTACCTGAAAATGAACTTGGTTATCCTCTCAATATCATCTGCTTGTATGTAGATGCTCAAAACCAAGTTTGGTTAGGATCATTGGAAGGGCTGATACGCCTCGACTATACTTGTCGGGAGTTTCAGTTTTTTGAGAAAAATGCCTATGGTCAATCATTGGGGGCCGTGTATAGTATTGCAGAGGGTTTCAATGATAACTTATGGATTGGTACTCAGCGCAATGGCTTCTGGACCTTTAGCAAAAAAACGTACAAGCTCAAAACTTTAGTGTTGCCCTTTGTCACTCCTCGTAGCCTTGACAATTACGAAATTACGCGTATTTATATTGATAATCGAGGAATCATTTGGGCCAATGTAGATCCCGATGGCCTTCTCAAAATCATTCCCAATGCTTCTGTACTAAAGAAAGTGACTGATTCGCCGAGTATTCCAGCCAACAAAAAGCTGGATAATTTTTCGGTGCGATGCATGATTCAAGCCCCTGATGGTAATATGTGGATTGGTACAGAGGGAGGTGTGGCGGTGTACCATCCCAAAACACGTATCATTCTGGAGCGATACTTGAGTAAATCATCTTCTCCCACTTTACCCTCCGTCAACTTCATTAAATCATTTTTGAGAGATAAGCACCAACAAATGTGGGTGGGCACTTACGGTGGTCTTATGCGCTTTGATGCTAAGGAAAAGACATTTAAGCTTTTTCAATTTGACAAAAATCCCTCCCGAAACAATTATACTCGCAACATGCTGGAATTGTCAGATGGGCGAATTTTCTTAGGAACCCCGCTAGGGCCTTGGATTTTTAATCCCAAAAATGAACACTTTGAAAGGCCTTCGATTTTGGAAAACAAGAATGTTTTTTCGGTCTTTCAAGCCAAGGACAGTACTATTTGGATGGCGGCGTATTTTGAAGGTTTGTATGGATTCAAATACAAAAATCGTCGCTGGAAGCAGGTGTATTATGGGATGAAATACTTCAATATCAATGTGATAAGAGAAGATACCGTAAGCCATAAGCTCTGGATAGGGAGTGAAAAAGGATTGATAGAGCTAGACCCTGGTACCCGCAGTTATCATTTTTATAACCATCGCAATGGCCTCCGAAACTCTTATGTGTATGGGGTGGTGATTGATAAAGAACGTCAAGTCTGGCTTAGTACTAATCATGGTATATCGCAATTTGATCAAAAAACGCGTGAATTTCGAAACTTTGACCTTGCTGACGGCATTCAGGGCTATGAATACAATGGCAATGCTTTTGCGACTACCCACGACGGAGAAATCTATTTTGGTGGGGTGAAGGGCTTCAATAGTTTTTATCCTGAGCGTTTACCAAAAATCTCTTTTAGACCCCGTATTCATTTTTATGATTTTAAGGTAAATGAAGCACCTTATTTTACTGGAAAACAAATCAATGAAACCGATATGGTGCGCCTCAATCACGATGAGAATACTTTTTCATTGGAGTTTGCAGCGATTGATTTTTATAGCAATGGCCGCAATGAGTATCGGTATAGGTTGGAAGGACAAGACCCCGATTGGGTCTACAGCAACGACCGCAATTATGTACGTTATGCCAATTTAGATCCGGGTAAATATGTGTTTAAAGTAATGGCTGCCAACCGAGACGGCGTATGGAGTGACGAACAAAAAAGATTGTATATTTCCATAGAGCCACCTTTTTGGCGCACGTGGTGGTTTTATATTTTTTGCACAGGGTTGTTTGGTTATGTGGCTTTTATCACGGGCAAAAACCGCCTTATAAGATTAAAACAAAAAGAACAAGAACGCCTGAAAATTGCGTTGGACGCGCAGGAACAAGAGCGGCGCCAAATCGCGCAAGATTTGCACGACGAGGTAGGGGCAAGGCTTGCGACGCTCAAGCTATACGCTTCGTCGCTTACCAAATACCTTTCCAAAAAACCAGAAGGGCAAGAGTTGAAGAAAAAGACCTTGGAGATTATCAATGATTCTATTGTGGATATTCGGCGAATGCTTCGGGAGCTAAGTCCCAGAATGCTAGAACAATACGGATATGCTGCTGCCGTAGAAGAACTTGCCAAAAAAATCAGACATTCGGGGGTCGTAGAGGTGGAGCTTGACGCATCATTGCTCCCCGAAAGACTGCCCGCCGAAATAGAAACGGGCTTGTATCGCATCACCCAAGAATTGATGAACAACACCCTCAAACATGCCGAAGCAAGCAAAATCACCATCCGAGTTCATCAAGATGAAGATGATGATGTGATTCATTTTGACTATTTCGATGATGGCAAAGGTTTCGAATATAGCCGTGCCATACAGGGTTTAGGAATCGGCAATATCGAATCGCGGGTGGCCGTATTGCGTGGGCAAATCGTCTGGACTCCCAAAGTAGGGGAGGGCAATGCCGTTTTTATTGAGATTCCTCTTTATCCCAAATTCCCTTATTTGCCCCTGCCCGATTTTGAAGAGTGGATTGCGCTTTTCCGTACTCGTTTTAAAATATAGGATATTTAGTTTTATCCTTCAAACAAACCTTTGATTTCGGCCGCATACTTGGTTTGGATGATTCTACGCTTGGGCTTGAGCGTAGGAGTGAGTTCGCCATTTTCTACCGAAAACGCTTGTGGCAACAAATGATATTTTTTGATTCGTTCATAAGGAGGCAAATCGCGGTTGGCCACTTCTACTTCGGCGCGGAGTTTGGTTTTTACTTTGTCGTTTTTGAGGATTTCGGCATCGGAAGTGTAAGTGATGTTTTCGACCCTACAAAACTCTTTGAGGGCATCAAAAGAAGGGACGATTAAGGCCGCAGCGTATTTTTGTCCGTCGCCTACTACTACCGCTTGTTCGATAAAAAACGACTCTTTTAGGGTAGATTCTACCGCTTGGGGAGCCACGTATTTGCCCGCTGAGGTTTTAAACATCTCTTTTTTGCGATCCGTGATTTTCAGAAACTTTCCGTCTATCCATTCGCCAATATCGCCCGTGTGAAACCACCCATCTGAAGATATTACTTCGGCGGTGAGCTCAGGTTTGAGATAATATCCTTTCATGACATTGGGGCCTTTGACCAAAATTTCGCCATCGTCGGCCAGTTTTACTTCTACGCCATCAATCACCAACCCTACTGTACCGATACGGACTTGGGGCTGTGGAAAGAGGCGGTTGAACGAGATAACGGGCGAGGTTTCGGTGAGCCCATAACCTTCACAAACCGGAATGTCGGCGGCCCAAAACACCCGTGCAATACGAGGTGGAGTAGCTGCCGCACCCGCTACAATCATCTCTAACTTACCGCCCAATGCATCTTTCCATTTACTAAAAACAAGCTTACGCGCCAAATTGAGCTGAGTGTTGTACCACCATCCTTTGTCATGAGCAGGGTCAAATTGTAACCCCAATTCCAAAGCCCATAAGAAAATATTTCGCGCGATTCGGGGCTGTTCGTATCCTTTGGCGATGATTTTGTCATATACTTTTTCGAGCAAACGGGGTACGGTCGATAGCACCGTAGGCTGTACCTCTTTGAGGTTTTCGGCAATAGTAGCCACGCTTTCGGCATAATAAATCGAAATGCCTGATTTGAGATATACGTATTGTACCATCCGTTCAAAAACGTGATTGAGGGGTAAAAAACTCAACGCCCGTGCTTCGTGCGGAAAAGCAATCAACTTGCAGCCTTCTTCGACATTGCTCAACAAATTTCGGTGCGTAAGCATGACGCCCTTTGGGTTGCCTGTGGTGCCGGAAGTGTAAATAATGCTCAACAAATCTTCACTATTGATAGCGGACTTTCGTTTTTGTAATAAACCCAAATCAGCGTCTTGGGCCAAAGCCGTAACGGATGACCAATGTTTAGCACTTTTGACGGTATCAAACGTAAACATTTCTTCGACCGTGGGCGCGGTAGCTACTACATCGATGAGTTTGCGGAAGAGGCTGCCATCTCCCACAAAAACAAACTTGACTTCTGCTTCGTGAAAAATATATTCAAAATCTTCGAGCGTAAGGGTAGGGTAGATAGGTACCGACACTCCTCCCACTTGCTGAATCCCAAAGTCAATGATATTCCATTCGGGGCGGCCATCGGAGACGATTGCGATACGGTCGCCAGCCTCGACCCCCATTTTGAGTAATCCTAAGCTGACTTTATCGACTTGGTTACAAAATTCGTCAGACGAAAAAGTAATCCATTCGCCTTGCCTTTTGCAGGCTAAAGCGTTGGACTTTTGGCTAGGTCTGACGTTGAGAGTCAGTATATCGAATACGCGTGTAGCAGAAGATTCTATCATCGGAAGAGGCATAAATAGTGAGCTAAGATTCGAAAGCTATGTATTTGTCAGAAACTAGCTCCTCGAATCAGGGAAAAGTATAAAAGTGATTTGAATTATGCAAATTTCAAAAATGGGTTATCTTTGAAAAAGATTCTTTAAACTACTTTTCTTATGATGACGAGGTATTCTTTTGTGGGGGTTTTATTGCTTTTTGTAGGCATTGAGGTCGTAAAAGGACAGTATCTTAAACCTGGATTTGATAAAGCCGAATACATAGAAATGATGAAAATCTCAGCTCGGTTTGGTGCCCCTTCTTACGTAGCGTCTGTGCCTGCTCCCGAAAACTACCAGTCGGTCTATCGGTCGCCAGTGGTAGGTCTCGACAACACTTGGGATTTGTGGACACACAAATCAAAGCCTATTGCTGTGCTAAGTATCCGTGGTACTACGGCAAATGAAGTGAGTTGGTTAGCTAATTTTTATGCTGCTATGGTGCCTGCCAAAGGGGAGTTGCAATTAAATAAAAATGAGACTTTTAAATATGAGTTGTCGGCTAATCCTCAAGCCGCAGTACATATTGGTTGGCTCATCAGTACCGCAATTCTGGCAAAAGATATTTTATTGAAAGTAGACTCATGTTATCAAAAAGGGGTAAAAGATGTCATTATTATGGGGCATAGCCAAGGAGGAGCTATTGCTTTTTTATTGACTGCGTATTTGTATAGCCTCCAAAAACAACAAACGATTCCAGCAGATATTCGTTTTAAAACTTACTGTAGTGCGGGGCCAAAGCCTGGTAATTTGTTTTTTGCTTATGAATACGAATCATTGACCCAAAATGGTTGGGCTTACAATGTAGTCAATACTGCCGATTGGGTGCCAGAAGTACCTATTTCAATTCAAACATTGTCAGATTTTAATAGGACCAATCCATTCATAAATGCTAAAAGCATTATAAAAAAACAAAAATTTCCTAAAAATCTTGCTCTCAAACATGCCTATAATCAACTAAACAAACCTACACTCAAAGCTCAAAAAAATTATCAAAAGTATTTGGGTAAAATGGCGTCTAGCATTGTAAAGAAAAATATCTCTGGCTTTGTGTCTCCTACATACTATCATAGCAATCATTATGTCCGTACTGGCAATACGATTGTGCTAAAGGCCGATGAAGAGTATTTTAAACTTTACCCCGATAGTCAAGAAAAGGTTTTTGTACATCATTTCCACCAACCTTACTTGTATTTAGTAGAAAAGTTGGCGATAAGCAATGAAACCGAAACAACGGCTTCGTTTTTAGAAGGTATGTGGGAGTTAACTTATTTGAATACTTCCGAAACGCTCGCAGGCCTCTACCCTGATAAAAAACCGTCTATTGTGTTTGATGTGAAAAATAACCAAATAAGCGGATATGCAGGGTGTAACCGTTTTGCGGGTAAATTAAATACGAGCGGCTCCAAAATCAACTTTACCGCACCTCTGGCAATGACCAAGATGTTTTGTCCAGGCCAAGGCGAAAGCTTATTTGTAGAAACGCTCCAAAAGGTAACTTCCTATGGTATCGTTGAGGGCAAATGGCTGACCTTATTCAAGGATGATATTGCCCTAATGCGTTTTGAGAAAAAATAAACTTCCGTGATTATGGTATAGAGTAGCAGCATTCAAACCCCCGATTTTGTGTACCTTTGCGCTGCTATGTTACAGAAAACAGCCACTCTTTATCGAAACGCCTACGGAGGTATCTCTCGCGAAATTTGGCTTCTTGCCTTTGTGATGTTTATCAATCGGTCGGGGACGATGGTTATTCCCTTCATGAGCGTATACCTCACCCAAGCCCTTCATTTTAGCTTGGCCCAAGCGGGCCTTGTGGTGAGTTGCGCCGGTGCAGGTGGGATATTGGGGGTATATCTGGGTGGAAAACTGACCGACAAACTGGGGCATTATTACGTACAAATGGCAAGTTTGGCGTTGGGTGGAAGTATGTTTTTTGTATTGATGAACATGCGCACCATGCCTACTTTATGCCTCACTACCTTCGCTTTAAGCTTAGTAGGAGAAGCGTTTCGTCCGGCCAATTCTACCTCAATTGCTTACTATAGTACGCCCGAAAATCGCACTCGCGCCTATGCTATCAATCGCCTAGCTATCAATATCGGTTGGGCAATTGGCCCCGCTTTGGGTGGCTTTTTTGCGACTATTGGCTATCAATATTTGTTTATTGCCGACGGCATTACCAATATATCGGCGGCTTTGGTATTGTTGTTATTGGTCAAAAATCGTACCCAAGATAGCTCTTCCCAAAACCATAAAGCTACCCAAAACCCAACGCCTCAATCGGCGTTTCGGGATGTGGTTTATATGCGGTTTGTGCTCTTTACGACCTTGTTTGCCGTTGGTTTTATGCAATTTTTTAGCATGGTACCTGTTTTCTGGAAAACCCAACTGCACGTTAGCGAATTTTACATCGGATTGCTCCTCGGAACCAACGGCCTCCTCGTGGCAGCTTTTGAAATGATACTAATTTATCACATTGAGCCGCTGCGTCATAAGCTTGTTTTTATCAGTTGGGGCGTGCTTTTTTGTGGGTTGAGTTATTCGCTATTTGTCGTTTTTCAAGGAGTGGTATGGATATTGCCCTTAGCGGTAGTTACTATTACTTTAAGCGAAATGCTTGCAATGCCTTTCATGACCTCTTTCTCGATTGAGCGTTCGACGCCCCAAACACGCGGTCAGTATTCGGCTTTGTACTCGATGTGTTATTCGATTGCGCAAGTTGCCGCTCCTACTTTAGGAGGGCAAATTGCTACTCACTTCGGCTATTATGTGCTTTGGAGCGTGATTGTGGGTTTGATGATTGTGGCAGCGATAGGTTTCCGGTGGGTCAAAAATTTGTTAGAAAAAGAAACGTTTTTAGCCTCCCCTTCTTCTTTATCATAAAAATCCTAAGCCTCCTAAAATCCAATCGCGACCCTCAAGCCGGGTTGGATGTTTTTGAAGAGACCATTCCAATAAATCTCTGGCATGACCGTGATACGCTTATAAGTGGTAAAAGCCGACGAAAAACGCCACGTATGGGGTTGGAAATGCCCGTCTTCTTTGCCTCGATTATAGCCCAGTTGGAGCGAACCCACGCGCAAGTGTTTGGAAGTTGTTCCCCAAAGCCGCTGTTCGATTTTTTTGCCACGGTCATAAAAATTAATCCCCACGGTATAGAAGGTGCTTCGTTGGGCGGTGAAATTGTCGGTTTGGGTTTTGTTGAAAGACACCGCCATTTCTACGCCTAAGTTTAATCCTAAAATACTGTTTTTATAAAGGTACGTAAAGTCACCGCCAATCGTGGTATAAGGGCGCCCGGCATAGAAGCCTAAGCTAGTTTGTGCCCAAATAAGACTCATACTTGCTTTCCACGATTTAGCTACTTCTGCCTTAACATTGAAGCGTTCGGGGCCAAATACCCGAAACGTCATCTCGCCTGCGTTGTGGCGGTCATAAGTTTTGGTCTTTTTCAATTGCTCCAATGTACTGGCCAAACGCTCGTTCAATTGTGTTATTTGCATTATTTCATCAGCACTGTTGAGCAGAAAATAAATCCCAAACCAATGTCCATAGCGATTGTAGCGGTATTCGTTGTGGAGTTCGCCATGGAGGGCTTGGATTTGGTCGGGAGCCATTTGGTCGAGGGGAGGGATATTGTCAGGGTGCGGAATCCACTTTTCAATCACAATGGTATCTTGTTTTTCTTTGACCAACATTGGCTCCGAAAAATTTTGAAAGATAAAATTATTTTGAGTTTGTGGATACGCTTGGATGCGCAGTTGCCGACCTTTTGAAGTGAGGGTATATTGGAGTTTGTACGAGGTGGTGGGATTGGAAATACTATCTTTTACTTTTTGATAATCTTCCACAAAAAGCCGCACCAACGAATCAAGGTTTTTAAATTTTTCAAAATCGTCCCACCTATTGCCTGCTATCACTACCCGATTGGAGGTAGAAAGTGGAATCGTGATTTGGTACTGTTCTGTTTGGGCAAAAAGAGGGCTTAAGGTGCTGCTTATCAGCACCCAAAAAAGCATGAGATGTTTCATGGTGTTATTTTATTTTGATGGTAAACAAATGGGTTTGCTGGGCGTATTCGGAAGGCGAATGACGTTTTTTTGTACTGATTTGTTCGTGAATCCGTTCCATAGGGTCGGTTTGGAGTTCATTGGCATGGACAACTTTCCACCTTTGTTTTGCAGGATTCGTACTTGATACTTTGGTAGACGGAGGGTTTTCTACCGTGGCGGCTACTCTATTTGAATCGCTAGCAGGGATAGGTGCTTTTTCAGGCTCTACAATCGGGCTGGTAGCAGCAAGTGGCGTAGCGCTTAGATTTATATCTTCTTGTACTTTGGCTACTGCATTTTTTTGAGGCTTGGTAGGTAGGTTTTTCTTTTTTGAATTTTCTAAACGGACTATGTGAGGTGCGGGGGCACTCGTCTTGAGTTTTGTTGGAGTGGTAGAAGATTTGGTAGGTGTCGGAATAGCGGCTAGCTGCGGTGTGGCAGGTTGTTTTTGATTTACCCAAATTCCTGCCGAAATCAACATCAATAGGAGAGAGGCCGCTATGCCATAGCGCCAATAAGGACGTTGTTTTTTGGGGACAATTTGAGGCTGTAGTTGTTGCCAAAAAGCTTCAGTATCAAAATTTACTTGTGGGGGCAGCGACTCATCTAATGTATCAAGAAGCTGCTTTATGTTTTTATCATTCATTTGTGCCATAGCGATAACCTTGTTTTTGAAGCCACAACCGCAGCAGCGCTTTGGCTTTGTGAAGTTGGCTTTTGGATGTACTTTCAGTAATGTTGAGTTGGTGCGCAATTTCGGCGTGCAAATACCCCTCTACTACGTACATATTGAATACTGTTCGGTAGCCGTCGGGTAGCTGAGTAATAGCGGCATAGAGGATTTCGGCATCTATCTCAGGGGAATTGTCGGTTTCGGTTTCATATTCTATAGATTCGTCCAATGTCAACCACGAAATGCGTTGTTTTCGGAGGTGCATGAGGCATTCGTTGACCATAATCTTGTGCAAATAAGGGGCAATAGGATGCGTATCGTCGAGTTGATGAATGTTGTTGAAAAATTTCAAAAAACCGTTCATCAATACTTCTTGGGCATCTTGCGTATCACGCACATAGCGCACACACACCCTCATCAGGCGGTTGACGTAGGTATCGTACACCCTACGTTGGGCAAAAGGGCTACCTTTTTTGAGTTCTTTGATGAGGGTTTGTTCCATCTTCAATGTGCTTTCAAGGGTTATTATGCAGATGGAACGCCGAGGGTTGCCTAGGGGGAGGTAATAATTTTTCCTATGATGATAAATTATGTTTTAGTGATACCTAATGCCTCATAGACTTCATCAATGTCCTCAAAAACAATATCAGGGTCATGTTGAAGCAAACCTTGGTGAATGTATGAACTGTCGGTACTTACTTCAAAACCATACATTTTGGCTAACTTGACCATTGCAGTAGCTTCTAAACAAAATGCCTTGAAAATTCCCGTTTCGCAGCGATGATGGTATTTGAGGTTTTTTTCGATACCCTGAGAAATTAATTCAGGGTTGCTATCCAATATACCTTCTACTACATCTGAATAACCCGTTTCGGTTTTGGCTTTTTTACGGTCAGCGGCTTTTTGTGCTAATTCAAGATAATGACGCGATTTGTCGCGATTGCCCAACACGAGGTATTTAATAGCATAGGCCGTGTTGTAATGGTAGCCCTTGCGTACTTCATCGCCTCCTACATCATCGATGACCTCAAAAAAGGAATATAACAAGGGTACGCTATCGCTTAGGAGAACTACCCCGATGGTTTTATAAAGTGTTCCCCAGATAGTTGGTTTGTCGATTTCAATTTTTGGTAATAAGCCTTTAGCTACTTTAAATTGCAACTCTTCCACCTTCGCCGATTTGTAGAGATATTTTTTTGCATTGAACCTATTATCCTCATTCATTAATTCTATCAATCCTATCATCTGATAGTTACCTATAAGCAAGGAAATGATACCATTCACATTACTCCCTTTTTGCACTAGATAATATAGAGACCTTTTGATATTATTCAACTCTGTTTCAATTGTTAAAAAGTCGTTCATATTTTTACATTTTTTAATTAAGTTTCAAGATATAAGCTGTAATTGTTTTATCAACTCCAGACAAATAATTGTGTAAAATACCTCTTGAAATTGCTTCTTCAATTAAGCCAGCCTCCGCAGTTAAGCTATTTCTTTTCATCTATGCTATTATTCCCTGAAACCAAACTCTATCCATTTGCTTTCCATCATACCCTGTCCCCAAAGTTATTCTCTTTGTTTGAGTTTCAAAAAAGCCTGTGGTAATGTCATTGGGGTCTCCAATTCTTTTGGATTTAACTTCTACGGCAATCATTTCTTCGAGTGTGCGTACGCCGTTGTTTGCCCTAAACTTTTGCCAGCAAAACATCAATTCCATTAAGGAACCCATAAAAAAATGCCGATTCTTGGGGGAATCGGCACTGTTGAGCAAACACTAAAATAGAGATGGATAAGACTAAAGCCTGATGACGTTTGTATCGGTCGTTTCTTTGATAGCTTTAGGCAAAAAAGCCCAAAGTAAAATATAAATAAAGCCCACAGGAATACCCGCTGAAAAGAAAAAGGCGAGTACAAACAAAATCCTCATCAAGGCGCGGTCGATACCAAAATAATGGGCGACACCTGCGGCTACTCCTCCCAAAACTGACTGATTAGTGATGCGATATAATCTGTTTGTTTCCATGGCTATTAATATGTTTTAGTTTTATGAGAAAAAATCCTTACAAAAGGACAATTGGTTTATGGCTGTTTTGAAATGATGCTGTAAAGGTACTAGGCAATACACACTACATCCAATCGATTCTAAGCTAATGGATGTAAGACAGGATGAAGGGATGGTTTTGGGGATGATATTTGTATTAAATAGGTATTGTTTCTCACAAACACAACAAATTATGCGTCACCCAACTATATTTGCAGCCAAACAAAACAAAGCATAGCGCCATGACTTTGAAATCTCCAAGGATAGAGACTCATGAGTGGGCGCTTTCGAGGCATTATAAACGATTGATTGTCAATGAAAGTTCTTAAGTTTGGCGGTACTTCATGTGGTACTGTAGATAGTATAAAGCAGCTTATTAAGATTCTTGAAACCAACATTGCCCAAGGCGAAAAAATAGCAGTTGTATATTCGGCTATGGGGGGCGTCACCAATCAGCTGATTGAAATCGGAAAAATGGCGGCCCAAGGCAATCCTGAGTATTTGGAGATGTGCAGGACATTGGAAGAGCGTCATTTTGGGGCAGTGAGAGGATTGATTGACATCAAAAATCAATCAAGTGCCATCGCCAAAGTACGCGGATTGGTCAACGAACTAGAGGATTTGCTACGCGGTATTTCGCTCATTCGGGAGCTTTCGGCGCGTACCCTCGACTTGCTAATGTCGTTTGGAGAGCGACTTTCTACCACCGTAATCACCGAAGCACTCAAAGCAAGAAGTTTGAAGGCAGAGTTTTGTGATGCCCGTAAGCTTATTCGTACCAACGACCACTTTGGCTATGCGGAGGTTGATTTTGAAATTACTAATGCCCAAATAAAAGCTCATTTTGAAGAAAAAGAAGCTCTTCAGTGCATTACGGGGTTTATTGGGTCTACCGCCGAGGGCATCACTACGACCCTTGGTCGCGGAGGTTCTGATTATACAGGGTCGATTTTTGGGGCGGCCTTGGACGCTGAGGTGATTGAAATCTGGACTGATGTAGACGGTATGATGACCGCCGACCCGCGCAAAGTATCTACGGCTTTTACGATTCCGACTATCACCTATGCCGAAGCAATGGAATTGAGTCACTTTGGTGCCAAGGTGATTTATCCACCAAGTTTGCAGCCCGCTTTTGTCAAAAATATACCCATTAAAGTACTCAATACCTTCAATGTATCCTCTGAAGGTACTACCGTGCATACTATCCCGTATGATTCGCCTTATGCGATTACGGGCATTAGCTCCATTGACGACATTGCTTTGGTCAATGTCCAAGGAAGTGGTTTGATTGGAGTGGCGGGGGTATCGGCTAGGTTGTTCACGGCTTTGTCGAGACACCGAATCAGCGTTATTTTGATTTCACAGGCATCGTCAGAGCATTCGATTTGCTTTGCCATCGACCCCAGAAATTCGGATAGAGCCAAAGAAGTATTGGAGCAAACATTCGCCCCCGAAATCAGTGCTGGTGACATCGACCGCGATGGCATTCAGATTCAGAAAAATGTATCAATCATTGCCATCGTAGGAGAGGGGATGCGCCGAAATACGGGTATTTCGGGTAAATTGTTTACGGCTTTGGGCAAAAACGGTATCAATGTTGTAGCTACTGCGCAAGGCTCTTCGGAATTGAATATTTCGGTGGTGATTCAGAAAAACGACCTTTCCAAAGCACTCAATGCGATTCATGGCGTGTTTTTTCAGTCAGAAGTCAGAAACCTCAATTTGTTTATTGTAGGTACGGGTTTGATTGGAAGCACGTTTATGAAGCAGTTGGCGGCGCAGTCAGATTATTTGGCTAAAGAAAAGTTGCTGAAAATCAACGTGGTAGGACTGGCACGTAGCAAAAAAATGTGGCTCAATCCCGAAGGGATTAGCCTTAACAACTGGAAAGAAGAACTAGACGAAAATGGCAAAATGACGAGTTTGCCCGCATTTGTGCAGCGCATTCGTGAATTCAACTTGCCCAATAGCGTCTTTATCGATTGTACATCCGACAAAGACATTATCCAATATTATCATCCTTTGCTTGACGCAAGTGTGTCGGTAGTGACGCCCAACAAAGTAGCAAACTCAAGCGCTTATTCGGAGTATTTACGTTTACAACAAACGGCGGTTCGGAAAGGAGTGAAGTTTTTGTACGAGACCAACGTGGGTGCGGGTTTACCAATCATCAATACCATTCAGGGCTTGATGGCGAGTGGTGATAAATTCGTGAAAATAGAAGCGATTTTATCAGGGACTTTGTCGTTTATCTTCAATAGCTTTGTACCCGGAACTCGCTTTGTGGATATTGTGCGCGAAGCTAAAGCCAAAGGCTATACCGAACCCGATCCTCGCGATGATTTGAGTGGTCTTGATGTAGCTCGTAAAATTTTGATTTTGGCCCGTGAAACGGGCGTAGGCCTGGAAATGAGCGATATCCAAATTGCCCCTATTTTACCTGACAATTGCCTTCAAGCGCCTACTGTTGATGACTTCTTTATAGAATTAGAAAACTCGGATGCCTACTTTGCAGAATTGCTACAAGCGGCTACCAAAAAAGGAGAGAAGTTGCGCTATATCGCCACGCTCGAAAATGGCCGCGCTATGCTAGAGCTTAAAACCGTAGATGGCGAGCATCCTTTTTATTCGCTATCGGGCGCTGACAATATCGTTTCGTTTACTACTGAGCGTTACAATACTCGTCCCCTTGTCGTCAAAGGTCCTGGCGCAGGAGCCGAAGTGACTGCCTCAGGGGTATTTGCGGATGTGATGAGTATCAGTAGTTATTTGGCGTAGTTTTTTGTGAAATTTCAAAAGAGAGGCTGTCTTTGTAGGGCAGCCTCCTTTGTTTAGAAGATAGACGCAATCGTTTCTTCAGAATAGCCTCCACTTGAGGTCATGCCTTTGCCCCCAATCCCGGTGATGATTCGGATGCGGTCATCTATTTGACGTTCGTATATTTCGTCGGTAGTTTGACTATAAAAACCTGCCCAACTTGTCTGGATTTTTTCTACTGGAAAACTCACGATTCGCTTGGCTTCGTCAATCATCAATTGATTGATATAATCGCTCAGATGATAGCCCAAATCATCGACGTTTTGGGCACCCGCATATTCGTGCGAATCTCCCACCACAATCGAGCCATCCAAAGCTTGCTTAAACAAGATGTGAATGCCCCATTTTTTGAGTTCTTCCAAATGCGGTGGCGTCGTAAGACTCGCATAAGAGGGACACTGCTGAAAAGACTCGTAGCGTCTGATAGTAAGTCCCGTAAGAATATTGCCCTTCATTGCTATTGCTGGAAAAGGGATGGTTTGGAGCATTTGGAGTTTGCTTACCACCAATCCACTTTGCGCGAATAAATCAGGGTACAACATCCGAAATTCGTGACCATTGCAAATCAACACATGTTCGGCTTCAAATTGTTGACGATTTGTCAAAGTTACCTGTGCTTTTCCATTGGTGCTTTCACAATTGATAACGGTAGCGTTGTTAAGATAAGTTACCCCCGTTTGTGTAGCACAATACGCCAAAAATCGCTGCATTAGAAGAGGCGAATCGACGGTTACTTCCTCAGGAAAAAAAATCGCCCCTACGGGATATTCATTTCTCAAATAAGGGTATTTGGCAAGGCAAGTTTCTCGACTCAATAGCTCACACGGATAACCTATTCTTACATAGTGATCATACAGTTCGTTGGCTACTTGCCATTCGTCAGCATCAGAGGCGATATAAACGGAGCCATTTTTACGAATCGTCAAATCGGTTTTTGACTGTAAATCATGATACAGTTCCAAGCTTCGTTTGCCATACGTAAACCATCTTCCGGCTAAGCCCGAAGGCACCACTTGCCCAAAATTACGGACTGTGGCTCCTACAGGGAAGTTGTCTTTTTCGAGAAGCAATACTGATTTGTTGCGTTTGGCAGCATGGTAGGCGTGAAAAGTCCCCATAATACCCCCTCCTACAACAATCAAGTCAAAATGTGTTTTCATGTATATAAATACTAAATCTGAATGCCTATTTTTGTAAATAAAATCTAGGTTAAATTTTTACTTTGGCATCTTCTAAGATATTGATAATCTCATCAACCGACCCTAGCAAAGCATCGTGAGGATGAGGCATAAGCTGCTCCATGGTATGAGTGCCATTGATGACCCCTAAATTTAGGTATACCCCTGCGGCAGCCCCAGATTGCAAATCAGAAGGGGTATCTCCAATATTGATAACCCGCTTGGCGTCTGTAACACCTAGCAGACGCATCGCTTTTTGGATCATGAGGGGAGCAGGGCGGCCTTTTTCTACTTCATCGCTAGCAATAGAAGCTTGAATGATAGTAGCGTTGTTGCCTACACGATTTTCGTCTAGCCCTTCGAGCCAGCCTAGCTTTTCCAAAATAATATCCGTTACAACCCTGTAAAACCCGGTTGTTAAAGCGATTTTGATGCCTTGACTCTTAAGATAATCAAATAGTTCTAAACATCCTTGGGTTGGAAAAACGGGTTGTGTCCGATAATGCTCCTCCAACACCTCCTTGAAAATAGCGTACGATTCATCGACTTTGGTCTGAATATCTGGATGACCTTCGCCGAGATTTTGGGTCCAAAACATTTCAAAAACAAATCTTTTAGCCAGCCCTTGAGCGGCCAAGATTTCTTCATCAGAGGCTTTTAGTCCCGACATCTTTGCGGCTTTGGCAAAACAAGCCTCTACCTCGTGTTGGTCGGTGACGGTAGTACCAGCCATGTCAAAGATTACTAATTCAATTGGTTGTTGCTCCATAATAGGTTATAACGACTTTAGATGATACAAAGGTAAGATTTACGTGAGCAAAGTTAACAAACTTCAAATTAAAGTTTAGCTAAAATATACTTTTTGTGAGAAATTTATAAACCTAAAAGTGCTTTTAGTTGATTTTGAAGGTGTTAATGCAGGTTTAGTAATATTAAAAAAAAATTTAATAATTACTTTACTATTAGTTAACTATTTATTAATTTCACTAAACTTAATTTGTACTCAGTTTAGTATCTCTATGTTCTTCATTTTCCACGTAAACCAATCACAGTTATGCATGCTTTTTTACCTCAAAAACATTGGAGGAATTCTTGGGTGTCAGTATTTTTATTGGCATTTTTATTGAGCACTACTGTACTTGCACAAGAAGTAACGCTGCAAGGGATAATTACAGATGCCGACAACAATACCCCGCTACCAGGAGTAAGTATCGTGGTGAAGGGTACTAACCAAGGCACCAACACCGATGCCAACGGCAAATATCGCATTAGTACTTCTCCTTCTGCTATTTTGGTTTTTTCGTTTGTTGGGTATAGTGCCCAAGAAGTGACTGTTGGCAACCGCACCACTATTGATTTGAAAATGAGCCAAGACCTCAAACAGCTCCAAGAAGTAGTAGTAACGGCCCTTGGGATTCAGAAAGAAAAGAAAACATTGGCTTTTGCTACTCAAAGTGTCAAGGGGTCTGACCTTATCAAAGCCCGCGAACCTAACCCCATCAACTCTCTGGTAGGTAAAGTAGCAGGCTTAAACGTAGGGGCAAGTGCGGAGCTTCTGCGCGCTCCGCAGGTATCGCTCCGTGGAGGCGCACCTTTGTACGTGGTAGATGGGATTCCTATCAACTCCGATACTTGGAATATCAGCCCTGACGATATCGAATCAATGGATGTTTTGAAAGGCCCTTCTGGAACAGCTTTGTATGGCTTCCGTGCCCAAAACGGGGTCATCATGATTACGACCAAAAAAGGCTCCAAAGACAAAAGAGGCTTCTCGGTAGATGTCAATTCATCTACGATGTTTGACAAAGGATTTATTGCTATTCCTAAAGTACAAGACCAATACGGCCCCGGCGACCACGGCAAGTATGCGTTTGTGGATGGTCGTGGTGGTGGAGTAAACGACGGAGATTACGACATCTGGGGGCCTCCATTGGATGGTCGTCTTTTGCCTCAGTATGACAGCCCTATCGACCCGGCCACTGGCAAGAGAATCCCTACTCCTTGGCTACCAAGAGGTAAAGACAATTTAACCAGATTTATCCAAACAGGGATATTGTCAAACAACAATGTATCGGTGGCGGCAAGCAACGACAAAGCGGATATTCGGGTGTCGCTTTCGCATCAATATCAACGTGGCGTAATTCCTAATACACAGCTCAATATCACCAACCTCAACACTTCTTTGGGCTATAATTTTTCCAATAAATTGCGTTTTGAGAGTACGGTCAACTATAGCCGTCAATATACACCCAATATCCCTGACGTAGATTATGGTCCCAACTCCCTTATCTACAACTCTATCATCTGGGGTGGTGCCGACTGGAATGTAGATGATATGAAGCAACTATGGCAGCCCGGAAAGGAAGGAATCCAACAGATCTATGCCGAATATCAACGCTACAACAACCCTTGGTTTGTGGTAAAAGAGTGGTTGCGTGGACATTACAAAAACGATATTTATGCGTATGCTTTGGGTAAATACAAAATCAACGATTTTTTGAATGCTCAGTTGCGTACTCAAGTCACTACTTACGACATCCTCCGCACCGAAAAATTGCCTTATTCGGCTACTTCTTACGGGCGAGAAGAAGCGCGTGGCGATTACCGCGAAGACCGTCGTAATTTGTGGGAAAACAATACCGACCTTTTGATAAATTTCGATAAAGAAATCGTTAAAAATATTACGTTGAAAGCTTCAGTAGGAGGAAGTATGCGCCTTTTTAGATATACCTCCAACTTCGCCTCTACCGATTATCTCAACGTACCGGGCGTGTATAGTTTCTCCAACTCTCGCAACCCTGTTCAGGCTTACAATTTCCAATCTTACATGCGCGTAATGAGCGGCTACTATGCTGCCGACTTGTCTCTTAGTAAATATGCCAATATTTCACTGACAGGTCGTTGGGACAAAACTTCTACGCTTCCTGCTGGTCGTAACGTCGGATTTTATCCATCAGTAGGGGTGACTAGCGTTATATCAGATTATGTAAAACTACCAGATGCGATTACGTTTTTGAAAGTGCGGGCGTCGTTTGCGCGGGTAAAAGAGGCGTTTACCCAAGCTAATATCGGGGTTCCGCCGGGTGCTCCTGTGTACTATGGCGCCAATTACAACTCTTCGTATGACGGCCCAAGCTACGGAACTACAGTGGCTTACAATATTTCGCGTCCTTACAACAACGAAGCCGCCGCTTACTATTCGAGCAGCTTGATTGATCCAAACATTCAACCTTCGAGCCGTACCAACTACGAGGGAGGAATTGAAATGAAGTTTTTGAACAATCGCCTCGGACTAGACGTCACGTATTTTAGCTACTTAGACGGTCCTCGTATTTTTGGTTTGACGTTACCCGAATCAACCGGTTATGGAAGTTTGACCACCAACGGTATCAAGTCTCAACGCAAAGGATTGGAGATAGCCGTTAGTGGCAATGTCATCAAAAATATCAACGGATTTAACTGGGATGTGCTGGCCAACTGGTCTACTTGGCAAGAAACGCTACGGGAGATTTATGGCAACCAAACCCGTTTGAACCAATTCTACAAAATCGGTGACCGCCTAGATGCTTATTATGGAACGGCTTTTGTGCGTACGCAAGATGGACAGATTGTAAACGATGCGAGTGGGCGTCCTATCTACAATCCTGTGGCGCAGTTTTTAGGTTATACCAATCCTGATTGGACGTTTGGCTTCCAAAACAAATTCAGCTACAAAAACTTCAATTTTAGCTTCCAGTTTGACGGACGTATCGGGGGAGTCATCGAAAACTACATCCAAAAACAAACCTTCCGTGGTGGTCGTCATATTGCTACTGTTCAAGGCGATATGGGTATGGCTCGTTTGGCCGACACCGAGGGGCGTAAGACTTGGGTAGGTCCAGGGGTGGTATTGACAGGCGGTACGATTAGCTACGACCCAGATGGCAAAATCTTGAACTATGGCGAATTGAAATTTACGCCTATGTCGACTACCTATGCCACATATCTCCAAGACTGGATTAGCCGCTATTACAACTCTACCGAAGGAAATATCATGAACCGTACCTTTGTGAAGCTCAGAGAAGTGCAGGTGGGATACTCGCTACCAGCAGGGCTTTTGGGTAAAAACATCCGTCAAGCCACTATTTCTTTGGTAGGTCGTAATTTGCTGTACTTTGCTCATTCAAAAGACCTTGATGTGGAGCAATTTGTCAACTACAGCAACCGCTCTTCGTCACTACAAACACCTACGTTGCGTCGTTATGGTATCAATATCAACTTCACCTTCTAAGCGTCGCTTCTTGTGAATGTTTTTTTTCAAAATGACAAAACACTTTAAGACAATGAAAAATAAAAACATATATACCATTTTTGGCTTTGCGCTAGTACTGCTATTGAGTAGTTGCCAAAGTTTCAAAGAACTCGAAGTAAACCCCAACGTACCCGTAAGCTCCCCGCCCAACTTGGTACTGAATGCCGTTCAGAATAGTTTCAATGAGCGTCCTTGGGGTAAAGAAACCCGCTGGAATCAGTTTTATACCATTAATTACAACTATTACGGCAACAACGAATACGACTGGACTACCTCAGGTACTTACTTTGATGCGCTCAAAAACGTGACTAAAATGGAAGAGGAAGCCAAGAAAGTAACTGGAAAAGACCTGAATCCTTATTCGGCTTTGGGTAAATTTTTCAAGGCTTATTTCTTTGTATGGATGACCCAACGCCTCGGCGACCTTCCCATGAACGATGCCCTCAAAGGCACCGAAAACATGACTCCCAAATACAATTCGCAGAAAGAGGTATATCTTCAATCGCTCAAATGGCTCGACGAAGCCAACGACGACATGAGTAAGTTGATTGCCTCTGGAGATGTGTTTTTTCAGGGAGATATTTACCTCAGCAATAACCTACGTCAATGGCAAAAAGTCGTGAATACGTTTAAACTTCGGGTATTGGTGTCGTTAAGTAAAAAAGAAAGCGATGCGGATCTTAATATCAAGGCGCGTTTTGCGGAAGTACTCAACAACCCCACCAAGTTTCCAATCATGACAAGTATGAGCGATAACTTGGCCTACAAGTACAACAATACTTATAACAAATATCCTCTCAATCCCGACAATTTTGGCTTTGACGCCACTCGTCAGCAGATGTCATCTACCAATATCGACATCTTGAAAAGCACCCAAGACCCTCGAATTTTTTATATAGCCGAGCCTGCCGAAGCCCAAATCAAAAAGGGACTTGCACAGACAGATTTTGCGGCTTTTGTAGGCGCTAGTCCCGCCGAAAGTTTGGACGATATGTCAACAAAGGCACTAAATGGTCAATATTCGTTTATCAACCGCAATCGTTATTATCGCAATTATACCCCCGAAAATACGATTCAAATTGGCTACATCGAAATGTGTTTCAATATCGCCGAAGCCATCAACCGTGGTTGGGCAGCTGGCACGGCCGAAGATTGGTATGTGAAAGGCATTCAGGCTTCACAGGGTTTCTTTGACATCAAAAATGGTGACAATACCGTGGTACTCGAAACTCGTAATGGAGCCAATGCCTCTTCGGCAGGCTATACGGTGAAGTTCAATTGGGCTGATTTTTATGCCCAAGCAGCTGTTAAATATGCGGGCAACAACGCCAAAGGCTTGGAACAAATCCTTACTCAAAAGTACTTGGGCTTCTTCATGAACTCTGGTATGGAAGCCTTCTATAACTGGCGTCGTACGGGCTTTCCTGCCAATTTTGCCAAAGGTGGGCCAGGTACGGGCAATTCGGGCGTTATCCCGCGCCGTTGGTTGTATCCCAACTCTGAGCGGATTTACAATGAAACCAATTACAAAGCTTCTGTCCAATCACAATTTGGCAAAGCGAGCGAATCCGTCAATGATGAACTTTGGATCTTAAAGTAGTATTTTCACATAGGTTTAAAATTGAAGATAAAAGTGGGAGCAAATTTCTCTCCCACTTTATTCTATTTTTAAAGAATGAGTGTGATATATTTTTAGTAATCACTTACGGTTAATAGGTAACGAATAACGGTGCTTTAGCACTTAATTACTTAAACTCAACTCTCTCTAAAACCCTCCTGTATGCTTATGAAAAAAGTGTTATTAAGTATTTCTTTCTTTTGGGTGCTTACTTTAACTTATGCCCAACGCCAAACCGAAAATATCATCTTAATCACCACCGACGGCTTGCGATGGCAAGAGGTGTTTGGAGGAGCTGACTCTAGTCTTTTATTTGATGCGACTTACACAAGCGATACCGCCAAACTAAAAAAACAATTTTGGGCTAATACCCCTGAAGAACGCCGTCAAAAACTGTTGCCGTTTTTTTGGGAAACAATCGCCAAACAAGGCCAACTCTACGGCAATCGCTGGAACGATAGTCGCATGAATATTTCCAATACGTACTGGTTTAGTTATCCAGGCTACAGCGAAATTTTGTGTGGCTATGTAGATGACCAAATCAATTCCAACGATAGCAAAGACAATCCCAACACGACTGTTTTGGAATTTATCAATCAACAACCCAAGTACAAAGGAAAAGTAGCCGGCTACGCCACTTGGGATGTGATTCCGCATATTGTCAACGAAAAAAGAAGCGGTATCCCCGTCAATGCAGGCCATGAAGCCGTAAGTGGTGCCAATCTCACCGACCGAGAAAAACTATTGAACGAAATCCAAGAAAAACTGCCTAGTCCTTGGGGTATGACCCGTCAAGATTTCATTACGTACTATATGGCCAAAGAATATATTCAAAAAAATAAACCCAAGGTATTTTTCTTATCTTTCGACGAAACTGACGACTATGCCCATGCCGGAAAATATGATAACTATCTCCAAACGGCTCATATGGTAGATGCTTTTATCGCAGATTTGTGGCAGTACCTCCAATCCCAACCCCAATATAAAGGCAAAACCACCATTTTGCTCACAACCGACCACGGTCGTGGACATACCCCCAAAGCACGCTGGAAAGACCATGGCACCAAGACCCCCGATTGTTTTCAGATATGGATGGGCGCAATGGGACCCGATACCCCCGCATTGGGCGAAGTAAAAACCGAAAAAGTATTGTTTCAAAATCAAATAGCCCAAACTTTGGCGCACTTTTTAGGATTAGATTTCAAATGTGAACACCCCGTAGGCGAAGCGATTCCTACGGTTTTAAAAAAGTAAATGACATGACACCTACCACCTCTCTCGACGAAATCCGCCGCTTATTTGAATCGCAAGGCGATGAGCAATACTATGGCGAAGACGTAAGCCAACTCGAACACGCTGCCCAAGGTGCAGACCTCGCCCGCAAAGCAGGCTACGACAAAGAAGTACAAGTAGCGGCGTTTTTGCACGATATTGGGCATCTTATGCCAGCCCAACAAGAAGAAGAACTCATGGCCATATACGGACGCAAAGACCACGAAGAAGTAGCCGCCGATTGGCTACGCGACCAAGGCTTCCCCGAAAAAGTATGCGTGCTCGTAGCCAACCACGTAAATGCCAAGCGGTATCTGACTTACAAAAATCCAAAATACTTTGCAGGATTGTCGGAAGCAAGCCGTAAAACTTTGGAATTTCAAGGCGGGCCAATGCAAGCAGAAGAAGCGGCGCAGTTTGAACAGAATCCTTATTTTGAGCTAATCATTCAGATGCGGCGCTGGGATGAAGCCGCTAAAGTAACAGGCCTAGCCAAGCCAGATTTAGAAAAATATCTATCGCTGTGTGAAGAGGTATTAGGCCAATCTTAGTTCTTATTTCAACTTAGTAAAATACCCAAACCCCTAATAGCTCGACCCGATTTACTATTGGGGTCGAGCTGTAAAAACACCCGAAAAAGCACAACCTTTGACGTAGGTATTGCTACCTCATTTCTTCTTTTATTCCTTAAAATATACATGGTATTGGCTCCTGAAGAAGCCTAATATTTTTTGTTAGCACCGTGCTTTAGTCCATTTGGCTTTATCGGTAAATACTCCCAAGGTCGTCGGTGTTCTTGGCTGTTTCATCGCTTTTCGGCAGATGTGGGCTAAACCTTTTGCTATTTTATTTTTCAAAGGAAAAATACCATACACCATGTATATATCGCGCATACTCTATTTATTCCTCGGTGTGATTGTAAGCACCACTTCATTATTAGCCCAAAACGTAGATGTAAAAGGCCGCGTTGTGGACGGAAGCGACCAATCCGCCCTTATTGGCGCCAATGTTTTACTTGTCAGTCGTGCCGACTCCACCGTTAGGTTCGGAACAGTCGCCGATACCGTGGGCGCATTTACTTTTAAGAATATTCCCACCGCCAGCTATCGCTTGATGATTTCGTTTATTGGTTATTCCAACCATGACCAATCCATAAACCTTCGCCGAACCAGCCCCGATTTAGGAAAAATTGAAATGAAAGCCGACGGGCAGCTTCTCAATGATGTGATTGTGAAGGGAATGGCCGAGCGAGTGGTGCAAAAAGGAGATACTACTATTTATAATGCGAGTGCTTTTAAGACCAATCGCGATGCTTCGGCGCAAGATTTGATTGAAAAAATGCCCAACATTACCATCGAGAATGGCCAAGTAAAAGCCCAAGGCGAAAATGTACAACGTGTAACGGTAGATGGACGCGAGTTTTTTGGGGATGATGCTACGTTGGCACTCAAAAATCTACCAGCCGAAGTCATCGACAAAATTCAAGTATTTGACCGCTTGAGCGATCAAGCGCAGTTTACGGGTTTTGATGATGGCCAAACCACCAAAACCATCAATATCGTTACTCGCTCTGACCGCAACAACGGGCAGTTTGGAAAACTATATGCAGGCTACGGAACCGACGGCCGCTATATGGCAGGTGGTAGTACCAACTACTTCAAGAAAGACACGCGGATTTCGCTCATCGGTATGACCAACAACATCAACCAACAAAACTTTGGTAGTGAGGATTTACTAGGGGTTTTGGGAGGCTCTAGCGGCGGTGGTGGTGGCAATCGTGGTGGCGGAGGCAATCGCGGCGGCGGTGGTGGCAACCGTGGCGGTGGCGGCGGTAATTTTGGTGGCGGAAATGCTAGCTCAAATTTCTTGTCGGGACAGCAAGGAGGTATCAACAAAACCCACGCAATAGGATTGAATTATTCGGACAATTGGGGTAAAAAATGGAAAGTAACGGGAAGTTATTTTTTCAATGATGCCAACAACAACAACGAGAGCCAATTAGCTCGTACTTTTTTCTCTACCCAAGGTACGGGACAATTGTACAACGAAGATTATTTTTCGGCTAGCAACAACACCAACCATCGTTTTAATGCCCGTTTAGAATATACTATCAATACCAAAAACTCAATCATTTTTACTCCTCGTTTGAGTTTCCAAGACAATACTTCTTACAATACGCTTTTTGGCGCTAATAGCTTGGCTGGGAGGTCTTTGAGCCAAACTCAGACTGACAATCAGGCAAATAACAAAGGTTATAATTTCAACAACAATATTTTGTGGAGACACCGTTTTGGTAAAATTGGCCGCACGCTTTCGGTGGGTCTTACTACTTCGGCCAATGACCGTAATGGAGAGTCATCTCTCGAATCAGTCAATCGCTATTTTGGACGTTTGACGTCAGATTCTTTGCAGATTACGGATCAGAAAACGGAGACTTCGGGCAGTGGCTATACGATTTCGGGTAATATCTCCTTGACCGAAAATGTGGGTCGCGGTGGACAATTGCAGTTAAATTATGTGCCTAGTTATACCAAAAACTATTCTAGCCGCAATACTTACAACTATGACCAAAGCACCAGCGAATACAGTACGCCCGATTTGAGACTTTCTAATGAATTTGACAATACTTACATCACCAATCGTATTGGAGGAAGCTATCGGATGCGCATCAAAAAAACAATGGTGACCGCCGAGTTGAATTACCAAAATGCGCAACTTAGTGGAATGCAAAACTTCCCGCAGAAGTTTGAAACAGTGCGTACTTTCAACAATATCTTACCTTCGGCGATGTTGATGTATCGCGGAACCGACGGAAAGAGCTTGCGTATTTTTTATCGTACTTCTACCAATGCACCTTCTATCAGCCAATTGCAAAACGTGGTGGATAACTCAAATCCCTTGTTTCTCAAAACAGGTAATCCTGATTTGAAACAAGAATATAACCACAATATGTCGGTTCGGTATGGTTTGACAAACGCAAAAAAAGCACAGAGTTTCTTTATCAATGTCAATGGGTCGTTTACCCAAAACAATATCAGCAATACTACCTTTATTGCCACGAAAGATACGGTAGTAGCGGGTTTTCCCCTGAAAATAGGCTCGCAATTTAGTCAACCTGTCAACGTAAACGGCAATTGGAACATTCGTTCGTTTATCACTTATGGATTACCCGTAAAATCGTTGAAAAGTAACCTAAACTTTAACCTAGGAACGGGCTATACACGCACGATTGGGTTGATTAATTACGCCCAAAATACATCTAACACGCATTCTATTACGGGAGGATTGGTGTTGAGCAGTAATATCAGCGAACAACTGGATTTTACCTTGTCGGTTAATGGAAACTACAATACCGTGACTAACACCCTGCAACCTGCTTCCAACGGAACTTATTATTACCAAAATAGTAACTTCAAACTCAATTGGCTGACCAAAGCAGGTTTCTTTGTCAATACCAACCTCAACCATACCTTTTATACAGGTTTGGGACAAGATTTCAACCTCAACTTTACGTTGTGGAATGCCGCAGTTGGTTACAAATTCTTGAAAAACCAAGCTGGGGAATTGAAACTAAGCACTTTTGATGTATTAGGTCAAAACAATAGCATCAGTCGTAGTGTCACCGAAACCTATATCGAAGACCTCAAAACTCGGGTATTGCAGCGTTATTATATGGTAACTTTCACTTACACTTTGCGTAATTTCCGGTAAGAAGGTTATCAATTAAACACTTATCTTTGTGGGTCTTTGCTAATATGACTGCCAAGTTCGGAGGAGCTTGGCAGTTTTTAATAATTCACCATGAAAAAAATTCTCATTACAGGTTCTAACGGACTTTTAGGGCAAAAGTTGGTAGAATTGCTCGTCACACAGCCCCATATTCAATGTATTGCTACGGCACGCGGTGCCAATCGCCTCCCTTTCACCGAAGGGTATGCCTATTATTCAATGGACATTACCGACCGCGAACAGGTAAATGACGTAATCGCACAGGTAAAGCCTGATGTGATTGTACACGGCGCTGCCATGACCAACGTAGACCAATGCGAGTTTGAAAAGGAAAACTGCTGGGCTCAAAATGTAAAAGCGGTAGAATACATCGTAGAAGCTTGTCAGCAACACAATATATTCCTTTGTCATGTTTCTACCGATTTTATCTTTGATGGTACATCTGGCCCTTACACCGAAGAAGGCGAGGCAAATCCACTGAGTTTTTATGGCTGGAGCAAATATGCTGCCGAAAAAGTAGTCGAACATTCCAAGCTTCGGTGGGCGATTGCACGTACGGTGCTTGTGTACGGGATTGCGTATGATATGTCTCGCTCCAACATTATTTTGTGGGTAAAAAAATCGCTTGAAGAAAAGAAAAATATCAAAGTCGTAACGGATCAGTGGCGTACACCTACTTTAGCCGAAGATTTGGCAATGGGCTGCTTCCTGATTGCAGACCAAGAAGCCGAAGGGGTTTTCAATATTTCGGGTAAAGATTTACTTACCCCTTATGAAATGGCCATCATGACGGCTGAGTATTTCGGGCTCGACAAATCACTCATTGCCCAGGCGGATTCTAGTACTTTCACCCAGCCAGCCAAGCGTCCCGCTCGCACGGGTTTTGTGTTGGATAAATCACAAACTGTGCTTGGCTATACCCCTCATAGTTTCACTGAAGGAATTGCGATTTTGGCAGGGCAATTGCAGTAACGCTTAACGCAGGCGGCCTTTAGAAGGCCGCCTGCGTTGTTTGGTGTAACCAAACGCTGGCAACGTTCTGAACGTTGCCAGCGTTATGTCAAAAAACGATGCTTGGCTATGCCCAGCTTCACTAAAGGAATGCGATTTTGGCAGGGAAAAATTGGTGGAGTAAGGCAGGCGGCCTTCTGAAGGCCGCCTGCGTTGTTTGGTCAAAACTGGAAGTAAATAAATTGGTTGGAACCAAATACCCCAAAGAAATAAGTGACAATCGTAAGACCAATGAAAAGAACCCAAAATGTAGAGTCTTTACGGGTAGGAATGTGTAATACGTAGTGTTCTTTTATTAATAAGAATAGAATCAACAACATACAAAACCACATCTCGGTGGTATTGAGCACCGATTGAAGGGTATCCGACAATGATAAGTGAGCGATTTTGTTGAGAATTAAAAAGGAACTCCTTACTTCTTCTCCTACGGTAAGGTCGGGGCGGTCGCCTACTGCAAAAAATACCCACGTAAACATGACCAGCAAAAATGTAAGAACTACTTGCAAATAACCATACCAAGTGGTTTGGGGGAGGGTGATATTCCAACGTTTGAGGAATTTATCACGAATGGCAGCTGCCACTAAGTATAAGCCGTGCAAAAATCCCCAAATAATAAAGTTCCAACTAGCACCATGCCATAGTCCACTCACCATAAAAACCGTGAATCGGTTGAAATAAGCCCTTGCTTCTGGCACCCGATTTCCGCCCATAGGGATATATAAATAATCCCTAAACCAAGAAGAAAGCGAAATATGCCAACGTCCCCAAAATTCTCCAATCGACCTCGAAAAATAAGGCGTTCGGAAGTTTTCCATCAGCTTGAAGCCCATCACTTGGGCTGAGCCTAAGGCAATATCAGAATAGCCCGAAAAATCACAATAAATCCGAAAAGTATAGAAAAAAGTAGCGACCAAGAGAGTCAGACCATTGTGATGAGTAGGGTCAAAGTAGGCAGGGTCGGCCATGAGAGCGAGGCGGTCGGCTACTACCGATTTTTTGAAAAAACCAAAAGCCATTCGCATCAAGCCCGCTTTTACGTTTTCCCAGTCATAAGGGTGGTTTTCGTGAAACTGATGTAATACATTTTGAGGACGCTCAATCGGCCCCGCCACCAACTGCGGATAAAACATCACATACAGCGCATAGATACCAAAATGCCGCTCAGGCTGCTGATTGCCGCGATATACTTCAATCGTATAGCTCATGGCCTGAAACGTGTGAAACGACAGCCCAATCGGGAAAATGAAATCGGTATAAACATGCTTCAAAATAGGTAAGCTCCAGTTGAGACCTATTTTCCAACTAATAGCGTTGAAGTTTTCGGCAAAAAAATCGAAGTATTTGAAAATCGCTAAAATTCCGACATTGGTCACAATGCTCAGTACTAATAGCAACTTTCGCCGACTTCCAGTATGATTGGCTATCCAAATTCCGGCAAAGTAATCGATAACAATCGTAAGCAGTAATATCAGAATATAAATGGGCTTGAAGACCATGTAGAAATAACAGCTCGCCATCAAAAGAAGGAGCCAGCGGCTTCGTGAGCGGAGGCTATAATAAGCGAGTGTTACAACAATAAAAAACAACAAAAACTGAACAGAAACGAATATCATATCCGATAATTCTTTGAATAGAGCAAAAGAAAACGAGTTTATTTTTTTACGCTTTCTTTGTCAATGATTTCATCTTTGACGATGTACAAAGGACGATTTTTGGACTGAAAAAAGATACGCAAAACATACTCTCCAATGATACCTAATGCAATGAGTTGTACCCCGCTAAACAAGATAATGACAAACAATAAGGCGGTAAAACCTTCAATAATATCTTCAAAAAATAATTTTTTAATCACCACCGTGATAAAATATATCAATGCAATGCAAATCGCCGTCCCTCCTGCCCATGACATAAATTTGATAGGGAATTCGCTGAAATTAAAAATGCCATTATAAGCCAGTCGAAAAAGCTGTTTGAACGAATATTTGGACTCTCCTGCCATGCGTTCACTTCTTTCGTACTCAATCCCTACTTGCTTAAAACCAATCCATGAGCGCATACCTCGTAGGTAGCGGCTTTCTTCGGGCATTTGATTCATAATATCCGCTACACGACGGCTGATGAGTGCAAAATCTCCACTATCGAGCGGTATATCTACGTAAGAGATAGATTTAAGAAGACGATAAAACAAATAATAACCACTGCGCTTGATGAAGTTTTCTTTACGTTTTCTCCTGACTGCATATACTACATCATATCCTTCTTGAAGTTTTTTGTAAAACTCGTCAAGCAATTCTGGTGGATCCTGCAAATCACCATCAATGATAAACAACGCCTCCGTGCCTCTTGCTGCGGCCAAGCCTGCGGTCAAGGCCAGTTGATGCCCATGATTGCGCGATAAAAACACACAATGATAACGCGCATCGGTAAGCGCTAGTTGGCGCATTTGCAGGGACGTATCGTCGCGACTACCATCATCAATCAGCACTACTTCGATACGCAAAGCCAAGCTATCCATAAGGCGGTTGAGTCTTTCTACAAGGTGTGGAAGAGACGCCGATTCGTTATATAAAGGTGCGACAATTGAAATTTGAGGGAGGTTCAAGGGGAAGCGATTGATTTGTGGTTAAAAAACAAAAATAGACAAAAGTCACTGAATATCAGGGAAAGGTTACTGATTGTTGGGTATTCCAAAGCTGATTCCCATTCTTTTGTACCACCCAAAGACCCACTTGATAGGTGTCATTTTCGATTACGCCTTTCGGACAATTGATCCTGAAACCTTTTTGGGTGCGAGAACGATGAAGGAGAGGTTCTGCTGAAAATACGTAAAAATGAGTCGGGGAAGTTAAAGTCACAAATACCCCTTCTTCTTTACTGTTTACGAACTCAAAGGAATCGTTATATACTTCGAGGCCATAAGGGAGCATTTCTGTCTTCACGTTTACCCCCGTCTTGAGTTGAGTACTATCACGAAATAGCGCTTCAAGCCGAGATTCTTGGGATGAAATGAGCGGCTGAGGAAATTGATAAAAGCCATGTGATTTACTTCTTTCAAAAGTTTTAACTACAAACTCCGCAAAAGCTGACTTTTTTTCGGCCCCCAAGCCTACACCGTTGCGTTGTTGGTTAAGGGCAAATGCAAGACGTTGCTTGCGATCTTGGGTTACTTGCGGCACAAAATGCCAATAAGAAGAAGCCCACGAAACAAGCGAAATTCCTATAAACACAATCACTAACAAAGAATGTAACCGCCAGCGAAATATCTGCAAGCTCAGCAAACAAGTCATTGCCATCAAAGTGCCAGGATAGATTTTGTAGGTTGCCCAAAGTACCAACTGATAATCGAAGCGTGTACGAAAAAATACAACCAAGGCACTGTTAATAAATAAATATACAAAACAACTCACCCAAAAGGCAGCCCATTGTGGGGAAAGCTGCTGAAAATAAGTGTTTTGCTTATAATGCTTTCGGGCAAAAGCAGGCACTATCCGTTGCCAGCGCGTCGATATACTGAGCGCACCTAATACGTAATAAATAAAAAAGCTGACAATCGTGATGCCGCCTATTACGGGTAAAAGCATTCGTTTTTCGAAGGTAATTCGTGGAAACCAATCCAAAATTCCACCCGTAAACGCAAAAAAACCTATGATGACCTTGAAGGGATGGTTAAAGAAATAGATAAACCCTTCATCATTGCCTTGCACAAAAGCATAGCCCGAAAAGTAACCTACAATCGCCAAAGCTCCCGTAATAATCCATACAATGAGACGGTTCCATTGACCAAGATACAATAAGAACAAAGCCCCCGCCGGCCACCCCATCACCCCATTTCCCATGCTGTAAGTACCTACTAGAGCCACTAGAATAGCCCCCAAAAAGGCACTTTTGGAGGGTTTGGTGAGTAAATAAAAACTAAGAAAAACTTCAAAAATGATAAGCTGATACTGCAACGACATGATAGTCATGAAGGTCATGCTGTAAAATTGCAGATTGAATATAAAAAAGGCGGCCGGAATCAATCCATAGAGTATGCCTTTGTGCTTGAGATAAGCCCGCGAAATCACCAAAAAAATACCCAAAACGGTTAAATTCCCAATCAAATTGAGGATTCTGAAATTAATGGTATGAGTAAAAAGATATTGTAAATAAACAATCAACCGAGCGGATAAAACCCGATGCTCGTTGTTGGGGCGAAGCAAGGCCGCTACCTTGCCATACCACGAGGGAGCATCAAGATACTGGGCTAAAAAGTAAGGGATATTTTCGATGTCATCAAACCACGGGACATTGATAGAATAGCTGATGCTAAAGCCGTAAAAAACGACGATAGGAACCAACGTAATGGCAAAAATGATATATCGCTTGCTAGAACTCAATGGATGAATGTCTAAGTGAATAGAATGATTTAGGGTTGAGACTCGTGGGAGGTTTTAAGTACAACTGCTTTTTTCCCAAAATACCCTCCGATACACCGACTCCAAAGATGAGCAGGATTAGGATTGGCATCGTCTAAATAAAGCGAAAGAGGTTTTGAATGTAGAGGCTCCACATATACCGTATCAGCAGAACTTTGCTCTATGAAAGCATAGCGGTGTTTAAGTTCGGTATCATAAGCTGCCGCTCTCCCCTTGAGCCAATCACCGTATATCATTCGTAAGTTGGGACTAAAAAGAGCACTTACTAAAATCAATGACGCCAATACAGCCTTGATAGAAGGGGGGAAGTACCATTTTTTGGCACTTAGCCAGTTTTTTTGCACCACATGGTATACTATCACCGCTAACATATAAAACCACCCCAGCAAGAAAAAAAAGTAGATGGAATTGACCACGCGAGGTGCCGGCTCAATTCCAATTCCATAATAAGAGGGGAAAATTTGTACAAACAAAATTCCAAAATAAGCAATCAACACAACCCACAAGGGTACTGATAAAAGGCGGTTAGAGGGTTGATTTCCGAACGTTTTGCTTAAAAATACAATCCATAAACTAGAAAATACAAGCAAAGGTGTACGAAAAACCCAGTCTATCCCTAGCTTTATCAATTTTTTGATAGACTCAATTGCCGAGAAAGGGATGTTACGACCTTCGGGATTGCCACTCATACGGAGCTGATTGCCCGGAGAACTAAAAAAAAGATAACAAGAAAAAACACAAACCCCAATAAGAATAACAGCAAACCAATCCCAACGTCGATTGATAATGAGCTGATACCCCCACCAACCTACCACTAATAAAATGATGATGGTGAGATTGGTCTCACTACTCCCTATGACCGCAAAAACCAAAAAACTGGCTAGTACCGATGTTAAGGTCTTGAGGGTGCCTTGGGGGAGTTGATACCACCGTATCATTACCACAACCCAAGTGAGAGTGAGGATATTGGGAACTGTGTACGTCACAAAAGCAGCCATCCAATAAAACGCCTCTGCTATACTCGACATTCTTAATACATACAAAAAAGTAAGTCCGCCTACAAGCCCCCAAATATTCAACTTTGACCATTTGGGAAATACTTCTTTAGCAAGTAAGTACAAAACGTATGTTTGCCACAAAATCAATAAAAAAGACAAAAGCTTGAAACCACTTGCCCACTTGACCACAAGCGGATTGGAGTGATTGAGTAGGATACCAAAGTACCTACCTGTCCATCCTGTATAGTAAGCATTCATTGCTTCAAAATACCCAAACTTAAACACCGTATCGATATAGCAATAATCATCAATAGGTGAGGGATGATTGTACAACGACAGTACCAATAAAGGAAGTAGCCCTACTACCAACAAACCAACATTGAAAAGGTCTTGAAAAATGGGTTTTTGTAAGGTTTTAAACATTTAAGTACAGAGTCGTTATCAGTGATTAGTGAATGGATATGGCTGCCTTATCGCTACATTGCGTAGCGCAGGAAAAGCTTTAAGTATGGATTTGATCTTTGACTATTTTTTCAATAATATAACGTGGTCTACCTTTTACCTCTTCGTATATCTTACCCACATACTCTCCAATAAGCCCCAGTGCGATCATATTGGCACCGCTAAAGAAAGTCATTGGTAGTACAATAGACGTCCAGCCAGGTACTGTGCTTCCAAACAAATAAGAAAACCCAATATAACCCGCAATCAACAAAGCGATGAAAAAATTGAATGCACCAAAATAAAGCACCAATCGCATCGGAAAAGTACTGAAGGAGGTGATGCCGTTCCAAGCGAAAAGCAGCATTTTGCTAAGTGGGTATTTTGTTTCGCCCGCTTCTCTTTCCAAACGTTTATAAAAAACCTTTTCGGAACGGAATCCAATCAAAGGAATGATACCCCTCAAAAACAAATTTACTTCTTTGAAACTCTGAAACTCTTCCAAAATACGACGGTCCATCAACCTAAAATCAGCGTGATTGAATACCACAGGGACGCCCATCCAATGCATAAGCTTGTAAAATGATTCAGCAGTAGTGCGTTTAAACCAGCTATCGCTGCTACGGTCGTCGCGTACGCCATACACTACCATAGCTCCCTCTTGGTGCTGAACTATCATTTTGCCGATTGCCTCTATATCATCCTGCAAATCGGCGTCAATGGTGATAAAACAGTCAAACTCTGAAATATGCTCCATCAAGCCTGCCAGAATAGCACTCTGATGCCCAAAATTTCGCGATAGTTTGACCCCAATACTTGTAGGGTCTTTTTCGCAAATGGCTTCGATGATTTTCCAAGTACGGTCTCGGCTGCCGTCGTTGACAAAACAGATTTTACTTTCTGGTGAAATTTGATTTTCGGCTACCAAACGAGCGCAATAGTCGCGAAGCGTATGATGGGTTTTGGCCAGTATTTCTTCTTCGTTATAGCACGGTACAACAAGCAGTAACTTAGTAGGCAGCATTGATTATTGTTTTCAGTATCGGGCAAAAATACGGCACTTTCCATAACCGAACGTTATTTGAGGCATAGATTTTATTTTTGGGTAGACTTTAGGCGTTGTTTTTATTACTTATAAGAAAAAAAGAAACCAATATTTTTGGTATATATTCATGATTATATTTAAAGATTTTAATATTCTGTACTACGATTTCTAGGAAATGTTTAACTTTCGGCCTCAAATGTTAGGTATAAAGAATCCAATAGCATGTTTCTGCATCAGGTCGGTCACTATTTACCCGAACAAGTAGTTGACAACGAACATTTTACAAAATTAAACGGGCTTTCCGACGAGTGGATAGTACAACGTACCGGCATCCAATTACGACGCAAGGCAGCTTCTGCTGAAAACTCACACACCATGGGAGTAGAAGCAGTCAAAGCTTTAACGGACAATATTCAAGTAGATATCAAAGAAGTAGATTTAATAGTAGGGGCTACCTATACGGCTTATGATACTATTGTGACTTTGGGGCATGCTGTGCAGCATTATCTTGAAATCCCCAATATTCCAGTAGTCACTATTTCATCTGCTTGTTCGTCGTTGCTCAATGCCGTCGAAATCGTGGAGGGTTATTTTGCCATGAACAAAGCCACCAAAGCATTGGTCATTACCTCCGAGCACAATACTGGCTACTACAACGAAACCGACACCGTGTCAGGGCATTTGTGGGGAGATGGCGCGGCGGCGCTGCTCATCACCAAAGAGCGCCTTCACGAAGGTGACATGGAAATCAGGGCATTGTTGACTGGTGGCGCAGCCACTAGTGGCAAGGCTATCGAAGCCGTGGTATTGCGCCCCAACGAGCGAGGCGTAATCATGCCATTTGGGCGTGATGTATTCATCAATGCCTGTACTTACATGCCCAAAGCCAGCATAGAAGTGCTAGAACGCTGCGGCCTCACGGTAGAAGATGTGAGCTATGTACTGCCACACCAAGCTAATTTGCGTATCAGTGTCAATGTCATGAATACGCTGGGCTTACCAGAAGATAAACTGATTTCCAACATCCAATATCTTGGCAACACTGGCTGCGCAGGATGTGCCATTGGACTCTCAGAACACTGGAATCGATTCCAAAAAGGAGACCGTATTATCATTACTGTTTTTGGAGGTGGATATTCTTATGGGGCGATGTTGCTAGAAAAATAATAATATTTTTGTCTTTAACCCCCTACCAAAAAAGGCTATCTGATTTACCAGATAGCCTTTTTTGGTAGGGGGACTTTACTTTTGTAATTTGTGTCTATTGTAAAGCTACCGTAGAGGCATTGTAAACAGGCCATACTCCTGGGCGAGGAACACTCACCCCTTTAGTAGAGCCTTTGGCATTGTTATCTAAGCCAAAATAATAAAGAGGATGCCCTCTAAATACAAGCTGTTTGCGACCAAATACGTCAATTACCGTAAAATCACTAGCCGACAAGTTGCTAGGTAAATTGCTAGGCATTGCGATTTCAGCTATAGGCCAAGTAGCGTTATTGCTAAAATCAGATTTGGTATAAGCGTTTGTATTTTTTTTATCAGGCACATATCCATACAATGTTCTGCCTGCGGCATCGACAAGATAAACCGTCTTACCATCACCAACGGTATAGTCTGCCAAGTAGTTTTTACCGTCATTACCTACCAATTGGGCATTGGCAAAAAACAATGAATAGTTAGTTTTGGCCACAAACCATACATTATTAGCTTTTTCGCCGGTTATATCGCCCGCTTTGGTATCACCCGAATAGTAGTATAGTGGCCAACCTTTGTAAGTAGTTTGTTTGGTTCCGTCACTGCGAGTGATTGTCCCAAAATCAGCCGTCGCCAAGTCAGTACTTAGGGTGGGAGATTCTTTGTAAAACACTGGCCAATTCGTCAAGCAATTACCAGTGCATTGGGATTGACCCGAAATGTCTGACGCAAAGAAATACAGCGTTTTACCATTAGCACCAGTAAGCACCTGCCCCAAAGCCGTTTGGCTAAGTGACACGTCAAAGGTGGGGGTGTTGTCTGTTTTGGTACAAGCTGCTATAAGCAACAAAACCCCGAGGCTTAGAAATAAGGATAAGTTTTTCATGAAAGTAACAGAAGATTTGATTGTTTAATGCCCATACGGACAAACAAACATGCAGGTTGCGTCGGTAGAGAAGAGATGTGAAAAGAGGATTAGCAAAATTTAATTTTGATTCATCATATTTTTTCTGAAAAAACAAATGCTCTAACATTAAATCTTATCATAATCGCCAAAAAAGTAAAGAAAGCGTATTTTGTTGTGAACCAATAAGATTCATATCTTGGCAGCTAAAATACCAAACTAAATTTTTTGAGTCCTCGAACGTAGAAAAGTAGATAAAATAAATAGACCGATGAAAGGAGTGATAGGGTTGATATTGGGGGGGCTGATAAGCTTGGGCTGGGTGAGGGAGTTGCCAGTGAAAGAAAACGTAGTATTTCAAAATGGTCAGAGTGGCTATAAATGCTATCGTATTCCTGCCATTGTCAAAGCCCCTAATGGCGATTTGCTGGCTTTCGTGGAAGCTCGTCGCAACAACTGCGGGGATTTTGGCGATGTCGAAATCGTGATGAAACGTAGTACCGACAACGGCGCTTCTTGGAGTGCACCGAAAGTAGTAGCCGACAATGGCAACGACCAAGCTGGAAATCCTGCGCCCGTTTTTGATCTTGCCGACAAAAAATTTCCGCAAGGTCGCCTGTTTTTATTTTACAATACGGGTACCGTACACGAGCAAGAAGTAAGAGAAGGCAAAGCCCTTCGTGAGGTATGGTACAAAACCAGCACCGATGGTGGGCAAACTTGGTCGGCAGGAGTCAATATTACTGGGCAGGTATCGAAGCCCACTAAGCCCGAGGTCAATCCTAAATATAAGTTCAAAGAAGATTGGCGAACTTATGCCAACACGCCAGGACATGGGCTTCAGCTTACCAAAGGCAAATACAAAGGACGGATTTTTATTGCGGCCAATCACTCCGTAGGGCCACCGCAAAAAGACTCCCGCGACTATATTTCGCATGGTTTTTATAGCGACGACCACGGCAAAACCTTCCGCATTGCATCGGATGTGGCTTATCCTAGTAGCAACGAAGCTACCGCCGCCCAAGCCGCCAATGGCGATGTGGTCATCAACTGCCGCAATCAGTCGGGGGATGCCAAGTATCGAATTCAGGCATTTTCTAAAAACGGGGGTGCGACTTGGGAAGAAGTGAAAATAATGAAAGACCTGCCCGACCCTATATGTCAAGGGAGTATGATTGAGTATCGGCCCGCCAAAGGTAAAAGCGTTTTACTTTTTTCTAATCTAAATCACCAAAGCAAACGAGCAAACCTAACGGTAAGGGTAAGTCACGACAACGGGCGGAGCTGGTCAGCGGGAAAAGAGATTTATGGCAACCCCTCGACTTATGAAGACCCTGCGGCTTATTCGGACTTGGTGGTTCAGCAAGACAATAAAATTGGTGTTTTGTACGAAAAAAATGATTATACCCAAGTCGTTTATGCTTTATTTAGTTATGAGTGGCTTGTCAAATAATTTTTTAAAGATGCAAAAAACATTACTTCCTCTTTGTGCGCTTTTTTTGACGATTGGGCTTGGATTGCTTTCTTTCAAACCCCAAGACAAACGTCCTAACATTCTGATTCTGTTTTCGGACGACCACGCTTTGCAGGCAATCAGTGCCTATGGGAGCCCGTACATCAAAACGCCCAATATCGACCGGTTGGCCAGAGAAGGGGCGTTGTACGAGAATATGTTTTGTACCAATTCGCTCTGTGCCCCTAGCCGTGCTACTTTGCTCACGGGTAAGTTTAGTCATAAAAACGGTCACAAAGACAACCTAACGCAGTTTGACGCCGGGCAGGCAATGTACCCCAAATACTTACAAACGGCGGGCTATCAGACCAGTTGGATTGGTAAATGGCACTTGCAAGTTACGCCTCAGTATTTTGATTATTGGTCGGTATTGCCGGGGCAAGGGGCGTATTATAACCCTGATTTTATCGAAATGAGTGGCAAAACCGTACGCCAAGAAGGATATGCTACGGATGTGATTACCAACAAAGCGCTTCAATGGCTCACTACTGACCGCGATGCTTCTAAGCCTTTTTGTTTGGTGATTGGTCACAAATGTCCACACCGAAATTGGCAGCCTGATACGAGCGATTTGCGGGCTTTCGACCACGTGAAGTTCCCTTTGCCCAAGACTTTTTATGACAACTACGAAGGACGCATTGCGGCGGGGCGCCAAGATATGACCGTTACCAAAACCATGCGTTTGAAAGAGGATTTGAAAGTAGATGCCGCCGATGATGCTTTTGTAAAACGAATGAATCCTGCACAGCGTAAGGCATGGTTGGCGTATTATGACCAAGTAACGGCTGATTTTAAAAAGAAAAATCCTACGGGACGTGCGCTTGATGAATGGAAATACCAGCGTTATATGCAAGATTACTTAGGGACCATTCTCTCTCTCGATCGCAATGTAGGGCGGGTTTTGGATTATTTAGACAAGGCAGGTTTGGCCGACAATACCATCGTGGTTTATTCTTCTGACCAAGGTTTTTATTTGGGTGAACATGGCTGGTTCGACAAGCGTTTTATGTACGAAGAGTCGCATCATATGCCGATGCTGATTCGTAATCCTAAACGCATCAAGCCTGGTACCATCGACCGAGCAATTCACAACAATACCGATTTTGCGCCTACGATTTTGGAAGAAGCAGGCGTAGCAGTGCCCAAAGACATGCAAGGGCAATCCTTTTTTAGTAAAACACCTCGAAAATCAACCTATTATCACTATTACGAATATCCCGCCGAGCACAGTGTACAAACGCATTTTGGGATTCGTACTGATCGCTATAAGTTGATTCGGTTTTATAATGATGGTGAATATTGGGAGCTGTATGATCTTAAAACAGACCCTGAAGAGCTAAAAAATCAGTATGCCAATCCTGCCTATCAGAAGATTAGGCAGCAGTTGTTGGGAGACTTGAAAAAACTGATTCGTCAGTACGATGATACCGAAGCGGAAGCCATTTTGAGAAAAGAAGGGCTTTGATACTAACCCCTGCCAACGTTCCAAACGTTGGTAGGGATACACAACCTACAATAGCAAATACTTAACTTAAAACTCTACCAACTACAATGACTACAAAAACAATGCTTCTGGCCTCCGCCGCTGCGGTTTATTTAGGCTATCGACTTTTTCAGAATATGAGAACAAAAGCTGGGACGGGCAGCTTAGTAAAACAACTCAAAAAAGACCCCGCTGTGGGAGAAGCTTTTGCAGACTCCTTGGATATAAGTGTGCAACGAACAGATATTAAAAATCCAGATGTAGCAACGGCCCTACAGCCGTATCTCGCTATGACAAAGAATGGGCTGGGTGATTTTATTATCAAGCATATTCAGCAACTTGATAACGGTGGTTATCTTTTTGTAACTACAACAGATTACACAGAGGCGATTAAGGCCGGAAGAAGAACTGTTGAATCGGCTGAAGTGCACAATCTAAATTTTGTCTTGAAAACCGATATAGACAAAAATCAATATGTAGTGTATTCGGATTTGTACATAGATTTGGCAGATAAAAACCTACGAGTAGACTTTGCTAAGGCTCTGTTTGAGTTGATTCAGGGATGAAAACTAAACCCTGCCAACGTTCCAGACGTTGGCAGGGTTGTTTTTAGGCTTCTGTCTTTTTCATCGACTTTTTGAAGCTTTTTAAACCTTGCAGCGGCGTATAATGGTCGCTCTTTTTGGGGTAATAGCCTGTACCATTGTAGGGGCGTTTGTGAGGGCTGCATTTACATTCCTCGGAGCAGGCACCTTCCATTTTCCAGCCACAATCTTCGCACATCGGTACATGGATATTGCATTCATTGTTGGCACAGTTGACCATGCGGTCGGAAGGAGTGCCGCAGACGTAGCATTTTGAAATCACCTGAGGGTTTACCTGATTGACATCTACCGTGAGGCGATTGTCAAACACGTAGCATTTTCCCTCAAAATCCTCTCCACCGGCTTCTAAACCATATTTGATGATGCCACCGTGGAGCTGATATACATTGTCAAAACCTTGGTCGAGCAGATAAGCGCTGGCTTTTTCGCACTTGATACCACCTGTACAATAGGTCACTATCTTCTTACCTTGTCCTTTTAGGTGTTCGATTTCTTGGATATGTTCGGGGAGTTCGCGGAGATTTTCCATATCAAAGGTAATCGCCCCTTTAAACTTCCCGACGCTGTGCTCATAATTGGAGCGCATATCAATTACCACCAGATTGGGGTCTTCTTTGAGAAGCTGCTTAAACTCCGCAGGTTCGAGATGAATACCGGTTTGTTTGAGCGGGTCTACCGGCAAATCCGAATTGACGATTTCCTCTTTCAGCCGTACATGAAGCTTTTGGAAGGCGTGTGCTTCGTGGTGCTCTACCTTAAAGTCGATGCTGGCAAAACGAGGGTCTTCCTTGACCCATTGCATATAAGCTTGGCAATCTTCATTTAAGCCCGAAACCGTACCATTAAGCCCTTCGGGAGCGATGATGATGCGGCCAAGGAGATTGTTTTTTACACAAAATTCGTGCTGAGCTTCTCGATAGCTTTCTGGGTCTTCGATGGGCACGTATTGATAATACAAGAGAACACTATATGGTTTCATCACAAAAAACTTTTATTCATTTGGAAGCAGCGACATTGCTACAAGTTGGGATAGGCTTTGTCTCTGCTTTTCTGTTAGTTAGTAAAATAAAACAGAACGATAAGGTTCCGGCAAAAATACAAATTTATCAGCAGTCAAAAGTTGATGATAGTCATAACTCAAACAAAAAGCTTAAAATCTGATTATTTTTGTGTCGTTTTCGTATATTTATACGTCTCAATATTGTACTCTAATCTTAAAAACAAATCTACTCTAACGGTTAATCTTTTACCCCAATGCATATTGCAATTACTGGAAACATTGGCGCAGGTAAGACCACACTTGCCCGCAAATTATCTGAACACTACAAATGGGATGTACTTTATGAAGCAGTAGAAGGTAATCCTTACTTAGCTGATTTTTATGAAGACATGGCAAGATGGTCGTTCAACTTACAGGTATTCTTTCTCAATAGTCGTTTTTCACAAGCGCAGAAGATTCGCTCTATGCACTATCAGACGGTAGTGCAAGACCGCACCATCTATGAAGATGCCTTTATTTTTGCCAAAAACTTAGCTGATACTGGCATGATGGAAGCTCGTGATTATCAAAACTACTTGATGCTTTACGAAACCATCACCAATACCATCCAAGCGCCTGATGTAATTGTGTATTTGAAAGCTGACTTACCCAAACTTCGTCGTCAGATTCAGAAACGTGGACGAGATTTTGAACAGAGTATCACGGACGAATACTTGTTGAATCTGAATGGACTATACGAAAATTTTGCCCAACATTATATCGACGGGCCTTTGCTTACAATCGATGTCAACAACTTGGATTTTGAAAGCAATCCTGAAGATTTTGGATTTATAATACAAGAAATGAACAAGACCTTGGGATACCGATAAACGTGCAATTTTCATTCCTATGCTTAACGCAGGCAACGTTGCCTGTTTTTTTTCTTGCGACGTTGCCCAAGGTTTTCTATAAACGTGTAACGTTCAACGCAGGCAACGTTCAAAACGTTGCCTGCGTTTCTTTTATCGCGACGTTGCCTGCGTTTTCTTTTTAACCCTGCCAACGTTCAAAACGTTGGCAGGGTTTTCTATTAAAATTCTACATCAAAGCTAAGTTGTTGGGCTTCGCGCTCTTTAGTAGAGTTTTTGACACCTGCTTTTTGGTATTCACCCACTTTTTTCTCAAAGAAATTGGTCTTTCCTTGGAGCGATATCATATCCATAAAATCAAAAGGATTGGTGGCATTGTAGATTTTTTGTAAACCAAGCGACACCAATAAGTGATCGGCCACAAACTCAATGTACTGATTCATAAGGGTGGCATTCATCCCAATCAAAGACACGGGAAGAGCATCTGTCACAAATTCTTGCTCAATCGCCACTGCATCTTTGATTAAGTTATAGATGCTTTCTTCTGGCAACTTGTTGACAATGTGATCGGTATAAAGCAAACAAGCAAAATCGCGGTGTAGACCTTCGTCGCGTGAGATAAGCTCATTAGAAAATGATAGCCCCTTCATGAGGCCACGTTTTTTGAGCCAGAATATCGAACAAAATGAGCCTGAGAAAAAGATACCTTCTACGGCGGCAAAAGCAATGAGACGCTCCGCAAACGAGCCGTTGGCAATCCAACGCAAAGCCCATTGGGCCTTTTTCTGCACGCATGGAATAGTATCGATAGCGCGGAGCATTTTATCTTTTTCGATAGGGTCTTTGATGTAAGTATCAATAAGCAAAGAGTAGGTCTCGGAGTGGATGTTTTCCATCGCAATCTGAAAACCGTAGAAGCATTTGGCTTCGGCATACTGAACTTCTTTCAAGAAATTGACAGCAAGGTTTTCGTTGACGATACCGTCAGATGCAGCAAAAAATGCTAGCACGTGCGAAATAAAGTGCCTTTCACCGTCATTGAGTTTTTCCCAATCTTGAAGGTCGGGTGCTAAATCAATTTCTTCTGCGGTCCAAAAAGCTGCCTCATGATTCTTATAAAACTGCCAAATATCATGATGTTTGATTGGAAATAGTACAAAACGATGGGGATCTTCAACCAACAAAGGTTCCTCTAATACGGCTGAATTAAGTGACATAGACAAATGGTTTTTAAAGATTTATGGGGACTTCTTTGATACGTATGTGACTGGAGAATAAGTGCCCGATTGACGTAACAAATTTATTAACTTTGAGGGAGTGTTTGGGTATAAAATCAGTTTATATCCCAAAATTATAAGAAAAAACAAGCAAAGTGTGTGCGTAAGGTGCTGATATACAGTAGATGTTTTTGAAAAGTTCTTGGTTTATTTATAACTGTGCGTATATCCTTACGAAAAATTGGAAACAGAATAGAATGAAACGATAACATAGTTTCTAGTTCGTCATCAGCTTGAAAAATAACTTAAAGACGTAATTTTTGATTAAGTACAACTTCTATAAAAATATGAGTCAAAATCAGTGGTATCACCTTCGCAACGAATCGCAGCTTGATTCGCCCTCTTTACTTATTTATAAAGAAAGGGTAATTGACAATATCGACAAGATGATCGCAATAGCAGGCGACGCTGACCGTCTTTATACCCATATTAAAACCAACAAAATGCCCGAAGTTGTGAAATTGATGTTGGCTAAAGGAATCACCAAATTCAAATGTGCGACTATCGGCGAGGCCGAAATGGCAGCTATTGCGGGGGCCAAACATGTAGTAATCGCACATCAGTTGGTAGGTCCCAAAATCGACCGTTTGGTGGCATTGCGTAGATTGTACCCTGATGTATTCTTTGCTTCTCTTATTGATTCTCAAGATATAGCAGAGGCTCACAGTGCTGTTTTTGAGGCGGCTCAGTTGACAAGTGATGTGTTTTTGGACGTCAACAACGGCATGGATCGCTCAGGACATCCGCTTGATGCTTCTATTTTGGATTTGTATAAAAAGTTGCATTCGCTGCCTCATCTCCAATGTCACGGACTACACATCTATGATGGGCATATCCGAGCCACTGATTTTGAAGCTAGAAAGGCAGAAGTTGAAGGTGGGTTTGTGGATGTAGAACATTTTTTGGAGGCAATATCCAACTCAAATCTCCCCAAGCCTTTGGTAGTGGCTGGAGGAACTCCCTCGTTTACGGTACATGCGTTGCATGGAGAGACGTATTGTAGTCCGGGTACCTGCGTGTTGTGGGATTGGGGATACGGCGACAAACTCTCCGAACAGCCTTTCGAATATGCAGCTCTGGTACTGACGCGAGTTATCTCCAAACCTCAGAAGGGGCTTATTACGGTCGATATGGGACATAAATCAGTAGCGGCTGAAAATCCCATAGACCGCCGAATCAGGTTTCTGAATTTGGAAAACTACGAACTTATCGGACAAAGTGAGGAACATGGAGTGATAAAAGTGCAGGATTGGGATAGCATCCAAGTAGGACACGTGCTGTATGGCGTACCCTACCATGTGTGTCCTACGGTGAATCTCTATGATGAAGCGTACGTGATTGAAAATCAGGAGTCAACGGGTAGGTGGGAAGTGCTTGGACGCAAACGAAGAATAACGGTTTAAGTCCATAAAATATAAAATATTGTAAAAAAAGAGGCCGTCTCAAAAGCAATTTTGGGACGGTCTCTTTGATTTTAAGCAGCAAGCGGCTGATTTTGTCTAAATTTTTGTTGTGGTAAAGATAAAATGGTTGTTTTTTGCAATTTCGACTGTTTCTGCGGTTTATTTTTCACTTTTTCGTTCTTTGGGGCATCTTTATAGGCTTTTTTCCTCAGATTGTGGGCAATACAAGCCAGCCCAACTTCAATTTCTACCTTAGCTAAGCCTTTTAGACGTAGCCTTTTGAAGTTGTGGTTGGATTTTATCTGCCCGAAGGTGGCTTCTACATCTTGGGGTCGTTGTTTTCGATGTTTGATTCCTTCTTCTGAATTTAGTTTTTCTCTTATTTTC
>NZ_AUIF01000031.1 GCF_000423565.1 Runella zeae DSM 19591 | reverse complement strand
TTTTACCGGAACCACTTCGTAGATAATGGGAGACTTTTGGTGGGTGGTGAGGCCATTGACCTTGACCATGATTTTAGATAAGGCAGGAAGCAAAATGCCAAAATAAAAGGCCGACAATGCCAATCCTACCAAGACAAAAACCCAAAAAACAATCCAGAAAAAAGAGGTTGAGCGTTCTTCTTTGGGGGTTTCTTCGTCAGCTTGAGCGTAAGAGGGTTGCAGCGGAGGCATTTGCTGAAAATACTGATTTTGAAGTTGCTGATTCATGGTTTTTTTGTGCGGTTTTGGATGGCAAAATTGATTTCGGTAAGGATTCTTTCGAGTTCGATTGCTACAAACTCATGGGGTAGGTTGGATTGTACGCTGAAGATTTTTCCCTTGCCCAAGTGGTACAAAGCCACCACCGTAATGGGCGTTTCGGGATTTTTTTTCAGGTGCTTGAGACTGCTTTGTGCCTCTTTCCGCATGGCTTCTAGTACTTCGAGGCTCGTTTTTGAAAGGTCGTCGGTGAAGGTCATTGGAGGTATTTGTTTTTGTAAGAAAAAGGGAAATAGTCTTCGCCTCGGTGAATCGTAAAGTCACCGTTTGAGTCAGGAATCCAGATTTCATCATCTTCGGTGTCGTAGATACGGGTAGCCCATTTTTGGTTGGATTCGAGCGTGTAGTTTTCCCGAATCACCTCCGTGAGCAAATGCCCTATTTCGCGCCTTGCAATGAGCTTTGGGGGTAGGTTTTCGGGGTCGTCCACGGTCTGCTTGAGGATGTACATATTGGCTTGTTCGAGCAGGGCGGGGGCGATTTCGCGGATGCTATGGGCTTGGAAAATCAGCTCATTGCCGTTGTTTTTGGGCGTTTTGAGGAGTTTTTCGCGGGCTATGGTGAGATTGCCCCGAAAAAGCACCCCACAATCATCAAAAAGGATACTGCTTTTGCTGACGTGATGGGTCACGGCTTCACAAAATTCGTCAATCTCTACGCCCCTCACGATGCCGCGTATGGGTTCTTGTTGCAAGGGTAGCAGATAGATGATTTGCTCTAAGGTGAGGGGAATTAAGTTGTGGGTGTTGTAACTAGAGTTGTTGGTATGGTCGTACACAAGAATATGCTTGCGTACTGACCCCCTAATTGAAAATTCAGTAGCCAACTGCAAGGCGGTGTAGGTTTTGCCCACATTTCGCTTACCCACGGCAAGCCATATATTACCCTTTGCGTTCATTACTTTTTCTTAGAAAATTTGTTTTTGACACTGCCCACCGCACCCGATATTTTTTCTACAATGACCTCCTTACCTGATTCTACAATCTCGGCTCCCGTGAGAAGGATGTAGTTTTTGAGAAAATCTCTAGGGTCTTCGAGGCGGAGTTCGCCCCGCTCGTTCAAGTCCCACATCTCCTGAAAAATGAGTTCTTCGTAGATATTGCGCATATCATCATCGGAAAGAATGTGCGTTTTGGATTGCTCAATAGTCCTTCTTTTCTCGACTGCTTTGCGCAGGGTCGGAATCATTGCCAGCTCTTCTTGGGTAAGGGTAGTGTCGAGTTTTTCGGCTCTTTCTACCATCTCTACCATCGCATTGGTAGCGGCCAATGCCCCCACGAGGCTACGGGCAAATCTACCTGCGGTTTCGACGTATTTGAGGTTGACGGTGGCTTTCCATTTGGCCATGCTACGCATCTTTTCCTCGTCCACTTTGTAGCGTGGGGGCGGTGGGGGTGGCATGTAAGGCGTAGGCATTCCATACATAGGTTGGGGAGGATAGGCATACATTGGCGGCGTCGGTGCTTGACGCGAAAATTGCTCTACGGCCACCGTATTTGGCGGCGGTACTGGAGCTTGAAAGATGGGGGTAGGCGCTTGATAAGCCTCTGGTGGGGTGGGTGGCGTACTTGGAGGGGGAAGCTCGGCAGGCTTTTCGGCGAGGATTTTTGAAAAGGCGGTTTTGGCCGTGTCCAAAGTGTCCTGTGCCACTGCGCCTAACCACTGATCGCGAAGGTTTTGAAATTGATTCATCGGTTGAATCGGTTTATGAATTTGGAGAAGAATTTAGAAAGGCCGTCTACTAGCTTCATTTTGAGCCAGTCGAAGGCTTTGCCCTTGGTTTCGTCGATGATTCGACGGGCTTTTTGGGCGGTATTTTCGCGCTTGAGCAAGCGTTGGATTTCGTTAGAGATATAGGGTCTCATCCATTCCTGTATGGCTTCGGGGTTGGCATTGAGAAGTCCCATTTTGGCAAAGGTGTCGGTCAATAACCTCAACTGAACCTCGTTTTGAATGGTTGTTAGGGGGAATTGTTGGCGGAATTTGAGGGCCTGAATGGCATCCCGAAAAAAAGCCTGCGCTTCTTCTTCGGTAAACTCCCCAAAATCGTAGGTAATCACCTTTTCTTGGTTGACAATGACAAGTCTCATGAAGTGGGGCAAAAGGTTAGAAAATGGGTGATGATTTCGGTCGTGTTGACGGCAATTTTTCCAGTCTCTAAGCCTTGGGCTAGGCTCTTGATAGCGGCCTTAATCGAAGGATTGGAAAAGGCTTGGTAGGCTTCTTGCTGTGGGGTGAGTGGGGCAGGTGGTGGGGGTGGTTCTACGCCTTCGGCGAGCAGTTGGCGCACGATTTGGTGAGGACTAGTGGCCGTGGTTTCGGCCAATGTTCTAATCTTTTCATGGGTAGTTTTGCCTATTCTTATGCTCAGAAGTTCGCTACAACGTTCGTTGAGAAGGCGATGTTCTGTGAAGGGTTTGCTTTGAGATACATCCATCATCGTGGAGACTGTTTTTTTCTCAAAGGTCGGGTGATAGTATATAGTTTGTATCGGTGCCCCTTACGTTACATTACGTATCATTACGTTACATTACGTATCCTTACGTAACATTACGTCGGTTGCTATACGTTTTTGAAGAGAAAGATTGAATAAGTCTATTGAAGTACACGTTTAAGTGTGTATTTTTGAAGTACTAATTATGCTGATTAATAACCCTTAAAAGAAGTATGTCACAAGCTAGTTTAAATCTTGCTGATGAAAGTTGGATGTTTGCCGAGGTGAATGAGAAGTTTCTTTTGCGCAACAAAATCTATGCGGAAGGCTATGCCCGTCAACGAATGTCTTACATCAGGAAGGCCCTTGGACTAAGGTATATCAGCATCAAAACCTTTGCCGATTTCTACAAGATGGATGTATGGTTGTTTTTTGGCAAGAAGTAGGGAGTGTACCTAATAATTATTATCATGTTATTCTAGTAAATATCTATGCGCATATGCCGTAGAGGATTACTTTTCTATAAATGGAGAAGTTTATCTTCTTAAGTATAATAGAAGGTACAATTCAAAGCTAGGCAGCTTTGTCTATAAAAGATACCTGAAATTAGAGATTTTGGCCATTTGGGTATACGACTCTTCACTTTATTATCCCCTTCTGTATTTTCTTATCGTGTCAGCTTTTTTGGGTGGCTTTTAAAAATGGTCTATTCATTACCTAAAGGGGGGATAATTACGATCATTAAACCATTTTGCGACAGTCATCATATTTCATGCTAAAAGACTTTTATTTCTATATAATTGAATATTTGTATTTTTTCGCCAAGTGGTTAAAAGACCTTATTTTTCTACAAACTTGATTAGCAGGCTCTTTCAATTATATACGTTTTGTTCATTAAGGCACCCTTTTTTGGTTAGTATTAATTGTGGAAAAGTAGTTCGTTGTTCGCAAACGTAGAAAAATTAGGTCGCTAGGATGATTGTTAATTTTCGATATTGTAGATAAGTAGCTATGAATCAATTTGTTATAAAGATGTTTATGCGGGATTTTTGGAGAGTAGTTAACTTTTTAAATTTTGCCGAACGGGTATAATGTTGTTGTGCTGATTTTTCTTGTAAAACCTTTAATTCCAAAGAAAGTGAACGAAAATATACTATTTCTTAACTTACATTTGATCTACTTTACATGTTTTACTCTCTCTATCCTCAATTCCCCAAAGCACTTAGGAACCTGCGCAAAACCTCATCCTTACTAAATATAGTTAATGTTTCTTTCAAAAAGATGCTACCTCTTGCACCTAAAACAAGTTAGATGAAATTTGATTTTATCAGGATTTATTGAGTTTTTAAAATGTTTTTGAGGATTTTTCGAAACTTTACTAATGACTGTCTACTGAACTCAACCCAAAGACTATCAAAGCATTTTCATAGACATACATTACAATTTGATTTGTAGCACTTTTCAAAGCTAAAAATTATTAGAAGTTAGATTTTTATGGATACTAATGAAGAAAGTGTAAATGAAATCATAAACAATGCAAATATTTAAAGACGTGTTTTTTGCAAGAATTTTGAATTATATCTAGTATATAAATATGTTCTGAGATTGGTATGAATTTGATAAAGTAGAGAATATATATTATGATTTTATGGAACAAAAAACGTACCATAATTATGTTTTTATATTCTATGTTAGGTAGTTGATATGTCTTTTAGTATTTTTTTTAAGCTTGTGTATCAATGCTTTAACTGATCGTTTTGCCGCTTGATAATTTTTTAAAAAATATATCTTTTAAAGTGGCACGTTTTTAGACTCAATGTAAGATAATTCCTCTTACCATAACCTATTGAAGTAGGGTTTCTTACATTGATTTATGAAACATCGTTTACTCTCTCTGCTGCTGAGTGTAGCATTTGTTAGCGTCATTTCTAGCTTTGTGCTGGCAAAGCCTACTACTGAAGAAAATCCCACTTCAAGAACTATTTTCACAAGTTTAGGTAGCCCTCATATGGGTGTTAATTTAACTCAATATTCTTTGTGGCAACAGATTTTTGGGTTAGATCCTGTTCGTTTTACGATGCGGGCAAGTAAAGACAGTGTTAAACTAGGAGAGGAATTTGAAATCACCATTAGGGCAGAGCTGTTACCTATTCCACCAAGTGCTTTTTTTGTTTTTGATGAACAAAAATCTTTTTCTCTCAAATTGATTTTACCTGAAGGTTTTGTGCAAACAGGGGGGGATTACTATGACTATATCGGCGCTACTTTAACTACCCCTAACCAGCCCGTTCAATACACAATCAAAGGTTTTTTATCGCGTTCTGATATATCCCCCTCGTTTATGCTGTTGAGAGGGCCTAAGGATGGAAATGCTTCTAGTATTTTTGAGAAGAAAGGAGAGGTTCTTTTAACGATTCCAACATTATCTGATGCAGTAGCTCACAATTCAACTCGGTTAGCTAATGCTTGTAATATTCCTACTCCAAATATTTCTTTGTCTTCCGACTATGTATGTAGCGGATTCAATGGGGCTTCCACCTCTACAACAATTACGGTGTCAAACTGTCAGAGTTTTGAATGGAACAATGGCAATGGCTATTGGTCGACTGGTTGGAATAGCATTACCGTTTCTTCTTCTGGAAATTATCGATTTAGATGCATAGATAACAATCTTTGTTCTGGAATGTACGGAGATGAAGCAGGTGTCTTTATTCACGCTAGAACTGCTACGGGAAATGCGCCAAGTTTAAATGGTACTTATTTTGAGATATGTCCCAATCAAGGATGCGTAAATTTGCACATCACTAACGGCAGCGAATGGTATCATAAGCCACAGTGGGAAAATAACTGGGGATTAGGCAATGAAGGCAATCCCGGCCTTTGTATTTCAGCAGTTTCAGGAGTAACCACTCAAACTTATCGCGCTAGGTGGATTGTGGATGGTTGTCCCAATACAGGTGATTTTGCAGGGCCTTTTAGTCCTACTGCTACTTTCCAATCTAGTAATACCAATGGCGATTGGCAACAAAGCGAGTATGAAACCGTTTGTGTTGGTAGGGCAAAGCATAAAGCTAAGTTTGATATAAATAAATGCTCTCCTACTTACAATGCCTCTCCCATTGCGGGGGATTTAATAGATGCATGTGGCTGTGCTTCTCCAGAAGAAAAAAGGGATAACTATGAAGATATACCAGGTACAAGAGAATGTAATGGCACAGAGCAAAGGGTAAAAAGAAGAGATAACAATGTTTGTTCCTCAACATTTGGCAATGAAATCTGGTTTACTGAAATTTCGGCAATAACACCGCCTGCTCCCCCCCAAATAGATGCGAGTTCAGACCGGTTTTGTGCGGGACAAGGAGGAGTCCGTCTTTCGGTACAACAACAATATAATACGTACCAATGGAGTAATGGAAGTACCTCTCCAGATATCTATGTACAATCGGGAGGAACCTACTGGGTAAAAGTTGGCTACAGCAATGAATGTGGTGTGGCATGGTCAGGTGAATCGTATTTTACGGTGACTGAGCGGCATGCTCCTGAAGCACCTTCTACTCCTAGTATTGGAGGACCCACTAGCTTTTGTAATGGGCAAAGTGTTACTTTAAATACGGAACATGGTTATAGCGATTATCAATGGAAAAAAGACGGTAATGTCGTCGGGAATTCCCATGAACTGTACAATGTCAATAGCGGGGGTACTTATGAGGTAAGACGAGGCGCTAGTAATGAATGTGGGCTTAATTGGTCTAATGCCGCCAGCGTTTGGGTGTCAGTCAATTACCCTCCAAATCCTCCGACTACTCCCACTATCACAACTAGCGGTAGTACTGAATTTTGTAATGGAGGCAATGTAACTCTCTACGCCAACGGTGGACACAGTCAATATCGTTGGAATACAGGAAGTAACTCTTCAAATATTACCGTGGGCGGAACGGGTACCTATTCGGTAGAAGGAGCCGCTTCTAATGAATGTGGCACTACTTGGTCCAACGCCGCTAGCACTTATGTAAATGTTATTAGCTTACCAATTCCACCTTCTACTCCTTCTATTACAGGACCTAGCAGTTTTTGTAACGGAAGCACCTTTAGCTTAGAAACGGGCGGAGGCTATAGTAATTATGAATGGATAAAAGACGGTAACGTGATTGGGTACGGTTCTACATTGGGTAATTTAAGTGCTGGGGGTGAATATAAAGTAAGGAGAGGCTATAGCAATTCATGTGGTATTAGCTGGTCGGCAGAGACCTCCTTTTATGTCACTACCCTCTACGCTCCCAATGCACCCCCTATCCCTACGATTAATGCGAGTGGAGCCACTACTTTTTGTCAAGGCGGTAGCGTGACGCTTTCTTCTGCAACGACCCATAACTTATACGATTGGAATAATGGTAGCACTTCACAAAGCATCTTTGTCAATGCTAGCGGAAATTATCAACTTCGGGTCGCTGATGTTAATCAATGTGGAACCACTTGGTCGGCTCAGGCTAGTCGTTCGGTAACAGTTCACCCGATTCCTTCTTTCAGCGTCTCTGGAAGTAATCCTACTACCTGTAATGGTACCGAGGGAACTATCACGCTTCAAGGATTAGCCGCTAACACTGCTTATACCGTCAATTACAGTAAAAATAGTGGAAGCGCAATCTCCACTACCTTAACCAGCAACGGCTCAGGTAGTATTACCATAGCAGGATTAACCAAAGGTAGTTATACTGGTATTCAAGTAAGCCTAAATGGTTGCAGTTCGTCATCGGCCAGTATCAACTTAACGGATCCTAGTCCAGCCGCACCCACGCTGTCGGCATCTTCTACTTCTATCTGTGTGGGAGCCAGCACTACCCTGACTGCTACCAACACCTCAGGGGCAACGTATACATGGAGCGTTAGTCCTTCTTTAGGAGCTACTTTAGGCTCGTCTACTACCAATGTGAATACCTTGAGTGCCTCTACTTCGGGAAATTATACCGTCACAGTCACGCAAACCGTGGTAGGATGTAGTGCCTCAGCCAGTCGTAGCATTTCAATCCTCAAACCCAATTTTACCCTCAGCTCCGTAGCTCCTACTACCTGTATCAGCAGTGATGGGAGCTTTACTTTGGAAGGGCTGACGCCTAATACATCGCATGTTATTAATTATCTTAAAAATACAACCCCTGTTTCCACAACGATTACTTCTAATGCAAGCGGAAGCATTACCATTGGTAGCTTAACTGCTGGTAGCTATACCCAAATTACCGCCACCCAAAATGGTTGTATTTCGGATTCCAAAAGTATTTCTTTATACCCCGCCCAAACCACAGGCGTGAGTAATATCTCCCCAGCTACTTCGGCCATTTGTGTAGGAAACTCACTTAGTTTAAGCGTTACCAATGTATCAGGGGCTACTTATGTATGGAGTGTGAGCCCTTCTTCGGGCGCTACTTTGGGCAGTCCCAACGCAAACGCAACCAGTTTTGTCGCCAATGTCGCTGGTACGTATACGGTGACGGTTACTCAAACTGTTAATGGTTGTAGCTCGTCTACCTCCCGTACCATCTCCGCTAGTAAACCTAGTTTTAGTCTCGCCAGTGTCAATCCTATCACCTGTAATGGGGCGGGTAGTATTACGTTGAGTGGGCTGACGGCCAATACTACCTATGGCATCAGTTATGTCAAGAATGGGGGGGGGCCTACCACCGCTAACCTGCAAGCCAATAATGGTGGTCAACTGGTCTTATCGGGACTGACGGCTGGCAATTATACCGCAATTACAGCGACTTTAGGGGGGTGTACTTCTAACGCAGCCAGTGCCGTATTAGCAGACCCTGTTATACCTGCCATTAGTGCAGTGACGGCCAGCGCGACTACTGTTTGCGAAGGAACCACCGTCAATTTGAGTGTTACCAATGTAGCAGGAGCTACTTATACGTGGAATGTGGCTACTGCGGGCGCTACGTTAGGCAACTCTTCCGCTGCTAGCAATACCTTGGAAGTAGCCTCCGCAGGCTCCTATGTAGTCACTGTTACCCAAACTTTACAAGGCTGTAGTTCTAGTGCTAACATAACCATTACTTGTAACGCACGACCTAATTTTAACTTTACCAATACGAATCCCACTACCTGTCAAGGCCAAAATGGTAGCATCACGCTTACGGGTCTTTTACCTTCGGTTAGCTATGCGGTTAGTTATGTAAAAAATGAGAGTACTTTCCCCATTACTGCTAATTATACCGCTAACGGCTCGGGTCAAATTCTACTTTCGAGCCTAGGGGCAGGCGTGTATGTCTTACAAACAAGTCACGGTAGCTGCGTTTCGGTACAGAAAAGTACTACACTTTCTGATCCAACCAGTACGCCTATCAGTGCGATTAGTGGCTCCACGCTGGCTTGTACGGGTAGCTCTATCGAATTGAATGTAGCCAGCCAACCAGGTGCTTCCTACCTATGGAGTGTCACGCCTTCTTCGGCAGGAGCTACACTCGTGGATATTTCTTCTGCTACCACCCACTTGACCACCTCAGCGGTAGGTGATTACACGGTGAATGTGATTCAAGCATACAACAATTGTATCACGGCTACTTCTCATTCGGTCAGTGTGAGTGAAACGCCCAGTTTTAGTGTTTCGGCTACCAATCCTACGGGCTGTAATACCAATGACGGAAGCATTACCTTGAGTGGCCTTGTTCCTTTTAGAAATTATCTTATTCAGTACAGTTATAGCGTAGGACAGAGTGGCAGCACCTCGTCGACAGCGCCTACCACGCAGGTATACACCGCCAATGCCTCAGGACAAATTAAAATAAACAACCTTGCTCCAGGTAATTATTCCAACATTACTGCTGGTGTGGGAGTATGTGTATCTACCGCCGCTAGTATCAGTTTGGTAGAGCCTACGACCACGATTAGTGCCGTCACCATTACTGGCAATACGTTGGCTTGTACTTCTACCCCCATTAGTTTGAGTGTGGTATCGGTTCCGGGTGCTACTTATAGTTGGAAGATTCAGCCGAGTACAGGAGCAAATTTAAGTAGCAATGGAGGGCCTACCAATACCCTTATCGCATCTGTTGTTGACACCTATTCGGTGAGTGTTACTCAAACAGTAAATGGCTGTAAAGATTCCACTACCAGTGCTCCTATTACCTTCCGTATATGCTCCTCTAATATTCCAAAATTCGCTACTACTAGTTCGCTCAACGACCAAAGCATTTGTTTTGGACAGACCTTTCAGCCAGTTGTGGCGGAAGTAGAGAATAAGAATCAATTGGTGAACTACCAGTGGGAAGTCATAGGGGCTTTCTTTAACTTCCAAGCCATTCCTGGACAGACCTCTCCTACCTTAACAGCCTTGCCTACAGAAGTGGGCGTACACGAATACCGCATCAAAATCATCAATCCTTACGATTCCACTTTTGTCAGCCAAGTAGTCAAATTGACCGTCAAGGCCATACCTAGTTTCCCGGTTGTAGGAGCTACGCGTACGTTTGTGTGTGCAGGTGACAGCAGTGTATTGAATGCCTCTGGTTGTATTGGAGGAAGTATCATTTGGATACCTAATAACGGTATTGTCAACGGTAATCAGATGATAGTACGCCCTACAGCTACGACTGTATACAGAGTGGCTTGCAATCTTGACGGGTGTATTTCGGATTCCACCCAAAAAGTTACTATCTCTGTTAACCCCCAAAGTCCACCGATTCCTAACGTTGCTCATAGTGTAATTACCATCTGTGACACAGTGGGGAGTACTACTTTGACGGCTTCGGGATGCGGAACAGGGAGCGATGCTTATGCTTGGTATAGCAGTGCCACTAGCACTTCTATTTTGGCTACTACTGCCTCTTTCACCACTCCTGTGCTCAGCCAGCCCACAACCTACTACGTGGCTTGTAAAGCCACTTCAGCTTGCCAAGGGGTACGCGTGGCCATTGACGTGATTGTGAATCCTAAATATCCTGCGCCTACTTTAACTGCCACTAAAACAGAAATTTGCCCTGATAGTAGTTTTACATTATCCATATCGGGCTGCAATACAAAATTCAATACCCGTTTTTGGGTTTCTAATAATTCTAATGGTACGGGTGCTAATATTATTAGTAACCTTCAAAATACACGGACACTTACCTACAATGACCTGCAGGCAGATACTACCTTCTTTCAGGTATTTTGTGGTTTAAGTTGTCTTCAAGGAAAAATTTCAAATACGATTGCCATTGTCAAAAAAGCTTCGTGCTGTATACAACCTGAATTGGCTCCTCTAGCTTCACAGATTGTGTGTCAAGGTGCTAGCTTTCAGGCCGTAACTGCCCAGGTTACTAATAATGTCCCTGTTACTTGGCAATGGTACAACGACAACGGGGTGGCTAATGCCAATACCAATCTCATCGTAGGCCAAACTACTTCTACCCTTACTGCTTTACCTACTGCAGCAGGGATATACAAATACCGCGTTGTGGCTAGGGGTATGGGTAGTATTGCGGGAGATAACTGCTTGAGTGCCCAAACGGTAACGCTCACTATTCATGAAGGTACTGCCCCTACGGTGACGGCTAGTAAGCTCAACCTTTGTCCGGGCGAAAGTGTAACCCTGACCGCTACAGGTTGCACCATGACCTCTGAAGAGCAGCTGCCTACTCTTACTAAAGTCAGGGTGTTTCCAAGAGATGTAGACCGAGCCACCGCCCATACTGGAGCCTACATAGAAGGCTCCCAAGACATGGTCAATTGGAGCGTATTGGCGGGGCCACTTGCTACTTTAGCGGCTGGTTGGAACGACATCACTATCAACAACACTACTCCTTATCGCTATTTGCGCTACGTAGGTGCGCCAGGTGGTCGTGGAGAAATCGCCGAAATAGAATTTTATGCGGGTACTCAAAAACTCTCGGGAACTCTTTTCTCCGATGGAAGAATTTTCGCCAATGCGTATGCTGATTATGATTTTAAAAATGCTTTTGACGGCAATACTCAAAACTTTTGGATGAGTCAAAATGCGGGTCCGGGCGCATATATCGGCATGGATGTATCATCGGGCTCGCTCGTTACTTGGAGCAATGGGCTAGGAAGTGGAAATAGTGTTACTTTCTCTCCCAACCAATCGGGTACTTACTTTGCTACCTGCAATGTGGGTGGTTGTATTAGCCCTGTTTCTAATGCAGTAGTGATCAACGTAGCGGCCTCTAAACCTACCCCTATCATTACGACTACCCAAACCACCATTTGCGAAGGTACGGCGGTCACTTTGAGTGCTTCGGGTTGTGCTTCTTCTACAATCTCAAGCGGTGGGATACTTACCAAAGTAAGCCTGTATCCTCAAGATGCTCTGTATGAATTGAATGTGGGGCATCGCATCCAAGGCTCTAACGACCGTATCAATTGGACGGACTTGCGCGAGCCGCTACCACAACTCAACCCCGGTTGGAATCACTTTGATATAAGTACCAGCACCAACTACCGTTACCTTCGCTTATTGGCGGGGCCTAACAGCTACGGGGCATTGATGGAGCTTGAGTTTTACAGTGGTAGCACCAAGCTTTCGGGTGCCGTATTTAGTGATGGTCTTTTCTGGGATGCTAACACTGCCCACAACGGGGCCAACAATGCCTTTGACGGGAATACCCAAACCCAATGGTATGGGGCAGTGAGGGGGCAACAAAGTACTTTTGTAGGAATAGACACCCAAAGTGGTGGTAGTTTGCTCTGGTCGCCGGGTGGACAAAATGCCTCTTCTATTACCGTATCACCTAGCAGTACTACTACTTATACCGCTACGTGTAATGTAGACGGTTGTATTGGAACGGCCACGCAAGCGATTACGGTGTTACCTGCACCTATAATAGCCTCGATACCAGATCAAACTATTTGTGGTAGTGAAGAGGCTGAAGCTTTACCCATCCAAACCAGTGTTGCCAATGGCATACAAGTGACGTGGCAATGGTATAACAATAACGGGACCGGTAATCCAAATTATAATGCAATAGTGGGTCAGACCTCTGCTACTTTAGGGGACTTGCCGTCGCAATGGGGTTCGGGTAAAACCTATAAATACAAAGTAGTAGCCAGCGCAGTAGCGGCTACTTGTCAGGCTACACAGACCACTACCGTTATTAGTAGGCCAAACGTTATTGTTATCACAAAAAATACACCATCTTCTGTAGATATTTGTGCTAATGAATCAGCTACTCTTTTTGTTGTGGCAGAAGGAACAAATTTGACTTATCAGTGGCAAAAACGTATTGGTTTAACAGGTAGTTATAGTAATATTTCGGGAGAAACTTCTTCATCTCTCACTCTAAATAGTATTCCCGCTTCTGACCACAATAATTATTATCGTTGTGTCATAACCAAAATATCCGAATGTGGTAATACCACTAGAAATTCAACAGACACTCGTATTACAATTAGCTCTTCTATAGAGTTAAATGGGGGCAATACTATTGGTGGTTCTGTGTGCTTGAATGCATTAGTAGCCAGACTTAAATATACCTCTCCTGCTGCTACCGAATACAATATCAATTTTAATACCGCAGCTGAAGGATATGGATTTGTTGATACGGGTTGGCAGCCTATTACGACACCTGATACTATTGCGATTCCTCTGCCTTCTCAACTTGCTAATCTAACTAGCGGCTTTTCTATTTCTTTTACTCTCCAAACACGGTCTGGGGCTTGTGTATCTGCTGTAAGAAATGGAAGTGTCAATTTTTCGTCAACACCTTCCTTACAATTAGTAAGTGGCTATCCTATCTGTGATCCTTCCTTAACGACTTATACTGCTCGGGTTAGTGTTTCTAGCGGTGTACCTACAGCTACCTTGGGAACGGTTTCAAACCTTGGCTCTAATGTGTATCAAATAGCAGGCATTCCCATTAATAAATCTACTACTGTTAAAGTAGGAAGTACTTGCTCTCGCCAAATTACCATAGACCCTCCTTCCTGCACTTGCCCCACGGTAGCGGCACCTTCTTTGCAAGGCTCAAGCAATGTCACCATTTGCCAAGGCCAAACCTTGCCTACCTTTACGGTCAATACAGAAAGTGGAAAAAGCTACCACTGGTATGCGGCGGCGACGGGTGGCATCCCGCTCTTGGCCAACAGTGCCAGTTTCTCACCTACTTTTGCTGGAACCTATTACGTAGAAGCGCAGCTTCCTGGCACGCCTTGCCACAGTACCCGCGTTCCCGTTACGTTGACCATCAATCCTACGCCTTGGTTGGCTCAGGGGTCGGTCTCGTGTCAAACCCTCACCTACGGCTTGCCTATCGAAGTCAGTGCGGGTGCTACGCTTACTGCTAGTCAAGGTACCATTAGCGGAGCCTCTCCTTACTATTATCTCACTGGTGTCACCAGAGGTACAACCGTGACCCTGACAGCTACCGCCCAAGGCTGTAGTACCACCACCGTACTGCCTGTCACTACCTGCGGGGGCTGCGTGAATCCTACCTTAGCGGCGATTCCTACCCAAGAAATCTGCCTTGGTGCCAGCTTTAATCCCGTTACTACTTCCGTCACCAATGGCGTAGCAGTAACTTATCAATGGTACAACGACAACGGCACCGACAATGCCAATACCAACGCCATCAGCGGTCAAACGTCGGCTAGTTTGACGGCCTTGCCCACCACAGCGGGCGTGTATCAATACAAGGTAGTGGCTACCAATACCGCCACCAATACCTGCGTTGGTTCCCAAACTGTGAAGCTGACCATCCGCCCTCTCCCTTGGATTTATTTGGGTGGCCCCAGCTGTTTTGCCAATACCTACGACATCGCCGTTATCATCAGCGACGGGGCTACTTTGGCTACGACCAAAGGCAATATTGTAGGTACGGCTCCTAACCATGCGGTATTCAATATCCCCAAAGGTACCGCTGTCACCCTGACGGCTTCTGCGCATGGTTGTAGTGTGACTACGGTATTGGCCGATACCATTTGTGGTGGGTGTGTCAAACCTGTTTTGGCCAGTATTCCTTCCCAAACCATCTGCCAAGGGGATACCCTGACGCCGGTGACGGCCAATATTACCAATGGCGTAGCCGCCAGCCTGCAATGGTACAACGACAACGGTACTGCTAACCCTACCACCACCGCCCTCAACGGCCAAACTACGGCTACCCTCACGGCTTTGCCTACCACTGCTGGCGTGTATAAGTACAAACTCGTGGCTTTCAATGGCGTGTGCCGTGATTCGCAAACCGTGACGCTGACCATCAAACCCATGCCTTGGATTTACTTGGGTGGCCCGAGCTGCTTTGCTACTTACTACGATATAGCTACCATTATCAGCGAAGCGGCTACCTTGACCACTAGCCACGGTAATATTGTAGGGGAGGCGCCTAACCACGCGGTATTCAATATCATCAAGGGTACGACCGTGACCTTGACGGCGACCCACAATGGTTGTACGACCACCACGGTATTGCCCGCTTCGATTTGTGGGGGCTGTGTGATTCCTGAACTAGCGGCCATTCCTTCCCAAACCATCTGCCAAGGAGATACTTTAGAGCCCGTGGGTAGTAGTATCACCAATGGTGTAAGTGCTCGTTTGCAGTGGTTTAACGACAATGGCGCGGCCAACCCCACCACCGATAGCCTCAGTGGCCAAAACACCCCTATCTTGACGGCCTTGCCCACCACGCCGGGGGTGTATAAGTACAAGTTGGTAGCGACCAATACCACGGATGCTAGCTGCGTAGGTACGCAGACGGTTACGATTACCATCAACGAAACCCCTGCTGCTCCTACCATTAGTTTTGCGGCTTCCCGTAGGGTTGTTTGCCCCGATAGCAGTGTTACCTTGACCGCCGGCGGTTGTGCTACCACCGTAAACTGGCACTATACCCGCGCCAATGGTAGTACGGGCACGCTTGCTGCTACGGAGGCTAGCGTAACTGTTGCCTACAATACCATCGCCGGGACTCCGACTGACTCGCTTACTTTCCGCGCTACTTGTGCGGGGACTTGTGCCGCCACTCTCTACTCCAATGCGCTCTTGGTAGTCAAAAAAGCCTTGTGTGACACGGTAGCAGTGGTGAGTGACAGTGCCTGCTATGTGTATATCAAAGCCTCCAATGCGCAAGGACAAGAAACGACAAGTTTGCCTCGCTTGGGTGGGACTCTGCAACCCCTCAAACTCCAAGCCGATGATTTGGACAGTACAGGCTTTTGGAATACGGGGGTGACTTACCTATGGACTCGCCCCGACAGCACCACCACTACTACCGATACCTTGGTGGCCTCCACCATAGGAGCATACAAACTCTTGGTAAGCAAGCAAGGCCGAACCTGCGAAGCCTACGTAACGCTCAACGCCAAGCCTTGTGTGGTACGAGACTACACCAGTGCCTCTTGCCAGACGGTGACCATCAACAACCCCACCGCTACCAACCAACTCAGCAGCCTAGCCCCAGGTGATGTATTTTACGCTGCCGATTATAGCATCCATGTGACGGAAGCGAGCGGTAGCGCGGGTGGTTGGAGTGGCAAAGGCTACGTGGAGGTGTTGTTGCCTTTAGGAGTTACCTCCACGGTGGCGGTTACTTTCTCAGGTATTGCCATCAACGACTGTTATGAGTTGACCAATGGAACGGTGGAGACGGAGTATGACCCGAATGCAGGCGGGATTTTGGATGTGGATGATGCATTAGCCGCCTTAAATGACATTAAAGAACAATTAGGTTCATGGTTAGAATCATTTAGAGGTGAACCTACTCAAATTGAAAAACTTCAAAAAACAATTTTGCCCCTTTTGAAGCCTTACAAAGATGATTCTCGGGTAGCCGCAACAATTGAAAAGTTCAAGAACCTTTCTAACGTTTGTGACACGACCTTAAGTGCTGCTTGTAAATCTGCTATCGCAGAAGCACACGCGGCTTATGATAGCCTACAATCATTCATTGATGAACTCCCTCCGTTTCCTACGTATTTGCTGCCCGGAGCTTCCACTGCTGTGAATGGTCGCATGGCTGCCGAAGGACCTGACGTAAATATTATCACTGTAGCAGCACTTGATGCCTGCGCCAATGCCAAGTGTCGCAACTCTGTTGACCCGGTACGCCTATATTGGGGCCAAGTACTTGGTCCGGGCTATGAATTTTGGTCGGTAACCAGCAATGGGCAAAAATACTATGTTATGCGTACCTACGAAAGTTTGGTAGATGTAGTGTACTATTATGTAGCCTATGGAGAAAAACAGTATAAGATATTCAAACCTGCCAGAGGCACTACTGCTGCCGATGCCTTTGCCGATGCTGCCTCCAATTTGGTTTTTAATATAGGGGTGATGATTGCTACAGGCGGAGCCGCTTCTGCTACCGAGACGGTAGTCTTAAATGTATCGGATGCTTTTATTTCGGCTTTGGAAGAAAGTAAGGATGGCAATTTCGATGACTTTAAAAAGTCCTTTGCTACCAATCTACTTTTTAGTAGCCTTGATTTTGCCGAAGCCGCCGCTCCTGTTCTCAAAAACTTTTACAATAAAGTTAAACCTAATCTAAGTAGTTTTAATCAAGTAGCCCGCAACAAACTCAATACCCTACGTACACAAACAGGTTGGATAGCTCAAGTAGATGCTTACAAAAATACCATTCCTGCGCGGGTATTACCTAATTACAGCAAGGTACTTAAAGGTACATTGGGGGCAGCGTTTAGAGGCCTTTCTGATATAGGTGCCAAGATAGACCACAAAAACAAACAAATCATAGACGCAGGTAATAAAGTCATTGCGACTTTTAACCAGAAAGCTATCAAGTTTACTGAAAACGTCATTCCTGCGAGCTGGACAAAGAAAAAAACGCTCTATGATGTAGAAGTTGAAGAAGTAGTCAATGGCGTACCAACGCGGCGTAAAACCGATGTGGAGGTGTATGAGGGAAGTTGTATTACCTCTCCTAATCCTAATAAACGTGTGGCGGCTGGCGATGAGTGTAAGTTACTAAAAAAAGTATTCAAAGACCTAAAGACTTTTGCTGATTGGAAAAATTATGTGCTGGATAAAACCGTTTTCAAACAACGATTATCAGCAACAGCAAAGAGTTATCAATTGGCTTCCCAATATTGGCATAACCGCCATTTGTATCCCAATCATCCTGCTTTTCAAGGCGTTAGTAGTTTTGATGATTTTTTTCAAAATAGATTTTTGACAGGCTATAACTTCCAAGCTCATCATGTGTTACCTCATGATATACTAAACAAAAATACAAAATTGCAAGAGTTGTTACATTGGGGTTTTGAGAATAATCATAACTTTGATTTTGCAGGGGAAGAAAACGGGGTAATGATGCTAGCTTATAAATCTGCCATAAATTCGGGACATCATGGTAACGCTCCGAATTATGATCGACAAGTAGAAGCATTTTTGGAAAGCGTATTACGCAAGGATTTGTCGAGTCCGGAAAAAAAAATTGCCGCTATCAAAAGCATAAAGGATTATATTAGTTGCCTTAAAAGAGATGTAGTAGACGTTTGTGCAACAGGTGCACCTGCCACTGGCATAAATGGTAATCCTCTCAATTCATTAACTATCAATTGCAAATGAAATTTTATCAATTAAAAATCGAAATAAGACCTGGGCAAAAAGTTTATCCTTCTGCCTATTTATCCCCCCAAATGCAAGGGGCTGAGTTTATCCCTGATGGCGGTGATACGAAGAATTTTTTTAAACAACCCATCGAAAAATCCATCAATTATAGCTCTCTTATTGACGATGTACCTGTTTTTGATCATTTTGTGTTGAAGGAATTGTATGGCGAAAGAAAAAAAAAATTCGATTGGATAAAGCTCGATGTCTATGATTTTGTTGTCAATCATTACACAACAAGTTCTTGCTTTTTAGTATCAGAACAGTTCAAAGAAACTATCGCTGCTTTCAATCTCCCTCGGCATAAGTTTTACCCTGCTAAACTGATGTATAAAGGCGAAAAATTAGATTACTATGTTTTTCAGTTAGGCGAAGAAACCAAAATAACTTTTGAAAAATGTACTTATGCTGATAGGAAAAGTGGTATTATACAATCAGCCACCGAACTTGGCATTCATAATGAAGATGATTACTTAAAGACAAGGATAAAATTTTTTGATAAGGGTTCTGTATTAAATATTCACGATTTTGTTTTGGATAAATACCACGATTATTTCATTTGTGACGAACTATTCAAAGTTGTCAGCGAGCCGCTCAAAGAAGCGTTGGAGGCGGCAGGGCTTACCGAGGGTTGGAAGTTTGAAGACATTAGCCCGCGTACCATTACATTTTTAAATCAATAAATTTTTATCACTACTCGTCTTACGCTTATTACGAACGGTTTATGTAGACATCTATTGTACCAAGGCAAGTACGCAAAACTTAGCCAAACAACTTTAAAAAGCCACTGTCGTAGGTATGACCGAGACTTTCCAAGTTTAGAAAAAGAAAGCATAACGCCGTATATATGAAACGCTATTTTACGCCCCCGTTGTGCGTAGTGTTCAAAGAACACTGCGTACCCCAAATAAATAGCCCGCACCGGCGGCTCGGGTTTGCAACGGCTCGACCAAATTAGAATATCAACTAAGCAACCGTAAAAATCAATGGCATTTGCACGCAGAATACAAAATCCGGAAGGGCTATATTTCGTAACTTTTGCTACGGGACACCGACCACGGTGATATGTTGTTCAATATCATTCATCAAGAAAAGAAATTAACGAGAAGGCAATCTAAAAACTTAGAAAGTCAGTAGAAAAGAAAGCATAACGCCGTATATATGAAACGCTATTTTACGCACTCTCACTTAAAGTATCCATTTACCTAAACAACCAATTACCTTAAACCCTCTATCCATGCGTCTGAGTATTTACACATTTATTTTTAGTAGTATTTCCCTCGCCAGCCTTGCCCAGCGAGAAGCAGCCCAATACAGTCCCCGCGTCACGGGTCGAGATTCTATATTGCTTTTTCACGCTGAGACCGATGCCAACGCCAAAACGGAGATTCTCAAAACCAAAGGCCACGTACCCTACCTCGCTACCGATGCCCAAGGAGGGATGCGGATTGGGGTTTTCAAACAATACGTGGGTTATTTTGAGCCAGGGGTCGAGACCAAAGGGCTGCCCAAAGGCTTAAACGCCCTGCCCGGTCACGATGAAATCACTTACCACCCCACCACGGGCTTTAAAACTACCTCCAGCGTGATGTTCAACCTCAATAGCGGCCTGAACCTCTCGTTGCCCTACCGCTTGCTGGATGTCACTAGCCTCGCGGGAGGGGTTTCCACGGCTGGCAATCGCATCCTGAGCGATGCCTCCACCGCCGTCGATTACAATGCCTACCTGCGGCCCCACGCCACCACTTTGGGATTTCGAGGCCACCGCTTCCAGCAAAGTGATTTGTCGCTAGATAATCGCCGTCAGTGGGCATTCCTCAACCTCACCGATGGCTACTACGCCCCTTATGCAGGGGAGCAAGTATATGCCCAGCCTCGTTCCAAAGAACTCATCAAGTTGGCGGATAGCGGCTTGCCCCTCAATCGTATTGGAGATCCTATCATCAATGCAGCGGCGGGAACTTACACCGTTTTGCGCTGGAGCGGTACCCCCGCTTTTGTCACCGTAGATGCCACTGGCAAAGTGATACGCACGGTCGAACTTCCCGAGATTGCTAATAAATTCATTTTGGCTACTACTTCCGCCCTGTCCTACGCCAAGGGGTGGACGAGTAGCGATAGTGCGGGGGTGGCCATCGCCAACGATTATGTGTTTGGCTTGCCCGTAGGTGAAAAAGGCTACAAAGATGCCAACTTCCTGCTGGTCAGAATAGCCAACGACGGTCAGCTGATTTTTAAACACGCTTTTCATTTAGAGCATGAGTATGCTCCTGCGGGTCGGCTCACGATTTCGTCCAACGAGCAAGAGAGCATTGTGCGTATCATGCTCGGCAAAGGTCTCTTCAAATACACCATTGCCAACGTCAAAATCAACGCCACGGGCATTGTCTACACGCGCTACTGGACCCGTGATGAAGACACCAAAAAGCCGGTAGTCTTTGGTTTTAGTGGAATGCTGGGCAATGATGATTGCGAGCAAGATTGGTATTTGTTTTCGCTGCCCAACCAAGAAAACATCATCGTAGGGGAGACCACCCTAAGTGGCGAATGGAAGTCTTATACGGCCATGCACCTACTAGCCGACGGCAGCGTCAAAAAAGTGTATCGCACGCGGCATTTTGCGGGGGCAGCCGTTACCAAGCACCTACCCAAATGTGTCCCCTTGCCCAATGGTCGCGTGGCGATTGTCATCAATGAACCTACGCCAACCCCCACGGCGGGTTTACGGCCTTTTCAAGTACTTGATTACGAACTAGCGGGAGAGTTTCCTAGCACCACCAAAGGGCTATGGAAAGCGGGAGAAAGCAATGTGTTGTTCAATACTGTCACCGACGGGGAGCGTCAGGAAAAGAAATTAGCAAAAATTGCCAATGCGTTGGTGTCGGGAGAAATCCCCAAAGACCGTCGGACGCCCGAGGGTAACCTGCCCAACCTCGCCCCAGCGGTGTATGTGATAGATGTACAAAAAGAGCAGTTACAGCCTTACAATTTGATGTATTTGGGGGCTTATAGTATTCCTCAGCGGCCGTCGTTGTTTGTGAATGTAGCTTCGGGAGAGTTTTTGTACGTGGGTCGCACGCTCCCCGAAGGTCGCCCTCAATCGTTGACGGTGGCACCGGGCCAAACACGCACAGGACGAGGGATTTATTTGAAAGCCGTAAGAGGAGTATTGTAGCTCTCTAAAAACCTAGAAAGTCCATTAATCGCAGTCACCGAGACTTTCCAAGTTTGGTTGATTTCAACTTGGAAAGTCCATTAAACGCAGTCACCGAGACTTTCCAAGTTTTAGAAAGTCAGTAGAAAAGAAAGCATAACGCCGTATTTATGAAACGCTATTTTACGCACCTGCTCCTGTTTTGGGGGCTATGGGTGGGCAGGCTGAGCTTTGCCCATACCACGCCAAACGACCACCCAACCCCTGCCACACTTCCAGCGGCAGTAGCGGTGGCTTTGCCCAAAATGCTGCCCGCAGCCGCCTCTCCCCACTGGCCTGCGGTGCTGGCCGTAGCCCCCGCTACCGATGCCCAGATGGTCACCGTCAGCGATAGCAGCTCGGCGGAGCGGCAAAAAGCCCGTTCTATCTTTGGGGTTTTGGATGCCGCCGATCAGTACCGCGATAGCGTTTCTTACGATGACCTCGTGCGGCTGCCCGTGGGTATCCGCAAAAAAGTCGGCAACAACACCATCGAGCTAGCCATTGCCAAGGGCATCTTCTACCCCGACAAAGCCGAACTCACTGTTTATGTCCGCATGACCATGCCCGTCTCCGACCCCAACTCCAGTGTCAAAGAGCGGCAGTTGTTTTTTGGGGCCGACAAAGTCGGTATTACCCGCATGGGCGGACTCACGGGCGATTTTCGGGCGGTTTTGTTGGGCGATTTTATCCTACCCCTCAAAAACTTCACCATCATCCTCAAAGGGGGGCAGGGACTATCCCCCAAGGGTCTCGTCACCGACCCCCTCACCTATGCCGAGTTTAGTTGCGGTTCGGGTTTTAAACAAGCCCGTTTGGTAGCTGATGTAGTCTTCCCCCGCGAAGTGCTCACCCCCCTCAATGACACTACTTTCGTGCCATTGGATGCCAACAGCCGCGTCAAAGGCACTTTTGATTTTTTCTCCACCAAAGGGTTGCACGATGTGTTGATTCAAATGAACTTCAATACCCCCTTTGCCGTCACGGGCTACGACCGCTTTGCTTTTATCGTCAATCAGGTAGCACTGGATTTGAGTACGGTCAACAACCCCACCGCTATCACCTTTCCCGAAGGCTATCCCACCCAAGCCCAAGATGCCACTTGGCAAGGAGTTTATATCCAGCAGTTTAGTTTGATTCTCCCACCCGAATTCAAAAAGAAAAGCACGGGAGAGCGCGTGGGTCTGACCGCGCATCACGTACTCATCGACCAGTTGGGTTTTACGGGAACCGTAGCCGCCGGCACCATCAATCAGCCCGTACTGGCCCTAGACGAAGGCGATGCTTCGGGTTGGAAGTTTGCCGTTGATAATTTTTCATTGAGTTTTCTGGCCAACAAACTCCGTGGGGGTAGCTTTGCGGGGCGTATTTCGCTACCCATCAGCGACGAAGCAACAGGGGCTTTGGCCTACCAAGCCGCCATTGACCAAGGAGGCAAATACCGCTTGACGGTCTCCAACCTCAAAGCCCTTAATTTTAACTTCTTACGCGCCAAAGCGACCATTTATAAGGGGTCGGAAGTGACCCTGGCGGTGGTCAACAACCAATTCAAACCCAAAGCCATCCTGCACGGACAGCTTGGCATTTATGCCAATTTGGGAGATAGCCACAGCACCGCCATTGATACGACCAAAAACAACACCATGACTTTTCGGGGGATTCGCTTTGAAAACCTGGTGCTACAAACCGAATCTCCCCGGCTCTCGTTTGGGATGCTAGCCTATGAGCGAGCAGGTAACAAAGTCGCCAACTTTCCCATTGTCCTAGAATCCTTGGGGGTGACCAATATCCCTGACGGCGACGGCAACAGCATTGGCGTCGGCATTGGTATCAGTGTCAACCTCATGAAAAGCAACGGTGGCAAAGGCTTCAGCGGCGGAGCCTTCCTGACCTTTGAGGCCAAAGAAGAAGACGGAACTTGGAAATTTGTGGGCATTCGTCGCCCGATAGATATTGTACTCGATGCCGAAGTATCGGCCTTTAACCTGGCAGGAAGGATTCGGCTTTATGAAAATGAAGTAGAAAAAGGCTTTGAGGGTGCGATCAAGCTCAACATCAAGAAACCCAAAGATATATTGCTGTGTGCCCGCGCTAAATTCGGTTACAACTTTGCCGATGAGGAGCGTTACTGGTACGTTGATGCCTTGGTCTCAGGTTTGGATATCCCCGTTGCAGGGCCTCTGACCTTGGACGGTTTTGCGGGAGGGCTTTACAGCAAATTTAGACCCATTGGCACCGGTGGCACCGCCGCTACCTCCCGCGATTGCGACGGCCCTAATACCGGTATTCCCTATATGTATGACAAAACGGTGGGCTTAGGCTTTAGAGCTGCGGTATTGGTCAAACTTAAAAACTCTGAAAATGCCTTTCGGGGAAGATTGGGTTTTGAGATTGTACTCAACCGTAACTACGGCATCAGTAGCGTAGGCTTTTTTGGACAGGGTGAGTTGATGGTCAAAGGCTACGATGCCTCCACTCAAGATAGTAAAGTATCGGGGGCTTATAAAAATGTAGCACGCAACAGCGGCGACTCTACCTCTGCTCCGCGTACTCAAGCCTCTATCCAAAAAATGGCCTCCTCGGTCGACGATGTAGCGATTTCGAGTCCACCCTCGGGCAACATCGCTTTTTGGGTAGGAATGCTCTGGGATTTGGACCGTGATATGCTACACGGCGAAGCCGAAGCCTACGTCAACATTGGTACCATGCTAAGAGGGGTAGGGCCTTATGGACGCTTAGGAAGAGTCGAGCTTCACTTTGACCCTCAAAAATGGTACATCCACGTCGGAAAACCCACGGATAGGCTGGGGGTTATTGCCAAGTTTGGTCCCGTTTCTGCCCGTACGACCATGTACATGATGGTAGGGCATGGTATCCCTGCGCGTTTGCCATCACCCCCCCCTCAAGTGACCCGATTGATCAATGTGCCCTCACAAAGCACCGTTCGGTCGAGCAATGATACCCAAGACATCAATGATGGCAAGGGATTTGCTATGGGTATTGATATCAATGTTGGTACGGGGCCTACCCAAGAAGGGATGTTTTACGGAGCCTTCAACGTGGGGGCGGGCGTAGATTTGTTGATGCGCAAATACAGTGCTTTTTCTTGTGGTACGGAGGCGGGTTCTAATGGATTCTATGCCCAAGGACAATTCTATGCGTATTTACAGGGAGAAGTAGGCATTAGAGTCAAGAAGAGAACTTTCACGATTTTGAGTGGAAGTTTGGCCGGACTTATGCAAGGAGCATTGCCCAACCCCGCTTGGGCGAGGGGCTATGCCGCAGGACAGTTTCGGGTTTTAGGCGGATTGGTAAAAGGTAAATTCAATTTCAAAGTTCAACTCGGTGATGAGTGTAGAGGACTTTACTAAAAATAAAGATATGAAAATGAGTTATTTTAGGGCGTTTTTATGGCAAGTGGTCATGGGCTGTTTGTTGAGCTTTACGCTACAAGCCCAGACTAAAACGGTTTCGGGAACAGGGAGAGGATTACAGGGTAGGATAAACAACAACTATGTGATAGGATTGCGGTGGATGCCGGTGGGAGATACGACTACAGCCAACAGCTCAGCCACTAATTATTATTTGAATGCTTGGATGCGCTACCGCGCCAATGGTTATACCATTGAGCGGCGACGTAAAAATTCAACCACCATTGAGCGAACCGTAACCATTCTCCCTGATTCGGCAGCTTTGAGTGCTCTTGCATTAAGTTCTACTTCTAGCATTGAATCGGAAGCCAGTGATTTGTTGTACGGAGCCTTGTATGAACCGATTGAATTGGATTCAGGGCAAGTCAACGGACAAGCCATCCGTATTGAGCAAGGTACCACTGCCGATGAGCAATACCAACGCTACACCCTCACCGCTCTAGGGGCTGAAATGAGCTTCCGAGCGGCTCAATTGGCTGGATTGGGCTGGATAGATTCCACTGTTTCTTTTGGGATTCATTATGAATATCGAATTAGAGAAGCAGGTATCTCAGAGGCTGATACCGCAGTCCGTTCGTTCGTAATATCCGCCCAAGCTGTTCCACCGACATTGGTTCTTGTATACCCTCCCAGAGCAAAAGGAGGGAACAAAGAAGCAATGGTAGAATGGCGTTGGAGAGACTCAAATAACGCTACGATTAGTAACTACTATAAAGCATTTTCAAGTTATTTTGTGGAGAAAGCGCCCCTTGTTTCTCCTATCGTTTATACTCGCGTCAATACCAAACCTTTATTCCCTTTTAGTGACCTGACAGATACGCTTTCCTATCGGATTCCTTTAGATACAAATGGCGTAAATTACTATGTAAAAATAGTAGGCCGTACTCCCTTTGATGAAGAAATCAATTCTGCGCCAACGTCAGTAAAAGGAGTAGAGCCGATTCCTTATTACAGCATCCGTTTTGATAGTACACACCGCTCGGCCAACAATCAAGTTTATTTACATTGGGTATTTCCTGCCGATACAGTGGATGCCCAAGCCCAATCCAAAATTCGCGGGTTTATTCTGCGACAGTCTTCGGATTTTCAAACTTTCCAGTCTGTTACTTCTGGTGCTTTTTTATCGGCTAGTACCCGTCAATTTACCCTTAATAATGTCACACAATCGCGCTATTATATGATATCGGCTGTTACGGTCAATAGGGATACCATCCATTCGGTTCCGGTATTTGTAGATTTACCTGACGATACCCCTCCAGCCAAGCCACGGGGATTATTAGCTACTTGGCAAGACAGTACAAAAACCATTAAGGTTACTTGGTCGCCTAACACCGAAACCGATTTGTTAGGATACAAGCTGCTTCATGCCAGCTTACCCAACGAAGAACCCAGCGTCTTGGCAGATTCCATTACGACTACGACCTACATAGACACACTCATTAAAATGGATAACCGCAAAGCTTACTACTATCTAGTAGCTTACGACAAACGCTACAATCATTCTGAAATTTCGGATCGTATTGAATTGAAAAAACCAGATAAAATTGCTCCTGCTCGCCCTGTCTTTAGTAATTATGGCCTAACCGCCTCGGGCAGTGTGTCGTTAAGTTGGGTCAATAGTGCTAGTATAGATGTGGCCTCTTACCGCCTTACCCGCAAACCCAAAGGGAACACGGGGGTAGGCAGTATCATCAAATCATGGACAGTAGCCCAAGCTGCCGAAACCTATATGGATAGTTCCACGCAAGTGACTAGTTATACCTATTACATACAAGCCATTGATTCTACCAACAACATGAGTGCAGATAGCATTGATGTGGAAGTACTGACGGTGATGAAATCTAAGCCTTCGTTAGATTCGTTGGTAGGCGTAGCCGATACGCTTTTCAAACAAGTAGCTTTGCGTTGGGTATATGATGCAACAGGCGTGGTAGAGTTTCAGCTGCTCAAAGCCGAAGGAACTAGTGAACAACTTAGTTCATGGAAAATTGTTGACTCCTTTGCCCGCACGATTTTCGATGACAAGGTAGCTCTAGGTAAAACGTATCGTTATGCCATTCGAGCCGTATTTTCAGACGGAACCATGTCTAACTGGAAAGAAATCACGGTGGCTATCAATCCATGATTGAGGTATAAAATGGGAGTGTAAGTTTTTTGGAAAGGTTGACCATAATCTTCTTTATTCACCTCTTAACTCACGTTGAAATTTCAAGGAGTCTTCGCCCCACTTGATTTTACCGAAGAACTTATCTACGTCGAATTTTTTAGTAGGCTTTTTGAGTTTACCTAAAGCCTCTTCTATCTGCTTTTTGGTGGCGTTAGGTTTGATGATAACAGTCATGGTGGTAAGTATTTTTATTTCACTCACCAAAATTACAAATTTCATTTGACAATTCTCCTTTTCTCCCTTCAGTACGTTTATGAAGGGAGAAAAGGATATGTTACTTATTGTCGTACCAAATGGACTGAATAGCCTCAAATTTGGCTTGGGCTTGGACTATTTCTATGGTTACTTCTAGGAGTTGGTCGGCAAAATCGGGAAGGCATTCGGCTAACCCTATTGCTTTTTTTTTCAAGATTTGAATGACTTCTAGTTGGTCGGTGTAGGCTTTTCGATAAGCCTCTCTGGTCAAGGTTATTTTATCAGGCATGGCAGGAGTTGTTTTAGGGCTATCACTAAGAGTAATAGGAAAGCCAATATGCCCACTACCGAAAATAAGGTATTGGTTTTCATAGGAATTTATTGATTAATAGATGGGAGTCATTCGATTCTGGTTGATGAGGTGGAAATATGAGTTCTTGTTGAATAGGTTTATGGGGGCTTACCTCAACAACCTGTTTGTTGCCAAGCTCTTTTTTGTAGAAAGACACCGTTCCATAACGGGTCTCAGTCCATGAGGTATCGTTAAGAATACTTTCCACAAAAGCAGGACTAGCCTTCATCTTCCACTCTTCTTTTTTGTTTCTTTTGTGAATCTTACCTTGTTCGTTGTGTATTTCTAAGTAGCATCGCCACGTATATTTTACATCAAAAACAGGGATATTTGCCCTTACGACAAGGTAGAGTTTATGTTTGCTAGGTCGATTTTTGAAAATCTTTTGCAGGTATTGGATGTCTCTTTCGGTAATAGTCGCTCGCATATTAATCCATTCATCAAGTTCTTTTCGTTCCTGCATTTGGTGGTCAAAGTCCTCGCTATGTTGTTTTTTAGATATGTATTCTCTCATTTCATTAAGATTTTAAAGGCTTTTTTGACTAGATTGAGATTTTCTTCGAGTTGTTGGTATTTCTTCTCAAAATCTTCTCTCCATTTGTAGTAGTCATTAGATTGTTTTTCGGCCTTTGTTTGAAGGGCTTGATACGCTTTTTTGGTACGGTCGTAGTCTTTGATGATGTATTCGATAACACTCTGACCAGTCTTAATGCCTTCTTTTTCCATGACTTCGTTCATGATGTTGACGAGGTCAGGTTTTTCGTTCATATCACGGAGTGTGATGGTCTTGAAGTCCTTTTTTTCTGAATTTGCTATCATTTTTTTAGATTGGTTTGGCTGATGCGGCACGGAGCTGAGCTGCATCAGCGATTAGTGCATTTATTTTGCTATCAAAATGGACGCTGCGGCGCTGTCCAGGCTTGGAGCTGGATAGGCATTTTGCTATCAAAATTTTATAGGAGTTTGATAAGCTTTTCGATCAAATGTTTGACTAAATGCTTCTCTTTCAAGTATACTTGAACAGCCATTGAATTCCATTGCTACATCTCGACAAGCATCCCAAAACGCTGCAATCCAAGCATCTAAATCTTCTACCTCAATCCAATCTTCGTCACCGAAAAATTTAACACTGTTCATTGTCTCATCAACTAGAACATATTCAGATATTAGTCTCATTTTTGTATGATTTTATAGGAGTTTGATAAGCTTTTCGATGATGGCTTGTCGCTGATGCTTGTGCATCTGAGCAAAGTTCTTGGCCCAATTCTTTTGTTGTTTTTTGAGCGTTTCGCGTTCTCGGTAGTCCTTGCCGATGTAGTAGGTGTCTTGCAGTTTTTGGGGAGGCTCGTAATTCATGTACATATGCTCGGTGCGAACTTGACCACTTCTTGTAACTGAACTGTAGATAGTTTTCCTCCAATCCGTTAGCTTCTCCTCATACAGGGCGTTTGGGTAGGTGGTGATGCCTATTTGTGCATTTTCAAACTGCAACAACTCCGTAAGAAGTAGCTCATGTTGACCATCGGTAAGTTCGTGCTTATAGCGATTGTTAGAAGAACGGGTTGAAAGAGGGTAAGGAGGGTCACAAAAGATGAAAGTATGCTCGCGGTCAATGGCTTCTTTTCGGATATATTCAAGAATCTCAAAGGCTGATGCCCAAACTATCCAAGTACCTTGTTCTTCGGTAGGCAAAATATAAAGCTGCAAATCAGTGAGACTATAAACCTTGTTAAGCTCAAGGTTTTGGGCTAATCGTTTGGCCTGTTTTTGGTTTTTTTCAATCAAAAAACACCTCTCAGGCTTTTGGGTCAGTTTGCGGTAAATAGAGGCATTTCCCGCAAAAATCTCCCAATAGTCGTGGCATTGCGGGATTTCGTTGATGATAGCCTGATAAACCCCGTCTTGCCCTTTGCCTCCAAAGTAGCTTTTGTCTGAAGCACCGCTTTTTATGGTGGTAGAAAACATTTGATTAGGGTTTGTTTTTAACGATGACCATGTTCATGAAGTAGAATTTGAGGTTTTCGACGCTTCCCAAGTGCCTAAACTCAAACTGTAGTTGTCGTTGGTATTCTTCGAGCTTCATTCCCCTATCAATGCGTGATACAAAGCTGCTGATGCGTGAAAAAGGATAGACGCTGATTGCTTCACAAATGGCATATAGGAAGGTTTTCCCTTTGACCTGAATCTCGTAAGTTTCCCCCACTTGGTAAAGGTCAGATTCAGGCAAAAGCACCTGAAAACTATGGGTAGCGGCCAATTTGTTGTTGTAGTTTTCGCCAAGATTGATTTTGGGAAAAGTCAAAGGTGGCTTGTAACCTTGTTGCTCAAAAAGGTTGATGTGATGGTTCCATTGGTTGTTCATTTCGGTAAGGGAGATTGAATTGTACAAAAACAGAATCAGGGATAGCATGAAGTAGCGTTTGAGGGTCGTAGTAGAGCGGATTTCCATTGATGTCTTTGGCGAAGACGTCTATACGGGCAGGGCTGACGTAGGGTACAGCCTTCACAAAGAAGAGCTTGATTTGGGCGTTTTCGGCAGTGATAACGGCTTTTACCTCCGTCGAATCTTCGGAACGTTCGACGGCCAAAACTTGACCAATCGGAATGACAGGAGGAGACATATGTAAAGAACCAAGGATGATGATTCCAATTACCAAAAAGTAGAGAAAAATGAGTTGGATTCGTTTCATGTAGATAGTTGTTTAGTGTTCAAAATACCAGAGATAATCTTCTTCATTGTCGGGGGTAGATTCGCGTTTCATATCTCCCAAAAAGAGGTTGAAATTCTTGGCCAAGTGCGTTTGGATATTGCCTTTGAGGATGTTCAATTCTTTGTTGTTGGAAGCCTCACACAGCTCAAAAAGGATGATAGCGACCTCAACGGAAATCCTGACTTTCAACCCTCTTTCGTTAGGACCTTGATAGTGCCACAACTGCCCCGATTTTTTCCACTTTTCGATGTCCTTTAGCAGGGTTTTGATATGGGCGATGCGAAGGATATTTTCGGGAGTACGGTTGAGGGGTTCGAGCCTGTCAAAATCGTGGCAGGGAGGGTAGATTTTGGCCATGAGCGTCCATTCTATCCAATCCACTTCGGCGGCTTGAATGTAGATTTCGGCCTTATCCGCTAAATTTTTGAAGTAGAAATAAGCGTGCATGGCTATCGACGGGCTTGTTGGATGTAGTACTGCCATGATTCCATGATTTTGGTCACAAAATCAATCCCTTCTTGGGTAGGGATGATGTCTCGGTTGACATGAGGCTCACATTGCCCATTCGTGAAGATGTTGAGTTTGCAAAGCATGGCATTGGGGTGACTTTCGGGAATCGTCCCTCCTTTGTTGTCGTTGAAATAGATTTGTATGGAGGTCATTTGATTGTCACCATAGCGTGATTTTAGCTTGTTTTCGATGAATCTGACCGACCTATTGAGTTCGAGCATTAGCCTTTCATCTTCGTTGAGAAGGGCGTCGTATTCGCGGTCTATTTTCTTTTTGAGGTAATACTTTAGGTTCTTTTTACCTTGATGATTGACGGGGTTTTGGTGGTAAATGGTGATAGCCAAGAGGCTATTTGCTTCATCAAATGGGCTTTCGGATTTAGTAGCAGGCTTGAATACGGTAGTGTTCATGATTGGCTTGATTTAATGTGTTGATAGTCAGTATGTTAAGATATTTGTCAAGAAAAATCGGGCCGCGCCCCCCCTTACCCCAAGTTCAGAATCTGAACGGGTCGTCACTTTTCGGTACATTTTATCGGAACAGGGAGGATTTTTTGGGATAAAAGGTCGAAGACCTTACTAAAAGTCCTTTTAGAAGTTCAGACGAGTACAGATAGGTACGGATTCAGTACTTGTGTCTGTACTTATAGTCAAAAATTAGCTATTCCCTTTTTAAAAAATGGGCAAACGAGCTTTCAAAAATCGAAGCGATGGCCGACGGCGTTTCGGAGCGTTTTTGGGTTTGTTTTTCGACCTGAGCTTTGGCGGCCATGATAGAAGCCCCTACTACACGGTGTTTTTGGTTGGTTTGTTGGGTTTTGTAGCGTGATTCTTCGGCGGATAGTTCGCCGACCTTGACGGCTTCGTTGTGCCTCTCATCCTCAAATTGAAGCACCAGTGGGTTAACTTTGAGGATGATACAGGGGGTGTTTTGGTCGTGCAGTCCCAATCCACCACGGTACTTTTCGGTCAAAAATGGCTTGTACATCCCCAAGAGCTTATTGATGTGATTTTTGATAGTAGCAATGCAACAACTATCGTTGAGGGCTTTCCTAAGATAGCTGTGGGTGATTCGGATTTCGTAGGCACGGGCGGTAGGTTTTCCCCAATTTTTGATGTAGTGCATGAGCAGTTGCCAAGCGGTGTTCTGAACGCTTTGGTGCATACGTGGATAGGTATCCTTGTTTTCTTGGCATAGTTTTCTGATTTGCTCGTTGGAATGGAAAAACTCGGCTAGTTTAGCTTTGGTCTTGGCCATTGAAAAAGCAGGTTTTCGAGGAAAGAAAGAAGCGGGTGCGGCGTGACGTTGGTACTGAGACCAAATCCCTGCGGTAACGGTATTTTTAAGCATTTTTTTAGGGGTGAAAGTTTGTAAAAATGACTGAAAATGAGTACTTTTATGTATTGAAATCGGGCATAAACTTTAGTTTATTCTTTCTTCTAAAAAATCCCTTATAGCCTTGAAGTGCTGTAAGGCCAATCCCTTTTTTGTTTTACCAAACCTGAGAAGGCAAGCCCAGTTGGGATAGGATGCGCCTATCGACACAGCTTTCTCATAAACTTCTACCCGTTGGTACTGCTTTTCGATTTTCTGACAGAGTTGTTCAGCCCATTCGCGGCTTTCGGTGGTAGTCTTCATTGTTGTCTCAAACGGTTGGTTTGGCATTTGGTGGGGCCGTGTCCATTGTAGGCATAGAGGTTGGGAAAGGTTCGGTCGCATCCCTTGCAATGGATACCTTCAGTGTTAGAAGGAGCATTTTGGCTTTTCTGCGTGAAATACCATTCAATCCAGTCGAGGGGGGCTACGGAGGCTTGGTTGGCAAAATTGGGGATACGAAGCAGGGCAGTTCGTTGGGCATGGGCATTGCCTCGTGCGGCCAATCCTTCTTCTACTATACTAGCTAGGTTTTGTAAGGCTTGTTCTCGTTCTTTGGTAGCAAGTGTCATGGTTTTTGCAGGGTTAAAGATAGGGCAGGGCAGGATTCTGCCTAGCTAAGTAGGTAGCTAGTACCTGAGCAATACACGAATAAATAGTATTTACGGGGTATGAAAAATCTCAATAAAAGAACAATGGAATCCAAGTGAGGCAGCAATAGTAAAAGGGCAATCCAAGGCTAAAAACGCCGATGAAAGGAGCAAAAAGGAGAATCCAGAAAAGTACTGGATACGACCAATGATGCTTGGGAGTTTCGGAGGTAGGGGCGATTTTCATGTTAAGAAAGAATGTGATTGTTATTAAGGAAATTGTCATCAGTATAGCCTAGATACTTTTTCATTAAAACAGCTACTGCCGCATCTACTTTGCGTAAGTTATAGTGGGGCTTGACAAGTAAAGTTCTCTTGAAGTATTCAAGCATTTCTAGTCTTACCAAATCTGATTGGAGTTCGAGCCATTTTTCTCTACAAGATATTTCAAGCTCATTGTACCTTCCTTTTAAGGTTTTGACATTGGTTTCTGCTTTTTCCATAGGTGTTTTTACGTGTTTTTGGGCTTTTACTTGACTTTTACAAACTTTGTCACAAACTTTGTTACAATATATGTCTTACATTTTCGTACATTTTGTAGTTAAAAATGTAAGACAAATGTAAGAACAAAATACTTTATTAATCAAAGCAACCTTATATATTTTTTTCCATGAATCCACAAATTTTGCCTATTGGATTGATTATTAGTCAGTTAATAGAGGAGAAGCGGTTGAAGAAAAAGGACCTTGCAGAAAGGCTAGGGAAGGGAAGGCAGTATATTTACGATACATTTGCCCGAAAAACAATGACTTATGAAGAGCTAGAGAATTGGGCAAATGCCTTAAACGTTACAGTAGAGGAAATTGAAAGCAGACAAAAACAAGAAAATGTGTCAGAACAAAGTTCTTTAAGTAAGGACTCTTCTTATTTATTATTATTAATTGAAGAGATGAAGAGTACTATTAAAGATTTAAGAGAAACCGTCAAGAGCCAAGCTCATACAATTGAGGTTTTGGCGGGAAAGTCGGATAGTGTATGTGCGGCTGGATTTGTAGGTTTTGGTTTTTTTTTGGGTATTTACATACAAATTCACATACACTCATAAACCTTTAGGGTTTATCAGCCTCATTATAAGTTAGTTACTTGATTTTTTGTGCGCCCAGCTTCGGGAGCTACAAAGTTGATTTTAAGCTGAAAACCGCGTTTTTACGCGGTTTTTGCGTTTCTGCCCTACCTTTCAAGTAGTTGTCTCTAGGTACATATTTAGGTACATCGTTTTTTTTGATAGGTACATCATTTTAGAGCTTCTTTTGTGGCGGCTATTACTATCATTTAGCTCATTTCTAATGATAGAAATCATCGCTTTTTTAGGTGTCTTTCTATCTCTACTTCCGTCAATGATTTGAGGAGCGTTTGCCCTCGCATTGTTTCACCTCAAATCAAAAGTAAATCATGAAAAAAGAATCATGTTTGATGTTCATTTCAAATTACGCTACACGCGTATAAACAAACAGCCAGATTACAACCTGCCCGCTACGATTCAATTTGTAGTCAACATTGACGGGATTTATTCTTCACCTCGTTCAACGGGCATATCGGTGATGGGCAACAAATGGAGCGGCGTCCAACAAAAGATAATAGGCTCGTCCGAAGAAGTACAATCCCAAAACAGGCGTTTGAGTAGCATCAAAGCAGGATTGGATAAGTTACACCAAGAACTATGTCTGGTCAAAGATTTTGTGACGCCTCAGTATTTAGTCGATGTTTATGTGGGCAAGAAAGAAAAGCGTATTACGGTCATGAAGTCTTTTGAATGCCTTTTGGAAGAATTAAAGAACCCCACTGACCCTACAGCCCCCAGACTCAAGCAAAAGACTTTGGATAAGTATGATAAGTGCTATGAATATTTAGGGGAATTTTTGAAGAAGGAGAAATGGGAAGCCATAGAAGTGGTGCAGTTTACGCACCCAGTGGCCGAAAAATACCGACGCTTCTTATACAGCAAAGAATTTGGTCAAGACCACGTAAGCCGCTATGTGAGTTATTTGAAGAAGTCATTTGCGTTATCCAAAAAAGTGGGAGATACTGACTCGAATCCTATTTTTGATGTCCCCTGCCCTCGTACAAAGCCCAAGAAAGCGAATCCCTTGACCTTTGAGCAGTTGGAACGGCTTGTAAGCTACCGTTCACAAGATATTTTTTTGCAGCAAACGGCGGATGTAATGGTGTTTTTGGCCTTTACAGGGTTGGATTATTGCGATTACGTGGATTTTGATAGCAGTAAGGATATTGTTGAATTGAAGGGGGTAAAACTAATTACGATGAAACGTACGAAGCTGTTTCGAGGAGGTTCTATTCCTGATGACACCTACATTCCTTTGTTAGCGCCTGCCAAAGCGATTTTGGACAAGTACAACGGGTTTCTTCCTTACCTGAAGTACGCGACGCTTCTAAAGAACCTAAAGCACATACTAAAGGCAATAGGGGTGGGAACAGATATGTCGGTGAAGAATCTTTGTAAAACGTTTGGTTCGTATTTGCTCAACAAAGGTCTACGCATGGAAGTGATTCGGGATTCGATGGGGCATTCGACAATCAAACAGACGGAGGAAAGTTACACGATTGTGTTTGTGGATACATTAATCCATGCTTTTAAGCAAGCAGGTTTGATTTAAGGCCAAAATGAGCATTTTGCTATCATTTTGAAGCGGTCTTTTTGCGGCTCCTGTTGTGATGCATTCAATGGCCACTTTAATTTGATAGCAAAATCGTTGTCTGGGAATGCAAATTTTGCAAGTCGACCTTAAAATTTGCTATCAAATTAACTATATATACGGTTGCTACTAACGGTTAACGGTTTGGCGTTTGCGGATTTCGGAGTACAAAACTGTGAATACACCCTCCTGATGGCTATCGGGATTGATGCGAGGTAGAATGTTCAATTAACCACGTCACCCGCCATTGAGCCAAACGTTTGTTAGCCGTAGTTCCATTTCCTTCGGTCAGCACTAACCAATCTGTCATAAGTTCTTTATTTTATTTTTGTCTAAGTTGTAGGGCCAATGATTTTCTTCATAGGTCTGTGAAGAAAACTGCTTTAACACATAACGAAATGGTTCAATTATTTCTTTGTTGTCTCCAGTAATTTTTATTAGCTCTGTCGCGGCAGCACTCTCATTGTGGAGGTCGTCAGTTTCAATAATTGTCAAGGTTATTACTTGTCCCTTTCTCTCAAAGTCAAAAAAATACGCTTCTGGTTCTAACCACCAAGTTATCCGTTTGACTTCATTGTCTTGTAATTTTGTAACTGCATTATAAAGTTCTTCAGTCGGGTTATTTAAAACGTCTGATGCTCCAAAGTCCAAATGAAAGTCTTTGTAAGAGAAGTCAACAGGTAGCCAACCGTGTTCTGGTGTGCCGAATGCTATTGAAATTGAATTGTCCATTTTTGTGTCGTGTTTGTTGATCGGTGCAATTACTGCTAACGGTTACGTATTGGCGATGGTGGGGCATTTGGAAATCGTCAGCCCCACCTTTGCACAAAAGCCAAATAGAATTACTAATGTTGAATTTACAACTGCCTGACCCCACTATTGCCAAACCGATGTTGTGCACAAACTTTAAATCTAAATTTCAAATTTAAAAGATTCTCCTTCTACAAATACTCCTTTTGACTTGGTAATTTTAATTTTTTGTTCGGCTGTATAACCCAATGTCTCACCACTTCTGAAAGTGACGTTACTATTGATTACATATGCACAAATATTCCCTAAAAAGTTGTACATTTCTTCTAAATCAAGTTTTGTGTTTATAAACTCCATTTCAAGTTTATCAAAAGCAGAGAGTCCATAAGTATATGCACTATTTCCATTTTCGCCCTTTCGAAGCCCAATATATACCCAAAGGTCAAGTGGAATTTGGTTAGTTTTTAATGCGTCTGAACTGTCAAGGTATTGTTGTCTTGGAATAAGTAAAGATTGAGAACCTTGGTAAACGCCTAAACAGTTGGTTGTTGCAATAATTGAGGATAAAACCTTAGTCAAAATTTTGAATCGTTCTAATTCGCTATTTTTATTTGACATAAGTGTTACAATAATATGTGAATTATGATTTTTTAAATCTTGGCTTGCAGATACCCAATTGTAGGCGTATTGTGCGGTTCCTTCAATATCGTCCCAAGGAATTTGAGTAGGCATTGTTGCAAGTGCAATAGTTTCACCTTGAATTGAAAATGTTACTATTCTACCTTCGCTATTTACATCTGAAATGGAAGTATTCCAATTGTTTTTTAAATAGTCGGTAACTTTCTCCAACTCAAACGTTTCTCCATTGTTGAACATTGGCATTGCAAGAAGAATGTTGCTTTTTTTTGTTTCTTTCGGCTGTTCTTTCTTTTTAAAGAAGTCAAATAGTCCCATTTTGTTATTGTTAATTGTGTGTTATTTTACGATTAGTGCTAAAGTTTCGAGCTTTCAGAAATAAAGGTATTTAAAAAATACTCCGTTTTATTTACTTTTCGCTGTGCAATAAAGTTAATCGGTTTCGCATATATTCGTCAACCCTTATTTTTGAAAGCTGATTTTGTTCGCTGGGGTACTATTTGAAACGAACTAAAATCATTGTATAATCAAATGCGCTTTCTGCTTCAGAAAGTGGCTTATTTTTTGTCAGTTCAAGTACTTCAAAAGTGTCAAACAACCCATTTGTATTCATTAACCTCAGGTAAGGTTTTTTATTGCGTTGCATGATTTCAAGCTTCATATAATCTTCCTTTTTAGAAGTTAGTTTTGTCGGAGGCTCATTGCAATAATGAGCAAATTCAAGAATAAACTGCTTTTCTTTGTAAAAACACCAGTTAACCCCGTTGCAATAGTTCATTTTATAAGACCTAGCTGTATTGAAGATTAAAGTGTCCTTTTTGCAATAGTCATCATTAGAGTTATCGTATCGCCAGTTATTTGTAGCGTCGCTAACATCATTTCGGGACTTTTTAAGTGTCTCTTTAAAGATGAAGTCTAATGAGTCCTTAGGAACTGAGGTTTGAGATATTGACAACTTTGTTATCAAACATAACAAAACGAGAATTATATTTTTTTTCATGAATGAATTGCCAATCAGCTTGCTTACAACGTTTTAGAGATTTGCGAAGGGCGGGTTTCGGAGCACAAAGCTTCAATTTATTACTAAAGTTCAATAGAAGCACAAAGCTCCAAGTTTACACGTCACCCCGCCTGAAGCAAAACCCGTGTTAGCAGATGTAGTTTTAAAATCGCTCATTTAACCTTACAATTAATGCGTCAGTAAAGCCTTTAGTTTTAGCCATATTGATCAAGTTAGTATCTTCATTTTCTTGTTGATACATGTCCAAAGATTCTGTTAAAAACACAGTAGATTTATTAAAAATTATATCGTCCAATAGTTCAATATCAATATTTACTAAGTCTTCAATTCCAAGAGTACGTTTATTGGTTAAAAATGAAGCAGCAATTCTTGTAAGATGTAGTTTGAAGTTGGCAAGTTTGTTTTTGATTTCTCTATCTTCAATATTACCCCATAGTTCAACAATTTTTTTGTTTAATAAACAACATACTAGGTATGCTTTGTAATTGTGGGTTGGATTGAAAATTCTATTATATGTTAAGTCTTCTTTTATTAATGATGTTGGTTTCGATCTGGCAGAGTTTGGGTTGTTAAAAATAATTGATTCAATTGCTTGAGCAGCAGTTTGAATACTAAATATTCTTCCAGCCGGCTTCCCTTGATTTTTGTAGTAATTTTTTCTTCTATCATAAAAATATCCCGAGTTTAAAAAGAAAAGTTCGATTTCTCTTTGTACATCATCTGTTGCCCTGAGAAGTGATGGCGATACTGGATTTTGACTATTTGTCGAAGCTATTATATGATCAATGGTTTTCTTATCTTCATTAATAATAACCTTAACTAAAACGGATCTAATATCTACATCGCTTCCATTATGGTTTAAAAAAATTGAGTAAGATGTTTGTAATCCATTTACAATTTGAACATTATCCATTAATAATGTTGTTCCAACAAGTGAAGGATTTGTTGCGATTATTGTAATACCATTATTTAACCACCAAAAATCTTCATTGACAGGATTTTCAATTGAGTCTTTAATTTTTTTATTTACATCAACCAAGCCCTGAAAATGCCTAATGTTGCTTTCAAATAAATCTTCTCTTATTGATAAATCATCATCTGTTAGGAATGCTTTATAGTCTGCTAACTTTACTGTTCCAACATATCCTATACCAAAAGTATCATAGCTAGTTGATAGGGGTGTCTCTTTGTATTTAAGTTGAAGTCGTTCTTTCTTTCGAGTTTGATAGAGTTTTAGAAGTTCTTCACTACTATAGTTAGTATATTCAATTTTTGCCCCAACAAAATGAGATTGAGCAATTCCTTTTAATTGTCTAACTTTATCAATAAAAGTGTCATTAACTGTCACAGTTTCAGAATAAGTGCAATAGTTGAATTTGACTTTTAATATCCCACCTGCGATGGAACACTTTTTCCAAGTTTCTCTGGCTATTAAACCCTTTTCAACTACATCAGGATTAAATCTGATTAAAAGAGCATCTTCACTACGACTTAAATTGAATAATTCGGGTAGAGTTGTAATTAATCTGTCAATTGCCAATTCTTTAAATGAATTTTCTCTTTTGCATTGAGAAATTAAAATTTCAACATTGGTTTTTCTGCTGAATTTTATTTCTTCAATATCTTCAATTGATTCAGGTACAAAATCATCAATAATTACGAGTATTGAATCTATGCCACCATCATTGCTACCATCGACTATTGAATTTTGAATATCTTCAAATGCCAAATCATTGGATTTTGTTATTTGCGTTAATGCAAATAGCTCAAATGTCTCACTATCAGTAGTTGTAAGTTCATTTTGAGTTTTGTATTGGTCAATACAACCGCTTAAGATTATTTTATTGTTACTCATATTCGTTTTTTACTATATCTGCTAACGGGTAGGGAATAGCCGAAGTTTCCTGAAATAAAGACCGATTACGTCGAAATGTAAGGGAATTTTGGCTAGTACGAAGTTTAGGTGTAGGAAAAGAGGCCTTAAGCTCTTTAAAACCTACTACTTGCTTTCCAAACGGCCTACTGCTGGCCCCACCTTAATTTTGTACAACAAAATATAGCCCCCATTGCACCTATACCCCAAATATACCCAATTTCAATAAAATGTACCTAATGATTTCATAGGGTATTATGCAAATTTTTCCCCAAAGTGGGTAACCGCTAAACAGACATAGTGTTTTTAGCGTAAAATCGCCCATTTTGCTATCATTTTGCGGTTGCAAAAATGTAGCTTCTGCGGAAGCTTTGCCGAAAATACTATTAAAACTGACGGAGAGGGTTTGTCTCATCCTCATAAACTAAGCCAATAAACTCCCCATTGCTAGAGCACAAGTTATCCGTATACCATCACTGCTTTACGTTAAAGAAGATGCTCGAAAATTTTTGCGCTATTATTTGAAAAGTTGTTACTGGTTTTTCGCAATTACTTCAAAAAACGCTTTGAAAATAGACCCTTTTCTAATTCTTAGTATTTTGGATTGATAATAAACCCCTGATTGAAGCCTGTAAAAAAAGCCAATCAGGGGTTTGGAGGGGTTTTAGTGATTCAAGGCCCGCTTTTTGACCATTCCCCCTTTGGTATCTTTGACGCTGCTCATTACCACAAAGGCATGAGGGTCAAGCGTCTGAATTTCGGTGTTGAGTTTACTGAGCTCCAGACGTGTAAGTACGGTGTAGATAATGTCAAACTCTTTGGTTTCACCATTGCGACCATAGCCTTTTTTGCCTTTATAAACCGTCACGCCCCGACCCATTTCGTTGATAATCATCTGCCTGATTTCGTCGCTATGAAGAGATATGATCGTCACTCCCATGTATTCATCTATCCCTTCTATTACGAAGTCGAGGGTTTTGGAAGCAGCCAAGTACGTAATCATCGAATAGAGGGCTGTTTCGACCGAAAGAAAATAAGCCGCCGCCGAAAAAATCACGATATTGACCATGATGATAATATCGCCGATGGTGGTGCTGAATTTTCGGCTTAGAAAGATAGCCAATACTTCGGTCCCGTCGATGACCGCGCCACCTCTTATCGAAAGTCCAATACCTGCTCCTAAAAAGAAACCTCCAAAAACAGCCACTAGCAGCGGGTCTTTGGTAATTTCGGGAAAATGAACCGTGGCAACACATATGGCCAAGCCAGTAATAGCCAGGGCCGTTTTGAACGCAAACTGACGATTGATGACGATGTAGGCCATAAAGACAAAGGGTAGGTTGACAAGAATCAACAAGGCATACAGCGGAATCCCGGTGAGGGTATTGATAAGGAGTGAAATACCCGTGGCACCTCCATCGATAAAACTATTGGGAATCAGGAAGCTCTCTAGACCAAAAGCGGCGGAGGCAATACCCGCTGATACCAAAATAAGGTCTTTGAAAGAGCGCACAACGTTGATTTTTAAGGCTCTAAATGCCTTTGCCAATCTAAAAGCCGAATAGGGCTGTTGTGAAGAAAAAGCCTCCTTGGGGCGTAATATAGTCTGGGTGATAATTTTGGCTAAAAATGAATTCATGGATGCTGTTGTGGGGTTTTTAGAAATGAAAATGTACCGAAGCAACTGCTCCAGTACATTTGATTAAAAACTAAGAAAGAGCTTTAGGATGATTGCGCACTTTGGTATTTAGAATCGTAAACCATTTTTCAATAAGCTGTAATTGCCCATTGAGAATAGGGTTGTCTTGTGCTACATTATAAAACTCCAAAGTGATATCAGCAGAGCCATGATTTTTGGGCTTTAAGACCAAATCTAGTTTGTCAATCTTACTTGTTTGGCTTGTGTTGAGAATACTACATTTTTGTACCAAAGCAAGAGTTATTACTTCCGAATGTTCATCTTGGTTGATTTGTCTTGTAAAAAACACCTTGCTACCCGTGCTGTCAATCCCAATAGCGGAATTGTTCCAGAGGTCATATTGGGCAATGTCACTGCCGTGTTGTTGGGCAAGGGCCGACAATTTTTGAGTCAATTTTTGGGCTTTCATACGCTTGTTTCGACTTATCCAAACAAACGGAATGCTACAGATAAGGATGAGTACAACACCCACCATTAATGCTCCTAAATCCATGTTTAAGTTTTTTAGTTTAGCAATAAATGAGAAACTTGATTTGGTAGGTTGTCACCAAATCTTAAAAAAATAAGCCATTAAATAGAAGCAATCATTACCAGAAATAATGAAAGGGGAAGATGATGTCAGTGGATTGTAAACTGACAATCTGGTTTTTAGAATGGAGACAGTATTGAATGAATTCCGAACAAGCAGCTATAGGAAAGAAAGAGGCGCGCTCTTGGAAATCATTTGCTAAACTTGGGGAGAGATTGTGATTGACAGGTGGTGCGGGAATTTCTCCTTGCTGAAGATGAAACAGCAAATGAGAAAGAATTAATGAATTAGGATTGTTGCTTTTTGCTTCGAAATGTTTCTGAAAAGTATCATTGTGAATAAATGCATTAGTACTGTATAAGCTTATGATAAAGCAATACAGAGTCGATATAGTCGCAAATGCAATTATTTTAAATACTTTCTTCAAAAGATTGTGATTGGAAACGTGGCGTGACAAAAAGACCAGAGGTAGGAACCTTTTATTTTTTAACCCTAAATGATGTAAAAAGGTTCTGTTCAAATCAAGACAAAAATAGTAAAATTTTGATATTTTTTGATATTTTATCTTGCTTGCAAAAGGTTTTATGGTTGTTTGCGCTTTTCGATGGCACTGCGCAAGCGGGCGGCGCTTTCGTAGTCTTCTTTGGCAATCACTTTTGACAACAATTCTTCTAGTTCTTCCAACGTATATTCGGCATAGGATTTCTTCTCACGGCCTTTTTCATCCAACAAATACCCCGCTTCTTCCAACACTTGGTCGCTAACGTAAAGGGGACAGTGCATCCGTACTGCCAACGCAATGGCATCAGAAGGGCGACTTTCAATCTCAACCATACCTTTTAGGCCTTGTAGGTACAATTTTGCATAAAAAATATCTTGTTGAATTTGATAAATGCAGACCTCCTTGGCTTTGGCACCAAGCTTTTGAATAATGGTTTGGCATAAATCGTGCGTAAGGGGGCGCGAAGGTTGAAGTCCCTCTAAATGTATGGCAATGGCTTGCGCTTCATTGGTTCCCACAATAATTGGAATACGTCGTTTAGAAATAGGTTCTTCCAAAATCAGTACATAATGACCACGTTGCGACTCACTTTCGGCCATAGCTATCACAAAAACTTCGTATTTATTCATTCGTGCTGGGTGTGAGGTTGGTTTTAATAAACTGACAGAGCGTTCCGATATCGTCGAAGGGAGAAATGACCCATTGTTCAAACGAAAGTCGGTACAAATCTCGGCCTTCTACTTCCAACGAAAATCCACCTGCAAGGTCAAAGTATTTGCCGTTACGGTTAAGTACCGGAATCTCCATTTGCTGGAGGGCGTATTGGACAAAATCAGCTTCGTTGTAATTCATAGTGATTTTATATTATTTGCCCCAAACTGTAATTTGGGGCAAAAAGGTACAGCGTCTCCGACGCAAATTCTATCGCTTGCCCCAAACTATCATTTGGGGCAAAAATGGTACTGCGTCTCCGACGCGAAATTCAAACATTCTCCAAAACAATTTTTGCCCCTAAACCCATACACAAAGCGGCTGAAACCAGTGCTAGCCCACGCAAGAGGTGGCGGTTTTGGAACAATTTACTCGAAAAAGGCAGACTAAAAGCCCCCGCCGCAACCATCATACCCGCGACAGAACCTAGGCCAAACAGCAACAAGTACAGAAAAGCATGACTTGGTTCTTTGATTTGGGTCAATACTGAAATCAATAGCCCGCCACTTCCTGCCAAGCCGTGCATAAGCCCTACGCCATAGGCTAAGCCATGGGCAGGTTCATGGACGTGAGGGTGATGAAGTTCGGATTTTAATTTTACAATTCGGTGAATGCCTAATACGATGAGCATCAGTCCTACACCTGCTTCAAAGTACTGAAAAATGGCTTCGGAAAGTACAAATTTGCCAAGCATATACACCAATGCCACCAATAGTATCGTGGATGTATGACCAAGTCCCCAAAATGCCCCGTCTTTGAGCGCGGCTGAGGTGGAGTCTCTGCGGGTGACAATGCTACTGACCGCCACCAGGTGGTCGGCTTCAAAACAATGAGCAAACCCGACAACAACGGCGAAAAATAAAGGGGCGAGTTCCATGTATGTGACTGGTTAAGGATTGGTAATTTGATACAAAAGCACGCGGTGATTGCCCGTATCGGCGACCACCAAACAATTCTCCACGGTACAAAGCGAAAATGGCCAGTACAATTGCTTGTCGGTGCCAAAGCGGGTATTGCTATTTTCGCTGCCTGTTCTAAAATTATCATGGCCAATGAGGTTGTCGGCCAAGGCGTTGTTTTCGGTAGGAACGCGGTCAAACCAAAGCAGACGGCTATTTCCTGTATCGGCAACAAATAACCCATTTTGGTAAAAAAAAGCGTCGTAGGTCCAGCTCATTGAGTTTTGTTGGGGAAACAAACTGAATTGATTCATTCCATTCGCGTCAAAATCGGGCTGGCCGATGATGACGTCGGCGGGCTGGGCGAAGGCATCTTGCCAACGGTGCCAAATGAGGTTTCGGTAATATTGCGTATCGGCAATCGACAGTACTCCTTCGGCATTGACTCGGACGGAATAAGGCCAAATCGGTTCATGATTTTCGTAGTCGCGTTCTGTAAAATCAGGTTTTCCAACGACGGCGTCGGCAGCGGTGAAGTTGTGGGTGGGAAACGCCTCATAAAATAAAACACGACGATTACCCGTATCACAAATCCATAGCCGTTGGCCGTCCGAAAAAACACCGTATGGCCAATACAGCGACTGAGCCGAAGGCGTAGTTCCCACTCCTTGAAGGTTAGGTAAGTTGCTTTCAAAATCGGGCTGCCCAATAACCACATCGGCGTCTTGCCCATTTTGAGTTGGGAATTTATTCCAAATCAGTACTCGGTGATTCCACGCGTCGGCGACCACCAACCGCTGCCCGTCTGACCAAATCCCCGAAGGGTATTGCAACGAGCCCGCATGGACTTTACTACCCGCGTTTCGTCCCGTGTGCGACGTTTCGAGTTGGCCTAACACAAGGTCGGGGGCTGCAAATTCGGTTTCTGGCAGCGTATTCCAACAAAATAGCCGATTTTGACCCGTATCTGCCACCAATAGACGGTTTCCAACGGCCCATACACCGCGTGGCGCTAATAAAGGATTCCCTTCATCTCCTCGAAAAATGGTTGCTTTTTCGACCATCGGTGCTTTCCCTGCCAAGGATGCAGCATAGGTAGTGCGAGCATTAGAAGTGGAAAGCGGCGGCGGCGGAGCTTCCGTGGTGTCGGTAATGGCGATGTTTAGGTTCATATAAGTAGAACCCTTCTAGGGTTTTAAACCCTAGAAAGGTTGAGGTTTGAAGGTTAACAAATACGAGGAAGCTGTTCCCCCACCAACATATTTACCACTCGTTTTCCCCCAATTCGGCTGTGAAGCACTACTTGTTTGGGGTGTTCGGTGGTTACTTCACCAATGACAGCAGCGTCCTGACCGTATGCCAACGTCCGAAGTTTTTGCACAATTTCTTCGGCTTTTTCAGCAGGAACAAAAGCCATAAAAACCCCTTCGTTAGCCACGTAAAGTGGGTCAAGGCCAAGCAATTCGCAAGCGCCGCGTACTTCTTCGAGGACGGGTATCGGCTGTTGAAAAAGATTGACGCCTAAGCGGGAGTCGCGGGCTACTTCGTTGAGGACAGATGCTACGCCACCACGCGTCGGGTCTTTGAGTAAGTGAATATCCGTCCCAAATTCGTCCAATAATGCTTTCACAGTATGGTTCAACGGGGCAGAATCGCTGGTAAGGGTTGTTTCAAATTCCAATCCTTCCCGCACAGACATGATGGCGATGCCGTGCGTGGCAATCGACCCACTTACAATAATTTTGTCACCTGCCCGTACATTTTTAGTAGAAATGTGGGCTTGCGGGTGGATGTTGCCCAAGCCAGAGGTGTTGATAAAAATTTTATCTCCTTTGCCCCTTTCTACCACTTTGGTGTCGCCCGTCACGATGCTTACGCCCGCCTTTTCGGCAGCTCGACGAATGGAGACCAGTATTTCCCAAAACTCTTTCATTGCAAGCCCTTCTTCCAAGATAAAGCTCAGCGAAAGGTATTTAGGCACTGCGCCGCACATGGCCAAATCGTTGACTGTTCCGTTAACGGCCAGTTCGCCGATGTTTCCTCCTGGGAAGAAAATGGGTGAAATAACGTAACTATCGGTAGAAAATGCCGTTCTCCCCGACCACTCAAACATGGCACCGTCGTGGTGTTCGTCGAGTAATGGGTTTTTAAGTAAATCGAAAACTCCCGATTCGAGGAGTTGATTGGTTAAAATTCCACCACTTCCATGACCAAGCGTGATAACGTCAAAGTCAAGTTTGGGCATTGGGCAATCGAGTGAAATCATAGTTTCTAAAATTATGCTACATCTGCTTCGGCAAAATGGTAATAGGCAGCGCAGGCTCCTTCCGACGAAACCATGGGGGCGCCCAGCGGTGTGATGGGCGTGCAGCCTTTGCCAAATTGCGAGCATTCAAACGGTTTTTTGATGCCTTTTAGGACCTGTCCCGCAATGCAATCGGCGCATTCGGAAGCTTTGGCGATTGAAATGGCAAACTTTCGATTGGCATCAAAGTCCGCCAACGATGCTTTGACTTCCCAACCACTGAGTGGGATGTTTCCGATGCCGCGCCACTCGCGGTCAGAGACCTCAAACACTTGTTCAATGACTTTTCTTGCTTCGGGGTTGCCGTTGGCTTTCACTACGCGACTGTATTGATTTTCGAGTTTAGCCTCGCCGTTTTCAAGTTGTTTGACCGTCATCAAAATTCCTTGCAACAAATCCACAGGTTCAAACCCCGTGACTACCATTGGGATATGGTATTTTTGAACAATGGGTTCGTATTCCTCCAATCCCATAATGGTACAAACATGCCCTGCCGCCAAAAAGCCCTGAATTTGCGCCTCACCGTCGTTGATAACGGCCTCCATAGCAGGAGGAACAAGTACATGAGAGGCTAAAATGGAATAATTGGTCAGCCCTAACCGACGCGCATGAAGCACCGAAAGTGCATTGGCAGGAGCGGTGGTTTCAAACCCTACGGCAAAGAAAACGACCTGACGCTCGGGGTGCTCTTGGGCAATTTTAACCGCTTCTAATGGCGAATACAAAATGCGGACATCGGCGCCGTTGGCCTTGGCCTCCAACAAACTACGGCTCGACCCTGGCACGCGAATCATGTCACCAAAAGAACATAAAATGACTCCTTTTTCTTCGGCCAAGTAAACGGCCTTGTCGATGAGGTTTAGCGGAGTTACGCACACGGGGCAGCCTGGGCCGTGTACCATGGTGATTTGTTTGGGCAGTAGGTTTAAAAGGCCATTTTTGACCAAACTGTGCGTTTGACCGCCGCAAATTTCCATAATTGTCCACGGGCGGGTGGCTACTTTGTGCAGTTCTTCGAGGTAGTGCTCGACTACTTCGGGGTCGCGAAATTCTGATAAGTATTTCATGGGAACTAGAGGGGGTTAGGACGGTCTAATTGGGAGGATGCTACGAGCTCATCAATTTCTCCGATTTCCTCCAAATACTCGAAGGTTTTTCGGGCTTCTTCTTCATCGACGATGCTGATGGCCACTCCCACGTGAACCAACACATAATCGCCTTCTTTGGCATCAGGCACCATTTCCAAACTGGCTTCTTTGGTGATGCCGCCAAAGAGCACTTTGGCCATGCGTACTGTTCCGTCGTACTGGAATTCTATGGATTTTATTTTACCAGGAATTGCTAAACACATAAGAGTAAGGTTGAAAGGGGTTGATACATTGGTTTTTGACACAAAGTTTCACAAAGTCGTACTGTGCAAAATTAAGCTAGTAAAAAGTTGTTTTTATTTTAACCCCACGCCTTTAGGCTGGGGACACAATGGGAGAACTTTACGTGGGCTTTAGCCCTGATTTTACCGCGTTGTTATCAAAAAATCAGGGCTAAAGCCCTAAGTTGTACTCTTTGTTTTTAGACCCCAGCCTAAAGTCGGAGCGCCGATGCGACGTGGGGTTTAAGGAGTTGCTTATTATTGATGTTATCCAGCTTAGTTTTGCATTATTACTTACTTTGTGTCACTCCGTGGCCAAAGAGAAATGTTAATTCAGGACAGCCTGCCCAAACGAAACACATTCGTCGTTTGGTGAAAATTGTTGATGGAAAAACAGCTCGTGGGTATCTCCCAAGACCGTAATGCAAAGGTCCACCAACAACGCATTTTGGAAAACCCCACCGCTAAAAGCTAATTTTTGAACCCCTGTTTGTTGGGTGAATTTTTCTATGATTTTGACTAATGTTACATGAAATTTCGCCGCGATTTCATCTACTGGAACGCCCGTGAGGACGTCTTCGGCTACCGCTTCTAGCAGTTCTTTGGAAGGAATAGACCGATAACTGAGGTTTTTCAATGAATAGTATTGCGTGACTAAAAGTCCATGCTTTAAAAAATAGCTTTCGGCCAATTCCTCCAATTGGAGGGCGGCTTCTCCTTCATAGCTGGTTTTGTCAATGCCGATTAAAACACTGGCGACGGCGTCAAATAGCCTTCCAACGGAGGAAGTTTTTAGGGTATTTTTGGCTAAAAGCTTGGCGTAAAAGCTACTTTCTTTGCCTGAGAACTTGTTTTTGAGCAGTTCTTCTTTTTCAGGAAAAAGCAATGAAAAAGCTGATAGTCGAGGTTCTAATGCCATTTTATCCCCCGCCAATGAGTCGAAATACTCAAAATGCGCTATTCGCTCAATGTTTTCTCCCAATGGACGAGAAGGATTAGGAAAATACAAAAAAAACTCGCCACCCCAGCTGTGCCCGTCGGTTCCGTAGCCTGTGCCGTCCCAAACAATTCCTGCGATGGGTTCAGGAGAAGAAGTGAGTCGGTGCTCTGCCAATACTGCGGCAAAATGCGCAACGTGATGTTGAATTTTTTGAAGGGTTGACTTCGTCGCTTCTGCCCATTCGTGCGCTAGTTGGGTGGAAAAATAGCCTTCGTGGGCATCGGCTAAAAAACAGCTAGGTTGAACATCAAATACGTTTGCAAGGTGCTGGAGCGTATGTTTAAAATGCGTTTGGGTTTCCCAATCTTCCAAATCACCAAGGTACTGGCTTGTATGTAGGTTATCGGCCGCAAGCAGTGTAAATGTACTTTTTTGAGAAGCGCCAAACGAAAGTTGGACAGACGTAGTTGAGGTCAGACCGTTGGCGTTTACGCTTCCCGTTAGCCCTCGACTGCGACGGAGTATAATTTGTTTGGCACAAAAAGAGGAAAATCGTAAGACGGAGTCGTCTTGGGGAAGTACAATTTCTCGGTTGTGCGTTAGAATAAAATCGGCGACTTGACTGAGTTCGGTAAAGGCGTCGGGGTCTTTAAAAATAATAGGACTTCCACTTCGGTTGCCGCTCGTCGCGACCAATGGTTTTCCAAAATCGTGCGCCAGTAATTCCAACAAAGGGGCATACGGCAGCATGACCCCCAAATGCGTGAGGCCAGGATTGACAGACGGAGCAATGGAAGCAGTTTTACGTGGACGTACCAACACAATCGGCGCAACTGAACTCAACAAAGCATCGGATTCTTGAACACTGACGGTTGCTTCTCGTTGTAAAATTTCTAACGTTGGATAAAGGACAGCAAAGGGTTTGGTGGGTCGGTGTTTTCGTTCGCGAAGGGTTGCCACGGCATTTTCGTTGGTGGCATCACAAAGCAAAAGATACCCCCCAATTCCTTTCACCGCCACAATTTTCCCCGCTTTTAAGGCCCGATGGGCGCGGTCTAAAATCCAATGGGTATCGTGTAAAAAAGAGGAAGAATAAGCAGTAGATTGTCGGCAAGTGTACCAGCTCAATTGAATGCCGCAGCTGGAACAAGAATTGGTTTGGGAATAAAAACGACGGTGGGTGGGGTCGTTGTATTCGTCCAAACAGGCGGGACACATTTCAAAAGCCTGCATCGTCGTTTGGGCGCGGTCGTAAGGAACTGCCCGCTGAATGGAAAAGCGCGGCCCGCATTGGGTACAGGTAATGAATGGATACCGAAAACGACGGTTTTGTGGGTCATGTAGTTCTTCGCGGCACGATGAACACATCGCAAAATCGGGGGTAAGCTTGAGGCCATTGGTGAGTTTACCAACTTGACTTTCAACAATTGTAAACGTTTGAAAGGAGCAAAAAGGGAGTGGCTCTAACTCATGCTTTTCTACTGAGGCTTGGGACGGCGTATTGGCTAGAAGGGTTTCTAAAAAACGTTTTGCCGTAGTTTGGTCGGTATTCAAAACCACTTTTACGCCTTCGGGACCGTTGCTCACTGTCCCTGTCAACCCCCATTTATGGGCTAGTTGATAAACAAATGGCCGAAATCCAACGCCCTGCACGATACCCGTTAGCCGAATACCATAGGTTTGTTCATCAAAAGGCACTGACTTTTGATGAACAACTTGTTGGATTGTATTTTCGGCAGTTTCCACCCACATAACTGTTTTACATTACTTTTTCGGAGGTTTTTTCTTTTTTCGCATAGACGCGCTCGGTCAACCAATCGCACCATGCTGCCATACCGTCGCCTTTCAAACTCGAAATGCTAAGTACTTCGATGTCAGGGTTTACGTCGCGAGCATCTTTGGTGACAGCTTCCACTGAAAACGGAACGTAAGGCAACAAGTCAGACTTGGAAACGATGAGCAGTTCGCTCGTCAAAAACATCCGAGGATATTTTTTGGGCTTGTCGTCGCCTTCGGTGCAGGCCAAGACCGTTACGCGGTAGTCTTCGCCCAGATCAAAAGCCGCAGGACAAACCAAATTGCCGACGTTTTCGATAAATAATACATCCGTGCCTGTGAGGTCGATGTGGTCGAGGGCTTGGAAAATCATCTGAGCCTCAATGTGGCACATGCCGCCCGTTACAATTTGCAGGGCGTTGATGCCCACATCGCGCATACGGATGGCGTCGCGCTCGGTTTCGGGGTCACCCACCAAAACGGCCATGTTTAACTTGCCTTTTAGCCGCTTGCCCGTTTCTTGCATGAGGGTAGTTTTACCGCTTCCAGGCGACGAACAAACGTTGATGACCAAGATGTTCGGCAGTCGGTCGCGGATGGCTTTGGCCACAAAATCGTTTACTTTTAGTAAGTTAAGTGTCGTGTTTTCGCACTGTACCGACCCAACGGAGGCTTGGTTTGATTTAGGTTTTTGCATAGCTTTTATTCAAATTCTACTTTACTGATGAGTAATTCTTCTCCTTGTATCACGTTTCGACTCGGCCGCCCACAATGACTACACACGAAGCGATATTGTTCAACTTCTGAGGTTTGCCCACAGAGGTCGCATTGAATTAAAATGGATAAAACCTCGACGTGTAAACTTGTTTTGTTGTACTTGGGCTGGTCTTCCAAAACGGCCTGAAACGCGTTCTGCATCAAAATAGGCTGGACATTAGACAAAAGCCCAGCTTTTAAATAAATCCCGCGTACGCGCTGCATGTCGTTGGGGAACTCTTCTTCCAACGTTCTGAAAATATTCCGTACTAATGATATTTCGTGCATTTATCAAGAGGTTTTGTATAGACCTTCCAAGTTTTCAAAACTTGGAAGGTCTATTTTTAGACTTCAAAAGGCAAGAATAAAGCATTGCTAGTGTGGGGTTAAGAGATTTACCATTGCTTTTAATTTCTCCAATTTTTCTTGGTGTTGCACAGCTTCCGCGCGTAAAGACGGGTCGTTGGTCAATTGGGCTAATTCGGCAATGTAGCTTTCCATTTCTTCCAACAGCGCTTTTTCGCTTGCTTCATTTTCGTGGTTGACAAACCAGCCTATTTCTAAAAAATTGAGCAAGGTCAATGCCCGTTCGTGCGGGTAGTCTGCCGCCGTTCGTACGTCCAACGCCTCCCGATAAAACGACAGCGCTTTGGCGTGGTTGTCGCTTTGGGCAGCTTCGGGGTATTTGGTGAGTGCATTGGCGTAACTGTTGCAGATGCGCGCGTATTCGTACGGATTGGTTTCGCGGGTAAAATAGCGGAGTGCTTCTTTGAAAGAACTTACCGATACGGCGGCCCAAATCCCTTTTTTCTTGACTTCGTCAGGAATTTCGGAATAAATCACGCCTAAATGGTGATGAATTTCGGCAAACACCTCGGGCGCATTGTCACGGGTAAATAGTTTGAGTGCTTCTTGGTAGGCTTCCATGGCGGGTTTCAAAAACTGCGGATTGCCATTTTGCGCCCATGTGTATAACAGTGTCCCTTTTCGATAGTGTGCATTGGCCACCAATTCGGGAATATCCTCTTGGCGCAATAACGCAATCGCCCGATTGATGTAGCCCAAAGATTCGGCAAAACTATCCGTCAGGTTGGCAATTTGGGAAGCATCAATGAGCAAAAGTGCTGCTTGTGGCCCGTTTTGCCGTTGTTCGTAATACGTTATGAGAGTAGCCAACGAATCTTTAATGGTAGCCAGCAATGCCTCGTCGTACGGTATTTGTAGCTGTTTCAACCAAACGGCACATTGCACATTTTGTAATTCCATGCGTGCATCGTCCGAAATAGCCATATCGCGGCATTGGTGGAGCAACTGTGCTGCTTCGACCAATTCGTCGGCATCAAGCAGTAAAGAGGCATAATGTTTGCCCGTAAACGCCCGCCATTCATCATCGGGGGCGGCTTCGAGGGCTTTTTGGTAGTATTTTTTTATGGTAACGTAATGAACAAAATGGGTCAATTCGCCATAGTGAGCTATGACGGCGGTGTTATGCCAATACCGATACATTTCAAAGGACGGCAGTTTTGTGAAAGGCTCCTCGGTGATTCTCACCTGCACCCCGTGTTGGAGACAGTTGAGGGTGTCGATGTCCCGTAGAAGAAACGGGTTGATTTCGGCCAATTCGTACGCTTTTTCATAATTTCCGAGTTTGGTATAAACCACTGCCAACAAATTTTGCGCGCTAAACTCCAAAGGATAGGGGAGAATGTAAGGCGGGGCTTCGTTGGCCCAATCAATTGGAATAAAAATTTCATGGTCACGTACCACCAAAAATCGGTTCGTGATTTCTTCTCCAATCGAAGGCATTTCTTTGACACTGACGACTTCGTTGAGGCGAAATTCGCTGTCAATAATGGCCTGTAAAGCAGGGAGTTGGTCAGTTGAGGCAAATATCGAAAACATGTAAAGCGTTAGATTTAAGGGTTCCTCGGGCGTCGCGCTGCATTCCGCGTCGAAACAATTGAGCGTATAATTTAGCTTTCTCTTCGGTATCGTAATGGTCGAGCCTTCGGCATAAAAACTGGAATGGGTTCTGAACATAAACATAGACCATGGTCAAATGCCAACGTCCTTTTCGGGTTTCGATTTGGTAACGTACCTCGGTCGAATGAAGCCAAAGGTCGTTGATAAGTACCTCTAAATCTCGGTATAAACCTCGGACGTTGAGGGTAAAGCCAGCGCGAGAATCAGGAAATGGGTTCACAGTCGTACGTTGATAATGCCCACTTGGGTGACGTCATAAGCCAGTTCACGGTCGTGCTCGTCGAGCTCAAAATCAAGCAATAATCCACGGAGGTAAAAAGCTTTGTCCCCAATTGCGTTTTTGTCTTTGAGCGTTTGCCAATTCGTTTTATGGAGTTTTTCAAAAAACTGCTTGGATTTTCCTGCCAACAATAAGGTTTGTCGCTCGGGATAATACACCCAATTGACCTGCGCTTCGTTTTCCAACACCGACTGCACCAACGCTACAGGTAGAATCAAATGACCATTTTTAAGCTGTAGTGTCATACGCGGCTAATTCCAATTCTTTCAAAATCAACTCAACAACGCGGTCGCCTGCTTCACGAACGGGCTGGCTCAAACCAATGTCAAGCCGAAGGTTGTCAACTGCAATCAAATACACCTGAATGTCGTTGGGGTATGCTTCCTGCAAGATTTTTTTGGCGTACGAAAGCGCTTGGTCCCATTTTAAGCTGTGCAAGAACACCATCGGGTCGTCCTGAATGTGTGCGTTGATTTCGGAGGCAGGTAGTCGATACAACGATCCTGAGGTTTCTCCCGAATTGACGACGGCGTCCACCACAATGATTCGTTCGTGACCTTGTAAGTGAAAGAGCACCTCAAAAGCTGAAGTGCCCATGTCAAATAAGCTTACCTGTTCATTCCCAGCGAATTGGTTTTTGAGTTGTTCAATCACAAAGCAGCCGACTCCGTCGTCGCTTCGGCACGGGTTCCCAAACCCCATTATCGCTGTTTTTTTCATGTCGTGTATGATCTATATAAAATTGGCCAGCTGAAAAAGTAATTTTCTTTTAACTCCAGCCTTTAGGCTGGGGACATATAAAGAATTAAGACATTATTGGGCTTTAGCCATGACCTTTAGCATTATAACGTAAAAAATCAGGTCTAAAGCCCCATCTACTTAATAGTACAGTTCCCCAAATCCCCAACCTAAAGGCTGGAGTTACTGGATTGTTTTAGAAAACTACAATTTGAACTTCGCCAATTCTTGACCGCTCTTACCGTCGTGGGCGTGAACCGTACAGACCAAGCAAGAGTCAAACGAACGAGCCACTAAACCTACTTCCACGGGGTCATGTGGGTCTTCGATTTCGGTGCCTTCCAAGGCGGCCTCAATGGGTCCTGGGTTGCCTGTTTCGTCGTTAGGGCCTACGTTCCAAGTCGTTGGTGCCATCACTTGATAATTTTTGATGACGCCATTTTCGATTTCAATCCAGTGTGCCAATGCCCCACGCGCTGCTTCGGTGGCTCCCCAGCCTTTGCCGTCGCGTTCGGTAGGTTTGATGTAAAAGTCACCATTCAGGTCCACTTGACGAAGCCACTCATCAATCATCAAATACAAGCGCGGCGCTTCGTGCAAACGTGCCAACGTGCGGGTAAATACACTTGGCCCCATTTTTTCCATAATATCCATAAAGAGTGGATCTTGGAATTGGTGTGCTTTATTGGCAGGATTGGCATTCATAATCACCCGCGACAGCGGCCCAGCTTCTGCCGCAAAGTTCATGTAACGCGGCGCTTTTGACCAGCTGTATTTATCGTTAAAATTGGTTTCGGCCAAGTTTTGTGACGGCAGCGGCGTTGGCAGTGGTTCGTCCCAAGGGTGGGCGGCGGGTACATCGGCGTACCATGCGTGCTTGACGTGCTCTTGTACCTGCAAATGGTCAAGTTCGTAGTACTTTTTACCATCCCAAAAACCGCCAGGACTAATCACGGCATTGTTGCGGGTTTCAATTTTAGGCTGGTTCCACAAATCTTTGTGAATATAGGTGCCAAACGCCACAAATTTACCTACCCCTTGTCCAAATTTATGCAGTCCAAACTCAATCCCTGCCCGAATGTACAAGCCCAAGTCGGAGTTGCGTTGCGATTCGTTTTCTTCGCCCCATTCCATCAAATCGTCCCATGTCTTGATTTGCATGTAACGTTCAATTGAACAGCCCAAAAAGATACTTTCGAGCCAATCTTTACGGAATTGATTCATGATGGCATGGGCACGCGTGATGTCTTTGAGGGTAGGAGCACTCATAACGCCCCCAGGCACCATGTAGCTAGAATGTGGCCACTGACCCCCAAAAAGCGCATATACTTGTACGGGCAACGCACTTGAGGTTACGCCTTTTTGGAAAGACGTCCCTACATATGCTGCCCAGCGTTTTACTACTTCGGCATAGAGGGGCTTGTTTGCAAATTTTTTATTGGCTAAGTCGGTGGCAAAAATGGCATAAAACCAACGCGGAATACTTTGGATGGTTTCGGTGGCTTGTCCCAAGGCGCGAAGCAAGAGGGCATTCGGTGGCAAGGTGGTTCCCCAAGCGGTGTCGAGTGCTGAGGAAGCGCAATACAAGTGGGAGCCGCCGCAAATTCCGCAAATACGTGGCGTCACAATCAGCCCTGATTGGGGGTCTTTGCCCGCCATGATTTGTTCAAAACCACGGAACATAGCCGCTTGCGTGTGGGCGCGGGTCACTACGCCGTCTTCCATATATACTTTTACATCGAGGTCGCCTTCTACGCGGCCTACGGGTGATATATTTAGTTCTTTGGTGATTGCCATTGGAGTGTGTTCAAGTTGAGATGGAGGAAATGGGAAATTATTTTGAGCCTTGGCTGTGTGCTTTTTCGACACCTAAGCCGACTTCTAAGGCGTGCATGGTTTTTTCAAAGCCTGCGCGCATATAATAGCCTAATTTGGAGTTGCCCGCTGGCACGTCTTGCGGAAGGAAACCCAAGTATTTGAGGGTTTTGAACACACTTCCTTTGGCCAAATCGTGGTGAGGGAAGCCTGGCTCAGTACAACCCAAGCAGGGGTGATTGGCGCGGGTTTTGCTGGATTGACGGTTCCACAAGATTCGGTTACAACTAGCGCGCGTCATTGGCCCACGGCATCCTACTTCGTAGAACAAGCAGCCGTTGCCTCGTTTTCCAAAACCTCCGTCCACTTTGTTGGCAAAATTGACTACGTTGGTACAACCCGTCTGAACAAAATCGGTGAAGAATGTTTTTGGACGATGGTATTCATCAAGTAACACATCTCCAATTCGTCCCGTAGCAATCGCAACCAAAATTTGGGTAATCCAGTCGGGGTGAGCGGGGCAGCCTGGGATGTTGATGACAGGCAAACCACCTTTCGATTTGTAATTAGCTCCCAAAAAGCCTCCTTTTTCCTTTTTCAAAAACTGTACTCCTGTTGACTCACTAGGGTTAGGGGCAACGGCGGGAATTCCTCCCCAAGTGGCACAGTCACCTATGGCTACCACAAAACCCGCTACTTCTGACAACTCACGTACCCAGTCTTTCATCGGGCGGTCGCAGAAATAGTTCATTGTTCCGGTGTTTTTGGGTCCTTGGATGATGCTCCCTTCGTAGACTAAAATATCGCATTGGACTTTTCCTTTGAGGATGTCATGGAGCAGTTCGGTCACTTGGTGACCAATTTCTAGCCCAATAGAGGGGTGCCAGAGAATATTTACGCCGAAATCGGTGACGAGGTCAACCACCGTAGGCTCTTCGGCATTTAAAAACGACATGGTATTGCCACTGCACGCGCCTCCTTGCAGCCATAGTACATTTGCCATAAGAAAAACTAGCTTAAGGGTTTTGGTTTGCTAAAATTGTACTAAAAAGTGAACAAATATAACCACTTCTGGCTTTTTAGAAAATATTTTCTAATTAGATTTAGAAATTTTTTTCTAATTTAGAATAAACCTAAATATTGGTAGCTACATGTGTTTCACAAAGTAGTGGATGTACTACTTAAAAGACATGACATTGATCAGGATTTAAAGATTAATTTTGAGAAAGGACGGGAGAGATAAGTTCGAAAGTGTCTAAGCCTTTTTGGGTAAAATACGGCTTTAGATGGTTCCATACTGCCATTCGATAGCGGCCTTCCGTGACGGGCTTGCGACGAATGGTTTGTTGGGGAATCCAAAAAACAAGCGTCATCCAAATGGATTCGGCAATGAGATGGTAAGTACCCTGAGACGATTCTGGAAGAAGCTCACCGCGACTTACATGAAAGTCGATGCGGTTTCTGATTTGTAAAATCATTTTGTTCATAAACATCTCCCATTCTGACTGAATTTCGGGTAGGGGATGTTCGGCAGAAAACAAATCCGTAATGTAAAAACGGTAGGTTTTGAAAAACTCAAAATAGCCCGACATCTGCATGTCGAAATCGGTAAAAGAAGGCGTAAGAAGATAGGTACTGAGGAGTTGTCGAAATTCATCAAATAATTTTTCGTACACCGACGAAACAATGGCCTCTTTGTTGCGAAAATGGTAGGCCAAATTACCGACGCTAATACCCGTTTCGTCGGCTATTTGTTGAAGCCTGACACTTGCCACCCCGTGCTCATTAAAGAGCTTTATGGAAGCCAGTACGATTTTTTCTTTGGTATTGTGCATGATAACCTTTGCGATGATGCTCAGTTCTGTGCTACAAATATATCATTTATACTGATTGCCTGCGTACCGCGCTGGTCTTTTGCCGCTAATCGGCGCATCAAAGACGCAAACAAAGACGCCTTGCGCGGGCACGAATACGAGGTGATTTGTCGGCGGATAAACCGCATCGGGTTGTTGGTATGGGCAAAAACCAAATTGACTTGCCACTCGCCTTTGTGCCGAGTGAGTTCTTCAATGACGGCCGTGTCGGCGAGCCATTCGTCTTTATGAAAAAAAATAAAATCAGGAAGTGTACCGCGCTTATCGGTCACGTGCAGGTCGTTGAGCCTGCCCAATAAATGGGAGTACGTAACTTCGTCGATGCGAAAATGAGGTTTCATCTTTGGCGCGTTGGTGAGTCAAAGATACAAAACTAGGCTCTATTTTTATTGTTTTGGAAGTGTATTTGGATAAACTTACAAGGCAGGTTTGGCACAAATTTAGGGTATAAAATAGGAGAGGGCTATATTTGTAGCTTTAAATCATTCTCTAAACCTGACTTAGTTATGAAGAAAAGTCTGTATCTTGTATTCTTGCTTTTGGGCACTTTGCATGTATTCGCTCAAAAAAATAAGCCTATTACATTGAAGGTTATGACTTATAATATCCATCATGGTGAAAGTGAGCAGGGAAAATCAAATCTCAATCGAGTGGTGGAGCTTATCAAAAAACATAAACCCGATTTGGTAGCCTTGCAAGAAATCGATAGCGTAGTGACACGTTCGGGTAAGGTCAATCAAATGAACATATTATCTCTTTTAACGGGTTATAAGTCGGCATTTTCGGATGCAATTGAACTACAAGGTGGCAAATATGGATTGGGAATATTATCTAAGTATCCGATAGAAAGTGTACAAAAACTCAAGCTCCCTAATCCAGAAGACGCCGAACCCCGTATTTTGATGTGTGCGCTTGTTCCACTTTCTGATTCCAAATACGTACGTTTTTGTAATACGCATTTAGATCATCGTTCGGCTTTGGGGCGGGGTTTGCAGGCGGCGGTAATTAATGAAAACCTCCAAAATAGTATTTATCCGGTGATTGTAGGCGGAGATTTCAACGCGACAACCGATGACCATACTTTAGAAGCAATGACAAAATACTGGAACGACGCTGGTAAAAATACGGACGGTGGCACGCTTCCTGATGTCAATAAACGCATCGACTATTTTTGGACTCATCAGAGCAGTGCTTTCAAAATGATTGACTATAAAGTATTGTATGAACCCCAAACCTCAGACCATTACCCTGTGATTGTGACTTATAAACTAGGAAAATGAAACCTCTCCTTTTTAAAGTACCGACAGTAGATGATCGTTCGTTTCGAGTTCAAATCGACACCGGTGCTCATTTTTTTCAACGTCTTCATTTTCATCCCGAAATCCAGCTTACACTTATCAAAGAAGGCGCGGGTACATTGGTGGTAGGCGACCGCATTGACCGTTTTCAGCCTTATGATTTGCTATTGCTAGGGGCTAATGTACCGCATGTCTTGCTCAACGACCCTGCGTATTTTGAGGCAGAATCTTCCCAAAAAGTGATTGCTTATTCTTTCTTTTTTAAAGAAGAAATATTGGGAGATATATTTATAAAATGTCCTGAACTTGCCCACGTGGCCGAACTGCTTCGGGAAGCGGCTCATGGGTTAAGACTTAAATGTGCCGCCCCCAACGACCTTACGGAGCGGTTTGAAAAGGTAGAAACTCAGCGCCCTTTTGAGCAATTGATGACACTCTTGGCTAGCTTGGACGGCCTGATGCTGTCGCAGGATTGTGAACGGCTTTCAGGAACGGCCTACAAACAACCCAGTAAGCCCGTTGATCATCGTCGTTTAGAAAATGTCTTCAATTTTATTTTGACAAACTACGCCAATGAGATTACGCTGGAAGATATCGCCAGTGTGGCCAATCTTACGCCTCACGCTTTTTGTCGTTTTTTGCGTACTCATACGCGCAAAACTTTCTCTCAGTTGCTAAATGAAGTAAGGGTCGAACATGCCTGTCGATTGCTGCGAGACTCAACCCAGAGTATCAGTCAGATTGCGTTCGCGTGTGGCTATTCAAATCTCTCAAATTTCAATCGTCAGTTTAAGCAAGTGACAGGCATGGCACCCCGAGATTATCTGAAAAAAACAAGCTAATTTGCTGAATATTTAACCCATTTTGGTGGGTTTGTGCCTCATTTGTAATAAAATAATATTAGAATTTGCTAAGTGGCGAAGAGTGTGAGAGCAGCTGATAGTCTAATTTTGTGGAGTCCTTTAGCAGATACAAAAACTCTCAATCAACTTACCAAAAATATTCTTCTCTTATGAAACCAGATTGGATTGGCGTTTATCCCGCCGTGACAACCAAGTTTTTCGAAGACGAAACACTTGACCTCAAAACATTTAATTATAACATCGACAAACAAATCAAGGCCGGAGTGCATGGTATTATCATCTGTGGGTCGTTGGGTGAAAATAGCACCTTGACTTATGATGAAAAACTAACGCTTTTGACTTCGGCTCGTGAAGTGATTGCAGACCGTGTACCACTTATCATTGGCGTGGCGGAGAATATCACCCGGGTAGCAGTAAACTTTGTAAAACAAGCGGCAGAAGCAGGAGCCGATGGTTTTATGTTGTTGCCACCGATGCGCTACCCCTCTGATGAGCGCGAAACCTTGCATTATATGCACACCGTGGCCGATGCGACCGATTTGCCAGTGATGATTTACAATAATCCCATTGCTTACAAGACCTTGGTGACTATTCCGATGTTCAAGGATTTGGCTCAAAATGCTCACTTCGAATCTATGAAAGAATCGACAGGAGACATTCGGTACATGACCGACATCATCAATGAAATCGGACATCGTTTCAAAATCCTTTCGGGTGTGGATGATATGGCACTTGAGAGCCTTATCATGGGAGCTGATGGCTGGATTGCAGGTCTAGTAGATGCTTTCCCTCGCGAAACAGTCGTGATTTATGAATTAGCAAAACAAGGACGTATCGAAGAAGCGCGTGAGATTTATCGGTGGTTTTATCCTTTGTTGCACTTAGATGTATCTACTAAGTTTGTCCAAAATATCAAACTAGCCGAAGTAGCTACTGGTTTGGGAACGGAGTATGTACGTCAGCCACGTTTGCCATTGATAGGAGAAGAGCGTGAGCGCGTACTTAAAGTAATCAACGATTCGTTGGCAACGCGCCCTGTATTGCCCCAAATCTAAGAACACGATTGTAGCTTTAATGAAGACAGTAGGTATAAAGTAGTACTTTATGTTTACTGTCTTTTTCTTGAATTGATTGAGTAAATGTCTATACTATAATTGTTAAGACATTTTTTCCCAACGGAGTGATTAAATACCGTTGTAAAGGGCTGCTAGGTCGGTCTTTAATGGTCGGTTGAATGAGACCTAATTCCAATAAAGGGATTAAATACTGATTTGTATTTTTAGTCTGGATTGTGAGGCTGACGTGGGCAAAAAGCTCTTTTTTCTTTTTAGGCCCTTCCGTTTCCAGAAATTTCAGAATTTCCAGTGACTTTTTATTTAATTTTTCGAGATTTTGTCTGGCTTTCTCGATTTGCTTGGGAGATAATTTTTGTTCTTCCTCAAGCATAAGTTGTATGATTTTCCAAAGGGAGATAGCTTGGTTACCAGCTTGGTTACTTAGTTCTTCTCGCTTATGCAGAATGGTCAAAAAGTAAGTACTTTGGTTATCTGTTTCAAATATGGGTTTTATTGAGCCATTGGCTTCCATCGAGCGATAAATGAGGGGGAAGCCCGTGCCTCGCCCTTCAGTTAAACGAAGTTCTTTTAAAAAATCGCCAATCCGTCGGTTACGGTAATCTCTGGCGACGATGCGTTGATTTTGCTTCAGTATTTGGGCATCTACTGGCGGCACAGGACCAGGATAACTGAGGATTTCTATTCGATCGGGCCAAAGTTGAACTTCTATGGGCTTGGAGAGTTCGTAGCTTTTATGATACACCGCATTTGCTAATGCTTCTTCCAAGGCCGCGAATGGATAATTGTAAAAACGCTCGGCTTCTGCCTGTTTCGATACTTTGACTATTTGCTCTTGAATGAGGTTTTTATTTTCTAAGCGTTCCCATGCTTCCAATATTAAGCGCTGCATGCGGTATTCGCCGTAGTGGTGACACGGAAAATTTCGCCAGAGAATTCTTAGCCCATGACGGATTAAAGATCCAAGATATAACGCAACTCCTGTCCATTAAGACCTTACAAACGGGCATAATATAATATGCATCCGATTCGGTGCTTAGTTGAGCGCGGCGTAAAAGGAACAGTATCTTTTCGGCGAATGCCCCAATTCGCCCTGTGGCCATGCTATTTCTTTGCTTGCTTTTTTTTGATGCATATGTCGAAAATAAATTTCTAAAGGGAGAGCTATTGAGACATTGGTTCTTCATACTTCTTTACCCCTTCAACCAAACGTTGGTGGATTTGCTTACGGAGAGTGTCGGGAGCGAGTACTTTGACAAACCCTCCAAACCCTAAGATTTCCTTTTCTAATTCAAAATTGAGCTGTACAAAAAGCTCAATGATAATTCCCTCTTGCTGACGCTCTAAGGTAACTTGTGAGCTATGGAGGGGTTTGGTTTCGAGATAGGGCGCATGGGCGGCGGCGACCCACAGCCGCACCTTTCGGGGTCTTTGGTTGGGTGCAACTGTCACCCCAATCACATCGCGATAGTATTCTTCTGGATTAAGGTGTTCGTTGGGGCGATAGGCCGATTCGTTGGTAGGAGTTATATCAATCATGCGGTCGAGGGCTAGATTTAAAATATCCTTTTGATTGTTTTTGACTCCTACCGCAAACCAACGATTCTTAAATTCTTTGAGCCACCATACATGAAAAATAAACTTTTGTGGTGCTCTGGCCTTAAAAGATTGATAAGTAAGTGATATAGGGTTTTGTTGGATGATTGCTTGATACAAAACCTCCAAAAACGAAAGCCCTCGCAGGTTTTCGTTTTTTTCAAAATCAATCACCGTACGCTGATGATGTTTGGCGGCATATACATGGTCTTCCAGTTTTTGAATTACATCCGTAAGTTGTTGAAAATGTGAAAAACCCTTGAATTGACGTAATACATCCACTGCTTCGTTCATTCGGTGGAGGTCTTGGTCGGTCAGCGGGATTTGAGTGATGCTATAGTCAGGGTCTTCGTAGGTATAGTATTTTTTATCTACTACAATAATGGGCGCAAAATACCCCAATTTATCGCTCCGCATCATTTGCAGGTCGGCTTGGATAGTGCGGCGGCTGATTCCCTTGTCTATTCCTTCATATTCATACATGGTTTCGGAAACTTTTTCTATCAGGTCTTCAAGTGTCCATTTGCGGTGGCGATTGCGCAAACAGGCATCTATGGTTTTGTACCGAATGAGGGCATTGCGATTGACAGGCATGGGAGGGTTGGGTTTTTTTTCAAAATTTCTGAAAATAATTTCCACTACGCAAAAAGACTGCGCAGATGCCGCCAACCTTTGTATCGTCAAACAAGGGATGACGATGGTTTTTATAGCGCCACGTAGTACCGACGAAGTATCGCACGGTATGCTGTCATGACCATCCCTATTTGACTTTTCTGTGGGTCGTGGGTTCGAATCCCGCCTTGGCAAAAGCCATGTAACTCAGTTGGGTAGAGTAACAGTCTCGGTAGAAGAAGGCCACTTCGTTAAAAATAGGTCACCTGATTCCATCAAGGCAAAAAATACTTCGGTAGGGGTGTTGAATTCAATACCAGCCTACGATTCACTCAAAGCCTGAAAGCGAGCAGATACCGCATTCATAGGTTGTATCTCTTTTTGGAGGGGGATTTTTGGTGGCTCAAACAGCGAGTAGGCTGTTTGAAAAGTCAAAAACAAACTTCAAACACAGTTGCAAAATAAGAATGCTTAAGCCAGCTTCCGCCTTGCGCGAATGAGGTATTTTTTGTCGCAGGAATCAAACAAAAACAGCAATCACTAAACACACAAAACCATGAAATTTGTCAACATCAACGCGTATCAAGTAGGGTTAGTATTCCGTAACGAGACCTATCTGAAAGCCCTTCCCGAAGGGATTCACTTCGTTGGCCCTTTCCAAACTGTAAAAGTATACGATATTACCAAGCCTTTTGCGGTGCCTTGCTCCCTCGATATATTGTTGACAGACAAGGTTTTGGCTGATTTATTGGAGGTGATTGATGTAAAAGACCAAGAGATTGTACTTCAATACGAAAATGACGTGTTCAAAACCGTTTTGAAACCTGGACGTCATGCTTTTTGGAAAAGTATGGTCAACTACCGCTACGTCAGAGCTGACTTGAGCAAAGTAGAGATTACCGAAGCTATTGATTTGACATCGCTTACTTCCAAAGAAGTATTGGCTTATATGCGTTCGTATACGGTAGAATCTTACGAAAAAGGACTACTTTTTGTCAATGGCAAATACCAAAAAGTGCTTGAGGCAGGTACTTACTATTGGTGGAGAAACAATCTATCGGTACACATTTCTAAAGTGGACACTCGTCAGCTGCAATTAGAAATTGCGGGGCAAGAAATCTTGACCAAAGACAAGGCTACTTTGCGAATCAACTTCTACGTTCAGTACAAAGTAACGGATATAATGAAAGCATTGCTCGAAAACAAAGACATCGATAAACAACTGTATATTTTGATGCAGTTGGGGCTGCGAGAGTACATTGGTACGCTTACTTTGGATGAATTGCTGGAGAAGAAAGAAGGAATTTCAAAATTTATCTTGGACGCAATTGCCGAAAATGCAGGGCAGTTAGGAGTGACATTGGTAAACTGTGGCATCAGGGATGTGATTTTGCCTGGCGATATGAAAGAAATCATGAACCGCGTGCTTATTGCCGAAAAAACAGCGCAGGCCAATATCATCATGCGCCGCGAAGAAACGGCCTCGATGCGTAGCCTCCTCAACACCGCCAAACTCATGGAGGAAAACGAAATGCTATTCCGCCTCAAAGAAATGGAATACGTGGAGAAAATTGCCGATAAAATCAACACCATTTCTATTTCGGGAGGCGGGCAGGTGCTCGACCAATTGAAGCAGATTTTCGGCACGGCTAAATAAAGGTTAGTATTTTATTTTTGTAGGTTCGCGTCATAAGCGCGAACCTTTTCTTTACGATGAAAAAAGTAATCATACTACGGGGATTGCCAGCAAGTGGCAAATCTACTTTTGCTCGAAAGCTTCTTGATGACTATAAAGGTCAATACAAACGCCTCAATAAAGATGAGTTACGAGCTATGCTCGACAATGGGGAACATTCGTCAAGCAATGAAAAGTTTGTAGAACACCTCCGTGATATGATGCTACTTGAGGCGCTGCGCGAAGGAAAAAGCGTGATAATAGACGATACCAATCTCTACGAGCGCCCCATTGAGCGTATTCAAGCGGTGGTAGAAAGATACAACCAAGAATCGGGAGAAAACGTAAAAATAGAAATGAAAGAACTAAATACTTCTTTGGAGGAGTGTTTGGCGAGAGACGAAGTAAGAGAAAAAAAAGTAGGACGGGAGGTAATTATGAAAATGTACAAAACGCATCAATTAGGCAACGAGCGGGGGCCGCATTATCAAGCGCAAGATGCTACTTTGCCAGCGGCGATTATTTGTGATTTGGACGGGACATTGGCGCTCATTCGCCATCGAAACCCCTATAATGCAATGGCTTGTGAGCTAGACGAACTCAATGCGCCTATTGCTGATATACTACATACTTACCACAAGTTGGGGGTAAAAATTATATTGATGTCAGGCAGGGAAGAGAAGGCTCGTAAGCCTACGTTAAATTGGCTTTCGTATAATCGTATCCCGTTTGAAGCACTTTATATGCGTCCTAAGGATGACAATCGACAGGATGCTATTTTGAAAAAAGAACTTTATCAAACCCACGTCCAAGGCAAGTATTTTGTACAATTTGTACTGGATGACCGCAATCAAGTAGTGGATTTGTGGCGGTTAGAACTAGGACTTCCGTGTTTGCAAGTCAATTATGGGGATTTTTAGGGGGATGTAGAGGAGCTTTGTTGGGGATAAGCACTTAATTATTTAGTAGTTGAGTTGGCAAAAATGCTTTTTAAAGTACCAAAAAGCCACTCCTCCAATGTCCCCTCACTCGCGCCGTATCTTTTTACAACAGTCTCTATTGGCACTTTCGATGCCGATGCTGGGATTTAAGCCTAAAAATGTTCCCATAAGAGCTATCACCAAAGGCCCTCATTATCATTGGTTTGGATATTATGACAAATGGCAATTTGACCCCACAGGTCGCTATGTTTTGGGGATGCAGGTAGATTTTCAGCATCGTTCGCCCACTGAAAAAGATGTCGTCAAAATTGGCCTTATTGATTTGCAAGACAACGACCGCTGGACTACCCTTGGCGAAAGCCGCTCATGGGGGTGGCAGCAAGGGTGTATGCTACAGTGGGTTCCCCAATCTACGACGGAGGTGATTTGGAACGACCGCGTTGATAATCAGTTTGTAAGTCATGTTGTCAACATCAAAACAGGCAAAAAACGTACCCTTCCCAAAGCGTTCTATGCATTGAGTCCTGATGGCAAATGGGCCATCGGGACTGAGTTTTCGCGGATTCAAGACCTGCGCCCAGGCTATGGGTATTCGGGGATTCCTGACCCTTATTTTGAGGTCAAAGCTCCTAAAGAGATAGGACTTTATAAAATGGACTTACAAACAGGAAAAACGCAATTGTTGTTTTCGCTGCACGAACTGGCTCAGTTGCCTCATCAAGGACAATCGGTAGTAGATAATTATCACTGGTTCAATCATTTGCTGGTCAATACCGACGGCTCTCGTTTTACTTTTTTGCATCGCTGGCGCGCCAAACGCGAAGACCGCCAAATCATGGCGCGTACCAATTTCGTAACGCGGATGTTTACGGCCAATGACGACGGAAGCAACCTTTATTGTATCGACCCTTCAGGTTTTACCTCACATTTTATTTGGAAAGACCCGCGTAGCATATGCGCTTACACCCGCCCAGAAGGGCAGTCGTCGGGATTTTATATATTGGATGATTTTACCGGAAAATATACCCGTATCGGTGCCGACAAAATGAAAGTAAACGGGCATCAAACCTACTTACCCGTGGGCAACGGCGCTGAGTGGATTCTCAACGACAACTATGCAAGTGGGCAAGACCGCCTCCAAACCCCTTATTTGTATCATATTCCTACCGATCGTCGTACTGATTTAGGGAGTTTTTATTCGCCGCCTGAGTTTGTGGCCGAATGGCGTTGTGATTTACATCCCAGATTTAGTCACGATGGTACCAAAATCTGCATCGATTCCCCACACGGAGGAAATGGACGTCAGATGTACCTGCTGGATGTTTCGGAAATCATAAAATCTTAATTAGGGATTAATTATATAATTTGAAAATGACACATAATGTGCTGATAATCAGATATTTTTTTGATTGGCCTACAATGGTGATTGGCAAATGTTGTCTTTGTTCCCACATCAGGTCGGGACGTGTATAACTTGACCCAAACTATGATTTGGGTCACAAATGGTACAGCGTTTCCGACGCAAAATACACAAGCTAAACAGTTAAAAAATGACCTTTATGTCGAGAGCCTTATTCTTGTTTTGTTGTCTTTTTTGTCAAATTGTATTGGCGCAATCTTCTAAGCCCAATATCCTTTTTCTTTTTGCCGACGATCTACGCGCCGATGCAGTGGGGTGTTATGGTAACCCTTATGTGAAGACGCCGAATCTTGACCAACTCGCCCAAAATGGCACAATGTTTAGTGAAGCGCACATTTTGGGAGGGCATCATGGAGCGGTATGTGCGCCTAGTCGGGCCATGCTGATGAGTGGCAAAGGTTTTTTTAGAGTAACCGACAAACTCAACGGTGTCACCACGTGGCCGATGCTATTGCGCCAAAAAGGATATTATACCTTTATGACGGGCAAATGGCACAATGAACCTGCGGCTGTAAGTGCGAGTTTTATGGAGGCCAAAAACGTAATGCTTGGTGGCATGGCCGACCATTATCAAACACCCATGTGCGATTTAAAATCCGACGGGACTTTTACCGAACCCGTCAAGAAAGGTTTTTCGACCGACCATTTCGCCCAAAGTGCCATCGATTTTTTGGATAAACAAACCCCCAATAAGCCTTTTGTAACTTATGTGGCTTTTACGGCTCCGCACGACCCACGGTCGCCGCTGCCCGATTATCTCAAACGCTACGGTACAGTGCCGCTACCTCCTAATTTTATGCCGGCTCATCCTTTCAATTTTGGCAGTGATATGACCGTTCGCGATGAAATGTTGGCGGCTTATCCGCGCACGACCGATGTTATCAAGTCACAGTTGACCGAGTACTACGCCATGATTACGCATTTGGACGAAGCGATTGGTAAAATCTTGGCCAAACTCAAAGAAAAAGGACTCGACAAAAATACCATAGTGGTATTTGCCGCCGACAATGGTTTGGCGATGGGAAGTCATGGGCTATTGGGCAAGCAAAACCTCTATGAACATAGCATGAGAGTGCCGCTGATTATGAGTGGAGTAGGCATTCCTAAAAACCAAAAACGGGATGCTTTTGTGTATCTTTTTGACCTTTTTCCTACTTTCAGCCAAATGCTCAGCTTTCCAGTCCCTAAAGATTTGGAAGGAAAAGACTTGTCGGGAATCATTCAAAACAAAACACAGGCTGTGCGTCAACAAGTATTTACGGCTTATACCTTCAATCAACGAGCTATTCGTGATCGTCGCTGGAAATTGATTCGTTATCCCAAAGTAGATTTTACGCAGCTTTTTGATTTGCAATCAGACCCTTATGAGCTTAACAATTTGGCTCAAAAACCCGAACATGCCGATAGAGTCAAGGCGATGACCGAAGACTTGAAAAAACATCAACAACTCTATGGCGACCCGCATCCGCTTATGGCTACCGAAATCTCTTCTCAGGTATTTGATTATAAAAATGTAGTGCGTAAACCCGACCAGTGGCAGCCCAAAGAAGTATTAGAAAAGTATTTTAAGTAAAAATAAACGTGATAAAATGTACATGAAATCTCTTCTCTGCGTGCTATTATGTCTTTTTGTGGTGGGAGCAACTGCCCAAATTCCTGATTTTAAAGGCAAAAAAGTACATCTATATCTACTTGTGGGTCAGTCAAATATGGCAGGAAGGGGCATCCCCGAAGCGGCTGACAAAGTGCCACATCCACGGATTTGGATGTTTAGTAAAGACAATCAATGGGTGCCCGCCGTCGCTCCTTTGCATTTTGATAAACCTGAAGCAGGAGTAGGCCCTGGATTGGAGTTTGCAAAAGTAATGGCAGAGGCCGACACCAACATCATCATAGGACTCATACCTGCGGCGGCGGGTGGTTCGGGGATTGACAAATGGCAACCCGGAGGCTATCACGACCAAACCAAAAGCTACCCTTACGATGATGCGATTCGGAGAGCTAAAGCGGCTTTGGTCGCGGGCAAATTGAAAGGTATCTTGTGGCATCAAGGCGAAAGCGATAGCAAAGCGGAACTAGTAGGAAGCTACACCGAAAAATTGAAAATTTTGATAAAGCGATTTCGTAAAGAATTATCCGCTAAAAGAGTACCGTTTGTAGTAGGTACTTTGGGCGATTTTTATGTGCTTAAAGTGACTGAAGCCCAAAATATTAACCAACAACTCCGCAACTTGTCCAAAGAGATCAAAAAAACAGCCTGTGTAGAAGCCACCGGCCTGACCGACAAAGGGGATAAAACGCATTTTGATACCCCTTCGGCGCGCGAATTGGGACGACGATATGCTGAGGCTATGAAGAAGTTTTAAAGAGGTAAGTATTCTTGCGAAGTGTATTCTTGTACGTTTACTTATTATCAGTAAAATAAGGCTCAATCGACCTTTGAATCAGTGTATTTTTAAAGTACTAAAATACTTGATTTAATAGATAGATAATAATTAACCCTGCGAAAGCATTTAACTAACTCAAAATCAATTTTATACAATGAGAAAAATAACTGTTTCATTTTGCCTTTCTCTTTTGCTAATGGGCGTTGATACCTTCGCTCAAAAAGGGAAATTGTATTCTTTCCCCATTGGTATGCAGGCTTATACCTATCGGGCTAGTTTTCCGAAAGATGTCGCCGCTACCCTCGATACCCTCAAAGCCTTGGGGGTGACAGAGCTAGAAGGAGGTGCACAAAAAGGCACTACACCAGAGCAATTTAGAAAAATGTGCGAAGAGCGAGGTATCAAAATACCCGCTACGGGCGGTGGCTATGAGCAATTGGTAAAAGATCCCGTTGCAGCCGCCAAAACAGCCAATATTTTAGGTTCTAAATACCTCATGTGTGCTTGGATTCCGCACAAAGTAAAAGGAGGTTTCACACTAGAAGAGGCCAAAAAAGCGGTAACGGATTTCAATATGATCGGGAAAGCCTTGAAAGAGAATGGTGTTACGTTTTGTTATCATATCCACGGCTATGAGTTTCAGCCTTACGAAGACGGTACTTTATTTGATTATATTGTCAAAAACACCAACCCCGATTACGTATCTTTTGAATTGGATATACTTTGGGCGTTTTACGGAGGCGCCGACCCCGTGGCACTCCTAAAAAAATATGGAAAACGCTTTCAGCTTGTGCATCTCAAAGATCTTCGCAAAGGAGTAAAAGGGGATTTGACAGGAGGTACGCCACTAGAAAATGATGTGACGCTCGGAACCGGCCAAATCGACATTCCAGGAGTAATAAGAGAAGCCAAAAAAATTGGCATCAAGCACTATTTTATCGAAGACGAAAGCCCTATTTGGAGTCAGCAAGTGCCTAAAAGCATTGCTTATTTGAAAAGTTTGTAACAAAGTTTGGGAATATTATTTACTTTCTAAAAAAGCACCTCTGTTTACTCAAAGGTGCTTTTTGCTTGATATAGGGTTCATAGATAAGCTAATCCAAAAATAAGTTTTCATTATTATTCAAAGATTTTTTAAAATCATTTAGGGATTTTTCCGACTTGATTGACTATACACCAACAGAAGCACTTACTTATGAAGTATCAAGCCCTGACGGATGAGCAATTAGTGGATTTTTTGAAAAGCGACAACCAAAGCGCTTTTGAAGAAATCTATCATCGGTATTGGTACAAATTGTTGGGGGTAGCTTATCACGAAACAGGCACGCGCGAGGAAGCCGAAGAATTGGTTCAAGACCTCTTTGAAAAACTCTGGAAACGCAGGCATGTAAGTATCATTCAGCATTTGAGTGCGTATTTGGTGGTTTCGATTAAGCATTTGGCTACCAACTACATCAAGTCGCAGATTACGCACCGTAAGTTTCAGGAGTATTTGATTTTTAATGAAATAAGACAGTCCAACGCTACTGACGAAACAGTTCAGTTTTCGGATTTGTCGAAGGCAGTAGAGGAAGCAATGAAAAAACTCCCCGAAAAAAGCGTCGAGATTTTTAAGCTGAGTCGGTTTGAAAACCAATCTGTGAAGGCCATCGCCCAACAACTCAATCTTTCTGAAAAAGCGGTAGAGTATCATATCACCAAGTCGCTAAAAGTTCTTAAAGAACAACTCAAAGCTTATCATTCTGACAATTGATATCCACCCATTTCTTCATACACATACAAAAAGATGAACCAGTACGAATTCAATCAATTGTTAGAAAAATACTTAGCAGGACAATGTAGCCCTGATGAGGAGCGCTTGATTGTGGAGTGGCAGGACAACTTGCTAAAAACCACTGATTTGGGACTAGGAGAACAAGAAAAAGAAACCACAAAAAAAAGACTTTGGCATCACATTCAAGAAGCTACTTCTGAGCCAGTCATAGAAGAGGAGTATCGACACCGTATAGGCTGGTGGAAATGGCTGACAGCCGCCTCAGTGGTATTGCTTTTGGGCGTTTATTGGGGATTTAATCGTTCAGACCCCCCCCCTCAACCCCTCGCTGAAGCTGAGGTAGAAGCCCCGCACGGCATTGAAGTTAAAAATACCGCCGCCAATCCTCGCCAAATCAAGTTAGAAGACGGGAGTATCGTAGTACTGAAGGCCAATAGCAGTGTGACTTATCCTGAGCATTTTGGGAAACAAAGCCGAAGTGTATTTCTGAAAGGTGAAGCTTTTTTCAATGTCAAACGCGACCCTACCAAACCTTTTATCGTGCATACGGGCGACCTCACCACCGAAGTATTAGGGACGAGCTTTACGGTCAAATCTTACGAAGATGCCCAATCCATCGAAGTAGTAGTGGCTACGGGGAGGGTGTCGGTTTATGAAAACTCTTCCAAAAAAACGCAGCCTCGAAATGGTATGATTTTGACCCCTAATCAAAAAATTGTATTTGATAAAGCATCGGGAAAACTCACGCCGGGTATCATCGAAGTGCCCGCCATTGTGCGACCTCCTGCCACCTCTACTGCTTTTATTTTTGACGAAACCCCCTTGCCCCAAGTCTTGAAAAGGCTCGAAAAAGCCTATGGACTTCAAATTATTGTTGAAAATCAAACCCTTAACCAATGTATTTTTACGGCAGACCTCAATGACCTACCTCTTTATACGCAGCTAGACTTAGTGTGTAAGTCGGTAAATGCGACCTACGAACAACGCGGCACCAGCCTTTTTATTAACGGTGAAGGATGTAAGTAAAACCTACGGTTTTTGTTTGTAATTCCTTAAAATAAAATTGACTTTTTACAAAAAAGCCGACAATGTAGCGAGCATTGCCGGCTTAGCGTAGCCGCCACCGAATTGGCGTTCGGGGTGTTCAGACTTCATTGGCGTGAGGTCTGATGGGCGGTTAGTTTTTGCCTTACGAAACCAAAAACATGTTAAAATTATGCAAAAAAATGTACGAACCAAAGCGTTCTTACTCAAAGCGATGAGAATGACGGTTACTCAATTTATGTTGCTGGTAGTTTTTTGTGGACTAGCCAGCGCCAACGCTACCAAAGCTCAAGAAGTACTGAATACGACTGTTTCGCTGCAAATCGAAGCCGTGGAGATAAAGCGCGTATTTAGCAATATCGAAAAACAAGCCAAAGTCAAATTTGTATATAGCCCCAATGCCATCCGAGCCGACCAAAAGGTGTCGTTGGCTACTACCAACAAGCTTTCGGAGGTATTGAAAGAACTTCTTACACCGCTCCATATTTCGTATGAAGTGGTAGGGACGCGCATTTTGTTGCGCCAAAAACTCCCCGAAAAATCAGCTTCACTCGAAGAGATAGCGGTGCCAGTCCCAAACGTAATCGAAGTCCAAGAGCAAGTCATCAAAGGTAAAGTCACCGACGGTGACAAAGGCGAAGGCTTGCCCGGCGTGAGTGTGTTGCTGAGAGGAACTCAAAAAGGCACTACTACCAATCCCAACGGAGAGTTTTCGCTGGCAGTGCCTGATGCAAACGCCATTTTGGTATTTAGTTTTGTGGGCTATGAGCCACAAGAAGTGGTGGTGGGCAACCGTACCCAAATCAATATAAGCCTAAAAGTAGATACCAAAGCACTTGATGAAGTGGTGGTAGTGGGATATGGTACTGTAAAACGAAGCGACTTGACGGGTTCGGTAACGCAGGTAAAATCAAAAGAATTGAATGCTTTTCCCGCTGCCAATGTATTACAAACCTTGTCGGGACGAGCAGCAGGGGTACAAGTGACCCAAAATACAGGAGCGCCAGGAGGTGGGGTAAGTGTTCGTATCAGAGGTACCAATTCGATTCAGGGAAGTAACGAGCCTCTGTATGTAGTAGATGGCTTCCCTACTTCGGGTAGCAATCCTACCGTGTTGAACAATGCCGACATCGAAAGCATGGAAATCCTGAAGGATGCTTCTGCTACAGCGATTTATGGGTCAAGGGGGGCTAATGGTGTGGTTTTGATTACCACCAAACGCGGAAAATCAGGCAAAACAAAGGTCGATTTTGAAACAAGTTTTACCTCTCAGTCTCTTATCAAAAGATTGGATTTAATGAATGCCAAAGAGTACGCCACGTTTTATAACCTCCAAGCGACCAACGACAAACTGAATCCTTATTTTACCCAAGCTCAAGTAGATGCTTTTGGAGAAGGATTTGATTGGCAAAACTTGGTATTTACCAAAGCCCCTATGAAAACTACTTCGCTCAATATTAGCGGCGGAAATGACAAGACACAGTTTTCGGTATCAGGCAGTTTTTTTGGACAAGATGGCATCATCAAAGGAAGTGACTACAAGCGTTATTCATTGCGTACCAATCTATCTCATAAAATCAGTGAAAAATTTAGCGTGACGCTTTCTAGTACTCTTTCGCGTCTCAAAACCGACCGAAGAGACAGTGAAGGTGGCTCGCGTGGCAATTCGATGATTTCGGCAGCTATTTCGGCGCCACCGACTTTGACACCTTACAATGACAATGGTACGTATCGGGTGCTGGCGATTGCGTATCCTTTTGTGGCTACCGACATTATCAACCCACTGAATTTTATCAATGAGCAAACAAACCGCATCAAAGCCAATCGGGTATTGACCAATGCCGCTTTGATCTATAATCCTATTCCCGAAATTACGATAAAAATATCGGGCGGTATCGAAAATGCCGATGACCGTACCGACAATTATACAACGACCAATTTCTTCAATTCACCCGGACGGGCTAGTGTGAGTACCACTCAACAAACTAGTTTGTTGAACGAAAATACAATCAGTTATAGTAAAGTATTCGGTCAAGTGCATAGCGTATCGGCAGTGGCGGGATTTACGTATCAAGATTTTGTAAATACCTCGCTTTCGGCTTCGGGCAATGGCTTTTTGAGTGATATTATCGAAACCTCGGGCTTAGGTTCGGCCATTACGCCTGGCATTCCCAACTCAGGTTATTCTAAATCAGTATTGTTGTCGTATCTAGGTCGCGTCAATTATACCTTCAAAGACAAGTACTTAGCCACGGTAAGTATGCGTAGAGATGGCTCGTCGCGCTATAGTGAAGGTAACAAATGGGGCTATTTCCCGTCGGGCGCTTTGGCTTGGCGGATTTCAAATGAAGACTTTTTAAAAAGCAATACTTTCATCTCCGACCTGAAACTACGCGCAAGCTGGGGCCTTACGGGTAGTCAGGCCATTAGCCCCTATGCCACGCTCAACCAACTTTCTTCATTTCGGACCGTGTTTGACGATGCTATGTATACTACCTTTTCGCCAGGTACTCGCCTTCCGGGCAACCTCAAATGGGAAACTACCGAGCAAAAAGACATTGGGATAGACTTTGGGATGTTGAACAATCGCCTCATTTTGACAGCCGACTATTACATCAAAAATACCCGCGACTTGCTCAATACCGTGTCTTTGCCTTCTTCTTTAGGGTTTACTTCTACGATTCAGAATGTGGGAGAAGTTCAAAACAAAGGGTTTGAGCTAGGAGTAGATAGTCGCTTGTTTACGGGAAGTTTCAAATGGGATGTCAACGCCAATATTTCATTCAATCGCAACAAAGTAGTAAAACTGTACGGTGGTGACGATATTTTGGGAGGAAATGTAAACGTGGTTGTCATCAATGATGTCACCAGTATTTTGAGAGAAGGCAGGCCGATTGGTCAGTTTTGGGGCTACGTAGAAGACGGCTATACCGACCAAGGTCGCATCAATTTCAAAGATTTGGACGGCAATGGAAGCATCACTCAAAACGACAAAACCTACATCGGCGACCCCAACCCTAATTTTATCTATGGGTTGAATTCAAATATGTCTTACAAAAACTTCGATTTGTCGTTTTTTGTGCAGGGCGTGCAAGGCAATGATTTGTTTAATGTAAGTTCGATTGTCAATACAATTGATTATGGTTTTGGCTTAAATATGCCCAAAGAAGTCCTCTACAACCACTGGACTCCTACCAACACCAACGCCAAATATCCGATTATCAGCCGCAACACCGCTACTCGTGTCTCCAATCGATTTATTGAGGATGGTTCTTATTTGCGTCTCCGAACCATACAACTTGCCTACAATCTCCCCATGGAAAAGCTCGGAGTAAAGTGGATACGCAATCTGCAAGTATATGGCAGTGGCCAAAATCTACTTACCCTCACCAAGTATTCGTGGTGGGATCCTGAGGTCAATTCAAGAGGTGGGAGCAATTCGACCATGCAAGGAATTGACCACAACAGTTATCCTACTGCTAAGTCATGGACGATTGGACTCAGAGCAGGGTTTTAAATAATCTAGCCAAAGTTTTAGGAGTAGGTATTGATTCCAAAATGTCGGTAAAATCAAAAAATTGAACATGGAAAAGCCAATCATAAATTTTTTTAAACCTTCTAAGAACGTATTCAGAGGAGGCATACTAGGAATGTTTGTTTGTTTCGCTCTCACTTCTTGCGAAAACCTTTTGGTCGAAGAACCAAAGTTTATTGTAGTAGAAAATTTCTTCAATACGGCAGCCGAAGTAGAAGCAGCCACCAATGCTATCTACACGCCCCTTCGGAGTACTAACTTCACCGTATTTGAAACCACCCTAGAGTGTCAAGCCGATTATGCGTATGGACGGGGGAGTTGGGCACCATTGCACGGTTATCAAGGTCTCAACGATGCCAACATCAGCCGCGTAGCAGGGCTTTGGAATGCTTTTTATTTGAGTATTCGCAATGCCAATTTGGTCATTAAAAACGCACCTTTGGGTAAATCCATTTCGCAGGCCGACATCAACAAATACGTGGCGGAAGCCAAATTTTTACGCGCCTTCAATTATTTCCAGCTTGTACGAACTTGGGCGGGTGTACCCTTGCGTACCGAACAAAATATGACCGACATCAATCTCAAAAAAAGCAGCGTAGAAGAGGTCTATAATTTGATTGTGGCTGATTTGAAAGAAGCCGAAGCCAACCTCCCCGAAACTCCCTCCAATGTGGGGCGTCCTTCCAAATGGGCTGCCAAGACCTTATTGGCCGATGTATATCTCAATCTAGGCCGATACGCAGAAGCGCGCGATAAAGCCGATGAAGTCATCAAAAGCAATAAGTTTTCGCTCGTGCCCATCGCTTCCAAAGAAGATTTTCAATTGAAAGTATTCGGGCCAGAGTTGGTTTCTACGACCGAAGAAATCTTTTATTTTAAATACACGCGTCAGGTGGACCAAGGAAACTATATGCTTTGGATTACCAACCATCCAAGTACCAATCTCTTCAATTTTGGCGGGGCGTATGTGGTGTATGGTGAAACCACCGACCCTTTTTATAAAGCTTGGGACCCTGCCGATATTCGCAAGGCTCTGTGGGAAAAAGTCAACATCGGGCTAGGAGCCAATACAGTTATCAGTTCTAAATTTATTGACCAAAAAGCCATCAGTCAAAACGGCGCTGGCAACGACGACCCTGTATATGCTTATGCCGATGTGCTGCTGATTTATGCCGAAGCTGCCGCTCGGGCAGGCAACGGCCCCACGGCTCAAGCACTTGAAGCACTCAACCAAGTACACCGCAGAGCTTACGGCAAAAACCCCAAAGTGGCTTCTTCGGTAGATTTTGTGTTGGGCAATTACAATGCCACCTCTTTTGTAGATTTGGTTTTACAAGAACGTGCCTATGAGTTTTTGTACCTCGGCAAAAGATGGCTCGACCTCGTTAGAACAGGAAAAGTAAAAGAGGTAATCAAAGCTTCTAAAGGAATTACGGTAGCCGACAAACACCTTTTGTGGCCGATTCCGGTGTCGGAAATGAACTTCAACAAAGCCCTTGACCCCGTTAAAGACCAAAACCCTGGTTATTAAATTTTTAGCTCATGGAAAAAATAAAAAGAAGAACCGCGCTCGCTTCTTTGGGAAGTCTGATGACAGCCCCCGTTTTAGAAAAGGGTGAGTTTGTACAAGCACCTTATCAAATCAAAAAAACAATCCTCAAAACCGATATTTTGGTGATTGGGGGCGGTACGGCGGGGGTGATTGCGGCGATTCAGGCAGGGCGAGCAGGTCGTAAGACGATTCTCGTCGAAAATGGCAGCCAACTAGGCGGTACTACCACCACGGGTGGCGTGGCTTTTCCGGGGATTTTCTTTGCTTGGGGCAAACAGGTCATCAGCGGCATTGGCTGGGAATTGGTACAATCGGCGGTGGCTATGAACGACGACACTCTACCCAACTTTTCGATACCACATGGCCGCAATCACCCTCGACATCAGGTGCGGCTCAATGGGCAGCTGTATGCCTTGCTCATCGAAGAAAAATGCGTAGAAGCGGGCGTACAAATTCGCTTTTATGAAACGCCTACCAAAATTACGCCTCAAAAAAATGGGTGGCTGGTACAAACGATGGGCAAAGGAGTAATCGCCGAAATCGCTTGTAATCAACTGATTGATTGTACAGGCAATGCCTTCGCTACTTCTTTGGCGGGTTTTCCGGTATTGAGAGAAGCGGAGACACAGCCGGGTACTTTGATGTTTCAGATTGGTGGATATGACCTCAAAACTTTGGATGTGAAATTGATACAACAACGCTACCAAGAAGCCCTTGCTAAGGGAGAACTGGTAAAAGCGGATTTTCGTAACAATATCGTGGGACTGCTCAGAAGTGCTGGCGACAATATCTCGCATGTTTTGGGGGCAGATGCTACTACTTCCGAAACCCATACAGTGGCTAATTTGAAAGGGCGAAAGTCATTGCTAGATACGCTGCGCTTTTTGCGAACCTTGCCGGGATTGGAAAAAACCCACCTCATAGACATGCAAAACGAAACGGCAGTGCGTGAGACTTACCGCATTGACGGTCATTACAAAATTACCCACGAAGATTATGTCACGGGGAAGATGTTTGATGATTCGGTTTCGTATTCGTACTATCCTATTGATGTGCACGACGAAAATGGCGTAGTACCCGACCACCTCAAAGAAGGGATTGTGCCTACGGTGCCTCTGAGGGCGTTGATTCCCAAAAATAGTCGTAATTTTATGGTAGCAGGCCGCTGCGTAAGTAGTGACCGATTGGCCAATTCAGCTCTTCGTGTGCAGGCATCTTGCATGGGAATGGGTCAAGCCGCTGGCGCTACAGCGGTGTTGGCTAACCTTCAAAACAAAACACCTTTGGAGGTATCGATGAAAGATATTCGGCAGCTTTTGGAAGAGCACGGCGGCATTGTTCCCAAAGTTTAAAACAAGACTTTTTGATTGGTTTTGAAGAAGCCTATTTTCAAAATAACCTTACTGATTTTGTGGGGAGGCATCCTTAGTACCGTGGATGCCTCCGACAAAATTCGCTATTTTCAATCTCCTACCGTAAAGTTAGAACAAGATAAGGTCGTGTTTTATCTTGTTGATTTTCAGGAAGATTTAGGAGTTGATACTTTATTTCAGCTTCAATCAAAAGAGGCACTCCCCACGGCTTACTATCGACATATCCAAAGCAATGTTTGTTTTGATGGCAAATGCCGTATGCTCGTTGTCACGCTTTACTGGAACATCACAGGGCGCTATTTGGGATTTGAGTTGCCCAAAGGTGAATTTTTGAGCAAAACTGACCACGAGCCTTTTGTCAATGAAGAATATGAGCGGCTACACGCTTTATTGGCCGATTCGTTGTCGCCTTTAGGGACAATTGCGTACGAGGCTTTAGTGCCCAAGGCTTCTTCTGACTCCCAAAAAGTAGATGCTATTTCGTCGCCCACCGCGCCTGATGTTCTCGAATACATCATCAAAGGCGCCGCTTATACGACTTACAAACTTTGGCATTTTGTGTATGGAATTACGCAAAGCGAAATCCAACAAAAAACGGTAAGTGTTTTATCCCCTTCTTTATTGCTTCAAATTTTGGATAGCCCCGATTTGGGTGACAGGATATGGGCGCTCAATCACGCTACTCCTTATTTTACCGAGAATCCGTTGCTTACTTCCAAAGTACTTTCTCTCATTCACCAAGATGCTTATAATCTCTCCGAAACGGCGATTCGGGTACTTCCTTTGACCGACGAGACGGTCCAAACGGGTTTGACGGAGGTGTTTTTGAAGAGTAATTATGCCATTCAAAAATTGATTATCAACAAACTCAGACGTATGCAGTCCTTGACTCCCTCTACGGTCTATGCGTTGGCGTCGTCGTTATCGTTGCTTAGTGGGGAATTGGTCAACAATGTGTTGGCACTTTTTCAAAAAAACCAAGTAGAAGATGTCGAAATCGGGAAGTTGGTGGCAAAATTGTTGGAACATAAAAATGGTTTTATTGCCGATAAAGCTTACCAATTTTTGGTCAAACAAAAACACAAAAGTGGGGATACCGAGCAACAACTAAAGGTGTATTTGGCAAAAATTCAGTCGCAAAAGTAGAACCTGCGTGCCTGCGGCTTCTATTCAAAACTAAATTCTGTTTTCTGATGAAGTACTGTGGCTATCTGCTTCTTGTGGGGTGTTTGGGACTTTGTGCTTTTGGCATGATTGCTAAAACAAAACCAGCCGATGCTCGTCCCAATATTATTTTTTTGCTTACTGACGACCATCGCTGGAATTCATTGGGTGTGATGGGAAATACCCTCATCAAAACCCCTCACCTAGACCAAATCGCTACCAAAGGGATATTATTCAAAAACGCCTACGTCACTACTTCTATCTGTTGTGTAAGTCGGGCTAGCTTGTTGAGTGGGCAGTACATGTCACGCCACAAAATCGAAGATTTTAATACTAGTTTTACCCCCGAAGCTTTTCAAAATACCTATCCAATCCTGCTCAAAAGTGCGGGTTATCAGACAGGCTTTATTGGGAAATATGGGGTAGGAGTACCCAAAGAACAACCCGCCAAGGCTTTTGATTTTTGGGCGGGGTCTGACAAGCCTCAGCCCGATTATGAAATGAAAGACGCCCAAGGGCGATTTATTCATCATACCGACAAGGTCAACAACGATATTCAAGCGTTTTTGACCAATGTACCCTCCGACGCCCCGTTTTGCCTTTCGGTGAGTTTCAAAGCACCGCATATTCAAGATGGCGACCCACGGCAGTTTATTGTCCAAGAACGCTACAAAACCATGTATGCCCAAGACTCCATTCCCGAACCAGAAAAAGCAAATCCTAAATATTGGCAGTCGTTTCCAGATTTTTTCCGAACCGACAAAAACATCGCCCGCGAGCGTTGGTATCTTCAATTTGACGGCAATCGTATGTATCAAGAAAGTGTGCGTCAGTATTATCGGCTTATTAGTGGCGTAGATGAAGTAGTCGGAAATATGATGAAGACATTGCAAGACAAAGGATTAGCCGACAATACGGTGATTGTGTTTATGGGCGACAACGGTTATTATTTGGGCGAATACGGTCTTTCGGGTAAGTGGTTTGGTCATGAAGAGTCGATTCGGGTGCCACTTATTATTTATGACCCTCGTAATGCTAAATTGCAGAAAAAAGTGAATACGCAATTTGCGCTCAATATCGACATCGCTCCTACCATTGTGGCCTTAGCAGGAGTCAAGATTCCTGAGCAAATGCAAGGCATCAATTTGCTGGAAATGGTCGCAGGGAAAAACAAACGCCTCCACCGAGAAGAGTTTTTTTACGAACACACTTTTTTAGGAACACCCCGTTTGCCAAAAGTAGAAGGCGTTGTAAGAAAGGATTTCAAATACATGAACTATCTCGAACATGGCTACGAGGAATTTTATGACCTAAAAAAAGACCCTGACGAAAAGCGTAATGTAGCCAAAGAAGCGGCTTATCAGGCTTCCTTAACCCAAATGCGACAAAAATACCAAGATTGGAAAACCAAAGTGCGCTAACAATGGGATAAGGGCGGCTTTGAAAACCAACAACAAAGGAGAATATGTGTTTAAAAAAACGGCCTTTGCTGAAATCGCCTCCAAAGATAGTTTACCGTATGAAAAAATACCTCTTTGTACTTATGGCGGGCTTTTGGGGGCTTTTAGCAGAAGCCCAACGTCCTGCGCAGCCGCCAATGTCGCCCGAACGATATACGCCCGAAAAGCTTGGTTATCAGTTGTTTTGGGAAGACAATTTCGATGGCAATCGACTAGATGAATCCAAATGGAGCATACGAGGCATTGGCCCACGGGCGCTGGGGTATGTATCGGCCGAAACTGTGAAGGTAGAAGACGGGATGCTCAAAATCTACGCACTTCAGCGAAACGATAGCCTGCTCATCGGAGCCGTAGGAACCCAAGGCAAACTCATGACCAAATACGGCTATTTTGAATGCCGCGCACAACTCCAAAAGTCGCCAGGGGTGTGGGCTGCTTTTTGGATTCAATCACCCGATATTTCCAAAGGAGAAGACCCCGCCGTGTATGGAGCCGAAATTGATATTTTTGAATTTTTCAAAAAACTGGGTACCGACATTGTTTCGCACAATGTACACTGGGCGTATGGTCCCAACCAAAAATCCACCCGTGGGATGCAAAGTTACCTGAAAGGGGTGAGCGAAGGATTTCATACCTTTGCGCTGGAGTGGACTCCTGAGAAGTATTCGTTTTTTATTGATGGCTATAAATTTTATGAAGTCACGATGGGTATTTCGCGTATCGAAGAATACCTCATTTTGAGCATGGAGCTTCCTTCCGAAAAAAAAGATTTACAGCATACCGTCTATCCTGATGTATTTGTGGTAGACTATGTGAAGGTCTATAAAAAACCTTAAAATGTCTCAAGCGCCTATCTTGCTGACGGTGGCCGAGTCCGCCGAATTAATGGCTTTTTTGTTGATAAAACTACCCAACAAAAGTCGTAACAATATCAAAACCTTGCTGCGCGACGGGCAAGTATGGGTAGAAGGTAAGATGCAGTCGCAGTACAATTTTCCGCTTCAGGCAGGGCAGCGCGTGGAGATTCGCCGCGAAAAAACCGAACGTGCGCCCGCTTTGTCAGGGTTGACGATTTTGTATGAAGATGCGCATCTGATTGTGATTGACAAACCCGAAGGGCTACTCTCTATTTCGACTGGAAAATCGGACGAAAAAACGGCTTATAATCTTTTGAGTGCCTACGTAAAACGCCAAAATCCTGCCCACAAGATTTTTATCGTGCATCGCCTCGACCGCGACACATCGGGTGTGATGGTTTTTGCTAAAAGTGAAAAAGCCAAAGAACGCCTGCAAGCTTCGTGGGAACCTAGTACCAAAGAACGCACTTATTTGGCGATTGCCGAAGGAAAAGTGAGTGAGCCCAAAGGTACCCTTATTTCTTATTTGAAAGAAAGTAAGGCATTTGTTGTATATTCGACCCAAGACCCTAAACAAGGCCAAAAAGCAGTCACTCATTTTGAGGTTATTGCTCAAAGTCAAGACTTTAGTCTCTTGAAAATCAACCTAGAAACAGGTCGAAAAAATCAGATTCGGGTACATTTACAAGACTTGGGACACCCTATTGTGGGAGATAAAAAATATGGCGCAAGCTCCAATCCTATGCGACGACTGGGTTTGCACGCGTGGATTCTTGGGTTTGTCCATCCAATAACCAACGAAAAATTGCGTTTTGAAACAAAAGTACCTAGCCATTTTCGGGGACTTTTTCCAACCTTTTAGTTTTTTATCATCACCCAAATTCCTGTACTACTATGTCAAAAGATAAACCCAGCAAGGAAAAGAAAAAAGAGCCTGAAAAAAATCTAAAAGAAAAACGGGCTGAGAAAAAAGCCAAGAAAGAAGGCAAAAGCAAGAGTATGTAGTTTGCTATCCAAACGGCGGAATAATCCTCGGCATACCTGCCGAGGATTATTCATTTTAGGCGGGTTTTCGTCACTTCCCAAATCCTCTTAACTTTGTACTCTATCTTAAAAAATCCTACTATCATGGCAGAAAACAAAACCCAACCTACCGACAAAAGCGTGGAGGCTTTTTTGGAGAATATCATACCTCCTCAACGTCAGGCGGATAGCCGCACCGTAGCCGAAATCATGGAGCGTTTGAGCCAAAGCCCCGCTCGTATGTGGGGTGAGAGTATAGTGGGATTTGGTGATACTCACTACCAATACGCGAGTGGGCGTCAAGGTGATTGGTTTTTGGTGGGTTTTTCGCCCCGCAAACAAAACCTCACCCTTTATCTTACTTCTGGCATTGGGTATTTTGAGGAAGAATTAAAACGTCTTGGCAAGCACAAAACGAGCGTTTCCTGCCTGTATATCAATAAATTATCCGATATAAACCTGCCTGTTTTAGAAGCAATTATTCAAAAAGCACTCCGCCAAGCGGCGCTCAAGTAAATAGTTATCATCAACCCCAATTTATATTTTACGTGTCAGCCAAAACATTTTTTTGTATCGATGCCCATACGTGTGGCAATCCTGTTCGTTTGGTAGCGGGCGGTGGCCCGGTGCTCGAAGGCCGCAATATGAGCGAAAAACGCCAACATTTTTTGCGCGAATATGACTGGATTCGCAAAGGTCTTATGTTTGAGCCTCGTGGCCACGACATGATGTCGGGTAGTATCTTGTATCCACCCCACGACCCCGCCAACGACGTAGCGGTGCTGTTTATCGAAACCAGCGGCTGTTTGCCAATGTGTGGGCATGGTACCATCGGGACCATTACGATTGCCATCGAGCACGGGCTGATTCAGCCCAAAACGCCCGGCATCGTGCGCATGGAAGCGCCTGCGGGATTGGTGTTGATTAGTTATGTGCAAGAAGGCAATAAGGTAAAATCAGTAAAACTCGTCAATGTGCCCTCGTATTTGGCGGCGGAAGGCATCGAAGCTGAATGTCCTGACTTGGGTACGCTCAAAATGGACGTAGCATACGGTGGAAATTTTTATGCCATAGTGGATGTACAGGAAAATTTTCCCGGCTTGGAGCATTTCAAGGCGGAGCAACTCATCGGTTGGGCGCGGGTGTTGCGTCAGCGCATCAACGAAAAGTACAGTTTTGTTCACCCCAACGACCCTACCATCAACGGCCTGAGCCATATCGAATGGACGGGGGCGGTGATTGACCCTACGTCGTCGGCGCGCAATGCCGTTTTTTACGGCGACAAAGCCATCGACCGCTCGCCTTGTGGTACGGGCACCTCTGCCCGTATGGCCCAGTGGGCCGCCAAAGGCAAGCTAAAAAAAGGCGACCGCTTTGTTCATGAAAGCATCATCGGGAGCAAATTCATCGGTACGGTCGAAGACTACGCTACAGTAGGCAACTACGCGGCTATCATTCCGGGCATAGAAGGCTGGGCCAAAGTGTATGGTCTCAACACCATCACCATCGATCCCGACGACGACCCCTACGCACATGGTTTTCAGGTGATATAATCAAAGGTTTTTATAGGAAAAGAATAATGCAAGAAGAAAATCGGATTATTGGCTACTATATCCATGCTTTTGCGAATCTTCGGCGTGATTCAAAAAAAGGCGGTGCCCCTCACAAACCCGTTTTACTTCTTGCCATTATTAATGAATATGAATTAGGGCGTATCAAAGACAATCGTATTTTTATTACTCCTGAATTAACTCATTCGTTTTCTGTACTTTGGAATCAACTTGTAACGACTGAACATGACCAACGTTTTGCCTTACCGTTTTATCATCTTTCGGGCGAAAAGGGTAATTGGTGGAGACTAGTCCCTAATATTGGGTGTGAAATTTGGCTTGAAAACCCAGGCTCTATGCGAAGTTTTGGCAATTTGAGTGCCGCAGTTGCTTATGCTGAAATTGACCCAAACTTAACCTCTTTGTTTTTGAATAAGGAAAGTCGAGAAGTTTTAAAACAAATGGTTTTAAAAACATACTTTCCCCAAAAATCTATACAGTCAACTGAAAACCAGAAAGATGACTATTTAGATGATTTGAAAAACGAAGTTTTTGAACCTTCGGTGGAATACAAAACCAAATTATTGAACCTTAAAAAGCGTCTTGACCCCGAAACATATCAAATCGAAGTCTATAACCGAGGTGCGATTTTTAGACGTGAAGTAATTAAGATTTACGACGAAACTTGTTGTGTATCAGGACTTCGGGTTTCGGCTTTATTTACAATTACGATGGTAGATGCTTGTCATATTATTCCATTTGCAAAGGATTTTGATAATAGTTTAACAAACGGTATCGCCCTTTGCCCCAATCTCCACCGCGCTTTTGACCGAGGCTTAATTTCTGTTAACGATAGTTATGAAGTGATACTTTCCCCCTCCTTTAAGGAAAACGCCCAAAGTGAGTATAGTTTTTCAAAAATAGAAGGTAAAACAATTGCTTTACCAAATGATAAAGATTTTTGGCCGTCGTTGGCTAATTTTGAATGGCATCGTAAAAATGTGTTTAAAAAATGAGTGAAGAAACTATATACCCTCTAAAATGGGAAGGTGATGTAGCCATTGGAAAACAAGGAGATAGCTACGTTATGTATCAAGTTTTTGAAAATGGAGAGTTATGGATTTCAGGACCAAAATGGAAGCAGAAAAAAGACAAAAACGGTCAGCCAATTATTCATCCAAATAGAGTTTCAAAGCTTGGTACAAAAGAATATGCCACTTTAATAGCCGAAAATATAAACAAAGTGCTTAATTCTGAGCCGTTTACTAGCTTATATGCTAAAAGGGCAAAGAAGAAGTAAAGCTTTTTTTCTTAAAGTTTCTCTATCCGCTCTCCAATCCTTCACTTTGTTAAGCGGGTTTGCTTTTATCCCCAAAAACTTGGAGCCGTATGTATGACACTTTCCCCAAAATGATTTCAGACGCTTGCAGCGTGACAAATTTGGAGCCTCATGGGTGGGGAAACAACCTTTTTTCTCTATCAATATTACGCCCCTCTGGGGCTGTGTTTGTTCTCAGCCAAAAAGTTTTTGTCACTAACCTGTGAAAGATGCGTTTTTAACGTATAATGCTTTCCCAAAATGATTTCAGACGCTTACAGCGTGACAAATAAATCGTGGGTAACGAATACCTACAAAACCCTTCTGTGAATTAAAGACCGATAATATTGGAAAAAGTTGTCTAATTAAGCAACTTTGTGGCGTAAATGAGAGTTGTATGAGAAAAGTTGTCGCCTACAAGAATTACTTTTTAGAGTTTTATCAAGTTCAAACTGCCAAAGTACAGGAAAAAATTGAGTGGACTTTGGCATTGATTCGGGATTTACCTGTTATTCCTGAGAAGTATTTAAAGCACCTTGAAGGCAGCGATGGGCTTTTTGAGATACGAGTACAGGTAAGTAGCAATATTTATCGTATCTTTTGTTTTTTTGATGAAGGGCAGCTTGTAGTGCTGGGGAATGCTTTTCAGAAAAAAACACAACAAACCCCCAAACAGGAATTAGAAAAAGCAGCAAAAATTAAAAAAATGTATTTCGATGAAAAATAATCCTAACATCACTTCTTTAGAAGACATTTTAGACCTAAAATACGGTCCTCTTGGTACAGAAGCTCGAGAAAACTGGGAACAACGCTATGAAGCTTTCAAGATTGGGGTATTAATAGAAGAAGCCCGTAAGAGTAAAAATATGACTCAAGCTGAGTTAGCCGCCAAAATAGGGACTAACAAATCTTACATTTCACGTATTGAGAATGATGCTTCTGATATACGTCTTTCTACGCTTTTCCGTATCATACATGAGGGACTTGGAGGCCATTTAAAACTAAAAGTGGAGTTTTGATATTTATTAACTTTGCGTTTGTAATGTATAATGCTTTCCCAAAAACAATTTCAGACGCTTACAGCGTGACAAATTTGGAGCCTCATGGGTGGGGAATTACCTTTTTTCTCTACCAATATTACGACCCTCTGGGGCTGTTTGAGCTGGTTTTTGTTTAGTCTACAAGCCTTTGTCACTAACCCGTGGAAGATGCGTTTGTAACGTCTGGTGCTTTCTCAAAAACGATTTCAGACGCTTACAGCGTGACAAAAGAAAAAATGCTATGGCTTAGTGGAGTAATGATCTTTTTTGTAACTTCAATCTGCAAACAAAAAAAACGATGACAATCATACTAAAAAAAGGGATTTCACGCGAAGAGATTGATGCTCAGCTCAAAGCGGTTCAAAGTGCAAAGCCTAAGCATGATTTTAAAAAATATGTAGGTGCATTAAAATTGAAGGAAAACCCTTTGAAAATCCAAAAACGGATGCGTGATGAATGGGATTAACCTGTTGCTCGATACCAACGTTGTTCTTTATTTACTAAACGGAGATACCGTTTTAGAGTCTTATCTTCAAGATAAAAACTTTTATTTATCGTTTATTAGTGAACTGGAATTGCTTAGTTACAAGGAAATTACTCCAGAAGAAGAAATGGCGGTTCATTATTTTTTGAATGAATCGGCATTGATTGACATTAATTGACATTAATACGGGAATAAAAGAGATTACCAAGCAAATTCGCCGCAATTATCGGTTAAAACTCCCTGATGCTATTGTTGCTGCTACCGCAATTTTCTTAGGTATTGCCCTCATATCTGCCGACAATCACTTCAAACAAGTTAAAGAATTGACGTTTATTTTATACCAACCTTAATCCAAGCGGGTTCAAAAACCTTCGGGCTGCATCTCTAATGTATGCGTTTGTAATGTATAATGCTTTCCCAAAATGATTTCGGACGCTTGCAGCGTGACAAAAGAGTTTACATACCACTCATCGCCCGTAATTCGCCCACGACCTTCTTTACCATTTCTACCACTTGCGGGATTTCGGCATCAGTATTAAGTTGTTTTTCGAGTGTATCCCGTAGCTTGCCTATGCGTTCAGCATCGGTTTTAAGGTATCTTTGTGCAAGTTCGGCAGCCTTGCCCATGCCTACGATTCCTGCTACATTGAGTGTTCCCGAACGTTTGCCTCCTTCGTGGCCGCCACCGTGCAAGAGTGCTTCGAGTTTGACGCGATTGGGGCGTCGCTGCCGCACAAAAAGAGCCCCCACGCCTTTAGGACCATGAAACTTATGTGCCGACATTGGCATGAGGTCAATGCCCAATTCATCTACATTGAGTGGCAGTTTACCTACGGCTTGCGTAGCATCGGTCATAAAAAGAGCCCCCGCTTGATGGGTTATTTCACTAATCATTTTTAAAGGCTGAATCACCCCAATTTCATTGTTCACGGCCATAATAGACACCAAAATTGTATCTTTTCGTAAAGCAGAGCGAAGTTGATCGACGCTAATAAGCCCGTCAGACTGTACGGGTAGATAGGTGATTTCAAAACCCTTGGTTTCCAAATATTGACATACATCCAACACCGCCGAGTGTTCGGTTTGTACCGTGATGATGTGTTTCCCTTTGGAACTATACTGTTCAGCTACTCCTTTGATTGCCAAGTTGATAGCTTCAGTAGCGCCAGAAGTAAAAACAATTTCGTGAGGCTGCGCTTCTATCAAATCTGCCAACTGTTGACGAGCTGTTTTTACGGCATCGCTAGCACTCAGTCCAAAAGGATGCGTGCTAGCGGCATTGGCAAAATTATCAGTCAAAAACGGCATCATACTTTCCAAAACCTGCGGGTCGAGGCGAGTGGTAGCGTTGTTGTCGAGGTAAATCATTTGAATCAACACATATTAAGCTACAAAGATGGCAGTTTCTTTTGGTTTAATGTTTTTTGCTCATTACACATATTTCTGCCCTAATTGTTTAGCAAAAAACCTTTGCCTTTATCCTTGAGCCTACTACCGATAATGGTTGATGTAGATTTTGCTTACTTTTCCTTCTTTAAAATGCAGTTGTATTTCGTCCATTTGCTTAGGCCCCGTGGGATATGTAAAATACCATTGGGGAGAGCGAGTCATGCCAAGGTCATAGGGGGTGGCTAGGTTTTTGGTAAGGAGCGAAATACGTTCAAATTTATTAGAATAGGAGCTTAATTGTCTGATGTTTGCCAGTTTTTGGTAAAGTGAATTGACGTGGTCGCCTATCCGTACCGATGAATTTTCTTTCAATTTGGCCGGCCATTGGTTGAGTTTTGTACCACTATTGAGATAGATGGCTTTGACGGTTTGGCCTTCTATCGTTATCTGTACGCCCGAATCGGTTCCTTGTTTTTGGTCTAGCAAAATGTATTCATACAAAGGAAGGCGCTCTTGAAGCTGCCCCAAATCTGAATAGGTATTACTAACGATGTTTAAGAACGCCACTCCTTTGAGCGACTGAAGGGCTTGGATTTTGCTATAGGCATCAGCGGCATTTTCGTTAATATTGATTCCTAAATAGCTCCCTGTTTCGACACTATCACGGGTGACTTGATAAGGAATAGGGTCAATGATAATTTCGGGCTGTACCGTCGAGTCCAACTTACAGCTAGCCATCACTACGCTTATCGCCACGATTCCGATAAGATTGTTTTTCATAAAAATAGAAAGGTTGATTTTGATAGACAGACGCAATTGAGGGCACAAGAGGTTGGAAGACTTATATAAAAAAATAAAGGGCAGAAAGAGCCCTAAAAAATATATAAAGCCCTATGAAGCTAATTGTTTTTTATTTTACTTTGTATTTAAAAGTACTTTTTAATTTTTATATGAAATTCAATAAACCTTATCTTATCGTCGCGCTTATCTTGTTGATAACCGAAATAGCGATTGCCCTCTTTGTGGATGATAGCTTCGTTCGGCCCATTGGAGGTGATTTTCTGGTCGTTATTTTACTGTACGCTACCGTTCGGGGAGTGAGTGGGTTTGGCTCTTTCTCTGTATTGATAGGAGTTTTATTGTTTTCGTATTTAATAGAATTCTTGCAGTATCTCGATTTCGTAACAAGACTTGGGCTAGAAGACGTGCAAATCGCGCGAGTGGTGCTAGGAACCTACTTTTCTTGGATTGACGTGATTGCTTATACGGCAGGTGCTTTGTTTGTGTTGATTGTAGAAACGAAATTGAAACCTATTGTATCAAAATGGAATACTTTGTAGCTCCTGATTCTGTTGTAAGAAAAATCTGGGGAAAATCCGATACCATTCTGTTTATTTTTGCGGGTGCTTCTGCCGAATTTGCCCTCAATAAAGCCGTCGATTGGTTGTATTTTACGGGTAAGCTACCTTCCGACCCTCTAGGACGTTTGTTTTCGACGGTGGCTTATGCCCGTCAAATTGTTTTTTCAGAATATCACCAGGCCCTTGCTGCCATTGACAAAATCGCCTCTATCCATCAGGCCGTCGAGCAAAGTCGCGCTGCTCAAATTCCCGATTGGGCTTATCGTGATGTTCTTTTTATGCTGATAGATTATTCCATCAGGTCGTATGAATTGCTAGAACAAAAACTAACTGCTCAAGAAAAAGAAGAAGTCTTTGAGGTATTTTATAGGGTAGGGGCTAGAATGGGAATCAGAGGATTGCCCACCCACTTTGAAAGTTGGGAGCAAATGCGCGCGCAGCATCTTCAAGAAAATTTATTAGCAAGTCATTTTACTACCGACCTTTATCAACAATACAAAAAGCATCTAGGATTGCTTCGGTTTTTGATACTTAAGCAGGCCCAGATTTTGGTAGTGCCTCCCAAGGTGAATGCACTTCTAGGGCTGGGTAAGGTACCTTTGTTTGCGCCCGTTGTGAGGGGCTATCAATTTTTACGTTTGCTAAAAGCCGAAAATTATCTCAAAGACGTGATTTTGCCGGAAGCGTATAAGTCGCAAATTATGGCTTTGGATAAGGTATAACAACAGATTAATTAAGATTTCTCACGGTATATTTGGGTAAGAAATGCACCTATTAGACTTCTTATGAAGTAGTCTCAAAGGCGCATTGCCTTAGTAAGACCCCTCAAGCAGCAAACCAAATTCAATGCTAATTCGATATACTTTATGAAAATTAACTTTTTATTAGTGTCTTTATCGTTTTTGGTGTCAGTGGCTCAGGCTCAGACCGAAGGTGATAACACTTTGTCTAAAAAAGAAAAAGCCGAAGGATGGAAACTCCTCTGGGACGGCAAAACCAGCAACGGCTGGAAAAGCACCAAAGGTGATAATTTTCCCGCTACAGGTTGGAGTGTGGATGGAGGCGTGCTGAAAGTCCTGAAAAGTGCGCGTGGTGGAGATATCATTACGACCACTAAATACAAAAACTTCGTTTTGAAAGTAGATTTCAAACTGACTGAAGGCGCAAATAGCGGTATTAAGTACTTTGTAAGTCCATCAGGTATTGGGTGTGAGTTTCAGGTACTTGACGACGAAAAACACCCCGATGCCAAAGCTGGAGTAGAAGGCAATCGCACTTTGGGCTCCCTCTATGATTTGATTGCGGCGGCTCCCAATAAGCCTTATAAAAATGGTGAGTTCAATACCGCAATGGTTGTAGTCAACAACAATCACGTGGAGCATTGGCTCAATGGCGTCAAAATTGTGGAATATGAGCGTAATACTCAGATGTGGCGCGCTTTGGTCAATTACAGCAAATACAAAAAATACGCTGACTTTGGCAATGCGACCGAAGCCCCTATTTTATTGCAAGACCACGGAGACGAAGTTTGGTTTAAAAACCTCAAAATATTAGCAAAATAACAAATACCTATACTATGGCAACCAGAAGGGATTTTATAAAAAAAACCGGTATAGCGGGCACAGGGCTCGCGTTTTCGCAACTTAGTCCGGGGATTATTACCAACAAAAAAGCCGAAAAAGTAAAATTGGCTTGTATCGGTATTGGATTTCGGGGAGGGGAGATTATCAAGGAGTTGGACAAAACCGGCTTGGCCGAAATTGTCGCTTTGTGCGATATTGATATGGGCGCAAAGCATACGCAGGAGATCGCGGCCAAATTTCCCAATGCAAAACAATTCCAAGATTTTCGGAAGATGTTTGACAGCATGGGCAACCAAATTGAGGCGGTATCCATCGGGATTCCTGATTTTGCGCACTTCGTAGTGGCTATGCACGCGATGGCATTAGGCAAACACGTCTATGTCGAAAAACCAATGGCGCGTACTTTTCATGAGTCAGAATTGATGATGAAAGCGGCCAAAAAATACCCGAAAGTGGTGACCCAAATGGGAAATCAAGGTCACTCTGAGGCCAACTATTTCCAGTTTAAAGCGTGGAAAGAAGCGGGTATCATCAAAGATGTGACCAAAATCACCGCTCACATGAACTCGGCGCGTAGATGGCACGGCTGGGATACCAACATCAGCAGATACCCCGAAGCGCAGCCCATTCCTGCTACCTTAGATTGGAATACTTGGCACATGAATACCATGTATCATGATTTCAACGAAAAATACCACTACGGCAACTGGCGCTGCTGGTATGATTTTGGAATGGGGGCGCTCGGTGACTGGGGTGCGCATATTTTGGATACCGCGCATCAATTCCTCGATTTAGGCTTGCCTACCGAAGTCAACGCGCTCAAATTGGAAGGACATAATGATTATTTTTTCCCGATGTCTTCTACTTTGTTGTTCCGTTTTCCTGAGCGAAAAGGAATGCCGGCGGTGGATGTTACTTGGTATGATGGCGTTAACAATCAGCCTCCATTGCCAGACGGCTATGGTTTGTCGGAGTTAGATCCTAATATTCCGGTGGCAGCGGGTCAAAAAGTAAAAGAGGCCAAATTGAATCCGGGTAAGATTATTTATTCAAAAGATCTTATTTTTAAAGGCGGTTCTCACGGAAGTACTTTGAGTATTATCCCCAAAGAAAAAGCGTTGGAAATGCAATCTAAACTTCCTGTAGTGCCTCAAAGCCCTTCGAATCACTTCAAAAACTTCTTGTTGGCATGTCAAGGTGAAGAAAAAACACGCTCGCCGTTCGAAATTGCGGGGCCATTGTGTCAGGTGTTTTCGCTAGGCGTTCTTGCCCAACGGATGAATACCAAACTGCTCTTTGACCGTAATACCAAGACCATCACCAACAATGCTTTTGCCAATGCATTGCTGACGGGATTGCCTCCGCGTAAAGGATGGGAAGATTATTATAAAGTATAAGCTCTATAGCTGATTTAAGCTTTATCAAAACGAGTAAAGCTTAAATCCATAGCTAAGATTATTTTTGGTTTATCCCTAAAAAACCTTCCGAATTTAGCCTTGTAAGAGGCTAAACGGGAGGTTTTCTTTTTATGAAATTTAGGGTAAGACACAAAAAACTTTCCTGAAACCCTGTTGCACAGGTTTTTATCATATCTTTGGGCATTCTGATAAAAGTGATGCTCAAAAAGTATTTTCAACGGTCTCTTACACTCTTGCTCGCTACTTTTCTATTGGTGATTGGTAGGGGGTATGGCTCGTTGACGCATACATGTGAGCAGCACGGGCGGCATTTGCATCTTTTAGTAAATACCCAAAGTCAGGCTTGTGAGCATGAAGATGAAGAGCATGAACATCAAACGGAAGAAGGCTATGCTCACAATGAACACGAAACGGCTGATGTGCAGTTTGTTTCTATTCATGCAGAAACTATCGCCAAAAACCAACCCGAGTTTTCGGCTCCTTGGATTGGTTTTTTGACGTCTCAATACACTTTTTTAAAACTAGCTTTAAGAGCTACTCTCACTACAGTAGTATCTCCTCTTGAACCTCCTTCCTCTCCACGACCGTCGGGGCGGCAGCTTCTAGCTTGGGTACAGGTATTTTTGATTTAGACCATTGAAATCACGGCAATTGATACAGACCGCAGAAGCTTGCTGTCTGCTATGACTTATCATTTCCTTTCATTTCAATGTTGCTATGAAAAAAATCCTTTTCATGGGCGTGCTATTGAGCTGCTTATCGGCTCATGCACAGCAGCTTCTTACCGAAACTGAAGCTGTAGAAACTGCCCTCAAAAATAGTCCCGCCCTCAAAGCAGGGGCTTTGAATGTTCATCAAAATGAACAATTGGTTCGCTCGGCGCGCAATATTCCCAATCCTGATGTGACTTTCGACAGCCCTACGGGCGATTTCTATACTTTGGGTTTACAACAAACGCTAAGGTTTCCAACAGTTTATAAACATCAAGCACAGCTTCAAAGTCAACAAATCGGCTTAGCTCAAAAAGAACAGGCTATTACCCAAAACGACCTCAAATGGCGGGTAAAGTCGATTTATTTGATGATTCAGGCGGCGCAAGCGAATCGAGCGCAAATCGCCGCCCAAGATAGTGTTTACGACCAGATAAGGCTGGCCGCCAAGCGTCAATTTGAGGCAGGAACTATCGACAAACTAGCTTTGACTTTTGCCGAAATGCAAGCCGCTGAAGTACGCAATGCGCTGACCGAAGCTACTCAACAACTAACGACCGCCAAAGCTCAGTTGGCAGTTTTGATGCACGGAAATACTAAGGCAGAAGGTGGGGCGACAGAATTTAGGGTTTCGCCATTGGCTAGCATTCCAATGACTGCCTCTTTGTCTAGTGATTTTACCCAAAATCCAATTATCAAAGCGGCTGAACAAGTGGAAGTAATCAATCAAAAAACCATTGAGGTGGAGCGAGCCAATGCACTGCCGGGTTTTATGGTGGGGTATTATAACCAAGGTACGAGAGAGAGCAACTTGGGGTTGCGCTGGCGTGCAGGCGTGAGTATTCCGCTGTGGGCGGGGCAGTACAAAAGCCGCATCTCGGCTGCCCAAACAGGCTACGAAATAGCCAAACAGCGTACCGAAGCCCAAAAAGTATCACTTGCTACCGATTTACAAGCCGCCGAAGGCGAATTGATTCGCTATCGAAATACACTCAATTATTTTCAGGCCGTGGCGATTGGGCAGGCAGAAGAATTGATTTCGACGGCTCGTCGCTTATTTGAGAGTGGGCAGACGGATTACATAGGTTTTCTAAGAACTACCAATGATGCCTATAACATAAAACTGCGCTACTTGGATACGCTGCGCTCTTATCACCAAACTCTACTGACGGTCAATTATTTAACAGGAAATCTATGAAAAACATACAAATAAGCCCCCAACCCCAAAAGGGCTTTTTGAAAAAGTTGTTGTTGCTATGCTCCCTTTGGGGAATAGGGGGCTTTGCTTTTGCGCAGCACGTACACGCCGATGGTACTGTGCACGATGACCACGACCACGGGGCACACGAACCCGCTGCTGAACAAATCAAAATGAAGAAGTCGGAGGCCGTTTCTGAGCGTTACGAGCTGGTCTTAAAATATGAACATCTACATGCCAATGAAGACGGGAAACTGACGCTTTATGTGGCTGACCCGCTCACTAATCGGGCCATTAGTAATGCCAAAATTGCTATTACGGCTTCGTTGGATTCGAAGGCTACTTTTGAGGTAAAGCCCAAAGAAGCAGGGATATACGAAATTACGTCGAGGTTTAGCAGAGAGCGGAAATTTGTGCTAACGGTCAAAATAGAGGCAATCAATGGCCCTGATGTGATACTGTTAAAAGAGGTATTGGTAGGGCATGATGAATCCGAGCACGTGCATGGAGAAGCGGATGTAGTAAAAGCTTGGTATCAAAATCCCTATGTATTGGCAATAGGTGGGTTGATTGTAGGAATGGTATTGATGTTTTTTTTGATGCGGATTCGCCACAAAAAACTCTTGATGATTTTATGGGTAAGTGGGTTGCTATTGCCTACGGCGCGTTATCAGCCTAGCCAAGCCCAAGACGATGGCCACGACCACGGAGGAGAAGGCAATAAAACCAGTGCTGTAATGACCGATGAGTTTGAAGTTCCTAAAGAAACACAGTTTTTGTTTGAGGTTTTGACGGCTAAGGTAGAAACGGGCGATTTCCGCGAGACAACGCAGCTCTACGGAACGGTGATTCCGGCCTCGACAGGTATGGCTGTGGTGCAAACACCGCAGGTGGGGCGGATTGTGTCGCTCAATGCGCGTGTAGGGCAGCGCGTCAGTAAGGGGCAGACTTTGGCGGTTTTAGAACAAAATATCGATGCTAGTACGCAAGTAAGCTTGCAAGCCGAGCGCAACAACCTTGAAGCGGAACTTTCGGTAGCTCAAAAAGAGTACGATCGCTTGAAAAAAATCGAGGACATCGCGGCCAAAAGAGAAGTGGCAGAAGCCGAAGCAAGGCTAAAAAAAGCCCAAGAAAACCTCAAGGTTTTCAACAACATCGCTCAAAGTGGAAAAGGCAACAGCCGCTTAATTGCCCTTACTGCTCCCATTACGGGCGTGTTGGCTCCTTTCGTGGTGGCTATCGGCTCTACCGTAGGCTTGGGCGAAACGCTCTTTACCGTTACCAATCTCAGTAAAGTATACGTAGAAGCGCAGGTGTTTGAACAAGACGCCGAAAAGATTCGCGCTAGTGCCGGCTTTGAAGTGGTATGCCAACGAGATTTTGATAAACACCAGACTAGCAGAGTGCGTTTGCTTTCGTCGGCGCAAATGGTCAATGCCAACCAATCACAGAAGGTGTTGTTTGAGGTAGAAAACCCCGACGGTGATTTCAAAATTGGAGAATACGTCACGGTGAGAGTACAGGCCAAGCAAGACTCAAAAACCTTGGCCTTGCCCAATGCAGCACTCAATCAAATCAATGGAAAACCCTGTGTTTTTATCAAAGAAGCACCCGAACGTTTTCGGGTGGCGTATGTGGCTACAGGGCACAACAACGGAACCGCTACGACCATTTTACATGGACTAGATTCAGGAGAAAAAGTGGTAGTATCGTCTGCGTATCAGTTGAAAATGATTTTCTTAAATCAATGAGAAAAGGCCCGTTTATTTCAAAAGTTTCTTATCAGAAAATATAAAAATGCTTGATAAAATCATTCGATTTTCGCTGCACAATCGGCCGATTGTGTTGGCGGCAGCGGCCATTTTACTGGTTGCTGGTACTTACATGGCACTGCGTATTCCGATCGACGTCCTGCCCGACTTGAATCGTACCCGAGTCACCATTTTTTTGGAATCAAACGGCCTTGCACCCGAAGAAATCGAGACCCAAGTAGTACTACCTGTAGAGACAGCCCTCAATGGCGCGCCTGGCGTGGAAGCTGTGCGGAGTAGTTCGGCGATTGGACTGGGCATGGTGTATGTAGAATTTGACTGGAATACCGACATCTATCGTGCTAGGCAATTGGTGGCCGAAAAACTCCAAACCGTTTCGCTGCCGACGGGTATCATGCCTATCATGGGGCCGATTACGTCGGTAATGGGGCAGTTTATGTACATTGGCCTTAGTGCCGATAAAACCACCACTCCGGCTGAATTGCGTACCTTGGCTGATTTTACAATACGCCGTAGATTGCTCACTATCAAGGGTGTATCTCAAGTGATACCCATAGGAGGCGACCGTTTGCAGTACCAAGTACAGGTATCAAGTGCCAAGCTCAAACAATTTGGGGTAGGACTCGACGAAGTCGAAAAAGCCCTCGGGCAAGCCACTCGCAATACCACGGGGAATTTTTATTATGAATACGGCACCGAAGTCTTGATTCGAAATGTAGGAAGAGCCGAGTCGCTAGACGACTTGGGGAATACTGTCATAACAAGCCGCAACGGGCAGCCTATCCTACTTAAACAAGTAGCAGAAGTGAAGTTTGGCGCGGCTTTCAAACGAGGAGATGGCAGTATCAATGGAAAACCTGCTGTAATCATGGCGATAGAAAAGCAGCCGGGTGCCAATACCGTGGCACTTACCAACGAAATAGAAAAAGCCTGTGTCGAATTGCAGCAAGCTTTACCCAAAGATGTAAGACTGAATCCCAAGATTTTTCAGCAAAAAAACTTCATCGAAAACTCCATTAACAATGTTGTCGAGGCGTTACGAGATGGCTTTATATTGGTAGTGGTTATTTTGTTTTTGTTTTTGATGAATCTACGCACCACCGTTATTACCCTTACGGCTATTCCGTTGTCGTTGGTGATTACGGCTATTATTTTTCAATTGCTTCATGTTTCTATCAACACCCTTACACTCGGAGGATTGGCAATTGCGATTGGAGAATTGGTAGATGACGCCATTGTAGATGTCGAAAATGTCTTTCGTCGATTGCGCGAAAACAAAGCTTTAGGCAATCCTAAGTCTACATTACGAGTGGTGTACGAAGCAAGTTCGGAAGTTCGGAATTCGATTGTGTATGCCACTGTTATCGTAGTATTGGTTTTTGTGCCTTTGTTTTTCATGGAAGGTATCGAAGGCCGCATTTTCGCACCTTTGGGCATTGCTTATATTACGTCTATTACGGCGTCGTTGTTTGTGTCGCTCACGGTTACGCCCGTACTGTGTAGCTATTTGTTAAGCAGTAAAAATCAATCAACTCAGCACAAGGGTTTTTGGGGCAATTTTTTGGGTGCCGAAGGGCATCAAGAAGACACAAAAATCGTATGTTGGCTCAAGAAACAAGATACTAGACTTCTAGATTGGGCTTTACAACGCCCCAAGTCTATCATAGGAGCGGCAATTTTGATGATTGTGATTTCAATGGGAGCGATTCCTTTTTTTGGTACAGAATTTTTGCCTCCTTTCAACGAAGGTTCTTTTACGATAAATCTCATTGCTCCACCCGGTACTTCTTTGGAAGAGTCGAATCGGATGGGGACATTGGCCGAAAAACTCATGTTGCAAGTGCCAGAGGTCGAATATGCAAGCCGTCGAACAGGACGAGCCGAGCTAGACGAGCACGTGGAGCCGGTGAGCCGTTCGGAGATCGAAGTAGCCCTCAAAAGTGAAGTCGAGCGGAGTCGGGAGGAAATCATTGCCGATATTAGAAAAAAACTGTTGGTGATCAAGGGTGTAAATATCAGCGTAGGCCAACCGATTTCGCACAGAATTGAGCATTTGCTATCGGGTGTACAGGCACAAATAGCCCTAAAGCTTTACGGCAACGACCTCACCGAACTGAGAAGTAAAGCGGGTGAAATCAAGAATGTGATGCAAGGAGTAGCGGGTGTCACTGACCTCAACATTGAGCGACAAGTGATGGTGCCTCAGCTTTTGATTCGAATCAAGCGTGATGCCCTCCAACGCTATGGGCTACAAGCGGGCAAAGTGGCGGAAGAGTTGGAGGTTTTTTATAACGGTAAAGTAACGGGACAAATCTATGACGGACAAAAATCTTTTGATATTCTGGTTCGGGCCAACGAACAAGAACGTTCTAATCTCGAAGCGATTCGCAATACCCAAATCAGTACTCCCGACGGGAGGCTTGTGCCTCTGGAGCAGATTGCGGACATTGAGCAAACCGTGACTGTCAATCAGGTAATGCACGAAAATACCCAACGCCGTATGGTGATTTCGGCTAATGTCCAAGGGCGAGATTTGGGAAGTGCGGTTGACGAAATCAAGAAAAAAGTGGGTCAGTTGCAGCTGCCCGCTGGTTATTATGTGGTATATTCTGGTTTGATAGAAAGTCAGTCGTCGGCTACTCAGTTGATTGCGCTTTTAAGCATTTTTTCCATTTTGGGAATCTATTTGGTGCTTTTTTCCCACTTCAAATCAAGCCGTATGGTGTTGCAAATCATGCTAAATGTACCTTTAGCGCTTGTGGGTAGCGTGGTAGCGGTAAGTCTTACGGGGGGAGTGTTTTCGGTGGCTACGTTGGTGGGTTTTATTACACTGACGGGGATTGCGAGTCGCAACGGTATCATGATGATTTCGCATTATATCCATCTCGTAGAGCATGAAGGAGAGACTTTTGGAAAGCATATGATTGTGCGTGGATCGTTGGAGCGGCTTGTGCCAGTGTTGATGACGGCCTTGGTGGCGGCATTGGCTTTGATTCCGCTGATGCTAGACCCCCAAGCGGCGGGCAAAGAGATTCTCTATCCTGTGGCTACGGTGATTTTAGGAGGATTGATTTCCAGCACATTGCTAGATATGATTGTGACACCTGTGGTATTTTATGCCTTTGGAAAAAGGGCCTTAGAAACCTACTTTAGCGAAAAACGTAAGGTGAAGGAGTTTTAGCTATGCTCTAAAATAAAGGCGGGATTTTTGTACAAAGCCATTGTTTCCCCAGCCTAAAGGCTGGAGTTAGAATATCAAAATTCTGCGTAACTACTTACTATTTTTCAAAATTTATTTTTGATTTAAGTATGAAAGTAGAATTGGTTTTTTTGTTGTAATGATTTGTAAATCAATGTAGTGTTATGGAGCATCAGCATATTTATGACGCACAAGGCAAGCAGCTTTGTGGTGTTCAGGAAGAACAAATATATACTAAAGCAGGAGCAAAAGAGCTACTCAAAGATGATACTTGCTGCACTACACATCAGCATGATGAACACCATGATGATGATGATGGTCATGACCATGAGCATTCGGCAGGAAACCAAACGACTTTCCAGCTATTTTTACCTTCTGTCATTTCGTTGGTATTGTTGCTAATCGCCATTGCTTTAGATCAATGGATTCCTCAAAACTGGTTTGGAGGATGGATACGTATCGTCTGGTATTTAGTAGCGTATGCGCCGGTTGGACTTCCAGTCATAAAAGAGGCTTTTGAAAGCATAACAAAAGGTGAGATTTTCTCGGAATTTTTCTTGATGACCATCGCTACAGTCGGGGCCTTTGCGATTCAAGAGTATCCAGAAGGGGTGGCAGTAATGCTTTTTTATGCGGTTGGAGAGGTATTCCAAACTTTAGCAGTAAAAAGAGCCAAGGGCAATATCAAAGCCTTGCTAGACCAGCGCCCCGATGAAGTTACGTTGGTGATGGACAATCGTCAAACTCACATTGTAAAGGCCGAATTCGTAGAAATTGGCGCTATTGTTCAGCTCAAAGCTGGCGAAAAACTGGCTTTGGATGGCGTGCTCCTTTCTGACAGTGCATCTTTCAATACGGCTGCTTTGACGGGTGAAAGCAAACCTGATACTAAAACCAAAGGAGAAGGCGTGCTGGCTGGAATGATAAATCTCAACGGAGTAGCTCAAGTAAAAGTCACTACTGCCTACAAGGATAGCAAATTGAGTCGTATCCTTGAGTTGGTACAAAACGCCGCTGCTCAAAAGGCTCCCACTGAGCTTTTTATTCGCAAGTTTGCTAAAATATATACTCCTATGGTGGTGGGGTTGGCGTTAGGTATTTGTTTGTTGCCTTACTTTTTTGTGGATACCTATGACTTCAAAACATGGTTGTATCGTTCCTTGATTTTCTTGGTTATTTCCTGCCCTTGTGCCTTGGTGATTTCTATTCCGTTGGGGTATTTTGGAGGAATAGGCGCTGCATCGCGCAATGGCATTTTGTTTAAAGGGAGTAACTTTTTAGACATAATGGCCAATATTCAGCATGTAGTCATGGACAAAACAGGAACCCTGACCAAAGGGGTCTTTAAAGTGCAGGAAGTTGTTTTTAAAGAAGAATTTGATAAAATCAAAATGCTTCAAATGGTCAATACTTTAGAAAGCAAAAGCACCCATCCAGTAGCTACGGCGATTCATCAATATGTGGGGGCAGCGGATGTCTCTATCCCACTTCAGGAGGTGGAAGAAATAGCGGGACATGGCCTAAAAGCCATCATTGAAGGCAATGAACTGTTGGTTGGTAATTTTAAATTGATGGATAAGTTTGGGATTCAGTATGATGTAAATCCTCAAAGTATTGTTGATACGCTCATTGCAGTGGCTTTCAATAAAGCATTTGTGGGTTATCTGACGATTGCCGACGAAATCAAAGAAGATGCTTCCCAAACGGTGAATGCGCTAAAAAAATGGGGAATAAAAGTAACGATGTTGAGCGGTGATAAAAGTACGGTGGTACAGGCCGTAGCCCAGAAACTCGCTATCCTAAATGCTTTTGGAGATTTGTTGCCCGAAGATAAAGTAAACAAAGTAAAGGTTCTTAAAGCCAAAAACGAGACTGTCGCTTTTGTGGGAGATGGCGTAAACGATGCTCCAGCGATAGCCCTGAGTGATGTGGGCATCGCAATGGGAGGTTTGGGAAGTGATGCTACCATCGAAACCGCCGACATTGTTATTCAGGATGATGCACCCTCCAAAATTCCGATGGCTATTCATATCGGAAAACAAACCAAACGCATTGTGTGGCAAAATATCAGTTTGGCATTTGGAGTGAAAGCGATTGTGTTGATATTAGGGGCAGGTGGCCTCGCTACGATGTGGGAGGCTGTTTTTGCAGATGTAGGAGTAGCCTTATTGGCTATCTTGAATGCTTATCGGATACAAGGACTAAAAGTATAAGAAATGAGCGGAGAGGATGTTAGTAACTGTCAGGCAAAGGCTTTTGATGAGCCGTGGCGTATATGTCTATCAGCAAGGGCTTATGAGTAGTGGTGGAGGTATCCAAAATCCTTTTCCATCGTACTTTTTGTAATAAATTGAGAAAATCAAAATCGTTTTTATAAGCTTCTTTTATTTTCTTTTGGCTCAGCCACACAAGTGTATCTAAATGATTTTTGCTAAAAAAATAGGTGAAATTGGTACTTCCTTCTCCCCAATCATGACGACGATAAAGCCATAATCCATCAGTGGAAGAAGGGGATAGGGCGTAATAGGAAACGATTTCTACGAGCTGATGCTCACGATAACACCAATCGTATCCTTCTTCACGATAGCCAAATATTTCGGTCAGTTTGTAAGTATAAGTAGAGTCAGGAGTGACGAGTTTTAAGCGATTCATTTTGGGTAAGCGTACATGAAACCCTTTGGTTTTATTCATAAACGGATGCGTCAGCCGATGATGTAAATAATCGTCTAAAGTAAGATAAACACCGTTGGTTGGGAGAGAAGTGGGAAGCTGGGCATAGAGAGGCACTACCCACCAAATCACTCCTATGGCGAACCAAATTTTCATGAATGAGCTATTGATTATTGGACTAAGGTTCCTTCTTTGAGGTCATCTCGCGGATTGAGCAGAATCTTATCGTCGGCATTGAGATTTCCAAAAACTTCGGTGAGCTCGCCTGATTGTTGGCCTTTTCTTACATCTACAAACTGGGCACGTCCGTCTGTTACTCGGACAATATACTGTCGTTCGGTAGAGGCAATGACAGCCGATGAAGGTACGGTCAGTGCGTTGGGAGTTCCTTCAGCAGAGAGAATTACTTCTGCAAACATACCAGGCTTGAATTTGCCAGCGTTGTTTGGGACGTCAATTTCGACAGTTTCGGACCTAAACTTTTCATTCATGTTACTAGCTCTTCGGCTGATTTTTTCACGGAAAGTTTGATTGGGCAGAGTATTTACCGAAAACGAAACAGCATCTCCTTTTTTTAGGCTCATGGCGTAAGTTTCGGGTACATCTATGACCAGACGAAGAGGGTTTTGCTGTTGTAACACCATCATAGGGCCTTCCATTTTTGCTCCTAATCCTACCAATGCCCCCGGATGCACATTCCGCTCTGTAATGATACCATCAAAAGGAGCCGTGACAGTGAGATAAGATTTGATTTTGGTCAAGGCACGTAAATTGGCTTCTTCTCCAAGTAGAGAGGCGCTATCGGCCATCATGCGGGCGTGAGCCGTTTCCAAATCTAAGGCCGAAACCGAGCCGGGTACCTTACTGCTAGATTTGAGGCGGCGATAGTGCTCTTTGCTTGCTACGAGCAGGGCATTGGCTTTGAGGGTATTTGAGCGAGCCGCTACGAGTCTTTCTTCGGATTCGGGAGAGTCCAGAATCATCAGCACTTGGCCTTTGCGTACGATGGAGCCCCTATCGACCAGTACTTGCTCCACAAACCCATCGGCTTTTGGATAAATATTCACCTCTTGGAAAGCCTTAAATTCGGCGGGGAGCTGCACCATTTGCCCCACTTTTTGGCGAGAGGGTGTCCCAATTTCGAAATTAATTTTGGGCTTATCTTTTTTCGTAGACTTTTTACGGGCTACCTCGTCCGACTCAGAAGACGTACAATGAATAAGAGTAGGTATCAGCAACATTGCTGTTACTACACTATAAATGCTTTCAGAGATTCTCATGTGATTTAAGTAATTGAGAAAAGTTTTTAGGTATTTTAAGTCGCTAAACATTCTGATTTTGAGTAAATAATCTCAAGAAGTGAAGCGCCATTAACTGTTAAGATATGTTTTAGAGCTTAATGAGCTAATTGATGATTTTGGATGATTTCGTCTTTGGAGTCTTGCGTAGAATCGGGCAACAATGAAGGGTCTTGGAAAGTAGTTTTTCCTTGCAACCATACATATACTTGAGGTACGATATACAACGCAGCTAAGGTAGAAGCTATAAGCCCCCCGATCACCGCCCTACCTAAGGGCGCAACTTGCTCGCCTGCTTCGCCCGTACCTAAGGCCATCGGAATCATGCCAGCAATCATGGCGAAGCTAGTCATCAATACTGGTCGTAGCCGAATCCCTGCGCTATCGATAGCCGCCCGATGAGCATCGCGGTATTCCCAGCGAAGTTGTTCGGCATTGGTAACTATCAAAATGGCATTGGCCACGGAGATACCTACCGACATGATAATGCCCATGTAAGACTGCAAGTTGAGGGTGCTGCCTGTTAATAAAAGAAGTCCAAGCGCCCCCACAATCACCGCCGGAATCGTAGAAAGCACCACCAACGAAAGTTTGAAAGATTGGTAATTGGCCGCTAGTAGCAGGAAAATCACCAAAATAGCGATCCCCAAGCCTGTTTGTAAACTATCGAGGGTTTCGGTCAATAACGAAGACATTCCTTTGATTTGGGTAACTACGCCGGCTGGCAGTTCACCAGCGTTTGCTACTACTTTTTCTACCGCAGTGGTAGCACTACCAAGGTCTTTGTGGTGGACATTGGCGGAGACGGTCAAAAAACGCCGTGGGCCTGTACGAGAATATTCTCCCGGCGACATTTCTAAAGCAAAAGTGGCCACATCCGACAATACGGGTCTGACTTGCCCCGCTACAAGGGGAATTTCTTGTAGCTGAGATAAGCTGCTCATGGCGTGCTCGGGGATTTGGACTTGTACCTGATACGTATAAGAGGAGTTACGGTCGAGCCATTGGTTTTTTTCGGTAAATCGGCTGGAAGAAGTAGAAGCGGTGATAGAGCGAGCTACTTGCTGTAAAGTGAGTCCCATCATGGCCAATTTATAACGATCCAAATTGATTTTAATCACTGGGAAATTGAGGGGTTGTACAATCCTCACATCCCGCAAAAAAGGTACTTCGGATAGTCCCTCCACGAGGTTTTGGGCATAGCCTTCAATTTGTTTCATATTGCGCCCTGCTACTTGAACCTCAATAGGGGTATTAGCGCCTTGGCTCATTAGTTTTTCGGTAAGGTCGGCTGGTTCAAAAGAAAGAGTCAGGTCGGGCATTTTTTCATGGACTGCCGTGCGCAGGCGTTCCTTGAAATCTTGCATATTGGTGTGATATTCTTTGTCAAGGGCTACTTTGATGACCGCGTCGTTGGTACCTGTGGTACTTACATAGAGATTGGTAGTAGCATAGTTGGTCGGAACTACCCCTACATAGGCTGATGATACGGCTAGGTTGCCACCTGATATTTCATCTACGAGCGACAACAATTCTCCTACTTTTTCTTCGGTTCGCTCCAGACGTGTACCGTCGGGAGTTTTCATTCTGATAACAAGCTGTCCAGAGTTGATTTGCGGTAAAATATCTTTCCCAATATACCAAAAGCCTACTCCTGCTAAGCTTACAACAATCACCAAGTAAGCGCTGACAATGAGCTTGTTGGATTTTAGGAGTGTTTTGTTTTGAATAATAAATTTGTGACGCATTTTGTCAAAAAAAGTAGGCTTATCCGTAACTTCTTTTGGCGTATGTTTGTGGTTTGACATAAACCAATTGGCCATGATAGGGACCAAACTTTGGGCCAAAAAGTAGGAGACCGTCATCGCAAATCCGATGGATAAGGATAAAGGCAAAAACATCGCTTTAGGCACTCCCGACATCATAAAAGAAGGGGCGAAAACTGCCAAAATACAAAACAAAATCAGAAGTAAAGGAAGAGCCACTTCTCGACAAGCATCATAAACGGCTTGATTTTTGGGCTTGCCCATTTCGATATGTTGGTGGATATTTTCGATAGTCACCGTAGCTTGATCTACCAAGATTCCAATCGCTAACGATAGCCCCGATAGGGTCATGATATTGATGGTCTGACCTGCTAAATTGAGCAAAAACACGCCAGTGATGATAGAGACCGGAATCGTGATAATCACAATGAGGGAGCTTCGCCAATCGCCCAAAAACAAAAATACCATCAAGCCAGTGAGGATAGCTCCCAATGCTCCCTCAAAAATCAGACTCTTGACGGCATTGATGACAAAGATAGATTGGTCAAACTCATACGAAACCTCAATATCATCGGGTAGTAAACTGCGCATTTCGGGGAGTTTGGCTTTCAAACGGCTCACCACATCCCAAGTAGAGGCATCGGCGGTTTTGACAACGGGGATATAAGAAGAGCGGCTGCCATTTACGAGGGCGTAACCTGTAGTGACATCGGAGCCATCCGACACGGTCGCCACGTCTTTTAAAAAGATATTACGATTGCCTTTTGTACTAATCGAAATACGATTGAAATCTTCTACTTTTTCTTCTAGCGAATTGAGCGTCGTAATATACGTTTTGTTTTCGACCCTGATGTTTCCTGAGGGCGTCATCACGTTGTTGGCAGCAAGGGCTTCCACTACTTCATCAGGCGATACATTTAGACTACGGATTTTGTAAGGGTCGAGATTGATAACTACCGTGCGGGAGTTAGTACCGATAGGCGGCGGGGCAGTAAGGCCCGATATGGTCGAAAACAAGGGTCTAATCCGTGTAACGGCCAACTCATGGATTTCTTTCAAGGGGCGGGTTTTGCTACTAAATACCAAATCGCCAATTGGTACCGATGAGGCATCGTACCGCACTACTTGAGGTGGCAGAGCACCCGGCGGGAAAAATTTCATGGCACGATTGACCTGAATTGCTACTTCGGCGGCAGCTTGTGCCATATCTGAGCCTTCATAAAAAGCCAGTTTGACAATAGTCAGCCCCTGAACGCTTTTGCTTTGAATCTCTTTAATACCCGATATATATAAAAATTGGTCTTGCATTCGGGTAGCAAAAAAACCTTCCATTTGGGCGGGCGACATCCCCCCATACGGCTCAATCACATAAATAACGGGCGAGTTGAGTCTCGGGAAAATATCTATCGGAATGCGAGTCGCCGACAAAATGGAGAAAATAACCACGCCCCCAATCAACACTAAAGATGAAATAGGGCGCTTTAAAGATGTGGACAAAAGCGACATGTTAGCCTTGGATTAAAATTGCGACGGAATACATTCGTTTAGTGCCTAAACAGCGTAAAAAAAGATTCGAAATCATTGGTAGCGTATGCTCTTTGCAAGTGGATTCTGATAGCTCTACTTTGAGTGACGATATAGTCTTTTTCGACACTGCGCAATACTTGTACGGCGTCAGTTAGCCCCAAAATATTTTCTAGCCCATTATTATATCGTGATAAACGCTGATTGTAGGCAGCATTAGCAGCTTGCAAAGCGCGTGGCAACTCTTGCAGTTCGAGTTTCAAAACTGATAAAACAGAATCGGCTGCCATTTGAGCATTTTGGAGGTTTAGGCGTTCGTTGGCCAGTAGGTTTTTGGTTTCTTTGACGCGATATTCTTGTAGCTGTATTCGATGATTAGCACGTCGGAAATCAGTCAAATTGACCGTAAAAGCTGCTCCCACTAGCACATTGGCCTTGCTATATAGGAGGCCTGGCATGAGGGGGCCATAGTTGTTTTCGACGTCGATGCTTGAACCTCGGGTCCAAGCCGCTGTCAGTAGCGATAATCGCGGCAAGGCTGATTTATGTAAAAGAGAGATTTCGGCAGATTGTTTTCGAGCCACAGCTTCATGATAGCGAAGCAGTGGATGCTCTGAAAGTAGCGCAACAGCGGGAGAAGCTGCGAAGTTGGTTAAGCGAAATGTGGTATCTATTTTGATTTTATCAGCAGAATGACCTGTCAATGTTGAAAGTTGAATTAAAGCCTGCTGATAATTTTCATATACTTGCCAATACGACATTTTGGCCTTTGAAACTTGAACCCTCACCAATGAAGAATCTAAGCCTGGCTTGATACCATTGCGTACCAAGTTGGTAATAATACGATTGATAGTATCAATCCGAGCAATATTCATTTGCTCAATCTTGAGATGTTTTTGAAGCCATAGCAGGTCTAAATAAGTATTGATTACGGCCTGACGAAGTCCAAATTTTGCGCGCTCAAGGTCAGACTCGCCTACAGCAATGTCGGTCTGGGCGAGTTGTTGTTCGGCTTCGAATCTCCCAAAATTATAAACCTCCCAATCCATCGAGGCAAGGGCGATATTGCCAGAGGCTAGGTCGGCACGGTTTTCGGAGCGTCTTCCGCCTGACGTAGGTACAATCAACCCCAACGAAAAATAAGAGCCAGAGATGCCATTGGCTGTACCAATGTTGATTTGGTCGTGAAGGCGCACATTGGGCAATCGGTTGTCTCTTACTACGGTTATATTTGCCTTATTGGCTTCTAAAGCCATTTGTTTGGCTTGAAGGGTGGGGTAGTGAGAAAACGAAGCCTCTATTGCATCTTGGATGGTTAATACTTGGGCGATGCTTTTTAATGAATGACAAAAAAGAAAAATAAATAAAAACAAACAACGCGTGTTCAGACCCATAATATATCTAAAAGGTTGGAGCTAATGTGTGGGGAAAATTCGTTGTTCAAAATAACCACGCACCTCATTAAAGGCTTATTAGTAAGTTATTAGAATTTGATTAGAAATCATTGGGAGTACATAAAATGGATTACTTTAGTACGCCATTTAGAAAAAGGAATCATTTAAGTTGCTATGAATGTGTTACTTGTAGAAGATGACGTCGAATTAGCCCAGTTTATCCAAAAAGGTTTGCAATCGGAGGGTATCTCCTTAACAATCGCTTTTGATGGAGTGATTGGGCGGAGCTTGGTCAATGAGCATCGCTTTGATGTGGTTATTTTAGATGTCAATATTCCGGGGTTCAACGGTTATGATTTATGTCGTTTTGTAAAACATAATTGGCCCTCTATTCCAGTTATTTTATTGACAGCCCTTGGAAGTCTTGACAGTAAAGTGCTTGGTTTTGAATCGGGAGCAGATGACTATCTGACCAAACCCTTTGCTTTTAAGGAATTGGTATTTAGGCTTAAAGCTTTGGCACGGCGCTATTCATCCCGACCCTTACTTCCTCAGCGCCTCAAGCTATTAGATTTGGAGCTAGATACACAGTCGCATCAAGTATGGAGAGCGGGGCAGCGTATCAATCTTACCGCTCGTGAGTATGCGTTGTTAGAATATTTACTAGTTAATCAGGGACGAGTAGTAAGCCGAGTAAATATCCAAGAAAATGTGTGGGATGTGCATTTCAATACTAATACAAATGTAGTGGACGTTTATATCAATTATTTACGCAGAAAAATTGATACAGTAGAGCCAAAACTCGTCCATACGATTTTTGGCGTGGGGTATATGCTGGGGGCCGAGCCATGAACATTAAGAAAAAAATTACCATTGGTTTTGGGCTGCTCGTAGCTACTATTTTGCTGCTATTTTCTCTCTTTATCTTTGAAGGTTACGAGTCTTATCGCCGTTCATTGATGCGTATGCGCTTACAAAAACGCGCATTGGCGGCCCAAGCTTATTTTCATAATCGCAATGAGTTTCAGCAGTCCAGTTATCTTTTTTTGCCCGAACAAGAAGAACTCATTTATGATGCTGACTTTAAACTATTATACTCTTCTTTGACCAAGGGCGGCTACCTTCCTTCTAATGAATTACTTAAAGAAGCTTTGCACGAAGAAGTGTATTTTACTTATCCGAGTGGTACATGGGAATACCCCAAAGAGGGCGTAGCGCGGTCGTTTAGTTACCGTCAACAAAAATACGTGGCTGTCGTCATGGCGTATGACATCACAGGACGTCAAACGAGCCGCAATTTGTTCGCGATTTTGATAGGCGGCAACCTCCTGGCTTTGGCGGTGATTGTGGCAGTGGGGTTTTTCTTTTCTCATCGTGCGATGGCTCCTTTTGACCAGCTCATTGCTCAAATCAATACTGCTACGGTCAATGATTTTTCGTTTCGATTGGTTTATAAATCATCCTCTTCTGATGAAGCTACCTATCTTGCCGATTCTTTTAATCAACTCTTGGCTCGTCTCCAAAAACTTGCGCGTAGTCACGAACATTTTATGGGCTATGCTTCGCACGAAATCCGCACTCCTCTTACGGTAGTAAAAGGAATGCTGGAAACAAGCCTTGCTTATGACTCTACTTTAGAAACTACCCGCGAAAGTATCGAAAAAGCCTTGTATCGATTAGAAGGTGCGATTGAGTTGGCCAATTCGTTGTTGCAACTAACCGAAGTCGAAGGCTTGAATTCAAATCAACTCTTGGAAGATATCAATTTAGTAGATACCGTTTTTGATACAGTGGGCTATTTTCAAGAAAAGTATCCCCTCCAAAAAATCAATTTACAATTTACCGATACTTTTACGGAGAGTAGCTCGGCAGTCAAGGTCATCGGAAATACGATATTGTTGCGCACTGCACTTATCAATATCATCGACAATGCTTGCAAATATTCCGACTTTCGGCCTGTACAAGTGGAAGTGAGGTATGAGCCAAAGTGGGTGGTGATTGAGGTCATTGATGATGGGATAGGTATTCCTTCTGAGCAACTATCTCAGGTGTTTTTGCCGATGATGAGAGCCGGCAATGTAGGGACTGTCAAAGGGGCAGGTTTAGGTCTTACTTTGTCCGAAAAAATTGTGGGGATTCATCAAGGGTATCTTCAAATCCATTCAATTGCGGAAAAAGGAACAACCGTTTCTATCGGCTTACCTGCATTATTGTTGGACAGCTAATGGGGCCTGAGAAAAAACATTTAGGGTAATTCTTACAGGAACTAGCTCCATTTCATGACGGCTTGAAAGATATTTACTGCGTTTCATCCCTTAAAAAAGATGATTTAACACTTTTTTGTTTTCTGATGCAACTTCTCAAACTACTTTTGCATCATTAGATTGAATAACAAGCCAAAGTAGTTCTTTCAAATAGATTTGATTCAAGGCCATTGTCCGATATCATTGATCAAAATGTTCGATTTCGGACATTTTTAAAGAAAATAAATTTTCGTAAAATGTTTATTTTCAGTGAGTTAAAGTTTTGTGTGGTACTGGCACAGCATTTGAATTAAATATATTGAAAACGATTTGTAACCTTTTTTGAAAGCAGCAGTATTCACTAACAGCCATCTAAAAACATTTTTCTTACAGCCATGAAAACAATACTTTCTCATACCAATTTCCTTCATCACCCAAGTAGTTAATAGCCCAAACCGTTCATCCCATTTAAGTACCACTCATGTACTTTGTATTGCATAGTACCGTTTAAAACAAGCATCTTTGTAACGTCAATTAAGACACACAGCCATAAACAAATATTTAAAGAAGTACCGATTACCAACAGCCACGAAACAATTTTTAATCAATAATTACAGCCAAACAATTTAAACAGCAAAAAAAACATGAAAACTTTCATCACCACCCTCGCCTGCGCTTTAGCTCTTACTTCATCAGTAGCATTTGCTTCAGATCCTACAGAAGACAAAAAAGCGAAACCCCTTCAAGTAGGAGTATTTGCGACCAAAGAAGCCAAAATCCAGATGGCCGTTCGTAAAGGAACTTCAGAGAAAGCGATTATCACGATTCGCGATGCCAAAAACAATCTATTGCATGAAGAAGTAATCAGCAAAAAAGCCGAAAAATTTGACGGTCGCTTTGATGTAAGTGCTTTAGGTGAAGGAGATTACACGCTCGAAATTACGTCTGGTAACGAAAAAATCCAGAAAAAAGTGAGCATCAAAACACCACAAGAGGAAGCCACTTATCGTACCGTTAAATTAAACTAAAAAAGCAGCTATTACTGTCATGAAAGTGTCAATGAAAATGTTTGTAGGGATGCTGGCACTCGTTTCAAGTAGCGCTTTTGCCAACCCATCCGAAGGGAAAAAGCCTCACGCATCGCCCGTAGAAAATCGCCCAGCTGTTACGTTTGAGACAAGCGCCTATGTTACCAAAGATGCTTCTATCAAATTAGCAGTTAAGAAAAATGCCCCTGAAAGGGTATTTATCACCCTCCGCAACGCCAACAATACGATTATTTATCGTGAAACAATCAACAAAAACGATATGTCGTATGCGGCAAAAATCAACGTAGATGAACTAAGAGATGGAGCTTATAAATTGGAGATTGCCACGAAAAATGATCGTGTAATCAAAAAACTCAATTTATCTTCTCCCAAACCAGAATCAGAAAGAGTAATCACTGTATTGTAAAATACACTCACTAAGCTTTACAACTTATAAAGCCTTAGTCCCATTAATTTCTTTTTTATAACAGCCAATTTAAAACACCGCTACTGCGGACCAAAATCATGAAAACCATCATCAAATCAATCGCTTGCGCTTTAGCGCTTACTACTTCTGTGGCTTTTGCCAGCAATGTTGAAGAAAAAACGACCGACAATCGTCCCGTTCCTACTTTTGAGAGCAGCACTTTTGTCACTGCTGATGCCAATATCAGAGTAGCTATCAAGAAAAATGCCGCCGAAAAAGTATATATTTTGTTGAAAAGCACCGACGGACAAGTGATTTTTAGCGAGACTATTGCTAAAAAATCAATGGCCTACGCCGCAAAAATCAATGTAAATGATTTGGCAGATGGTGTCTATCAACTAGAAATCTCGGCAGGAAAAGAGCGCGTGGTGAAGCAATTGAATCTTGCCTCTAAAAAAATAGAAGTAGAGCGTAAAGTAACGGTTCAATAATCATATAAAAGCTAATTGTCAAAAATTCAGGCTTTTGGGCCTATTTCGTAAGATGATTTCTCCTTGGAAGAGAGCAGCGTCGCTGCTCTCTTTTTTTGCTATTCACTCCTTGGTTTGGAGGTTTCGTCGGTTTCTTATAGTTCGCAAGTCAGTAAAGCACTATTTTTGAATTCAGAAAACAATTTGTCTTTTTTTAACCCCATGCCTTTAGGCTGGGGCATAAACAAAATAGTAACATTTTGGGGCTTTAGCCCTGATTTTTTTCCTGAAACACCGATATATTTCTAAATCATTATTTCTCTTTACGTAGGCTCTTTTGATTGATGAAAATTCAACTAAATCGCACTGACATATGGACGTGGCTTGCTACGTCATTATTGATATTATTGCTCAATACCAACTTCAAAACGGGAGTTATTCGGTGGGATTGGGTGATTAGTATTACACTTTCAGCCTTTGTGATTGGGCAAGTGCAGAGTTTTTTGATTCCTCGCCTCATGCAAAAAGCTATCAATTGGACTGTTCAGAAGACCATTGGGGGTTATGTTGTGATTACGGCCATTGTGTCAATCATAACGAGCGTGGTAGTGATGTTAATAATGCAATGGAGAGAGGAAAAAACATACGGAATAGGTTCTTATATTTCGACTTCGATGATTTATATGCTCATGACTTTTGCGTTTACGTCAGTATACGTAATAGAGCAAATCATCAATCGGTGGCAAACATCCCTTTTGAAGGAGCAGCAGCTCAGTCAGGCGCTTTTAAAAGCGGAGTATGATACCTTGAAAAATCAAGTAAATCCTCATTTTTTGTTTAATTCGTTGAATATCTTGAGTGCACTCATTCCTGAAGACCCCCAAAATGCCGTCAATTTGGTAGAAAGGCTCTCGAAGGTATTTCGCTACAATCTTCAAAACAACGAAAAAGTAACAGTCGAACTAAGCACCGAAATCAAAATCGTAGAGGCTTATTTGTTTATTCATAAAATGAGATTTGGAGACAATCTTTCTTACGAACTGGAGGAACAAGCCAAAGCCACCTCGCGGCATATTGTGACTCAAGGATTACTTACTTTGGTGGAAAATGCGCTCAAACACAACGAATGTTCGAGCGAAAAACCACTGCATATTGTCATAAAACTCACAGAGGAGGGAGTGGCGGTTAGGAATAGTTTTCAGCCCAAAAACAAACAATTTTTGGAATCAACCGGTTTGGGATTAAGCAACCTCAAAAAACGATATGAGCTACTCACCCCTTTAAAACTAAACATAAGTAAAAACGCTGATTTTTTTGAAGTAACAATTCCGTTGATATAAAAATTTATATGAAAATCTTAATTCTTGAAGATGAACCTTTGGCCGCCAAACGTCTCGAATCTTTGGTAAAATCAGTGGAGCCGTCGGGGGAGATTTTGGCAAAAATTGAAAGTGTAAGAGGTGCTGTAAAATGGCTAAGCGAAAATCCTCAGCCTGACTTGATATTGATGGATATTCAATTGGCCGATGGCCTTTCCTTTGAAATATTTACGCAAGTAAATGTAAAAGCTCCCATTATTTTTACGACTGCCTACGACGAATATGCCATTCGAGCTTTTAAGGTCAATAGCGTGGATTATCTATTAAAGCCCATTGATGTAGACGAACTAGAAACGGCTATTGTCAAACTAAAGTCTCAGCAGAGTACGGATTTGCCAACCAACATCGAAAAAGCACTTGAAGCATTCATCAGCCCACGTACAGACTGGAAAACTCGGTTTTTACTCAAATCAGGTACTCGTTTTGAAGTAGTAGAGGTGGCGGATGTAGTTTATCTTTTTGCGGAAGACAAAATAGTATTTTTAGTTAACTCCGAGCAAAAAAAATACTTTGTGGACGAGACACTCGATGACTTAGAGGAAAAACTCAATCCTAAGGATTTTTTTAGAATCAATCGTAAGTACTTAGCAAGTATCAAAGCAATAGAGCGAATTGAACCTCATTTTAACGGTCGCCTTAAAATCAAGCTACGACAACGCGACGACGATGAAATCTACGTAAGTCGAGAAAAGGCAGAGTCTTTTAAGAAATGGCTAGATACTTGATGTACGCTATGATTGATAAAGGGTTTGAAAAGAAGTTTTCTCAAAAGTGTCGTTTATTATCAGGAAATTAGCCTCCTTTTTTGAGATTTGTAAACTACCAGATTATTTAATTAGTAACGTGATTTTTGCTCCACCAATTAAACTCATAGGGCATAGAAATCGTTTTTTTTAGATAGTTTACCATATCAGCAGGATTCGGGGTTTGATATAGTTTCTCCACTACCCGCATAACATCAGTATGGTGCATAGAGGCATCAAAATCAGGGGCAAGTGTCATCTGAATGTCTCTAAAAGGAACATATATTTCCACTTTGTTACAGATATACACCTCATTTTCGGGATCATATGCTACTACTCTACCGTCTGGTAGCATCAGTAGAAGAGGGCAATGAAATAGCTGCTCATAGAGAGAATTGAAATAATGCCATCCAAAAAACAAATAAATCTTACGTTGAAAAACAATGCCTGCTGATTGTAAGTGTGTTTCGAGGATTGCCGTTTGAACTTTGATGTGGTCAGCACAATTAGGCTGGGTATGAGGGTCTATATTGCGAAGCCATCGTTTGGTGTCCCAATCATACACTTCTGACTTTCCCAATCTTAGTTTGTAGTCGTAGATAGAAGGCCGCTCATGCACGTATCCTGGATAGTACCACATACGGTCGGTAGATTTGGCATATTCTATTTCCAAAAGCATAGTGTACATTCCTAGGCTATAAGAAGCATAGCCGGGGTCAAACAACCCCAATAGACTCATAAGGCTGCTTTCACCTTGATCAAAATAACTCACCGCAATCAGACGGTCTTCGTCATAAACGTTGATTTCGTAAGTATCAAAACGGGGGGTAAGTACCAAAAATTCTTCCAGCGAATTGCTCAAAAAACTTCTAAAGCGGCGTTGATGTAAATGGAACAATTCTTCTTTTTCGCGCGTGATTGTCGCCTTGCGAATTTCGTGCCGAAAAATTTTTTTGTTGCGATTGTCTAGTTTTCTTAACCTCTTAGAAAGGGTATGTTCAGATAGTTTTAGGCGGATGTTGATAGGGGAGCAAATGTCATTATCAAAACAAGTCACTTTCGCTCTAAATAGCATATTTACAGTCCGAAACCAACCTGAAGCTAAGTACCTATCAAGTCGTTTAGGGGAAAGATGATGCGGTAAATAATACTGTAGTATAGGGTCGTTCATGCACTAAAAATAAATGAAATTTGGGGAAAGTAAAAAAGCGGTGAAAAATAAATTTCAACCGCTTTTTTAATACAAAAATCACGCCATAAAACTATACCAATCTGTTAAGGCAGTTTAAGTCTTCAAAGGCAACAGTAAGACGTTGTACCATGCTTTCTTCACCTTTTCTGAGCCATACGCGCGGATCATAATATTTTTTGTTGGGAGAATCGTCACCTTCAGGGTTGCCCAATTGGGATTGCAAATATCCCTCTTTGTCCTTGTAGTATTTCAACACCCCTTCCCAAGTAGACCACTGCATATCGGTGTCGATGTTCATCTTGATAGCGCCATATTGGATAGCTTCGCGGATTTCTTCACGGCTACTACCCGAGCCTCCATGAAACACGAAGTTGACGGGAAGAGGACCTGTTCCGAATTTTTCTTGGATATAATCCTGAGAATTTTTCAAGATGATAGGTTGTAGCTTCACGTTGCCAGGCTTATACACACCATGCACGTTTCCAAACGCGGCGGCTATCGTAAAGCGGTCAGAGATTTTGCTAAGCTCTTCATAAGCATAGGCTACCTCGGCGGGTTGGGTATATAATTTTGAGCTATCTACGTCGGAGTTGTCTACGCCATCTTCTTCGCCACCGGTCACGCCTAGTTCGATTTCGAGGGTCATGCCGATTTTGGCCATACGCTCAAAATATTTGGCACAAATTTCGATATTTTCTTCGATAGGTTCTTCCGAAAGATCAAGCATATGTGAGCTGAAGAGAGGCTTGCCATGTTGGTCATAAAATTTTTCGCCTGCCTCAAGCAATCCGTCGATCCAAGGAAGTAATTTTTTGGCGCAGTGGTCGGTATGCAAAATCACCGGAACTCCGTACAAGGCGGCCATTTGATGAACGTGCATTGCACCCGAAATAGAACCGGCAATGGCGGCTTGTTGATTGGCATTAGAGAGGCTTTTGCCAGCATAAAAGATACCACCTCCGTTGGAGAACTGAATGATAACAGGAGAATTAACCTTCTTGGCAGTTTCTAATACTGCATTGACAGAGTTGGTTCCGACGACGTTGACTGCTGGAAGGGCATAGTCATTTTGATTGGCATGACGAAAGATTTCGCTTACGCCTTCTCCAGTTACTACTCCAGCTTTAAATAGAGTGTTGGTCTCGCTCATGATTTAAATAGTCTTTTTTAAAGAAATGTTTGACTTTTACGGTGGGTTTCCGTTTGTCTTTTAATTGACAATGCAAAGTAGAGAAATTTTAGGGAAAATTGTTGATTTTCACCTCAATCAATCTTCACTAAGCACCATGACTTTTTAGATGAGCATAATGCTTGAAAAACAAAGGAATTGTTTCAATGCCTTTATAAAAATTGAACAATCCGTAGCTTTCGTTGGGTGAGTGAAGGGCGTCTATATCAAGCCCAAAGCCCATCAAGATAGATTTGAGACCAAGTTCTTGCTCAAACAACGCCACAATCGGGATACTTCCTCCGCCACGAGTAGGCACAGGCTGCTTGCCATCCCATGCTTCTTTCATTGCCAACTCCGCAGCGCGGTATTCGACCGAATCCACGGGGGTTACGTAGGGAAGCCCTCCGTGGTGGGGTTTTACTACCACTTTGACTGAAGCAGGAGCGATAGACAAAAAGTGTTGGGTGAAAAGTTCCAGAATTTCGTCGTTGTTTTGGTCGGGCACGAGGCGCATACTGATTTTGGCATAGGCTTTTGACGGTAATACTGTTTTGGCACCTTCACCTATGTAGCCGCCCCATATTCCGTTGACATCGAGGGTCGGACGAATACCCGTGCGCTCAATCGTGGTATATCCTGCTTCGCCTTCGATTTCGTTGATGGCCAAGTCGCGTTTGTATTCTTCCAAATCAAAAGGTGCTTCGTTAATAGAGGCGCGTTCTTCGGCGCTCAGTTGTTGTACTTTATCATAAAACCCCGGAATGGTAATATGATTGTTTTCGTCTTTTAGCGATGCAATCATCTCGCAGAGCACATTGATAGGATTGGCGACTGCTCCGCCATATACACCCGAGTGCAAGTCGCGGTTAGCACCTGTCACTTCTACTTCGAGATAAGTGAGTCCGCGTAAACCTACCTCAATGGATGGGGTATCGTTGGCGATGATGCTGGTATCCGAGATCAAAATCACGTCGGCTTTTAGCTTCTCTTTGTTGGCACGAACAAACTCCCCTAAATGGTCGGACCCTACTTCTTCTTCTCCCTCAATCATGACCTTGACATTGCACGGCAACGACCCGGTCGCTACCATCGTTTCGAGGGCTTTGATGTGCATATAAAACTGCCCTTTGTCATCGCAAGAGCCACGAGCATAAATCCGTTCGTTGCGAATGGTAGGCTCAAAAGGCGGTGTTTCCCAAAGTTCATAAGGGTCGGCAGGTTGCACATCATAATGGCCATATACCAATACAGTAGGTAAGGCAGGGTCGATGATTTTTTCGCCATAAACCACAGGATGACCAGGTGTTTCGTGAATTTCGGCCAGGTCAGCGCCTGCTTTTAGAATCGAATCTTTGACAGCTTCAGCGCAGCGGCGTACATCGTCTTTGAATTTGGGGTCGGCACTGACGGAAGGAATGCGCAGTAAATCAAATAGTTCGCTTAAGAATCTATCCTTGTTTTGCTCAATGTATGTTTTCATCTGGTTGGAACAATTAAATACGAAAGATTTGTGTTTTGTTGAATCCGGAGGCCCCAAAGTTAAGGGTGTTCGGGGATTTTAATGCTTTATTTTGAGCAAAAATGTAAGGATTGAAAATTAGAATTAAAACCCCCAATAACGAAGTAGGCCGCAATTTTGCGGCCTACTTCGTTATTGACATTCAAATGTAAATTCATATACATGCTGGGAAAACTCAGCCCAGCGGAGCTTTTCGCCTATTTTTTTGACAAGGCTTGGACAACTCGAATACATCACCTTGATTTCATCTTCATATTCCTTTTTCTTAAGTTTTTTGGCGGGAAAATCGCCTACTTGCACATAGTAAGACTTATCGTCGCCGCCCGCCATTGTAAAGCCTCCTACGCCTACGCGCATGGTCTCGGCAGCAAAAGGGTCATGAAATACCTTGATTTTGCTGTTGAAGCCGGGGTTTAGCAATTGCATCAGGAGCATCTCTTGGTCTTTTTTAATGACGACTTTGGCTTTTTCAAAATAAGCGTAGCCCTTTTTGATGATTTCGCTATCGATGTATTGAGCATCCCATTTTTTGACTTTGGTGCCTACATCCATGTTGGTTGATAATTTTGAAAAGCCACTTGGCATCAAATACATTGATTTGATTTGCTCGGGCTTGAGCTTGATTTTTTTGCCGTTAGCATCTTTGATTGTGATCTCTTGAATGAGCCCTTTACGGCGGTCTAAGTCTTCTAATGTACCTTCTATTTTGGAACCATCTTCCAAATGAATATAGGAAGGTTCTTTACCCGAAAAGCGGTCATAAGCAGGGATAAAGTCTTGGGATATAGCTTTTTGTGCTATCAAAATACCCAACAAAAGTAGGAGTTTAAAAGAGTGATGCATGTTTTTTTTATAGTTTCTGGGGGCAAAAGTAAAATAAAGAAACATGACTAAAATAAATTGCCAGAATTATTGATTTAGCGGGATTTAGTGCAGCAGTTTTTTATAAATGTGTGCTATTTTTAAGGGGGAGGTACCTAGTCGGAAGAGGGTCATGGCTATCAAATTCGCAATTTGGACTCTCAGCCAGCTATTGTTGTCGTATTTGCGGGCTGATATAAGAACATTTTTAGAAATAACTTTGAAGGAAGACCGATTTTGACGCCACAGGCGGCGGAGCAAATCATACTCTTCCATGATTACGTAACGCTCATCAAACCCGTTGAGCTTGTCAAACCATTCACGAGTGATAAACAAAGTTTGGTCTCCACCTCTTACCGCGAGCAGTTTGAAGCGGGTGAAATAATTATTGATTTTGAGTAAAGTCTTAGGAGAATCAAATCTAAATCGATAGCAGCCTGAGTGGTAGCCTTCTTGAGTAGCCAACAAAATATCTTGAGCAAACCCCAAGGGAGGCCGGGCATCGGCGTGTACAAAATACAAGATGCTTCCCTGAGCCATATGTGCACCAAAATTCATCTGGGCGGCGCGACCTTTTTGCGGAGACATCGCTGCCACAGCACCCGCTTTTTGGGCTACAGCAATCGTGTCGTCAACACTTCCCCCATCTACTACTATGATTTCTAAAATACTTGCATCCCCTTCCTTTTGTAGGTGTTGTATTAAGTTTCCAATATTTTTTTCTTCATTCAGGGTTGGAATGATGACGGAAATAGTGTGCATATATTGAGGGATTAAAAAGCTTCTCCAATAGTAAAATAAAAATTGCCGCCATCCTTGCCTAGTGCATAGTCAAGGCGGATGTTGAGGTGGTCGCGGCGATTGGCGGTAAATCTGACACCTGTGCCGTAGGTAAATTTGGGGTCATTCAACCTCAAAATATCTTTTTGATTGCCTAAGACTGCCGATGAGGCAAATACCGCGCCTCCCCACCTTCTGAAAATATTGAAACGAAGCTCGGTTTGGGCTAAAAGTAGATTATCGTCCCGAAAACGCCCTTGATAGTAGCCGCGCATCCGTTTGCCTCCTCCTACTTCCGAAAGCATGTTGAAGGGAGGATGGCCTCGGGTAAAACTGCCAAAAAGGTTACCAACCAAAATCATTTTTCCTGCGGTTTTTCGATAAGCAGCGAGGTCGGCTGTCAACCGCTCAAAGCGGACGCTACTGCCCCAAATAGGAGCATTATGAAAAAAGGCAATGTCGAACAGGGTACCTTTGGAAGGAAAAAAAATAACATCACGAGTATCATACAACAAGCCAAGCCCGACGCCCGAAGTAATGCTGCGGGGAGTCCCGGTTACTTTTCCATTGGCAAAATCGCCGTTGGGTTCTGTTTGGGTGATTTGATAGTCTTCGTACTGATAGCGAAGTCCTGCATAAAGGTGGGAAGATATTTTTTTGAGGGCGTTGATTCTGATACGTGGAAAATCTACGCCGTATGTTTCGCGAGGAATAGCAGATTGCCCGATACCGTAGTAGTAATAGTTGTATTTGTAGAAGCCTAGTTCACCGTAAAAATAATATTGGGCATTTTTGAGAAAGATTTGGAACGGTAAATAGTAAAGAGATTGTTTCAGTTGCGTAAACACCACTCCTACAGTAGCTTGCGAGGGGCGGGCGTTGGCAGAGTCTTTGGGGAAACGAAAAGTAGCAGTCAGTGCGGCTCCGTAAGCCCATTGGGTTTCGGGGGTATAATACACCGCTGGAAAAGGCAAAATACTCAGTTTCTTTTTTTGACTGTACAGGTTTTGAAAACCTAATCCACAGACAAATACAACTGCTATGAGGATAAGCCGAGGCATAGGTAGGTAGGAGAAATGAAAAGCCATGACACAGACTCTCACAACATTTTTGATAATTTTTGACAAGCTAGCGAAAGTTACGATTTTTGCGTTCAAATGATACACACTCTCTCGACGGCGGAGGCCATCCAACGAATGAATGACTACGGACATCGCCGTATTCCTTTCTTGTTTATTATCGACTTTTTGACTCAAAAACCGATTGTTTTAGCTTTACAAGATATTGACCACGCGGATTTGCTGTATGATTTTAATGGAAAAACCAACGCTCCGGCGACAAACGTAAATCTAGAAAAGTCGGTCTTCTTTCATAAACATCCCTTGCCTTTTGAGTCATATCTACCCAAATTTGAATATGTTGTTAATCAATTGAAACGCGGAAATTCATTTTTGGTCAACTTATCCATATGTACGAAAATTGAGACCAATTTAGATTTGAAAGGCATATTTCTGCGCAGTAAGGCAAAATACAAACTTTGGTTGGCTGAAAAATTTGTGTGTTTTTCTCCCGAAATATTTGTGCAAGTCAAGGGTGATCGAATAGCTTCTTTTCCGATGAAGGGTACTATTGATGCAGATATTGTGGGAGCAGAGTCCTTGATTTTGTCAAATTTAAAAGAAGCCGCCGAACATGCCACTATCGTGGACTTGATTCGCAATGACCTGAGCATGGTAGCTCAAAAAGTATGGGTAGAAAGGTATCGATATGTAGACACAATCCCTACCAATCAAAAATCACTTCTTCAGGTTAGTTCTGAAATTGCGGGGCAAATGCCGCTTAATTGGCGCGAAACCCTCGGCGATTGGTTGTTTAGGCTTCTACCGGCAGGTTCTATCAGCGGAGCACCCAAACCCCGCACCCTCGAAATCATTCAAGAAGCCGAAGGATATGAACGGGGCTATTATACCGGAATTGCGGGTATTTTTGACGGCGAAAACTTAGATAGCGGGGTTTTGATTCGGTTTATCGAAAATATAGAAGGGCAACTTACCTTCAAAAGCGGTGGGGGGATTACGGCGCGTAGTGAAGCCCTTCCCGAATACCAAGAAGTATTGGACAAAGTGTATTTACCATTTTTAAATGAACTCACCCCTGTTTATTGAGACGATTCGACTGAGCGATGGCGTTTTGTCTAATCTATTGTATCATGATTTGCGGCTTAACCATACCAGAAAGATGTCCTTAAATCAATCTGATGCGTGGCAACTAGGACGGTTGATACAAGTGCCCAAAGAATATCAGACAGGCCTGTACAAATGCCGGGTGACTTATGGTTTGCACTTGGAAAATATAGAATTTGAAATCTATCAACCCAGAATTGTTCAGCGGCTTAGGCTTGTCAATGATGATAATATTGAATACAATTTTAAGTACAAAAACCGAGCCTCTTTGATAGCCCTTGCCGAACAAAAAGGAGAGGCTGATGATGTGGTTATTGTCAAAAAAGGTCTCATCACAGATGCCTCCTATGCCAACGTAGCTTTTTGGGATGGTAGCCGCTGGGTCACTCCTGATACACCTCTTTTGGCGGGAACTCGCCGCGCCGCTTTGATAGCAGAAGGTATCTTGACCCCTCAAACGATACGAACAGAAGATTTGCCTACGTTTTCTTCTGTTCGCTTAGTAAATGCTATGTTAGATTTTCAATCGACACCCCCTATTGAAATACGCAACATCAGTTATTGAATTTCTATTCTTTAATTTTTTTAGCTTCAATCTTAACACACCGTTCTATACATTCACAGTAATCTTGCACCACTATAGGGCAGCAGTTTTCTGTAGGGCAGATGCCGCCTGCAATTTTGACAGTATATTTGCCTGCTGAATTTACTTCTAAAGTTTGATTGGTAGCCATTTGGATAATCGTGTCGTTTTTATACCATTGATAAGAACTAGAGCCATCGGGTGCCTTAAGAATGGTTTTTTGATTGTTGGCGACACAAATATTGATGGGTACACTGATACATTCTAGCGAAAAATCATCTTCAGTAGTGATGTTGTTGTGGGGAGAAGAATCTATGTCGGTTCCTGCGGCATTGTCTACTTCAACTATATTGCATACAAGGCCACCTTCAAAAGGGCTGTTTTCTGGAATCTCAACTGTAAGGATAAGAGTATCTGATTGACCTGCGTTGAGTTTAAGGTTACCCCAGAGTTGGGTCGCTGCATTGTAAGTACTAGCGGTGGCATCATAGCCCAGCAAGGTAAAGATAGAATTCAGATTAACTTTTACCCTCACACTATCTGCGATAGCTTCAGGGTCGGTTGCGGTGTTGCGTATCACTATTTCAAACTTAATTTCCTCCCCTTTTTGATAGGTACATTTATCGCCCACTACTCTTTGAAAAATAGCCAAATCATAGGCCGGTGCTTCTTTAGACATAAGACCAAAGTCCGCATAGTGGTTGGTGCGGTAATTAGCCGAAGTCAATACCTGAATAAACGCATACGAACCATCTGCGCTAATGTCGGCATCCGAATCACGAACTAAGCTTTCTGGGCCGCTAACGACTTGTTTAGGAGCAACAGTTAAGATGTCTTGGAGTGGAGTTGAATTAGACGTTTGTTTAGCTAAGAGAGCGTTTGACGGCTTAGGTAAGTCGATATTTTGGGTTAAGCTTAGTCTGACTTCATAAGCATGGTTGGCTTTTATGCCACCCGTTACATTAGAATCGTTGAAATAATATTGTCCGCCATTAGAAGTAGTGTCACGGGCTATTTCGGCGCCATTTGCTTGCATATCGTGTAAGGTAACAACAAGGTCATCCAACACAGATTCATTAGGGTCTTGAATTCCATTTCTGTTGACATCAAGCCACAAAAGGTTTCCAATTTCAAGTGGGGGGGGTTGGCACAAGGCTGTCAAATCTCCGACACCTCCAGATTTTCCAAGTGAACCCGGACTTAATGAATAAACTGAGAAACTACGGTTTCTTTTGCCCGTTTTGGTATCGAAGGCCACAAATCCTGTAGAAAGATAAAGTCCATGTATGGGGTCCATCGCAGAAACCAATAGCTCTTGATTACCAGGCATTTTGAGCAATCCTCCATTGGTGATTTCGGCGTGACCTACCCCGCCTTCACCATTGAGCCAGTAGTCTTCGCAGAAAAACTCGCCTCCTCCTGGGCCTGAGTTGGTATTGGGGCCACATCCCAAAAGATCACCTGATTGAGCATTGTTTTCGAGGGTAAAAGTACCGTTTGCATTGCGTTGAGCGCGTACTAAGTCCCCACTCATAAATCCATAATAGTTGAGGGTGTCATTGGGGGCAATACCTGGCTGATTTTGGCCGGTTTGTAAACCAAGCCTATCCAAAAAGGATAAAAGAAGAGAGCCGTCGTCGTCAAATTCTAAATCAGAAAGAATAGGTTGGGGATGAACCGCAAAGGCCGCAATAGGGTCGGGCGCACCCAAAGGATAATTACATTGTTTGGGAAACTGGTTGGTCCACGGATTCCAAGTTGTAATAGTATCACATCCTTGGGTATTGTCGATAGGGCCACGGGGGTAGTCAAGCCCAAATTCAAAGATGTTATTAAATTGTTTGGTGGTTAAATCAAACTTATAAACCGCAGCTTTTAAATCTGATTTTTTCTGGGAAGTTTCGCCTGTACATACTACTCCCACATACAAATCCCCACGATAATATTTGAGTGCCCAAGGTACAAAATCACCATTGGAGCAGCTGGGATGAGGAATATTATAAGATTTTACGTTTGCTTCTGCCGCCGAGGATGGTGCTTTAAACGGGCTTTGTATGGCAAAGCTGTAGAGTTTTTTATCATATAAGTTTACTAAAAATAAAGTGTCTTGCCAAGGAGAGAGTTGGGTTCCTCCGATTCCTATTTTGCCTACCATGTGAAAAGCAAGTGAATCTCGGGAACGGGCAGTTTTGGACGCCGGCAAAATATTTATTTGAGTGATAGGGTCAAGATGAGGGTCAGGCCCTGTGTCGATACCTATCTTTTTTACATCAACAAAATTATTGACTGCTCCTGTATTGAGGTCTACAGTATAGTAGCCACCTGTCCCTAAAGGTCCTAAGCCCACATGTCGGCGCGTAATGGCCCCCACAAGTAAGAGGTTGGTGGCGCGTTGATAGGCGGCAATCCACGTAGAGCCAATTTGGTTAGCTTTGGCAAGTTTTTCCATGGGTGAATCTGGGGTGCCTGCCTCTCCTTTGGCCTGATAATCAAACAAAATCAAAGCAGGGTCTTGGGCGGAGTCTCCATCTTTGAGAGGATCGCCCATGGCATAGCAAGCCGTAACAATTTTTAATTCTTCCGCTGCAGTACAAAGTTCATCATTGTTTATAATTCCTAAATTAACTCCTACCGCCGGGGCTTTGACAAACTGCACGCCACTTTGGTTTTGGCTTCCTGCAAAACTTTCATAAAAAGTCTCAGGAAGATCAGAAAATTCGACTCTAGCGACGCTATCAGGTGGAATTTGAGAGCTACTAAAAGAGAAATTTCCTAAAGAATCGGTGTGGGTTTCAAAGACATTTGATTTTGTACCTACAAAAACTTTGACTTTGATACCCCCAATGCCAGGCTCGAAAGGAGAGGTATTGGTTTTTATTCCATTGCCATTGAAATCAATAAATACATTGCCGCTGATTTGGCCATAAGTGCAGAATGAAAACAAAAGATAAAGAAATAGCAAAGTCCAGTGCCTCCTAAAAAAGAGTTTGTTATAGGGCTGTTTTCGAATGATTATTTTCATCACTAAGTGAACTTTTGGGTGGTGGTCAAATAACAAATAATCAAAGTGGGTAAAGCAAAAAGTCAAAGAGGGTAAAGCAAAAAGTCAAAGTAGGTAAAGTGACAATATTTTATATATAGATATAATATGTTATAAGATTAGTGAAAAAATAGCGCTATTTAAAAGGCATAACAATATTGCATCGTTGTTATTACAACGAGATAGTTTGATAAGATTTTTGGGGATTCTTCTAGATATAAGAAATTTTATATCTGAACAAAACTATAAGCATTTCTTGTTCGTACTTGTCTGCTTATTAGATAGGTTGATGCCATAAAAAAATTTTTCGTAATCGTACGTTGAGTTTTATATTCCAATCAAAATAGAATCAATAATAATGCCATTTTGATTGGATATAAGGCATATTTTTTTTCTAATTTTTTGGGGATATTTTTTTATATCCCAAAGAGGTAGGGAGATAATCGCGTTTTAGTATATTCCGTATTTCTTCTTGTTTGCGCTTAGAAATGACACGAGGCGCAGATTCTAAGACTTGCCCCAGAAGGCGTTCAATCAGAGATAGATACTTACTAGCCTTAGGCTGATCAATCCCAAAACTAAGGGCTAATTCAGCTTGATTTATCTGACCTTTGAGGTAAATAAGGCCAAATAAAAGTGCATCTCTTGAATCAGGAAAAATACTGTTTCGGCGTATAGATGCCTGTCTAAAACGAGGCATACCATCAAGTGTAAATTTGGAAAAATGAGCCTGCCAGAAGTGTTCAAAGTGATAATGTAGGGCTTCAAATTCGGAGGGTTTATAGCCAGTGAGTTTTTTTAAAAGAGCGTCATCATGACGCAATTCTTCATAGCGATAAGTAATCATTGCAGTTAAAAATTTTCTGTAGGGTATATGTCATTTATTTGACATACTGTATATGTCAAATATCTTGCCAGTATAAAGATTATGAAATGAAAACATTATCTTGCGGTTTCATTTATTGGGTCAAAAAAACGTGTTGACGACAGAAAACGAAGATTTTGCTTGGGAAGAAGTGACGCTGTTTGCGGATTTGATTTTGCCAGTACCTGTATCGCAGCTGTTTACTTACAGAGTTCCTAGGGCGATGGCTCCTTTTATCAAAAATGGTGCCAGAGTAGTAGTGCCATTTGGTAAAAATAGAGTCGTGACAGGCGTCGTGGCACATATTCATCATACTCCTCCTAGTCGCTATCAAGCCAAGTATATTGCGGAGCTACTCGACGAAGAGCCTTTGATTACTCCTTACCAAATCGAACTCTTTCATTGGATTGCCGAATATTACTTATGTCATGTAGGTGAAGTACTCAATGTGGCATTACCTTCTGGACTCAAAATCACGAGTCAGTCTAAGATTCAGTTTAATCCTGATTTTGATTATCATGATTTGCTGACCGAGGAGGAGAGCGAACTTTTAGTAGAAATAAAAAAATACCAATCCCTCACTTATGAAGAAGTGAGCAAGCGAGTAGGAATACAAAATATCAATCCTATCATTAAATCTCTCATTGGCAAAAGGGCTATTCTGCTTTTTGAAGAAGTAAAAGAGAAGTATAAGCCAAGGATTGTAAAAAAAGTAAAGCTCAAAGGGATCTACGAGACAAAGGAAAATGTACTAGAGCTAATCAGTCAGCTGGCAAAATCACCCAAACAACAAGAGGTGGTGATGCGCTATATGAGTCAGGTCCCGATTCAAAATGTGCCCTATGCCAATCGTGCGGGTTTAGAAAAAAGTTTTTTTACTCAAGCTGAAGATGTATCAGACTCGGCCCTAAGCACCCTCATCAAGAAGGGAGTCTTTGAAGAATTTGAAGTTACAGTATCTCGATTTGCTGATGTAAAGCCCGACTTTAATGCTGACATCAAGATTGAGCTTACTTCGGCTCAGCAGGGCGCTTTCGATGAGATTATTTCCCAATTTCAAGAAAAAGACACCGTGCTGCTCCACGGAGTCACGGGGAGTGGCAAAACCGAAGTCTATATTCACTTAGCTCAGCAAGTATTGGCAAGTGGCTCACAAGTACTTTTTTTACTGCCCGAAATAGCCCTTACTACCCAAATCGTGGTGCGGCTCAAAAAAGTATTTGGGGATAAGTTGGGTATTTATCATTCCAAATTTTCGGACAACGAACGCGTCGAAGTGTGGAAAGGGGTAGTCTCGGGGCAGTTTCAGTTGGTGGTAGGAGTGAGGTCTGCTATCTTTTTGCCATTTGATAGCCTAGGCCTTATCATCGTAGATGAAGAGCACGAAAGTTCTTATAAACAGTACGACCCTGCTCCTCGCTATCATGCCAGAGATGTGTCGATAGTGGCCGCTCAAAGACAACGTGCGAAGGTATTGCTAGGCTCTGCTACGCCTGCTCTTGAATCTTATTATCAGGCCTTGAATGGGCGTTATGGCTTAGTAAAACTTACCGAACGATACGGAAAAGCAAGTATGCCTTCTTTTGTGCTGATAGATACAAAGCAAGAGCGCAAAAGCAAAAAGATGAAGTACGAGTTTTCGTCGGTGCTTTTAGAGGAGCTGCGCAACACGCTCGACCGCAACGAACAAAGCATTATTTTTCAAAATCGACGTGGGTATTCGTCTTATTTGCAGTGTGAAGAGTGCGCTTGGATTGGTGAGTGCGAAAACTGTGCAGTAAGCCTGACGTATCACCAAAAAGACGCAGAGCTGCGGTGTCATTATTGTGGGCATACCGAAGCAGTTCCTAAATTTTGTCCGTCTTGCGGATCTACCAAAGTGCGTACGGTGGGGTTTGGTACCGAAAAGCTCGAAGACCAATTAAAAATATTTTTTCCGACAGCCCGTGTGGCACGTATGGACTTAGACACGACTCGCGCCAAAAATGCCTACAAAGAGATAATTGAGGATATCGAACAAGGGAATGTAGATATTTTGGTCGGGACTCAGATGATTAGTAAAGGGTTGGATTTTGAGAATGTGAGTGTGGTGGGAGTTTTTGATGCTGATAGGATGATTCATTTTCCAGACCTCAGAGCTACCGAAAGGGCTTTTCAGTTGATAACTCAAGTCAGTGGGAGAGCAGGGCGCCGTGCCGACCGCAAAGGCAAAGTTTTGATTCAGACGGGCAATCCAGGACAAAAGATTTTACAAAAAATTATTACGAACGATTATGACGGGATGTATGAGGAGGAAATCATCGAACGTGAGCAGTTTAAGTATCCTCCTTTTACAAGGCTTATCAAGCTGACAGTGAAGCATTTGGAGCAAGATATGGCTCAACATGCCGCCCAAAAATTGACCCAATTATTGGTTGAAAAAATGGGGCTAGATAGGGTGCTAGGACCCCAGCCGCCGCTAGTCGAACGCATCCGAAATAGGTTTTTGTTTGACATTCTTATTAAACTCGAACGCGAAAAAGTTAATTTTAAGGCCGCAAAGACTTTTATACTCGAAAAAGTAACAGATATATTAACGGATAAAACTTTGAAAGGGGCAGATGTAACCATAGATGTGGATTGCCTCTAAATATAATTATCAAAAACCTAACCACGATGATTAGTAAAAAGACCAAGATTGTTGCTACTGTAGGTCCCACTTCTGAATCTTCAGAGATACTTTATGCTTTAGCGAAAGCAGGTGTGAATGTTTTTAGATTAAATTTTTCGCACGGCTCTCACGCCGATCACTTAGAGCGTATCAAACGTATTCGCGAAAACAACACTAACTACGGCCTCAGCATTGGGATTTTGCAAGACTTACAAGGCCCCAAAATTAGGATTGGTAACGTCGAGCACAAAGACGGCGTAAAAATAGTAGCTGGTCAAGAATTGGTTTTCACCAACGACGATATCGTCGGAACCTCCGAGCGTGTTAGTACTCCTTACAAAGGAATGTACCAAGATGTAAAGGTAGGAGAGCGTATTTTGATGGACGATGGTAAGCTCGAAGTAAAAGTACTACGGGTAGAAGGAACGGATGTAGTCACTGAAGTGGTGTATGATGGCATGTTGAAATCTAAGAAAGGAGTAAATCTTCCAAACACTAAGGTCTCCATGCCGTCTGTTACTGAAAAAGACTACGAAGATTTAGATTTTGGCCTAGAGCATGATGTAGAGTGGATTGCTCTTTCGTTTGTGCGCTATGCGTCGGATATCCAAGAAGTAAAAGACTACATCAAGGCCAAAGGTAAAAATTGCCGTGTGGTAGCCAAAATCGAAAAACCTGAAGCCGTAGCCAATATAGATGGAATCATCGAAGCTACCGATGCTATCATGGTAGCTCGCGGAGACTTGGGGGTAGAATTGCCCGCCGAAGAAGTACCGATGATTCAAAAGATGATTGTCGAAAAATGTAATCGCGCCGCCAAGCCCGTCATTGTAGCTACTCAAATGCTCGAAAGTATGATTGAGGCGCCACGCCCTACACGTGCCGAAATCAACGACATCGCCAACTCGGTATTGGACGGAGCCGACGCCGTGATGCTAAGTGCCGAAACAGCCTCAGGGAGGTATCCGATAGAGTCGGTCACAAGCATGGCCAATACCATTTATCAAGTAGAAATCACCGAAGCCGCCAAAAAGGCAGATGATACGCAAATCTATTTTAAATATCATGCTGCGGTCAATGACAACCCTGGCCCTAGTGTTCTGAACGACAATGTAGTAATGAGCGCTTGCCGATTGGCACGCGATACCCAAGCCAAAGCGATCATAGGCGTGACACGCTCAGGCTATACTGCTATACGTCTCTCGCATCACCGTCCAGAGGCTGATTTGTATATATTTACCCCCAATCGTCAGTTGATGTGTACATTGGCGTTGTATTGGGGAGTAAAAGCGATTTATTATGATCGTGAGGATCTCTCGTCGGACGATTTAATAGAAGACATCAAGCAAGTACTTATCGAAAGAGGAGCTCTGCATACAGGGGATATCTTTGTGAATACCCTAAGTATGCCTATCAGTAAGCATCGTAAGACCAATGCGGTGAAGCTGAGTGTAGTAGGAGGATAAGTTTTTAGAAGAGTAATATACCACGCCCTTTCTTAAGTCATTTTAGGCTTAGAAAGGGCGTTTTTTCGTGGGTTTTATTTTGACAAATTTGCTTCATTGTATTTCCATTTGAAATAGAGAATCACAAAAGACAAAATCAACGTAACGGCATTGGCCGCCACCACTGGCAGAGAATGAGTCATAATGCCATACCCCAGCCATAAAGCCACACCCAAGGTAAATATTAAAAACATCGCAAGCGATACATCCTTTACAGATTTAGTACGGTATATCTGTAATACTTGGGGAACAAAAGCGAGAGTGGTCAAACTTCCGGCTACATAGCCAATAATCTCAAGCATAGCTGTATTTAGTTGTATTATATATTTTTATTAGCGGAAAAGTTATATAAAAAGTTTCAATTAATGGTGATATTGTTTGTTTAGTACAATAAGTCGTTGTTCTTTTACAATATTTTTTTGATAATGGCCTTAAGGATAGGAAAATTATAATCTCACAACAGTTTTATGCCTATATGAATCAGAAACGCACTGTTAGATTAATAAAATACAAAAAAGTAAGATTTTGTTTGGAAAATAGAAAGTGACTCTCTTTATTTGTAACGCAAATACGCAATTAGCGTAATTTCGCTAAAAGAAAAATTTTGCTAAAAATGTTTAACGTAATACTAGTCGTCGTGGTCGTCATTATCAGCACCCAAATGGTGTGAGTGGCTCCTAATTGCTAGACCAAAAGCCTCACTCACACCTCCAATGAGTGAGGCTTTTTTTAACATAACCTCCTATATGTCAGAACAACTCAACAAATTTAGTCGCACGCTTACACAAGAAGTAACCAACCCCGCCGCCAAAGCGATGTTGTATGGGGTAGGGTTGACGCAGGAAGACATGCAAAAAGCCCAGATAGGTATCGCTAGTACGGGCTATGAAGGCAATACTTGCAATATGCACCTCAACGGTCTATCGGTGCATGTCAAAAAAGGTATTCAAGAAAATGGCATGGTGGGCCTTATTTTTCATACCATTGGAGTTTCGGACGGAATGACCAACGGCAACAATGGTATGAGCTATTCTTTACCAAGCCGTGATTTGATCGCTGACTCTATCGAAAATGTAGTAGGTGCTCAGTGGTACGACGGGGTGATTGCCGTAGTAGGTTGTGATAAAAATATGCCCGGTGCCATGATGGCTATTGCTAGGCTCAATCGCCCCGCCATGCTTGTGTACGGAGGAACCATCCGCACGGGTGAGTACAAAGGCCAAAAATTAGATATTATCTCGGCATTTGAGGCACTTGGTAAGAAGTTTGCGGGTACTATTTCGGACGAAGATTACGAAGGGGTTATTCAAAATGCGATTCCGGGGGCAGGAGCTTGCGGCGGAATGTACACCGCCAATACCATGGCAAGCTCGATGGAAGCAATGGGACTCACTCTCCCCAACTCATCGACTTACCCAGCTACTCATGAAGGCAAAAAAGCCGAGTGTATCGCTATTGGTGCCGCTATGAAGCAGTTATTAGAAAAAAATATTTGCCCACGTGACATCATGACGCGCAAAGCATTTGAAAATGCAATGACCGTAGTGATGGCCTTGGGTGGTTCTACCAATGCGGTTTTGCACTACTTGGCTATTGCGCGAGCAGCAGAAGTAGATTTTACGTTGAAAGATATCCAAGATATATCTGACCGTACACCGCTCATTGCTGACCTCAAGCCTTCAGGCAAATATTACATGGAAGATGTACTTGCGATTGGGGGAATCCCAGCGGTGATGAAATACCTCTATCAAAAAGGATTTTTGCACGGAGATTGTCTCACTGTCACGGGCAAAACGGTAGCCGAAAACTTGGCAGATGCTCCCGACCTTAGCTTTGATACCCAAAAAATCATATTTCCTGTTGAGCAGGCACTCAAGTCTACTGGACACTTGCAAGTCTTATACGGAAATCTTGCTACCGAAGGAGCCGTTGCCAAAATTACGGGTAAAGAAGGGGAGCGTTTTGAAGGAATTGCTAAAGTTTGCGAACGTGAAGAAGAAGTCATAGAATATATCTCTAAAGGCGAAATCAAAGCGGGCCATGTAATAGTAATCCGCAATGAAGGCCCTAAAGGTGGCCCAGGAATGCCCGAAATGCTTAAACCTACGTCGGCTGTAATGGGAGCAGGATTGGGAGATAAAATTGCGATGATTACGGATGGCCGCTTTTCAGGCGGAACGCACGGATTTGTGGTAGGGCACGTTACGCCAGAAGCGTATTTAGGAGGCAACATCGCTCTAGTAAAAGACGGTGACAAAATTACCATTGATGCGGTCAATAATGTACTGCAACTACATGTATCGGACGAAGAACTCGCCGAACGCCGTAAAGAATGGAAACAGCCAGAGCCTAGTTTCAAAAAAGGAACCCTTGGTAAGTACATTCGTAATGTAAAAACAGCAAGTGAAGGCTGTGTGACCGACGAAGCATAACGCAAAAAATAAAACAAATTAAAACCAAACTGTCATGGAAAACCACTCAACCATGATTGCACAGCAAGACACTGTTGCTATCGACACTCCTGTAGCGCAGGAAACCCCCGCTACCAATGGCAAAGCTGTAGCAGATACTCCTCGTATTCTTTCGGGTGCTCAGGCACTGATGGAATCCCTGATTGCAGAAGGAACGGAGGTGATTTTTGGGTATCCTGGCGGGGCTATTATGCCTACTTACGATGCCCTTTATGACTACACCGACCGCCTTGATCATATTTTGGTGCGTCATGAGCAAGGAGCAGGACATGCGGCTCAGGGGTATGCGCGTACGAGCGGAAAGCCGGGGGTATGTTTGGTCACATCGGGGCCGGGTGGTACAAACCTCGTGACTCCTATCGCTGATGCTATCATCGATTGTACACCTTTGGTGTGTATCATAGGTCAGGTAAAATCTACACTTTTGGGAACGGACGCTTTTCAGGAAACAGACATCATCGGCGTAACTACGCCCGTTTGTAAATGGAATTATCAAATTACCCATGCTGACGAAGTGCCAGAAGTTTTAGCAAAGGCTTTTTATATCGCCACTTCAGGTAAGCCAGGCCCCGTGGTGATTGATTTTGCGCGCGATGCGCAAGTAGGTGCCATGACCAAAGCCTTTGAATATAAAAAAGTAGAGTCTTTGGTAAGCTATAAGCCACGGGTAGTTCCTAAGGATGAGCATGTAGAGAGAGCCGCTGATTTGATTAATAACGCCAAAAAACCTTATATTTTGTTTGGACATGGCGTACTTATATCAGGCGCGATGGAAGAATTTAAAGCTTTTGTCGAAAAAACAGACATCCCTTGTGCGAGTACTTTGTTGGGGCTTTCTGCCATGCCTATTGACCATCCCAATTATATGGGTTGGCTTGGAATGCACGGCAACTACGGCACCAATGTACTCACTACACAAGCAGATGTAATCATTGCCATTGGAATGCGTTTTGACGACCGTGTGACGGGCGATGCTACCAAATATATTCGCCAAGCCAAAGTGATTCATATCGAAATAGACCCTTCCGAAATTGATAAAATCATCAAGGCTGATGCGCCCGTAGTAGGGGATGCCAAAGAAGTATTGAAGAAGCTTTTGCCTCTAGTGAAGGAAAACAATCATGCGGCTTGGAAAAGCGAATTTAAAAAGTACGATGTGATTGAGGATGAGAAAATTACGCAGCGAGAATTGAAGCCAGAAGGAGAAATCAAAATGGCCGAAGTCGTACGTATGCTTTCCGACAAAACCAAAGGAGAGGCTTGTATCATAGCCGACGTAGGGCAGCATCAGATGATTGCGGCGCGGTATTATCAATTCAAAAAACCCCATTCATACATTGCTTCTGGCGGTTTGGGCACGATGGGCTTTGCAATTCCTGCGGCATTTGGCGCTAAAAAAGGAGCGACTGAGCGTGAGGTAGTGGCTTTTATCGGTGACGGCTGCTTCCAAATGACCATCCAAGAATTAGGAACGATTGCGCAGAGTGGTTTGGCTGTAAAGCTCATCATTCTCAACAACAATTACCTCGGCATGGTGCGTCAGTGGCAGCAGTTGTTTTTTGAGAAACGGTATTCGTATGTTGAATTACAAAATCCAGATTTCATTACGATTGCAAAAGGATTTGGAATTCAGGGACATACCTGCTCCGACCGCGAAAATCTTAGTGACTCTTTGGATACTTTACTGAAATCTGATAAGCCGTATTTGCTCGAAGTAATGGTCGAAAAAGAAGAGAACGTATTTCCGATGGTACCCGCAGGAGCAGCAGTAGCCGATATCAAACTTGAGTGCTAGAAGTATTTGTAGTTTTTATTATTGAAATTTTATGACAACATACACCATATGCATATTCACCGAAAATACGTTCGGTTTGCTCAATAAGATTACAATATTGTTTACACGCCGTCGCATCAATATTGAGAGTCTGACGGTGTCGGAAACAGAACGTAAGGGAGTCTCGCGCTATACGATTACTATCAAACATGAAAAACGTGAAGAAGTAGAGAAACTCGTCAAACAGATTCGGAAAGTGGTGGAAGTGCTAGCGGTGTTTGGCTATCTAGACAATGAAGTCGTTTATAACGAAATCGCTCTCTTTAAAATCGCTACCCCTATCGGTACACGCCCTCTTGACATTGAGACTATCAATAAAATTTACAAAGCGTGGGTGGTCTATTGGGGATTAGATTATGTAGTGATAGAAAAAGCCGGAGATGAAGCCGAAATCTTAGACTTTTTCCGCTACATCAAGCCTTATGGTATCCTAGAATTTGTGAAATCGGGTCGTGTAGCCGTAGGTAAAACCCCCAATGGCTTAGTTGAGTTTTTGCCCGAAGAAGCGCATTGGGAGTATTATTTGTAGTACAAAAGGTTGATAATGAATCTTTGAAAGGAAAAGTCCCGCCGAAAATTCGTGAGTAATACTCAAAAAGTGCGTTATTTGCAGTGCCTTTATCTGGTAACTTTTCAAGAATATTAAAAACCCTTGAAAAGCGCACGTAAATGTTATTCCATGAAACCTCTGCAATCGCTTGCTACTCCTTTCAATGAGTTAGAATCAAAATTAAAACCGTTCTTTGACAATAAATTTTGGAAAGTTAGGCTTTTGTTTTTGGCATTGGCTATATCGACAACCACGCTTTTGGCATTTAATTTTATTTTGGTCGATAAGGGCCTGCGAAATTTGTACCAAGAGATGAGGCATCCGGGTTCGATTGGTGGTTTTTTTTGGGATGACATTATTAAGCAAGGCGCAGATCCTTTCACTCCCCAAGACTATGAAGCGGGCTCGCACGAAGCCAATCAGACTTTTCGTATTACTATTCCGCTCATCGCTAGAGTACTACATCTTAATGTGGCTGGTCTTTATGTGCTACATGTGTTGATGGGGCTTTTATTCTTGTGGTTTGTGATAGAGGTAGTGTACGGAATCCTAAAAGACAAAATACTGACTTTTTATTTCATTACGGGTTTTACGGCTATTTATGCAGGGGCCAATTTTTACATCAATTTTTTGGGACATTGCGACATTTTTCCCTTTTGTTTCATGATTTTGATGTGGTATTACCGAAACCCCCTGTTGATTCTGCTTTTTTCACAATTGGCATTTTGGTGCGATGAGCGTGCCATTATCAATTCTACTTACATTGGCTTATTATATTTAATGCCATTGGTGCAAAATTGGATTAAACAAGGGAAATTAAATTTAAAACTGATTCCGTTGTCTGCCATTGTATTAGTGATAAGTGCAGGCTTGTATATAGTTGTGAGAAGTTGGCTAGCTTCTAATTATGGTCTTAAAGTGGGGCACGACAATGATCTCTCTCGTAAGACCATCACTTGGAGCTTGAGTATTATTGGAGATAAGTTTACGAGAGGTTTAGAAGGTTTTTGGTTATTGATATTTGCTGGTATTACCGTGCTTGTATTGAGGCGGGATTGGTGGATGTTGGTATTGCTTGGAGGATGTATGTTGGCCACAGGGGCGATTGCAATCATGGTTGCCGATGGTACACGTTCTTTGTCGTTTGGGTTTTGTATGTTCTTTTTCTTACTTATGATTTTAAAAGAACATATTGCTCAAAAAGAACTAAGGTATCTGTTAATAGTAAGTACGCTATTATCCCTGATGTTGCCAATGTCCTTTCCATAAAATATGCAATCATCTTATTATCAGGAGTACTATGCTATCGAGCGCGAGCATTGGTGGTTTTTGGTTCGTAACCAGATATTGATGAATCATCTCCGCCAAAATTTACCATTCAAAAGACCTCTCCAAATTTTGAATATTGGGGTAGCTACTGGTCGAACGTCGGAGCTATTAATGGAGTTTGGTAACGTCAAGTCTGTAGAATACGACCAAGAGTGTTATGAATTTACGAAGGCAAATGTCCCTATCGATATCGTTCAAGGGTCGATTTTGGAATTACCTTTCGAATCAGAAAAGTATGATTTAGTGTGCGCTTTTGATGTAATTGAACATGTGGAAGACCATACTTTGGCTGTTTCAGAGATGAAACGAGTCTGCAAACCTGAAGGACTAGTAAGCGTGACAGTACCGGCGTTTATGTTTTTATGGAACCAACACGATGAGGTGAATCACCATGTCAGAAGGTATGATATGAGAATGTTGAAGAAGATTTTTGAAGGAGACGGTAAGATTGTTTTCAATACATATTTCAACTTTTGGCTGTTTTTTCCAATTGCATTTTTTCGTCTTTTGTCCAAAATATTGCCCTTACATCAGCGAAAAATAGAAGAAGCAGGTTCGGATTTTACGATAATGAATGGCCCTATTTTCCAGAAAATATTTAAAACTATTTTCAAAACCGAAGATTGGCTCATTCAGAGAAAAATAAGATTATTTGTGGGCGTGTCGGCCTTGCTTACGTGGCAAAAGACAAAAAAAGTTTAACATATTCAGTTGTATTACCCAAACAAACCAATCAATCAATGGCACAGATTAATTTCGGCGGGACAGTAGAAGAAGTAGTAACCCGCGAAGAATTTCCTCTTGAAAAAGCACGTGAAGTATTAGCAAATGAAACTATCGCCGTTATTGGATACGGTGTACAAGGTCCAGGTCAGAGTCTTAACATGCGCGACAACGGCTTCAATGTCATCGTTGGGCAGCGTAAAGGAAAAACATACGACAAAGCCGTGGCTGACGGCTGGGTGCCTGGCGAAACGCTATTTGAAATTGAGGAAGCTCTCGAAAAAGGTACTATTATTTGTTTCTTGTTGTCGGATGCAGCCCAAATCGAATTGTGGCCAACCGTTAAAAAATATTTGACTGCTGGTAAGTCGTTGTATTTCTCACACGGATTCGGTGTTACGTACAAAGACCAAACGGGCATCGTTCCTCCTGCTGATGTAGATGTATTTTTGGTAGCTCCTAAGGGCTCAGGTACTTCTCTTCGTCGTTTGTTTGTAGAAGGAAAAGGTCTTAACTCATCGTTTGCGGTGTTCCAAAATGCCACTGGCGAAGCGCGTACGAAATGTATCGCTATGGGTATCGGCGTAGGCTCTGGCTATTTGTTTGAAACCGATTTCTACCGTGAAGTAACGTCTGACCTTACCGGTGAGCGTGGTACATTGATGGGGGCTATCCAAGGTATTTTCGCGGCTCAGTACGAAGTATTGCGCGAAAACGGCCACTCTCCATCTGAAGCTTTCAACGAAACGGTAGAAGAATTGACACAATCATTGATGCCACTCGTAGCCGAAAACGGAATGGACTGGATGTATGCTAACTGCTCAACAACCGCTCAACGTGGTGCGCTTGACTGGTGGAAGCCTTTCAAAGAAGCTACTAAGCCTGTGTTCCAACAGTTGTACAACTCAGTAAAATCAGGTGAGCAAGCCAACATCTCTATCACTCGTAACTCACAACCAGACTATCGCGAGAAACTCGAAGTAGAATTGGCCGAGCTTCGCGACTCTGAAATGTGGCAGGCAGGTGCTGCCGTTCGCAGCTTGCGTCCTGAGCGCAATTAAAATACATAATTAAACTTTTAATATCTGTAGACGAGTAAGTTAGCTTACTCGTCTTTTTTATAAAAACGCAACCAAAATGGTTACAATTTTGTATATTTGTTGATATGAGAGTGGTTGCCATAAAAACATTGAAGTCATATTGGGAAAAAGAACTATTGGCCGAACACCCCTTGAAAGCATGGTTTGCTGAAGCAGAAAAGGCCGTTTGGCTATCGCCCAACGAGCTTAAACAGCAGTATCGGAGTGCTTCTATCGTAACGAATAAGCGAGTTGTTTTTAATATTCATGGAAACAGATACCGTTTATTGGTAGATATAGAATATCGTCTCCAAACCGTTTTCATTGTTTGGGTAGATACGCACCAAGAGTACGATAAAATTGATGCTAAAACTATAAGATATGTTAAAGCCGATTAAAACAGAAGCTCAATACGAAATAGTATTAGAGCGTCTTTACGAACTTATACAAACTGATATTTCAGCAGAATCAGAAGAAGAAGCTGAGTTTGAGATATTGACATTGTTAGTAAAAGAATATGAACGGCAAAGGCACCCTATTGGACCGCCGCATCCCATTGAAGCAATCAAGTTCCGTTTAGACCAATTGGGGATGAAGGAGAGTGATTTAAACAAAATTTTAGGTAACAGAAGTCGTAAATCTGATATTTTAAGCGGGAGACGCAAACTTAGTCTTTCAATGATAAGAAAGCTTCATAATTCCTTAAACATTCCTGCCGAAGCTTTGATTTCATCTTATTAAAACTACAATGTCATGAGCCTTGCACCCGAAAAACATAAAGCCAAAAATGCCGATTTTCCGACGTTCGACAATATATTACAAGCTGCCGAACGCATTCGTAAAGTCGCCAAACACACCGACTTAGAGCTTAATCTCAACTTTTCGGAGCGTTACGAAGCCAATATCTATTTCAAGCGAGAAGACTTGCAAGTGGTTCGTTCGTACAAAATCAGGGGAGCGTACAACAAAATGGCCAGTTTATCGGCCGAAGCCCTCGAAAAAGGAGTCGTATGTGCCAGTGCAGGAAACCACGCGCAAGGAGTGGCGTATGCTTGCAATAAGATGCAAGTCCGTGGCACTATTTTTATGCCCAGCACGACCCCTGCTCAAAAAGTAAAACAGGTGAAGTTGTTTGGAAAAAACCAGATTGAAGTAGTCCTCCACGGCGATACCTACGATGACGCCTATCACGCTGCGAAGCATTTTTGCGAAGCCCACGCCGCTACATTCATTCACCCTTTTGACGACGTGCAGGTGATGGAAGGACAAGGAACCGTAGGTTTGGAAATTTTCCGCGATGCCGACTTCAAAATAGACTACTTACTTTTTGCTATCGGTGGCGGTGGACTAGCTTCTGGCGTGACCACCGTTTTTAAACAACTTAGTCCCGCCACTAAGCTGATTGGCGTAGAACCCGTAGGTTCTCCCACGATGCACACCGCTATTAAAGAGGGACACGTCGTTACGCTCGACAACATTGATAAGTTTGTGGACGGTGCCGCCGTCAAACGCGCAGGAGAACATACATTCGAGGTGTGTCGCAAAAATTTGGACGATATTTTGCTAATTCCCGAAGGGAAAGTCTGCTCCACGATTTTGCAACTGTACAACGAAGAGGCCATTGTGGTTGAGCCCGCAGGAGCACTTACCGTAGCCGCCCTTGACCAAATCAAAGACGAAATCAAAGGCAAAGATGTGGTGTTATTGATTGGAGGTGGCAATAACGACATCACGCGCACCGAAGAAATCAAAGAGCGTTCGCTCCTGTACGAAGGACTAAAACATTACTTTATCATTCGCTTTCCGCAGCGTTCGGGCGCGTTTAAAGAGTTTTTAAACCACGTACTTGGCCCCAACGATGACATTGCCCACTTTGAATATTCTAAAAAAACCGCGCGTGAACGTGGGCCTGCTTTGGTAGGTATCGAACTACGTCACAAAGAAGATTTCGAGCCGCTTTTAGCCCGCATGAAAGAGCACAATATTCAGTTTGAATACATCAATAATAAACCTGATTTGTTTGAGTTTTTGATATAAACTTTAAAAGAGCATGAAACTCCATTTAAAAGAAATAGATACTTCTCAAGGAAGAGTTGTTCAGATGCCAGTTGAAGAATGGGAGCGATACAGTCGTCAGTATGAGCAAATGAAAGTAAGACTATATTGGAAAAAACGTTTGAAATCTTCTATCAATCAGGTCAAGAAAATGGAGGCTGGCAAACTCCCATCCAAAACCATCGAAGATTTCCTCAATGAGCTTTGAGATAACAGTAGTAGTTTTTCTAAATAATCGAGTGTATCTAGCTGATATTTATGATAAATCAGAACAAAGTACACTTACTGATAAAGAATTAAAAAAATTGATTGAAGAGATAGAAAATGAACTTTGATTTCAGAAAATACCACGTACGCGCCATCAATGCCCGCGACGAAGCCGAGAAAGCTGCTATCAACCAAGAGTTGAAAGATTTGTACGACACATTGTCTGATGACGATAAAAAAGTGTTTAATGAAGAGTTACAGAAGTTTTTGGTATCCCAATACAAAGCCATCGGCAATGAATACGAGTCTCTGAAAAAAGGCGGTGCGTTTAACTGATAAACGTCGGCAGGGTTTGTAATTATTGCCGGCTGAACCCACTAATAAACGTCGGCAGGGTTTTTGTAATCATTGCCAGCTGAACCCACTAATAAACGTCGGCAGGGTTTTTGTAATCATTGCCAGCTGAACCCTGCCGACGTTACAATTCGGTAGGGTTTATAATCACTGCCGGCTAAACCCTGCCGACGTTTCAATTCGGCAGGGTTTATAATCACTGCCGGCTGAACCCTGCCGACGTTACAATTAACTAATAACGATTAACTTTCCCCCATGCTTCGCGTCCCTTCTTCCATCAGCGCCCAACAGTTTCAGTCTCTGAAAATTCAGGACACGACTTTTGTGGCCTACCGAAGCGACGTGTATCCCGAGCGTAACGAGATTTTCTTTGAAGAACACGCCGTCGTTGTAGTGCTGGAAGGAGAAAAGAAATTTATCTCCCCCAACCAAGACCTGCACGTGCGCAAAGGACAAATTTTATTTTTCCAACGGGGCTGCTATTCCATGAACGAATCCATCGGAAGCGATTACCGCAGCCTTGTTTTTTTCTTTCATGAAAAACTACTGAAAGAGTTTGTAAGCCAAAACCAATCGTTGTTCGACAAAGCCGACGTCGAAAACCCTCAGCCTATTTTGGCGTTACAGTCCTCTTCGGCCTTTGAAAAGTTCATTGATTCCCTTTTTCCCTATTTCAACTCACAAACGCCCTACTTGAATCAGTTTTTACGACTCAAGTTTCAGGAATTACTGCTTCATTTATTGGAAATCGACGGCTCCAATCAACTCAAAACCATCTTGTTTAATATTTACAAAGGGCAAAAAACAGACTTAGAATACCTGCTCAATAACTATTATCTGAAACCGCTCACAATAAGCGAATTAGCCCATCTCTCAGGACGAAGTTTGTCCGCGTTTAAACGCGAATTTGAAGCCCAATTTCACACCTCTCCAGCGCATTGGATTAAACAAAAACGCCTCGAACAAGCGGCCTTTTTACTCAAAAACGCCAATAAAAACGTATCAGAAGTTAGTATGGAAATTGGCTATGAGAGTGTTTCCCATTTTATTAAAGCTTACAAAGAGAAATACGGGGAAACCCCAAAGAGAAATAAGTGATTAAACCACGTTTTCAAAAACATCTTCCAAGTCAACCTCCAACTCAGGCAGTGTACGAACTTGCAATGGCCCAGGTTGTTGAAGGTGTCCAAAATGCCCCAGAAGGACGTATTTTTGGTCCTCAAGTAAATAAATACTAACGGTTTTTGCCTCAGGAAATACAATCCAATATTCGCTTATGCCTACTTCTTCGTAAAGGTTAAATTTCTCGTTCAGGTCTTTTTTTGCCGTTGAAGGAGACAACACTTCAATTACCATATCAGGAACCCCGTTACAACCTCGTTCATCAATTTTAGTAGGATCACAAATCACACAAATATCTGGCTGCACAACAGTCTTAGTGCATTGTAATTTAAGTAATTTTATATTTTAAGTTGCTCTGATTGACAGATTGATACTTTGAATTCATGGCACTTCGGGCATTTTAATAGTAAACTGCCATTTTATTTTAATTTGTTTATCATTACGTTCTTTGACAATAGCCTCAATTTCGGATTCAAGTTTATCTTGCGTTGGAATTCTACGATTAAGGCACTGCTTTGATAAGGCTGAAAATTCGATTTCTATCATATTCAGCCAACTGGCGGATTTAGGAGTATAATGGATTTCAAACCTTTGGGCTAATTCATAGGCTTCATCAGCGGGTAAAGTCTCATAAAAGGAACTGAAATTATGCGTGTTTAAATTATCTTGAACCAGCCTGATTTTGATAGCCTGAGGATATAATTTAACCA
>NZ_AUIF01000030.1 GCF_000423565.1 Runella zeae DSM 19591 | reverse complement strand
CCTTCTCCTTTCTGGAGCTACGGTTTATACACAAGAATGATTTATCTTTGTTGTGTAAAGTTTAAAATTTTTATGTTAAAAAAAGCACTTTTGGTTTTGATTTTGGAGACAAACGGCTCAATGTACGCGGGGATGAGTTATTATCTTTAATGACTCAGAAATCTCAAACAACTATTTATAAGTTATCCAATCGTTGGGCTGACCAGATGGTCTACTATCGTTTTTTCAATAACTCAAAAGTGACAACAACCTCTATCATATCGACCATTACCCAAGATACTGCTCAGAGAATAGAGGCGGAACATTATTTGATTTTCCAAGATACTACCCAAGTAAACTTGGAGAAGAATCGTGCTCAAATTGAAGCTAATTCTGGTCTTGGCCTCATCGGGGATAACCGTAGTTTGGCTTTTTATTTGCATCCGAGTCTGGTCGTAAAAGCCTGTGACGAAAGCTGTGTGGGCTTTTCTTTTATCAAACCCTATATTCATTCTGAGCATAGAGCCGACCGCCATGAGCGAAAATATAAGACCTTACCTATTGAAGAGAAAGAGTCTTATCGTTGGATAGAAAGTGTTGAAAACACTGCTAAGGTCTTATCAAAAGCCAGTTTACGGACTTCGGTACAAGATAGAGAAGGTGATATTTTTGAGCTATTAGCCGCCGCTACAGGGCAAGACCATCTCATTGTTCGTTCGAGGGATAACCGTAAAATTCTTTATGAAGATAAAGTTTGTGACTTGTATCAAACCCTTGAAGAATCTGATTTAAAAGGAAGCTATCTGCTTGATATTCGAGGAGATATTCGTCATTCTTCCAAGAATAAGATAAAACGACAAGCTCTCATGGAGCTACGATTTGTAGCAGTCGATATCATTGCTCCTGCCAGAAAGGGTAAAGGAGTTTTACCGATTAAAGTTTGGGCAATAGAGAGTAAAGAATCTTCAAGTACAGTTCCTGAGGGAGAGCAGCCTGTTCACTGGAGAATACTAACGACTCACTTGGTTGGCAACTTTTCTGATGCCTGTCAAATAGTACGTTGGTATTCTTTAAGATGGCACATTGAAACCCTATTTAGGCTTCTCAAAACACAAGGATTTGCCATTGAATCCATTGAGCTTGAAAACGGAGAGTCAATCATTAAAATGACGCTTTTTGCCTTACAAGCAGCACTCAGAGTGATGGCATTACTCTTGGCAAGTAAAGCCAACGAGCCTAATGAAAACCAACAAGCCAAAGAACTTTTTTGTGAAAATGAAATCAAATGTCTGCAAGTACTTGAAACACAGTTAAGTGGAAATACCATAAAACAGCAAAACCCCTATCCCAAATACTCTTTAAGATGGGCATTTTGGATAATTGCCCGATTAGGAGGCTGGAAAGGTTATGCTTCCCAAAGACCTCCAGGTATTATCACCCTCAACGACGGAATTAAACAATTTAATAATATCTATCTAGGCTTTAAGATAGCACAGAGAGATATGTATAAACCGTAGCTACTGGCAGGACAGGGCCGCCTGAGCGGAAGGGTTGGGATGAGGTTGAAACCAAAGAATATTTTGTAACCTGTTACTTTTGAGACAGCCCCATTTTATTTAACCTTATTGATGACGGACTTACTTCGAATACCTTTCCGTCAAAATCGGAACTTTCTCTTCTTCGCTCGCCTTTTTATCAAAAAGTCTTTTTGTTTTTTGTCGAACGTGACAAATATCACTTTCAGACTTTCCAAAAAAAACGTCATTTGTATTGACAAACACTCATTTTCTCTGCAAACATGAAAATCGAACAAATTTATACTGGATGCCTCGCTCAAGGTGCCTATTACATTGAAAGTGAAGGCGAAGCGGCGGTCATCGACCCCCTTAGAGAAGTAAGTCCTTATATCGAAAAAGCCAATAAAAATGGGGCTAACATCAAATATGTCTTTGAGACGCACTTCCATGCCGACTTTGTGTCTGGTCACTTGGATTTGTCCCAAAAAACAGGAGCACCCATTGTCTACGGCCCCCATGCCCAAACGGGATTTGAGGCGCATATCGCTACCGATGGCGAACTTTTTCAAGTAGGAAATCTTGCCATAAAAGTATTACATACACCCGGCCATACGATGGAATCGACCTGCTATTTGCTCTTCGACGAACAAGGCAAAGAAAAGGCGCTTTTTAGTGGCGATACGCTCTTTATCGGGGATGTAGGTCGGCCCGATTTGGCCCAAAAGTCAGATTTAACCGTCGATGACTTGGCAGGGTATCTGTATGATTCACTGCGCGAAAAAATCATGACATTGCCCGACGAGGTCATTGTTTATCCTGCACACGGAGCGGGCTCGGCCTGTGGTAAAAACATGAGCAAAGAAACCACCGATACCCTCGGCAATCAAAAGAAATTTAACTACGCACTTCGTGCCAACATGACCAAGGAGGAATTTATCAAAGAAGTAACCGACGGCCTCGCCAAGCCGCCTCAGTACTTTCCTCAAAATGTAATGATGAACAAAGAAGGCTATGAAAGTATAGATGTGGTCATGAAAAGAGCGGCTCAGGCTCTAAGCCCTGCGGCGTTTGAAGCAGCAGCCAACGAAACAGGCGCGGTGGTGTTGGATACACGCCCTGCCCAAGTTTTCAACAAAGGATTCATTCCCAATTCTATCAATATTGGTTTAGGTGGGCAATTTGCCCCTTGGGTAGGAGCCTTGATTCCTGATGTAAAACAAGAATTATTGTTGGTCACCGAAATAGGCCAAGAACAAGAGACGATTCTCCGACTCGCACGCGTAGGTTATGACAACGTGATTGGGTACTTAGAAGGAGGATTTGAAACATGGGTCAATGCCAACGACGAAATAGATAGTATCACCTCTATTCCCGCCAACGAACTAGCGGATGTATTGGAAAATCAACCCGATGCACTCATTATTGATGTTCGCAAACCAAGCGAATTTGCGGCAGAACACGTGGACGGAGCCAAAAATTTGCCCTTAGATTATATCAGTGAGCTAATGGCCGAGTTTCCTAAAGACCAAACGATGTATATTCACTGCGCAGGTGGATACCGGTCTATGATGGCAGCTTCTATTTTGAAATCTAGGGGCTATGACAATCTGGTAGATATTGACGGGGGCTTTGGGGCTATTCAGAAATCGGGTCGTTTCAAAACCACCGATTATGTGTGCCCCAGTACTCTTAAAAACCAAAAATGACTTTTGTCAGGGTAATTGTTATTTTTTAGGTACAGCTTTGGCAAAAACTGAACACTCCTTCCCTGTTAGAATTATGAAAACGGAAACCATTTTAGTAGAAAATATCAAATGTGGAGGATGTATGAATAGCATCAAACAACGTCTTTTGGGCCTTACAGGGGTGCTTTCTATCAACATCAACAAAGACGAGTCACGCGTTACAATCGACCATACTGGTAGCCTCAAACGTCAGGTTTTCGTCAAGGAATTGACACACATGGGTTATCCTGAAGTAGGTAGTGAAAATAGCTTGTTGACCCAAGCCAAATCGTATGTAAGCTGTGCCGTAGGCAGACTATCTGAAGAAAAATAAATATTAAAGGGTTTAGGATTAATAGAAATCCACGGTCAAAATTAGAACCGTGGATTTTTTGTTTGGTACAAAGCTAATGTAACAAATATCACTGTAAACGCTAAACGGATTGATGACCTTTGTTTCATCAAATCAAAACACATACCATCATGTTTAGCTTTTTCAAAACCAAGAAAAATTATCAAAACGTCAACGCCGAGACCTTTAAACAACTCCTCGCCGATACGCCTCAAGCCGTTGTAATCGATGTACGGACTCCCGCCGAAGTACGCTCTGGTGCGATCAAAGGGGCTATTAATATCGACTTAATGAGCGTAGATTTTCAACAAAAAATTGAAAAATTGGACAAAAACAAAACTTATTTTGTTTATTGTCGTAGTGGCAATCGCAGCGGTCAGGCCTGCAACATCCTAGGCAATGCTGGTTTTGAGCATCTTTACAATTTAGCGGGTGGCATCATGAGCTGGCCTTACTAACCTTAAAAACAATCAGAGGATGAGCACTGTTCTTAAAAACTGGGATTTTATGCGCCTACTCCGTATGAGTATGGGGCTATGGTTGATTTACTCTGCTTTTGCCGACCGTCAACCTCTTTTTGGGCTTATGGGTGGAATTTTTGCCTTACAAGCCCTTTTCAATGTCGGTTGCGGACTAGGCGGCTGTGCCACCCCTAACGTACGGCGTTCTACTACACATACTATAGAAGAGACACATTATGAAGAAGTTAAGTAATATCCCTTGGGGCTGGATTGGTGCTTTTTTGGGTGCACTAGGCGGTTTTTTGTATTGGAAAGAAATCGGCTGTGTCACAGGCACTTGCCCCATCAAATCCCAATGGCAAACCATGGTTCCGTATGGAGCCTTGTTAGGGTATTTTGGTGGAGGTATCTTGAAAGATATCAGTACACCCAAGTCCGACGCTTAATACACACCTTTTAAACACAACCAAAAGTCATGGAAAAGAAAGAAAGTTTTAATGATATTATTCAAGGTGACACCCCTGTTTTGGTCGATTTTTTTGCCGAATGGTGCGGGCCTTGCAAAATGATGTCACCTATTATTAAAGATTTTGCGGCTCAAATGGGCGACCGTGTGCGTGTTATCAAAATCGATGTTGACAAAAACCCCGCCGCTTCCCAAAGCTATCGAATCCAGGGAGTTCCGACACTGATTTTGTTTCAAAACGGAAAAATTCTTTGGCGGCAGTCGGGCGTGGTTCAGAAAAAACAGCTCGAACAAGTCGTAAATCAATTAACAACCAAAGCTTATTAATTTTTTTTGAAAAACCGCAGTGGTAGAGAAATGCACTGTGACGACATAGCGGTTTGTTTTTACTCAATCAATGATACTCCCCGCTCAGTTTCATCTTTTTTCCGAAAACCTTCGCCAAGAAATGCTCCAAAAAGGGATTTCTAAAACGATTCCTGAAGGTGTCGAGATTTTGCGGGAGGGCCAATACATTCAGGCTGTTCCGATTGTATTAAAAGGCCTCGTGAAAGTAATCATGAGGCACGATGAGCGGGAGTTTTTACTTTATTATATTCATCCCAACGAAAGCTGCATTATGTCTTTTTTTGGGGTGATTCAGGAAGAATCTAGCAAAATAGTAGCTATCACCGAAAGCGAGACTGAGCTGCTATTGCTTCCTTCCGATTGGGTCAGGACGTGGTCGAGGCAATATCCTGAATTCAACGTTTTTTTTCACCTTCTCAACAATCTACGCTATACCGACTTATTGCAGACCATCAACGCCTTGCTGTTTGATAATCTCGATAACCGTATCCTTCATTTTTTACGCGAAAAAGCAAGTTTGCAAGCCAACCCTTTTCTCAAAATTCGACACCGTGAAATTGCTGATGCCATGGGTACCTCGCGTGAAGTGGTAAGCCGAGTCACCAAAAAACTCGAAAATGAGAAAAAAATCGCCCAATATCCCGACGGAATAGAGGTGCGACTGTAACCTATGTTACTGACTTGAAGGTGTGTTTGTGTGCATCTTTGCTACATGAAATCCCAATTATCCAAAATCATTCTAGTATGCTTCATTTGCGCACTTCTGATGGGAATTGTGTATTTCATCATTGAAAGATTTACTACATAAACACATACCAAAATGAAAGCTAACATGGGCGGCATCGACCGCGGCATTCGTCTTATTGTGGCAGCTATTGCCGTCATACTCTATTTTACAGGTACACTTACAGGCACCCTTGGCATCATAGCGCTGGGGGTTGCGGGGGTTTTTACGCTTACAAGTATTATTAGTTTTTGCCCTCTCTACGCACTTTTTGGGTTGAATACTTGCCCCGTAAAGCAATAATTGACCATCACCCATCAACGCCTCTTTTTGATAACAAGGTAGTTTTCTTTCAACAGAAAAGCTGCCTTGTTTTTATGTCAACAATAATTCATCGTATATTTGCGATATAAAATCAATTATCATGGCTATTAACCGACGAATGGATTTTCAAGCCGACGAAATCGCTCTTGCCGATTTTGCAAAGGCTATTTCACACCCCGCACGCATTGCGATTTTGAAAATACTAGCCCAACAAAAAAGCTGCATCTGTGGCGAAATTGTGGAAGGGTTGCCACTTGCCCAAGCTACTGTTTCGCAGCATCTCAAAGAATTAAAAGCGAGCGGCCTTATCAAAGGCACTATCGAAGGTAAAACCTCCTGTTATTGTATTGATTGGGAGGTGTTTAACCAATTTGTGGCTCACTTTGGAATTTTTGCCGACTTGTCCCAAAACGCTAACTGTCAATCTCAATCTTGCTGTTAAGTCTTTTTTTGAAAAATTTACAACAATAATATGCAACAAAAAAAACTCTCATTTTTAGATAGTTATCTTACATTATGGATTTTTCTTGCGATGATTCTAGGCATAGGTATTGGCTACTTTTTCCCAAAAACAGAGGCCTTTATCAACCATTTTAATGTAGGTACTACCAATGTCCCATTGGCGATAGGGCTTATCTTGATGATGTATCCCCCCTTGGCAAAAGTACGCTATGACGAACTTCCCAAGGTATTTTCAAATGTCAAAATTCTGCTATTATCGCTCCTTCAAAACTGGATTATCGGTCCATTGTTGATGTTTGGATTAGCCGTTATCTTTTTACCAGACAAACCCGAATACATGACGGGTCTGATTATGATTGGTATTGCGCGGTGCATTGCGATGGTGCTTGTCTGGAACGACCTCGCCAATGGAGACCGCCTCTATGCTGCGGGTTTGGTAGCCTTCAATAGTATCTTTCAAGTCCTTTTTTATTCCGTTTATGCTTGGTTTTTTATTACGATACTCCCACCTTTTTTTGGTCTCAAAGGCTATGAAGTCCAAATTACAATCAGAGAAGTTGCCCAAAGCGTTTTTATTTATTTGGGTATTCCGTTTTTGTTAGGCATGATTTCTCGCTATGGTCTTACAGCCCTCAAAGGCCGTGAATGGTTTGAAAAGGTATATCTACCCACAATCAGCCCTCTTACCCTGATAGCATTACTGCTCACCATCATTGTCATGTTTAGTCTCAAAGGACAGTTGATTGTGCAGATTCCGCTTGATGTAATTCGGATTGCCATTCCGCTTACTTTTTACTTTGCGATTATGTTTATGTCTGCTTTTTATCTTTCAAAAAAAACAGGTACCAACTATGCCAAGTCTACCTCATTGGCTTTTACGGCCGCTGGCAACAATTTCGAATTAGGTATTGCGGTTGCTATTGCCGTTTTTGGCATCAACTCAGGTGCTGCTTTTGCGGCTGTAGTTGGTCCTTTGATTGAAGTCCCCGTCTTAATTTTATTTGTCAACTACGCACTCAAACAAACCCATAAATTTCAACCATGATTTCTGAAGTAACACAGTATTTTGAAGCACTAGACCTTCGGGAGGTATCGGCGGAGCGCCAAGCTATATTGCAGCCACTTGCTCACTATATTTCCACCAAAATACAAGCCCAACAACCTATCAATCTGACGTTTATCTGTACTCACAATTCTCGCCGTAGTCACTTAGGGCAAGTATGGGCACAGGTAGCAGCGGCGTATTTTGGAATCAAAAACGTGTCTTCTTTTTCGGGAGGTACCGAAGCTACCGCTTGCAATTACCGTACTATCGCGGCTTTTGAGCGTGCAGGTCTGAAAATCAACAAACTATCTGAAAAAGAAAATCCTGTTTATGAGATCAGATTTGATGAACTGACGGCTCCTATCGTAGCCTTTTCCAAAGTCTATGACCAAGCTCCCAATCCTAGTAGTGGTTTCGCTGCTATTATGACCTGCGACCAGGCCGAGGCCAATTGTCCTTTTATTCCCGGCGCCGAAAAACGCCTCCCTATCATGTACATAGATCCTAAAGTGGCAGACGACACCCCCGATGAAGTCGCTACCTACGACGCCCGTTGTCGGCAGATTGCAACTGAGATGAAATGGGCATTGGGGCAGGTGAATGTGACTAATATCACTGTTTAATTCCGAAACAAGCTGCACTTTTGGGGTATCAATTTAATGACTCAAAATCATGGCAGCTTTTTTCTTCACCCTTGTTATGCTTCACCTCGTTGCGGGGTTTGGATGGGTACTTTACAAAATCGCATTTCAAAAGAATAAACCTGAATAGATTTAGCACTTAAATTTGTAGTTTTATTTCGGTATAAGCACTTAATATCTATGAAACGCCTTCTTTCTGCTTCTTCTCTTTTTGTGGTAGCTATTTTAATCACGGCCTTAAAACCCTCGCCTACTCAATCTACAAACTATCGACATCTAGGGGATTCGCTCAGTTTGAAAGCCCAGCAGGCTTTGATATCTAATTTACTAGGAGCTATTGAAAAAGGCGGCGCTGCTTATGCTGTTGATTTTTGCCACGAAAACGCAAGTCCGCTTACCAACTCGGTTTCATCTCAGGTAAAAATCCAAAGGGTATCGACTCGCAACCGAAACCCCGACAATGCCGCCACGATTTTTGACAAAAAAATACTTGATACTTTTGAGAGCAATACCCCACTAAAAGATACTTTGGTCGCCATCCCAAAAGGCTATGTGTATTATAAACCCATCCGCATCGGGATGCCCACCTGCCTCCAATGCCACGGTCAGCCTAAAAAAGATATTGAAACAGCTACTGCTAAAACCATTCAGAAAAAATACCGGTTCGACAAAGCTACCGGCTACCAAATAGGCCAACTAAGAGGCGCGTGGAAGCTTACGTTTTTGGTAGATAAATAAACACTCCCTTGTCCCGAACTATCAAGCCTCGTCCCGAACTCTGTTTCGGGACGGCTACGGTAAAGCGTCTCCGACGCATAGTATAGCAGTAGCGTCAGAGACGCTAGACCAAATTTTGCCCCAAAGCACAATTTGGGGCAAGCCAAGCCTCGTCCCGAACTGTGTTTCGGGACGGCTACGGCACAGCGTCTCCGACGCATAGTATAGCAACAGCGTCACAGACGCTAGACCAGATTTCGCCCCCAAATTATAATTTGGCGCAAGCCTCTTTTTTTACTTTAAAAGCTGTTTTTTGAAAGACTCAATCCTTTTCTTCAAGGCATCATTGCTTTGAAGCTTGTCTTTTTCAGTCCAATCAGTCCGTTTTTGATTGGCTTCAATGGCGAGATTAGAAATATCGATGGCTTGCTGATATTTTTTTTGTTTCTCCAAAATATCAATTTTTTGTCTATAATACCACGCCTCATTACTTTTAGCCAAAGCTTTATCGATTAGCAAAAGAGCCTTATCTAAATCTTTATTCAAATAATAATAGTATTCCGCAGCAGTAGCATATTCTTCCGAATTGGTGGATTTGTCGGTTAATAAATTTCTCTCAATAAATTCTTTCGAATCTTTATCTACTTGAGTATCTACTTTAAATGAAACTTGTGTATTTTCCCATGAAATATAAACATTTGCATTATTTGGAACTACATCAATATCAAAAGTGAGTGATTCATAAAATCGATTTGAAAAATGAGGATTCGTTTCAAAAACAATAACATTTTTTTGAGCATTATAATTAGAAACTCCATATAACAATGTATCGCTATTTATTATTATTTTCCATTTATTTTTACTCGGAATAGAGAAAACAGAATAGGTTCCTTTATCAATTTTTTTATTGTTAATAATAGCAGGTTTACTAAAAACAATTTTGGTACAATTTCCTGCACCTGTTCGCCATAATTTATTGTAAGGCACTAACCCACCAAATACTTTTCGGCCTCTAGATGCGGGTCTTTCATAAGATATAGAAATGGTAGTTGATCCAATCTTCTGTAAAACAAACCCTTTAGGGCTTAATTCAGGAAAAGAAATCTGCGAAAAAGCAGGGTAATTTAATGCTACAAGAAGCACTGAAAAACAAATCTTCATTTTATTTTTTTTAAATTTTCAATCTACTACTAATCTAAGAGTACAATTACTTTTTGAAGTCAGCGATTGTGATTCCGTCGTACCTATACACGCCCCCGGCCCTAAACCATACACTTCCGTCTTTAGCTTCTAAAAGCCCCAAAAGCATTCCTAGTTCTGGCTTTATTTCGGTTAAGAGGGCGTTGGACTAAGCAATGACTTTTCATCATAACGAGAAAGTACCCAATTGGTTCCATTAGCACTGACCTAACTATTCCAAATATTTCCTTTTTTATCTTCGACGATATAACCCACAAAATTTTGAATAAAATAGGTAAATGTACGGTCATCATATCAAAAAAAATTAAAAAAGTCGCAATCCATAAGTTACTCTTTTTATCTTGTATGATATTACGAGTTACACTATAAAAGTTGCGAGAACTAATATCAGCTTCGGGGGTATTACTGGCTGTTTTGTTTTGTACTATGGAAGAAATATAAAAAATAAAGGCCCACAACACAATCGATAAATGTGCGTATTTTTTCATTTTTTTTTATCATTCAAGCATTTCCACAAACATATTAATTTTTGAGTTGACTCTTTGTTAAAGGCTTGTAAAAGAATGTTAATGAAATGTAAAAGTTGTTTTTCTAACTACGATTGTCTATTCATAACTGTTTGTTTCATTTGCTTTTGCGTCAGCGACGCTATACCAGATTTTGCCCCAAATCACAATTTGGGGCAAGCCTCCCCTCGTCCCGAACTATGTTTCAGGACGGCTACGGTAAAGCGTCTCCGACGCATAATATAGCAGTAGCGTCAGAGACGCTATGCCAAATTTCACCCCAAATCACAATTTGGGGCAAGCCGCTCAAGCCTCGTCCCGAACTATGTTTCGGGACGGCTACGGCACGGCGTCTCCGACGCATAATATAGCAGTAGCGTCAGAGACGCTATGCCAAATTTCACCCCAAATCACAATTTGGGGCAAGCCGCTCAAGCCTCGTCCCGAACTATGTTTCGGGACGGCTACGGCACCGCGTCTCCGACGCATAATATAGCAGTAGCGTCAGAGACGCTATGCCAAATTTCACCCCAAATCACAATTTGGGGCAAGCCGCTCAAGCCTCGTCCCGAACTATCTTTCGGGACGGCTACGGTATAGCGTCTCCGACGCATAGTATTAGCAATAGCGTCAGAGACGCTAGACCTGATTTCACCCCAAATCATAATTTGGCGCAAGCCTCGCCTCGTCCCGAACTCTGCTTCGGGACGGCTACGGCACAGCGTCTCCGACGCATACTATGACAATAGCGTCAGAGACGCTAGACCAAATTTCGCCCCAAATCATAATTTGGGCCAAGCTATCTATTTATTAGAAACGTAATTTGTTTGTTCGATTTTAGATAGAAGCTTCGATTTACCTTCTACAAAAGCCTTGTCGTATTCAGAAGTAGGGATGGTTTTGTCTAAAATTTCATAATTTTCATAATCCTGAAATACAATCCCTCCTACGGTTTCCCGCTTGGTAGCTTTCCGAAAACGAGGGCCACCGTTGGCATAAGATAAATAATCTAAGGTATGCTTGGTCTGATGAATCCAATAACAAAACTCATCCTCATGGTCTTTGCCACCACCTTCTTTATCAAAAGTCACTTTGATTTTGTCATATTTTTGGCCTTCCAGAGTGGTTTCTCCCACATACACGAGATTGACGGCAGGCTCTGAAAGCTTGTAAGGTAGCAATACAAAGTAAGCGATAGAGTTGATACCTTCCCGATACTTGTCGGTATCTTTCGGTGAAAGTTCTTGCGTCTTTCCGTTCATAGTACGTACAAAAGAATCATTTGTCAGAACGTCTTTGTAGGTATTGTTGAGGGTATCGGTGGTTTGACGTTCATAGCTAAATTTCCCCTGCGATTGTACAAGGCGCACTTTAAACTGTCGGAAGTCAAACGACACATCAAAATCTTGATAATGTGCCCCTCCGTGCGTTTCGATGCATTCTTCAATGATTTTCTCAGCCTTTGCATCTTTCGTTTTGGACTCTTGGCAAGCCCAGCATACTCCTAATAAAACAACAGCGATAATTGACCTCAGCATAAAAAAGTTTTTTTGGGATAAGACAAACTAGGTTTTTGAAAACAATGATTGAAAAATAGTAAAGTTTTAGCTCAATGTAACAATTGTCACGGAGATAGGTGAAAGTCCACCCTAATTTTGTAGCCAACAATCGGCTTTATGAAGTCAGTAGCAAAAGCTCACAACACAGTTATTGTAAACTCAATTTTCAGGATTATCAGAAAAAAAATAGTAAAATACAAAATCAATATATTAAATAGAAACTTCTTTAGTAGAAAAAAATGTTATTACATATATTTATCTAAATAGCTAGTAAATCAAAACGTTAGGTCGCATTTAGATTTCATCATCAATCGTTTTATTTTGATCATAATCCCAATTCTCAAAAAGCAATGGAAATCATTGAACTCATCAAAAAACCATGGCCGTGGTACGTAGCAGGGCCGTTGATTGGACTTACAGTACCCACCCTACTCTTGATTGGCAACAAATCTTTCGGTATTTCCTCCTCACTTCGTCACATCTGTGCGGCCTGTATGCCTGCCAATATTTCCTTTTTCAAATACGACTGGAAAAAAGAAACCTGGAACCTCGTGTTTGTGTTGGGAGTGTTGATTGGCGGTTTTTTAGCCACTACTTTTTTGGCCAATCCCGACAGTATCGTCATTTCAGAAAGCACCATTTCTGACTTAAAAGCGCTTGGAATTCAAGATTTTTCGGGATTGATGCCGGCTGATATTTTTGCTACTGCCAATATCCTTTCCTTAAAAGGCCTTATCTTCTTTGTTATGGGTGGGTTTATGGTGGGTTTTGGTACACGTTGGGCAGGAGGCTGTACTTCGGGGCACGCTATCATGGGCTTGTCTAACTTACAAGTTCCCTCATTGATTGCCACTTGCTGCTTTATGGTAGGCGGTTTTGCGATGACTCACTTATTGATGCCTTTCATTTTCAAACTTTTTTAAAAACATCCACCTACTTCAAATAATTACAAAAATGACAAATTCACAAGATACCATCACCTATACACCAGTTGAGGAGTTTGTGTGTGATTCTCCCAACGATATGAAAAAAAGCGAAAGCGTACTGAGCAACCTCAAATACCTCATTGTGGGGATTATGTTCGGAATCGTTTTTGTAAAAGCTGAGATTATCTCTTGGTTTCGGATTCAGGAGATGTTTCGTTTGCATAGTTTCCATATGTACGGTGTTATCGGCTCGGCAGTAGTGGTAGGTATGCTGTCGGTATTTCTTATCAAGAAATTTAATATTAAGACTATTTCTGGCGAAACGGTACAGTTTCACCCCAAAAAATTCCAAAGAGGACAAATTTATGGAGGGCTTATCTTTGGGCTAGGTTGGGCTATCACAGGAGCCTGCCCAGGGCCATTGTTTGCCCAAATCGGGAGTGGTTTTGTGGCCGTACTAGTGACGCTCTTGAGCGCTATTGCCGGAACCTGGGTTTATGGCTATTTCCGCGATAGACTTCCTAACTAATCTTCTAGCAATGCAGCATAGATATAGTAGTCATCTATGCTTCATTGCTCTACCTCAAACAGCTACTAACATGTTGAAAGGAACCAAATTATATAGCATTTTATTCAATAAATGCCCCCGCTGCCATGAAGGAGATTTTTTTGAGACCCCTAACCCTTACGACCTCAAAAACTTCGACAAAATGCATAAACACTGCCCCCACTGTGGCGAAGACTTTGAACGCGAACCCGGTTTTTATTTTGGGGCTATGTACATTAGTTATGCACTTTATGTAGCGATGATAGTGACAAGCTTTGTGGGATTTGTCATCCTTCTGAATATAGATGCCATCAAACTACTCTATTTTTTGATTCCTGCTCTTATCTTGGTGATGCCTGTCTTTTTCAGATTGGGGCGGTTGGTTTGGGCTAATTTGTTTGTTAAATACAAACCACAAAAAAACAAAGCGGCTCTTGTCAATAAAACAGCCTAATTGTTATTGTTTTCGGTATTTATAGAAAACTACCAAAAATTTTTACCCTACTTTATAAATTTCTCTTTTTCAACTCCTTCACCGCAAAATCAGCCGCACGAGCGGTGAGTGCCATGTAAGTAAGGGAGGGGTTGACACAGGAAGACGAAGTCATGCAAGCCCCATCGGTGACAAACACATTTTTGCAAGCGTGAACTTGGTTCCATTCGTTGAGTACCGATGTTTTGGGGTCGCGCCCCATGCGCGCTGTCCCCATTTCGTGTACTCCTCCTCCTATGGCATAGGTATTATTGTGTGAAACAATATTTTTAAAACCTGCTGCTTCAAACATCTCAGCGGCGTCGTTGGCCATATCTCTCCGCATTTGAATCTCATTGTCAGACAATTCGGCATCAAACACAACCAGCGGCAAGCCCCATTGGTCACGCTCAGTAGGATGCAAATACATCCGATTTTGGTGCCTCGGCAATATCTCTCCAAAACCTCCCATACCCATCCACCAGCCGCCAGGTTGCGTGATTTTCTCTTTTAGGTCTGCCCCAAAACCTAGCGAATCAGTTCCTCGCTGCCATCCACTTCGCCCCGACCACCCCTGATACCCAAACCCTCGCAGATAGGAGCGTTTGTCGTTACCCCAATTTCGATAACGGGGAATGTAGATTCCATTGGGACGCCGTCCAAAATAATAACTATCCTCAAATCCTTCTACCGACGCATTGGCTCCTGCATTGAGATGATGATCCATGATATTGTGCCCCAATTCGCCACTGTCATTGCCAAAACCCGTAGGAAAACGCGAAGATTTAGAATGCAGCATAATAGCCGTAGAAGCTACCGAACCAGCGTTTAAAAACACGATTTTGGCATAGTACTCCTCCACTTCTTTGGTGTTTTGGTCCATCACCCGCACCCCCGACGCACGATTTTTCTGGGAATCGTAGAGGATTTCAGTCACTATTTTGTTGGTCAAAAAAGTAAGCCGTTTGGTCTTTTGGGCTGCTGGAAGGGTAGCTGCTTGGGTACTAAAATAGGCTCCAAAAGGGCAGCCTCTTTCACAGCGATTACGCGCCTGACACTGAGCTCTGCCCAAAGCCAAATGCTCGGCGGTAGGTTTGGTAAGATGAGCCACCCGCCCAATTGTGACGGGTCGGGCAAGTTTTTCGGATACCTTTTGTTTAAAATGTTTTTCGACACACGTAAAATCGTGAGGAGGCAAAAATTCACTATCAGGTAATACCTCCCAGCCTTCTTTTTGTCCACTAATCCCCGCAAATTTTTCCACATAACTATACCACGGAGCTAAATCTGCATACCGAATCGGCCAATCTACTGCTATACCTTCTTTGGAATTGGCCAGAAAATCTTCTTCATTCCACCGATAAGCTTGTCTTCCCCAAAGCAACGACCTCCCACCTGTACCATAGGCGCGCGTCCAGCGAAAGGGCTTGTCTTCCAGATAAGGATGTTTGAGTTCATTCACAAAAAATCCATTTACTTCTTCATTCCCTATTCTAGCACCACGCGCAGGATTGTTGGAAAATGCACTACTCTGCGCCAAGCTCGTACGCCCACGATACTGAAATTCCCAAGGCGCTTTCATAGCAGTGGTATAATCGGTGACGTGCTTTATGTCGCGTCCTCGTTCGAGCATCAGCGTTTTCAGCCCTTTTTCGGTAAGTTCTTTGGCGGCCCATCCTCCACTTACTCCGGAGCCTATCACAATGGCATCGTAGGTATTTATGGCTTTTGCGTTCATCGGTAGTGCTGATTCAAAACAATCCTTTTTGTCTTTTAAAAGAAACCATAGTCTCAAGTTTCCCTATGAAAAACAAAACAAATTATTGTTTTTATAACACCTGGCCACCGATTTTATCGACACCGCGAACTCGCTTGCGACAAAAATTTCTTACCATTGAGTAGCATACCTACGCCGTTGGAGGTATTGGCTAGGGTAAATTGCCGCGTACCGCCATCGCGTAGCATCAACATCAAAACCGCCTGATTGCCTTGCGCCACTACACGCCAAGTACCAGCGTTGCCGCCTTGCGTAGCCGCCGAAAAACTCCCTCCAAAATCAGAACTACTAGCCGAATTGTCAACATTCATGGCAAAAGTGCCATCGCTACAAAAATCATAAGATTGTTTTTCTGAAAAACCGCTCGCCGTATAAAAATACAAAAGCTGCCGCCCTGCAATTCGACTTTTCCATTGCTCGGCCAAAGGTGATACCTGCGGCTTGGTAAAAGTCACACTGTTGGCAATCGATTGAAGGATAGTACGGTGCTCTGCCCGATAAACATTTTTGGGAGCAATAAGCAATACGCTCACTCCTCCACCGTAGGGCGACACAAGCGCAATGGTCTGTAAACTAACCGCTTGCCCATTGGCCGTACCATCCCACCCCAGCCATGCGCCTTGGCTACCATAGGTTTGTTTGGAGGCTTTCAGATAAGTATTGTTTTTGGGGTCGTTGGCATCTTGGTGCGAAGCCATGATGGTCTGTACGGAATTGTACCCATGCGGTACTACTGCCAAGACCACATCCTCGCCCGCTCTCGTAAATCCATAATTCCCATTTTCTTGTTTTACTTGCCAGCCTGCTGGCGCATTGAACGCATACCCCACATTAGCATCACGTAACTGAGTTCCGGTACTTTTACCAGAAGGCGGGGGCACATTTGTGGTAGTGGCAGTACTAGACGAACCTGCCGACGGGGAAGTAACTTGCGAAACCCGCTTCATGGGAATATTAACTCCCTCTGTATGAACAAAATACTCGCCCAATAATCTCAACAACGAAAACTCTACATTGCGATTTCCGTCACGGTAGGTTCCTCCTATTCCACCGTCAACATGCACCGCAACACAGGTAAAGCGTTGGTTTTGAACGGTAAATAAACCCTCAAAACGGCCATTTTTTTGACTCATCGAAAGTACAATTCCCGTTTGAGTATTTTCAAATACACCCGTAAAATCGGCATCGTTTTGGGCAAAAAGTGAATAAGAAATCATGGTAAAACACAACAAGAATAGAGTTTTCATAAAGCATTTTGAAGGTAAAAACTAAAAATAGAAAAAATCCTCCATTTACCCATGCTGGTCCCAACATGATGCCGGGACAAGCAAGAGCTTGACCCAAACTATCATTTGGGGCAAAAAAGGCATTGCGTCTCCGACGCAAAACCCATAACAAAAAACCAAAATAGCCTCCAATTAGCAAGTAACAAGAGCTTGACCCAAACTATCATTTGGGGCAAAAAAGGCATTGCGTCTCCGACGCAAAACCCATAACAAAAAACCAAAACAACCTCCAATTAGCGAGGGATTTGCTTTCTTCACTAATTCAGAGTCAAATAATTGGTATATACTTTCTCCACTTTCTCAGATTTGGTAAGGCGGGTTTGAGTCCTATTGGCTTTACATTCATGGTTCATGACCTCCACATACATGAGAGGATACTGGTATTTACGCATAAAAAAAAGCGCTTGTGAACGCACAACTGCACTATAAAGTAAGGTATCTTTTACGGCCAATACTTGTAGATTGTTGATACGGGCATAATTGACAGGAGACACCATTTTTTTTATTGACCCTTGTGATGAAACATCTTTTTTAATAATACTATCTCCTTCTTTTTTGAGCATATATATATGATTAGAAACATACCCATATCCACCTACCTTTTGAGGGTCAGTAAAAAAATTATACAAATGATTCATTTTACTAACCGTAAAAATCACTTGCGTAAACACCTCACTATAATACGAAGTTAATGGCCACCTGCTAGGTAACAATTTAAAAATTGTCAAAACTTGAAAAGCAAAAAAAACTATCACAAACATTCTATATCGCAAGTTCATATCTTTTATAAATTTTAAATATTTTTTTCAAATCTGTTAATATCAATGGATACCAAATTACGAGATTTACCATCAGCAACAACACCCCAAATGGAACAAGTCCCATAAACAACGCAATGAATAAGTGCATACCTACAATAGCAATAATCAAAACTGTACGCACGTAAGGAATTAGCACTAATATAAAATAGAACATTTCAATAAAAACCACCAAAACCCCAGAAAACACGTAAAATCCATAGTGAACATTGTACGTAAATGGGAGCAATTGGTAAGTAGGATCGGACAAACTCAAATACAAAAACTCACCATTGAACCAAGAATCCATATTAAATTTTCCAAACCCTGCCGAAAAATAGGTTAGGGCTAAATAAATTTGAATCCCCCTTACAGCGATTTTTTGTTGATTCAGAATTTTATCATCTGATTTTTTGGGGGCTAGGCTCAAAGCATAACCACTAGGAAAAATCGTCAGAAACAACAAAAAAACGCTTTGGTATAAATCTACTCCGTACAAAAAAGGATAAAGAGAAAGTGAAAATACGAGAAAAAAGAAGAAAGCAAGCAGCGAAGATACACGTGTAAAAATCCCAAGTGCCAACAGCACCAAACTTCCCACATACAGGGATATAGCGAAAAAATTAAAGGTTTCATGGCTCATATTCAGCCAATTGGCTAATCTAGCAGGATGTGGATCAAACCAAAAAGAACTAGCTTGAGTCACTTCCCAATTGATAATTCCGTCTGGACTTACAAATACCTCGTAGTCATACAAAAAGGCCCCAAAATTAAAAAGTGAAAATAGCGCAATAGCTATTCGAAAATATTCGAATTGATATTTTGATTGTCCATAATCCAAATAACAAAATATATTTTCTTTGAGCAAATACAAAGCTTTTTTTTTCATCTTTCTAAGATTTTATAATCTAATCCGACCGGATGCCGGATTAGATTGTTAGAATTATTTTTTTGCAATTACTGCTTCTAGTTGTTTCATGCGCTCTGCTCCCAATTTAGAACGCATCGATTTCAAAGCTTCTTCTGAGGTAGCTGCAATCCATCCTTTATGAATCAAAATATTGCTAGCTGCGCTAGGCTTGCCAGTAGTAAAACCACCGCCCGGTAATGTCTTTACTTGCCCTACTGACGATTTAGTTGCAATTACTAACTCACCTTTTGGTGAAAATACGGCTTCAAAGTCTGAGCCTAAAATCTGCTGAATCTTTTTTTGTTCGGCGGCGCTAAATGTAGGTGTTCCCTGAGCATTAGCCACCAAGGCCATCGACATCATCAGTCCGATTGTTAAGATGCTTTTTTTCATTGTAAAAAAGTATTTAAGTAAACCCCTACTCTCTTAAAGGATTTTCAGGTTTCTCCTTTTTTATTTATTCTTACTATTTTCATTAACAATTCGTTTTCATTTATCGCATCATACACGCAATACTAGCTACTGGTACTAGCTGCTTGAAAGTAAAATCACGAGAATAATGTGTTCTGATTCCGTAACTCAACATTACATTTTTACTAAATCTCCAATCTCCCCCGTAGGCAATGGTAATATTTTGAAAACTAAATACATTGGCACGGTCACGATTAAGTATTTCCACAAAAAAATTAAATTTTGGACTTCCATATCGGAGATTTAAACCTCCAAAATATTCGCGCGTGGGTCGTCGCAAAGGAGTGTTTATTTCGGTGTACCTAGCTACTGCCGTTAACAGCCATTTACGCCCCATACCTACGCAACCGTTGAGCCATACCGATACGCCGTCTTGTTGCAGCAAAAGGCTGTCGAGACTTTCATTTTGATAGGTATACGACCGGCCCACCGCCACCTCCAAAAACGAAGCATTCCAATGTTCTTTTAAATAGGTCGTAGTCAGTTGTGCCAAGCGCTCTTTTTGGGCTTTTTCTAACGCCGCCAATTGTCCCTCAAATACTTGAATTTGCTCAATCAACTTGATTTTTGCCTCAAAATAGGTTGCCGTTTTGGGTATCTGTTGTAGGGTGTCGTTTGTTAGTTTAAGATTTTGTAAAATCTCTTGTCGCTGTTCAAAAAACTGTTCGGTAACACCTCTCACTAAGTCGGGTTCATCGAGTGGGTCATGACTCCTGAAAAGCGTTATTTTAGCGGCAATTGCCAATCTACGCGTCAAGTCTTCGTCTTCTATCGTACCTCCTGATACATCGAGCGTCGAGAGCATTTTCATCAACTTAGAGGCATTTTGGTACTTCTGCAAACTCGGGCGATTGTAAAGCAACTCCCAAATCGGCTGGGCTTGTATGGCAATGTTGGGTTTTAGACGCCAAGATTGAAACGACCAATCCACCTTAAAATCGCGGATATTGCCAGGTTTGGTAACTTGTGCGGGTGTGACTCCCAACAAATCAAATGCCGCCGAAGTAGGTATCGAAAACTCCAACGTTTTGACAGCATTGAGCGACGGTATAAGCGTATCGGTCTGTGCCCATGTGGGACATGAAAGCAAAAGTAGAGCTACGAGCTTTCGGGTCAAGATAGATACGCTGAGATAAAATGTTTGCATTATTTTACCAATATATAGCCCCTACGGGGCAATGAAACGGAAGAAAGGTATTTTTCGGGCTACCGACATACAGCCCCTACGGGGCAGGGCTAGCAGCGTTACACGTTTTCATGTTTTACCAATATATAGCCCCTACGGGGCAGAATTTGCAAATTAAAAACCGCTCCAGCATATACGTATCGCTTTTAACTATTTCTGTTTTATACATTAGAAATCACAAATGTCAGCTGAAAGTGAGACCCTCGATTATAGCAATTAATGGTACGCTTCAATATTCCATTTATTTCTGATAGATACACTCGCAAGCGCTCTGTTGTATATTTTCTATTTCCATTCTGCTCCGAAAGCGAGGCAGTTAAGGTGATGTTTGCTTGGTTGCCATTACAATTAGGAATATCGAAAATCAATGACTTATTAATTACAATCGTTCCCCCTTCTTTTACCCTTACAAAATCGGTTGGTGAGCGTTCAAATAACTTGAGGGTTCGTTCGCGACTATCAAACGAGTTTCCGGTTTGTCCCTCATTGCTATTACAATAGGCACCTGCCCAAATCGACCCAAACAAATTTTCTTCGTGGTTTTCCGCCTCTGATTTCAGCAATGAGATTCGTTCTAGCGTCACCCGATATGAACGGCTTGAGGCTCCTCCCCGTACTTGACCCACAACACTCATTGAGATCATTATCGCTATCCACCACTTCATACTTTTTAGTAAGGTTAATTTGTTGATACAAAATTCCGTCATTATCTGCCACCAAAAATCACCCCTGTGTAGGATATACAAAAAATCCCCCTTAGGGGGGATAAGTTTTTTATACCAACTGATGCTCTAAAGCATACTTGACCAAAGCAGAGGTATTTTTTAAATTGAGCTTATGAAGGATATTTTTACGATGACTTATGACCGTCGATTCACTAACATACAGCTTATCAGCTATTTGCAGGCTCGTCAATCCTTCTACCAACAAAGGTATGATTTGTTTTTCGCGCGCTGTAAGCCACTGATGTAGTTTCGTGGTCGATTTTTGGGGTGTGGCAACAGGTCTCCTCAAAATGGTATTCAAGATAGCATTCGAATAATACACCTCCCCTTTTTCGATAGTTTCAAAAGCCCGATGTAGCTCAGAGGAACCCGTATTTTTGAGAATATAACCATCGGCACCAGCTTTTACCATTTGCTGAATACTCACGTAGTCGTCGAGCATCGTAACCGCAATGACTTTCACGTGGGGGTACAGTTTCTTAATTTGTTTGGTAGCTTCTACGCCATCGCAGTGTGGCATATTGACATCCATAAGTACCCAATCCACGCGGTAGCTTGCCAGCATTTCGAGGGCTTTATAGCCATTGAGAGCATCTCCTACAATGCTCACTTCGGGCGTTTGAGAAAGTACAAATCTGAGGCCTTCCAAAAACAATTGGTGGTCGTCCACTATGAGTATTTGCCGAGTCATAACTTTGAGTATTTAGGGTGAGGGAGTGCTATCGTCACGCACATGCCGTGCTGCGGGCGTGAGTCAAATTCTATGTTTCCTTTTAACAACTGAATGCGATTGCGAATATTTTCAAGACCAAAACCCGAGGAAAAAGGCTTTGGCACAAAACCCCGCCCATTGTCTTCATACACAATGATGAGCTGCTGCTCGCGTGCCAAAAGCTGTAATTCGATACCAGAAGCATGAGCGTGTTTGAGAGTATTGTTGACTAATTCTTGAATCACCCGAAAGAGATTAATTTCAAACGCCTGCGGCAAGCGATCAGGAAAATCAAGCCAAAACAACTCAAATTTCAAGGTGTCAGTGACATTGATTTTATTGACCAAATCTTCGACCGCTTCCCTGAATCCTCGTTCAAAAAGCATTTTGGGATTCAAATCCTGCAATTGCTGCCTGATTCCCCCTATCGCTTCTTCCACCATTGGCTTTAGAGCGTGGCCTCTTCCGCTATGCGTATTTTCTAGTTCTGACACATACATTTGTAAAGTAGAAAGTCGCATTCCGAGGTCATCGTGCAGCTCCGTGGCAAGTTGTTTGCGCTCAGCTTCTTGGGTCTGAATGATTAAATTGAGGCGTTCTCGTTGCCGCCATTTGAGTGATTGAATACGCCATTGGTACGCTCCAATTCCTCCTATAACAATCCCCAGCAATACCAATATCCGAAACCACCACGTTTGCCAAAAAGGTGGTCGAATCACAACGTATAATTGCCGAATGTCGTCGCTCCAAAAGCCATCGCTATTGGCCGCCTTTACTTCCAACACATACTCACCTGCGGGTACTTTTACATATCTGATAAAAGTATTGGAGGTCGTAATCCAATTGTTTTCTAGGTTTTTGAGGCGGTATTGGTAAAGATTTTGCCCATTGCTAAAAAAATCCAAAGCTGTAAACTGAAACGAAAAGGTGTTTTGCTCAAACGATAGCCGCACCGTGTCCATTTCGCCGATGTATTGGTTTATGTGAGAAAGGCGCTCATTTATCCAAAAATTCGTAAACTGTACTTGTGGCTGAAAAGTACTGATTCTGACTTCTTCGGGCTTGAAATAATTAAAACCAGAAGTGCCCCCAAAATAGAAATACCCTTCTTCATCCACGAGGTATGATTTGTTGTTGAACTCATAGCCTTGCAAACCATCGGCAAGGGTATAATTTCGAAATTGCCGCATCTCTGGATTAAAACTAGCCAAACCCCGGTTGGTACTGAGCCAAAGGTTGTTTTGCTTATCTATCAATACAGCATATACGTACGAATTTGGCAAACCATCCTTGAAAGTGTAAGTCGCTTTGATTTTTCCGTTTTGATATTGCACCAGCCCATTACTTGTTGCTAACCAATCACACTTGCGGGCCCTATCTTGACACCTGCTAAGTACATTGCCACTGTGAGTGATTCTTTCGTAAGTAATCCAGCGGCCATTTTGAAGGCTTCCTTTTACACATCCTTCGTTGAAAACAGTGAGCCATATACTGTCTTTTTGGGAGGTATTTAGCCAAAGTACATTTTGTTTTTGCCACCCCTCTACTTCCGTAAAAACACGCTTTTTTTTATCAAATTCATAAAGACCATACTCTGTTCCTACGAGCAATTTTTGGTCTTTCCATTCGGCGATACTCCTGATGATGTTGTTACCAAGCGCCTGTTTTTGCTGGGGAAAAAAACTTTCAAACCTCCCCTTACCCAAATAATGCGCCAGTCCATGATACGTAGCTATCCAAATCTGCCCTTCACTGTCCCGCAAAAATTGATTGATAGATTGGCTGGGCAAAGCATACACGTTTTGGGGATCAGGAAGCCAATAGTCAATCATTTGTTTGGTAGATTTTTCCCACACATTGATACCACCTTGCTCTGTACCTACCCAAAGGAGGTTTTTGTCATAAGACAACAAGCTTCTTACGTTAGGGTCATTGAGCGATTGCGTGGCTTCTGCTACGTAACGTACTTTATTAAATTTGTGTCCTTGTTCAATGATAGCATTGACGCCCAACGGGTCGGGGTTGGCCCATACAATCCCATTGTCGGCCACATAAATACTCGTTATCGTGTTATTGGACAAGCTATTGGCATCATTGTTTTGATGAACCAACTGCGTCCATGTATGATTAGCCTCGTATCGCAATACGCCTTGCCCTCCCGTGGCTACCCACACCACCCCATTGCTTCCTTCCTTCAAATCGTAGATTTCTACCAAAGGCGTATTGTTAAAATGCGAGATTTCGTGGAAGCTCTGGCGCAAAGCATCCAATACCGTAATCCCCTCAGAGTGACCCATATAAATCAATCCGTTTCGAGCATGCAATACACAATAAAACCGCTTGCTTTTGCCAATTCTGTTTTGTGGATGTTTTGAAAAATAATAGGCTGATTGCTTCGTAAGGGTATCATAGCTCATAATGCCTTCTGGCAGGCATACCCAAAGTCTGGCATCCCGCCCAAAATGAGTTGCGTTGGTTGGGGTAAGCAGCCCTATGCGATTTGTCAGAGATGACAAAATCACCTTTTTGGTTTGTTGAAGATAGTCAAACTGCACAATCCCCTCTTTTTCAGACCAATACCAAACATATTGCTCGTTGCTAGCAAAAGGCGTACAAGGCGATAAAACGGCAGGACTGGCTTCAATAAAACTAAAATTATCTTTGTGGCGGCGGTACCAGTTGAGACCATAATCGGTACCTATCCACAAATCTCCATTGGGGGATTCAATGATAGAATTGACAAAACCCCCATGAAGCGCGCCTGCTTGCGAAGGCTCCGAATAATACACCTTGAAGCTGTGTCCGTCGTATCGATTCAGGCCGTCCTGTGTTCCAAACCACATAAAACCCCGCGAATCTTTGAGCATCGCATAGATAGACCCCTGCGATAGTCCTCGGTCGGTTCCGATACGGTCTATACGATAAGACTGAGCTGTAGCCTTCAGCCCAACACCCAACCATAGGAAGAGGAGCCACTTTTGCATTGCTAGTGTTTTTGCACAACGTAGCTGCAAGATACACCTAGCATCGCCCACCGTGGTAGCACCGTTGTTGCAATATATAGCATAGAGGTTGCAATTTACTTTTTGCGATAAACAGAGGGCGTCAAATGGTATTGTTTGGTGAAGATTCTGGCAAAATAATTGGCATCCCCAATGCCCACCGCCATGCCAATTTCGGCAATAGGCCAATCAGTGGTTAGTAATAAAACCGCTGCCTTTTCTAATCGTTTTTGTCGGATATAATCAGAAGGTGAAAGGTCGGTCAAGGCTTTTAGTTTGCGATACACTTGCGTACGGCTCAGGTTCATTTGCTCACAAAGCTGTTGATTATCAAAAGATTCATCGTTCAATCTGACCTCAACAATTTGTTTTATTTTCAACAAAAACGCATCTTCAAGCGTTAGCTCCAACTTTGCTTCGGAGGTAGCATTTTGGATTTCCGATAAATATTTAGCTTTCAAGGTCTGACGTACTTGCAAGAGATTTTTGATGACTACGAGCAATTCATCCTCATAAAATGGTTTGGTAAGATAGGCGTCAGCCCCTTGTTGAAGTCCTTGGAGTTTGTCTTCATGGGTTACTTTTGCCGTAAGCATGATGATAGGCACATGACTCGTACGCTCGTCGTTTTTGAGAGTGTGGCAAAGCTCATATCCATCAGCGTTTGGCATCATCACATCCGTTATAATCAAATCCGGAATCATTTCATACGCGTCTCTTATTCCTGACTGTCCGTCAGAAGCTACTTTTACCTCATAGCGTCCTCTCAGGCAGGTTTCTAAATAATGGGCCAAGTCGGTGCTGTCTTCTACCACAAGCACTTGCGGTAGTTCTTCATTTTTTATTTCTACTTCCTCCGCGTCTTTTTTAGCGTCTATTGGAAGCAAGTGCGACGCCTGTAGCGCTTCTTCTCCTTCGGGAGTTGTCACCCCTTTGAAAGGCAAAGTCAGTCGAAAGGTAGTTCCTACCTCCGCTTGGCTCCATACCTGAATACTTCCTCCCAAAAACTCCACAAGCTCTTTGGTAAGCGACATTCCTATACCTGCCCCGCCCCGTTGATGATTGGCCTGATAAAACCGATCAAATATATACGGCATATCTTCTTCTTTAATTCCAACCCCCGAATCAGTCACGTCCACTTGTACCGACGTATTGGTACGGCTATGTACATTGACCTCCACCATACCACCCACATCCGAAAACTTCAGGGCATTGGAGAGCAAATTGGTAATCATCGATTGTAGTTTTTCGTCATCTATCGAAAGCCACAAGGTGCGATAGTCCGAACGTAAATGTATGTTTATCTTTTTGGCTGCTGCTACCCCTTCAAAAGCCTGTATCTGAGTTGATAAGAACGAAATCAAATCCAGGTTTTTGTTTCGCAAAGGCAACTCACTCGAATCCATCCGCGCCAATTCCAAGAGTTGATTAATCAAATTGAGCAATTGCTCCCCATTCCTTTTGACAACAGTGAGGGTGTCGCTTGCACCCCATTGTTTTTTTAGCTGCTCAGTCATACCCAAAATCACCGTCAAAGGTGTCCGAAATTCGTGGGTAATATTGGTATAAAATCGTGTTTTAAATTCATTTAATTGCGCCTGATATTCGGCCTTTTGCAAGCGAAGTTCAGTTTCAGAAACTTGTTTTTGTTGAGTCAACAATTGCGCTTGTAAAGCCGCTCGCTCATCGTAGGCTTGTTTGAACCGCGCCCCAATCCCGACGGCCAAAAATAGTATTTGAAACAAAGTGCCTATCTGAAAAGAAGCATCATGGATAGGCACTTGCCAGATGCCCAGCCGAAACAGCGTGGATATAATTACCCCAAACTGCATACTCGTCCAAGACAATACATAAAACAAAGCAACTCTATTGCCACGACGCCAAGCCACTACACCCGCTCCAAACAACCCCATTGCAATCAATGTCACGACCGCATTGGCTAGGATATTGAGCCATACATCATGCGTAAAAAATGACACAACAATCATAAAAACCGCAATAAACATCGCTCCCCAAAAACCTATTTCCCACCCTTTCAAATATTTTGAAACATCCAAAAATTGGTAGGATAACACAACCGCCAAAAACGTGGACAAACCTACCCACAATACGTGGGAATGATTGAGAAGTAAAGGGCTATCATAAAATAAATACTGAGCCGAAAATCCCTCAAACCCCAGCTCCATCAAAGCCACCGACCCAATGTATAGACTGTATAATAAATAAGTAATATCCTTTAAAATAAAATAAAGTGTGAGGTGATAAAGCACAATGATGCATAAAATACCGAAAAAAATCCCCCATAAAAAGTTTTTATAAGCTAATACTGACCAGTGCGTCGTTTGGTCATATATCATAATCGGGACATTCATGTCTTGGCTACCAGCCAATCTCAAATAAATATCCACCGGTGTATTGGGTGGCAAATCAAGCTTAAACAGCAGCGGCCGTAGCTGAATCTCTCGTTGGCTGAAAGGAATCAAATCGCCCGATTGACGCCTCAAAAACCGCCCATCCGCTTGCTGAACGTACAATTGAAGGTCGTCGATGTGGGTATTGTTGATTTCGAGCCACCATTTTTTGTCCACATCGGCCCGATTGATTACCCTAAAGCGCAGCCAATGTACCTCTGTCGAATACCCAAAAGAAGGCACACCGTTGCTTTTATATTTTTCAAAACTGACTCCCCGGGTTCTTTTCAAAATCATTGGAAAACTAACCTTTCCTTCGCTATCATTGAAAAGGTATAAAAAAGGATAAACGGGATAGGCGCTGCCTTGCGATTCTAGTTCTAATACCTGATTTTGGCCAAAAATTGGATAGAATATTATGCCAAAAAGAAGTAATAAAATCCAACGCATAGCTAATATTTATGATTTTCAGCAGGAAAATTTAGATTTTTTTATTTACTTAGCGAAGTTTTGGGACATTTTGAATGCCCCAAATTACCCAAGTACATTTTCTTATCCTAAGACTATTACCCCATGATTAATTTTCGCAATAGCGGTTGGCTATTTTTTTGGGTATGCAGCACCGTTTCTTTCGCCCAATCAAAATATTGGATATTTCTGAAAGATAAAAATCCACACGATGCCCCCGCTGTATCGCGACAAACCATCGAAAACAGGGAAAAACAAGGTCTTGTAAGGTTTGATGAAAGCGACAGCCCCGTGCAAGCAAGTTACTTACAAAGCCTACAAAATCAAAATATCAAGGTGGTTCAGAAGTCCAAGTGGCTCAATGCCGTGTCGGCGCACCTTACCCAAGAGCAGATTCTGGCAGTGAAACGTCTGCCATTTGTCACAAAAATACAACCCATCAACGGGCAGTTTTATATCGCCAAGACCGACCGCAATCGCCGCTCAACTATGGCTCCCGTGATGACACAAGTGCAAGCAGAAGAATTTAAAAAGGCGGGTTTTACGGGCAAAAACGTCACTATCGGCGTCATCGATGCGGGCTTTTTGGAAGCCCCTTCTAGCAACCTCCTCAAACATCTCTTTGACCGAAACGCCATCATCGACAAGCGCGACTACGTCAACCCTCCCCTTGCTATTTCGGATAAATTTTACACTACTCCTGAGACTTTTTCGGATTTTCATGGCACAGAAGTCATGAGCGCGATTTCGGGTACCAACCGCAACGAAACGCAGCAGAGTGGCATGGCAACCGATGCTAAGTTTTATTTAGCCCGCACCGACCACGGCACCCGCGAGTGGCGCGGCGAAGAGGACAATTGGGTAGCGGCTATGGAGTGGATGGATAGCCTTGGCGTACGCCTCATCAATACCTCCCTTGGCTATGCGCAGGGTTTTACGGATCCTAACGAAAACTACCAAATCACCCAAATGGACGGCCAAACGAGTGTCATCAGTCGCGCCGCTCAAATCGCCTCTGAGCAGAAAGGCATCTTGGTAGTAGTATCGGCGGGCAACGAAGGCGACGACCCAAGCTGGCGCATTATCTCTACCCCCGCCGACGCCCAAGGGGTGTTGGCAGTGGGTGCTACCAATCAACGCTTCTGGAATCGCATTGGCTACAGCAGTATCGGCCCTGAATTTTTGCCTTACCTCAAGCCCAATGTATCTTGTTTTTCGCTCTACGGCACTTCGCTTTCTGCACCCGTGATTACGGGTTTTGCGGCCTGCCTCATGCAAGCAAACCCCACCCTGACCAACAAGCAAATCATCAGCATCATCGAAAAGTCGGCGCATTTGTATCCTTATGGCAACAATTTTATCGGCTATGGGGTACCTTTGGCGTCTCGTGCCTTGGCGATGATTCAAAACCCTAACGAATCGCCTATCAGCTACGCCAAAGAAGTGAAAGCTTCGGGGGCTTCTTATTCACTCAAAGTAGCTACGGGCAATGATTTGGTCTCGGTTTTTCACAAAAAGAATGACAAACACGTCATCTCTCAAGAACTCCTCCGTCTCAAAGAAGGACAAATCACCCTTCAACGCAAAGAAGGCGAAACTCATACTACTATCGATTTGAAAAACGAAGTAATTGAGGTAATTTGGGACTAAACACGGTTCCAAACTTTGCCCTTTTTTGATGGGTTTGGTAAAACCTAGGGCGCAAAATAGGAACAGGAGAAAAAAGCACACCTTTATTATGTAGTACAAAAGAAATTATTAGCTTTGTGCTTTATGATTTAAAGTTGCTATCCTATATGAATGACTTGACGCAAGACATCGCCCCTATCCCTGCTTTGACCATGGCCGATGTCGTAGAACTACGGCTGAGAGAGTATCTAAAGAAAAAATCTTTTCGGCCAGGTGATGCACTCCCCAAAGAACAAGAACTTGCCGACGCCCTCGGCGTGAGTCGCAATGTAGTACGCGAGGCACTGAGCCGCCTACGAATGCTCGGCATGATTGATACAAAGAAAAAAAGGGGCATGATACTGACCCAACCCGATATTTTGGGGTCGTTTGAGCGCGTACTCGACCCACTTATTTTGTCCCAAAATACACTTCAAGATATTTTTGAGCTCCGATTGGTACTTGAAATGGGACTAGCCGATCTGCTTTACGTTCGCAAAACCGACAAAGACATCGAAGAGCTTGAGGCGATTGTCAACGAAGAGGTACACCAAATCCAAAAACCTTTTCGGGTAGAGCACGAAATTGCGTTTCACGGCAAGTTGTATCAAATGACTGGCAATGAAACCTTTTTGAGGTTTCAGAGTATGCTCTTGCCGGTTTTTGAATACGTCGTTGATTTTGAAATCAAAGCAAGCGGCAACACCAAAGTCGGTAAAATCACCCACCGCGACTTGGTACACATCCTCCGCACAGGCAAAGCCGAAGATTTTCGTCAAGGCATGAAAGAGCACCTATCCCCACACTTCGAAAGACTTGCCAAGAGCTAAGTTGTGAGGGGCATTGGGAAAGATGAAGAAACATTGAACATTGTGTAAATTTGTGATAGCATTGCAAATTTACACAACCTTCTAACGGCCAATTGTCCAAACTGCACTCGTGACGTTATAAACTCCCCAAATTAAGGCTTCTTTCAGCAGACTACTGATAATAACCTCTCTACAAAGCTTAGCCAAATCCAGTAATTCGTTGATTACTTTTTCAAAAAAGCAATTTTTGATTATTTTCCCTGCATTTCCAACTCGCGTCTACACGGGCCTGAAACTAGAATGTAGGGTGGTGATCAGTAAATTTTATCAAAGTATTTGTTAGAAGCTACTACTTCTTTTCATATGAATTCAGCGACAAATATACAACAACTTGAATCATTTTATTTTGAAACCAGCGACTTTTTATTAGCCTTTGAAAATAATTATCAAGGTCAAGTAGAACCTTTAGTTATATTTCGGGAGGTTATTTCTCCAAGGCTTTCTAAAAGAAAATACCCTATAATTATTAGAATTTGTGATGCTGTGTTAGATATAGCAGCACGTTCTGATGAATACATAAAACGCCTATGTTTTACAATTTGTCACGAAATAGATGTTCATGCTGTTCCATATGTAAAGATTGAAAAATTCAATGGAGTTTCTACACATCAACAACATGAGGATTTTTATGGCCAGAGAATTGAGCTTCAAGGCACTTCGGTTAAGTATGGAAATATTAGAAAATTAAGCCGTGCTTTTTACTTTAAAAATATTATTGAAGATTATTTTAAAAATAAATAAACATGAAATTGTCCTCAATTATTGTTTTTTTCTTTTTTGTATTTTTTTTATTTCATTGTAATAAAGAAAAAAAAACAGGCTACTTTGATACAGTTGAGACAGAGTATAGAGTATATGGCAATATTGTTTTCCAACATAGTCTATTTAATGCGCAACTTATGCCAAAAAATTATTTTCTAAAAAACAGAAAGTGGTATGGCGTTGATATTGAGCCTATTCTTCCTCGCCATAAAGTTGAAGATTATAAACGAAGTCTAAAATTAAACATTAAAAAATTGAAAGATTTTCCTACAAGCTATCGATATATTGAATATAAAAATGAATATTTGGATTTTGAGGATGAAATAAATATAGTAAAGATTTTTGATTTTACAATTCAAGTTAAAGACACTTTAAAATATAGAGACTCTAGATTAAACAAAATACTAGTTGATAAAAAATTCGAAGCTACACATTCTGATACGATATATTATTTTTTAAGTCAAGAAGGTTTGGAGGACGGATGGGAAAAGACAGTTAAAGAAGGTTTTTTTGTTTCGGAAAAAATGGGAATTCTTGGATATTTCCTTCTTAGAGAACAAAAGAAAATGGAAATAATTAATTTGCAAGGCGATTTTTTTGAATATTTTTTTAAAAATAAAAACATTGTCTTTGAAAATAAAATACTTAAAGAGACTATAAAACCACCTCTTAATTTTTATTCTAATTATAATTTAGAAGATATACCCATTTTTGTTAAAAGGACTTGGTTAGATAGGTTTCTCGAATAAATCTAAAATCCTCAAACCCGTGTCTTGACACAGACCTAATTTAATAAGTGTCTTTTATGAATAAAAGAAGCAACTGTACATACAACTCTAATTACCAACCCTATACCGTGGCCATCAGCAGAACTTTATCAAAGTAAAAAAGACGAATTTAGATTTTTGACACATGCTGCAAATCGATTTTAAAAGCAGATTCTGTAAATAGGTCTTTGGGAATCAGGCTATGGTGATGATTAAACAAAAATAAATAAAGATGAAAACACACGAAAAAATTTTGGAAGAATTTGGAAAAATTCTTACCAAGGAAAGTTTTGACTCAAGCTTATTGAAAATTGAAAACTTGAGATCTATAAAAAACCCATTATTAGATTATGACCCTCATATTAAATACTTACAAAGCTTATCAAAAGAAGACTACGAAAAGCTATTGGTATTCGTACCCTATATACTGATGATTCAACTAATAGGAGTATTATCGATATTTCAAGATGAGGAGTCTCAATACAAACTTATTTATAATACTGATGATTCAAACGTTGATTTATCATTAATAAGTGATGGTTTAAGTGCTGAAGTAGCAACAGAGTATGGTTGGATTTCACAGTTCAGTAAGGTTTTAGCAGATAATCAAAGAGTTCCTCCATTACTTGCTATGCCTAACCTTGAAGCCTAATTCGGCTGAGACCAAAATAGCAAAAGTTACTAATGGCCTGATTAAGGTTGCAGAGAGGCTGATATCCGAGTAAAAAAAGTGTCTGCTGATTTACAACTCAATAAAGGCAGAGAAAGAGAGGGTTCCTATGTAGAACAAATTAAATATCAAGACAAACGTAGTAGGGACGATGGAGGACATTTAATCGGTAATCAGTTTTATGGACCAAATGAAGCTATTAATATTGTACCAATGCGCCACGATTTGAATCAAAGACGTACAACAGACGGAGGATGGTACAATATGGAAGCTTAATGGGCTAAAGCTTTAAAAGGAGAAGCTCCATATTCTTCTCCTCAAAAGGTAAGTGTTAAGATTACAATAAAATATGGAGTAGATAGAAGCCCCATAGGGTTTGATATTACCTATCAAGTTGGATTAGAAAGGCCGAGAACAAAATTTTTTAATAACTAAACGCATAATTTTTATGAAATATTTAGAACAAATCAATGAAGTTTTTTTTGCAATGCTTGATACAAATATTTACAAATTAGTAACTGATATAGCTTTCTACAATAGGGAACAAGAATTTGGCTTACAAGGTGATTTTTTTGATAGTCATGAAAGGTTTTTAGCTTATGCATCCTATAAAGGCAAAGCTTTTTTGATTAATGAATCTATTTTAAAATGGCAATCAGATGCATTGCAATTAAACACCCCTTGGAATAAAGCCATTTTTACGACATATAGCGATGGGCATTTTGAAGTAAAAACATGGTGGGATGAGGATTTTCAAAAACAGTTATATCCGAATGGATAATAATTCCTTACATCCTAAACACTCTTTGTCTCTTCTTAAAAGCGGAAAAGTGTGTTGTTCAATCCCGTCATTGAGGGTGATTATCAAGAAAAGAAATTAAAGAGAAGGCAATCTGAAAACTTGGAAAGTCCATTAATCGCAGTCAACAAGACTTTCCAAGGTTTAGAAAAAGAAAGCATAACGCCGTATATTATGAAACGCTATTTTACGCACCCCCACTTAAAATATTCATTTACCTAAACAATCCAATTACCTCAAACCCTCTATCCATGCGTCTGAGTATTTACATATTTATTTTTAGTAGTATTTCCCTCGCCAGCCTTGCCCAGCGAGAAGCAGCCCAATACAGCCCCCGCGTCACAGGTCGAGATTTTCATACCCACATCAATCCAAACAGCAACGGAGCAGATGTGAAGGGGACATACCTTACTTGGGGGGCAATGGAAAAGCAGTGAAACCTATAGGGGCATACATGTACTTGCTAACCAATCACTAGCAAGTATACTAACCAATTCAAGTCGTGAGACTCCACTTGTTGGAAACAGTTATTTGACATATTGAACAACACATTAAAAATTAAGCTGTTAGCAGCTGAACGCGCGGTAATTTGGGTGGCCCGAGCTGCTTTGCTACTTACTACGACATAGCTACCGTAATCAGCGAGGGGGCTACCTTGACCACTAGCCACGGCAATATCGTGGGCATTGCGCCTAACCACGCCGTATTCAACATCATCAAAGGGACCACCGTGACCTTGACGGCCACCCACAATGGCTGTACGACCACGACGGTATTGCCCGCTTCGATATGTGGGGGCTGTGTGATTCCTCAACTAGCGGGCATTCCTTCCCAAACCATCTGCCAAGGGGATACTTTAGACCCCGTGGGTAGTAGCATTACCAACGGCGTAAATGCTCGTTTCCAATGGTTTAACGACAATGGCGCCGCCAACCCCACCACCGATAGCCTCAGTGGCCAAAACACTCCTATCTTGACGGCCTTGCCAACCACGCCGGGGGTGTATAAATACAAATTGGTAGCAATCAGCACCACGGATGCTAGCTGCGTAGGGACGCAGACGGTTACGATTACCATCAACCAAACCGCCACTGCTCCTACCATTGGTTTTGCGGCTTCCCGTAGGGTTGTTTGCCCCGATAGCAGTGTTACCTTGACCGCCAGTGGTTGTGCTACCACCGTAAACTGGCACTATACCCGCGCCAATGGTAGTACGGGTACGCTCGCTGCTACGGAGGCTAGTGTAACTATTGCCTACAATACCATCGCCGGGACTCCGACTGACTCGCTTACTTTCCGCGCTACTTGTGCGGGTACTTGTGCCGCCACTCTCTACTCCAATGCGCTTTTGGTAGTGAAAAAAGCCTTGTGTGACACGGTAGCGGTAGTGAGTGACAGTGCTTGCTATGTGTATATCAAAGCCACCAATGCGCAAGGACAAGAAACGACAAGTTTGCCTCGCTTGAGTGGGGCACTGCAACCCCTCAAACTCCAAGCCGATGATTTGGATAGCTCAGGCTTTTGGAATACGGGCGTGACTTACCTATGGACTCGCCCCGATAGCACCACCACTACTACCGATACCTTGGTGGCCTCCAAAATAGGAGCATACAAACTCTTGGTAAGCAAGCAAGGCCGAACCTGCGAAGCCTACGTAACGCTCAACGCCAAACCTTGCGTGGTACGAGACTACACCACTGCCTCTTGCCAGACGGTGACCATCAACAACCCCACCGCATCCAACCAACTCAGCAGCCTTGCCCCAGGTGATGTATTTTACGCTGCCGATTATAGCATCCATGTGACGGAAGCGAGCGGTGGCGCGGGAGGTTGGAGTGGCAAAGGCTACGTAGAGGTGTTGTTGCCTTTAGGGGTTACCTCCACGGTGGCGATTACTTTCTCAGGTATTGCCATCAACGACTGTTATGAGTTGACCAATGGAACGGTGGAGACGGAGTATGATGCTAATAAACAATTGTTGGATGTAGATGCGTTTTTAGACACTTTCAAGGAAGTTCAAGAGCAACTTACCGATCTCTTGAAACATTATAAAGGAACTCCAGAAGAAAAACAAAAACTACGTACTCTCAGCCAGCAAACATGTTTGACGCTCAGTTTTGCGCCTGTTTCTAATGGCCTAGCTTTACAAGAACGCCAATCTCAATGCAACCAAGTAAAACAGCAAGCTGAAGACTTGGCTTCTTGTGAAGTGTTAGATACAGTTTCTAGTGTGCCTGTCAATCAGACGATTGCTTTTGCTCGCCAAGCCGCTACCACTTCTTCTTGTAGTGTTCAAGGCGTGATAGATGCCAACAATGCCTTAGTCGATAGTGTAGCCAATATGGGATTAAATATTGCTTCTGATTCATTAGCAATTCCCTCTTTGGATGAAAAATCTGGGAAACTTACAAAAGCTACCAATTTCTACACGCCTGATGAAAAAATAATTCGCTTAGAAGCCAATGCTACCCTGACCTTCCCTGCCGTTAATTCGAGTTATTGGAGTGATGGTAATGTGCTTTCTTTCAAAGAAAACGGTAAATCTTATGTGGTAAAAGGGTTTAGTGGAGATACTCGTTTACCCCTGACCGAAGTAGTTAATGGCAGTTGGGGAGGTGTTTTGCCCAAAGCGGGCATTACTTCTCGCCCCGTGGAGTTTTCGCATTTGACTTACGAACGTATCGAAAACGAAGCTGGGAAATGCCAAATTAAGGTTCAAGAAGCTGTTTTACAGGCCAATGGGGCTATTACCCTGAAACCCAACGGAAGCACCACTTTCTTGAAACCTTTTACTTGTTGGGACTTAGAATCTTTAGCCCAAAGTATCCAAACAAACATCAGCAAAGGCGACGGGCAATCGGTAGTATATGTAGGGGACTGTGAGAGCGGAGTGTATTATGAAGTAACCTCAGCAGGCAAAACCCAACTTACCCAAGCGCAAGCACAGGCCAATTACAACTCCTCTTCTAAGGATGTGGCCGTGATGGGCTGCTGGGACGGTACGCAATGGAGCCTCCAACACAAATTTAGACCCGGCGCACTTCAGCTTAATCCTAAATGGACAAAACCTACCAACAAATTTGGAAAACCACGCACACCTGTAACGGCAAGTCAGTTGCAACAGGCCAGTGATGCTCGCATTAACAAGAAAAAAAGCTCACTTGGTAATGTATATGCCCCTGCCACAGGTATTGACAATCATGGATTCCGATACCGAAAATTAGACCTTTTTACGTACGTAGTTCAGTTTAAGGAGTTTACCAAGAAGCTGGTAAACGAGGCCAAAGTATCTGAAAGGGTTTGGAACAAGGGAGATGCAGGCTATGAAAGTTCTATTATCAATGATCCATTGGGGGCACCATCGGGGGGCATAGATGCCGCCATCGAAGAGGCTACCGACATGGTACAACTGGGCATTCTCATCTTGGATGTAGTAGAAGACCCTAGCATCGGAAAGCAGATTTATGAGAGTATAAGTAATGTGAGTTTAGGGTCTATTTTGGATGCTTTTGGAGAACATCTTGAAATATACAGTGATCCTTACCGCCGAGGTTACCAAGCAGGTCGTGATTTGTTTGCGATTGGAAGTATCATCAAAGGAGGGGCAATCACCTCTACCATTGCCAAGGCCACGGCAACCAAAGCGGCCCTGATAGCAGCTTATAGAAATGTATCGGATTGGGCAAAAAAGCTGGACGCCGCCAAGTTAGCTAAGATTAAAAATCTTGATGAGTGGACGGACGAAGCCTTAAAGAAGTTGGATGATGATTTCAAAAATCCTAATTTTGAAAGTGCCATTTCGCAGAAACCAGAGCTTACTAAGGTATGGGAAGCAATGATTTCTAGTCAAACACTAAGAATCAGTGTCGAAAATCTTGAATATGTTTCAAATTATATTTTAAAGTTCCCTAATAATTTAAATGATGTTAAAATTTCTTTTGAAAGTTTAGTTGAAAAAAGGAGAGTTGCGTTTGTTAAAGGGCTAAAAAATGCTGCAAAAGATCCTATCCAAATAACAAATCCCTCGAAATTAAGACAAGCAAATCCAAATGAAATTAAAAATTCAGTCAATAAATTTGCTGATCATAGGGCTAGTGTAGGGGGTGGAGGAAACTATGGATATATAGAAGGTTCAGTAAATGGAAGTTATGTTGATGATAAGATGTGGAGAAGTGTTCCAATAGAAGTTGCTGAGAATGAAATACATATTTTTACAGCTATTCCAGTCCAAGGGGCTCATGGAACTGAATGGCTAAGAATTACAGATTCTGAATATAGAATGTTAAATCAACTAGCACACGATTTAGGCGCACAAGCTGGGAAAACTTATCCAAATGTTACAGGTACCTTAAAAATAGCTTCTGAACTTCCATATTGTCCATCCTGTCAAGGCGTAATCCAGCAATTTCATAATATGTTCCCTAGTGTTAACTTAATTTTAGTCGATGGAATCAAATAATTATTTACAATTTACCATAATGGTTATGTTCCCTGAACACCTTAGGAGAAAGATAGAAGATTATAACTCCAAACACCAAACAGATTTTGAAATTGTAGAAATCATAGATGATGAAGTAGAGTTTTGTACAATAAAAGTTTCAAAATATTCTCCTTCTGATATTTTTAATTTAGGTTACGGGCTTGCTGCATTACAATATAGTTTGAAAGAAAAAGGTGAACTAGATTGGTAAACTAAATACATAAGCCCCCCCCGTTGTGCGTAGTGTTCAAAGAACACTGCGTACCCCAAATAAATAGCCGTTTGCAACGGCTCGACCAAATTAGAATATCAACTAAGCAACCGTAAAAATCAATGGCATTTGCACGCAGAATACAAAATCCGGAAGGGCTATATTTCGTAATTTTTGCTATGGGACACCGACCATGGTGATGTGTTGTTCAATATCATTCATCAAGAAAAGAAATTAACGAGAAGGCAATCTAAAAACTTAGAAAGTCCATTAAACGCAGTCACCGAGACTTTCCAAGTTTTAGAAAGTCAGTATAAAAGAAAGCATAACGCCGTATTTATGAAACGCTATTTTACGCACCCCCACTTAAAATATCCATTTACCTAAACAACCAATTACCTCAAACCCTCTATCCATGCGTCTGAGTATTTACATATTTATTTTTAGTAGTATTTCCCTTGCCAGCCTCGCCCAGCGAGAAGCAGCCCAATACAGCCCCCGCGTCACGGGTCGAGATTCTATACTGCTTTTTCACGCTGAGACCGATGCCAACGCCAAAACGGAGATTCTCAAAACCAAAGGCCACATACCCTACCTCGCTACCGATGCCCAAGGAGGGCTGCGGATTGGGGTTTTCAAACAATACGTGGGCTATTTTGAGCCAGGGGTCGAGACCAAAGGGCTACCCAAAGGCTTAAACGCCCTACCCGGTCACGATGAAATCACTTACCACCCCACCACGGGCTTTAAAACTACCTCCAGCGTGATGTTCAACCTCAACAGCGGCCTTAACCTCTCGTTGCCCTACCGCTTGCTAGATGTCACTAGCCTCACGGGAGGTGTCTCCACGGCTGGCAATCGCATCCTGAGCGATGCCTCCACCGCCGTCGATTACAACGCCTACCTGCGGCCCCACGCCACCACTTTAGGATTCCGAGGCCACCGCTTCCAACAAAGCGATTTGTCGCTAGATAACCGTCGTCAGTGGGCATTCCTCAACCTCACCGATGGCTACTACGCCCCCTATGCAGGGGAGCAAGTATATGCCCAGCCTCGTTCCAAAGAACTCATCAAGTTGGCGGATAGCGGCTTGCCCCTCAATCGTATTGGTGATCCTATCATCAATGCAGCGGCGGGGACTTACACCGTTTTGCGTTGGAGCGGTACCCCCGCTTTTGTCACCGTAGATGCCACTGGCAAAGTGATACGCACGGTCGAACTCCCCGAGATTGCTAATAAATTCATTTTGGCTACCACTTCCGCCCTGTCCTACGCCAAGGGGTGGACGAGTAGCGATAGTGCGGGGGTGGCCATCGCCAACGATTATGTGTTTGGCTTGCCCGTGGGCGAGAAAGGCTACAAAGATGCCAACTTCCTGCTGGTCAGAATAGCCAACGACGGTCAGCTAATCTTTAAACACGCTTTTCATTTGGAGCATGAGTATGCTCCTGCGGGTCGGCTCACGATTTCGTCCAACGAGCAAGAGAGCATTGTGCGTATCATGCTCGGCAAAGGTCTCTTCAAATACACCATTGCCAACGTCAAAATCAACGCCACGGGCATTGTCTACACACGCTACTGGACCCGCGATGAAGACACCAAAAAGCCGGTAGTGTTTGGTTTTAGTGGAATGCTGGGCAATGATGATTGCGAGCAAGATTGGTATTTGTTTTCGCTGCCCAACCAAGAAAACATCATCGTAGGGGAGACCACCCTAAGTGGCGAATGGAAGTCTTACACAGCCATGCACCTACTAGCCGACGGCAGCGTCAAGAAAGTGTATCGCACTCGGCATTTTGCGGGGGCAGCTGTCACCAAGCACCTACCCAAATGTGTCCCCTTGCCCAATGGTCGCGTGGCGATTGTCATCAATGAACCTACGCCGACCCCCACGGCGGGTTTACGGCCTTTTCAAGTGATTGATTATGAACTAGCGGGAGAGTTTCCGAGCACCACCAAAGGGTTATGGAAAGCGGGAGAAAGCAATGTGTTGTTCAATACCGTCACCGACGGGGAGCGTCAGGAAAAGAAATTAGCAAAAATCGCCAATGCGTTGGTGGCGGGAGAAATCCCCAAAGACCGTCGCACGCCCGAGGGAAACCTACCCAACCTTGCCCCAGCGGTGTATGTGATAGATGTACAAAAAGAGCAGTTACAGCCTTACAATTTGATGTATTTGGGGGCTTACAGTATTCCTCAGCGGCCGTCGTTGTTTGTGAATGTAGCTTCGGGAGAGTTTTTGTACGTGGGTCGTACGCTCCCCGAAGGTCGTCCTCAATCGTTGACGGTAGCACCGGGCCAAACACGCACGGGACGAGGTGTCTATTTGAAAGCAGTAAGAGGAGTATTGTAGCTTTCTGAAAACTTGGAAAGTCCATTAATAAACAAACCTTGTAACTAATTATGGAAACCTTATTTCAGCCCTATTTCAAAAATTGTAATCCGCCTTTGATGGAGGCAGAAATTGCAAAAATCGAACAGGAGTTAGGGGTACAATTACCTTTTCAATTAAGAAGTTTTTATTTATTTGCTAACGGAGCTGATTTAGTTAAAACTCAAATCAATTTAGAGTACCCTCTTAATTGTGATGTTATGGATATTAGGCCTTTGGATGATGGTAGTATAATTGTAGAGTTTAAATCTATTGAAGGAAACTATGATTTTTTTGGAGAGCAATTAGAATATGGAGAATATTTATTCCCTTTCGGTTTTACTACATGTCCATGGAAGATATACATTTCTCATACTGGCGAGAACCTTGGGAAGATTTACATTTCAGAAGAAAAAGATGAGGAAAGGAATTTTATCCCCGTTCGATTAATTGCTAATTCATTTTTAGAATTTTTAGATATGCTTGAATAAGTGTTTCTCCCATAGTAGGTTTATGATACTTTGCAAGTGTTGGAGCATAGCCTTTTCTATACCACCAAAGGGCTATGGAAAAAGGGTGGGAAAAATGTGTTGTTCAATACCGTCACCGACGGGGAGCGTCAGGAGAAGAAATTAGCAAAAATCGCCAATGCGTTGGTGGCGGGAGAAATCCCCAAAGACCGTCGCACGCCCGAGGGGAACTTGCCCAACCTTGCCCCAGCGGTGTATGTGATAGATGTACAAAAAGAGCAGTTACAGCCTTACAATTTGATGTATTTGGGGGCTTACAGTATTCCTCAGCGGCCGTCGTTGTTTGTGAATGTAGCTTCGGGAGAGTTTTTGTACGTGGGTCGCACGCTCCCCGAAGGTCGTCCTCAATCGTTGACGGTAGCACCGGGCCAAACACGCACGGGACGAGGTGTCTATTTGAAAGCAGTAAGAGGTGTATTGTAGCTTTCTGAAAACTTGGAAAGTCCATTAATCGCAGTCATCAAGACTTTCCAAGTTTGGTTGATTTCAACTTGGAAAGTCCGCTAATCGCAGTCAACAAGACTTTCCAAGTTTGGTTGGTTTCAACTTGGAAAGTCCACTAATCGCAGTCAACAAGACTTTCCAAGTTTGGTTGATTTCAACTTGGAAAGTCCATTAATCGCAGTCAGCAAGACTTTCCAAGTTTGGTTGATTTCAACTTGGAAAGTCCGCTAATCGCAGTCAACAAGACTTTCCAAGTTTGGTTGGTTTCAACTTGGAAAGTCCACTAATCGCAGTCAACAAGACTTTCCAAGTTTGATAAAGTCTGTAGAAAAGAAAGAATAACGCCGTATATATGAAACGCTATTTTACGCACCTGCTCCTGTTTTGGGGGCTATGGGTGGGCGGGCTGAGCTTTGCCCATACCACGCCAAACGACCACCCAACCCCTGCCACACTTCCAGCGGCAGCAGCGGTGGCTTTGCCCAAAATGCTGCCCGCAGCCGCCTCTCCCCATTGGCCTGCGGTGCTGGCCGTAGCCCCCTAATACCCACACAATCACAGTTTTTGTACTTTTTTCTTAAAAATTATTTGGAAATAAAGTAAAAGGTAGTTTACATTTGCAATTATGTAGTACATAACTACTATACTAATTATAACTCGACTAAACCCTTTTCCAAAAATGAAACTAAACTACTTGTTTGGGTTATGGGCTTGCTGTTGCCTATGGATTACGGCACCACTCTTTGCCCAAGTAGCCAACATTACCGTCAAAGGAACGGTCAAGTCGGCAGATACCGGCGAAAACCTGCCCGGCGTGAGCATTGCCCTCCGTGGTACTACCACCGGAACTACGACCGATGTCAACGGCGCTTTTAGCCTTAGTGTACCTCGCAATGGTCGCCTTGTCTTTTCTTCGGTTGGATTTGAAGCCCAAGAAATTCCCGTCAACGACCGCAGTATCATTGATGTAAAGCTCTCAGGAGATGTAAAAGCGCTGGGGGAAGTAGTGGTAGTAGGCTACACCCAACAGTCAAGGGCTAAAACTTCGGCGGCGGTTTCGAAACTCAATCCAGACGAACTCAAAAACACCACCAACCCCAACCCTGTTCAAGCCATGCAAGGCAAAATAGCGGGGGTTTCGGTTCCTATTTCGTCGGGACAACCGGGCGCGGGTGCCACCAACATCATCATCAGGGGTGGTACTAAACTCAACGTATATGGCTCAGGGCTGGGCAATAGCGGCGGCAACGCTGTGGGTGCTTCCGACGGTAGCAGTCCGTTGGTGATTGTAGATGGCGTGTTTAGGTCTTTGAATGACATCAATCCCGACAACATAGAGTCGTTTCAAGTCATGAAAGACGCCGCCGCCACTGCTATCTACGGCGCGCGGGGTGCCAATGGGGTGATTGTAATCAAAACCAAAGGCGGCAAATTCAACTCTCGTCCCAATGTTACTATCAATCACCGCACTACTTGGGAAACCATGTCGCGCGATTATAAATACCTCAGTGCCAGCGAGTATCTCACTTTGGCACGTACAACGGTCAAAAATACCTTTGACCCACTCGACAAAAACAACCTGTTGAACAATGGTGGATTTTCGGCAGGGACGCGCGTTTATACCGCTAAAGGTCAATACGGCACCAATATCAACTTAACAGCCCTTTACGACAACATCGTGGCCGTGGAAGGCCAAGAGTACGTCAACAATCTATTGGCAAAAGGCTGGAAAACCATGGACGACCCCATCAATCCCGGCACAAAACTCCTGTATGCCGACAACAATTACCAAGATTTGCTTTGGAACACGGGCGTAACCCAAAACCATAATGCCTCAATCGACGGCGGTAGCGAAAAGGCCAATTACAACGTATCGTTTGGCTACACCGACCAAGCAGGAACTTTTGTGGGTACGAATTACAAAAGATACGATGCCTTAGGAAACTTTGGCTTCAAAGTGAGCGACCGTTTTAGACTCGACGCCATGCTCAATTATCAAAATGTATTGCCCAACTACGTCGAAGCTTTTCAAAATGACCTTACCCGCGCCACGCGCATCACGCCTTTGATTCGCTTGTTTAAAGACGATGGTAACCCCATGCCGGGCGAAAACTACTCCACCCGTAATCGCTTTCACACCCTCCAATACGACGACCTTCGGGTATCTACTGAGCGGATTGTCTCGCGCGTGGCGGGAGATTGGGAGCTCATCAAAGGACTGCATTTTAAACCCTCGTTTTCGTACCTGATTCAGGATTATCGGTATATGTTTATGCGCAAAGGCACACCTGCGGCGGAGATTCAGCCCCCTACCCAACGCCAGAAAAACGAAAATATCGACAATTCTCGTCAACTCATGATTGACCAAATCTTGCAGTATGACTTTAGTGTGAAAGATAGGCACAACTTCACCCTTTTGGCAGGTTTTAACTTCACAAGGTCTACCAACAATGTCATCAATATCGGTTCGCAACGGGCAACCAACGATTATATTTATACCATCAACGAACCTACCACGACGGTCATCAATGGGGTAGTGAATACCAATGTCACCGACTTCCGTACTACGCTAGGAGAATCGCGCTCGGCTAGTTATTTTGGTCAATTTATTTACGATTACAATAGCAAATACCTCCTCAGTGGCGCACTTCGCTATGATGGGTTTTCCAACTTTGCCCCCCAAAACAAGTACGCTTTATTTCCTTCTGCATCCGTAGGTTGGAATATCCATAAAGAAAACTTCTGGCGTTTCAGCCCTGTTAGTATGCTTAAATTACGGGCAAGCTGGGGGCAAGCAGGTTCGAGCGATTTGAGCATTACCGATACGTACGGCGGCTATTCGGCCCAAACCTACGCGCTGGGTTCGGGGATTTTGCGGAGCAATCTCTCCAATCCTAACCTCAGATGGGAATCGACCGAAACCACCGATTTGGCCCTTGATGCAGGCTTGTTTAACGACCGTGTAACGCTAACGGTCGATTTTTATAACAAAATGACCAAAAACCGACTTGCTTCCAAACCCCTACCTTCAGAAGCGCCTTTCCCGTCGATTGTTTACAACAACGGAACTCTAAGAAACCGAGGTGTAGAAGTCGAAATTGGGGCTACTATTTTGAAAAAAGGTGACTTCTCGTGGCGTACTAATTTTTCTTTTGCTCTCAACCGCACCACCGTCATCAAACTGCCTGACAATGGCCGCCTCAAAAACCGCCAAGGTGGAGACCGCGTATATGACCCTGCTACTCAGCAAGAAATCGACGCAGGTGGCTTGGCCGAAGGCGAACGCCCCTATGGTTTGTACGCGTATCAAGTCTTGGGGGTATTTGCCACCGAAGAAGAAGCCAATGCTTGGAATGCCACGAAGAAAGACAACCTTGCTTCACCCTCGGGAATTGCCACTAAAAAACACGCGGGAGATTTCATTTTTGCCGACATCAACAACGACGGCGTGATTGACACCAAAGACCAAGTATTCATGGGCTACCGCAACCCCGACAAAATCGGCGGGATGCAAAATATGCTGTCTTACAAATCTTTGTCTCTCAAAATCGCGGTCGATTATGCCCTGGGTCACATCATCAGCAATGGCGCGTTGGCTCGTTCGTTGGGTCAAGGTCGGGCTTTCAACGAAGGTGCTCCTATGCAGGCGATTGGCCCTGATATTTGGCAAAAACCCGGTGACGTAGGCAAAACATACGCTCGTTTTTCATTTGCTGATTTTGATTTTGGTCAACGTAACTACTTGCGCTCAGCGACGCTCGGCAACAACAACAGCTATGCCTCGGACGTATCAACCATGATTGAAAAAGGCGACTTTTTGGCTTTTCGTGAGGTTTCGCTCAGTTATGATCTTCCACGGATTTGGCTCCAAAAAATTCACCTCCAAAGCGTAAATGTATTTGCTAGTGTTTTTAATCTTGGCTACCTGACCAAGTACAAAGGTATCAATCCCGAAACTTATACGGGTTTTGACGCCATCGGTTATCCGCGCCCAAGACAATTTTCTTTGGGCACGACCATAAGATTTTAGACAATCAAAACCTTGATTTCAAAAAAATGAAAAAGACAATCCTATACATCGTTCCCTTCTTGATAGCGGCATCGAGCCTCACAAGTTGTGATAGCTTGTTGAATGTCAAGCCCCAATCGAGCATTACCGAAGAAGTATATTTCCAGAATGAAGGTGACTTTGAACCTTATCTCACGGGTATTTATACCTTTATGCGCACTTTCTCCAACAACGTCACCTATGGCATGGAGAGAGGCGAAGAATTGGTTGCCGCCTCCAACTCTCGTTTTGGAGTAGCTTGGTCACAAAATATCACTGCTACTTCGGGAGCCGTCAATTACAACGATTGGTACCGTGCTATTGGGCATTGTAACTTACTTTTGCTAAAAATCGAAAGTTTTCCTTTTGCCAATAATCCCGACCTCAAAAAGAGGATTTTGGCCGAAACCTATGCCCTAAGAGCCTATTTTTATTTTCACCTGACCCGTATTATTGGTGATACGCCTCTAATGCTCCAAGCCGTAGTAGACGAAAATGTACCCTTGCTGCCCCGTGCCTCATCAGCTGATGTGATGAAACAAATCCAAGCCGATTTGGACATGGCAATTCAGCAGTACAAAGGTATTAGTGGCTTTTCGACCACGTCTTACCCAAGCAAGTATCGTTTTTCTTACGGAGCAGTGCAAGCACTCAAAGCAGAGGCCAAGCTTTGGAGCGGAAAGGTACTCGGCGGTGGCGCACAGGATTTCAACGATGCGATTGCGGCTATCACAGAAGTAGAAGCTACGGGCGTATCGCTCAATGCCGACTTCAAAAACGTAACGGCGCTTCGGGCTACTTCCAATCCCGAAATCATTCTTTCGGCCTTTTTTAGTCGCGACGAAACAGGCGGTAATTACGGCGTCAATGCGCTTCCTTTTTTGGCTATCATTCAAGGCGCACTCAACCTCGACAGCATTCCTTTTACCCAAACTGCTGCTACGGGTCAAGGAGCTTACCAGATTAGTCCGCTGTCAAGGGCTTTGTTTGCCGCCAATCCCAAAGACAAGCGCATCCCCTTTACTTGGATTGTAGAAAGACAAAGCACGGGGCCAAAAGTAGCGTGGATTACGAAATATTCGGGCACCAAATATACCGACGACCGCGTTTCTGACAATGAAATCATCATTTTCCGTTTGGCCGATTTATTGCTCATGAAAGCCGAAGCCTATGCCGCTTTAGGAAATACGGCACAAGCACTTACCAATCTTAACAAAGTAAAAGCGCGGGCTGGTCTTAGCGAGTATAACGGAAGTGGAAAAGCCCTCGAAAAAGAGATTTTGGACGAACGCGGACGCGAATTGTTTTTTGAAAACAAACGTTGGTACGACCTTGTTAGATTTCATAAAGGCGGCACTATTGATGTTTATACACTTGTGCCTAACTTAGTAGGTAAAAAAACACCCCTGTTTTGGCCACTCAATACCACTGTTTTAGGAAACAATAATTTATTGAAACAAACGGAAGGGTATTAGTGCCGTTGTTGTATTGATTATTAAGCATAATTAACTGTGCACAAACACTTATTTACTGTCATCCCTTATTTCTTTTGATTTTTATGAGAATTTCATTTTTGTCAATTTTTATCCACACCATTTTAGGATGGCAGCTAGCCCATAAGACCGCTTTTGCGCAAAATATCACGGTGACCGAAAAGCAGTTTGTGACACCCGTACTTAAAGGCAAATCCGACAATCCTGTCATTCGCCTTCAAGTATGGGTTTCACCTTCTCAATCTTCAGTGTCGGTATCAAGTTTTGATTTTAATACTACCGGAACTACTTCCCTCAAAGACCTCAAAAATATCAAGTTGTACTTTAGCGGTACAGACTCAGCTTTCAAAGCTGCCCCTGCCAAGCTAGTTACCCAAAAGGAGATTACAAAAGGTACTTTTTCACTCTCGGCCACTCAAACATTAGGCCCTGGCAATCATTATTTTTGGCTTTCGTTAGAACTCAGCGAAAAGGCTGACTTAAAGCATTTTGTGGATGTTAATTGCACCAATATCACCGTCAATCAACAAAACATCAGTCCCAAAACTTCTCCCATTCCTACAAAACAACGCATCGGCGTAGCAGTACGTCAGCATGGCGATGACAATGTCCATACCTTTCGTATTCCGGGGCTTGTGACTACCCATCAAGGCACCCTCTTGGCCGTGTACGATGCTCGTCGCAATAGCTCTCGCGATTTACAAGGCGACATCGACATTGGACTTAGCCGCAGTACCGACGGTGGCAAAACTTGGGAACCAATGCGCGTCGCGATGGATATGGGTACTTGGGGAGGATTGCCCCAAAAATTCAATGGAGTATCGGATGCGTGTATTTTGGTCGATAAAAACTCCAATACCATTTACTTGGCTGGTTTGTGGATGTACGGAGTCATCAATGACCAAGGGAAATGGCTCGAAGGGCTCAACGAAAATAGCAAAGAGTGGAATCATCAATGGCGTACCAAAGGCTCTCAGCCTGGATTTGATGTAAAACAAACGTCCCAGTTTTTGATTGTAAAAAGTACCGACGACGGCAAAACCTGGAGCGAACCCGTCAATATTACCAAAATGTGTAAAAAGGAAGAGTGGTGGCTGTGGGCGCCCGCACCGGGGCACGGAATTACGCTTGAAGATGGCACGCTGGTTTTTCCTACTCAAGGGCGCGACCATACAGGCGAGGCTTTTTCTAACATCACTTACAGCCAAGACGGAGGTAAAACGTGGCAAACTAGCCCAAAAGCAAGCATCGAAAGCACCACCGAAAATATGGCCACCCAACTCTCCGACGGAAGCATCATGCTCAACATGAGAGCCAACAAAAACCGTAACGATACCTCTGCGCGCAATGGCCGAGAAGTAGCTACTACCCGCGATTTGGGAAAAACTTGGACTCGTCATCCTTCTTCTGATGGCGCATTGCCCGAACCGACCTGCATGGGTTCACTACACCGACATGATTTTGTACAAAACAAAAAGAAAAAGAGTATTTTGCTTTTCTCAAATCCTAATTCAAAAGTAGACCGTACCCATATTACGCTCAAAACCAGCTTGGATGACGGACTGACGTGGCCGTCGGATAAGTGGCTTTTGCTAGACGAATTGAAAGGACGCGGCTATTCTTGTTTGACTTCACTCAACGAAAACACCATTGGTATTATCTATGAAAGTAGTCAAGCCGATTTGGTATTTCAACAAATTGACCTCTCCGAAATATTGAAAAAATGATGAAACATCGCTTATTCTCGCTTGTACTATTAGCATCTTGTGCCACTTCTTGGGCGCAAAAATCAGGGGCAAATCTTCCAATTTTGGACGTATCGGCCGAAAAAAATCGCCAAATCGTGATTGCTCAAGGTACCGACGACATTTACCAAGGGCATCCCACCACTGTCTTGATGCCCGACGGCCAAACCATCTATGCCGCTTGGTCTTACAATCATGGCGGAAAAGCAGGGCCTTTGGCCAAGAGCACCGACGGCGGCAAACAATGGCAGATGATTCCGACCCCAGCCGATTGGGGAACTACCTTCAACTGTCCCAGTATTTATTGGCTCAAAGACCCTGCGGGAAAAGAACGACTCATGGTTTTTGCGGCTCGCCCTGCCATGTCGCAAACGTGGAGCGAAGACGGCGGCAAAACCTGGACGCCGGTCAGAAGTTTGGGGAAACCTTGCATCATGGCCTTTTCGAGTATTATCAAACTCAACAACGGCGACTATCTAGGACTCTACCATCGTGGCCCTGACGACAAAGACAAAGCTCCTCTCAAAATTTGGCAATCTATCTCCAAAGATGGTGGTGTCACTTGGGGGGAGTCTGTGATGGTCTGCGAAATGGAAGGCCGCTCTCCTTGCGAGCCGGCGGTATTTCGCTCTCCCAACGGCAAAGAACTCCTCTGCATCATGCGAGAAAACCAACGCAAAAATCACTCTCTGATGATGGTCTCTACCGATGAAGGGCAAACATGGTCGGTGCCTACCGAAACCCCTTGGGGACTCACCGGCGACCGCCACATGATACGCTACACCTCCGACGGACGAATCGTTTCGGTGTTTAGAGACATGGCTCCCAATAGCCCCACCAAAGGGCATTTTGTGGCTTGGGTAGGTACTTACAACGACATCAAAAATGGTCTTTCGGGACAGTATCGCGTCAAACTTCTTCACAGTTTTGCGGGGCCCGACTGCGGCTATCCCGGTTTGGAATTGCTGTCTGACGGTACTTTTGTAGCTACTACTTATATCAAATACCAACCCGGTACCAAAAAGCATTCGGTAGTAGCAGTTCGGTTTAAGGTAGAGGAATTTGATAAAATGTTTTAGCAAACCACATTAACACACTGATTATCAACCCAAAAACCGTATCGGTAATTCACAATTAACAGATAACAATTAACGGTGCTTAGCACTCAATATATTTATGACAACACAGCACTTCGATGGCCTCATTGCCGCTCTTTTTACTCCCCTTCACCCCGACGGGAGTGTCCATTATGAATTGATTCCTGATTTAGTACAACACTTGATTGACAGCGGCGTCAAAGGTATTTTTGTGTGTGGTAGCAACGGCGAAGGCCCCAATCTTACCCTCGAAGAGCGGATGCAGATTTTGGAAGTGGTGATTCAATCTGCCAAAGGTCAATTGTACATCATTAGCCACGTAGGACACGCCAGCATTGCCGAAGCGCAGAAATTAGCCCGTCACGCAGCGCAAGCAGGCGCCCATGCTATTTCGTCGGTAGCCGCTTTTTATTTTAAACCTACCTCTGTCCAAAACCTAGCCGATTGTATGACGGCGATTGCATCCGCCGCGCCTACTTTACCTTTTTATTATTATCATATTCCTATGCTGACGGGTATCTCGATTGATACGGTGGCATTTATGGAGTTGGCCGAACAACAAATCCCCAATTTTGTAGGTATCAAATACACCGCTTTTACTATTTGGGAGTACCAATCGTGCCTCAATTACAAACAAAAAAAATACGATGTACTCTATGGTTTTGACGAAAACTACCTTTCGGCTCTCGTTGTAGGAGCCAAAGGGGCGATTGGAAGTACCTTCAATTTTGCCGCACCTTTGTACCTTAAAGTACGTCAGTATTTTGAAAACGGGCAGCTCGACAAAGCCCAAGAACTCATGCTTCTGTTGGTAGAAATGGTCCGAATTTTTATTAAATATCCGCCCATTCCGGCTCAAAAAGCCATTATGAAAATGATAGGTTTTGATTTAGGGCCTTGTCGTTTGCCGCTTCAAGCTTTGTCTGATGAAGACTCGCATCAACTGTTTGAACAACTGTCGTCTATTCAGTTTTTTGATCATCTGAACCTCAGCCTTGCACCCCAGAAATAAAGCATACCTGCATGATTCGCCCGATTCTATTTTTTTTATTGAGCATTGTGAGCCTTAAAATGATGAGTCAACCTTCCTCCCGCGCTTTTGAGTGGGAATACCTCCCCCCTTTGCCCGACGCCGTAGGGTTTGCGGGGGCTTACAGTGGTGTCAGCAATGGCGCACTTATCGTAGCGGGGGGAGCCAATTTCCCCCACAATGCAGGCCCGTGGGGGAAAGCTCCCAAAACTTGGTACGATGATATTTATGTATTAGAATCTCCCACAAGCACTTGGAAAAAAGCGGGCAAGCTCCCTCAAGCGATGGGATACGGGCTATCCATCACTACCCCAAACGGGATATTTTGCGTAGGGGGTGCCAATGCCAAACAGCATTTTAAAGAGGCTTTTTATATAGAATGGACGCACGGCCAACTACGCTTTACTCCGTTACCCCCGCTTCCATCTCCGCTTGCTTATGCTTCTGGGGCACTTATTGACAACAAAGTATATGTAGCAGGGGGTACACACGCGCCTTCGGATACGATTACGACGCAGCAATTTTGGGAATTTGACCTTCAAAAAAAACAATGGAATGCGCTTCCTTCTCTCCCTAATCATGGACGAATGCTTGCCGTAGCAGGTGCTCAAAAAGGGACGTTTTTTTTGTTTAGTGGGGTCAAATTAAGTAACAATCCAGCTACTTCACAGCCCACCCGCACTTACTTAAATGATGCCTGGCGTTTTGAGCCTAAGACCCACCAATGGAAATCGCTTACCTCCTTACCTCATGCTGTAGCGGCAGCGCCTTCGCCCGCCTTTTCAGGCCCAAATTCCGAATTAATGATTTTTGGGGGCGACGACGGTGTGAATGCTCATCGCGTACTCGAACTCAAAGAAAAACATCCGGGCTTTAGAAAAGAAGTGCTTGCTTACCACACCAATACCAACACATGGCGCATCGTAGACACCATCCCGTCTGCTGATTCAAACCCCAAAAGTGAAGCGGCGGTTACTACTCCATTAGTAATATGGCACCATAAGGTGGTAATTCCGACGGGCGAAATTAGCCCCGGCATTCGCTCTCCCCAAATCAAAGTAGGAGTTTCTTTATCAAAGTAGCAATATACCTTATAGTTCATAATTCCCAATCGGCAGATTTATCTGTACAGTAGTGCCACTATTGAGAATCGACGACACCAGAATCTCTCCTTCGTGCATACGTATAATGTTTTTGGTAAGAGGCAGACCTATCCCATACCCTTCGTAATTTTTGGTGTTGGATGCCCTAAAAAAAGGTACATAAATATATTTAAGCTCGTTTTCGGGAATACCAATACCCGCATCTTTTACCACGATAAAAACCTTTTTATCAGACGACCCAATCGACACATTGACCGTCTGATAATCAGAGTATTTGCAAGCATTACTGATGATATTGCTCAGGGCCAAATGAAGAAGTTGCTCATTGCCTTTTACTTTTAGTTTAGAGGGGTTTTCGGGCAGCAGGCTCATGTCTATCCGAATTGAGCTTTTCGGGTTTATTTTCTCAACGGTTTCTTTCACATCCCACAGCAACTGGTCAACCCGTACTTTGTCAAATTTTTGGATTTTGCCGTCAAAGCCCGTTTGAGCCAAAAACAAAAGAGCTTGGGTTTTCTTTTCCAATTTTTCGGCTTCTACTAATATAATCCTGATGGTTTCGATATATTCTTCGGGTTTTCGGACTTTTGCCAAGGCTACATCCGCTTCTCCGATAATCGCCGTCAGAGGCGTTCGCAATTCGTGAGAAGCATTACTAATAAAATTGTTTTGAGTCTCAAAAGAAGTTTCAATACGATTGAGCATATCATTGAACGTCTTCGCCAAGTCATTGAGTTCGTCGTGGGTATTGGCGAAGTCGAGGCGTAAATGCAGATTTTCGGAACTAATTTGTTTAACCCGTTCGGTAATTTTAGTGAGAGGATTAAAAACATATTTTGAAAAATATACCGAAATAAAAAGTGAAAACAAAAATGCCGTTGCTATCGCCAAAAACAAGGTTTTGCGCAAATACACAAAATGATGAAGCTCAAAATAATTTTCGGCCGAAGCCACTACGATGTACTCTCCTTTGGGGCTATTGTATTTGATACCTACATAAAAAAGACCATTGTCGCTGTATTCGGTTTTGCCTTCTTTTTGAATCGTCTCAAAAAAAGTAATAGGAAGTTTAAGTTTTTTAGCTTCCTCTTCAAAAGTTTTGGCGGGAGTCAACGGAAAAAAGTAATCATGTTCCTGCGGAAGCTTATCAAAAAACTCATTGTGCAGCGCATTGATTTCGGTCACTTCGGTGTCAAAACCCCGATGCAGCTCTACACGCGCCGTTGTAAACGCCCTAATTTCTAGTAGTTTATAAAAATCTTTGTAGGAATAATTGGCCACCGAAAAATATACAAACCCACTAAATATCATCACAATCACCAAAAAAGCACTCAGTAGCAATAAGCTGGTTTTAGTTTGGGTTTTCATCAATCCTTACTTTTCTTATCATTTGTTATTTCAATGCTCCTTCAAGACATAGCCCATGCCTATCACTGTATGAATCAACTTATTTTCAGGAACAAAATCTACTTTCTTTCGCAGATAATTTACGTACACATCCACCACATTGGTTCCCAAATCAAAGTTGACGCCCCATACTTCTTCCAAAATATCAACCCTTGACACTACTTTACTTTTGTTTTTCATAAAAAACAAAAGTAGACGATATTCGGTAGTGGTAAGCGAAATCACCCTATCCGCACGCGATACGGTTTTGGTATAATCGTTGAGTTCCAAATCACCCACTCTAAAAATAAAATCCCCCTGTGGATCAGGCTGTTGGGCACTAACGTGCTCAGTACGCCGTAGCAGGGTTTTGATACGCGCCACCAACTCAATAAATTTAAAAGGCTTGACTAGATAATCGTCGGCCCCTGTTTCTAGCCCCAACACAATATTTTCGGAGGTTCCTAAGGCAGTCAAAAATAAAATAGGAACGGAAGTGTTTACTTTCCGAATCTCTTTACACACCTCCAGCCCATTCATTTCGGGCAGCATAATATCCAAAATCACCAAATCAAAAGAGCGGTCGTTGAAAATCTGCACTCCAGTTTTACCATCAAACACCACACTTACTTCAAAACCTTCTTCGGTAAGTCCTTTTTTAATAAACGAGACCACATGCACCTCATCTTCTACCAGCAATATTTTTTTCATGGAATAGCAATACAAATTGGTTTTAACAAACGCTTTCAAACATTGAAAACACTACTTTTCACCGAAATGTTGACTTGATTTCGAAGAAAAACCAAAACTATACATTTCAATTCCTTAAAAAAAACCTGTACCCACAAGCGTAGGTACAGGTTATGAATCATTTGTTCTAATAATCTAAACTAAATTCGTCAAAAAAACCTCAAAAGCATATAGTTCATAACCGCTCATTGGCATTCAAAGCATTTTACACCCATGATAGCTCTTAGGCAGGTATTGGTAATTTTGGTTTTCTTTTTCTTGTATAAAATTTGTGCACCACAAAATAAAGCACCATCGCTGAGAGTACTCCCGTAAGAAAGTCCGTAACAGGTACCATTACAGCAGTGTATACCATCATTGCAAACTCAAACTTTCCTAAAGCCTTTATTTCTCTGATTTCGGCAGGTTTAATCATGTTGCTAGCTACCCATACCAAAATCCCGCCAATACACGCCATAGGAATTAATTCCAGATAGGGTGCCAAGTAAAAAGCCATACTAAGCTTCAAAACAGCTTTGAAATAACCCGCCAAAGGAGTCTGTGCACCAGCTTTGATGCTTGTGGCAGTTCGAGCTAAGGCACCTGTACAAGGAAAGCCTTGTACCAAAGGGGTGATGATTTGAACCATACCTTGCCCAAAAAATTCTTTATCAGGATTGAAAGGGGTGCCTTTGTTGCCCGCTAGTTTATCGGCCATCGATGAGCACAAAATACTCTCTACCCCAGACACAAATACGATCGCTCCCACAAAATAAATAATGTCTAAAAACACGGCTGGAGTCATGGCAGGTAATGAAGGCGCCGTAAACACAAAGAAGTTGTTGGGAATAGAGCCATAAATATCTTTCACTAAAATGATACCCTTGTCGGATAGTACCGTAGCAGACAACAAAGTAGCTACTCCCATCGCTATCACTGGCCCAGGAATAAAAATCGAAATCCGAAGCAGGGTTTTGGTCAATGCAAAGGTAAGCACTCCCAAAAAGACCGACCATAAGTTGATTTTGTCGAGATTGTTGAGGGCAGTGGCAAGGTTCTTAAAAATTCCGCCTTTGATATCTTCGTCCTGCCCTAGCAAATCTTTAAAACTTTCTATTCCCAAAATATCTTCAAAATTGGTAAGCGCAATCGCGGTAGCAATACCCACTGTAAATCCTACGATGATTGAATTAGGGACCAATTTGGCGTATTTTCCCAACCCAAAAATGCCAAAGATCACCAAGGTAATTCCGGCCAAAATCGAACAAAAAATAAGGAATCCATGCGCCTGTTCAAAACTTCCGCCATTGGTCTGGTATTTTGCAATCAAAGCCGCTACAATCGGAATAAAAGCCGCCGTAGGGCCATATACTTGATATTTAGACCCTCCGAAAGTCCGCCCTATCACACACGCCAACGCCCCCGCAATGATACCATGCTCGGGTCTCATTCCCATGGCCATTGCAAAGCCCATTGCCATCGGAATAGCCGTCATTGCCACAATCAGCCCCGCACTAAAATCTCGGTATACCGTTGTTTTCCAATTGTGAGGTTGTAGATCTTCCCATCTACTATCAAAAAAAGTAAAGAAGAGTTTGAGACGTCCACTGATAGTGGTAGGGGTTTTTGCGTGATTCATTGTTGTATTTGGTTACGATTCGATTCTGTCTCAATCCAAAAACAACTCCGCAATACTGTCTTTTTCGGGCTTTTTCTTGTTAGTCTCCCACTCTATTTCTGTGATTTGGAGTGAGCTTTGGCGAATAAAAGGCAGTGGATCAAAGCTATTTTTATGATGTCTAAAACTATATTTCTTAGGAATAAATGCCTCCTGAATCTGCCGACTTTCGACCAAATGATTAAACACACTTCTGCTTTCACCATGAAATACTTCTATGGTTATACTCGCTATTTTGGAAGAGTATTTGTTTTGGAGAATACTACATGCTTCCTTAAAATCATCCGTTATTAGTTTATCCACCATTTCTTTGGGAGAGTAAAACAGCAACTCCGTAATAGAATCTGGCGAATAAGCCGAAAACATTAAAATAATATCAAGTTCATCCGCTTCCACATTCACGATAGCTCGCTTCAACAACATCAAAGATTCAATAGAAAAATCGGTCGGAATGAGTATCGTTTTTTTCATACGTTTCTTAGGGAGTCTAATTGAGCGAATTTTGTTTAAGATTTTTTTAAGCAAAATTCTGTATACAATTTGACCAATCGTTTGAAGCTTTGTCTCTACATCTACAAAGCTACAACAGCCACATTAAAGACGCCTAAGACCTGAATTAGAATGCAATTAGAATATAGAGGGAGAGATTAAAAACGGATTAGAATATACCAAAACAAAGCCTTTTTCAACAAAAAGGCTAAGAAAAGTTCTGGCGTGATTGCCCCAAAAAAGGCATTGAAGTGAATCAGTTGTGGATAGCTACGATACAATAATCCAAAGGAGTGACGCCGTCATCGGGCTTATTGTTAATCCAGATTTGCCCTGATCCAAATACCGCCACTTGGCCATCGGTGAAAAGATTGGCCCAGTAATAAAATGGCAAATCAGCTTTAAATTTTGGATGAAATATCACATTAAACATCCTCGAAAAACTTTTGGGGTCTACTATTTCCAGTTGTTTTTTACCCACAACCACCGAAATAGGATAACAAACATGATTTGACACCCATCTTCTATCATTCATCAATATCGCCGACTTAAGCCGCTTCACAAACTCTTCCACCTCGACGGTTGTACCGTACAAATCACTGTAACGGCGCTCATAGCTTCCACTACAAATAGTCGCTAGGGTCATTTTGAACTTTACTCTTTTGGTACCAGAGGGATTGTTCCAATCTCCTTCAAGCATTTCCAAATCACCGCTAATCACTTTTCCTTTGAAAAAACCCGTTTCTTTTTCGTTGAAGGTTTCGGTCAGTTCGATTTCATCGCCTTTCAGATGTCCCGTAATTTCAATTTTGGTCTGATACCTTTTATAGAGATAATTTCCTTTGATGACGCCATCGTCAAAAAGAAAAAGAGAAATTCTCATTTCTGAGGTGCCAATTTTTCCCTCAAAATCGTTCCAAGCGTTTTTTTCGAGTGCAAAAGAATTTGAAAAAGAAGCAAAAAAAAACAAAGGTAGCAGGTAAAGTTTCTTCATATATGAAAAAAGGGCACTTTTAAATGAATGGGTGCAAAAGTAATTTTTGACAAACGCAATTTACACACGAACTAATAGCTCTACAAGAAATTAACTCGCCAAAATATTATTTTTTATTTCAAACCATTTTCCAATAAAAATCAACGAAAAAGAAACATAAGCAGTTTGTCTGATTTCAGAGCAGCTATTACCACCACTACAGCTACGACAGCCTACAAAAACGAGCAGAAAGAAAACAGACCAACCTCTTCAAAAGCGTAACATTAGTACGCTAGGTTGGAATACAATTGCCCAAAGCAGATGATTAAAAATAGCAAAAGCCGCTTTTGAGGAAGCGGCTTTTGTTGCGGAGTGACGCAGATGTATATAAAACGCCGAAGGCTACTAAATAGTTTATGGAATGAAAAATAGAATCATAATTTTTCAGAAATATGAAGAAATTTCATAAAATGTAGTTTAAACTACCTCGTGCTGTTATCTCCTTGCATTTGGGACGCTGAAAAACAGTCATTATAAAAAGCACTAAAAGGCTTTCGTCACATTAAGCCAATCAAGATTGGCCAGAAAATAATGTAATAATTTTTCAAAAAAACGGATTATTATTGCAAAAAGTAGTTTAAACTACACTTATCCCAACCCCTAAGCGATGTTGCAACAAACGATATACGAAGTAAAAGTCACCTATATAGGTGCCCTCAACAACCTTCGAGAGAGAGAGCCGTTTGTGAGTTATTTTTCAAATTTGAAGAAGACCATCGAAAATATCTCCGCTCAACTTGCCCTCAACGGGTGGCCTCTTAAGCTCAATTATTCGGCAGTGTACCGAAGCCTACACGCCAAAGGAAAGTATAGTTGTGATTTTGATGTGGCAGGCTACAAAGTATTCAAAATCACCATTACCCCCCAAATTCTCAATCCTACCTTGAGTACTTTAGGCATTGATGAAATGCCCGTGCCGAAGCCCAAATAAAATTTTACTTAACTCACCCCTAAATGCTACTGACAAGTTTAAGAAGCGGTTTGGGGAGTAAGCCCTAGTTTTTTTCCTTCTTCAACCATAAAAGCGAAGGCAGGTTCATAGATATTAGGAATGATACCGTCCAAAATAGCCTCACGAACGGCGGTTTTGATGATACCGACTTCGGCAGAAGGCGAAATACCAAATGTTTTCATGATGACTTCACCCGAAATCACGGGCTGGAAATTTCGGATTTGGTCTCTTTCTTCTAAATCATAAAGTTTTTGCTCAACTTTATCAAAATTGGTCAAATGCTTCTTGACTTTGTCAGGATTTTTGGAAGTAATATCGGCCCTACAAAGCGTCATGAGAGCCTCTAAATCATCTCCCGCATCAAAGAGGAGCCGCCGCAGTGCCGAGTCAGTGACTTCTTCCTTGGTGAGGGCAATAGGTCTCAAATGCAACCGCACCAGCTTCTGAACAAATTTCATATTTTCGTTCATAGGGAGCTTCATCTGACGAAAAATCCGTGGTGTAAGGCGCGCGCCAAGGTCTTCGTGCCCATGAAAAGTCCACCCTACTTTAGGGTCAAAACGCTTGGTAGCAGGCTTGGCTATGTCGTGCATGATAGCTGCCCATCGAAGCCAAAGGTTATCCGTATTTTTGGAAATATTGTCTAAGACTTGTAAAGTATGGTAGAAATTATCTTTATGCCCTTTGCCATCTTGATATTGAGCACCTAGCAGCTCTACAAACTCCGGAAAAATTCTTTTCAAGATACCCGCTTGGTGTAGCAACTTGAATCCATACGATGGTACGGGCGATAGAATGATTTTATTGAGTTCGTCATTGATACGTTCTTTTGAAATAATATCAATTCGCTCAGCGGTTTTAATCAGCCCGTCAAAGGTATCGGCATCTATGTCAAAGTTCAACTGAGACGCAAAACGCACCGCTCGCATCATACGCAGCGGATCGTCGGAGAAGGTAATTTCGGGATTGAGGGGGGTTCGTATTATTTTTTTTCGTAAATCCCCCATGCCATTGAAAGGGTCGACCAATTCCCCAAAAGTTTTGGAATGCAGGCTTATCCCCATGGCATTGATGGTAAAATCACGGCGATTTTGGTCGTCTTGGAGTGTACCATCTTCTACAATAGGTTTTCGGGATTCGGTACGATACGATTCACGACGCGCCCCTACAAACTCCACTTCTAAATCTTCAACCTTCAACTGAGCCGTTCCAAAGTTTTTAAAGACATTGACTTGTACGCCAAGCTTGTGGGCCACGCTTTCGGCTAAGGCGATGCCACTGCCTACACTCACTACATCGATGTCTTTGGAGGGACGCTTTAATATCAAATCTCGCACATAACCACCTATCACATAAGCGTCTACGCCTAGGTCAGTGGCACATTGAGCAATTACTTCAAATATGGGATGTTTTTCTAAAACTTCGTGAAAATTCATTTTTAACTAACTTTACAATCTACAAAGGTAGCATTTGTCACGCTGTAAGTATTGATAAAACCTACAAAAGCGTCTAAAAAAGGAAGGAATCTTTTTTAGGTCAAACTTTCAATTGTCAATCTTTGTTAGAATACAAGTATAGTTTAGCCTTATTTTTAAAAAAAACAGATAGGGATATTTGGTTTGTGGCGGACCAATCATCCACAACGATATAGAAAATGGAAGAAATCATCAATCGCGTAGCTAAAAGCGGCCTTATTACTTTAGACCTAGAAGACTATTATCATCAAGGGGAGCGAGTGGTTTATGACCTCAAAGACAACCTGTTTATGGGAATGATTCTGAAAGAGAAGGATTTTAGGGAATTCTTAAAAAATCATGATTGGGCCCAATACACAGGCAAAAATGTGGCAGTGGGCTGTAGTGAAGACGCCATTATTCCTACTTGGGCTTACATGTTATTGACCTTACACCTAAGTCCTTATGCCCATACGGTGGTTTTTGGAGACCTCAATGATTTGGAAGAAAAGCTCTTTTTTGATGCCATCACCAGCATCAACCCTGAAGAATACAGAGATGCACGCGTGGTAGTGAAAGGGTGCAGCAAGCATCCCGTTCCGACGGCGGCTTATGTAGAAATCACCCGCAAACTTCAACCCGTGGTTCAGACTTTGATGTTTGGCGAGCCTTGCAGCACAGTTCCACTTTACAAAAGACCCAAAGCATTGGCCACTACCACTTAAAAGATGCCAATGGGTTAGCTTTAGAGATAAATAGACGTTCCAAGTTTTGAAAACTTGGAACGTCTCACTTTGCTTACTACCCAAACACATATTGAGAAGACAACATAGCCTGTGCCAATTTTATTTCGTCAATCTCGACCTTAGCCCCCAGCTGACGCAACTCCCCCACTACCAATTCAGTAGCCATATTCCCGACAAGCTCATTTTCGGCAAGTGGACATCCTCCAAATCCCCTCACCGCACAATCCATCCTTTTGACGCCTGCTTTGAAAGCAGCTTTTACTTTTTTGGGTACATGGCTTGACTTAGCATGTAAATGAGCTCCAAACTCTACCTCAGGAAAACGTTTGATAAGATGCCCAAACAAAGTCTTGATTGCGTCGGTAGTGCTACTCCCTATGGTATCCGAAGGGGCTATAATGTGAATCCCCATTCCTACCAATCGCTCCGCAAACTGCTCCACAAGCTCTGGGCTATAGGCTTCGCCGTAAGGATTACCAAAGCCCATTGACAGATACACGACCAGTTGTTTGTTTGATTTTACACAAACATTCTGAATTTCGCCCACTTCCCCAAAGGCCGCTTCGATAGTCTTATTGGTATTTTTGAGTTGGAAGGTTTCGGAGACCGACAAAGGAAAACCCAAATAACTAATTTCGTCAAAATGAGCGGCTTCTTCTGCGCCTCGGAGATTAGCAATGATTGCAAGCAATTTGGTTTTGGTAGTCGACATATCAAGTTGGCTTACCACCTCAGCAGTATCACGCATTTGCGGAATGGCTTTGGGAGAAACAAAACTCCCAAAATCAAGCGTATCAAAACCCACTTGCAGCAGGCTATTCAAATAGTTGATTTTGACATCTGTCGGCACAAAATTAGGAAGACCTTGCATGGCATCCCGTGGGCATTCGATGAGTTTCAAGGAATAGTTATGTTTAGAAGAATTAGACAATTAACACATTTTTAGCCTCCACTTACGGGCGGAATCAGCACAATTTCATCATTGACGCGTAGCACTGCATCGTCGTTGGCGTATTCGGTATTGATCGCTACGCGAAGAGAAGCTAATTTTTGAAAATCAGGGAATTGTTGAATCAAAACTAATTTCAAATCAGCTACCGTAGCTGTATCTGGCAGCTCTACTGAATGCTCCAGCTGTCCGATGATTTCTTTGGCAATGCCAAAAGCGATAATTTTTAAGTTCATGCGATACCAAAATATCTATAGTCGTTAGAACATTTCTTATTTCAAAAACATTCACCGCAACTGTTCTACTACTTTTTTGAGGCTTTCGAGATTATGAGCGGGAGCATGTAAATCTAAGTACGGCAAAACCGTCTTTAGGGCTTTTACTTCGGGACGATAGTTGGGTGAGCCTGCCAGCGGATTGAGCCAAATCACCCTTCGAGCTTTCCGACGAATCCGCTCCATATTTTGGGCTAAATCATCACCCTCGCCTACATCCATGCCATCACTCACAATCAGCACAATAGTGCGAGTGTTAAGTTTTCGCATGGCATATTCTTTCACAAATTCACTGATAGCCGCTCCTATATCTGTCCCACCCGACCAGTTTGGAACTTTTTCGGAAAGATTTTCAAGGGCTTTGGTATAATCCATTTCTTTCAAATCTTCCGTAATTCGACACAAACGCGTACTAAAAACAAAGGTTTCGATAGATTGATATAAGGTTTGGAAAGCATACATAAACTGCACCCAAAATCGGCTATAAAGCTCCATTGACTTGCTCACGTCACACAAAAGCACAAGCCGTATTTTGTTGCGGGCGGGCTTGCGATAAAACAAATCTATGATTTCTTCTCCTTTACGGAAGTTGTTGCGCAATACCCTTCGCAAATCCAAATGCCCTCCACTCCGCGCCGCCGTATAGCGACGACTCTTGGTTTTGGCCATCCGTTGCACCAGCAGTCTGATGATTTGGCGCGCTTCGTGTAAGTCTTCGTCGGTATACGAGCCAAAATCTTTTTGAGAAAGCGATTCCCCTAAACTATAAGATGCCAATTCTTCTACCTCGGGTTGTCGATTGCCATGTAGCCAGTTTTTTAGTGCTTCAAAAGAGGCCTCGCCATTTTGTTTATTTTTTTTCTTTTTAGTTTTGGTTTCTTGGGCATCGTCTTTGATTTTGGCATCCACGGCTTTGGCAAGTTCTTTCCAATATTTTGCATACAATTCATCAAACTCCCGAAGCTGTTTTCTGTTTTGTGGAAAGATACTACGCAAAGCCAAATAAAATTGAAGTTCATCTCCCATATTGATTTCGGCCAAGGCTTTGAGCGCATCGGCTTCTCTATCGGGGCCTACAGGAATGCCCTTAGCCCTTAAAAAACGGCTAAAAGCGACTACATGAGCCGAAAGTTCGGTTTGGCGAGTGATGAGATTTGACAACTATACGGAGAGCTTTTATTCAGGAGATTAAGTTTCTAACAAAATATCTATTTTTTCTCATAAACCCACTTAAACATATCCTTGGACAAATCTTCAAAACGCCCTTCTACAAGCGCCTCATTGAGCTGAAAGGTAATTCGATTTTCGGCGTAGTCGAGGTGTTCCCCAAAAAGCTCTCGTTCGAGCGATGAAGTATATTGCTTTTTCACCTGTACCAATTGACAATCCAGCGGCTTTTCCCAGCGCTCATTATCGCCTAGTACCAACTGAATTTTTCGCCAATCGTCGTAGAAATACTCCTGAAGCAAAGGCAAGATTTGGTCTCTCATTACTTTACAGAGTTTTTCGAAAGTATCTATTCCCCAAAAGTACGCATGACCAATGACGTGGTCGCGGTCGTACAAAAACTCAATACGCTCATTGATGGTTTTCAGGAGCTTACCCAAGTTGGTATTTTCAATGGTTACATCGTCAAGAAGTGACTCTTTGGGAGGACGTTCGGCAAAATGAAATCGACGACGTAGTGCCGTATCCAACAAGGCAATGGAGCGGTCGGCGGAGTTCATGGTTCCTACTACGTACAAATTTGAAGGAACCCCAAAACGCTCCTGCGAGTAAGGGAGTGTAAGCCACAGTTCGTGGTCGGCGCCAAGCCGCTTAGAAGGCTCCAACAACGTAATCAACTCTCCAAATACTTTGGCGATGTTGCCCCGATTGATTTCATCAATCACAATCAATACAGGAGCAGCTTGCGCCATTTTTTGTTGTCGATTTTCGGCTGTATCCCCAATACACCCCTCAAAAGAATGATAATCCGCCTGTCGGATTGCCTCTAAACAAGCCTCATAAAAAACTCCTTTACGGACTCGATAGCTGATTTTGTCGCCGAGGGTTTCGGGGCGAATCCCTTCCACAAACTCCTCATAACTAAAGGATTGGTGAAATGTCACAAATTTATAGTTATACCCCTGACAGAGTTGTTGGAGTTCGTAGGTTTTACCCGTTCCGGGAGGGCCATACAAGATATAGTTGAGTGGAATCGCGGGACGTTCCTGATTTTTTTTATAACTGTTTTCTTGTTCTTTGACCTCAGCAGTGGTTTCAACTCTCTCTTGATATTGCTTATCTACCAGTCGAAATATCTCTGCTTTAAAAGCATCCTCTTCTGCTGCCACATACACTGCATGATTGTGTAGTTCTCGGTGATTGGTCGAAGCAGCCAATTGCTTCAGTTCTTGAAGAGAATCAATCCAGTACTGCACGATATTGTCGTTTTGGAGCAGATGTTTGTCAGCGTATCCAATCCATCCCAATCGATATTCCGACATTCCTTTTTCTTCAAATTTGATATTTTTTAAGGGAGTCTTGGCCAATGCCTCTTTCTTAAACAACATTGCCACTTTCACATTTTCTTTGCGCCCCGAAATCTGTAAGACGGTATGATTGTTGAGATTGATTGTAATCCGAGGGTGTTTATCACTAATTGTAAAGGAGATTTGGGCAGAATTTGGCGGAATATCTAAACTATCAATCATTTCTTTCAACAGTGCCAAAAAACGCCGCAACACATCGTGCTGATTGATACGACGTACTTGCTTAACCAAAATATCCCTTTCTACTTCTGTATATTGCATTCCTTTTCAAATCTTCTTTTAAAACTACCTTCCCTCCGCAAATTACAAAACTCTCTCAATTTTGTAACGAAACTTCCAGTTACGCTTTAGGCTGTAAGCCATAAGCTTTTGATTAAAATTGCCTAATGTCTACAGCTTAAAGCTTAGTGCATAAGTTTATCACAGCATCCCCACTCATCCTGAGTCATTTTGATATATTAAAACAAACGTTTATCCACCAATTAATCAATTCATATTCCTTCATAAAATATAGTATATACTTTCTCAAAATTAGTATATATTATTTTTTACCCTGAAAACAGAATTAATCGACTGATAATCTGAAATTTACAGTTGACAGACAACGATTGACTATTAACGGACTGTCACTTATAATCCTTAAATCTCGAAATAAATGACAAACCCAATCCGTTAGGTAAGCGAACATTTGTTCTATGTACAATTAGTTACTATCCCGCTGGTTCTTCTAACCGGCGGGATTTTCTGTTATAAAACCCCCAAAAAACTATTCTTTAAAATCTTCTGGCAAGTTTTGGACAATTCTGGCTGCTACTTGCTGAGGCGCAAGCGAAGAAGGCTCTAAGGTGAGCGTAAAAATGTGAGTACCTGGCGCCCGCCACAGCCGTTCAAGCATCATTTCCAGATGAACAGAATCCCCCTCGGTCACGATGATGGCGTACTCGGTCTGCAAAGCAGCTAGCCAAAGCTCACGCCAAGCGTTTGTTTCTACCTCGTCGGCATTTCGCTTTTGTTTTTTACGAAACTCCTCGATAGCCAATAGCTCATAGTGAGGCAGTAGTTCGTTTAGGTTCTGAACAATCAAGGCTTTATCTACCAAAGGCGGCGCTATAAGATTTAGAATATGTCGCATTATGAACAGTGTCTGGCTCAATAAATTTATATTTTATGAGTAATCGTAGTAAGTGGTTTACTTTTTTCCAAAAGGATATTTGTAAAATGGCCTCCCGTATTTTGCTTATTTTATTGTTTCCCGGCTTTGTGTACGCTCAAGTTTTTACTAAAGACCGTTTTATTTCAAACAATCATAACTTGCTTTGGTCAGAAACGGTGGAGATAAAAGACATGGATACGCCCGTCATCGTCGAAACGCTCCTCGATGTATTAAGAGCCAAACAATATGTACAATTAGATAGTCTTCAGGTACAAGGTGTAATAACAGGCAAACTCATTTCGCCCCCCAATACGACCATCACAAAAGCCGCCTTTCGGATAGATGTACTGTACGAGAGCTATATCGTGACAGTAAGCGACATCATCGAAAAAATACAACATCGGCAAATCCCTCTCTCTGATGTACTGCTCCAAAAAGACGGCAGTTTTGTCCCCCTATTTCCAGCGCGAATACAGGCATTAGACGAGGGATTTATCAGCATTTTCAGTATCACCCACTAAAGCTTTTCTCGGTCTTTTTCTCCTTTGTGAGTTTTGAGTAATTGCTGTGACAAATACGATTTTTCGGAAGTAAGTGTGCTCCTAAAACCTTCCGATATTTCACGATTTCGGAGTTTTAGATCTGGATAAAAAAATGGAGAACACATCAGTACTTCATAGCAATTTTGATTCATAGGAGCACCTACTGGCGTAAAAATCGTCAATCCACTACTCGTACGATTTGGTTTGAAGACTTGCTCATAAGACCCCACGCTTTTGTAAGTTAAGGGTTTAGGAATAAGCAAATACTGGTGAATAGGAAACTCATTTTTAATCAAATGAAAACCTATAAAATACCCACTAGCAGCTACCATAACACTCACTACAGCCCCGATTTTCAACCTGTTAAGACTTACCCGATTCTGGAATTCGGGCAAAAAAATCGCCCAAGGAGCCAAAGCTGAAAACCATATAAAAGGATAACCAAATCGAAAATCTGGTGCCGACAAAAACCAAAACACAAATCCTCCAAAAGCCACTAAATAGGGCCCCAACAGTGGCGAAAGACGCTTTCTTCGGTCTGTATCAAACCAATGACTTACTACGACCAAAGGTGAAATTACGGCTAAAACCCAAATAGGCTTGTTGAAGAAATAGCCTTGGCGCTCCCACCATACAGGAAACCATTCGGTGAAAGGCTGCTCCAAAAGCGCTGTATTCATGAAAGACTCATGAACTCGAAACTTCGCCCAAAACGCTATATAGTCGCGCTCATGAATGACTCGTTCTAAAGGCACTTTCCAGTCCACACTAAACCAATCGATCCCTGGAAAAGGATATAATAAATAGCCCGACAAAATGATGTTACGAACCACCCAAGGAATCATCAGCAATAGTCCAATAACCAATACCAAGCTTACCTTTGGAAGCGTAAGCTGAGCGCGAATAGGCCACGCTATAAACAACAGTCCCAGCAGTAGTGGAATATTGGCTAGTTTGATAGTAATCGACACAAAAACAAGCAGCACGATAAGCACTGTTTGGAACGAAAAAGTAGGTTTGTTTTCTATCCACAGAAAAAATATCACCAATGGTAACAACGTAGCGGCAATATCGGGAGTAGGAGAAAAAACAAAACGTAATAAATAAAAAAGGATAATCACTAAACATCCGACTGCCAATACTGAGCTAGTGAAATGCGTAGATTTGATTCGTTTGAGCAATATCAAACTTACCAACAAGAATAGAAAACCATTGATTGGAAACAAAGTTTGCCCTAGCAGTGCGGTCATACCTAAAGCCGATGAGACAACAAAAAAACTGGAGTTAAATGCCAATCTTCCATGAAGGTTGCCAAGCCCCGGCACCACACTATACTCCTCACTCCATCGAATAGACGGCAAATGATAAATACTGCTGTCGGTATGGTCGGGACTGAGGGTTGAATAAAAAAACACGATTGTTGTCATAACACTCCAGATGATTTTGGTGTTTATATCAAGTGCTGACAACTTAAAAAACGCTCCTACCGCTTTTGGATAGGCCATCGCAATAGCGCCTCCTCCTAGAAGCCACCCTATCCCAATGTAATAGTTGATAGGCAAAAAAAGCGAAAGAAGCTGTGAGACTAAAACCAATAATCCAAAACCAGCTAATACTAATTCGGTATTATCAACTGAGAACGAAGGCGTAATAAGAGCTAAAGAGCTGAGTTTTTTGTAGAAAAAAAGGCCATAATAATAACAAGTAAGCGCAAGCAGCACCCACAAGACAAGGAGTAACATAAAGTAATTATTTATGAAGTAGGGTATAATTTTTCTCAGAAAAATAAAAATTTTTATCAGAAAACACCTACCGATTAAGGCTTCTTAATAGACATATTTTTTCGATAAAATCAAATATTTTTCATCCAAAAATACAGAATAATTATCACACCATAAGCCATTTACAAAAAAAATACACTAAATTGAAGACAATCTTAGGAATTGCAATTTCCTAAGAAAACGCTAAAACTTATTCGACCTAAAGATAGAGTGAAATATAATGCTTTTAAAAAAATAAACAATTAATAGTAGATAAAATGTAACTTTAATGGATTTCCGTCGTTTAAAGTAGTGATTTGGCCTACTTATTCTTTAGAGGCAGCCTCTGTTGCTGCCTATTTTTTAAACCATTCAAAACAACAAAAGAATGATCTTTATCCCCGCAGTTTTAAAAATTTTTGCTATTGGGCTTCTTGTCAGAATATTCGACATATGCAGACCTTCATCAGTTGTTTTAAGGAATCAACTTGGCTTAGAATTTCACAGAATACCCTCCATTTAAACAACTCATTATCAATACATTACTTTAATTTCTTCAGAATAGGAGATTAGTTCTAACTGTCATTTGTGGCAATTGGTGTGTCAGTAAACGCAAAAACGCGCTTTACGTTGCCGTAAAGCGCGTTTTGTGACGAAGAAGAGACTCGAACTCTTACAGGCTAACGCCCACTACCCCCTCAAAGTAGCGTGTCTACCAATTCCACCACTTCGCCGTTGTCCTTGTTTGGGGATGCAAAAGTAGTAGACTAAAATTATATTCGCAAGCTTTTAAGCTAAAGAAATTAATTTTTCTACCGCTTGCTTGATATTTTCTCGCACTTCTACAATACTCGCCTCCATCATATAACAGGGTGCCGTGACGATTTTGAGGGTTTCGTCGGTCACGATTTCCCTTACTGAAGCCATTTCTGCTACTTGCCCTACGGCTTCTATCCCTGCCGAAATCGCTGCTATATCATAAGGAGAGTCTTCGGAAGTAGTTCCTACTGTCAGTTTCGCATGAAACTCCGTTCCTTCCAATGCCTTGGCTATCGTGGTAGGACTCATGCACAAACCCGCTATGGGCTTACCTGATTTTATTAAATCAATAATGAGAGCTTTGACTGAAGCCAAAATCTCTCCTTGTGGCCCTTCAAATGCCCATTTAGTAATGTTTTTGGCCGTCCCAAAACCCCCGGGCATTACAAGTCCATCTAGTTCTTCCACTTTTATATCCACAATATCCTTAATATTTCCTCGCGCAATCCGTGCCGACTCTACCAACACATTTCGGGTTTCGGGCATAGCTTCTCCTGTGATATGATTGAGGACATGATACTGCGCTACATTGGGTGCAAAACACACCGCCTCTGCTCCAGATTCGGCAATCGCCAAGAGTGTAAATACTGATTCGTGGATTTCGGAACCGTCAAAAACGCCATTTCCGTGTAATAAAACACCTATTTTTTTCATATCTACCAATGATGATTCTTTGATTCTTTCCCAAAGATAGGACAAGAATTGAAATTTTGTAACTTACAAAATCAACATCTTTGTCATTGATTAGAATATCAGTCAGTCACTATCTTTGACCCATGAAAAACACTCCTCTAATCCCTGTCACTCTCCGGATTCCTAGCAATTGGGGGTTCATTTTTATCGTTATACTCATAGGCGTACTTTTAGTTTCTTGGCTAGTTTTAGACCAAGGTCAGTTTTATGAATTTTCGGCTCTTGGAAGAAATGACGCCAAATATTTCCTCAAAACAATCTTAATTTACTGTTTCTTATTTGAATTTATTTCTATAATGCTTTTTATGTGGGCAGCTCGGTATTATGCTAAGCTATTAAAAATCAAACACATCACCCCTACTATCAAAGGTATACTGCTGTATGAACTAACTTTTCTACCTTGTATTTTAGGTTCTATTGTCCTGTTTGCGCCCATTACCAATGGCTTACGGTATTTGGTAGTAGCTTATCCCGATTATGATTGGAATACGTACTTCCCGCATTATTTTCTCCAATCCAAAATGTACGTTAGCTATTTGTTACCTTCTTTGCTTTTGGGATATACTTATCTAAACACCAATCTATTTCTGAGTTATACAGAAATGGAAACAAAACCTCCCCTCCCCCCACCTACCGAAGAAGCTACCCTCATGTATGCCAATACAATCGAGGCTTGGTATAATCAACGCCACACAATACTGCCCGTATTGGACGTGATTTACTTTGAAGTACAACATAAAACTTATTTTGCCTACACCAAAGGACGGACTTTCCATATCCGAAAAAAGCTAGCTGAACTTGAAGCAGAACTCAATCCCCAACATTTCTTTAGAATCAATCGCTCCATTATTCTTAATCTTCACTTTCTAAAAAGCTTTACTTATTGGGAAAATGATAAATACAAAGTACGTCTTAAAGAAGATAAGGCGGAGTTTGTGATGCAGCGAACGCGCGTGAAGGTGCTAAAAAAAATACTTGCTCAGAAAGACGAAACCTCTTCTTCAAAGACCACCTCAAATAGCCCAAAATGATTTGTAAAGTGTATTACGTATAGAGTTCTAAAAAGTTCATGTAACTTCGCAATGTTTATTTTATAGTATTCAAAGACACCCAATCCATGAAGTACATTCACCTAGCCTTGGCATTATTTTGTACAACTGCCCTATTTGCCCAAACCAAACCAGGGCCTCTAGCCCGCCCTAAACTAGTAGTCGGCGTAGTAGTAGACCAAATGCGATACGATTATTGGTACCGTTATTACGACAAATATTCGGAAGGAGGCTTCAAAAGAATGCTCCGCGAAGGCTTCAATTGTCGAAATCATCATTATCACTATTCCCTCACCGTAACAGCCGCAGGACATGCGTCTGTGTATACGGGTTCAGCGCCCGCTATTCACGGGATTGTGGGCAATGATTGGTACGACCGAAAACTCGGCAAAGGCATGTATTGTGTGGCAGATAGCACCGTGCAGTCGGTAGGTACGGCCAACTCCGCTGGTAAAATGTCACCTAAAAATCTGCTTACTAGTACTATCACAGACCAGCTTCGTATTGCAAACAATTACCAAGGCAAAACCATCGGAGTAGCCATCAAAGATAGAGGGGCGATATTGCCCGCAGGCCATACTGCCAATGGCGCATACTGGTTTGATAGCAAAACTGGCAACTGGATAACCAGTACTTTTTATATGAACGACCTACCTCAGTGGGTCAAGGACTACAACGCCCGCAAGCGCCCGTCTGAATTGATGAAACAAAATTGGAACACGCTTTTGCCCATTGAGCAATATTCAGAAAGTACTACCGACGACCAACCCTACGAAGCTAAAATCGCCGGAGCTAAGAAATCTACCTTTCCTTATGATTTGGCAGGTATTGCGGGTGATGCTTTTGGTATTTTGGCGAGTACGCCTCACGGCAACACCCTCACCAAGGAGATTGCTCTTGAAGCTCTTAAACACGAAAATCTAGGCAAAGGTCCCGCTACCGACTTTCTAGCTATTAGTTTCTCTACGCCCGACTACGTAGGCCACGCCTTTGGGCCCAACTCCGTAGAAGAAGAGGATATTTATCTACGCCTCGACCGTGACTTTGCGGAGATTTTTGCGGCACTCGACAAGCAAGTGGGCAAAGGCAACTATCTGTTTTTCATTTCTGCCGACCACGCTGTTATGGATGTAGCCGAACTTTGGAAACAAAATCGCCTTCCTGCGGGTAGACTCAACATTGGCAAAATCAATACTGCCATCAAAGAGGCCCTTATTGCTAAGTTTGGAGAAGGAGACTATATCACAGCCTCCGAAAACTATCAGCTCTATCTTAACCACAAAACCTTGGCTGACAAGAAAATAGAGGTTGAAGACGTCTATAAAGTAGTACGCAAGATAGGTATTGATTTTGACGGAATCGCGGATGTCCTCAACCTGCACGATTTGGGCAAAGCAAATATCAACGACTATTTGCTCACTTTATACAAAAACGGCAACCACGCCAAGCGTAGCGGCGACATTCAGTTTGTGATTGAGCCCGGCTGGGTATCAGGCAGCAGCACTGCTACGCACGGCGCACCTTACAATTATGATACTCACATTCCGCTGTTGTTTATGGGATGGGGAATCAAACCAGGCGAAACCTTCAAACGCACCGCTGTAGCGGATACTGCGCCCACCGTTGCGGCTTTGCTCAAAATCTTGGAACCAAGTGGTAACATCGGCATCGTGATTGAAGATGTGATGAAAAAATAAAAGTTTCTGATTATCAACAAGATTATTTTCCTATCGAGTTTAGTACTGAATTTAGTTGAAGGATATTGTGTTAAAAATTTGATAACAAAAATTTTTCTTTTATCTTTCGATATAGACACTTACCCCATATATTCAGGATATGCACCCAGAATTCGAGGAAAGACAACCAGACTGGCGGGATTCAGTCCAACGTTTTGAGGTAATGCTCAAAAACCAAGAACGTCAATTTTTTGATTTAGATACTTATGAACACATCGTCGAACATTATATAGGCGAAGGCAACTGGGAACGTGCTCTACAAGCCTGCGATTTTGGGCTGGAGCACTTTCCTTATTCTCTCGAACTCATGCTCGACAAAGCCCACTTATTAGCCCAAAACCAACGCTTCGACGAATCACTCGAAATCTTAGATCGAGCCGCTTTATTCAATCCTCACGATTTGGATGTACTTTTTATGCAAGGAGGAGTCTATAGTATGATGGGTGAATATGACCAATCGGTAGAAGTATATGAGCAAATGCTTCTTTATATTGAAGAAGAAGAAAAAGATGACATCTTGTTTCAGATGGGGCAAGCTTATCAAAATGGAGGCAAATATGAAGAGGCTATAGAGCAGTACAAAAAAGCCCTTCAGTATAATTTAGACAACGAAAATGCCCTCTACGAACTAGCATTTTGCCTCGAAATCACTGGTCAGTTAGAATCTAGCATTGACTTTTACAATGAACTCATTGACCGTGACCCTTATTCGCACAATGCTTGGTATAATCTAGGGATTGTGTACAGCAAACTAGGCCAATACCAAGAAGCACTCCAAGCTTACGACTACGCTACTGTAATCAAGGAAGATTTTGCATCGGCCTATTTCAACATGGCCAATGCCTACATGAACCTCGAAAGATACAAAGAAGCCAATGAGAGTTATCTGCTTACCATGCGCAACGAAACTCCCACGGCAGATCTTTACTGTCATCTAGCGGGTAGTTATGAAAAGTTGAAAGACTTTGGAAAGGCTCTTGAGTACTATCGAGAAGCCCTCAAACTCGACAACCAATGGGACGAAGCGTGGTATGGAGTGGCTGTTTGTCTAGCAGTAGAAGAAAAATGGATTGAATCTCTCAATTGCGTTCGGAAAGCCATTAAACTCAACGAACATGTGGCTGATTATTGGCTTACTTTAGGAGAGTTGGAATACAAAATTGGTAATCTATTCTCGGCAGTTGAAGCATTTGAAAAAGCGGTTGAATTGGACCCTGAATACGAAGATATTTGGCTTAAATGGTCACTGATTATGTTTGACCAAGGGCAATTTGATAAAGCCTACGAAATCATCCAAGACGGGCTGAATGAATTGCCCGACAATGCTACTTTGTATTATCGAGCTGCGGCTTATTTGTTTCACGGGGGTGACTACAAAGAAGCTTTACTCAATCTCGAAATTGCGCTCACTCTTGACTATAGCGCACATGAGCAGCTTTATGTTTTTTTTCCAGAGCTCGAAAAACAAAAAGCCCTTTTTAAACTCATCGAACAATATAGAAAATAGGCTTAAGGCAGAGGAATATCCTCCGCCTTAAGCCTACCTATTTCATCACTTCAATTCAAGTACCCAAGCAGTCATTGCTGGTATTTTTAAGTTTTTTATATCAACAATAGATGCCTGCGTCAAGACATTTTTTGCGGCTTTAAATCCTTTTGTTCGCTCCAAAAACCGCTCGGTATCTACCACCGCTTCATCTGTATTGGTGTTCATCACTACCATAATCGTCTTAGATACATCATAACGAAAATAAACATAGACACCATTTTGGGGCAGGTATTGCATAAATTGTCCACTGTGCAGAGTAGGCGTATTTTTTCGATAATTGGCCAAGGTTTTTACTAATTCAAAAGCTTCATTCTCGCGAGGAGTACGGCCTGCGGCGGTAAACTTACTTTGTTGATCGCCTTTCCAGCCACCCACAAAATCACGCCTCACCTCGGCATCGGTAGGGTTTTTCATGTTTTTCATCAATACCTCCGTGCCGTAATAAAACTGAGGGATGCCGCGTGTTGTGAGTAGCCATGTCACGCCTAGTTTGTACTTATTAAAGTCTTCTCCAATCACCGAAAAAAAGCGATCAGTATCATGGTTTTCCAAAAAAGTAACCATCTTGTAAGGGTCAGCATACAAAAAATCTTGTGCCAAAGCTTGATAAACTCGGTTGATACCCCCATCCCAACTAAATTGCTCTTTCAAGCCCTCGTTGATGGCGGCAAAACTTGGGAAGTCACAAGTTCCGGGTAAGTTACACTGAAAAGGAAACTTAACATTACTCTTTACGAAATAAGACAAAATCGCGGGATTAGTAACCCATGTTTCTCCAAAAATAATAAGATTGGGATATTCCTCTAGTAATGCCTGATTGCAACGATTCATAAAAGGCATATCGTTGTATTTGTAGGTATCGATGCGCCAGCCATCAAGCCCAAACTCCTCTGTGCACCAAATGGCATGTTGAATAAGATAGGTAGCAAAAAGAGGATTACGCTGATTTACATCCGGCAAAAAAGGCATAAACCACCCGTCGGTCAAATACTTACGATCAGTCTCCGTCCCCGCTGGATCTAAGAGAGACACCTCTTTGTGGCTTGTGTTGGTGTAAGTCGGCCATTTGTTAAACCAGTCTTGGGTGGGAGGGTCCTGAAACATCCAATGATCTTCCGAAACATGGTTATAGACCGCATCCTGAATGAGTTTCATCCCTCTTTGATGAAGTGCCCCCGACAGCTTTTTATAACCTTCATTTCCTCCCAAACGGCGTTCAATCTGATAATGATTACTAAAATGATAGCCGTGATAAGCAGCTTGCATATTGCCGTGTAATTCTTTTTTAAGACTGGTATTGTTTTCGATGACGGGTGTATTCCACAGAGCCGTCACACCCAGTTCTTGCAAATAATCTAAATGCTCAATAATCCCCTGAAAATCGCCGCCATGTCTTAAAAACGGTACATTTTTGTCTGCTTGAGTATCAAGCATTCCGTCCATTTTATCGTTGGATTCGTCACCATTGGCAAAGCGATCAGGCATAAGCAAATACACAAAATCTGAAGTATTGATTGTCAGAGGCTTATGTCGCTTGGGAGATAAAGTAAAAGACTGTGTATTTTTGGCATTCCCATTACTAAAAATCAGCTGCATCTTACCTGCTTTGGCTGTTTTTGCAATTTCCAAATCCACAAAAAGATAATTAGGATTAGAAGTCGTTTGCGTTTTCTTGATTTTTACTCCTGGATAATTGAGCGAGACCTTTGCTTTACTGATATTCTGACCATAAACCAGCAATTGGAGGTTAGGATTTTTCATACCTACCCACCAATTGGTAGGATGTAAGTATTGAATTTGGGGGTTTTGGGCAATCGCGTAGCAAGTCAAGCAAGCTCCCAACAAGCTCAGTAGTAATTTCTTCAATATGTTCATCATAGGAAAAGTTTAATAATTCCCAAAAATAAACAAAAATCTTTCTATTACAGTCTTATTTCAGTCACCCAATTGGCTACGCCAACGGGTATACCATCGTCGAAAACTGTTGGCGGTATTCTGTGGGGTTTTGCTGGGTAATTTTGCGAAACATACGGTTGAAATGAGAAAGATTATTGAAACCACAGTCATAGGCAATCTGTGCGATGCTCACGTTTTCCAACAACCTGACTTTCGCATGATTGATGCGGTACTCATTCACAAACTCAGTAAAAGTTTGATTGGTCATTTTCTTAAAATAGCGACAAAAAGCTGGCAAACTCAGATTTATCACTTCTGCTACCTGACTAGGGTCTATATCGGTCTGGAAATGCTGCTCTACAAAACCATAGATTTGGCGTAGCCGCTCAGTCTCTTTGGGGGGTACATCGGGCTGCTGTCCTTCGACGTGTAGCAGTTTGACATCATCAGCTAAGGCCATTTCTTGCAGCACCCAAAGCAGCGACATCATCCGCTCAAAGTTGCCCTGATATACCATATTTTTGATTTTCTCTCCTACCAATCGCTTCGTAGCTTTCCCGAAGGCTAACCCTCGTTTTGATTTTTCGAAAAGCTGGGATACTGCCTCCAATTCTACGTTTTTTAGAAACTCTTTCCCCAAAAAATCACCCCTCATTTGAATTACATATTCCTCAAAATCGCCCATTTGTCCATAGGCAAAATTTAGATGAGGGATATTAGGACCGATAAATACCAACTCTCCTTCTTCATAACGAGACAAATGCTGCCCCACTTGACGACGACCATTTCCCTGCGGAATATATACTATTTCGTATTCAGGGTGATGATGCCAATATACCCGGCAGCTTTCTGCTTCTGTAGCATGATACAACCGAAACGAACTCCCTTGACTGGGCTGGATTTTTTCAAATTCTAAACGAGCCATTTTACATATTTTAACACATATTTACGAATAAAAATCAATACAGTGTCAGAAATGGCAAACAAAATCGTAGAAAGACATCCTTCTTAACTACTAATTTTGTAACCATAAATAACCCCTGCTGAGTATTTGGCAGATTTCTCACAATATTTTGATATGTCTGGTTTTGCAGTAATTTTTGACATGGACGGCGTCATTGCCGATACCAACCCCACCCACAACATCGCTTGGCGTAAATTTCTCGAAAAGTATCAAATAGAACCCACTGAGCAAGAACTACATGACCACATGTACGGAAAGCACAACAGCTATATTCTATCGTATTTTCTCAAAAAAAGCCTAAGCTTTGAAGAAATTGCCCGTTTGCAATTTGAAAAAGAAGCACTTTTCAGGGAATTGTACGCTTCTATTGCCCAGCCTTTGCCGGGATTGTTGACATTTTTGGAAGAACTTAAAAAAAATGGGGTCAAAACGGGAATTGCCACCTCTGCTCCCGTCGAAAACCTCGACATGATGCTTGAGCAAGTTCCCTACCTGAAAGAAGTCATGGAGTCGTTGTTATCAGAACAAGACGTTAGCAAGCACAAACCCGACCCAGAAGTATACCTTAAAAGTGCCCAAAATCTAGGCATCGATCCAGCACAATGTATCGTATTTGAAGATTCGGTCTCGGGCGTAAAAGCAGGTTTGGCGGCTGGAATGAAAGTAGTCGGTGTCACTACCACCCATAGCTCACACGAATTGCCGCCTTGCAGTGCTTATGTGGCAGATTATCTCTCGCTTGATTTTGCATTTATCCAAAATCTAATGACTTCCTAGTTCTATGCACATCGAACACATCGCTATATGGTGCCAAGATTTGGAACGTATGCGGGCTTTTTATGAGCAATATTTTGGGGCTACATCAAACTCAAAATATACCAATGTTCAAAAAAATTTTGAGTCTTACTTTTTATCGTTCCAAAAAGGTGCACGTCTCGAACTGATGCAAATGCCCAATATCCCACCTCATCAAAACAACGTATATTCACAGTTTTTGGGTTTGATTCATATGGCTATTTGGGTAGGTGACGAAACCCAAGTCAATCTGCTTACCGAACAGCTACGAAGCGACGGCTACGAAATAGTCGGAGAACCTCGCCGCACGGGCGATGGTTATTATGAAAGTGTGGTATTGGATCCTGAACAAAACCGAATCGAAATCACAGCATGACAACACACCTCAAAACCTATTTTACCCATAGCCGAAGCCTCGCCATAGGTGCAGTATTTGCTTCGGTGGGATTTTTGTTTGGTAACTGGGTCACTTGGATTCCGTATGTCAAGGAAAAATACAATTTAGACGATGCACAGCTAGGTTTACTTTTATTGAGTCTGCCTTTTGCTTCTACCCTCAGCAATCCCCTTTCGACTTTAGTTATCAATCGTTTCGGAATTCGCAATACTACGATAGTGGGACTGATGGGCATGGCGGCCGTTTTTTCACTTCCTGTCAATGTACCCTATCTGTGGATGACCTCAGTCGCACTCGGCCTCATGGGTATAGGTATTGCTTTTACCAATGTAGCCATGAATACCTGCGTTACCACGATTGAGCGGCAAGACGGCATCCATATCATGTCGACCTCTCACGGCATGTTTAGTGCGGGCGGAATGGTGGGTTCGGCTTTAGCAAGTATCCTGATGGGCTTTAAAATACCGCCTACATTGCACATTGCCGCCATATCAATATTTGTATTGACGTTAGCAATGCTTGTTCGCCCAGTTATTATGAGTATACATGAAGAAAAAATGCAATCAGAGGGAGGAGCCAAGTTTGCATGGCCGAATAAAGTTCTTATGGGAATGATTGCTATTTCGCTTTGTACCAATATCACCGAAGGAACCATGGCAGATTGGACCGCTGTATACATGCGCGATGTAGTCAAATCAAATGATTTTTTTATGGGTTGGGCCTTTGCTAGTTATGCGTTTTTCATGGCTTCTGGTCGTTTTGTTGGTGATGCCCTCATTCCTCAGTACGGCAGCCGAAAAATTTTGGTAGGAGGTGGATTATTAGCTTCGTTTGGAATTTTTATAGCCGTTTTTTTACCTTATACCATTACGGCTATTATCGGGTTTGGTTTGGTGGGAGCGGGTGTATCTTGCGGCGCCCCCATCTTGTATGGTAGTGCGGCCCGCGTTCCTGGCATGGCCAAAGGTGCAGGTTTAGCTACTATGAACACCTTCAGTTTGGCGGGTTTTTTGGCTGGCCCCGCCTTGATAGGGGTACTTTCTCACGAAGTCAATCTTTCTTTTGCCATAGGTACAGTAGCGGTTTTAGCGCTGATTTGGGCTTTATTATCCAATCGAGCCCGTCTTTATTAAAATTCTAAAGCGATAGGGTTTGATAAACCTAATCGCTTTAGCTAATTTTGTAAAGTCATCCTTACCTCAACCTCTTGTTAAATTATTATCGACATCGTTTTTCGCTTCCAATTTGGCGTATTCTACACGACGCTCTACCGATTTCGCTTTCCGAACAGCTTCTAATACTAGAGTTGCGAAACAAAACACAAGTAGAATGGTGCGCCCTTCAGCTCGAAAATCAACAAATTTTGTGGCAAAAAACACCCCCTTTGACGCATTGGTGGACGAGTACTGTAGGCGTATACGCTGGTGTGATTCTTTTACACAATTACGCCGGTAGCGAGCAACCATCTCCGCAGCAAATCGTGGCATTGGACGCTTCGACGGGGGCTTTGTTGTGGACTTTGGATGGGCGTAAATTTGAAGCAACAAATGGTCATCTTATTCGCACCTCTAAGCTCTCGCCTACCTTAGAAACCACCTACGAAAGTTGGAATTTAAGAGACGGTACTCTTTTTTCGGAGGTATTGTTTGACATACCAAGTATATCAACTTTTTGGAAAACACCTACCACCTACGGTGAAGATAGTTCATACTATGGTTTTATTAAACAATTTATCCAAAAAACTACCAATCGTATCCCTCAAAAAACGATAAATTATGGAGAAAACTCTGGACATGTACTATTTTTTTACTATTTTTACCACCCTAACGCTGATACTTTATCCCGCTCTATCTTGGTTGTGAATTCAAAGAAGACAATACTATTGCACGAGACGATTCGTTCGGACGTGGGAAGTATCGCCTTCGACAATTGTATTTATAATGACCACCATATTGTTTATTTAGAAAATTTAGACGAATTAGTCGTATTAAAATTACCAAGATCATGATGAAGCGAGCTGCATTTCTGATAGTTGTTGTAGGATTATGGGGAGGAAAAACTGCTCACGCCCTATCTTTTTCTCCTTTCTCTTCCGACTCCACTGGCACCGAAACCAAAAATGGGCAAACTTACGTTTTACACAAAGTAGAACCTGGACAGACGCTCTATGCCGTAATGCGCAAATATAAAACCTCGATTCAGGCTCTCAAGGCTGCCAATCCGGGTATGAAAGATAATTTGATAGTAGGCCAAGTCGTACGCGTGCCTTCCCAAAGTCGAGCCACGAGTGCGCCTCCGCAAAAGGTAGCCACCAAAGAACCCGACCCTTCGGCAGAAAAAGATAAGTTGGTTTTGGATTATGAAATCAAACCAAAATCCGAAACACCTCCCAAAACCGAAGGTGAGAAGAGCGAGACTTTTAAGATCGAAAATACCAAAGTAGAAGAAACGCCCAAAGTAACAGAGGCGCCCGCTACTACCAAAGAGCCTGAGACTACCAGCACGACAGCAACCGATACCAAACCTACTACACCACCCGTTGCTCCAAAATCGGGGATTCACCGCGTAGAAGGCGGCCAATCTCTTTACGGTATTGCGGTCAAACATGGGGTTTTGATGGCCGATATCCGTCGCTGGAATGGACTCACCTCAGATCAGTTACGTTCGGGGCAAGAGTTGATTGTATCAGACCAAGCTTATCAAGAGTATCTCAAAAAAAATAAGCTAGATTCAGTAAAACTAGCCGATGCCCGAAAAGCCAATACCGAAAAGCCGGTTGCTCCTGTACCAGTACCTGTGCGAGGCGAAGACCCTACAAATTCGAACTTGCCCGAACCAAAAATCGCTAACACTGGTAAGCGAATCCTCGAAACTGGCGTAGCGGAGGTATTAGAAGGCTTAGAAAACAGCAATAAATATTTGGCTCTGCACCGTACAGCTCCGGTAGGTTCGCTGATTCAGGTCAAAAACATGAACAATAGCCAAAGTGTATGGGTAAAAGTAATCGGAAAGCTCCCTGATATCAGCGCCAATAATCGTATCATTATCAAGCTCTCAGCCCGCGCTCAAGAAAAACTTTCGCCAGGCGGTAAGCAGTTTATTGCCGAACTCAGCTACTTGTCTCAATAAAACTCCTCATTCATACAAAAAAGTACTTTCCTATCCATAACAATAGGCAGGTATTTTTTTACCTATATGATTTGATGTTCTGCGAAAGAGGTCATTAAGATAGTATGTGGTTTGACTTCTTCGAAGCTGTGTTTTTTTGCAAAATTGTTAGCAACAATCTTTGTGCCTTTCTGATACACAAATATCTTTTTGGAAGTAGCTTCGCATCAGTCAAATCCAAGCGCTTTTACCCCTAAATCCGTTATGCTATGCTAAGACTTATGTGTTAGTCTGTTAAACTTACGGGAAGAGTTTCAACAAATTTTCAACGGCTTTATCGGAAATACTAAACAAGGTATGAGGAAATATACCCAGCAAAAAGGTAAGAATAGCTAACGGAATCAACATCAACTTTTCTTGTAAATTTAGATCGGTAAGCTGGGTCAAATCAGCTTTGTTTTTGGCCCACAGTTTTCCTAAAAACATTCGTTGTAATGTCCACAAGAAGTAAGCAGCGGCTAAAATTATCCCTAAAGTTCCTAAGGCAGCTACCCAAGTAGGTAACCATTGTGATTGAAATCCTCCCATCAAACTAAATAACTCACCCACAAATCCCGAAAATCCGGGCATTCCTAAAGAAGCAAAAAAGGCAATACCGGTGATGATTGTATAAAAAGGCATAGGCCCTATCAAGCCACGGTAACTGTCGATGAGGCGATTGTGCGTGCGGTCGTAAAGTACTCCTACCAACAAAAACAACATGGCAGAAAGCACCCCGTGACTCACCATCTGATAAATAGCCCCATTGATACCTTCAGCAGTAAGGGAGGCGATTCCTAATACCACAAAACCCATGTGTGATACCGAAGAATAAGCAATCATCTTTTTGAGATCATTTTGGGCGAGTGCGTTGAAACCACCATAAATGATTGAAACAACTCCCAGCAGTGCCAATACAAAAACATATTCTTGAGCGGCATCTGGAAAAATGGGATACGCGATGCGTAGCAGACCATACCCACCTATTTTCAACAAAACTCCTGCCAGCACCACCGATACAGGTGTAGGCGCTTCTACGTGTGCATCAGGAAGCCACGTATGTAAAGGCACAATCGGAAGTTTGATAGCAAATCCAATAAACAAAAGCCAAAATGCAATAGCCCTAGCGGGTATCCCAAAAATAAGCACTCCACCATCGGGCGAAAGTATACTATTGGAAAGGTAATTTTTGAAATCAGCCATGTAGCGCAAATCAAAGGTATGCACATAAGTCTGCGTGAGTTGAGAATCTACCGGGTCAACTACCGATATATAGAGCCCAATCATCACTATTAGTATCAGAATAGAACCCACCAATGTATACAAGAAAAATTTGATAGATGCGTACTCCCGACGTGGTCCTCCCCACAGTCCTATTAGGAAATACATGGGTAGCAGCATGAATTCAAAAAACAAGAAAAACAAAAAGAAATCTAAAGCCACAAAACAGCCTGTGATGCTGGTAGTGAGCAACAAATATAAAGAGAAGTAAGCTTTTTCTTTTTTCTTAATCCCCCACGACGACACTACTCCTATTAGCATCACCACCGATGTCAGTAGCAACAGCGGCAGGTTGATACCATCCACCCCTAATACATAATCAATAGAGACTGTCCCAATGCGCCCCAATGAAAAAGTAATCCAATCTAATTTTTCGACCATTTGGAACCCGGGGGCATTGGCCGAAAAAAAATACCAAATCACGCCCGAAACTGGAATTTGGCAAGCGCAGAAAAAAAGAGCTATCCACTTAAAGGCAGCTTTGCGAGATTCGGGAAGTAAGGCAATAAGTAGTGTACCAACTAGCGGATGAAACGTTAAGAAAGAAAGTATATAAGGAACCATGTTTGAATTTTTCTATGATAGCATCAATCGTATTTGCTTTTTATTTTTTCGTTGTCTACTTCAGTCAACAATCTTAATTTCAAAATCTTATGATCTTATCCTCCCCAAAAACCATTGATTTTTTTTACAATACAAAAAAGATAATAATCAATACCCCTACGAGCATCGCGACCAAGTAAGATTGTGCTTTACCGTTTTGTATGCTACGAGTACGATTGCCCACAAAGCCCGCCGTCCAGGCCATTCCATTCACCACTCCATCTACCACCATCCGATCAAAACGCCCTACGATGTGTGCCAAAATCACCGTCAAGTAACCAACCCAGTCTACGATTTTATCAACAATTTTTTGGTCAAGCCAATAACACCATTGCGCTATTTTTTGTAAAGGTGCAATCAAAAAAAGGTGCTTATCTGAATCATGCGAATGTTCTCTAAGCCATTTTAATCTTTGTAAAAATGATTTTATTAGATTTCCTACGTCTTCCATTCCTAAAGATAAAGAAGGGATTAATCCTACCTTTGAAGGAGACAACGTATCAAAATAACTCATTGAAAGCCCTAACATAGCCACCAAAACCGACAACACGGCTATCACCAAATGTGAACCTTCAGCAGGCTTCGTCTTAAATAACTCAAAAAACCAAGCATCGCCTGCATCCAAAGGATTGAACGAAAACCAAATAAATACCGATAAACTAGCCAAAATCACCAAAGGGGCTTTCATTAATATATCAGCCTCGTGGGTTTGTGATATAGTATGTTTATCCCCTTTAAATTCACCCAAAAATACCATTTTCCATTGTTTCATGGTATAAAATGCCGTAAGCCCTGCCGAAAATAGCCCTAGCATCGGAACCAAAAACGCGACTCCTCCTTGCTGACTTCCCCAATGAAACGCTTCAATCAAAATTGCATCTTTTGACAAAAACCCCGAAAACAACGGCAACCCCGCCAAAGCAGCGGCGCATAGAGTGTATGCCCTAAATGTGGTAGGCATGTACTTATACAAACCACCCATTTGCCGCATATCCTGAGGGTCAATGCCTTGAGCATGATTCTCATCATGAGGCGTCAAAAAATGAATAACGGCTCCTGCACACAAAAACAATCCCGCTTTAAAAAAAGCATGTGTCAAAAGATGAAACAAGGCCGCTTCTTTTGCTCCTACACCCATACCCATTACCATCAACCCCAACTGCGATACCGTCGAATACGCCAACATTTTCTTTATATCGGTTTGGGAAATAGCCCGGTATGCCCCCATTACCATCGTGATAGTACCAATAATCGTAATCACATAAAGAGCATCTGGAGTAAGCAAAAAATGGATTCGCCCTAAAAGAAATATACCCGCTGCCACCATTGTAGCTGCGTGTATCAACGCCGAAACAGGCGTAGGCCCTTCCATAGCATCGGGCAGCCATGCCGACAATGGAAACTGTGCAGACTTACCCATCACTCCACAAAACAAAAACAACCCAATCGCAGTCATTAGACCTTCGTTGAGGTGAGGCAATTGACCCGTACTTAAACTCACAAAATCAGTAGAATTGGCTTCAAAAAAAAGTAGCAAAATCCCAATCAAAAAACCAGCATCTCCGATTCTATTGAGCAAAAAAGCTTTTTTTGCTGCCCATACGGCGCGTGGCTTTTGATACCAAAACCCAATAAGAAGATACGACGACAAACCCACCAACTCCCAGAAAATATACATTAACAGCAAATTGCCCGCTACCACAATTCCTAACATCGAAAACACAAACAACTGCAAATAGGCAAAATACCTCCATAAATGAGGCTCATGATGAAGATAACTAATCGAAAAAACTTGAACAAGCAATGCAATAAAATGCACAACAAGCAACATAATGATGGTTTGATTGTTCAGCAAAATGGATAGGTTTATGGATTTTTGCCGAAGTACAAGCCATTCCCATTCAAAAACTTCAGATTGATGAAGCGAATGCATAAAAACAAAAATAGACACACATAATCCTATCAGAGTGAAAATGGTGCCTATCCAACCAGCCAATTTATTTGCTTTATTGGCAAAAGAAAACAAACCAATAAAACCTATTAAAGGCAATAAAAGAATAAAAAATAGATATGAAGACATCAGGGGGTATAAACCTTTTCGGCAAATATCAGGCAAATCGGGTGTTTTTACAAAAAAGAAGTGAAACCTTTTACTCTAACGACATTTTGATTCCTTCAATAATCAAATCAGGGTCACTCCAAGGCACAAAATGATTCATGTTGTTTTTCCAGATGGTTGTCACTTTCACATGTGGGAGCTGTTGTTTTACAAACTGGGCATTTTCGGGAGCCACCAATACATCTTTTCCTCCTTGTACTACGACTACAGGGCATTTTACTTTATTCCAATATGGCAACATCTTCTCAAGTTCTTTTTTCAGAGGCAATAATTCGTCATTGCTACTTCTAAAAAATGAAGGAATGGCCCAACGTAAAGGTGTATATTTAAGAGGATAACGATACCAATTGGCTGGCTCCAATGTAGGTGATACTGAACCTGCTACAATCACTAGCGCTCTGATATATTCTGGATAGTTAATGGCTGCCTGTACAATCACTGGCCCTCCATACGAATGCCCTACTAGCACCACCGGCTGCTTTTGCTGCTTCAAAATAGGCAATAAAGCTGCTGCTTGGTTTTTGAGTTCATCTTCGGCCCCTTCTTCTTTCGAATCGCCAAAGCCAGGCCTATCTACCGACATCAATCGGTAATGAGCCAACAAAAAGGTATCTTTCAAAAAACTTTTGAAATTATCCCACGAACCTGGTGACCCATGGACAAAAAGTACTGGCTGCTTTGAAGACGCCCCCGCCTCAACATAATGAAGCTGCCGGCCGAGTGCTTCGTAGTAGTGACGCTGGGGAGGATAAGCGCTCTGAGCAAAATACTTTTTCATCTCAGCATCGCTCATCCGCGAACTAAAACATGCAGAAACCATGACCAAAAAAATGTATAACACACCTACAACTAATACTATTTTTTTCCGTTTCATTGCCAAATCCTACTGATGAATAAGTTATTTTTTCGATTTTTTACTTAAAATTGAAGAAAAGTAACAAAAACCTCGTAGATATTTCGATGGTTTGTAAAGGAAAACACATATTATCTTTTTTTTGCGCCATGTTGGTAGTTGGGGTATGTGTTTGCTTTAGCCAAAACACTCCCATTGATAGCGTACTTAAAGTCAACATTGGAGCCCCCACCGCTAAAGACACCGCCTTTGGAAAAAAAGCAAAAAAAGTGGTTCCTAAGACCCTTTATAACTTTCTTTTCAGAGATATCTACAACAGTACAAAGCAAGGCGATCAAATCAGCGAAATAGAGCAAAATCCACACAAAGTATATGAGGGGCGCTGGATTAGGAAAGTATTCGTCCACAGCTCGGATGTGTTTGGATATAGCGTTTATGATACACTACGTACACCTACAAATTGGCTAGACAAAGTAGGTAACCAATTTCATAGAAGCACCCGAGAAAGAGTAATTCAACGAAATTTTTTATTTTTTGAAGAAGGGGATGAAATAGATCCCGAAAAAATAAAAGACAATGAGCGCTACCTGCGCCAACAAGGTATTTTTCATGATGTACGGATTGTAATCGTACCCTACCCAAATGCTAAAGATGCCGTAGATGTGCATGTGTACACGCAAGATGTGTGGTCGCTATTGCCCGATGGTTCTGCTTCGGGCTTAGACAATTTTACGGTTGGCTTTGATCAGCGAAACTTTCAAGGATTAGGACATACATTCAAAAATACCATCGCTTACAATGGCAAAGATCCACGTCAACGGTTTGAGTACGCAAGCCGATACTTTATTCCTTCTTTTGGTAAAACATTTATTTCGGGACAAGGTATCCTAAACGTTCAGCGTGACCAAAAACAATTAGGACTCAAGGTTTTTCGACCATTTTTGACTCCTCAAATGAAATATGCTGGCTCTTTTGAAGTAAGCTATAACAATCTCAGGTTGTTTGAATTCGTTACCGACCCTACCACCGGCCGCTCTGTTCGCAATTACTTTTGGTCTCAGTACTCATTGTTTGATGCTTGGATTGGACGCTCCTTCCGCATTTTTTTTGGGGACAACACACTCCGCGAACGAGCCAGATTTGTAGTTGCTCTTCGTCATACCAGACAAACATTCTACGGACGCGACCGAACAGTAACCGACTCTACCAACCAACTTTTTCAGAATACTCGCCCTACATTGTTTAGTTTAGGTTATTCTAATCGAAGTTACAAACGCGATTTATTGATTTATGGGTTTGGTCGCACCGAAGACGTCCCTGTGGGTGATTTAATCGCCTTTATCTATGGGAATGACCCTGCCGAATTGGGTAAACGCAAATACCTTGGCTTAAAATTTTCTAGGGCTCGATACATCCCCAATGCTGGCTATCTATATAGCTTAGTCAATGTAGGCAGCTATTTCAAAGATATTCGAACCGAGCAGGGTATATTTAGTACCGAAAACAACTACTTCACCCCTTTGCATCCGTTAGGAAGGCGATGGTATGCACGGCATTTTCTGAATGTAAAGTTTGGGCTAGGATTCAATCGTTTTCAGAATGAATACTTCAATATTAGCGGCAATGAGGGGATTCAGGGGATTTACAGCGACGAAATGCGCGGCACTCGCAAACTTGTACTTGGGGTAGAGACGGTGTTTTTTAGTCCTATCAATTTTTTGGGCTTTCGAATGGCCCCTTTTCTGTTTTCTAATATAGGCTGGACTTCCTTCTCCAAGCAATCGTTCTTTCATCAGCGCCCTTTTCAAGGATATGGAATTGGGTTTAGATTCAGAAACGAAAACCTCACTTTTGATACATTCCAAATACGTCTAAGTCTATACTCTGGAATCCCTCAGCTAACCAACCCTTTAAGGGTAGGTTTTGACGGAATCCCCCCCCTACGCTTCCGAGATTTCGACATCTCTGCCCCTGAGATTGTTCCGTTCAGATAATTTTTCTATTAAATGTATTGACATATAATGTAAATACATATTATATTTGCATCATCAAAATTAATATGTATCATGTCTATTGAAACTGACATCAAACAAAGTAAGTTCAGAAACCCGCACCATAAAGCGGCTCTCAACTTATTGTTTACTGCCAATTGGCTCAGCAATAGTCAAGCTTGCCTTCTGAAGCCTTATGACCTCACGCCTCAGCAATACAACGTACTTAGGATATTACGAGGCCAGTACCCCAATCCGATTCGGGTCAATGACATCATCGAAAGAATGCTCGATAGAATGTCGAACGCTTCTCGGCTTGTAGATAAGCTATTGCTCAAAGGCCTAGCTCAACGAACAGAATGCCTTCATGACCGCCGTGCAGTAGATGTAGTAATATCAGAGGCAGGTTTGAACCTTTTAGCCGAGCTCGACAACTTACAGGATCATTGGGAAAACAAGCTCCAGCAACTAAGCAGCGAAGAAGCTACCCTACTGAGTGATTTGCTCGACAAACTTAGGAGTACCTCCGAAACCTCTTGTTAATACAAGCCTCAAAGGCTTATAATTTATAATACTTTTAAAAACTATTAAATCCATAAAACAAATCTTTCTTTTTTAACTTTTAAATTCTCACAATCACAATGAAAACAATCAAAATGTTCTCTAGCGTATTAGTAGCTGCTTTAATGACTTTCAACATCGCTGGTGCTACCGAAAAAACCACGGCGAAGAAACCCGTAGCTTACAAAGTAGACCTAGCAAAAAGCAACACAAAATGGCATGCTAAAAAAGTAACTGGCGAGCACTTCGGTACTATTAATATTTCAAATGGCTCTTTGAACGTAGATGGTAACAAAATCACGGGTGGTACCTTCGAAATTGATATGAATAGTATTAAATGTACTGACATTACTGACGCTGGTTATAATGCCAAATTGGTAGGTCACCTCAAATCTGATGATTTCTTTTCGGTAGAAAAAAATCCAAAAGCTAAGTTTGTGATTAAAAAAGTAGAAGGTAAAGGCGATAGTTACAACATCACAGGTGATTTGACTATCAAAGGCATCACCAATTCTATCACTTTCCCAGCTACTGTCAAAACCGATGCTAAGGGCCTAAACGCCACCGCTAAAATCGTACTTGACCGCTCAAAATGGGATATTCGCTATGGTTCTAAAACCTTCTTCCCTAATATCGGCGATAAAATGATCAATGATGATTTTGAAATTGATTTAGCACTAGCGGCTACCAAATAAGCCCTACTTTGCTTTTCACTTTTTGTCTAAAAACCTGTTCCTTTCAGAACAGGTTTTTGTTTTTAGAGGATACGTAATTTTTTCTAAAAAGTTACGTTATCAATTGGAATCATAGCATCAAAACCCCCACCTTGTGGACAAACTATGAAAAGACTCATCTTCCTATTAACAGCCCTTTCCACTTGTAGTTTTGCCCAAACTTCTTCCCCCACTCAGGGGGAAGAAGAAGAAGAATTTGTATGCCACTATTTTGGGTACAAACAACTCCAAACCCCCAAAGATATTTGTAACTTTTTGGGATTCCGTTCCAACCAACACGCCGAAGAGGTAGTAGACCAAATTCTGAGGCAAGTAGGCTTGGTTCGTAATTTTGTGGTGGTAGAATGCCCCAATACCGAAAACTGCTTTGCCACCGTCGTCGACGGTCAGCGATATATCGTCTATGATGGTGCTTTTATGAAAAGAGTCGAAAACATGACTAATACCGACTGGTCGGCGATTAGCATTGTAGCCCACGAAATCGGCCATCATCTACAAGGACACACCATCAATGCCACCGGTAGCCGCCCCAAAAAAGAATTAGAAGCCGACCGATTTTCGGGTTTTGTAATGCAGCGTTTAGGAGCCTCGCTCGATGAAGCACTGATTGCCATCAAAACACTGGGCGACGACAAACCAAGCTATTCACACCCTGCCAAAGCCTCTCGTATAGAAGCTATAACACAAGGATGGAGAGATGCGGCAGGTCTTAACAAAAACAACACTATCGCTAAAGCATCATCCGCAACTAACAAAAGCCCCCAGTCTACCGTTAATTCTTCTCCCCCATTGATGAAACCTCTACCTACTACGGAGGAGGAAGAAAACGAAAACGTAGGATGTATGGCAGGCAATTGTGAAAACGGTTTGGGTATTTATGTGCACGAGAGCGGCGAACGCTACGAAGGCGATTTCCGATACGGAAAGCGTCATGGTACGGGAGTTCAATACTATCCAAGCGGAGCTATGAAATACAAAGGAGATTTTAGGGCCGATTCGCGTACAGGTTACGGGGCTTATTATTTTCCGAATGGCGACAAATACGTAGGTTTGTTTCTCAACAACCTCCCCAATGGCAAAGGCACTTATTATTATGCCGACGGAGACAGGTTTGTGGGGATTTATGAAAATGGTAAACGAAACGGTCAAGGTACTTTTTACCGCAAAGATGGACGGCGTGAGTCAGGTATCTATGCGGGTGATAGCCGAGTCAAGTAATTTCTTAATAAAGAAAACTCAACCAACTAATAAAAAATGGATTTTGGAAAACTTGAAGATATTTCAGGCGTAGACTTTAGCCTTCCACCTGACAATGAATTTGTTTCCAAAACTGCTTTTCCTTCCATAACCCCGCAAGCTTCACCCCAATGCTATATAGGGCCACCCATTTGGTCTAATAAAGAATGGGTAGGCAAAATATATCCAACTACGGCCAAAGAAAAAGATTTTTTGTACCACTATACTCGTCAGTTCAATACTATTGAGTTGAACGTTACTCATTATCAAATCCCCAGCGAAGCCACCATAAAACGGTGGAAGGAAGCTGCCGCCCAAGGGTTTAAATTTTGTCCTAAATGGCCTCAAATCATCAGTCATGAGCGCCAGCTTAGGGAATGTGAAGAACTTAGCCACGCTTTTACAAACGCAGTATTAGGTTTAGAAGAGCATCTCGGTACTACATTTTTACAGCTCGGTCCTCATTTTGACCCTCGCCAGCTAGGAGCATTAGAAAATTTTCTTAAGCAACTTCCTTCTTCTTTTCCCATATCCGTTGAGTTTCGGCATCCTGATTGGTTTTCCAATCCTGCCATTTGGCAAAAAACGCTTCATCTTTTGCATGACTTAGGCATGGGTACTGTAATTTCTGACGTAGCAGGACGCCGCGATGTACTTCATATGAGTCTTAGCTCGTCGGTAGCGACCTTACGTTTTGTAGGTAATGAATTGCACCCTACTGACTTTACACGCGTAGATGCATGGGTCCAACGCTTCAAAGAATGGTTTTTAAAGGGTCTAAAAACAGCTTACATTTTTGTACACTGCGGCGAAAACAATCAAGCCCCGGAGCTTACTAAATACTGGATACAACAACTCAACCTTCATTGTAATCTCTCTCTTACCCCTCCTCGTATTCAGCCCAAAGTGATTCAAGGGTCACTTTTCTAAATTATATTCTCAAGTAGACTAGAGCTACTCCCTCTTTCCGCTGAGTTTTACCTCATTTTTTGTATGATTCACCGCAAACATTGGAAAAAATGTCCGGTACACGCAACCGAAACCCCATTATTCTCGTAAATGTGTGTACAAACATATTTTTTAGCAACTCAAACTTCCATTGACATGAAAGAAACAACCATGAAAAGAGGTCAATTTTTGCGTGAATTAGGTCTAAGTGGCAGTGCCTTAATGGCATTCTATTGCATGGGTACTACGCTTACGGCTTGTTCAACTAGCAGCGATGACCCCACTCCCAGCAGCGGAGGTACGGGAAGCTCTACTGGTCTTACCGGCAATGCCGATACAAGCAAAGGAACAATTAGTTTTACCCTTGATTTAACAAATTCTACCTACTCAGGACTTAAAACCGCAGGAGGATTTGTAGTAGTAGGTAGCTTGATTATAGCTAACGCTAGAGGTACCATCGTGGCTCTGTCTAAAACCTGTACCCATGAAGGAACCACATTGACGTATCGCTCCTCCCAAAACGATTTATATTGTAGTAATCATGGCTCTGAGTTTAGTACTACAGGCGCGGTAGAAGTAGGACCCGCCACCCGGAGCTTGGCGGTATACCAAGCTCAATTGAGTACAGACGGCAATACCCTAACCGTCAAAGCTTAATAGTCAATCTTTTTTAGTATTTAATGCGTAGATGTTTTAAATAAAACTCCCTTATAAAATGAGAAAAATTGCCCAGTATTTATGGATATGCTTACTAGTAAGCCCGTTGGCAGCTATTGCACAAGACGATTTAACAAAAATGCTCGACGAAAACGAGACTAAATCTGTCGATTATACCACTGCAACTTTCAAGGGGACGCGTATCATCAATGGGCATTCGGTCGAAACTGTGAAAAAAAATCACCTTGATTTTTTGATTCATCACCGTTTCGACCGTCTCAATTCGGGAGCTTATAATCTTTTTGGGTTAGATTACTCCACTATTCGATTGGGATTTGAATATGGTATCACCGACAACCTCATGGTAGGAATCGGGCGCAGTAGTATCCAAAAAACCTATGATTTTTTGGCCAAAGGCAAACTCCTACGCCAATCATCAGGAGCCCGCAATATGCCTTTTACCGTAACTGCTTTTGCAAGTGCCGTAGTCGAAACAATCGACAAAGAACTCACCTTCCAAGACAAGATTTCTTACACTACGCAATTGTTGATTGCTCGTAAATTTAACGAAAGGCTCTCTTTGCAACTCATGCCTACGCTCTTGTATCGCAATCGTGTCGCCACTGTTGCCCAAGACCGTATGCTTATGGCATTGGGAGTAGGAGGCAGAATGAAAGTAACCAAACGTCTTTCTCTCAATGCTGAATATTACTGGGCCTTCCGAGACCAAAATTTACAAAATCAACTTGGGGAAAAATACGGAAATTCTTTGGCTATTGGTTTCGATATTGAGACTGGTGGGCACGTCTTCCAGCTTCACTTTACCAACTCCGCCGGTATGGTAGAAAAGCAGTTTATTGGAGATACTGCAGGTAGTTGGGGAAATGGAGATATCCGTTATGGCTTTAATATCTCTCGTACTTTTAGTTTTGACAAACGCGCCAAAGGCATCAACAAAGTCTCTGACAAATAAAAACTTAATAGCCATGAAAAAAGAAATCGCGTTAATCCTCTTATTATCAACTTGTTTGAGTATTGGTATCAAAGCACAAAATCTCTACGCTACCAACAACGGCGAGACAAATTTTTTCTCTGAAACTCCCGTTGAAAATATTTCAGCAGTCAATAAGTTGAGTCAAGCAATCATCAACATCACCAACAACGATATCGTGGTGCAGATGAATATGAAACAATTTGACTTTCCTAACAAATTGATGCAAGAACACTTCAACGAAAACTATATAGAGTCTGATAAATACCCAAAAGCTATTTTTAAAGGAAAAATCAACGAGAAAATTGATTTTTCGCAAAATGGCTCTTACGAAGTTTCGGCAACGGGCGATTTTACCATTCATGGAGTTACGAAACCTCGCACTTTCAAAGGCAAACTTACTGTGGGGGGAGGCAAATTAAATCTTGTTACTGAATTTGACGTGGCCCTTACTGACCACAACATAGAGGTTCCCAAAGTGGTTTTTATGAAGATTGCACAAGTGATAAAGGTTAAAAACAACTATACCCTTACGCCTTATGTAGCAAAAAAATAAGAAGCAGAAAAAAGGAAACTTTTTTGACAAATATTCATACAGTATAGTTGACAATATAAATACTTTCATGAGTGATAAGACGTTTTTAAGGTCTTATCACTCATTTTGTTTTTCTCAATTTCATTAACATTTATTATGCAAAAAGTAAAACTAACTTTGGTTTTGGCGGCTGTTACCTTGATTTTGACTTGTGGTTTTGTACAAAAAAAAGGCAAATGGCAAAAGCTTTTTAACGGCAAAGACTATACAGGATGGCATACTTTCAACAAGCAAGGACAGCCGATTTCGGATAAGTGGCAAGTCGAAGACGGCGCAATGGTACTAACAGGTAGAGGAGGTGGCGACCTCGTCACCGACAATGAGTTCGAAAATTTTGAGCTTGAACTTGAATGGAAAATCTCTGAAAAAGGCAATAGCGGTGTGATGTGGGGAGTGGTAGAAGACAAAAAATATTGCTGCCCTTACAGCACAGGCCCTGAGATGCAAGTGCTTGACGATGCCAAACACCCAGACTCATTTGCGGGAAAAAATGGCAACCACAAAGCAGGCTCGCTTTATGATATGATACCGCCAGCAGACCTCACGGCTGTTAAACCTGCGGGTGAATGGAACAAAGCCAAAATGAAAATATACAAAGGCCAAGGCACTTTTTGGCTTAACGGAAAGCAAATGGTAACCTTTCCTACTAGTGGCCCTGGCTGGGATGCATTGGTAGCCAACAGCAAATTCAAAACTTGGGAAGGTTTTGGGAAGTTTCCAAAAGGAAAAATCGCCCTCCAAGACCACGGTGATAAAGTATGGTATCGCAATATCCAAATTCGGGAATTGTAGCATTTTCTTAGCTCATAAAAAAGCCAGCGTACAAAAATACGCTGGCTTTTTTATGGGTAACAGACCTCTTTATTTACTCACCTTGAAGTATTTCTTCTGAGACTCCCGTCATCGAGAAACCTCCATCATGGAATAGGTTTTGCATCGTCACCATGCGAGTATAATCCGAAAACATCATCACCACATAGTTTGCACAGTCATCGGCCGAAGCATTGCCCAAAGGAGCCATTTTGTCAGCAAAATCATAAAACTTATCGAAACCTCCAATGCCTGAGCCTGCGGTAGTTTTGGTAGGAGATTGTGATACAGTATTCACTCGTACATTTTTGGCTTTGCCATAGCGGTAGCCATAGCTACGGGCGATTGACTCAAGCATGGCTTTGGCTTCTGCCATATCGGTATAAAACGGAAAAGTACGCTGTGCGGCCATGTAAGAAAGAGCCACTACGCTTCCCCATTCATTGATAGCGTCGAGCTTTTCGGCTACTTGCAAAAATTTATGAAAAGAAAGAGCCGACACATCTACGCTTTTTAAGAACCAATCATAATTCAAATCTCCGTAGGGGCGTCCTTTACGAATATTAGGCGACATTCCAATCGAGTGAAGTACAAAGTCAACTTTCCCGCCTAAGACTTCTATTGATTTGTTGTAAAGATTCTCAATCTCTTCTACTGAAGTAGCATCAGCAGGGATGATTTCGGCCTCACATGCATCGGCCAATTTTTTGATTTCGCCCATACGCATTGCAATAGGGGCATTGGTAAGGGTAAATGTTGCGCCTTCTGCTTTGGCTTTCATAGCCACTTTCCACGCAATAGAGTTCTCGTCAAGCGCACCTGAAATGATGCCGCGTTTGCCTTGTAAAATTCCGTTTGCCATTTTTTCAGTTTATTGTTTATTCTGCGTTTACAGTTATCACTAACCGCTCACCCACTGCAATTCAACCAGCGGAATTGCCACCGAGCAAAGTAACGAATTTTTGGGCAAATTGTGGCGCTTTTTGTTTCTCAACCCACCTACTTTTAATCAAACTCTTTCTCTTTATTGGGCAAGGTAGCCTCTATCTTTCAGCTCTTGTAAGGGGTTTTGAAGCAAATAAGTAGTGCCGTTTTGAAGCAAGTAGGTACGGTCAGCGATTTCCAAAACATCCCGATACAAATGGTCGGTTATGAGGATTCCTTTTCGATGTTTTTGGATTTGAATCAATCTTTTAAGTTCTTCTACATAAAGAGGTGAAAGGTGGGAAAAAGGCTCATCCAAAAGAACAAATTGGCTAGGAGAAAACAACACCATCAGGGTTTCCCAAAATCTTCTTTCTCCGCCCGAAAACTCTCCAAAAGTTTTTTTCTTTTGTTGCTCCCATCGTTCTCCTAATGCTGTTTCCTCTATTTTTACCCCATACATTCTAAATCCCTGCTCCAAGCTCAAATAAGAAGGAACCAGCGGATATTGAGGTAAATATTGGACTAAACCTTTCTGGCGATATGGGTATTTTAGGTAGGTTTTGTTCCAACGGATTGATTTATAAGTAGCCTCAAGCGTACCAAAAATAATTTGTAACAAACAAGACTTCCCACCTCCATTACGACCCAATATCGCCGTCACCGCTCCCAGAGGAATCGCGAGATGAATGCTTTGGAGAATTTTACGACTCTCAAAGCTTAGCTCAATGCTATCAGCTTCTAAAATACCGTAATGCTCCATTGAACCAAACTTATTGATCCGAAAAAAATCACCAAATCTAGGCCAAAAGCTTTGATAAATAAGCCATTGATAGAATAGCCTAAGTTTTGAAAAAACATATATTGCTCTCTCGAAAAAGTATTCATAAAATACCATACAAATCCAAAAGAGGCTAATTTTAGCCAAAACAAAGCCCCTATCAAATCCCAAATTTCTTCGCCTAGGGGCAGCCCTCCCATCAGCCATCCTCCCCAACCTACCATCTGGGTAAATATCCAAAATTTCCGATAGAAAAGCCATACTATTGAGACCATATGCTGTTATTTTTGGCAAGCTAGGTCTATCTTTTTTAGAAGACAATCGCGTTAAGATTATTTAACGTTTTAGAATTGATCTATATACCCAATCGTACCATTCCAAACCGAACCGACCAAAACTAGACAACTCTTTTGGAACGATTAAGAGAGCTAAAAAATCCGTGTAACCATATTCCCTTTCGTAACCTGAAAATACCATTTAACATAATCATTTTAGGATACCCTCCTAAACTACTAAATTTGTTTAAAATATACTTTGAAACTAATATTTCACCCATCGCGCCGGCGACCCGGTCATTATCCCAAATATGTGGCAGTTTGTTAAATACGTATTTGCAACAATCGTAGGTTTATTCATTTTTTCGGTACTAGGTTTTTTTCTGTTTATTGGCATTGCTTCAATGCTAGGGTCATCGGAAGATAAAGCGAGCATCGACAAAAACTCCGTTCTTAAATTAGACCTCAACAACCCTATTCAAGAAATTGCCGTCGAAAACCCTTTCGCTGAGTTTTCGGGCGGGCAAGGCAATGTACTCGGTCTCAACGATATCAAGTCTGCTCTAGCCAATGCTAAACTAGACCCTAATATCAAAGGCGTATATCTAGATGTACAATATCCTTCGGTAGGCTGGGCTACCGCCGAAGAAGTACGCGATGCCATTGTGGACTTCAAAAAATCTAAAAAGTTTGTGTATGCCTATGGCGAAGTCATGACCGAAAAAGCATACTACTTAGCGTCTGTAGCTGATAAAATCTACCTCAATCCAGCAGGAGGAATGGAGTGGAACGGCCTGAGTGCGGAGTATGATTTTTATAAAGGAACCCTCGATAAGTTAGAAATCAAGCCATTGGTGTTTAGAGTAGGCGAATATAAAAGTGCCGTTGAGCCTTTCTTCCGCGAAAATATGAGCGATGCCAATAAACTTCAAAATCAGGTTTTGATCAATAATATCTTTGACCATGCCGTCGAAAATATTTCTAAATCACGGAATATTCCCGTAACTAAGCTCAAAAATTTAGCCGATTCTTTATTGATAGATGCTCCCCAAGATGCCCTTAAATACAAATTGGTATCTCATGTGGGGTATTATGACGAAGTGGAAACGGCTCTTCGTAAAGAACTCAGTATCAAAGAAGACGATAAAATCAAGTTTGTAGGCCTTAGCAAATATGCCAAAGCCGAAAAACAAGTCAAAGAAGGGCCTTCTGATAGCCGTATCGCCGTCATCGTCGGAGAAGGTGCTATTTACTCTGGCAAAAGTGGTGACGGTAACATTGGCTCTGAAACCATCGCCGAAGAGCTTCGTAAAGCCCGCAAAGATAAAAAGGTAAAAGCGGTGGTGCTACGTATCAACTCACCAGGCGGAAGTGCTCTTGCTTCTGATGTAATGTGGCGCGAAATCCAACTTACCCGAAAAGTAAAACCTGTGATTGCGTCTATGTCGGATGTAGCAGCCTCAGGAGGGTATTATATGGCAATGGGATGTGACAAAATCGTAGCTCAGCCCAACACTATTACGGGTTCAATTGGAGTATTCAGTGTTTTATTCAATTTTGAAAACACTTTTAAAAATAAATTGGGCATCACTTTCGACCGTGTCAATACCAATACCCATGCAGATTGGCCAAGTGTAACCCGAGATATGACTCCTTTTGAAAATGACCGTCTTCAGAAAAGCACCGAAAATATCTATGCAACCTTCACTCGCAAAGCAGCCGAAGGGCGAAAAATGCCTCTTGCTAAACTTCAATCTTTGGCTTCAGGTAGAGTGTGGTCGGGTAGAGAAGCCAAAGCCAATGGCCTGATTGACGAATTTGGAGGATTGGACAAAGCGATTCAGGTAGCAGCTCAAGCAGCCAAATTGAAAGAAGGCGAATATCGGGTAAAATTCCCTGCGCAAAAAAATGTGTTTGAGCAGTTTATGAACAAAATCACTGGTGATGCCGAAGAGCAAATGCTCCAAAAACAACTTGGAGATTTTGCACCTTATCTCAAAACCCTCAAAAAATTGCAACAAATGGAAGGAACACAAGCTCGTATGCCTTTCGACATCAATATCAAATAATTCTGAAAATATTTTCTCTAAAAAGAAATGGTTGGTGAACGATTCACCAACCATTTCTTTTTAGGGCTATACCTTCAATTGCTATTGATAACGTTTTTTCAACAAATCTTTCATATATACATTGATATCCCACTGACTTGCCACGGGAAGGTTGGTATAGGGCAAAGTCTGTAAATAACCTGGCGCTGGCCCAAACTCAGAAGTAATCGTCAACACCTTACTGCCTTTTTTTCGATGAATTTCCACAATTTTATCCCACCAAGCCAAATGAGCATCTACGCACGATTTCCATTCAGGAGCGTGAGGGTCGTTGACTTGTGGACCTTCAGGGTGCCCTACTCTATTATGAATATGGTCGGTATGTTTTATAGCCCGCTCCATATTTTCTACTTGATCGTTTAGCAAAGACTCCGACACATTGACCCAGTGAGAAAAATCTCCGGTGAGACGAAGGTCAGGAAAAGTCACAAAGTAATGTTGCGTAGCAGGAGCACTATACGTAAATCTCCCTCGATGAGTTTCGTGAAGAATTGGAACGCCTGTCTTTTGTTGCACATCAAAGGCCACCTGAATTAGTTCACAATTTTGTTCGTACGAAAAATAATCTTTACCCGTATGACAATTGATAAGAAGCGGCTTAGAGGCAGCAATTTTTTCTAAATCAGCCTTATATTTAGCTTTATGCTCTGGGAAGTTGTTGCCACCCCCAAAAGCCATTAATATAGCGTCGAGTCCATGCGATTTCATAACAGCCATAGCCTCCGCAGCTTTGTCAGGAGCAGTAGCGATCTCCATGCCATCATATCCAGCTGCTTTCACTTTTTTGGCAGCCTCTTCCAGCGGTAGGGCTTCAAGCCCCCAAGTCGGACAAAAAAACTTTATAAGCATTGTATTTTTAATCTCTTACCGCCCCCGTGCGCCACGCCTCTACCATAGGATACCAAATAGGCTGATATTCGACGTAGCGTTGAAGTTCATAATGATCATCCACAAATTGATTAGGGCGTCGATTGAAGGTAAAATTGATTTCTGAGAAATTGGCCCTTTGCGAATACACCCACACCTCTCGGTCTTTACTACGTTGGACACGGTCTGGCGAACCCATAATGATAAAAATCATTCCCTTGTCTGTTTTCCAACCTTCCTTATAAGTTGTAAATAACCGATTGGCTTCTTCTACTCGATGATAAAAAGCACTAATGGTACGCTTCGCCAAATCAGCATTACCATTCATAAGTGAAAGCCAATATCTATCTAAAGACTTTTTAGGATCTTTGGTAGCCAAAAACTCGTTGATTTCTTGGCTTTGACTCATATACATCACAGGTCTTATCAATTCGGCCGGTCGAGTCATTTTTGGAAACCGCCTATTGGCTACCACTACACCTATCCCTGTAGCGTCGGTGGTATCTTCCATCATAAAATACAACCCTTCTTCTTTGAAAGAAATAGGGGTATTGGCCATGATCATAAAGGTACTATCTACTCCCAAGGTACGAGGTGCATTACGGGGATTGGTATTCATGGGTGAGGTAGCCGGATCAAAATCGTGACGATACCGCGAAACAAAGAGTTTCTTCCTAGTATTGTTTACATCTTTTACCACTAAGGTATCGTTGGCATTGATATAGTTTTGAAGCAAAGGTACTTGCGCAGTCTTTTCAAATAGTGTATACCTATCGCTCAGTTTATTGTCTTTAAACCTCAACTGCAAATCGTTTAGTACTTTCTTGGTAGTACCTATCTCCGACACCTCAGCCAGCATGATAGCCTGGGCATAGTTGGTGGGACGTTTGACTTCAAAATTAACCATAAATTTGGCCGCCCCTATCTGAATCACATTTTGTTCACTGAGGGCTATATTGCCGTATCCCAACCGCTCTCGCGAAGCAAAATCGGGATAAAGTACATAATTAATGGTATACTTATCAGCAAACTCTTTCCACCGAACCGGCATGTTATTGATGCGCGACAAATCAATTCTCATGTATATTACCGCTACACTAGAGTCTTTATTGAGAAATTTACTTTTTATTCCCAAAATGGTAATATCTTCGGCTCCGTTCGAAACTACGGTGCTTGTGGTCTTATCATTTTTTCTTTTTGACCGTGACTTAGAAGTTTGCTGTGCCTGAGCTAGGTGGCACAGTGCAATCAGTATAATAAAATATACAAAACGCTTCATGGGCTTGTTGCTTGTAATAGAAGAAAAAATCTTCTTAGATTATTTTATTAAACGACAAAGTTGAGCGAATAGCGTAAGAAAAAGCTATTTTTTCATTGAACTTATATTATCCAAATCAGTAGTTTGATAGTATCGATATACTTTCAACAATATTGCCAATGCCACGGCCGATTCTGCCGCCGCCACTACAATAACAAAAAGCGCAAACATTTGGCCCGCAGATTGGACAGGGTCATACTGCGCAAAAGCTATCAAATTGAGATTTACGGCATTGAGCACCAGCTCCAAGCCTATTAGTACAGCTATTGCGTTGCGTTTGGTCACCATCACGGCAAGACCTATACTAAAAAGAGCCGCCGCAACTAGAAGAAAATAGTGGATAGGAACGATTGGTTGCATATTGCAATGTTAAGAAAAATATTCAAAATAACAGCCTAATCTTTAAATTAAGGTGTTTCTTATATTTCTTTGTTGGTTGTTCAAATACATTAACCTATGTCTGAAGTCATTGCCCGCATTCCTCATTATCAACATTTATACGAGACTCTCCGCCAACAATTACTGCAAGGCGTGTATGAAATTGGGAGCCTCCTACCTTCTGAAAAAGAGCTTCAACAAGCTTACAACCTTACTCAGCCGACAGTCCGGCAGGCACTTTCGATGCTCGCTGAAGAAGGTTTTATTAAGAAATTTCAAGGAAAAGGCAGTATTGTACAGCCCGTACCGATTGGGTTAGGAATGTTATCAATTCAGCCACACCACACGGATCAACTCGTAGACGCGGCGGCGATTCGCACCGAAATAGTTCAGAAGCCGATTCTAAAGGTATTTCCTGCCGATTTTCTGTTTGTATCAGCTCAACCTCAGCGCCCATACTACTATTTCGAACGGCTGAGATTTGTTGATAATGAAGTCATTTTTTTTGAAAAAATCGCTCTTCCTGCCGAAGAAGTTCCCCAATTTCATAAGCTCAAACTCGAAAACAAGTCATTGTTTGACACCCTTCGTAAACGATACAGTATCATCGTAAAACGTGGCGAAGAGAAAGTGTGGGCTACTTTGGCTGATGAGGCTCTTTCACGAATGATGCAGATAAAGCCCAATACGCCTGTGTTAAGATTAGAAAAGTGCATCGAAACAAATCGTCCCCATCTTAACATTTATTCTTCTCTTTATGCTTGTACCGATAAATATTTACTGAAAGGGCGGTTTTAATTTGCTAGCTTAAAACAAAATTTTCTTCCAATTTTAAGCACTAAAGTGGGAAGCCACTGTTATATGCTTGCGACTCAGCACTACAATACAAAGCACCTCATATTCAGACACTTGACCTATTTCAAATATTATAAGAGGAGTTGTTTGCATTAACCAAAAATAATAAACTCTTGATATTCAAAAAAGATTAATAACCAAACGAAACAACTCACTATAAATAATTGTACGACCATCATAGTATATTTTTCTTAATAAATTAAGAATATATATATATCTTTGATACTTTTTCTAATATCAATTTACTCCATTTACATTAATACATTATGGTCGATTTCATCAAGTTATATCTTGGTACAACGCGTCGTTTGGCATATACTTTTACTACAAGCTTTTTCAATCCTACCGAAAGAAAACGATTAATGGACTTATATAATGTCTATAATCATAACAACGATCCTCATGCTTTCCCAATCGACCCCTATATCATTCCTAAAACGGATGTATTAGCAATCAATGGCAACGACCAAGCCATTTATGAAGGCGTCGATGAATGTGGTTTTGGACATATCACTGAGTTTGAACTGAAAGTTATTTGCCAAATTATTCAAAAGTATCAACCTCAAAGGGTTTTTGAAATTGGAACTTTTGAGGGACGTACTACCCTAAATATAGCTCTTAACGCTCCCAACGCTCAAATTTTCACTTTAGACCTCCCCGCCGCAGACCTCGGCAATACCAAAATGCAAATCGAAAAAACGGAAGAGGCTTATGTAAAGAAAACTCAATCAGGAGGGCGTTTCCTAAATCATCCTGCTAAAAAAAATATCCAACAATTGTTTGGAGACTCGGCTACTTTTGATTTTTCACCCTACTACAACTCCATCGATTTGATGTTTGTGGATGGTTCTCATGCCTATGAATATGTGCTTAGTGATACAGACCGCGCCCTCAAACTCGTCAAAAAAGGCGGAATTATCCTATGGCATGATTACACTAACTGGGAAGGAGTTAGGGATGCACTCAATGAATTCTACAAAAATGACCCTCTATTTAAAGGAGTTAAACACATAGGTGGTACAAGCATTGTAATGCTACAAGTATAAGGTTCTCTAACGGGGCCGTACCCGAAAACGTAAAACGGCCCATAATACTAGATACAATATCCCTAACAGTAGTCCAAATTCAAGACTCAATACCAACGCTGTCCGGTCGGTTAAACTCTGCCAGATGGCGTTGAAAAGCTCTTGAGGATTGTGCAGTATATCCCAGCTATTCCACCTTCTGATTCGACCTAAGTAAATCCCAAAACCAGCTAATGGCAAACTTACCATCAAAAGGGCATTTCCAATATTTTTAGTATAAGTCTTTTGCCAAGACCGATGCATCCAATACAATGATACCAGTCCATTGAAAAGACTTACTTCGGCGTAGAAAAATAGCATAATCATGTCGTGATAGGTAAGGTCACTGCCCATATCCACCGACAGATGCACCAAATCAGTAATCATATAAGGTGCATTTGGAAAAAACAGTACCCACACTACACTCCACACTCCTACCCATACGGGCAATGCGCCAAATCTTTTGACAGAAACATCTACTACAAAAGCGACCAAAAGCGGAATCCAGCTTAAAAAAAGATTCCAATCCAACGAAAAATCTACCGCTTCTTTGAATTGAATCCTAATCATATGGTACGTGAGAGCTACCATACTCAACAAGAACAATAGGAGTAATGGATAAAGCCCTTCTAACGTAATAATAGGTGGCTCAGAGATACTGAGATGGTATTTCCACAATCGATCAATTAAACGTTTGAGCAAAATATAAATGTTTTGGTTGTATAAAGAACGCCCAAAATCTATCCTGATTTTAACATTACAACTAAAAAGTTTGTGCAATAGTCCAAAATCCTATGATAAATCTAATATTTTCTTTTTTAGAGAACAAACCTAGTTTTACTCCTTTCCTTTTTCTTTTTTTCAGTTTGAGAAGAATCTAAGCCTTCTAAGTATTTAGCAACTGCCCCTAGGCTAAAACCTAAAAAATCCTATTTCCATTCAGTTATTTTCTGTAATTTGGCACGGAAAATAAAAATCTCACCAACTCACCCAAAATACCTATATGAATATTCACGAATATCAAGGTAAAGAAATACTCAAAAAGTACGGTGTGCGTGTGCAAGACGGCATCGTAGTAGATACTCCAGAACGGGCTGTAGAAGCATATCGTAGCATCGCCGAACGGACTGGCTCAAAGTTCGTTGTTGTGAAATCTCAAATTCACGCGGGTGGACGTGGTAAAGGAAAAATCCAAGGTTTAGAACAACGTGGTGTACAAGTAGCTAAATCGCCCGACCAAGTACGCGAAATCGCCACAAACCTCTTAGGACATATTCTCGTAACACACCAAACTGGCCCTGAGGGCAAGCGTGTAAACAAAATTTTCTTGGCCGAAGACGCTTATTATCCTGGCGCTTCTGAACCTAAAGAGTATTATATTTCTATTTTGCTTGACCGCGCCAAAGGATGCCCCGTAATCATGGCAAGTACTGAAGGTGGTATGGACATCGAAGAAGTAGCAGAACATACTCCCGAAAAAATCATCAAAGAATGGGTAGACCCTCGCGTAGGCCTTCAGCCTTTCCAAGCTCGTAAAATCGCTTTTGCGTTTGGCTTGTCGGGCAATGCCTTCAAAGAAATGGTTAAGTTTGTCTCGGCTCTTTATACTGCATATTGGGAGTCTGATGCGGCGATGTTTGAAATCAACCCCGTACTCAAAACTTCTGATGACAAAATCATGGCCGTTGATGCCAAAGTTAATTTGGACGACAATGCCCTGATTCGCCATGCAGACCTCGCCAATATGCGTGATACTAATGAGGAAGACCCTCTTGAAGTAGAAGCAGGCGAAAACAACCTCAACTACGTTAAGCTTGACGGTAACGTAGGTTGTATGGTCAATGGTGCGGGTTTGGCTATGGGTACAATGGATTTAATCAAACTTTCGGGCGGTGAGCCTGCCAACTTCCTCGATGTAGGCGGTGGGGCAAATGCCAAAACAGTAGAAGCTGGTTTCCGTATTATTTTAAAAGACCCTAACGTTAAAGCAATTCTTATCAATATCTTCGGTGGAATTGTTCGCTGTGACCGCGTAGCAACGGGGGTTGTGGAAGCCTATAAAGCCATTGGGGATATTCCGGTACCAATCATTGTGCGCTTGCAAGGTACCAACGCCGAAGAAGGAGCACGTATCATCAATGAATCTGGCTTGAAAGTTTACTCTGCTATTGAGTTCAAAGAAGCTGCCGCTAAAGTAACCGAAGTCTTGAAATCTTTGGGATTGTAGTAATATCTCTTAAAATAAAAAAGCAACTGATAGCTCTCTCTGTCAGTTGCTTTTTTATTTACCTCATCAGCCATACTTTCCCCCGCCATTCATACTGATGAGAGGGTGTTTTTATCACATAGCTATACACTCCATCTGAAAGAGGTTTATCTTGAAAAGTACCATCAAAGGGTAGTTGAGTGTCTCCTTTACCAAAAAATACCACTTCTCCCCATCTATTAAGCACCATCACTTCTATCTCTGGATATTGATCTAATCCTTTTAATATCCACATGTCATTTTGGCCATCCCTATTTGGCGTGAATACGTCGGGGATATAAAGAGGCCCTAATACCTCAATCATTATGCTATCTTCGGCCAAGCAGCCTACTGGTCCAATAGCTTTTAAATGATACATTGTAGTAGTCTCTGGGCTGAAAATTGGAGACAAACTCGTCGGATTTTCGATGCCCGCTGAGGGCGTCCACTCATAGATATATCCTTCGCCTAAATTGACGTCAATCTTTAATTTCGCTCCTCTTACCAAGCTACGCTTTTCACCCAACTCTACTTTGGCCGGTGCCACTACTGCCACAGTCTGTTCTGCTTTTCCATTCAAACACTCTACTGAACCGTTTAGGACATACACGATGGTATGCATTCCTTTTCCTGCTTTAATAGGATCAAATACTCCATCTACCACGCCTTTCCCCAAAAATATACCACCCTCAGGGCTTCCCTTCAACTTGACAGGCCTCAGTATCTCACTACAAAAGGGGGGAATGGAATCCATCTGGACCACCACTTTATCTACCATTGATACTTCAAATACGCTAGAAACAGTTGTACACCGATTGGTATCTCTTATTGCAACTGTATATTTTCCCGCTTGAGTCGCTACAACTTGGGCTTGTGTTTGCCCTTCTATTGCTTGTCCATTTAGCAGCCATACAAAAGCTTTCAAATCCTTACCCTTTGCCTTGAGTAAGAGCGAAGCCCCAGGGCAAAGTTCTTTACCACTCGCCTCAATTTCCACCACAGGTTCTTCATATTGAATCACTCTTACTTCCTCCGACTCGGTGGTGCAGTTGTTGGGAGCGGTTACTTTCACCTTATAAACTCCTGGCTGTGTAGCTATTAGTGAATCTTTGACACCGCTTATAGGTTGCCCGTTAAGATACCACTGATAAATATAAGTCCGCCCATGAGTAGCATTTAGAGTAACTTTACCGCCTTTACAAAACCCTGCTCTTGCAGCTTTCAAATCTGCTTTAGGAGGAGTATTTGTGATTACGATAGAGGAAGACGAAAGATAGGCACAGCCATTAGGATCAGTTATTTTCAAGCTATAATTTCCCGTCTCTACTGCTTCCAAAGTATTAGAAGTCGCACTTAGGACAGGTCGATTTTCAAAAAGCCATTGGTAAAAAAAAGCGCCATCTCCACTTACAGCTGCACTTAATTTGACCGTTCCACCTTGGCAAGGATTGCCTGTCAAATTTCCCTCTGAAATACTAATATTAGGTTTAGGAAAAAGAGCAAGCTCAATTCCCGGTGTAACTACCATTTCAGGACAATAGAGAGGTGTCGAAACCAAGCATTTATAATTCCCAATTTGGTTGTTTTTAACTATTAAAATCGAATCTTTAGCGTTTGGAATCAACACATCGTCGAGAGTCCATTGAAATGTACTGTTTGCTAAAAAACTAGTTGCATTGAGCTGCACAGTACTGTCATAGCATATAGTGGCCTGAAGCCTTTTTTGAGGCTGCCCGACTTTAGAAACAAAAGTAATGGGCTTGCTTATATTGGTATTGCATACTACCGTAGTTTCATGAGATATTTTGGCAGCTGCTTTAGCTGATAAAATAAAGTAGAATGCCCAATATACACCCATTAAAAGGAAGCGCCTTGACATACCAAACAAGATGAGTCTTTTGACAAAAATAACAATAAATCAACAACTTATGTTGGAACTAAGATAGACTTGCTTACAACAATTGTCAAAAAGCGGAATTATTCAAAAATTTTCGTGGTTGATACTGTAAACAATCTTCTATCATTTTATGTCAAAACCCCGCCTCATTTTAGACCAAGACGATGTATTAGCTGCTACGCACGATAAACTCGCCGACATTGTTTTCAACGAATTTGAAACTGGTCTTTCACGCGAAGCTTTTAACAAAGTAGCATTTCATCAAATCCTTTCCACTGAACTGAGCCAACGGCTTTACCATATTATCCAAGCTCCAGGTTTTTTTAGCGATATTCCACTCATCCCCAACGCCCGCGAAGCTGTACTTGAGTTGAGCAAAAAATATGAAATTTTTGTAGCTACTGCCGCGCTTGAGTTTCCAAATTCTTTCCGCGAAAAGTATGATTGGCTACGCCAATATTTTGATTTTATTCCGTGGACACACATTGTATTTTGTGGCGACAAAAGTGTTTTGTCGGGTGACTACCTTATCGACGATATGCCCCGCAACTTAAAAACCTTCAAAGGAAAGGGGTTACTTTTTAACGCTGCTCACAATCTCGAAGAAACGGCCTACCAACGTGTCATGAATTGGGAAGAAATCTTGCAACTTTTGGGTTGAGCTTGATTAACTACCAAACAAAAGCCCGACGTGTATGCGTCGGGCTTTTGTTTGGTATCTTGATATTTATTGCTAAAACAAATGCGTGGGAGAAGCTTCTTTTGGTTTAGGCACTTCTACCCCTACCTTCGATTCTTTCATCTTGATGATTTTGGTCCAACTCAAAAACTTAATCACTGGATAAGTAGGATCAAACTCAAACCATTTAGTACCAAAATTGACCCGGTTTGGAAGTTTATGATGGTTGTTTTGGAACAACTCCCCCATCATCAACAAGTCAAAAACAAGGGAATTTTTTGATTCGTCTTTATTGTCAAAATTTTGGTAACCGTACTTATGACCACTCCAATTGACGATAGCACCATGTACGGGACCCATTAAATAGTGAATAGGCAACAACAAGAAAAATGCCCAGTGCATATCTAAATAAATGAAGGCAAAAATATAAAACAACGAGTATAAAATCCCCCATCCTAAACGTGAAATCCACGAATCGCCTAGTTTTTCGAGTTTTTCCCAATAAGGATAATCACGCTCAAAACGTGCTTCTACTTTAACTTTGCGATTCAAAACTGCGTTATAAAGATCTTTGGTTTTCCACATCATCGTGAATACATTTTCGGTATGATGAGGAGAGTGAGGGTCTTTTTCGGTGTCGCTAAAAGCGTGGTGCATACGGTGCAAGATAGCATACGCACGAGGACTTAGGTAAGAAGACCCTTGCGAGATGTAAGTAAGGGCGTAAAAAAACTTCTCCCAAAACTTATTCATCGTAAACATCTTGTGGGCAGAATAGCGATGCAAAAAAAACGTCTGACAAAATAAAGAAAGATACCAGTGCCCAAAAAAAGCGGCCAAAACTACGTACATGTAATGAAGTAGGTTATTTTTAATGATTTTAAACTTGTACAAAACTAAGGAAACCTTTTGGTAGAAACAACCTTTTTGAGGCGAAATTTCGCTTCCTTGCGTTTTGGGTTTGAATCAAACGGATAGGCAAGTTAATTTATTGATTTACAGTAAGTGCATACTGTACCAAATTGGCACCCATTCGCAAAGCCTGTTGACGTAGTTCTTCGGGGTCGTTGTATACACTCTGATCTTCCCACCCATTTCCCAAATCACACTCATAACTATAAAAACAAACCAACCGACCTTCCCAAAACAATCCAAAACCCTGTGGGGTTTTAGAATCATGCTCGTGCACTTTTGGGAGTCCGTTGGGAAATTGAAATTTTTGGTGATATACAGGATGCGAAAAAGGTATTTCCACAAACTCTAGTTCGGGAAATACCTTTTTCATTTCACGGCGAATATATTTATCTAAACCATAATTATCATCTAAATGCAGAAATCCACCCGAAATCAGGTATTTGCGCAGGTTACGAGATTCGGAATCCGAAAATAGCACATTTCCGTGCCCAGTGAGGTGAATAAAAGGATAGGAAAACAAATCAGGGCTACCAGGTTCTACAATATCTTCTTCAGGAAAAATATTCATCCTTAGGTTTTGATTACAAAATTTAATCAAATTTGGCATGGACGTTTTGTTGGCATACCAATCACCGCCGCCGCCATATTTGAGTTTTGCAATTTTGTAGGCATACTGCGCATGAGCTGCCGATACTATTCCTAAGACAATAATTAAGGTGGATAAAACTGATTTTTTGAGATTCATTGTAGCCTTTATCTAAGGGTTTTAAACCGTTTCACTAACTTAACGCAAACTAATCTAATACGCAAGTTTGTGCAACAATTACAACGAATCTCTATCAAATTTAGTACCACTTATCCATTTTGGTAAAAGAAGAAAAAACGGAAGTGATTGCTCGGTTTTTTTTCAACGCACGGCGTTTGCGGCGCGATACGGGCAACTGTACACCATTGCGCAATTCGACAAATTCGGGCGTCATTTCAACAATAAAATTTTTGTTTACTAAAAATGACTTATGAATTCTGATAAAATCGGAGCCTTCCAATACGCCATTGAAGTGCTTGAGGGTTTTTGCTTCCAAATAAGCCTTTCCATCTTTCGTGAAAAAACGCGTGTAGTTTACTTCAGATTGAAGATACATGATGTTTTGGGTATCCATCATTCTGACAATCCCTCCTACGTGTAAACAAAGGCGATGAACTGATTTTTTTTCTACGAGAGGTAAAGGCAAGAGTTGTGGCTGTAACATAACGGGAGAGTATTAGATTGTTTTTGATGCTTCAAAGGTGATACATCTCTCCCCCGCAAATCAAATAAGAAGTAGTGAATCGTGTTATTAAGCAAGTGAACCGTGGCGAATTTATTCTTGAAGCGTATTAGATATTGACATGGTGCAATACCTGACAAGCCGCCAAAGCGGCGGTTTCGGTACGTAGACGCGTATTTCCAAGAGTAGCCATCCTAAATCCATGAATTTGAGCTAGTGCAATCTCTGAGGCTGCAAAATCGCCTTCGGGACCAATCAACACAGTATAATGCTCGCCCGACGTAGCTGCTTTGAGTAAGTGAGGAGGTACTTCGTTTTCGGGCAAATGTGCTATCCATTTTTGAGTATTGGCATCGGATTGCCTCACAATCCATTTCTCAAAATCTCCTACTTCTGCTACCTCTGGTAGATACGCTTGCAAAGATTGCTTCATCGCAGACACGGCTATTTTATGGATACGTTCCAATTTTAGCGTCTTTCGTTCGGAATGTTTGGTATAAAAAAACGATATTTTGTCAATGCCTATTTCGGTGGCTTTTTCCACAAACCACTCAATACGATCCATATTTTTGGTAGGAGCAAGTGCTATTTCAATATGGTATTTTCGTGGTGGTTGGAGTATTTGATTTGTAACTTTAAGAATACAATTTTTAGGAGTACTTGATTGAACCACGGCTTCATACCAGCTTCCTTTCCCGTCTGTGACTTGTACGCTTTCTCCCTGACGCAGCCTCAATACTTTGGCAGCATGAAAGGCTTCGTCGTCGGTGAGGGCTGTGATTTCGGAGAAATTGGGTTGATAAAATAAATGCATATAAAACACTCTGATTTAGAAAATGATACAATCTTAGCAAAGATGTGCTGGGGCTATTAAATTTTATTCTCAAACTTTATTTTAGGATTTTTCAAACACTTCATAGCTTGAGTAAGCCCTGCCAATGTGAGTGGAAACATCCGATTGTCGGTCCATTCACGAATGATACTAATACTGTGGGTATATTGCCAATAATCTGCCACTGTCACAGGATTGAGCCAAACCAAATGCGGATATTGCTCTTTGAAGCGATTGAGCCACGTTAGTCCGGCTTCTTCGTTGTAATGCTCCACACTACCTTTGGCGTGCGTAATTTCATACGAAGCCATAGAAGCATCCCCCACAAAAATCACTTTATAATCTTTGTTGTATTTGTGTAAGACCTCTAGCGTAGGCACTCGCGAATGCCGCCGGCTGTTGTCGCGCCACAGTGTTTCATAAACACAGTTATGAAAATAATAATGCTCAAGGTGTTTGAATTGGTACTTTGCCGCCGAAAACAACTCTGAACACAGCTCAATATGGTCGTCCATCGACCCACCCACATCCAATAGCAACAGCACTTTGACATTGTTTTTGCGAGAAGGGTGGAGATGTATATCCAATATTCCACCATTTCGGCTAGTACCTTCGATCGTGGCATCCATATCAAGTTCTTCTTCTCGTCCTTCACGGGTCAAGATGCGCAGGCGGCGCAAAGCCATTTTTATGTTTCGGGTATTGAGTTCTACCTCTTCGTCGTAGTTTTTATACTCTCTATTTTCCCAAACCTTAGCCGCCGTTCGGTTGCCAGAAGAAGGGCCTTTTAGTCGAAACCCCTCTGGATTATAGCCATTAAAACCAAAAGGCGAAGTGCCACCCGTACCTATCCAAGTATTGCCACCGTCGTGTCGTTCGTTTTGGTTTTGGAGCAATTCTTGAAACCTTTCAAATAACTTATCTAATCCGCCCATACGCTCAATTAGGGCCTTTTCTTCTTCTGTGAGCTCACGCATCAGCGCATTTTCAAACCATTCGGGAGGGAGATTGGTATCAAGGATTTTGGTTTGTACCGACTGCGCATTTTTGAAATATTCCGAAAAAAGTCGGTCAAACAAATCATAGTGCATTTCATTTTTGATGAGAGCAGTTCGACTGAAATAATAAAACTCTTCCACACTCATCTCAATGATTTGTTTTTTCAATCCTTCCAACAATACAAGGTATTCGCCCACTGAGACAGGTAGGGCGTGTTTTTTGAGCAATAAAAAGAAATCAAGAAACATAGCTTAGTGAGAGTTAGTAAGGTTTAAAACCTTTGGCTCGGAGAGCCGCATACAAGTCATGGTCTTGTTCGTTTTTCAATAAAGCTCCCAAAAATGGTGGCACTTCGGGCATGGTCTCCAAGTCTTTGAGGTCGTCGGAAGATACTTTGGCCCACAAAAGCAATTTTATCCAATCAATCAGCTCGCTAGTAGAAGGTTTTTTCTTGAGGGCTTTGACCTCTCTGACCGCAAAAAACGCTTTCAAAGCACGCTCTAGCAGTTCTTTGTCAAGCTCAGGATAGTGTACCTCCACAATCTGCTGCATGGTGAGCCGGTCAGGAAAACGGATAAAATGAAAAAAACATCTCCTCAAAAATGCGTCAGGAAGCTCTTTTTCATTGTTGGAAGTAATAATCACGATAGGTCGCTGTTTGGCAGCAATAGTTCGGTTGAGTTCATAACAAAAAAACTCCATGCGGTCGAGTTCTTGAAGCAAATCATTTGGAAACTCGATATCAGCTTTGTCAATTTCGTCAATCAGCAGCACCACCTGCTCATCGGACTCAAAAGCCTCCCACAATTTCCCTTTTTTGATGTAGTTTTCGACCTCATATACTCGTTTGTCACCTAGCTGTGAGTCTCGCAAACGTGACACAGCATCATATTCATACAAGCCCTGATGCGCCGTAGTGGTAGATTTGACATGCCACGTAATGAGCCGTTTACCCAAAGCTTTTGACACTTCATAAGCCAGCATGGTTTTGCCAGTACCCGGCTCACCTTTGATTAGTAGGGGTTTTTGTAAACTTACTGAGGCATTGACCGCCACGGCCAACTCGCGCGTAGCAACGTATTTTTCGGTACCTTCAAAAGAGGGAGTCATAAACTATGATTCTTTAAGTAGTCGCAAATTAAGCTTTTTAGGCGTATCATTTTTTCTTTTTGCGTAAAAACAAGAAACAACAAGAGGTATAAAAAACAACGCTGAGACTTATTATAATAAGTTTAGCTAAACATTATCCCAGAATGTATCTCAACCTCGACGCGCAAAAAAATAATACTTACGATGCCATTGTCATTGGCTCGGGAATCAGTGGTGGATGGGCCGCTAAAGAACTGACCGAAAAAGGTTTACGAACCCTCGTACTGGAGCGTGGCCGTGACGTAAAACACGTCACCGATTATCCCACTACCATGTCGGCTCCTTGGGAAATGGCTCATCGGGGGCGGCTTCCGCTCGAAATCGCCGAACGGGTGCCTATCCAACGCAAAACAGGGCCCGCTGCCAACGAATATAGCAATCACTTTTTTGTAAAAGACGATGAGCATCCTTATACTCAAGTCAAACCTTTTGACTGGACAAGGGGCTATCAAGTTGGGGGCAAATCACTCATGTGGGCGCGGTGGGTTCAGCGCTGGAATGAAGACAATTTTGAAGAAAATGCCCGCGAAGGAATTGGCGTTGATTGGCCTATTAGGTATAAAGACATGGCTCCTTGGTATAGCTATGTCGAAAAATTCATTGGGGTTGCAGGCAACAAAGACGGAATTAAAACCCTGCCCGACGGCGAATTTCTGCCCCCTTTTGAGCTCAATTGCTTAGAAAAACATTTCCAAAAAACGGTTGCCAAATATTACAACGATCGTCACTTTATCATCAGCCGAACTGCCAATTTGAGCAAGCCTTCGGCTATTCATACCGCTCTAGGGCGTTCGGCTTGTCAATCTCGCAACTGGTGTAGCCGTGGGTGCCCTTTTGGAGCGTATTTTAGCACTCAGTCTTCTACTTTGCCTGCCGCCGTCAAAACTGGCAAGCTCACACTGTTGCCTTTTTCTATCGTACATTCTATCATTTATGACGACAAAAAAGGAAAAGCTACGGGCGTCAGAGTCATTGATGCCAATACCCTTGCTATGACCGAATATTATGCCCGTATTATCTTTGTCAATGCTGGTACCCTCAACAGTACTGCTATCATGATGAACTCTGTTTCGGATCGTTTTCCAAACGGACTAGGCAACGATAGCGGTGCTTTGGGGCACTATCTGATGGACCACAACTATCGTATCCGAGTTAGTGGCGTCTATGAAGGTCGTGATTTTGATGACCAATATTACTTCGGGCGGCGTCCTGCGGGCTCCTATGTACCTCGTTTTCGCAATTTAGGCAACGACCGCCAAAAAGATTTTGTACGGGGCTATGCCTATGCCTGCGGCGCAGGAAGGCAAGGTTGGGAGCGTGGCTCTGGAAATTTGGAGTTTGGGAGCGAGTTTAAAGAAAGCATGACCCGCCCTGGTCGTTGGACTTTCAGCATGACAGGCATGGGGGAAATGCTTCCACACATCGACAACAAAATAGAACTCGACCACGACAAAAAAGATAAATGGGGCTTACCTACCCTCAAAATCGACTGTCGGTGGAATGAGAATGAAGACAAAATGGTATTGGATGCAATCGAACAGGCGCAAGAAATGATGCATCGTGCAGGTATTAAAGTAACCGCCGCTTTTGACAATCACCAAGCACCCGGACTTGCTATCCATGAGATGGGCACTGCTCGCATGGGCCGCGATCCCAAGACGTCCGTACTAAATGGCTTCAATCAAGTACACGCTTGCAAAAATGTGTTTGTGTCTGACGGTGCTTGTATGGCTTCTTCGGCTTGTCAAAATCCCTCACTAACTTATATGGCTTTGACGGCACGAGCCGCCGATTATGCCGTCAAAGAAATGAAAAAGCAAAATCTCTAATTTATTAAATTACAATCACTTCCCCAATTCAATGCTGGGTTTTTAGAGCTTGTGTATGACTGTACGACAATTTTTCGGACAAAGGTGCTTGCTGAGGAAGGGCATCAAAACGATATCCTCTTTCTGATAAATCCTCTAGTATTCGAGGCAACACGTAGCTCATGTTTCGCCATGCTTTATGACTATCATGCAACACCACAATCGACCCTGGGCTAGTATAGCGCAGGGTTTTTTCTAAGCAGCGCTCAGGACTAAGGTATTTCTCAAAATCGCCCGTGAGTACGTCCCACATTACAATGTGATGGTCTTCCAAAAGAGGCTTGGCCTGACTTAGTTTGATGCGTCCATAAGGAGGTCTAAACAAGTTGGTCTCCACAGGTAGTATATCATTACATCTACCTACATTTTCCCAGTACATGGTATCAGAGGTTTTCCAACCATTAAGATGATTGAAAGTATGATTGCCAATACTGTGATCTTGGGCTACGAGTTTTGCAAAAATCTCAGGGTGCTTGTATACATTATCACCAATACAAAAAAATGTTGCTTTTGCCTGATATTTAGCGAGTTGCTCTAGCACCCACTCCGTCACTTCTGGTATGGGGCCATCATCAAATGTAAGGTATACCACTTTCTCTTGAGTCGGAATATTCCACACAAAAGGCGCGTAGATTGCCTTTAGTAAAAGAGGAGACTTATGTACAAACAATGGAATCATGGGCTGTTTTTTTTAGGGAGATTGGTATCTTATTTTATTTCAATTTTCGACCTTTCCATTCATATCCTTTTCGTTGGGAAACTATCCCAAACAATAGTACATATATTGGATAAAAAAGTTGTACTAAAGGAATATAAGGAATCAACCTATTTTTTTTCAAAAATCTGATAATCAAACTTAAAAACAAAAATTCTGGCAAAAATTTAACAATTAAAATTGCATTAAATAGTTTATCCTGAAAATCATCTATTAATGTAGAAGTTAATATTAGTAATGTAAAAGTATTTACTAAAAATACAAAAATGGCAACTACCATAGTAGCGACTCTTTTATTAACAGCCCATTTGCTCCCCCAGCGGATACGTTGTTGATAAAAAGCCTTCCAGCTTTCTTGGGGTTGAGTTTGTACAATAGCAGCCTGATTTTTAAGGAAATAGACGCCTCCACCATAAAATTGATTGATTTTTTGTAACAAAAACTCATCATCTCCTGAAGCAATTTGGTCTACACCGCTGTACCCTCCCACTGTTTCAAAGGCTTTTTTTTCATAGGCCAGATTTGCCCCATTACACATCGTAGGATAGCCCGCTTCAAGCAAGCACCCACCAGTTCCTATGAGACTCGAAAATTCGATGGTCTGAAACACATGAAAGCTATTTTTTTCGTCTACAAATGTCACCGGCCCACTGATAAAGTGTGCCTTTGTCTGGATATAAGTCTGAGCATATACCTCCAGCCACCGCTCTCCTACCCTACAATCTCCGTCAGTTGTAACAATAAGCTGCCCCGTTGCTATCGCCAAGCCTTCCGTTATTGCCCTTTTTTTGGGCGCGTTCACAGGCTTGTCTGTAAGCTTAATCAATTTTAAATCCAAGTCATTTTTTGCCGCAAAGTCTTCCACAATTTCGGCAGTACGATCCGTAGAAGCATCATCCACCACAATCACCTCAAAATATTTTTTGGCTAAGCATTGCCCTTGTAAATCACTTAATAATACGTGTATGTTGGCCGCTTCGTTGCGAACTGGAATGATAACCGACAATCTAAAATCCAGAGGTAAACTATTTTCTTTGGGTGATGGCTGCAACCTGATACGATTCCACATCATGCAAAGCCATATACACGCCACCGCATACATCAACACCGCCACTCCCCCGACAATTATCATATCTTTTTACGATTATGGTTTGAAATCATTGCCCCACCATTTCAATTTCATCACCCATACTACACCCAGCAATACTGGTAGAAGGATATTAACAAACCACAGCGTCAATGTCACCGCTACAATTTGACTAGGAGCTACCTCATAAAAACTAAAAAAATACAAAGAAGAAGCCTCCCTAATCCCCAAATCACCTAGAAAATTGAGAGCAGGAATCAATGTTTTCGCAAAAAACACCAAAAAAATATTTGATATAGATGCTCCTAAAGGCAATGTAACTTTGAATACCTGAAGCAATAAGAAGAATTGGAGTGTAAACACCCCATACCTCCCTACTGCCCAGCGCCAAGCTGCCACGATTTCGCCAATACTATACTGTGAGATAATCTCTACATAAGGTGCTATCCACCGAAACCACCGAAATTTTTCGAGATAAAACGTCGCCTCTTTCCGTTTGATAATCAGCCAAATCCCTGCCACGATTGTCGACACCAATACTCCTAAAAGTAGCCAAGCCGCACTGTTTTGAAAAGCCGACACGTATACTACCAAGTACCCTATACCCAGCGTTCCGAATATCAGCGATACGTAAAATTGAAGCCCATTGGCCAACAATGCAGCCCCTACTCCCGAAAGCCGTTGGTGGCTTTGAAGCGAAAGCACTCTACCAGCAGCATCGCCTACGTTGTTTGGAAGTAAAAATCCTAGAGCTAGTCCAGCCAATACCCCCTTAAATGATTCAAAAAAATTGATTTTTTCTACTTTTTGCGCCAACAACTGCCATTTTCTACTCTCACATGCCCAATTGACAGGAGTCAACAAGCCCACTATTACCAATTCTACCCAATGCTCCCGATTCAGGTTTTGGCGAAGCTGCCAATACACATCTTGTAAGCTTTGGCCTTTTTGTTGGATTGTCATATACAAATACCCCAACATCGCCACCAAAAGCCCCCATTTAAACACCCAAGCCATTTTTTTGAGAGAAATAATCCAAGAATACCGCGAAGGGGTGTTACTTTGCATCATGCAAAAAGAAATGTCTAATCTACCGACCGAAAAAATTATCTTAGGTGTTGACCCAGGCACCCGTATTGCAGGCTACGGAGTCATCCGTGTTGTGGGACCGCGCATTGAATTGCTCCAATACGGTGTATTAAAACTTGACAAATATAGTAGTCATGAATTGAAACTGAAGAAAATCTTTGACAGAATCACCCAACTTATCGAAGAGTTTTTGCCCGATGAAATGGCAATTGAAGATCCTTTTTACGGAAAAAACCCCCAATCAATGCTCAAATTAGGAAGAGCACAAGGGGTGGCTATGGCAGCTGCTCTCAATCGTAGCATCCCGATTGTGGAATACTCCCCAAAGACAGTCAAAATGTCGGTAACTGGCAATGGAAACGCTTCCAAAGAACAAGTAGCTTTTATGCTTCAAAGTATTCTTAAACTTGAGCTTCAACCCGAATACCTCGATGCTACTGATGCCGTTGCTATTGCTATTTGTCATCATTATCATGCCAATTCGCTCCCGTCGGCAGCGGCTAAGAAAAAAGGAGCAAAAAAAGGAGGATGGAGTGCCTTCGTAAGCGAAAACCCTAATCGAATAAAATAGAGACAATTGTACCGTAAGTCTATTTTTATAGGGCAATAGTGGTAAAACCTGCCTCAGTTGTCATATATAGAGTTTGTAAAAAAAAGCTGCTTGACTATTTTTGCAAATAAGTACCTCAACCGAAACCTTAGAAAAACTCATATAGTTGAACTTTACAGCCAAAATAACGCTTGTTTGTATTTTTGTTTTCGTCTCCTTAGCGTCTTTTTCCCAAGAAGTACACATCAAAGTACTTCAGCAAGGAAAAACGTTTAAGGATTCTTCTTATTATGACATCATTCCGGTAGGCAATCAGTACTGGATTGGTGGCAAATATGGCACCTTAAAGTCTAGCGATGCGCTAGGAAACCTTTCTGATATTTCCTATCCCAATCAATTCGTCGACATTTACAAAATAGATCGATTTGACGAGCAAAACTTAATCGCTTGCGCCGACAAAGGAATCATTTACAAACACAACCTCTCTTCAAAGCATTGGGAAGTAATCAAGGTAAAAGGCTATGAGAAGGCTTGTTTTTACAATATGGCAGTTGTCAATGATTCCACGGCCTTTGTATGCGGAGGCAATTCGGCCATTGCTCATTCCCAAAAAACCATTCCGCTAGGGTTTATTTTAAAGACAATCGACCGTGGCAAAACTTGGCAAAAAGTGTACAATAATGCCTTTAAAATGGTATGGTGTGTTAAATTCAACCCCCATAATCAAAAGGTGTATGCCCTCATGTATACTCCAAATCGAACTCATTTATACGCTTTTGAAGATGAGAAATGGAAGCGTAAGCAAAAAATTGGCAACAGTATTTTTCACGAAATACAATTTGATAATGAGAATGATTTTGTTGCTATGGGTGGATGGATTGGCAAAAAAGGCAGAATCCACTACAACACCAAAAAGCACATCATCCCACAATCAGGCTTGGTATGGGGACGGGTTTCAAATGAGCAATATGATCTTTATACGGCTTGCAATGGGCACGTAATACTGAGCCATAAAACCGATACATTCAAAACATTTAGGGTCAAACTCAACGACGAATTTAGTATTTACGAAGCTATTTTTACCTCTCCGAACACCGCGCTCGCCATAGGAAGTGCGCAAACTTTACTTCATATCACGATTGCAACTCCTTCAATCAGCGCCCATCAACCGCACTAATCGGCGATACTGCTTGAAGCAAAGAATATTTCTGCAATGCTTGCGCTACAAGTGCCGTAGTGTAAGCTTCGGAAGTAAAATAGAGGGCATTTCTTACCACTGTACCTCCCGAAAAAAACACCCCTCCTTTCCAGTAAACATGATTTTGTCCAAACTGCCGCTGGCTCAACAAAAAAGCAATTGATTGATCAATATAGTAAGGAGCCACCTCTAGCCCTACTGATTTAAAATTAAGCAAACTCAAAAGGGCATAGACCGTAGATTGAATTTTATCGCGGTGATTTACTTTCCTTCGACTTACGTAGCTTCCATTTTTTTGCTGCGATTTTAGCAGATGTTGAAGCATGAGATGAGCGGTATTCTTAAGGGCGGTATCACCTGCAACCAAAGCCCGCGAAACAGCATAATGAAAATGATAGCGATTAGGATAGTAGTGCGCCGCTCTCCGCCAACGCTTATACAGAGCTTGGTGTTCTATGAATCGGTGCGCCCCTTCTTTACCTATGCTACTTGATAGCGTTCCATTTTTTTGTAAATAGGTAAGTACATTCGCATTGACCACCGCATCGAGGTCGTTTGTGCCATAAGGAATATAAGGCTGATAGGGCTTAGGATAACAAATACTATTCTTCAAAAAGAAAATTTTGTTGTGACCAATCGTTTTCAGGATATTCCATTTTTTGAAATCTGCCTCTTTGCCAAGCCATGTCATATAAGCTCCCGACTCAGGAATACCATTGAAAAGATAATTGTACCAATGCCGATTTTTACGGTTTTGATCAAGGTAGCTGTCAAATTCACTAGCCGCAATTAGCGTGTCTTTTGCTCCAAAAATCTGATTATGAAACCAAATAGCCAGATTTCCCGAAGCCGTATCGTCTGCATCATTTTCTACATTGGCAGCGTTGTTGATATATCTTGATTTTAGTTTGTAATGAGTCGGACGCCTCACCAAAGGCACGGGCTCAGGTTCGGGGCCTTTTTGTAAATCACGATTTGGAGGAAGTTTTTTCCAAAAATTAAATCTATGAGCCGTCGCATAGCTCAAAATTTCGGGATAAGCCAGCAAAAGCATGGGTTTAATCTGGCCTAAAGAACTGTCGGATAAATACATCTCTGACAAGATGTTATGAATGCCAGAGGTAGTAAAGCTATTGGAATCTTGATACTTGTTGCGAGTGCCAAGCAACAAAAACCGCGTGTGCATTTGCATGTAAGCAGGCCACTCTCCTTTATAAACTTGGCCCTCTGTAGTTTGTTGGCACTGAATGTGTTGTAAATACCTCAGCGATTTTTCTAAAGTCTGTCGGATGGTATCGGCATTGACAACCACATGTTGGGCAGAAAGACTTTTACTAAATAGAAGACTAGTCAATAAAACAAAGCACCATTTAGCTCCAAAAATAAGGTTTTTTGCATGGTACTTTGGGCATTTTCTCCCCCAAAACTTTATTTTTATACATTTTATCGAAAATCTCACTTCCATAAACAATACGCCCAAAATTATCTTCGTTATTAGTCCAACAAAATAAGCCAATTCGCCTTAAACAACAGAATCTCTATCTGTATTTTGTAAGTTTGGCAAAGTTATTGATAATGCCATTAGATAGAATTTTCATTGTATTTTAGGCATTAATCGTATTTTTGCCTTATCATTGTTCGACATTATAAGATTTCACGATTTACAAATAACGGTTAACTATTTAATCTAGATGGTCAAATTAAGTATGAAAGCGGCGACTTGTGTACTAGCAGCGGTGGTATTACTGGGCGCGTGTAAGTCTAAGCACCCTTCAAGCCTCAACCCGGGTAAGAAAAGTACGGCGACCAACGCAAACTTTGCTACCAAAGGTGGTAAAGGTAGCAAGAAAGGGAAGAAAGGAGCAGATGTTCAAGAGTCTGATGGTTTTGTGGTGATGCCTTACAAGTCACAGGTAGTAGGTCCCAACCTCGTTTTTATCGAAGGTGGACGCTTTACTATGGGAGCGCTAGAGGAGGATGTCATGAACACTCGTGACAACCGCGAGCGCACGGTCAGTGTACAGTCTTTCTACATGGATGAAACTGAGATTGCCAACTTACATTATCTAGAGTATTTGCACTACATTCAGCGTGACTCTTCGGCGGAGGTACATGCACGTGCGCTACCAGATACGACCGTTTGGTACGATCCGTTGTCATTCAATGATTCTTATGTTACCTATTACTTCCGCCACCCTGGTTTTAGGATGTTTCCAGTAGTAGGTGTATCGTGGGTACAAGCCAATGACTATTCTACTTGGCGTACTAGTTTCGTCAACTCCAACTTGGCCAAACAAGCCAACGGCAAAGGTAAAAAACCTTCTACAAGCAGAAAGAGTAAGAAAAAAGGACAAGCATTGGCTGAGTCTGAAGCTATGATGGCCTCTACACCTGCTCGCCCTGCGGTAGAAAGTGGGTATGTATTGCCCAACTATCGCCTTCCAACGGAAGCTGAGTGGGAATATGCTGCAAAAGCAATGATTGGAACCCAATACGCCGACGAAAACCAATCAAATCAGCGTATCTATCCTTGGGATGGCTCTTCTTTGCGTACCCCTCGTGGCAAACACAAAGGGGAGATGTTGGCTAACTTCAAACGTGCTCGTGGTGACTACGCCGGTATCGCTGGTAAATCAAACGACGGTGCTATCATTACTGAAGAGATTTACAAATATCCACCAAATGACTTTGGTCTCTACAATATGGCGGGTAACGTAAACGAATGGGTATACGACGTTTATCGTCCATTGTCATATATGGATTTCAAAGACTTGAACCCTCTCCGTCGCGATGGTTTCTTGGATGAATCAAAACGCTACGATTCTAAAAATAGCAACTCCGTTGTAAACGATAAGCTTCGCGTCTACAAAGGTGGTTCTTGGAACGATGTAGCTTATTGGCTCTCACCTGGTACTCGTCGCTTCCTAGACCAAGATTCAGCTACGGCGATGATTGGCTTCCGTTGCGCCATGATTTCAACAGGAAGAAACAAATAACAATCTCAGGTTCCTCATTTATTACCTTAATATACTTAAAAAGCGGAGGCAGCAATGCCCTCCGCTTTTTAATTGGGTACATATCTCATCATTTATACTGCTATCACCTTGCCGTGGGTTTGCTTGATTACCCACTTAAGCATAGGTTTTGAATTCTGAAAAATACGCAGCGATAGTTCGGAAAGCCATTCATCCCCAAACAAGCGTTGTACGGTGCGCCCCACCCAAAGCCGACTTGCAAATTGCTCTTTCCAACGTTTTGTGTAGTCATTTTCAAGTTGTGAACGAGAAATTTTTCCTTCTAAAAACAACATTGTTTGCTCTGCTGCTATTTTCCCCCCATGAATTGCCATCGCCATGCCATTGCCACAAAGCGGAGTAATTAGCCCCGCCGCATCACCCACCATCAAAATATGGTTTTCGACGGTTTGTTTAGGGGCAAATGAAAAACCATTGATGACCTCTGGACGCTCATACAAAAACTCTGATTCGTTGAAAATACGCCGTAAATGCGGGTTTTTCCAAAGTACATTTTGTTCCATATCCGCAATATCCCGATAGCGACGTAGATTGTCGCGAGTGGTAAGATAACACAAACAATATTTGTCTTCCTCAATCGCCGAAATACCACAGTACCCATCTTGAAAGTTGTGCAGAGCTATTAAATGTTGGGAAAATTGGGTTCTAATATGATATTTTATACCAATATAGGGGGATTTTTCATGAACAAAATCTCGCTTCAAGGCCTTATCCATTTTCGAATTTTTACCGAAGCTCCCCAGTATTACTTTGCCCACAATCGCTCGGCCTGATTGAATATGTACTTCAAAACTATTTCCTAAATCCTCTGTGACCTCATTGACAGTCTCCCCCAAACAAAACTCCACTCCTGTTTGAAGCGCTAATTGGTAAAGCGCAAAATCTAACCGAAATCGACTCACACCAAACCCTCCCAAGTCAAGTTGAGTATCTAGCGCGCGCCCTGAAGGAGAAGTAAACCTAAAATCTGTAATCTCTTTTACACCTAAGGCCTTTAAATCTAGTCCTAAATGTGCTAAATAAGGTCTTACTTCATTGGAAATGTATTCGCCACATACCCGATGAAAAGGATAATGCTTACGCTCAATCACAACTACTGAAAAACCCGCACGGGCAAGCTCTATACTACTAATAAGCCCCGCTAAACCACCTCCTACTACGACTACATCATACATGCCTGGTTGATTTTGTTGAAGAGATTGTCCATCATCGGTAAACCTCTAGGATTTAAAACAAAGTACGCAAAATGTAGTTTTGAAAATGTATAAATAAAGTAAGTTTTCGTTTTAAGAATGGCACAGTATTTTAAAATACTTTCAAAAAGTCCCACACTTAAATTCTATCAACAATGAGAATCAACTCTTTTGTATTCTATTTATGGGGAGTGTTAGGAATCGTCACCTTACTGAGTGCTTGTACCAAATCGAGCGAGACGCCTCCCACTACCAATCCTGCCCCCAATGCCACTTGGCAAGTCAATCCGGTTTTTAGTAGCCTTACCTTCAATAGCCCCGTCGAAATGACTCACGCTGCCGATGGTACCAATCGGATTTTTGTGGTAGAGCAGCGTGGTGTAGTACGTGTTTTTCAAAACGAAGCCAATGTAAATCAAAGCCAGACTTTCTTGGACATCAGCAATCGAGTGAGTTCGGGAGGCGAGACTGGGCTGCTAGGGTTGGCTTTTCACCCTGATTTCAAAACCAATGGTCAAGTTTTTGTCAACTATACTCGCCGCTTCAACAACCAATTACAGTCGGTAGTGTCGCGTTTTCAATCCAACAAAACCACCGCTGACGCCAACTCCGAAGAAATACTGCTTACTTTCGACCAACCTTACGCCAACCATAACGGCGGAGCTATCTTGTTTGGCAAAGATGGTTTTCTTTATATCGCCACTGGGGATGGCGGCTCAGGGGGCGACCCTCAAAACAACTCCCAAAATCGGGCTAATTTGCTCGGCAAAATCTTGCGAATTGATGTAAATACCAAAGAATCAGGTCTAAACTACGGCATTCCGGCCGATAACCCTTTCAAAGGAATGACAAGCGCTCGTCCCGAAATATATGCCTATGGTCTACGCAATCCTTGGAAAATTACCTCCGACCGAAGCACAGGCCGCGTATGGATTGCGGATGTAGGTCAAAATGCCCGTGAGGAAATTGATATTCTCGAAAAAGGCGGCAACTACGGTTGGCGTGTTACCGAAGGAAAGGAATGCTATAGCCCTGCCAACAATTGTAACCGTACTGGCTTTGTAGAGCCTGTTTTTGATTATGGCACTTCCGAAGGCCGTTCTATCACGGGAGGCTATGTATATCGCGGTGCCAAACTTACGTCTATTGTAGGGCAGTACATTTATGGCGATTATGTAAGTGGCAATATTTGGGCGCTTACTTACGACGAAAATTCTCGTCAAGCAACCAACAAACTCCTGACGCGTTTGGTAGGGTCGCTCTCTTCCTTTGGCGAAGACGAAGCGGGTGAACTCTATCTTCTCAACCACCAAACTGGCAAAATACACCTTTTAGAGCTGAAGTAAGATTGAGAAGGGCGGAACTTTGAAATACAAAAATTGCTTTTCAAAATAAACCGCCCTTATTTATCTCTATGTTAGAAATTATTGTTGCGTCAGAAGAACATTTACCCGAAATCAACCGCATTGCCCACGAAACGTGGCCTTCTACCTTTGGCGAAATCCTCTCACCCCAGCAGATTTCATACATGCTTGAATGGATGTATAGCATAGATTCGCTCAAGCAACAAATTACCGAAAAAGGGCACGTTTTTTTGTTGGCCAAAGATGAAAGCGGTTTTCTAGGCTATGCATCCTATGAGCTTCATTATCAAGGTCTTCATAAAACAAAAATTCACAAAATTTATTTATTACCCGCCAGCCAAGGCAAAGGCGTAGGTGCGGCTCTGATTGCCCAAATTGGGGCTAGAGCTACCCAACACAACGACCTTTCTCTTTTACTCAACGTAAACCGCCACAACAAGGCGGTGGGATTTTATGAAAAAGTAGGTTTTCAAATCGTCGGAAGCGAGGATATTGACATCGGAGACGGTTTTTTGATGCAAGATTTTATCATGGAAAAGCCTCTATGAGAGTTCTTTAATAAAACATACGATTCGGTTTACTTCTTCAAATCCTACTTTTTTATGAAAATCAATACTTGCGGTATTGCTGATTTCGGCATCGGAAGCTAGTTGGACGCAGCCTTTCTGAAGGGCCCACTTTTCGGCGAGTTGTAAGAGTTTTTTGCTCAAGCCCATCTGCCTAAAACCTTCTTTCACAAATATTCCTTCCACATAAGCTGTGGGCGACTGAGCAGCACCCTCTACGTAATCTGTTCGCAGAGAGACATGAATAAAAGCAATGTAGATTTCACCTGATTTAAGCAAAAAAGCCGTCTCAGTATCTGAGTGCGCTATTTCTTGACAGCTCTCCAATTCTTCCTCAAAGTCACACTCGGGCCAGAGTTCTAGGAAAAGTTGAGCCAAATCTTGGGTATTATTTCCCGAAAGGGTCTCTACTATTACTGACGTCATAGTTGTGGTTTTTGCAAACATTTATATCGATAAATATACCCAACACTGCCCGAAATGCAATACCTTACCCTAGGGTTTTAAGTGTCCAAAGTGCGCCGTTTTTGGTCATAAGTTTGGTGAGCTTGTTTGCTTCTACCAAACTATCCAAAAGCTGTTGGGCTTCTGGAACCGCAATTTCACCCAATACCGCAAACTCCTTAGTAGTAAGCGTGGGGTAGTAGCCAAACAAACTTTCCCAATCTTTGGCATAAGATTTCTTTTGGGCCTGAGGATAAGCATTTAAAATCCCTTTTTCAAAAACAGAATAAGGCTTCACCCCATACACCACCTGATGATTAGCGGCTTGGTCTAAAATCATAAAAGTTGGGAACCCCCTCACACCCAGCTTCCTAGCCAAATCCAAATCGGCCTGAAACCAATCTTTTGCTTTGTTTTCATAATCATCCTTCAACTGACCGAGGTCAAGACTCGCTTTTTGAGCGGCCTGCGCTACGTATTCCCAACGAGTGATATTTTTCTTTTGCAAAAACAGCATTTCCCGCAGATTTCTCAAAAACAAAATTGCTTTATGATTGTCCTGTTTTTGAGCTGCTTTGAAGGCGATTGAAGGAGGATAAGAAGAATGTAGAGGGTCTTCGAGCCATACATCTCCGTCGATAGGCATTTGATAATGCACGCTCACTTCGTCCCAATGTGGCGCAACATCCGAAGGCTTGCTGATACCTCCACTATTGTAACTCCAATCAGGCAATAGCCCCCCCATGTGGTATTCTATTTCAACGTCTTGCCCATACTCCAACTTGAGCTTTCGCAACTGTGGTTCAATCCCCCAACATGACGAACAGATAGGGTCAGTGAAATAAAGTACTTTGACATTTTTTGAGAGTACTGTGTCTTTTTCTACTTTTATTTCGGTCTGATTAGTAGGCAATTCGCAAATACCTTCTTCAGTATCACACAGCAAAGGATTAAGATTTGTTTCCATGGTTGTTTTAGTGTTAGCTAGGTCATATTCATCAGAATATCCACCTTTTAAAATTTATTTACTCAAATCATTGTTTACTCTTTAAGTAGCATTCTAAACTTCCAAAGTTTGGTAAACTTGGGAAGTTTCACTCATGTTTATCTTATAAAACTTACCAAGTTTCAAAAATATGTGATAGGCAAACTTGGTAAGATTAGTAACTTGGGTGCAAAGTTGAAAACTAGAAACATACCAATCAATTAGTCAGAAAAAGATGACTACTCCTACACAGACTCATACCGATAACAGTTGTCCCGCCGAAGGGCTTTTGAAAATGCTCACTGGCAAGTGGAAACCTCAGATATTTCGTTTTGCCCTCGAAGGCCCCGTACGATTCAATGCGCTATTGCGTCAGCTAGAAGGCTCCAACAAACAGTCAATCGCGGTGGCTCTGAAAGAAATGGAAGAACAGGGTCTATTAGAAAAAGTAGTAGTAAAACTCAAACCCCTTCATATAGAGTATCATTTGTCAGAAAAAGGGAAATCATTGATTCCCATTTTTCGACAATTGGAGCAGTTGGTATTTGCCTAAAATGAATTCTTTATCACAAAAGAATTTTTCAACCAATAGTCTTCATTATTTTCAAAAGCGTTTGTTGAAACGCCACAATTTCGTCCATGTTCATATCTCCTTTATCGAGCGATTCTATGATTTTGTCAGGAATACAAGCTGCCTGATTTTTTAGTGCTTTACCAGTATCTGTAAGCGAGATATACACACTTCTTTCATCTGATTTAGAGCGACTTCTGTTGATAAATTGCTTTTCTTCGAGCCTTTTCAGGAGCGGTGTCAGTGTGTTATAATCCAAATACAAAACCTTACTCAACTCCCCTACCAATTGTTCGTCTTTTTGCCATAATGCCAACAAAACCAAATATTGGGGATAAGTAATACCTAGCTCTTCGAGCAGAGGAGTATAAACGCGTATCGTAAGACGAGAAACTACATACAGCGGAAAACAGATTTGATTGTCCAAATACAAACGCTCATCATCGTTCATATTACAAGAGTTTTTGGATAGTAGATTCGAGTTCTTCGGGCTCAGCCGTTGGGCGAAAACGCTCCACGGGTTTGCCGTTTCGGTCTATTACAAATTTAGTAAAATTCCATTTGATATCATCAATCAGAAAACCACCAAGCTCCGATTTCAGATATTTAAAAATGGGGTGTGCCTCCTTGCCATTCACGTCAACTTTGGCAAACATCGGGAAACTTACGCCATAATTTAACTGACAAAACTCTTCGATTTCGTTGGCTGTACCGGGTTCTTGTCCACCAAATTGATTACAAGGAAACCCTAGTATGATCAGCCCTTGGTCTTTGTATTTTTGGTACAAATTTTCTAACCCTTCAAACTGAGGTGTCAAACCACATTTGCTAGCGGTATTTACTACTACCACTACTTTCCCTTTGAAGCTCTCCATAGAGACACTTTTGCCTTTGATATCATTGGCGGTGAAATCATAAAATTGATTGGTTGTCATGCTGTTATTTATTTTTATTGATGGATAAAAGAAATTTTAAAGCCCCCGTTGACCACAGAGCCCATACAATCAATACGGGTTGAAAAAACAAACGGATTAATCTTTTTTGGTCAGTGTCTAGCCCAAAAGCGCTGATACCGTTGAGGTATTGGGCGATATTGCCCGGAAAAATAAGCACATAAAAAGCCGCAAGAGCCAACCCTACTTTTACTTTTTGTTTGGTCAAAAAAAGCATAGCCGCGCCCAAAGCAATTTCGACCACACCCGACAAAATCACTACTAAGTCTTTGCTTAAAGGCACCCAATGAGGCACTTGTGCCTGAAACTCACCCCTTTGAAAGGTTAAGTGCCCAATGCCTGCAAGCATCATCAGTGCCCCCAGAAGCCCTCTTAAAATGTTTTGCGTAACGGAAGTTTTTGCATTTATCATATTAAAAATCTTTTACGATTAAATCGTTTGCGATGTAAAAGTATAAACTTTTCAGCTATGCTCCAACCTACTTCTTATTTTTTGAATATTACCTCACCTTAAATGGCATATCATCCCCCGAAAGAAAAAGGAGCGATGAACTTTCTAGTTTTAGAATTTAGTTATTTTCACAAAAAACAACTCATTCAGTTTTCTCACCCATACAACATGTCGAATCGCCTCCTTCACGAAACCTCCCCGTATTTGCTCCAGCACGCCCACAATCCCGTTGATTGGTATCCTTGGGGAGAGGATGCACTCACCAAAGCCCGTGCCGAAAACAAGCCTATTTTGGTAAGCATCGGGTATTCGGCCTGCCATTGGTGCCATGTGATGGAGCGCGAAAGCTTTGAAAAAGAAGAAGTTGCGGCAGTGATGAATGCGTATTTTGTATGTATCAAGGTGGACCGCGAAGAGCGCCCCGATGTAGATGCCATCTATATGGATGCCCTCCACGCTATGGGAGGGCGCGGCGGGTGGCCTCTCAATGTATTTTTGATGCCCGACGCCAAGCCTTTTTATGGGGTTACGTACTTACCACCTCAAAACTGGGTTCAACTACTCAAAAGTGTTAAAAATGCCTTTGACAATCACCATGATGAATTGATAAAATCGGCTCAAGGTTTTACCGAAAATATGCTCATCAAAGAGTCAGACAAATACAATTTAGAAGGAAGTGAGGGGGTCTTTTCGGTCGATGATTTGCACGAGATGTTTGAAAAAATGAAACAACATTTCGATACCGAAAAAGGTGGAATGGACCGAGCACCCAAGTTTCCGATGCCTTCTATATACAAATTTTTGCTCCGTTATCATGCTCTTACCCAACATCCCGAGGCATTGCGCCAAGTTGAATTGAGTCTCAATCGTATCGCGCTTGGAGGTATCTACGACCACGTAGGAGGTGGCTGGGCGCGGTATTCGGTTGATGATGAATGGTTTATTCCACATTTTGAGAAAATGCTCTATGACAACGGTCAACTGCTGAGTATTTATGCCGAAGCGTATGCCCTCACCAAAAACGAACTATACAAAAATAGAGTCTATGAAACTATCGCGTGGCTTGAGCGCGAAATGTTAAGTCCCGACGGAGGTTTTTATTCCGCACTTGACGCCGATAGCGAAAGTATCGAAGGGAAGTTTTATATCTGGACTCAGGCCGAATTAGAGTCCATTTTAGGAGAAGATTTTGGTTGGTTTTCAAAACTTTACCACACGAGAGCGGCTGGAAACTGGGAACATGGCTACAATCATTTGCACCTTACGTCTCCTCTCGAATTACAAAAAGTTGAGCAGAGTGAGTATCAAAAAGCCTTAAACAAACTCTTTGAAGCCCGACAACGACGTATCCGTCCGGGATTGGACGACAAAACCCTAGCTTCATGGAATGGACTGATTTTGAAAGGCTTGACTGATGCGTATCGGGTATTTGGCGAAGAATCATTTAAAGAATTGGCGCTCAACAATGCCCATTTTCTGAAAAATAAAATGACCCATGACAATCACCAGCTTTGGCATAGTTATAAAAACGGCAAGGCCACGATTGTGGGTTTTTTGGAAGATTATGCGGCTGTCATCGACGGATACATTGGTTTATATGAAGCTACTTTTGAGGAGTCATGGCTCGACGAAGCCCTACAACTTACAGCCTACACCGTCGAGAATTTTTATGATGCCGACGAAGCACTTTTCTATTTTACCGACGCCACTGCCACTGATTTGATAGCCCGCAAAAAAGAAATTTTTGACAATGTCATCCCTGCTTCCAATTCTATGATGGCTCACAACTTGTATCTCTTAGGAACACTATTTGACTATGGTGACTACGTAAAACTGGCGGATTGGATGCTTTCCAAAATGAAACGTGCCCTACTCACTGATGTTCAATGGGCTACCAACTGGGCTGCCCTGTACGCTCTAAGGTCTCAACCTACTGCCGAAATCGCCATTGTAGGTCCCGAAGCCGAGCAATATCGACAGGCCTTTGAGTCGCGCTATTTTCCCAATAAAATCATAGTGGGCACCACTACGACGTCCGATTTGCCACTACTCCAACAACGCACAGCCCAAAATAATTTAACAACCTTGTATGTGTGTTTTAACAAAACGTGCCAATTACCTGTTCATGATATTGAAGCCGCTTGGAAACAGTTGAATCATCCTTAATTTACCCCACCTTTGTATGTCCACCAACAGTACTTTTGAGCAAAAAAAACAATTTCTTTTCTTGTTTTTATGTGGTCTTTTTCTGACCAATGCCCTCATCGCAGAAATCATCGGTGTAAAAATATTTTCGGTAGAAGCCTTGCTCGGAACTTCACCAGCTCAACTCCCTCTTTTTGGGACAAAACTTGATTTCAACATGTCGGCGGGAGTGGTCAATTGGCCCGTGGTATTTATTACTTCCGACATTATCAATGAGTATTTTGGCAAAAAAGGAGTACGCCGTATCTCCTACCTCACCGCGATTTTTATTGCGTACATGTACATGGCGATTTATGCGACTACTTCTCTCCCACCCGCGCAATTTTGGCTAGAAGTCAACGGCAAAGACAGCCTCGGCAATGCCATGAACATAGACGGTGCTTTCAACGCCATTTTTCGGCAAGGATTGGGTATCATGATAGGTTCAATCATTGCTTTTTTGATTGGGCAAATACTAGATGTCACCATTTTTTCGTGGTTGCGTCGCCGCACGGGAAGTAAGCATATTTGGCTCAGGGCGACAGGTTCTACTTTATTTTCACAACTGATTGATAGTTTCGTGGTGATTTTCATTGCGTTTTATGTATTTGGCAACTGGTCCATGACCCAAGTAGCCCAAGTGGGTAGCATCAACTATATCTACAAAGGTATCGTAGCGCTCTTGATGACGCCCATTTTGTACGTAGCCCATTACCTCATTGATCAATATTTAGGCAAAGAAAACGCCCACCAAATGGCCAACGAAGCGGCGGCAGCGAGTTTTACGGCGGTGTAGAAAAAAGCTTTAGATGATGGGGCAATTCATCATCAATCTATCCAACACATAAGATAAAGTAATTAAGTCGGATAAACCACTAGATAACTTTTCCAATCAATTCTTTACGATTTGGTTGAAAACACATCAGTAATTTACTAAGATTGTACTGCTTTCTAAAATACACCTTAAACCAAACTTTCTAAAGATATATGCCAGAAATATCAGTTCAACCTGTTGTTATTGTCAATGGTTATGCTAGACGTACAGAAGTAGAAATACAGAATCAATTGAGAGAAGCATTAGGCGATCAGCATAATTTTATAACCCTTTATTTTTCCCAAAAAGAGGGTGAAGCCCACACAAACAAAGCCATTCATTTTAAGGATGAAAAAGGTGAAGTTTTTTTCTACTTAGGTCAAGGAATCAACAATGACCCCACAAAACTTGTGCAATGTCTTTTCAAAGCTGAAGCTCTTTTTTATTACTTCAACAAAGGGAGTAATGCTCTAAAAGCAAGTACTTTTGCTGACTTAGGTAGCATTCCCGGTTTTGTCAGCGACACAATCAAAAGTACCGTATCACAACGTGCGGGTCACAACGCTCCTCGATATACCGCTCTACCTTAATGAACTATCGGGTATTATTGACTGGTTATAATATTTTAGGCTATCTGCGAAATCAGTCTAAAGAATCAGGTATAAGCCTGATAAAATTCTCATCTCTCAACAATTCCAATTTTGAAGTTCAAGAGAATTTTTCGGGAAAAACTCGCAACAATACTTTACTAGTTACCTGCCCCGATGGGGCAGGTAATATATGCCAATATTTCATCAAGCAATGCCCGAGTTGGGAAGAAAGTTTCTATTTTACTTTTAATACAGAACGCTTTTTCTTTGATACATTTACTACAAATCCCGTTGAAGGTGCTTTTTTATTACCTAAACGCTTATGTATAGACTCTTCTTTATTAGTTACAGTGTTTGTTTTTGACAATGAAAGTAAGTCTCTCTATAATTTTTTGTTACAAACTGCCTCTAATAAACCGCGAGCTTTCAAATTTTCTCAAATTTTGGCAAAAAACCTGAGAGCATGGCATCAATATTTTTTACAAAAAGATAACGATTCAGTATTAGCTAAATTTGACAAGTCTATTCCTTTTCCACTCAATATTGATAATAACTTAATTAATGTAGCTTCTTATCATGGAGACGAAAACAAGAAGGATTTTTTAGCATTTTTACAAGAATCCCCTGATTTAATCAAATCTTTGGGAGCGTTGCGAAAAAGTTGGCTTGAACGCCCACAGACCCTGCTACATGGAGATTTAAAACCTTCTAATATACTGATTAGTACATCATCTTCTGAAGCTGCCCCAATTCTTACATTGATTGACTGGGAAATGGCTTTGGTGGGCGACCCCCTTTGGGATATAGCTTCTTTTGTAGCTTCCCTAATACTTATGAAATTCAAACCCTTAATGGTTGTTTTAATTCAACAAGAATGTGATGAGTGTATTGAACAATTGCTAACTCATTATTTTAATAATTCTATAAGTATCTACGAAAAAGAACTTATTTTTAAATATGCTGGTGCAATACTTTTACAACACTTGTGGGTTAACCCTTCTGAATGTACCTCAGATTTGTTTAAACAAGTAGCTGATTTTTTAACATTATCTTTATGAGTCAAGAGATTTTCCCTCATTTTCAAAATGATTTTGAAAAGGCGATTGCTTTTATAATCGACAATGTATCGCTGAATATTCAAGAGACTAGTATTTCTTTAGAAGGTCCTGTTTATGATTCTTCTCATAATCTCCCTGTATTGAGAGGAAAACTTACTTCAGCATCCCCTTTTCTTCAACTAGAAGACTTTAAGTTACTCGCTGATTATATAAGATTACAATTTTATGTTTATCCTACGCTTCAAACAGAAAAAGGGAGTTTGGGAATTAATTTCAATGAAATTGAATATTTTACTAACCCTCAGTGGCAAAGCCAATACTGGATGGCGAAATCCAAAGAAATTGTTGGCGATTCGGTAGCAATTCTAACCAAAGGTAGTCAGAAAATTGCGGTAAATTCTGGAAAATGGATATTTGAGGGTGACTGGAAAGTGGCGCCCAATGATACTATTGAAACAGTGCATTCCATTTTTTTTCCAACAAAAAGTTTTAAAAATGTAAGAGAAGGTAAAAGTGGGTTTGAATTTATTAATGGCCGAGAATTACAGGAGTCAGATGGTAGGCAAATCATTCGATTTTATCTCAATTTTCAACCCGATTGGAATATCATTAAAAATTTCATAGAAGATGTTTATTTATACTGTGACCCTAAAAATATCCCTTATACCATAAAAATTTTATCTCAGAAGGAAGACTTCAACAGAAGTGATTCTGTCATATTGTACTCTGACCAAAAAAGTTTTTTCTATATAAAATATTTTTTAGAATCTGTATATTTAAAATATCACAGTCATTTACGTGAACCTGTCCCTATTTTCACCTATAAATTGTATAAGGGAATAGGTTTTGCAGAAGAACCTGATACCCCAAGCGCTGAAAGCGTAGGGCAAAACAGAAGTAAATTAATTGCAGAAATTATTGCGAGGCTGGCTGTGGAAAATGTAGTCGAAAAAAAAATGAGAATTATAAGAGGTTTAGAAATCATAAGACAACAATATCAAAATTTGAATTCATTCTACCTTAATCCTCATTCAAATTTCCCATATGATTTAGTATTTAGTCCTATTGAACTTCCTATACGAATACCTAAAAAGATTAATTTTTTTCTTCAAGGGGCTATAGAAGTAGGGCACATTCTTTGTAAAGAAGCAATTTGGATAGATGATAAGCATTGCAACTGGCTAAATTACCAAAACGATAAAAATATAGTTACTTATCGCCTATTAGACAACTCTTTAGCTGATGGGAGAGCTGGGATAAAATTGTTTCTACTTACTTTATACGATGCGTATAAAGACCCTATATTCAAAAAAACCTTAGGAGGTTTAAATGATATTGACGTTAAGACAAACGTCTATAAACGAAAGCCCTTAAAGAGTCGATATTTTCGCAAAAACAGAATTTTTCATTTTTGGACTAATGAAAACACCTTAGACGAAATTGATTTAGACCTAATAGACAAAGAAACTTTTAAGGCCTTATCGGAGGGAACTCTTATCAATAGATGGGTTAGCAATCAAAATGCAAATTTAGCTAGGCAAAATATCAAAACTCATTTCCTCGACAAAGAAAGGCCTTTAAAAAACGGACTAGGTACAGATTTTTTTTGTCCGACGCTCAAGCATGGGTATGCAGGTCTTGGATATTTTTTCTTACGAGTATATAGCCCTCAATTTGTGAAGCCTGTAAAGTTTTAATATCAACTCCATCATATCAATAATATTTTTTAAATTATAATGGTATTGAAACTGTAATTAATGTACCTTGGCTAGGTAAAGATATAATATTTAAGTCTCCCTCTAGCATTAATACCCGTTTTTTAATATTGATTAATCCCTTGCCCATATTTTGTTGATCTCCCACAACAAACCCTCTACCATTATCCTTTATACTTACTCTAAAAGATGCCTGTTGCGCTTCGAGTTCTATCGTGCATTCAGAAGCTTTTGCATGTTTAATTATGTTATTAATAATTTCAAGGCATATACTATACATATCATTCTCTTTAGAAGTCGAAAGAAGATTTTTGGGCAAATTCCCTTTTAACAAAAAAATAGTTTTATTATTTCGGTTAAGATCACCAATCAACTTTTGAAGTGCCTGTTCAAAACCTTTATCTAACTCTTTGGGAGATAAATGATGTGAAATATGTCTGATTTCATCATAAGCACTACTTACTCGTTCCACTAATGCTTCGTGTATTTCCTGTTCATGTTGTGTTAAATTATCAAGGGTTATTCCTTGTAATTGCCACAACAATCCCGATATTGTACTACCCAGATTATCATGGAGTTCTGAGGCTACTCTTTCTCTCTCTTGCTTTTTTCCAGTTACAAATGCTATCTGAATTTCATTATTTTTTCGAATCAATTCTTCATTTGCAAATTTTAGCTCACTAGTTCTATTTTCTATCTTAATTTCAAGTGATTCATTTAACTCAAGAAGTTTTTTGTTCGAAACATTTAATTCATCTTTCAGTTTATAAAGTTCTTTTTTTTGCATTTCAATTTGCAAATTTTTTCCTTTCAATATTTTATTATTCCAAAACAATATTATGATAATTAATATAAAAGACAAAATTGCTATTAATAGAATTTTTAACTCATTCTGTTTATCTGAAAGTTGACTATCAAGAGAGTGAATCTTTATCAAATTATTTTCGTTATCGTATTCAAACTTCAAAGCACTTAAAAGTCTATTTTTCATATCTTTATCTACTTTTTCTTTAAATTTATTCCATTGTTGATAGCTTTCCAAAGCCTTCTTAGAGTCACTTATATTATTATAAAACTCATACATATTCTCATGTGCCGCAGACAACTCACTATCACTCTGAGACTTAATAGCCATTTTATATAACATCAAAGCCTCTTTTTTTGCCTTATCATATTTTTTTTCCTTGACATATAATTTAGTAAGACCTATATGTAAATCTATTTTAGACATGTTAAATTTATCTAAAATAGACTCATATATTTTAAAATAATAGGACGCTTCTGAAAAATTATTTTTATCAAGAGACAAAAATGCCAAATTAGCAACACAATAACTTTCTATGATAGATAATTTAGCTTGACGACTTATGACTAATCCTTTTCTAAAATAAAATTCTGCTTCCTTAAGTCTTCCTAAAGAATAATAGTCTGTCCCTAAAATATTCAATAATTTGGCTTTTTGGGGGGATTTTGGAGGTAGCTGACTAAATGCCCTTAAATGAAGTTTCAAACCTTCTTTAGGATCATTCATCAAATTATAATAATTTCCTAATACATACAATATTTTACAACCCATCTCAGCATCTTTTAATTTTTCAGCAATTGTAAGTGCTTTAAAAAGGCATTGCGCTCCTCTATAATAGTTCACTAATAGTCCATAGTTTTCTCCTAAATAGTAATAGGTTCTCATCTGCCCTTGAAACCAATTGCGTCTATTAGCTAAATCATTAGCTTTTTCAAAAAATTGAGTCCTTTTATCTGGAGTTACAGCTTTACCCATCTCACACAGTACCCCTACCCTAGTAGTATCGCTCCCAAACGACCTACCTGCAGGCGGCAGTGAGATAAGTACTTTTTGAAGACTATCAGTAGTTGATTTTTGGGCATTACCTAAAAGTGGTAAAACCAAAAAGACTATCCATAAATATCGATTAATACTTAGCGTAAGGGTACGAGTCATACCAAAGGGTATCATCACAACGATTTTCATCAACGAAAATATCAAAATATCACTTCAACAACAATACCACTTTGACCAACTGCTGATTTCGAATCACTTCAAGATTCATTTTTCCGTGCCAGTTGATTTCTTGATAAATCTCCAAAAACTCACGAAGAGTTTTGACGTTTTTACCGTCGGCCATTCGTATCACATCTTTGTCTTGCAGACCTGACTTGGTGAGTAAGCTATTTGCTCCTACCGACATAACGATGATACCCGTTTCGTCGGGCAATCCATAGGCCGAGCGGTCGCCGAGCCCTTCTACACTTTTGAGAATACCCCCTAAAAATGAGACACTTGCGTTTTTGTCTATTCCAAGTTGAGTGTCAAACAAAGGAGGAATCAATGGCGTGGCCGCTTGTTTTTTTAACGAAGGCTTTTGAACGCCAAAGGCTGTCATTTCAAAATTTTTGAATCCAATTTCAAAGGCAGGTGAGCCTGCTTTTACGCGATAATCTCCCTTCGAAGCATCCTCAAACATTGGGCTTCCCGCTAGACTTTGCGCGTCGGTGCCATTTTGACGGGCAAGATTCAAGGAAGCTGTGTCAGGAAATAAATTGTGATTGACCGATTTTCCCCAATCCTTGATTTGAATCGGGTAATATTTTTTCATCACGATATTGTGGCGAAATACGTCGCCGCTGTTTTGAAACCACACGTGCGGATGAAAAGAGTTATTGACCATGATATTGTTTTCAACGGTGCGATAAAAACCTTCTCGCAGTTTCAAACCGCCATTGAGACATACGTTATTATAGATGTGGTAATTGGAAGAACCGTCGTCAAGGTCAATATCCCAACCGTGGTCGCAACGAAAACGGTTGTTTCGTATAATCGTTGTTTTTTGAGCATCAAGCAGTATCAATTCTGGATGTACCGCCACGAGGCTATCCATATATTTTCGATTGGCGTACCAAAATCGGTCGCGTCCCCAAGAATTGAAAGCCCCGTGGTCGCCAGTTTCTAAAACGGTATTGAACACGTCGTTGTATTCCAAAATATGGCCGCCCCATGCGCCATCGCCGATATTGATACTCGCACGCGGGGTATTGTAGATGCTATTATGACTTACTGTAATTGCCGCCGACATTTCTATCTGTACCCCGGTAGCTTGTTTTTCGATTTGGCCTACATCATGTATCAAATTATCAACGACGGCACATTCTTGCGGAAAATCTTGGGTCTGCGGGCCGGGTGTTTGGTCAAGCTTTTCGTACGGAATTGATAGCTCATACCTAAAAGAAGGAGAACGTACTGCTTTTGGATTTCCAACAAACGCCACCGCACTCGCCCCAATACGATGAATATGACAGCCACTCACGGTATCGTTTCGATTATAATTGCTAAAAACAATAGCATTGCCACCCAAATCAGTAAACTGACAATCCTCTATTTTACAGTTTTCGGTTTGGTCAAAAAGTAGAGCACCTCCTCTGTAAAAAGTCCAATCACTTCGCACCAACGGCTCTTTGGTTTCCATAAAACTACGCTCTGTATGAACAAAATGCAGGTTTTTAAAACTTACATTGCGTAAAGGTGTGGTAGTTGTACCACGCAATTCAATGGCATTTTTAAGATGAGATACTTCCACAAGTGCAGTAGCGAGGTTTACACCAGAGGGTGGCAAGAAGTAAAGAACGTGTTTTGCCTTATCCAAAAACCATTCTCCTTGTTGATCCAATTCTTCAAAAATATTTTCTACAAACCGAAATTGTTTGTGCATAGCAGCAGGGCGGTTGTTTTGCCAGCCTCCTTCGAGAGTCAGTTCTCCTTTTTCATCTTTTCCTCTAATCACATAATGAAACCCTCCCCATTCGCCCGCGTGCAGCGCATGCACATATCCTCCTACAGGATTTTTCCACTGAGCTACTCGCTCTTTTGAGATAGCATCAGGGGCCGTTCCTTTAAAAACACGCGACTCTGCATCATAATTAGGATACCTTGCTAAGTGTTGTAATTGTCCATTGACAAACAACCGCTCAAATGAAACACCTTCTGGAACCGACGCTTGATAAATGCCCTTTTGGTAAGGTTTCCATTGTAGCTGTAAGCGACGCCCTCCGCTGATTATGGCCTTATTGTTTTGATATGCTCCTATTTCCAATTGCTTGGTGGTGGTTGCAGAAGCGTCGATTACTATCGTTTTTGGAAGATAATATTTTCCTTTTAAAAGGTGAATTTTCACCGATTTTGCTGGGGCTTTTTGTGCTACATCAATAGCAGTCGAAATATTTTTAAAAGGTTTTTGTAGGGTTCCTTTATGCGCATCGTTGCCATTGGGAGATACATAATAATTTACCTGGGCATTCACTACCGATATTGTACCAAGAAAAACAAGGAGACATGTCTGCTGAATACCCAAAATTTTGCTCAATACAACCATTTTTTGAGTATAAATCATGATTTTTCTAATACCTTCACCACCCTTTCGTTTTATTTTCATTTCTTTGAGTACATTATTTATAACCATAAAAACCATTTCGCCACAAACCTAACTACCTAACTGAAAAAACTCAATGGAAAAAATTGTTACTGCTATCAACGACATTATTTGGAGTAATGCCCTAATCTTACTTTGCCTAGGGGCGGGTGTTTATTTTTCTTTTGTTACTAAGTTTCTACAAGTGCGGTATATCCGCGATATGATTAAGCTCTTAATTGGCGGCAAAGCATCCGACAAAGGCGTTTCTTCCTTTCAAGCCTTTGCAATCGCTATCTCGGGACGTATCGGTACGGGCAACATCGCCGGCGTAGCCACGGCTATTGCAATGGGCGGACCGGGTGCCGTGTTTTGGATGTGGGCAATTGCATTTTTGGGGGCATCATCGGCTTTTATCGAAGCCACTTTAGGTCAAATCTACAAACAAGTCAAAGATGGTCAATACCGAGGCGGGCCAGCGTTTTATATCGAAAAAGGTTTAGGGATTAAGTGGTACGCCACTTTGTTTGCGATTGCGACGATTTTGAGTACTGCCTTGTTTTTGCCCGGTGTGCAGAGTAATAGTATCGCTCTTAGTGCCAAAGCAGCTTTTGACATTCCCGTCGAAATCACGGGAGCGATTGTTACGATTCTATTGGGTTTAATCATTTTTGGCGGTGTTAAGCGTATTGGGCAAGTGGCCGAGATTGTGGTGCCATTTATGGCAGGTGGATACATATTGATGGCCCTCATCGTCATAGCCCTCAATATCACCAAAGTTCCGGCAGTAGTCAATCTTATCATACGGTCGGCTTTTGATTTGGAGCCTGTTTTTGCGGGTGTGTTTGGGATGGCCATTTCTTGGGGTGTCAAGAGAGGAATTTACTCCAACGAAGCCGGTCAAGGTACCGCACCTCACGCTGCGGCAGCCGCCGAAATCAGCCACCCTGCCAAACAGGGCCTTGTACAAGCATTTTCGGTCTATGTAGATACACTTTTTGTGTGTACCGCTACGGCGTTTATGATATTGTTTACAAGCAAGTACAATGTTGTCAATCCTTCGGGTGGCTTTATCATCGAAAACGTCCCTGGTATGGCGATTGGGTCGGAGTTTACCCAAGCCGCCGTCAATACACACTTTCCAGCAATAGGCGGTGGATTTGTGGCTGTTTCACTTTTGTTTTTTGCGTTTACGACCATTATGGCCTATTACTACATTGCCGAAACCAACCTAAGCTACCTTCTTCCCAAAGGAGACAAAAAATGGATGGTGCAAGCCCTAAGAGTGCTGATTATGGTCGCGACTTTCTATGGCTCTATCAAAACTGCCGCTTTGGCTTGGACCTTGGGCGATATAGGGGTAGGAATGATGGCTTGGCTCAATATCATTGCTATAATTTTACTCCGCAAGCCTGCCCTCAAAGCTTTTAAGGACTACGAACAACAACGCAAAGCAGGTATCGACCCTGTTTTTAATGCCAAAAAACTAGGGATTAAAAATACCGACCAGTGGGACAATGACTAAAATAATACACGTGAGCTACTTGAAATATAAGTAGCTCACAAATACATAATTTCGGAAAAAATGTCCATTTTTTCCCACCAAAATCTGCGCCAAGGATAGGAAATTTGTCTTACAAAACATCCTAAATAAATGACCCATGTTACGCAGAAAATTCTTAACAATCGCCCCTTTTGCCCTTAATACCCCCCCTTTTGCCCTCCCAACTATGGTCAATCCTCCCAAGCCATTTGTGGTAAAATCGGGTGAAGCTCGTTTTGGGACACATACACCCTACAAAGGAATCAACCCCAACGACATCAAAATTTCTGGCAAAGATACCAATGGACAACTGGCTGTTTTTGAGTATATTGGCAACGAGAAACTAGGACCTTCTCTACACGTACACCACGACCAAGATGAGATTTTTTCAATCATTGAAGGGGAGTTTTTGTTTCAAGTAGGAAACGAAAAATTTAACGTCAAGGCAGGAGACACCGTTTTTGCCCCTCGCAAAATCCCTCATACTTGGATACAACTTTCAGACAAAAGCAAAATTCTTTATTATGTACAACCTGCCGGAAAAATGGAAGCATTTTTTTTAAAAATGAACGAATTCAAAGCTCCTCCCACCTTGCAGCAAGCCGAGCAAATTCATGAGGCTCACGGCATGACGATTTTAGGGCCAGGTCTGTCTTTAAAATAACCTTTAGTGTTGACGCGATGGTAGCCATTTATGATTACCGACTCCCCAGCCCAGCCTTACGAGACCACGTAAGGCTGTTGCAGGTTGTAGGATGCGAGTTTCCAAAATCCCTAACGCACCTTCCCGTCAAACCCTACTGGCCTCGCGCCGAAAATTGTCTGTCGTTTTTTCCAAAAGACCCGGAGAAGGTTGAATACGGATTTGATGGAAAATTGATAGAAAGTAGCCGCTCAAGACTATATGGTCAGCACTTAATCGCTACCAATCGACACGTAGGGCGGGATTTTATGGTCATACAAGTACAATTCCAACCAGGTGCATTGTTTAGGATTACGGGTATCCCTTCCCATGAACTTACCAATAAATTCATAGATGCCGAAGAAGTTTTTACCAAAGAAATTCGTCTCGTCAACGAACGCCTCAGTTATACGAGCCATTATACGGAGATGATTGCGATTGTGGAAAACTTTTTAATGTATCTAATCAAAAATGAAAAAAAGTCGAAACGCCCTATCGACAAAGTAAGTCATTTTATTCTTCAAAAACCTTCCGTTGTTTCCTTAGATTGGCTAGCCGACCAAGCTTGCTTGTCACCCAGGCAATTTTACCGACAGTTTCTCGAACGCGAAGGCATAAGCCCAAAGTTGTACGCACGCGTGGCCCGTTTCGAAAACACCATGAGACTCAAAAACGCCAATCCCACAAAAGATTGGCTATCGATTGCGATGGAGCTTGGGTACTATGATTATCAACACTTGGTCAGAGACTTCAAAGAATTTACCAACCTTACTCCTAATACTTTTCTCCAATACGAAAGTAAAGCACCCGAGCGGGCCTTTGGGAAGATTGAAACTTAATGAGGAGCATTATTTTCGTTTTGTGAGTTATTGGAAGCTCACTCTTAGACAAACAATAATTATGCTATAAGAAGAGAAAAAAATCCACTAATAATATAGATAAATTATAGAATATTGTAAATCCTTGATTAATTCATGAAAAAGGCCACATATCGAAAACTTTTTAAAAAAAATGGTTATATATTGAATATATATTAAAAAATAATAGGATATTTGGGTGAAAGTAGAAAAATACCAAATAATGGCGTCGGATTTTTTCTGGGTAAAATTATTGGTTTTTTCCTATATTTACTCCATTCTAAATCCTTTAAACTACAACCAATATGCACACCTCACGTCGCGATGTGTTAAAATTAGCCGGTGCTGCTTTAGCAGGCACTGCACTTCCTTCTATTATTGTTCCTAACAAGGCTTTTGCAGGTACCAACAGCGAAACCCTCAAAGTGGGTTTGGTAGGTTGTGGAGGCAGAGGCTCTGGAGCGGCAATGCAAGCACTCAAGGCTGACCCAAACGTTGTATTACACGCACTTGGTGATATTTTCCCTGAAAGATTTGATACTTGTCTCGAAGGTCTCAAAAAGGTACACGGAGACAAAGTAAAAGTGGACGATGGCCACAAATTTTTAGGCTTTGATGCCTACCAAAAAGTGATTGACTCGGGCGTGGATGTAGTGCTATTGGCTACTCCTCCATTTTTCCGCCCCCAACACCTCGAAGCCGCTATCAAAGCAGGCAAACACGTATTTTGTGAAAAACCCGTAGCAGTAGACGCTCCTGGCGTAAGAAAAGTAATCGAGCTAGCTCAACTCGCCAAACAAAAAAATCTTTCGCTTGTCTCGGGCTTCTGCTGGCGTTTTCATGAGCCCAAACGTGCGGTGTTTGGAAAAATCAACGAAGGTGCGATTGGCGAAGTAATGAGTATTTACAATACTTACAACACTGGTGGAGCTTGGTCTTTTGCGCGCCAAGAAGGCTGGACCGATATGGAGTTTCAACTCCGCAACTGGATGTACTATACATGGCTCGCAGGTGACCATATCGTAGAGCAAGCCGTGCACAGCCTCGATATGATGTCGTGGGCAATGGGAGATGTGCTTCCTGTAAGTGCTGTAGGTACTGGTGGACGTCAAGTACGTGTTGACCCTTTGTTTGGTCATATTTTTGACCACTTTGCTATTACCTACGATTATCCTAACGGAGCCAAAGGATTCCATTTCTCTCGCCAACAAGAAAACTGCGAGCGTAGCTACTTGGTAGAAACTTTCGGAACCAAAGGAAGAGCGATGGCCAACTGCTCACGCCCTACTCACAAAATTGAAGGACAAAATCCGTGGGAATATTCAGGTCCTCAAAACGATATGTATCAAACAGAGCACAACGAACTGTTTGCTTCTATCCGCAACAGCAAGCCTATCAACAACGGCGAATGGATGGCCAACAGTACGATGATTGCAATCATGGGTCGGATGGCAGCCTATACTGGAAAGAAAATTACTTGGGAAGAGGCCATGAAATCTAACGAAAAACTTGGCCCTGATTCCGTAAGTTTTGATATGGTCGCTCCTAAAGTAGAAGTGGCACGGCCTGGCTTTACTCCTTTTTATTAATATTAAATTCCTTCTTGCCCGTTAAGCACTGCCTTGTTTCAAAAAACAATCATTGCTAACGGGCATTTTGATTTTTCTTTCCCATGCAAAGACGAACATTTATAAAGAATACCGTACTAGCCACTTCAGCGGCGGTGATTGGCGTAGATGCTACGGCCAAAATCACCGAAGCGCCCGTGGCTCAGCCACTGATTAAAAAAAGCCTGAAATTTGGAATGGTCAACGAAAACCTTTCGATACTTGACAAATTCATGCTTTTGAGAGACCTTGGCTTTGATGGAGTAGAGTTTGATTGCCCCAACGAATACGACATCAAAGAAATACTAGCCGCTCGTGATAAAACGGGCCTCGAACTTCCGGGAGTAGTCAACTCGATGCACTGGAAATCACCTTTATCAAGCGCCGATCCTAAAGTGAGAGAAGCTTGCTCAAAAGCCATGGAAAAAGCACTCCATGACTGTAAACTATACGGTGGCACTACTGTCCTTTTGGTACCAGGCGTTGTGAACGAATCTACTAGCTATCAAGAAGCTTATGAACGCTCCCAAGCCGAAATCCGTAAATTGATACCAGTAGCTGAAAAAACAGGCATTAAAATCGCCCTCGAAAATGTCTGGAACAATTTCCTCATCAGCCCCGTAGAAGCGGCTCGCTATGTAGACGAAATCAACCACCCTTTGGTAGGATGGTATTTTGACGTGGGCAATGTGCTACGATATGGCTGGCCGGAGCATTGGATTGAAACCCTCGGTAAGCGTATCATGAAAATAGACATCAAAGAATATAGCCGTAAAAAACAACAAGACGAAGGCTTATGGAAAGGGTTTAATGTAGAACTCATGGAAGGCGACTGCAACTGGCCCGTGGTCAACAAAGCCCTTGCCAAAATCGGTTATTCGGGATGGGCATCGGCAGAAGTACCTGGCGGCGACCGAAAACGCCTCGAAGTCATTAGTCAAAAAATGGACGGCATTTTCAAAGCAATGTAAAATGTAAACAAGTTTTGAAGCAAGCCCTTCCAAGCTTTCTGCATAAAACTTGGGAAGCCTGTTTTGCATTATTACTATAAGTGAAGTAAATTAAAAAAACTCGCGTCGTTTGATGCGAGTTTTTTTGTACTACTGTCCCCTTGTTATTCAATAAATAGGATTTTTAGAATCATTGTACTTTTACCAATTTGAGGGTTTTATGTACAAAATTAAAGTTGTTGTTATTTACTTGTAAGAAGTATATCCCTTGAGGCAAGCGCAAAGAAGATACATTCAGCACGGCTTTTTGACCCAACCAAAGCACATCTGGTACCGGTCGCCTTTCGCCGATAAGACTTATCAATGAAAAATGAGTATCCGAAGGCTCGTATTCAGAAGGGATATTCAATGTAATAGATTCAGTGAATGGATTGGGGTAAGGTGCCCAAAGCTCACTTTCGGCATTAGTAAAATCGCTACCACCACCGCCTGACCCTTTCGTGATTTCGAAAGTAATCGCTTTTTCGCCAATTGTTTGGTTGTTTTTAATAGCTCTCACTTTCAAATTGTACACTCCTAGTGCTGTGCCAAAGCCTCCGTTGTCGTCAAATACAGCAAAAGGCGAAGTAGCATCAGTAAAATTAACATTAATGGGGCCTTTCATTTCAAAGACAATCCGGTCTATAACGGTATTGCCTTCGGCAAAAATATTGATAAAAGAAGGCAATTCGCTCATAGAGATTTTGTCATTATCTTGAATCGTACGTATCAGACGCCGCGACATAGAGCCGCCCGCTTTGTACAAACCAAAATTGAATGCTACACTTCCTACGGGATTAGTGATTTTGATAACTACATAGGCATCCACAGAAGCTCCCTGATTATCAAAAACCTTGACAAGAACAGTATAGTTACCCGTCAACTCAGGCACTCCCGTAATTTCTCCTCCCTGATATACAAGCCCTTGTGGCAAATTACGAACCACAATAGATGATAGTGCCCCATCAGGATCCCGAAAAGAAGTAAGTGGAATGAAGAAATGGAATTCTTGTCCTACCACGGCATTTTGGTCAGCCAAAGCCGTCACAATCGTAGGAGGAATATTACCATTGGTCAAAGTTACCCCTATCGTAAAAGAAGTCTGAACACTAGCACCTAAGTTGTCAATGGCTCTGATTGTAGTCTTAAACTCGCCAGCAGTAGAAGGAACTCCACTGACGATGCCATCTTTCAATGTTAAACCAATAGGTAGATTTTGGGCTTCAAAACGTATCGCTCCTCCATCGGGGTCTTTGAAAGCAACAGCGGGTATGGTATAAGTAAAGGTTCTACCTACCACTGTTTTTTGGTCTGGGATAGTGCTCACCACGATAGGCGGCTGGTTGCTTTCAGCTCCCTTCACAGTAAGTCGAAATGAAAACTCTCCCCAAGCACCTTCATTGTCAATGGCCCGAATCCCAATTTGATAGATGCCGCTTGAGGTAGGTACACCTTTAAGTTTTCCATTTTGAAAACTAATCCCTGGAGGCGTATTGACCGCGATAATCCTTACTATATATCCATCTTCATCCTTAAACAAAGTAAGAGGTATGGTATATTCGTAAGGTTGCTGAATCAAGACCGACTGATCGGGGATAGTACTCACTACTGTAGGAGCCTGATTATAAGCCGCTACTTTAATGTTGAAGGTAGTTTTGGCTGAGGCCCCAAGATTGTCGATCGCCTCCACGGTGACTCTGAAAGTCCCTATTTGCGTAGGTGTACCACTAATCTTCCAATCTACAGCTTTCAATCCAGCAGGAAGATTCGTAAAAACTAATTTAACAATACTTCCATCAACATCTTGGAAAACATTGCTTGGAAAATTCCAGTCAAAAGCACGGCCAATAGCCGCTTGTGGTTCAGCCACAGGATTCACAATCCTAGGCGCTATATTTAATTCTTTATCAATCACCACAAACTTAAGGGAAGTTTTTCCCAATGCCGTTAAAGACGATATATTTTGGGAGCTATACGCCTCTACTGTAAGCTCATAGCTACCTACTTTGAGATTAATTCCGTCGTTGTCGCCATAAAGTCCAAAAGGTTTATCTGTTTCTGTTTGATTACGACTCACAGGGCCTGCTAGTTTCATTACCACGGCTTCCATATTCGAACCTGCATCAGCAAAAAAATTAAGTGGATATGTGTGTTCTTTAAGATTGAGTGTATCACCGTTTTTGAGTTCTTTGAGCAAAACACGGGTCTGGAAATTGCCAGCTTTATAAAGATTCACTTTAGAAACAATAGGATCCGTAATAGTCAATGTAAACGTTGTAGTTACAGAAGCATCATACAAGTCTGTAGCTTTGACCGTAATTTGATAGATTCCTCTTTCAGATGAACTTCCCTTTATAGTATTATTTTCAAAATATAAGCCATTGGGCAAACCATTTACTTGATAAAACTCAATACTACCGTCGGGGTCTTTAAAAGCATTATCAGGAATCGTATAAGAAGCATCAAACCCTGCCGTGAAGGTATAGTTGGGCAAAGGAGAGTTTACAACGGGAGGCTGATTGACCTCAGGCTCGCCCAATAAATCTTCTACTAAGCGTACTTCTACGGGACCATCTTTCTTTTTTTCATCCCATCGACTCGAATATCCCGCTTGGGGATACCCACCTGTCCGAACCAATTCCGACAACTTCACAATCATAGATTGGACTGGTACAATGGGGGTCATGGGTTTGTTAAGCCAATTGTTGAGTACCCATGTAATACCTGGTGAATACCAATTGATATCATCTGTATTATTAGCAACGATATTGACCAATTTACAACCGCGCTCAAAATGCTCACTAAGCATGAGTTGCATACCATATTGAGAAAGACCCGGCTCGCGGAAAGCTTCATTCATAATCCATTTGCCTGTCCCCATATTACTACGCAGTACATCCGCACTAAAATAATGGGAGAAATATTGAGAATCATTGATTTTGGTACCATCCGTATTACGGGCCAAATCTTTGAAAGCAAAAGTAGCTCTCCGGAAGCTCAAACCATCGTGCACTGACCCAAAGTCATTAATAACCTTATAAGAACCATTCACACCTTTAGCAGAACTGCTCACTCCATCCAAAAACTTTTTGAGTGCATTATGCCTAAATACGTACCAATCTGACCATCTTTTATTTTCTGAGTGAGGGTATGATGAATTAACAGGCTGAATATCATTTACATTGTTGTAGTCAGATTTCCATTCACTATTAATTTTGCTAAGACTTCCGTAGCGTTGTAGCAACCACTCCCGATAGCCAGTAATCATGCTTGGGCTATAATCATACATAGCCGTATAATTTCCCCCATTTGCGGAGTTTTCGTAGTGATAACCAGACTCTTGGGTAGTAGTAGTAGTAGCCGCAAGGCAAAGGATATGGCCGTTTTGCTGATCAGAATTATATCGCTGACATACTTCTCTCACAAACCCAAGGGCTTTTTGAAGCGATGGCTCGTGCGACATACTGAAGATTTCTTTGAGGGTGTTTCCACGCTCGTCACGTGCCGATTCTGACTCTTCCCAATATCCTTCGTTTCGATTACAACAACGCGCCAAGTGAATCCGAAGGAATACCTTGAGTCCTAGCTCTTTGGCTAATCTAATCTGATTGTCGTATTGAGCCCAATTGGCCGAACTACTGGGAGTATAATATACTACATCCCACCTAACAGTCACCATGACTGCATTACAACCTTTTTTTGCACCTTCCCGAATTACGTCTAATCCAAACTCCGCACCTTCGGTGGTATTGAGGAGAGCGATACATAAATAACGTTGATTTTCGTCTGTTAATGAAGGATTACTTACAGGGGTGTGAAAGGGGTGCGAGTTTGCGAAGGCTACGATAGACATAACCCACGCAAGCACCCAAGAGAGTACTAAACGTTGAACCATTTTAGAATATGTTTTTTGAATAAAGGGGCTTTTGCCTATTCATTGTCAAAAACCATGCAAGAGACACGAAAAAAGCCGTTTAATAACTCTCAAAAAGTTATTAAACGGCTTAACACCCTGAATATATGTTAATTACAAAACCAATTTAACCTTTTAGGAAAACCTTAAAAAAAGATTTTCACTATTTTCAATAGGTTTTAAACCCGATGGCATAGTTTTTGAAAAGGTTCATTAACGTTATTATTTTAGAATATCTTTTTGAATTTAGGGGCTTTTTTAATTTGAACCACGACCGTTTTGGAGGTTGGGGTCATACTTTTATCGGCATAGCTATCTATGGGTACCAAAGCATTGGTCTCCGGGAAATAGGTAGCAAGGCATTTCTCTGGAATAGAATAAGGCACAATGATAAACTTGTGGGCCACGCGTTTGTGCCGCCCACTATAATTGTACAAATCCACCACATCACCTGCTTTTAGGTCTGCTTTCTCCATGTCTTTTTCATTCATCATTACCACACGTCGCTCATTTTGAATACCGCGATAGCGGTCATTCAGACCATATATGGTAGTATTATACTGGTCATGACTTCTGATGGTCATCATCAAATATTCATCTGAAGAAAGAACAAAAGGGGTATACCGATTCACAGTAAAATTGGCCTTGCCTGTAGTAGTTTTAAAGTCTCCCTCCCTGGCACCATTGGGTAAGTAAAATCCTCCTGGCACTCTTACTCGTTCGTTATAATTTTCAAATCCGGGAATGGTTTGCTCTATCGCCTCTCTAATGTGATCATAATGTGATAAAAGCCTATCCCACTCCACTCTAGACTTAGCCCCAAGCGTAGCTTTTGCCAATCGACGCACGATGTCTGGCTCGCTCAGCATACGCTCAGAAATAGGACTTAGATTCCCTTTAGACTGATGCACTACACCCATTGAGTTTTCGACAGTTACAAATTGCACCTCACCATTTTGAATATCGCGGTCAGTACGACCCAAGCAGGGCAAAATGAGTGCTTCTTCGCCAGTTACTAAGTGGCTACGGTTGAGCTTAGTTGATACGTGGGCTGTCAGTGAGCAATTTCTTAGGGCTTGTGCGGTATAAACCGTATCAGGGGTAGCCGACAAAAAATTCCCACCCATCGCAAAAAACACCTTAGCTTTACCTTCGTGCATGGCTTTGATGGCATCGACCACATTGTATCCATGCTTGGTAGGAGGCTCAAAACCGAATCTTTTTTGAAGACTATCTAAAAATTCTTTGGGTGGCATTTCCCAAATTCCCATCGTACGGTCGCCTTGCACATTGCTATGCCCGCGTACGGGGCAAGTGCCCGCACCAGGCTTCCCAATAGAGCCTTTTAGTAAGAGTAAATTTACCACTTCTTGAATATTATCAACCGCGTTTTTGTGCTGTGTCAGGCCCATTGCCCAGCAGATGATGATATTTTGGGAAGCAATAATCATTTCCACCGCCTCCTTAATTTCGGCCAAACTCAGTCCTGCATCTTGTACCAACTGCCCCAAATCATAATTTTTCAAATCTTCTAAGAGGTCTTCGATTCCAGCCGTTTTCTCGCGGATAAACGCCCAATCAAATACTTCGCGGCCTTCTAATTCGGCTTCACGAAGAAGTTTTAAAATCGCTTTGAAAAGCGGCACGTCGCCATTGAGTCTCACTTGCAAAAACAAATCAGAGAGGGGTGTTTTTTTTCCTAGCAAGCCCGCAGCCGTTTGAGGATTACTAAATGCAACAAGGCCCGTTTCGCGAAGCGGATTGACCGATATTATTTTGGCCCCACTCTTTTTAGCTTTCTCCAGCGCCGAGAGCATCCGAGGGTGATTCGTACCCGGATTTTGGCCGGCAATGATAATCAAATCACTTTTATAAAAATCTTCCAATTTGACCGAACCTTTGCCAATACCCACCGTATCTTTGAGGGCTACCCCACTCGACTCGTGGCACATATTGGAGCAATCTGGAAGATTATTTGTCCCAAATTCCCTTACAAAAAGTTGATACAAAAAAGCCGCCTCATTACTGGTTCGTCCAGATGTATAAAAAATAGCTTCATCAGGAGAAGGCAATTGATTTAAATGGGTAGCTATTTTCTTGAATACTCCTTCCCAACTTATAGGTTCATAGTGGCTTGCGCCCTTAGGTTTGTACATAGGCTGCGCAATCCTCCCCCGCTGACTTAGCTCATAGTCACTCCATGTACCTAGCTCATCAATAGAATGTTGGGCAAAAAAGTCTTCAGTCAGGCGTTTTGTGGTAGCTTCTTCGGCTACGGCTTTTGCACCATTTTCACAATATTCGGCAATAGCAGACCGCTCATCATCGGGGTCGGGCCAAGCACAACTCGGACAATCAAAGCCATCTTTTTGGTTGAGGTTGAGCAATGCTTTCATCCCACGACCAATATTCATCTCACCCAATACATGCTTAAAAGAACTAACCACTGCGGGCAATCCTACCGCTACCTCTTTAGGGGCTTCGGTACTAAGCCCCGTAAACTCCTCGGGAGTAAGCTCTGTATGGGTTGTTTCTATTTTTTTCATCTGAAAATATATTAAGCCCGACAGGGCAAATTAGGGTTAAAAAGTGCTAAAAGCGTTATTTTTGGTCAATGTAATGACAAACAACT
>NZ_AUIF01000029.1 GCF_000423565.1 Runella zeae DSM 19591 | reverse complement strand
ATTGTGTTGAGAGATTCGTTGCCAGTAGGTATGAGTTTGAATGACAACGATTGGACCGCATCGGGTCAGATAGCTACGTTGAATATGCCGATTGCATCATTGGCACCAGGTGCAAGCACAACAGTAGACATCACCGTAATGGTCAATGCGAATTTTGCAGGCTCAAGCTTGACGAACTACGCACAGATACAGGATGCTAAAGACAAGAATGATAATCCAGTAAAAGACAAGGATTCAACACCGGGCAATGGCTTCACGAAAGGTGAAGACGATGACGATGATGAACCAATTACGATTGGTGAATGTCCTATACCTCCAACACCTACCTGTGGTGGAACCGCCGCCAATACTTGCCCAAGTCTTTGTGTCAATTTGAATGATTACATTCAGAGTGATATCCGTACCCCTGGTGGTAGATTTGAATGGCGTACAGGACCTAGACCAACAGACCCAATCGTAGCAGATCCTACAAAAGTATGTGCATCAGGCAAATACTATTTGTTTGAAGTAGCAGCTTGCGGTGTATATAGCAATGGAGCGCATGTAGATGTTACCATCACTTCTTGCTTCGCTGACTTGACTTTGGCTAAAACAGTCAATAACAGTAATCCAAGCCAAGGCGATACCATTACATATAGCATAGCAGTCACTAACTTAGGTCCTAATGTAGCTACTAATGTAGAAGTGAAAGATACATTAAATGCCGGATTGCAGTATGTATCAAGTAGCTCAGGTTTAGTTTTGAACGGGGGCGTACTAGTTGGAAGTATCAATTCGATTGCCGTCAATCAAACTGTAACATTGACTTTCAAAGCAAAAGTAGTAGGTACTGGTACAATCAAAAACTTCGCTCAAGTAACGAAGTCTGACCAACCTGATCCGAACTCTACGCCTAATAACGGAGGTAATACTCCAAATGAAAATGATGAAGATGATGTAGACATCACCGTAAAAGTGCCATGTGCTATTCCTCCAACCCCAACTTGTGGTGGTATGGGCGAAAATACGTGTCCTGACACCTGTGTGAATCTTAACACCTTTATTCATAGCGAAATCCGTACACCTGGTGGCTATTTCGAATGGTACACAACTTCGAATCACCTTCCTGGAACGAAAGTTGCAGATCCTACAAAAGTATGTACATCAGGCCAATATTACTTATTTGAAGTGGCAGCTTGTGGTACATACAGTAATGCCGCCTTGTTGACACTGACCATCAAATCATGTATAACCCTTACCGATTTGTCGGTAGCGAAGAGTGTTCTCGAAGCTGGGCCTTACACGGTAGGTCAGACCATTACTTATAACGTAATCGCTTCTAATAATGGGCCTATCAGTGCTACAGGAGTAACCGTAAATGATGTACTCCCTGCCTCTCTTACTTTTGTAAGTGCAAGCCCTGCAGGTGAATACAACAACGCAACAGGAGTATGGACAGTTGGTAGCCTAGCAGTAGGAGCCAATCGTACATTACAAGTTCGTGCGACTATCAATGCCGTAGGAGCTATCACTAATACAGCAATTGTAAAAGGGCCAAACAACGACCCAACTAAAGCTGGAAATGATACTTCACGTGTAATTATCAGCGTAGACTGTGTGAAACCAGATAAGCCAGTCTTGGCATGTGCTACTACCAATATCTGCGCGGGAGATAGTACTACCATTCATGCACTCGGTTGCACAGGAGGTGTCATAACTTGGTCAAATGGTGCAACAGGTACAACTATCGTTGTGAGACCAAGTCAAACAACTATCTACACGGCAACATGTAAGAAAAATGGCTGCGAAAGCGATCCCTCAAATGCTATCTCAATACATGTAAACACTCCAACTACGCCAGCAATAACAGCAAGTCCTTCTACGACAATCTGTGCAGGTAGCTCAGTGGTGTTGACGGCTGCAAATTGTGCAGGTACAATCAGATGGAGTACAGGGGCTACAGGTGCACAAATCACCGTAACACCTGAAGTCACTACTAGTTACTCTGCAATTTGCAAAATTGGAACTTGTGAAAGTGCACCTGCATCTATTGCTATTACAGTGACGCCTGGCGGGCCTGTTCCTGAGGTAGTTTGCAGCACCGACAAAATCTGTCCTGGTGAAAGTGTAACACTTCAAGTAAACAACTGCGCTGGTATTGTAGAATGGTCAACGGGTGAAACTGGAACAGCAATCGTAGTATATCCAACTCAGACTACTACTTACTGGGCAGCATGTAACCTCAATGGTTGTAAAGCACGCTCGAAAGACTACACCATCAAGGTGGTTCCTGTAGCTGCTCCAACTGTGACTGCAAGTTCTTCAACAGTAATCTGTAACAACGGAAGCGCAACTCTTACAGCAGCCGGTTGTGAAGGTGAAGTCCTCTGGTCAAATGGTGCTACTGGAGCAAGTATTGTAGTAAGCCCAAGCGCTACAACTAGCTATACTGCTATTTGCAAAGTAGGAAACTGTACAAGTGAGCCTTCATCTCCAGTGACTATCACTGTAGGAAACCCAACTCCAGTAGTTGTAGCTGCGTCTAAAACGCTTATTTGTGCCGGCGATAGCACAGTATTAACCGCAAGCGGTGCATGTGCAGGTACCATTGTATGGTCAAATGGCGCCACTGGAAGCAGTATTGTAGTAAGACCTGCATCTACTACGGAATATACTGCTATCTGTAAAGTGGGAACTTGCGAAAGCTCGACTATTAATAAAGTAAAAGTAACTGTAACTACCTCAGGTCCTGCACCAACAGTAGTGTCTTCTAAACCAAGCATCTGCGCTGGGGATAGTGTGACGCTTACCGCATCGGGCTGCGCTGGAGCTGTAGTGTGGAGTACTGGTGCAGTAGGAGTAACAAGCATTGTTGTTAAGCCGAGCACTACTACTACTTATACTGCCTCATGCCGTGCCAATGGCCAATGTGATAGTGCACCTGGTAGCGTAACAGTGACGGTAGGTAATAACACTACACCGCCATCAATTACCGTAAGTCCTTCTGAATCAGTATGTGCTGGTAGCACTGTGACTTTGACGGCGAGTGGTTGTGTAGGTGGTACAATTACATGGAATACAGGCGCTACTACGTCGAGTATATCTGTTGTGGTAAATAATACTACTACTTATACAGCAATCTGCAAAATCGGTAACTGCTCAAGCAACCCTGCTTCTGCTACCGTGATTGTAGTACCAGCACCTGAAAAACCTGTAGTAATATGCAGTACCGACAAAGTATGTCCTGGTGAAAGTGTAACTCTACAAGTGCCAAACTGTGCAGGTATCGTACACTGGTCAACCGGAGAAACTGGCGAAGCCATCGTAGTACATCCAACTATAACAACTACCTATACGGCAGTATGTAAAGTAGGAGACTGCTCAAGCCCAGTATCAGCTGATTACACTATCAAGGTTATTCCAGTACCTGTACCAACAGTTTCTGCAAGTCCAACTTCTATCCAAGCGGGAGAAACTTCTATCTTGACAGCTTCTGGCTGTGACGGAGAAGTGACTTGGTCAAATGGCATGGTAGGGGCTAGTATCGTAGTTAATCCTTCTGAAACTACTTCATACACTGCTACTTGTAAAGTAGGTAACTGTACAAGCTCTGCTTCTGTACCAGTAAAAGTGACTGTTGGAAATTGCGTAGCACCTCAAATTACTGCTAGTTCAGCGGTTATCTGCGAAGGTTCTAGTGTCACTCTATCGGCATCTGGATGTGAAGGTGGTAATATTCAATGGTCAAATGGTAGCACTGGAAACAGCATTACTGTGAACCCAATTGGTACCACTACTTACACAGCGGTATGTCAAAAAGGTGATTGCACTAGCAGTGCTTCAAATGCAGTAAGTGTAGTAGTAACAAAAGTAAATACGCCGACAATCGTGACTTCTGCTACTCACATCTGTAAAGGTGAGCAGGTATCGTTGTCTGTTTCGGGTTGTGCAGGCTCAGTATTGTGGTCAACTGGTGCAAATAGTGCTTCAATCACTGTAACGCCAGAAACTACTACTAGCTACACAGCTATCTGTAAAGTAGGTGATTGTGAAAGTGCTGCTTCTGCACCGCTTACTATTGTAGTGGGCGTACCAGATGCTCCAACTATCCAAGCATCTAAAACCAACTTGTGTTTCGGTGAATCAGTAACATTGACTGCACAAACGGCTTGCGCTGGTTATATCCAATGGTCAAATGGCCAAATCGGAAGTTCAATCACGCTCGTACCTGCTGCTAGCACTATTTATGTAGCTTACTGCTGCAACAATGAAAATTGTAAGAGCGTAGCTTCAAATACGGTAAACGTGACTGTGGCACCGAAAGTAACAACCCCACAAGTAGTAAGCTTAGCTAATGTGTGTCCTGTAAAAACGGTAGATCTTGCATCTGCTGTGAAAAACTACACCGCTGGCTCTGGCTTAACGATGGAGTTCCACGTAGGAAATACACCAAGCTCAGCAGTTGTGACTAATCCTTCGGCTGTAGGAGTGACAGGTACTTACTATGTATTCTTCCGCTCGACTACCGGATGCTATAGCGAGGGTGTGGCTATCCATGTGTTGATTTCGTCTTGCGAAACTACACCTTGTGAAACCAATCCAGCTACCGCTGATGCAGGTGCTGATGCCTCTATCTGCGCTGCTCTTGAGTACAAACTCAACGGTAAAATTGGAGGAGTAGCTACGAGCGCCATCTGGACTACTAATGGCACTGGTACATTTAGCAATCCGCTTGCTTTGGATGCAACTTACTATCCGTCGTTGGAAGATTTGATTAAGGGTGATGTGATACTTACTCTTACTACTAACGATCCTGACGGTAGCGGTAATTGCCAAGCCGGTAAAGATGAACTCAACCTAGTGTTTGAAGGTATCAAGTTTAGACCTCAAATCGTCATCAATGGTACAGTGAAAGCAGATACATTGCCACAAACAATCACTATCTGCCAAGGTGATACCGTCAAGTTGAGTGCTAGCGAACAGCAAGGCTATCAAGTGAAATGGTTTAAAGATGGTCAGGTGTTGTTCCCTGCTTCTGACAAGAAGAGCTGGGATGTAACCGAACCGGGCACTTACTATTACGCATTGGTAGATGCAAAACGTTGTTGCTCAGTACCATCTGCCTATATTACGGTAGTAGTGAAAGCACTTCCAACCCCAATCGTGAAAAACCTACGTAATACTTGTCCAAGTACTACTGTAGATTTGACCACAGCGTTGGACAACAGCGGCAATTACACCGTTCAATTTAAGTCTGCAGCCGAATTGGCATGTACGTGCCTAGTAGGCACACCAGAAGCTGTAGGGGCAGGTACTTATTATGTGGTCTACAAAAAAGACGGTTGCTACAGTGCACCAGCCGCTATCGAAGTGAAAATCTTTGATTGTGCTACAGATACGCTCCGCTCTGATCTAAACGTCGTGAAGAGTGTAGACAAAAATGTGGTAATGCTTGGCGAAGAAGTAACTTATAATATAGTTGTTTCTAACTATGGCCCACATGATGCAACAAATGTAGATGTCCGTGATATTATGCCGTCTGAACTAGAAGTGCTTTCAACTTCAGGAATGACCAATACAAACGGTGTCTTATTGACTCGCATCCCTGTTCTCGCTGCTGGTGATAGTGATACACTTACTGTGGTCGCAAGAGCTAAAACCTCAGGAACCCAAGTGACTAACAGAGCTGAAATCAGCTATGCAGATCAAGTAGATCCTCAGACAGACAACAATCGCTCTTCTGTAAGCATTGTTGTGAGCGACGGAACAGTAGCACCAAGTATAGGAGTAGCTTTAGCGGTGGATAATATCGAACCAAAAGGTAACGGTGATAGCACTAACATTACTTATGATGTTACTTACAAAATCACTGTCAAAAACGTAGGAAACGTTCCATTGACTAGCCTTCAGGTAGTTGACAGTATTACTCACGCTTTTGCGTCTCCTGTTACTTATACAGTAGTAGGTACGCCAACCGTCAGTGGAAATACTACAGCTACAGCTAATGCTGCCTACAATGGTACCACCGATAAGAACTTCTTAACGCCAGGTACTTTGGAAGTGGGAGAAGAGGCTCAAATCTATGTAACCTATAACATAGTACCTCATGGTAACAATGGACCATTCTTAGGTAGTGTAGTAGCATCAGGAAGCCACAACAGTGTGGTTGTAAGCGATATTTCTAATAAAGGAACTGTCGTAGATCCTCCAGCTAATACCTCTACTCCAGTGCGTTTCGATTTGCCAAGTGCGTTGATTGGTTTGTCTAAGTCAGTAGGAACGCCGATAGTTGTAGGAGATGGTAAATTTAAAATCCCTTATACTATCAGTGTGACTAACTTGGGTACAAGCGATCTTACTAAAATTCAGGTAGAAGATGATTTGGGTCTTACTTTTGGCTCAAAAGCTGTCATCGTTGGCAAACCTTTGGTAACTGCAGATGAAGGATTCACTGTAGACTCTACCTACACAGGTCAAGGGCTACTTACCAAATTGTTAGTGGATTCGTTAAGCGTACTTCCAAAAGGCAAAACCCGTAGTGTAGAATTGGCGGTTATTGTTTCGCTTTACAACCCTGATTCAGTAACTACCTTCAACAACATAGCGATTGGTAGAGGTATAACAGGAGCAGGTGTAATGACCGCTGATACTTCGACTACAGGTAATGACTCTGACCCAGACAATGACCTAGACCCACGTAATAACAGTGAGTCAACGCCAGTGTCTCTCAACTCAACTCCTGGAAATGGATTGCTCGGATTGGCATTGTCAATCAAAGATACCCTCCGCAAAGGAGACGGTAGCTTGAATGTGACTTACCGCGTGATTTTGAAAAACTATGGTGCAGGTACGTTGACCAATGTTCAAGTGACTGATTCGTTGACCAAAGTGTACAGCTCATTGAATGGGGCTAGCTACCAATTGGTAGGTACACCTACTGCCAGCGATGTAAGTACCTTGCGTATCAATCCTGATTTCGACGGAGATCGCGATGCAAATCTCTTGATTGCTGAGCAGAGCCGTTTGGCAGGTGGACTTACCGACTCGTTGTTCTTTACAATCAATGTAACTACCGACGGGCGATTGACACCATATCAAAACCGCGTGTTGGGTACGGCGTTAGCAGGTCAAAACACAGTTTCGGATTACTCAACCAATGGTTTGAATCCTGATCTGAACGGTGATAATGACCCAACAAGTTTGGCAGAAGCTGAATTTACGCCAATCGTGATTATCTCTGACGGTGGATTGTTTATCCCAGAAGGCTTCTCTCCAAATGGTGACGGAATCAACGATAAATTTGTGATTCGTCATCCATCTGGCACGAAGATTGTTCTAGAAATATACAACCGCTGGATGAATCTGGTATATCGTAACAATGATTATCAGAATGATTGGGAAGGTGGAGCAAACGTAGGCGTAGGCAATAGTAACCAAGCGGTGCCTGTTGGAACATACTTCTACAACGTTATTCTCCTCGACCAAAATGGCGGTGAAATTAAGAAGTCAAGTCGATTCATGACCATTAACCGCTAATCACGATGACCAATATCATCAAACAAAAGTGTACGATGTTGCTGCTGCTGATCTCTTTGATCGGCAGCAGTAAACTCTGGGCTCAGCAAGACAAAATGTTTTCGCAGTACATGTTCAACATGATGGCCCTTAATCCTGCTTATGCTGGAAGTCGAGATGTGCTCAGTGCGACAGCCCTCTATCGTAATCAATGGGGAGGAATGCCAGGTGCTCCACAAACCGCTACTTTTACGATTGATATGCCCGTGAATCGTGAAAGAGTAGGACTAGGTTTGCAGCTTTTCAACGATCAAGTAGGCCTCGAAAACTGGACAGGAGCCATGCTTTCTTACGCTTTTCGTATCAAAATGGGCGAACGTTCGACCTTGGCTTTGGGATTGCAAGGTGGTGCTATGAATTTCCGTTGGGATTTGGCAAAAGCAAATCTAGGAAATAATTTGTCCGACCCTGCTTTTGCAAGCAATGTGTCTAAAATTCTACCTAACTTCGGTACGGGTATCTATTTAAGCAACGACCGGTCTTATATTGGGGTTTCGGTACCTTATCTTATCGAAAACAACCTCTCTGATTATGATTCAGGTGAGCAGCGTGCTAAAATCCGCCGGCATTTTTATGCCACCGCAGGATTTGTAGTCGGGCGTAACAATGTCAAACTCAAACCTTCGATGATGGCGCGTTATGTAAATGGAGCTGGGCTTTCTCTTGACGGAAACGTCAACGTCTGGTTCAATGACCGTATCGCTTTAGGTATGTCGTATCGTCACAACCGTTTTACGACTTACGCTGGCCAAATTCAGGAAGATAAAGAAGGCAATGCCCTCAAAGGTGATGCACTAGTTGGAATGATTGAAATACAGCTTTCAGATCAGTTTCGTTTGGGGTATTCATACGACTGGACGCGCAACCGACTCAATCAGGAACGTAAATTTTTGAGCATTCCTACCCACGAGATAATGTTGCGTTACGAATTTGGCTTTAGCAAGAGCAAAATTCTCACTCCGCGTTATTTCTAAGGGATTATTTTCGACGATTCAAAGGTATATTCTTCATGCTGGGTTTAAAACCGACAACGGAGAGTATACCTTTTTTCTTACCCAAATTTCTGAATCATGAAGACCTATATTTTTCTAATTGCACTGGCAGTAGCGATTTGGGCAAAAGATGCGCATGCACAGTCCTCTCTAAGCCAAGCCAACCGCCAATATGAAATGATGGCTTATAGTAAAGCCATTGAGTTGTATGAAAATGCACTTAAACAAAACTTACAAGATACAGTCAAACTCAATACACTCCTAAAACTAGGACATAGCTATCACCAACTCAGAGATACCCCAAATGCCGAGCGCATTTTTCGATTGGCGATGGGAGAGGGTAAAACCATACCTCACGAACATGCTAGTTCTTATTTGTATTTTGCACAAGCACTTGCCAGCAATGGTAAATATGATGAAGCCAAGGAGATTTACGAACGTTACAGCCAAGCTCAACAAGAAGACCAAAGAGGGAAAGATTTTACAAAATTATACTCAAATGTAGGCAAACTCTCAAAAAATGCCACTAGCTATGTAGTACAATCCCTAGACAATATCAATACTAATCGAGCCGAATTTAGCCCCGTTTATTATAAAAAAGGACTCGTATTTGTATCGGCACGCAACGAAGCCGTAAACATAAAAAGAGTGTATGGATGGAACCAAACGGCATTCCTAGACTTGTACGAAGTGCCAGATTTGTCCATTGTCAATTCTTCCAAAACTAGTAAAGTAGGTGGGTCAGCTGGTGCAAACCGGACCCTCGCAAAAAATAAAGGTGTATACCTTCTGGGGTCGGACGAATATACCTCTCCCACTGCCAATGATACCAAAATCCCTGCTACTTATCGTTCGCTCAATGACAAAAATCCTGAACCACTGCAGGCACCTGTCATCGAGTCACAAAACATGGGAAAAGCACTAAATTCTAAATATCATGAAGGACCCGTAGCTTTTTTCAAAGACGGTAGCAAAATACTATTTACTCGCAACAATTATTTAAATGGAAAATATAAAACCAGTAAAGAAGGTATCAACAAATTAAAGTTGTACTCTGCCGAATTGAAAGGCAACAATTGGGAAAATCTACAAGAGTTACCTTTCAACAACGATGAGTATTCGGTAGGGCATCCTACTTTATCCAAAGATGATCAATTGCTTTATTTTGTATCTGATATGCCGGGAGGTTTTGGTGGCACTGATATTTATGTCAGTCGCAACGAAAATGGTAACTGGTCAACTCCTGTCAACTTAGGGCCGTCTGTCAATAGCCAAGGCAATGAAATGTTTCCGTTTGTAGACGAGCAAGGTAATTTATACTTTGCTTCTGACGGACTTGCTGGCATGGGGGGCTTAGATATATTTTATGCCAAACTCATCAATGGTGTCATGGCTCGTAAACCTACCAACTTAGGAGAACCTATCAACTCTACAAAAGATGATTTTGGATTGATTACCGATGCGGAGCGTAAAAGTGGCTTTTTTAGTAGCAATCGCAAAAGAGGTGGTGAGGATGATGACTTGTTTCGTTTCGAACGGGTAGGTCCGCTCAACCCTTGTCAAGAAACACTCGTACACATTATTGATGCTGCTACCAAGGCGTCGTTGGCGAGTGCAGCCGTGGAAGTAGTCAGCAAGAGTGAAAGCGAGCCGGGTACCAAAACACTCTATACCGACAAAGACGGTAACCTCAAAATTTGCCTTGATTCAGAAACGGATTTTGTATTCAAGGCCTCCAATGAAGGCTACGTTAACAATGCACGCAACTTCACAACTAAAGACCTAGATGCCACGGAGTTAGTGCAATTAGAAATTCCATTAGATAAAGTCAAACCCAAAGCACCTCCCGTAAAGATGTTTACGTTAAGAGGGCTAGTGACAACTCAAAAGGACCGGAAGCCTATTTCAGGGGTGAAAGTTTTGTTACACAACGAATGTGACGGCTCTACCCTAGAGGCAGTTACGGATGCCAACGGTGCTTATGAGTTTGAAGTACCAAGCGGATGTGACTACTCTATAGAAGCTCTTAAAGACAACCTCGCCACTATGGGTACCAAAGTGAAAGGTGAAGAGTTTTCAGAAGCAAATATCACCATGTTTGAAAAAGGAGATGTTATCAAAATTGATAATATTTACTATGACCTCAACAAATGGAATATTCGTTCTGATGCCGAATCTGAATTAAATAAATTGGTGGGCTTGATGAACAAGTATCCCAAAATGAAGATTGAGTTTGGGTCTCACACTGATAGCCGTTCTTCTACCAAATACAATAAGACCCTTTCGACAAAACGGGCCAAAGCCGCTGTGTCGTATATTGTAAAGCAGGGCGTTTCGTCAAAGAGAATTATCGCAGCAGGCTATGGTGAAGAAAAACCTGTCAATAAATGTAAAGACGGGGTGTCTTGTAGTGAAGAAGAACACCAGCAAAATCGCCGTACGGAAATCAAAATCTTAAGTTTGTAAAATAAAGTTTTAAGGTTGCTCACAAAACAGAAATCTCTTTGAGGTTTCTGTTTTGTTTTATAGTTACTTTTTGAGCTTCAAAGCGTCTTATTAAAAGGTTCAAATAGTGTTTGATTGAAAGGTGGAAGTTGTACTGACTTCTGCCTTTTTTATTTTTACTTTTGTAAAAAAAAAACATTATTATGCCCAACTGGACTACCGTAAAAGAGTATACCGATATTACTTACAAAAAATGCGATGGCGTGGCACGTATTGCCTTTAACCGCCCCGAAGTTCGCAATGCCTTTCGCCCTCATACCACCTTTGAGTTATTAGATGCTTTTGCCGATGCTACTCATGATCCCCACATTGGTGTAGTGCTACTTTCGGGCGAAGGGCCTTCGCCCAAAGATGGCGTGTGGGCATTTTGCTCTGGCGGAGACCAAAAAGCTCGCCAAAAAGGGGGGTATCGGGCCGAAGACGGTCGTGATCGTCTCAATATCTTAGAAGTACAGCGACAGATTCGCTTTATGACCAAGCCCGTTATCGCCGTAGTACCGGGCTGGGCAGTAGGAGGGGGGCATAGCCTTCATGTGGTTTGTGATTTGTCGCTAGCAAGCAAAGAACACGCTATCTTCAAACAGACAGATGCCGACGTGGCGAGCTATGATGCTGGCTATGGCTCGGCTTATTTGGCACGCATGATTGGTCAAAAGCGCGCTCGCGAAATATTCTTTTTGGGACGTAACTACTCCGCACAAGAAGCCTATGAAATGGGCATGGTCAATGCCGTAGTACCTCACGACGAACTGGAAGATACCGCTTTTCAGTGGGCACAGGAAATCCTCGGTAAAAGCCCGATGGCAATTCGGATGTTGAAATTTGCTTTCAATCTCGTGGATGACGGACTAGTGGGACAGCAGCTTTTTGCGGGAGAGGCTACCCGTTTGGGCTATATGACCGAAGAAGCCGAAGAAGGACGTGATGCTTTCCTCCAAAAACGAAAACCTGATTGGGATAAGTTTGAACGCTATTGATGAACATAACTACCGAAGTTAAGTTTATACTACTCTGTATATCTCCTTTCTTCTGTGGTTTAGAATAAAAATTTTATGAAAAAGCAGAAACCACAAGGGCTTCTGCTTTTTTGTTTTGTATATCTCCTCCTACCTATATTTCCTTTCCCAGATTTTGTACCAATTTTTGTTTTTAGGATAAGGACGATGACCTGCGCGGTTGTTGACCACTAGCGCTACTAACAATAAAATCAAAACCCCGGTCAGTACTGGATTCAGTACATATAAATAACCCAGTGAAGTGATTTTGGGTGAACCTAAGTTGGCAATCAATGCAGTAGCGCCACCAGGTGGGTGCAGTGTCTTGGTGATTTGCATTACAACGATTGAAACCGACACTGCTAAGGCCGAAGAAAGCCACAACTCATGAGGGATTAATAGATGTGCCGTAACTCCTATGAAGGCACTTATCACATGGCCGCCGATGAGATTGCGAGGCTGAGCCAATGGGCTATTCGTAATACCATACAGCAAGACAGAGGTAGCCCCAAAAGAGCCAATCAAGAAAAGATTATCGGTAGAACTTATCTTATTTTGATTGAGAAAGCCAATCAAACCTATCCCAATAAACGACCCGACGAATGTCCAAAAGTGGTCTTTAAAATCGATGAGCGTTTCTTTATAAATGACATAGCGTGCCATGAGCACTTGTCTTTTAAATCTTCTTTTCAACGTTCAAAAAATCAATGGATGGAGGAATACATTTACTATCATCAAACCTGTGTGAAAGGATGATAGTTCGCAATTTTATCAAAACTTTAATAATTAGAATAAAACAAGTTTGTAAAAAGAGCGTTGATAGATATACGTCCCGCTATATTATAGGTAAAAGGCTTAACGCAGGATGATTATAAAATAAAAAAGCCAGTGGGTTAGCACTGGACTTTTTTGAATTGCTCAAACTAGGTGATGATTAGGATTTTAAGTTAGGTTAGGTAGTTTGTTGATTCATCATAAGGTCGTCTAGTAAGGTAAAGAGTGAAGGTTGCCAAAGTTCTTGTATTTTCTTTAGAATTACACCCCCCCAAAGGGTAGTTTTATACTAAATATTGAAGACTACCCCAAAGGGTAGTCTTCAATATTAGTTTTATTTGTTTTTGAGACGGACCAAAAACTCTTTTCTATCTTTTACTTCAAGGAGCAAATAGATGTTTTTGATGTGATATTTGACGGTGTTTTCTGAAATGAAGAGCTTCTCCGCAATTTCTTTGTTAGATAATCCCTTAGCAATGAGTTCTAGCACTTCTTGTTGCCTTTGGTTAAGTAAGTCGAGACGTATATTTCTAAACTCATTGCTAGGCTGATGGTAATGCTCGTCGGCGTATTGTTGAAGTGAAGACTTCATGTTCAAGAACTCACCTTCTAAGCGTTTCCTTTTATTTTTTTGCTGCCAAAAAGCATAAAACGCCCCCAAACATAAAATACCAAGTAGCACAGAAGCAGCAATGATGTATAAAATTTGACGATTTTTGGCTTTAATTTTTTTTTCCTGCAAACTGGTTTCAAGGTTTTCTTTCATTAAATTGACTTCTGCCAGTCGCTCATTCTTTCTATAGATTGTATCAAGTTTGTCTATCTCATCTTGAAGTTGACCCATTGCTGCAAATTCTTTATTGCGTTTGTAGATGTTGCGTAGTTCTTCTTTAGCATAAATAGCGTATTTAAGTATACCGCACGAATCTGCATAATGGAGTGCTTTGTGGTAGTTTTCTAAAGCCCTCGAACGGTCCCCCATTTCTTCATAGAGCTGCATCTTTTTGACGAGAGCCATTGGCAAGTCACACATCGATACACCTTTGATATTTGCAATGGCAAGATCATAAGTGGCTTCTGCTTTAAGGTAATCTTTATCCAAAAACTGGAGATAAGCACGCTGCATTTGGAGTTTAGCGATGAGTTCGTTGTTGAGGTGCTTGAATGAATTGGCTTCCAAGCCGAGCAATAACGTATCGGCCTCAGGGTATTCGTGGATGTCAAAATGAGCTAATGCGCGCTGAGCATTGATTTCGGCGAGGTATTTGCCGTCATGGTCTGAACTCTTGATTTCTTTATAGGCTTTGTCAAGGTAATGGAAAACAGACGTATAGTCAAAGAGCCGCTTGTGCGTGTACGAAAGCAAACGATACACGTGATAACGGTCGTGGGCGGTGAGTTTGTTGTTGTGTAATTGAGAAAGTAAAAGTTCTTGTGATGCTTTAAAATTAAGTTTATTGTTAAAATTATATACTTGATCTTCAATTGATTTTACATCTATGGTTTGCGAAAATAGCGAAGTAGAAAAAGCTAACCCGCAGCATAATATAGTTGATATAATTATTCTCATAGCGCTTAGTAATTTTCTGCAAACTAATAAAAATTGAAAAAATAAATAGAGATGCAAGTCAGATTAGATACCAAATAGATTAAATAATTCGATAATTTGCCCATGTATACTCTTAAAGGTATAAAATTTATATCCCGATTCTACAATTGCATTGTATTTTAAGAGAATGCTGCTGGTAAGGAAGATGATAACAAGGCAACATCATTTTATACAAAAAATCCGAATCAAAGAGATTTTGATTCGGATTTTGGAAAGAGGAAAGTTAATATTTTAGAGACTAGTTTTTTTTGTCTTGTGAATAATGACCGGTATACACAAATCAGCAGGACAACAGTTGTCGCTAGGTTCGATGATAACAGGGCAGCACCCTTCTACAGGGCAGGTATTGTTGGTAGCCGTAAAAGTATAAGAACCTGTTTCGCTGAGTAGCACTTCATTGCCTTGGGCTACAGATGCAGAACCATCATCTTTAAACCACACTACGCCCGTATAATGAGCCGGTAGATTAACTTGTACTTTTTCGCCAACACACAATTTGAAAGGAACGCTAAAGCACTGACGGTCTAGATCATCTTCTGTCTCAGAGTTGTTGTTGGGAGTGGAGTCTTTATCAGGTTGGTCAGTCTTACTGATTTCGGCTTTGTTGAAGTGAATACCTTCTTGAATTACCTTAATTTTGTAAGTAAGAGTGACAGTATCACCATTGGCGGCTATGTTGCCGATGTTCCATTTGATGACCTGATTACTGATGCTAGCCGTACCGCGCGAAGCATTGAAACTACCTACTATAAACGCCACACTACTAGGGATAGAATCCGTCACTTCTATGCCCGAAGCATTGTTAGTAAACTCATTCCATACTTTGATGGTGTAGGTGAGGGTGTCGCCAATATGGGCAATTTTGCGGCTGATTGACTTGCGAAGGGCTAAATCTACTTGGCAGTCGATAGCGGTGACCACGATAGCCGTGCGGGTTTGCTCAACACAGAGAGGACTTACCTCCGTAAGTTGAACATAAAACGTATCTGTAGCTGATACAATGCCAGAGGGTTTGAAGGTGAGGCCGGTGGCTACCACTTGGTTGCTGCCACTTCGGTACCATTCGACCCCTGCATTGCCCACCACGTTTACGGAAAGTGTTGGGATTGTATCTCCAATACATACGCTGATATTGGGGGTAAGTACAGTTACCTGAGGACAGCTGCAATCAGGCGCTACAACTGTAGTGTCGAATTTGCAAGTAGCTGACAAACTATCAATAATAACAAGATTGACACCATTTGGAATACCTGCCACGGTGTAGTTGTTGGCTGAGGTGCTGGTAAGGGTTCCTGCATTTACTTTGAGGCTACCGTTGGGGTTAAGCACTGCAAAGCTTACGCTGTATAATGGCGTAGTAGGAGAGCACGAAGGCGCACTTGTGATAGTCCAAGTAGGTGCTACGCATGGTTTTACCAAGGCCGCATCGATGGTCGGATTGTCTTTGTCAATACCAGTACCTAGTGGATTAATGACAATTTTAGGGCTAAAACCTGTGGCTGAATCAAAATCAGAATCGAGTGCATCATCTCCACCTTTGTTGGTAGAGTCTGACAATATACAAGCTACAGGAAGGCTTTGCGTGACAATTTTGACATAATAATCGCCCGCCTCAAGATTAGTAAATTCGTATTTACCATTGCTATCAGTCGTATCGGTAGCAATCGCTACACTGGTAGTGCTACCTTTGTAAAGCTCCAAGATTACACCTTCTACGCCTTCTTCTCCACTATCTTGGATTCCATTGTTGTTAAGATCTTTCCATACAAAGTCTCCGATACTTCCTTTGGGTGAATAAAGTGCGCCGTCGATAGTTGGATTGTCTTTGTCGATACCATTGCCAAGTGCATTGATACTTACGATAGGACTGGTTGCAGTGGTTGGATCGAAGTCCGAATTGAGACTGTCTGGTACGCCAGCAGTTTTGTATTGACTACTGATAGTGCAGCCCTCTGGAAGAGACGAAACGAGTATTTGTACTTGATAATCTCCCGTTGCGAGGCTGTCAAAGTTATAGTATCCGTTGCTATCGGTGGTATCAGAGCCAATGACAGCGCTATTTTGTAACAATAAAACAATTACATCTTTCACGCCGGGCTCAAGGGCATCTTGGCGACCGTTGTTGTTGAGGTCTTTCCAAATAAAATTCCCTAGGCTACCCAGTGGGCAGATTGTTTTTGGAAGAATAATGGTCGTGTCTTTGTAACAACATACACCATTATAAAGTCTTACCGTGAAAGTATCAGCAGCAGAAGCGGGGTTAGGTAAATTAGTAATCACGATACTATCGCCCGTTATTGCGGTAGCATTGTCGTATTGATTTCCCGAAAATACACTTCCGATAGAATACGCAAATTTGTTGGCACATTTGATATTCGTGAAGCGGATGCTTGCATCGTTGTTGGGTTGACCGGCGCCTGTGCAAGTAGCAGTTTTTACAGAAATGGTTTCGTTGTAAGGTAATATGCAGTAAAAGCCAGCATCAAAGGTGTGATTGACAGAACCCTCCGCTCCAGTGGTGATAGTGATAGATGGATAAGTGCCTGCTGTGATAGTGCTTACTGCGGCATCGCTGTCAATCAAATCATTGCTGCCAGCATTGACTTGCGTTAGGATAAATTTCCCTAAGCCAGCAACCGTTAATGTATCGCCTGAGGCATTGACTTGATTTCCGGTTCCAAACACAATTTGATAACTAGTGCTCGGCAACAAAACAGTGTCTGCATCTACGCCTAGCCATGTGCCGCTACCGATTTTAGATTTACTACTGAAATAATATTCGCCAGTGAGATTTGTGGTGGTGGTTGCGATGAGGGTATTGCCTTTGTATAAAGATACATTGACGTCTTTCAGCGTTTTTTCACAGGGGTCTTGAATACCGTTTTGATTGGCATCTATCCACACACGGTTACCAACTTCTAGATAATTGGGTAGTAAACATGTTACTTCTAAATCTCCTAGACCAGTGGATTTTCCAAAAGTCCCACTTTCGTTGTTGGTATTATAAAGAACAAATCCCATCTCAGGACCAGTAGGAGATAAGCCCGTAGTATTGCTGAGATAGCGTACTCCACCAGAGAAGTTTGTACCTGTTTGATTTTGGTCTACAGGGTCCATTGCGGTCATGATTACTTGCCCTGAACCAGGCTTTAAAGCCAATGCCCCAAATCCAATTTCGGCATGGGTAAGGCCTCCGTTGCCTCCTAAGAAGTCGTCATTGTAAAACTCTCCAAAGCCAGGCCCTTGGTTATTGTTAACGCCTGCCCCGTTGAATCCAGGTACTTTTCCGTCATTCTCTAAAATATAGGTTCCATTCGTAAAAGCAGCCCTTAAAATATCACCTCCTGACAATCCTGTATAAACGCCAGTACCCGAAAGAGGATAGTTGTTGTATCCTGATTGAAGTCCCGTGCGGTCACCTAAACCCAATACCATTGAACCATCGATATCAAACTCAATATCGGTAAGCATAGGCTGAGGGTGAAGGATACGAACGAAAGCCCCATTGGTAGTGTTGCTGTTGATATCGTTAAAGTTGTCGGTCCAAGGATACCAGCCTACTCTATCTACTACCGCAGGGGTAGAGTTGATCAAAACAGCTCCTTTAGGATAAGTAAGTGGAAAATCAAAAACTTGAGTAAATGTAGTCCCATCAAAGGCCGTGACATAACCCCGTAGATTAGATTTTGTAGAGGAAGATGCATCGCATACCGAACCTACGTACACTTTTCCTTTGTACACTTTGGTAGCGAAGGGGCGCATAGTACCATCTACACATCCAGGGTCAGGAATGGCCCAGGAGCCAGCCAAAGTAGGATTGTTGGCTACGCTTATATCTAATTTGTATAGTTTTTTGTCATATAAATTTACAAAATAGAGCGCTTGGCCATCTTCCGAAATTTCTAAATCGCCTATCCCTACTTTGCCAATCAATGCAAACGATACCGAATCGTTGCTAGGCTGTGTTGGGTCATTCAATAGCCCTCGGCTGGCGTTGGTTATGCCAAACCAAGGGTCACTAGCACTACTTGCTCCTACATTGATATTGAGAGGAGAAGCAGATACATCTATATAATTTGAAGTAGTGTTGGTTGCCATGTCGGTGACATAAATACCCCCTAGCCCTAAAGGCCCAAGCCCCGCGTGGCGCTTCAAACTTGCCGAGGTGTAAGTTTTGTTGGTGTATTTGTCGTACGCTACTCCCCAAAGCGTACCTACGGTTTCGGCCTTTGCTAATACCGTAATCTTTAGCATGTCTTTAGGCCCAGACGTACCGTAGTCGAATGCAACCAGAGCATCCATTTGTCCACTATTGCTACCCACTTCCGGGTTTCCGGATACGTAGCAAGGAACTACTATTTTGGGCGTAGTTTGGCAAAAATCATTATTATCCAATACCCCTAAGTCAATATTACAATTAGGTGCATCTACAAACTGAACTGTAGTACGCCCATCGGCTCCATGTATGGTACCTTGTCCTGCATAAGAAGGCAAATTGCTAAATTCGACCCTGATGGGATAATTGGCTTGGGGAATATCAAAGATGTATATTCCAGAAGCATCGGTAGTAGTAGTATAAACAGTGCCATCACAAGCGGTGGCTGTGACGGTGACATTGGCGATACCGTTGATTTCTCCCGCATCTCTTAGCCCATTTGCATTATAGTCACTAAAAACTACCCCACCAGCGTGGGTACCATCACAGACTAACGGTGGACAAGCGCTTGGAATCGTCACCACCTCAGTATCTGTACAGGCAGGAAGTGTCGTAAAATGGGCGGTAAGATTGCTATTGGTACCCGTAGCGTTGACTTCAAATGCAACTACCTGAGGGGATACAATTGTCTGATTGCCTTTGATATTTGTGGCGGGGTAGCTTACTTGATAAGTACCCGGTTTTATATATCGCTTTTCACTACCGAGCGCCACTTCAATACTATCCCCTGCCGGAGGGTTTTCCCAAGAAACTTCTATACTTAATGTGACTTTACTTTGATTGTTTACGTAATAGCAATTAGAAACGGTTACTTTATTGATATTAATACCACATTGCTGAGCGTAGAGAGGAGAGACAAAAGCTAAGCCTACCACAATCCCCAAACATTTAAAGAGGCATAATGCCAGGCGAAAAAATGGAAATGAATCTTTTTAGGGAGAGAGGAATAATGGCGAGATAGATTCATAATATATGTTTAATAAATTAGGTAAATAATGAATGACAGCCGCTTAGTAGCATATCCTTTTTGGTGCAAAATGTATACCATTCGTATTTTTTATAGCTTTAAAAAGGAGTAATGTCAATTTTTTGTTGGAAAAATTAAATTTTAGGATGTTTTTTTTGGGAAGTTTTATGAACACAATAATCAAGCCAAACCAGAGAAGAATAATTGAATGTTTGGGATATTATTATTTTTGCAAAGGTTAATCGCTTTTTGAGAAAGTAAACCTAGTTAAATGCAAAATTTAACTTCAAAATAACTAGTAAAGTAGCGAAAAAGAGAAATTTATGAATTAAAAATATATTCTTAAACGGTAGTATTGTGTTTATTTTTTGTCTGATTAGGAAATTTTATGTTATTCAAGAAAAGTATGTCAATTAGTGGCTTTTTATAGATATGAAATAAACTGTTTTAATGCCCATCATTGTTTGGCCAAATTTGTCATTTCTTAGGCATGTGGCTAAATTGCATTTTCAAATCAGTAAAATACAATCAAATGCGAGTTCGGTTAGCGGTCTTATTTTTTAGTTGCTTCTCTCTTTGTTTTACCTCTCTCTTTTCGCAGGTTCGGTATGGTAACGAATGGATCAATCCCCAACAAACTTATTTTAAGATTCCTATTGCTAAAAAAGGGTTGTATCGCCTGACATCTGCCGAGCTCAGACAAGCCGGTGTGCCCACAACCACTGTTAATCCCAAACAAATACAATTGTTTTTTAGGGGTGAAGAACAAGCCATTTATATTGAAGGAGAAGTCGACGGGCGTTTGGATGAAGCTGATTTTATTGAGTTTTATGGGCAAGCCAACGACGGTACGCAAGACTCTCTTCTTTATATCCCTCATAGTGCGCAGCCGCACAAAATCTATAATTTGTACAGTGATACCACGGCTTATTTCCTGACTTGGAGGCTAGATACGCAAGCAGGCAAGCGAATGGGGTTTTATGAGGAACAAAATACGGCCAATCTCACCCCTGAAGGCTATCACTTGGAAGATTTATGGGTGTCAAATATTGCCAGTTATTCTTACGTAGGAATGTCAGAAGGGCTTATTTATCCTTTAGGAGCATCGGTAGGGGCACAGCATTCTTATTATGATTATGGTGAAGGATGGTCGGGGGTAGAACTTTACAAAAATGCGGTGATAACTAAAAAATTGACCCTTGAAAATCTACTCCGAAATGGCACCAAGCCGCAACTCGAACTGCACTTGATGGGGCGCGACCATCGGCAGCATCTTATAGAAGTGAAAGTAGGGGCTGGAAGTATTGCCAATAAGCTCTTGGATACTTTGCGTTTTAATTTTCAATATTCGACTCTTTTCCGAAGAGATATTGATTTGGCAGATGTGTCGGTAGATAGTAATTATGTATCAGTGTCAACGGTGTCGCGCGGGGTTACGCCAAATCAACCCGATGATGTGTATAGTATTACTTATTACCGGGTACGTTATGCGCAACGGTTTGATTTTGGCAATAAAACCCAGAAGAGTTTTTATTTGTTGTCTGCCAATACTGGCAAATCGTACGTTGAGATTCCTAACGCTTCGCCTCAGGTGAGATTGTTTGATGTCACAGACCCAAATAATCTCATAAGGGTAGGAGCCACTTTTCAGAACAATACTCTCAAGGCTATAGTGCGGGGTACTTCTAGTTCTAAAACACTTTTTGCAACCCGCGAAATCTTATCAGCTCCGCGTATTGAGCGAGTTAGATTTCGGACTATCGACCCTGCCAAAGCCACCTATTTGCTGGTGACTCATCAAACTTTAGCGGCGGCAGCGAAGCAGTTTGCGGGCTATCGGGCTTCGCCGAGCGGTGGAGGGTACGATACCTTGACGGTAGATATGGGTTTGCTCATCAACCAATTCAACTATGGGGAATTTAGCCCTTTGGCTATTCGGCGATTTGTGCAATATATGGCCGATAAGGGCAATCCCCGGTTCTTGTTTATCATCGGACGTACCGAGCAAGTGGACCTCAACCGAAGTCAAAGCTGGCGAACTGCCCGAGATATGGTGCCGACTTTTGGGTGGCCCGGGTCAGACAATCTCTTTTCTCACGGTTTAAAAGGGCAAGCGCCCCTAGTGGCGGGTATTCCTACGGGGCGATTATGGACAGCATCTCCGCAAGTAGTGTTGGATTATTTAGAAAAAGTAAAACTCCACGAAGCTACACCCATGAATGCCCTCTGGCGCAAAAATATTTTGCATCTCAGTGGTGGGACAGATTCTTTTGAACAAGGACAATTTTTGCAAATCATGAATGGATTTAAGCAAAAAGCCCAACAACAATACTTAGGCGCACGCGTCACTACCATTACCAAAAAAACAGATGAGGCAGTAGAGTATGTGGGTATTGCCAATGAAGTAAACGAAGGGGCAGGATTGATTACGCTTTTTGGACACTCAAGCTTAAGCGTCACAGACATCAACATAGGAAATGTATCAAACGATGTGTTGGGCTTCAGAAACAAAGGACGTTATCCGCTTGTTTATGCCAATGGTTGCGTACTTGGCAATTTTACTTTTACCGAAAATACCTTCCCCATCGACTGGATTGGAACTAAGGATAGAGGGGCTATTTTGTTTTTAGCGCATTCTAACCTAGCTTTTGTGTATTCACTAAGGGATTTTGCAAATACTTTTTACGATACCTTTCTGGGAGATACTACATTTTTAAACCGACCTTTTGGGGAGGTTCATCAACAAGTGATTCGTAAAACCCTCGCAAAGTATCCCAACGACCCCATTTATCAGGTAGATGCCCAGCAGATGAGTTTACAGGGTGACCCTGCAATCATACTTTTTCCCACCAAGCACCCCGATTATACCCTCAATAGTCAAGGTATCGGTATCAGAGATAAAAACGGAGGTGCGGTAGGAGCACTGAGCGATTCGCTCAAAGTACAAATGGTAGTATCTAATCTTGGTATATATCGAAAAGAAAATCTACCTATTCGCCTTTTACGAACTACTCGCGACGGAGCCGTACGGATATTTGATGCGGTGTATCCGGCGGTAGCTTATCAAGATACCCTGCATATGTATATTCCGCACGAACGCACACAAAGTGGCCTCAACCGTTTTGAGGTGGTGATAGACCCAGAAGGGACTTTGTCAGAAATGGATAAGCCCAACAATACCGCTGCTATTGAAGTGACGCTTCCGGCGGTGGGGGCGTATCCATTGTTTCCGGCAGAATACAGCATTATTTCTACAGCTCAAAACGGTCAACCTCAAGTCCAGCTCGTAGCCCAGCAAATAGAAAACACCACTCGTGCTTATGTTTTTGAATTAGATACCACTGCTCGATTTGATAGCCCTTACAAAAAATCGCAAACGGTGACTGCCGCACTCTTACCGTCATGGAGCCTACCACTTTTGACGCGCGACTCTACTACTTATTATTGGCGTGTAAGATATGGCGATGTTTCATCCTCTTCTGACAATGTGTGGAGTGAAAGTTCGTTTACGTATATACACAATAGTGGGGAAGGATGGACGCAACGACAAGCGCCTCAATTTGTAAAAGCAACTCCTTTGGATGTGCATTTATCGGTGTCGTCTAATCCTACTTGGAGTTTTAGCTCTTTGTCTGCTCCAATCAAAGCCGTGGTGGCCGGAAACTCCGTAGGAGGATTCAATCAAGGCTACAGGGTGTCTCAACTTTCGATTAGTGATATTTTGTTTGTTGCAGACGGAAATTGCTCTACTTTCCAAGGTTCCAATGCAGAAGCCAACATGGTGATGACCGCTCTTCGAAAAGATAATCTTCAGGCATATTCGGTGATGCCGCAACTCAATTGCGGCAATCCCCCTTATGCTATGAACACCCTGCGCCAAGCAAATATTATTTCTAATCAGCTTTTCAGCCGTTGGCTTGATGCTGTGCCAGAGGGGGATTGGATTGTGATGATGACCGTGGGAGCGGTTCAGTTTAATCTGTGGCCCGCTTCCGAAATGGCGAAGTTGGTAGAACTTGGCTGGACAAATGAAAATCTGGCTAAGTTGAGAAACCCTTCGATGTTTATATTTCAAAAAGGAGGCAAAAAACCCGCCCTTGAACTATCGGTTGATCCCAATGAAATCGCTCCTTCTTTACGTACGCTTTCTTTGGACAATTATACCCTAAAAAGTACAAAATCTCGTGGCTCCCTTGTGTCTTCATTGATTGGCCCAGCCAAAAGTTGGAGTTCTCTCAAGTATCAGCTCAAAGTGCTTCCTCAGCGGCATCGAGCATCGCTCCAAATAATGGGCGTAGACTTAGAAGGTAAAGAGACAGTCTTGCCCCTGGCGCAAGGAGCTTACAGCGTAGATTTGTCGCAGGTAGATGCTACTCGCTTTCCATTTTTAAGGCTCAAATTGGATTTGGAAGATGATGACTTATCGGCGCCATTGCCCGCGCAACTACAAAATTGGGCGGTCAATTACACCTCAGTAGCCGAAGGTGCCGCTTCTGCCAATGTCAACGGCACTATTGAGAAGCAAGAAGGAGAAACAATGACGGTCAAAGTAACTTTCAAAAATATATCAAAGGTTGCGTTTCAGGATTCGGTGATAGTACACCAAACGCTCTTTGGCCCTAAGGGTGCTCCGCAAGTTAGTGAACGAAAACTGGGACGTTTATTACCTAATGAAGAAGTAGGGTATGACATTGTGTTGCCGACCATAGGGCGTAGTGGAGACAATCGACTGTTGGTTAATTTTAATCCTCGACGCCAACCTGAGCAAAATTATTCTAACAATGTTATCAACCTGCCCATTACAGTGATACCTGACCGAACGCCGCCCGTGCTAGATGTCGTATTTGACGGGCAGCGTATTCGTAATGAAGAAATCGTGTCGGCCAATCCCTTGATTGTGATGCAGATGAAGGATGAAAATCGTTTTTTGTTTAAAAATGATACCTTAGGCATTAATGTATTTTTACAGCGACCCAATGCGCCCGATTTTCAACGTATCGTTTTTGATAACAATATCCTGAAGTTTACTCCTGCCAATGCCCAAAATTTGTACACGGTATCGTACCGACCGGGTGTTTTATCAGATGGCTTGTATCGGTTAAGAGTACAAGGCGCTGATGCGTCCAGCAATCCAACGGGTGTTTATGAAATTGCTTTTAGGGTTATCAATGAACAAAAAATAGTGACAGTTTTGACTACCCCCAATCCTGCAAGCAGTTTAGTGCGCTTTTCGTTTACGGTTACAGGGCAACAAGCCCCGGATAAAGCTTCTCTTTCTATTACAGACATCAACGGACGTATTATTAAAGAGATTTCAATAGTACCCAGAATTGGGGTCAACGAATGGATATGGGAGGATGCCGGAGCGTATCCTTCGGGTGCGTATTTTTATAGGTTACTAGTTCAAAAAGAAGGCCAAGAACTCTCATTAGAAGAAGGCGTGAAAGTATCTGGTAAACTGTTGTTAATCAGATGATTTTGCATGTTTGATAATTCCCTGCTGCAACGGTTTTTCAATAAAAAAATAGAAAACCATTGCCAACATCCAGAGGAGAATAAATTGCCCTAGTTTTTGGGTAGTGATAAAACGTTGTATCACTACCGGAAAAGGCCCCAAATGAATGAGATAAAAAGCGTAAGAAGCTTTGCCAAGTAGCACAAACCATTTGTGCGAAAGCAACTTATGAATAAAGGTGGCCTCTTTTACTAGTCCTGTGAGAAGAAGCCCTAAGCTCAACGGTAAGCATATATTGTAGAGAATCCATTCAACCTGAAAAGCGGGAAAATGATATTCATCAATCGCCATCACATACATGCCTACGATGGCCACAGACAATAAAATTCCCAAAATAGTGGCATATCTTGGTTGATGAGAAGTGGAAGCATGGCTGCAAGACAAGGCTATGAAGATTCCTACGCTAAATTCAAAAAAGCGCCCTAATAACGTATAAAAACTACCAAAAGCGAGATTTGGAGAGTAGAATACGCAGAGAGAAATCAAAAAAAACGCAAAAAGCCCAAGAATTTGTATCCATTTTTGTTGGGTGACTATCCGAATCCACCACGGCGCAAGTACATAAAACCCTACTTCTACCGTCAATGACCAGCTTTGTGAGATTCCTTGAAATGCTAGACTAGGAAACCATCCTTTAAGTAGAAATACATGAGCCCAGAAGTCTGACCATGAGAGAATAGTGAGGCCATTTTTGAAAATAAGAATTGTATAAAGCAATAATAGTAATACCCAATACAGTGGAAAAATACGGGCAAACCGAGCCACATAAAAATCTTTTAGAGAGAAGGTTGACTGCGGCCATCGTGAGGCATAATTCCACGTAATAACAAAGCCGCTCAGTACAAAAAATAAAGTAACACCTATGTATCCTTCTTGGGCGATTCGGTGTAGCCAAGTGTTGGCAGGAAAAGGATTGTAATGATGAATATATACCAATGTAGCCGCTACTGCTCTTAAACCAGTCAGAGAAGGAAGGTAGCTAATGGTGTTTTGGGAAATATTCAAATCAAAGTATAACAATTGGTATTGAGCGAGCAAAGATAGTGCTAAGGAATTAACGCTACAGCTCCTCGGTACATATTCGTTTCGCCGTTTCTGAATTCTACCAAGATTTTGTAAGCATATACTCCCTCTCGTATTTTTCCTAAATACTGACCATTCCAGCCATAACTAGCGTCGGAGAAGGGAAAATTTTCGGCCTTAAAGACTGTTTCACCCCAGCGGTTATAAATAACCATTTCTTTGATGATTTTGACACAAGTATTGCCATATACAAAAAATACATCGTTTTTTTGATCATTGTTGGGTGAAAATACATCGGGAATGTAAACATTACAGGGCAATACCGATACTACTACTTTCTGGGTTTGTTGGCAAATCTGACTTTCATTTTTGAACAAAATAGTATAAGTAGTGCTAGAGCTAGGATGAGCCCAAGTGGTATTACAGGTAGGACATGAAAGCCCCGTAGCAGGACTCCATTGGGTAGTAAAGTATCCTGACGGCTCAATACTTGTTTCGAGCAAAACACTATCTCCTTGCACAACCGTCTGAGGTTGTGGTACGATGGACTGCATTTTTTCTACTAAAAGGGTAGTGGTTATGATACTATCACAGCCCGAGGCTCGTCGGATAGAATTGATGTAAGTACCCGTTTTTACATACATAGAATCACCCACTCTTATGTTTTGCCCTTCACAAATCGTAAAAGATTGCGAATGTCGGGCGGTGGGGATAATTTTTAGGTTGAGTCTGATTGTGCTGTCGCAGACATTGGCACGTCGGATGGTGTTTACATAATTTCCCGTGGTGTTGTACACTCTATTGTCAACAGTGTAAGATTCACCTTCGCAGAGGGTAAGATTGATAGTGGTATCGGCTTGATAAAACTTTACTTGATAATCTAGCTGAAATTGACAGGATTCATTGAACTTGTCGAGGGGTGAGATTTTGACCGAATATACATCTCCCAAATTAGCTTTAATCCGAATGGTAGATTGGGTTTGGCCGTCTTGCCATGTATAATTTCCAAAACCTTCGGGAGCTTTTACGATCATATAACCTTCTTCGTCGGGACAAAGTGAGGTCGGTTTGATTTCTGCTTTGAGACATTGTGCATCAAAATAAGCATACCCATAGTGCCGCATTTCGGTACAGCCATGAGCTGTTACTTCCACATTGATAGTGCGGCCGATGTAATTGCGTAAATCAATGGCGCCCGTACTCCAATTTCGATATTCTATATCGCCTTGTTTTTTAAAGCCTTCAATAATACCGCCCTTTTGGAGTTGTGCATTAAAGGCATTACAAGTCAGAGGTTGGCCGTTGCTATCCGAAATTAGAATGTTGAAACCTGCTTTTTCGTAATCTTGGTGTCGGTTGTCGTTTTGTAGCACTACCGCAAACTGGTATTGAAATATGGGTCTTTCGGAATTGACCACAAATGAAGTCTTGATACGGTCAAAAGTACCGCCCTGTACGGTGTTGCCAATCCGAATAGAGTGGGTACTTCCGGGAGCTACCATTGGGATTTTTTCGGCAGTAACTTTTGGGTCCGCTCCATCATTGGTTTGGGTGATATAATGGCGGTTGTTGACCGTACCTGTAATTTCATTGATAAAATTGACTTTCTGATTAGATGAGTTGAGTGAGCCATTGGTGAGTACCCATCCTAAGGTGCTGCCTGTTTCAAAACCAATATTGGTACAATCTACTTGTTGACTATGCACATAAAATGAAACATGGAAAGCAATTCCAATAAGGGTACAATACCTTTTCATAGTGCATGTTTAGGGTTAAGAAAGATTCTAATTACCCTTTACGCAGCTACAATAGGAGCTGTTGCAGCACCTGAGAGTTGAGCAACATTATTTTTTCAAAACCTTGATTCGAGATAATAAGGGAGCATTTTGTGCCAAGTTGGCCAATCATGTGGAATATCATGTCCCCAAATATCCAACTCATGTGGGATGGATTTGGAATGAAGAATGCTCGACAAAAGACGCGAGGCATCGGGGTCTTCGTAGCTACCCGAACCACTCAGCAGGTGAATATGTTTGCTGGCTCTGTATTTAGACAAATACGCTTCATCCTGTAAGTTGCGTAAGTAATGCACGGGTGAATTGAAATAAACATTGTCGTCATAATGCCCCTTGGTGTAAGCGGTAAGATCGTAGCAGCCGCTCATGGCGATGACCCCGTTGATTAAATCGGGGCGTCGGAAAAACAAGTTGGCCGAATGTAAAGCCCCAAAAGAAGCTCCCGCTGCAATGATAGGCGTTTCTGGGCTAGTTTGGCTCTTGATATAAGGGACGACCTCATTATAGATATACTCGTTGAATTGCTGGTGTCGAATACCTTTGGCGTGTCCGCTCATGTGAGGATTCATCCAGCTTTCAGTATTGATACTATTGACACAAAACACCTTTACTTTACCTTCGTCGATATACTTACTAATACTGTCAATGAGGTGTTGGCGCTCATACTCTAAGTAATCTGAGGCCGCAGTTGGAATCATCAAAAGCCCAAATCCATAATGACCATAAACCGCTATTTCGGTGTGTTTCTGGAGGTTGGGGCTATACCAATTGTCTAGTTCGCGTTGCATACAGTGGGGATTGGGATAAAAAAGAAGCCAGAGATAATAAGCACCAAAAACAACCCTCTGACCGACAAATAGATAAACTTTGTCAAAGTTCGCAAAAGGATTTATTTTTGACAACCCCTAATTTACTTTCTTCCATGCTCATTTTTGCGATTTGTTTTTATCTTCTTATCAACCTAGGAGTAGGCCTTTGGGCCTCCAAACGAATTCACAACACCGAAGATTTTGTATTGGCAGGGCGGAGGCTGCCTATGGCCTTGGCTACGATGGTTACTTTTGCTACGTGGTTTGGCTCCGAAACTATGATGGGTTCTCCTTCTCATTTTTTGGAAGGAGGTTTTTTGAGTGTGATCGAAGAGCCGTTTGGGGCGGCCTTGTGCTTAGTTTTGGTGGGCGTATTTTTTGCCCGTACTTTTTATCGATGGAATATTATTACCTTTTGTGATTTCTTTTTGATACGTTTTGGCAAAACTGCCGAATTTGTCTCTGCTGCGATGATTATTCCTTCGTATTTTGGATGGATTGCGGCGCAGTTTGTGGCGATGGGCATAGTAGGGCAAGTTATTTTTGGGTTGCCTTTAGCCACTGGAATTTGGGTGGGGGCATGTATGGTCATGGTTTATACCTTGACGGGAGGCATGTGGTCTATTTCCATTACTGATTTTTTGCACAATATCATTTTGATTATTGGATTGGTGGTATTGGCGGTGATATTGTTTACCAAAACAGGCGGTATTGAACCTGTTTTGGCACAGCAACCCGAAGGTTTTTTTAGAATGGTGCCTAAAGAACACAGCCTGCAAAGCTATGCGGAGTACTTGGCGGCGTGGATTACGATAGGATTGGGTTCTATTCCTCAGCAAGATATTTTTCAAAGAGTAATGGCTTCCAAAGACGCCGACACCGCCGTGAAATCATCGATTTGGGCAGGGGTTTTGTACCTTACGGTGGCATTACTGCCACTTTTTATTGCATTGGCATCCAAATCGCTATACCCTCAACTCATGCAAGGAGATACCAAAATGATTATTCCTAATATGGTACTTCAACATGCTCCTATGTGGATACAGATTTTGTTTTTTGGGGCGTTGATTTCTGCTTTGTTGAGTACGAGTAGTGGCGCTATTTTGGCACCTGCGGCGGTTTTAGGCGAAAACTTAGTCAAACCCTACTTTCCCAAACTTCCCGATGCCAAGTTGCTTTTGGTGATAAGAGGAGGAGTCGTATTGGTGACTTTGTCATCGATTTGGATGGCACGCTCTCGCCAAGATATTTTTGAATTGGTGGGCGAATCGTCGGCTTTTAGTTTGGTGTCACTCTTTATTCCTTTGACTTTTGGATTGTACTGGAAGCGTGCCAACAAGGCAGGTTGTTTGGCTTCTATGATTTTGGGATTAGGGGTCTGGATGGGGTGTGAGTTTGTATGGGAAACTACTTTTCCCGCGCTTTTGTATGGTACACTTGCCAGTTTGTTGGGAATGCTTGTAGGGTCATGGCTGACTCCGCCCCAACCTTTATTGTCGCCTACGCTGAAGAAATTAGACTAAAATGGTACCGTTTTTCTCTATTTATGTCTTTTAATACGAGATTTATTTTTAAGTTAAAATATATACTTTTTTTTACATAAATGACTCAATAGTATGTTTTGAGTGCGAGTTTTGGCACTTTAAAATCTTTTAGGTATGTCTTTTTTTTGTTTTAAAATAGTCGTATAAATTGTTTTATAATATGTCTAATATTGGTATGGTTTTGGTGATGCTCTTTTTAGATGTTTACTCCTGATTTTTGTAAAGATGAAAAAAGAGATGATTCCTGTGTTGAAGAAGGCACTCAATGTAAAGAAGCGCCGTCAGCAGCTACCCATGCCCAGCGATATTGAAGATTATGTATTTAGTTCGGATAGCCCTGGTTTGTTTGACTCAGCACAAGATAATTTTGTACTGAGTCAAAGTCAGAGTATCAGACACTTGAGTGGTAAATACGAACGGTATTATATTGACGATGAACGTAAAATTATTGTAAAAGATTTAGTAAACATTGGTACTGATGGCCGGGTTATTATTCGATCACTGAATGGGATTTTCAGGGGGATGGGCACTTATTTTAATAATACTACTTTGGCCATCAATGTGATGGCTATCAATGATGATGAGGCTTTTTTTTCGCAATTGTTAGCGTATGTTGGCCGATTTGGAAGCGATGAGCTTGAATGTTTATTTGCGATTGCTTCTACCCTCGATAGCCGTAATATTCCCATAGGGCGCCTGGAGGTTTTGGTTCCTTCTGATACTTTTGGTGTACTTCCCGAATATATTAAAGTAGATTCGCAAGCATTTTTTAAACTCAATTATAAGTATCCGCAGCTCTATAAAGTGTTACAAACGCGCCAATTACATTCTTTTGGAAAAGTGGTTTGGGAATAATCAGATTTTGGGGCATTTGGTCTTCCCTCTATTACGCCGCGAAGCGGGCTTGAATCGTAGTTGACTTTTGGAAACGGCGTAGCGGCCATTACCATTTTTTGCAAATACATTTCCTCCTCCTTCCATCGGGATGAAATCCAACGAAGGTAAAAAAACAAAATCATCAATAGGGTTGGCTTTGATGTCAAAAAGCGGGTCGCCAGGAAAATGATAAGTTTCAAAATCGTAATCAAATAAGAAAATAGTAACGTAGCCGTCTGGACTGTATTTTAGGCTGATATCTTTGGTAGGCATCAATTTAAAAGCTCGCTGTAAGTCTGGCCTACGGATAAACTTGTCTTTGTAGTGATCGTGGTAAAGCTTGGCGCGATTGTAGAGATAAATGGTGTTGGCAGTGTCATAACTAATCGCAATATCGAGATAGTGGGCAGCAAAATCTTTTCGTTCTTGGTTTCCAAAAAGCACCCCCATATTATTGATGGCATGTTTGCTCAAGTAAAGTTGATAATGCTCAATAGCAGAAGCTTCTTCTTTGCGATTTTTGTATACGTTGCCAATATTGACATGATAGGCTTTTTTTGTCGAATCTACTTCCAATCCTTTTTCAAAATCTTGCATCGAAAGCATCGAATATTTGGCTTCTTCGGCTTGGTTGCGCTGATGACGTTCGCGGAGTGACATATACGACCGCACAATCCCACGGTTATTGTGCAGCATTGCTACGCTTTTTTTGCGTAGTAGGCTATCATAGAGTACTTTGGCGCGGTCTATGTCGTCCATGTTGAGATATGAAATCGCCAAACCATTGGAAGCGTTGATATTGCTAGGGTCAAGACTATGAGCTTTTTCAAAATCGGCCATTGCGTCTTCATATTCAAGGCATTTGAGGTAGATATTGCCTCGATTGACGAGCATCCGAGCACTTGCTTCTTCGTTGGCTTTGATACCTCTTTCGAGCCATTTGAGGGATGATAAAAAATAACCTTCGATGCGTAAATATTCGCTCATTGCCAGACAAGGCAAAAGCCCTTTGCCCGACAACCTGACAGCGGTCTGTACGTCGTCTTTGGCAAGTTGGGATTGATTGGTATATAAGCGACAAAATGCCCGTGCTGCAAACAAATCCGCATGATTGCGATTGCGGTCGCTAAGAATATCGCCCGCTTGGTCGAAACAACATACCGCTTCCCCAAAATTGCGCAAGCGATAATATACCATTCCTAGCCCAAGCCAAGCGCTTTTTTGAGTGGAGTCCAAATCGAGCGAGCGTTCAAAAGCTTTTTGAGCTTGCCGTTGGCCGTTGGTTCCTACATAAGCAAAGCCCAGTCCAAGCCAAGCCTCGGCCGTGCCGTTGTTGCGACAAGCTGCGTCATATTCTAAGACGGCAAGCTGGTATTTACGTTGCCGATAGAGGGCATGACCCAAGCCCAAATGCGCTGAATAGCGATAGAAAGGGTCTTTGGTAGACAAGTATTCTCTGTAAAGAATTTCGGCTTTGTCGTATTCGTGTTGGGCCAAATGAGCATTGCCGCGCTGTATCAATAGACGTGGCCCAGCGGCACGTTTTCCGGTACGATTTGCAAATTTTTCGGCTTTTTCGTAGAGTTTTTCAGCTTGCTTGTACTCTCCTAATCTGAACAATACGTTGGCAGTGAGTTCGTGAAACTCGGCAGCTTTGGCAAATCCAAACCTTTTTCCCCAGTTTTGTGCTTCTTGCAAATCCCCCAAACGATAGTTTGCCAAAGCAATATTAAAACAAAGAGTATCAGTAGGATGCGCAAATCCCCAAGTAGTCAAGCTTTCTTGAAGGTGACCTTTTTGGGCTTCCCATACCCCTTTATTGTGCAAATACTTCTTCCCAACGCCAGTTTGGCCCATGAGTTCGAGGGCTGCATCGTAATTTTTCATCAGACCCGTTACCAGTGATAGGTTGTAAAGCAAGGTATCATTGTGGGGCGACATTTCGTTGGCTTGTAAGAAAAGTGACTGTGCCGTGTGATATTTCATCTGATAAGCTTGCTGTACACCGCCATTATTGAGTTGTTTGAAGCGTTTATCAGAAAATTGAGATGGGAGATTTTTGGGAGCAACAATCGGAGGAGGGATGGGGCGTTTTGCTAAAGCAATAGTAGGTTCTATTATCAACGCTTTTTGCTGATTGGTAGAATCGGAAGTAACACTCCATGCTGGAATTATCAGCACAAACCAAACAACAAAAAAACTAAGTAGCAGCCTCTGATACGACATCACTATTCCTAGATTTGGGGTAGCATACATTCCTTCTAAAACACGAACCGTGCCATTTTAAATGCTTTTAGAAATACAACCTATTGAGGTGGGAGAGGCTATCAGCAAAAAATAATGTAAAGGATTTTGTTAGGATAATAAGTAAAAGTACGAAACAAAACTTTTAAAATCAAAAATGTCATTTTTGAATAATCAACAATCCATTGTTTGACATATTAAAATGAAGTGAAATAGTATTATTATGTTTAGATTAGAAGAAAGTTTAATGTGAATCTAAATGTTTGAATATGAGTGTTATGGTGGGGCAAAGAGTACCAGAAAGGCTTTTTTGTATAATATAAATGTCCTATTTTAGGGGTAAGGGTTATTTTTTTGAATTATGTTTTTTTAGCTGACGAACACAAAAATAACGGTGATTAGATGAGATTAAAGAGTATAATTATTTGAAACTATAAGCGGATTTAAGTTTAGGATAACATGCCACAGTTTTATCAATTGACCCTTGTTTTCTTTTAAAATAGAATCTAATTTTTTATTTCACAGAAAAAATGCATCCCCAAATGATTTTGAATGGCATTGTTTTTGTCATTTTGGTATGGTAGAGACGTTGCATGCAACGTCTCTACATTGGATGTCTCCGCAGACGTTGCATGCAACGTCTCTACAAATAATAACCGCAGTTTTTGTAGAACCTAAATGGGATAAACGTAGTTTTGGGCATAGAAAAACAAAAGTTAAGTCTATGCCCAAACGCATTATATATTGGTTTCGCAATGATTTGCGCCTACACGACAATGAAGGCTTTCTAAAAGCTACCCAAGACGCAGATGAAGTGATACCTCTCTACGTTTTTGATACTCGTCAATTTGAACAGATACAACCGCTCGACTTCCCTAAAACGGGTCAATTTAGAGCTAAGTTTCTCCTAGAATCGGTTCAAAACTTACGTGACAATCTCCGTAAAAAAGGAGGGAATCTCCTCATAAGACAAGGAAAGCCCGAGGCTATCATCAGCGACCTTGCCCGTGGATGGGAAGTAGAGGCTATCTACACCAGCAAAGAAGCCACCCAAGAGGAAACCGACGTAGAAACCTCTGTATCAAAAAAACTAAAAGTATATAATATTGATTTTGAGGTTTTTTGGGGGGCTACTCTCTACCATCCGCGCGACTTGCCTTTTTGGGTTTCGCGTTTGCCTGACGTTTTTACGGATTTTAGAAAAGCCGTTGAAAAACAATCCACAATCAGGTCTATTTTTCCTGAGCCTATTTCACTCAAACTTCCCGAGGGATTGGAAGCGGGCAAACTTCCTGAAATTTATGAGTTGATTCTTTTTTCATTGTTTCCAGAAGTAGACCCCCGGACTGTTCTCAATTTTAAGGGGGGAGAAACGGAAGCACTCCTTCGACTTCAATCCTATGTATGGGATACCGACCATATCAAAACGTACAAAGAAACCCGCAATGGGCTGATTGGGGCTGATTATTCTTCCAAGTTGTCACCGTGGCTGGCTTACGGCTGTGTTTCACCTCGTCAGATTTATGAAGAAATCAAGCGATACGAAGCCGAACGCGGGGCCAACGACTCCACGTATTGGCTCATTTTTGAGCTTATTTGGCGTGATTATTTTCGATTTGTAGCTCTCAAATATGGTCCACGGCTTTTCAAACCAAGTGGTATTCAATACAACCTCGAATTGCGCTGGAATCACGACCGTGAGCTGTTTGACAAGTGGGTTCATGGTCAAACGGGTGTTCCTTTCATAGATGCTAACATGCGCGAGTTGCTGCTGACGGGTTTTATGTCAAACCGAGGCCGTCAAAATGTCGCTAGTTTTTTGGCTAAAGACTTGGGAGTGGATTGGACTTGGGGAGCCGCTTATTTTGAAAGTCAATTGGTTGATTATGATGTTTGTAGCAACTGGGGGAATTGGAACTATGTAGCAGGAGTGGGCAACGATCCCCGCGAAAATCGTTACTTCAACCCTCTGACGCAGGCTACTAAATATGATCCCAAAGGTGAATATGTAAAAAGGTGGTTGCCCGAATTAGCCAACGTCCCTGCCGAATGGATTCACAAGATAAGCTCCCTCACGCCCCAACAACTTCAAAAATATGGCGTGAAATATTCTAGTCCCATTGTAGGGGCTGGTCAATAGCTTGCAAAATCATAAAAACTTTTGACAGGCGCAGGCCTGCGCCTGTCAAAAGTTTTAGACACTAAATTCTAAAATTACTTTTTCGATTAAGTCACAGGCTTCGTGCAGTTGCGTTTCTGTAATCACCAAAGGCGGTGCAAACCGTATTTTGTTGCCGTGAGTTTGTTTACAAAGTAAGCCTAAGTCTTTGAGGCGCAGACAAATATGCCATGCCAAGGGGCTTTCTTCGTCGGTATTGATAACAATTGCATTGAGCAATCCTTTGCCGCGTACCTCTTGAATTAAAGAGGCCTTGGTTTGAATTTGGCGCATTCTTTCCCTAAAAACTTCGCCTAAATATTGGGCATTTTCTGCTAGTTTCTCATCTTTCACTACCGACAGGGCGGCCATTGTTACGGCAGCGGCAAGGGGATTGCCGCCATAGGTTGAGCCGTGCTGTCCGGGCTTGATAGTCAGCATGATTTCGTCGTTGGCAAGCACACACGATACGGGATACACGCCGCCTGAGAGTGCTTTTCCCAACACCAAAATGTCGGGTTTGACCTCTTCGTGATCACAAGCGAGACGTTTGCCCGTACGCCCAATTCCTGTTTGCACTTCGTCAGCGATAAAAAGCACATTGTATTTGGTACAAAGCGCACGTACTCCGCGCAAATATCCTTCGTCAGGAACTACCACCCCGGCTTCGCCTTGAATAGGCTCTACCATAAATCCCGCGATGTTGGGGTCTGATTGAAAAATTTGTTCCAAAGCCGTCAAATCATTATATGGAATGATAATGTAGCCCGGTAAAAACGGCCCATAGTCGTCGGTGCTATCGGGGTCGGTAGAAGATGAAATTGCTGCTAAGGTTCGTCCCCAAAAATTGCCCGCTGCGTACACTGTCTTGGCTTGGTTTTGAGGAATTCCTTTGACCTGATAACCCCATTTGCGGGTGAGTTTGAGGGCGGTTTCGCCTCCTTCTACGCCCGAATTCATCATCAATACTTTATCGTAGCCGAAGTATTCACACAAAAACTTTTCACATTCGCCCAATACAGAATTGTAAAAAGCACGGGAGGTAAGGGTCAATTTTTGAGATTGCTGTATCAAAGCCTCAACAATCCGAGGATGGCAATGTCCCTGATTGACTGCACTATAGGCTGAAAGAAAATCGAAATAACGGTTTCCTTCTACATCCCATACATAAATCCCCTCCCCTCGGTCGAGCACCACAGGGATGGGTTTGTAATTGTGGGCACCGTAGTTTTTTTCGAGGCCTATCAAGTAGTCGGAGTGAGTATATTCGGTGGCAGTCATGATAACAAAATGTAGTTGGTAACTAATGTTTAGTATTCAAAAGAGCAAAATAACTTTTTATAAATACTTTATAAGTTATAATTATTTTTATTGAGTATAATTTTGTTATTATTGACTTAATATTAGTTAGAAATAAGAAAAATAAACTTTTGTTTTTGTGTTTTATCGTTTGTTATGGAAGAACCTTTAGATGAATACGACCGCTTGATTCTCAAGCAACTAGAACGAGATGCACGTAAAGCATATTCGGCGATTGCTGATGATTTAGGAATTTCAAATACGATGGTTCACCAACGTGTAGGAAAGCTCCGCCGAATAGGTATCCTTAAAGGTACGACTGTAGTAGTAAACGAACGCAAATTAGGATATGAATGGGGGGCGTTTACGGGAATTATGCTAAAGGAAGATTCTGATTCTGAGAAGATTATTGAGGAGTTGAAGTTGATACCTGAAGTGACAGAGTGTTATTATATTACCGGAAAATACACGCTCTACATTAGGATTGTGGCACGCAGCAATGAGCACATGAGGCGGGTATTGTACGACAAAATAGACCACATACCGGGCGTTCTCAAGACTGAATCATTGATAGATTTTGGAGCGGCTTTTAAGCGAAACGTACCTATTGAAGAGTAGGTATAGACCCTTTTTATCTTAATTTTTGAGCAAATGTTTATTATAGTTAAGGTCGGATAGCTTGACCCAAACTATTATTTGGGTCAAGAAGGGTGTTGCGTCGCAGACGCAAATCATATAAGTTGAACAATTACCTTTTTTATGAAATTTTAACTTGTCAATTTTGTGCAAAATGTTTGGATAGGTATAGACATTGGAACCACCAATGTAAAAGCGATTGCGATGACGGAGCAAGGCGAGATAGTGGCGCACTCGACAGCCTCTTGTGTGACTTATCATCCTCGAAACGGCTATGTTGAGCAAAATCCCGACGAAATTTTTGGGCTTTTTGTGGATGTGATTCGTCAGGTAACGGATATGTTACGGAACCAAAATCGCTCCGTAGAAGCCGTTAGTTTATGTTCGGCGATGCATAGTGTCATTGCCTTGGATGGGCGCAATCGTCGATTGTCGCGGTCGTTGCTTTGGGCCGACAATCGCAGCAAAACTCAAGCCGACGCGCTGAAAAAAGATCCTATTTTTGATAAACTTTACCCACAAGTTGGGATTCCTGCGCACCCTTATGCACCACTTACCAAGATGCTGTGGTTTAAGGAGAAACAGCCACAAACATTTGATAATATCAATCGTTTTGTGTCCCAAAAAGAATACATTTGGTATAGGCTATTTGGTAAATTCCAAATTGGATACTCGATAGCTTCGGGTACAGCCCTTTTGGACAATCGACGCCTCAAATGGTCTGATCTTGCGCTTCAATACGCGGGTCTTTCTGCTGATTATTTATCAGAAATTGTGGATACCTACCACCAAGAAAAACTTATTAAGCCTAGTCTTTGCAAAAAATTAGGGCTTCCTTCGGGAACTCCTTTTGTAATTGGGGCGGGCGATGCGTGTTTGGCCAATTTGGGTTCGGGAGCTTTAGAAAATGGCGTCTCTACCCTGACGATTGGTACGAGTGGAGCGGTAAGACAAACCTCCTCCAAACCTTCGAAAGACCCTCAAAAAAGACTTTTTACCTATGTCTTGGACGATACTCACTACGTCTCGGGGGGACCTACCAACAACGGAGGCAATGTACTTGAATGGCTTTCAAAACATCTACTCCACAAAGACCCCACTGAGCTGTTGAGCATGGCTGAAAGTGCGGCGGCAGGGTCGCATGGATTGTTGTTTGTGCCTTATTTGTTGGGAGAAAGAGCCCCTGTTTGGGATGCGAGCGCCAAGGGGAGTTATCAAAACTTAACTTGGCAACACACACAAGCGCATTTGGCGAGGGCTACCCTTGAAGGGATTTTGTATAATCTCAACCAAACGCGTCATATCATTGATGAACAGCTTACTAAAACCAAAGAATTACATGCTAACGGTGGTTTTACAAGGTCGGCGTTTTGGTTGCAGTTGGTATCGGATATTTTTGGGATTCCGGTACGAGTCAATGAAAGTAATGAAAGCGGATGTTTAGGGGCTATTTTGTTGGCAATGAAGTCATTAAAAAAAATAGATACTTTAGAAAGTGGCGTACATCAATACGTACGGTACGCGGATACTTACCATCCCGACCCCGCCAAAATTCGTTTGTATCGTAAAATGCAGCAGCAATTTGGACAACTTTTAGCTCATCGGTAGGGAATGTTGAGAAAATATGGCGCGGTTTTTGCGAAGGAACATTTTACAATAAGTGTTTGTTTACGAGTAGTCAAACTTTTGAAACGAAACCATGAAAAAAATAGGAATTGTAGGGCTTGTGGCGCTAATGCTAGTGAGCCTCATGGCACTCAAGCCAAAAAACTCTAATGTAGAAGAAACTAAAATCAAATGGGTGACTTTGAGCGAAGCCTATAAATTAAGCCAAAAACAACCACGTAAGGTGTTTATTGACTTATATACCGATTGGTGTGGATGGTGTAAGGTTATGGATAAGAATACCTTCAAAAATGCGGAAGTGGTGGATTTTGCCAACAAAAAATTCTACGCCGTCAAATACAATCCTGAAAAAGATGCCGATGTGATGCTCGGAAAAGTATCTTTCAAAAACATGATGAATGGCAAAGTGTCGGGCTATCCTACTACCGTCATTTTGGATGAAAAAATGAATTTGATTCAACCTGTATCAGGCTATTTGGAGCCACGGTTGTTTCACCAAGTGTTGGCTTACTTTGGTGACAACAATCATACCAAAGAACCTTTTAAACAATTTCAAGAAAAAACGTATTCTAATAAATACATCGCTAAGAAAAATTAGTTGGGCAGAGCTGTAGAGGGTGGTGTAATAGATGTTGATTTAAGTTTTGTGCTTCTGCGGCGAACTACCGTAGAAGCATAAGTGTTTCATAGACAGTACCAACTCATTTTATATGCAACTTCCTTTATACCAACTAGACGCCTTTACAAATCATGTTTTTGGAGGTAATCCTGCCGCTGTAGTTCCACTTTCTTCTTGGCTTGCCGACGACACCATGCAGGCGATTGCGGCCGAAAACAACCTCGCCGAGACAGCTTTTTATGTTCCCACAGAGGAGGGGTTTCATATTCGCTGGTTTACGCCTACGGTAGAGGTGGACTTGTGTGGGCATGCCACGCTTGCTACGGCCTACGTGATTTTTAATTTGGACAATTATCCTCATGATACAATCCGTTTTGATTCGCGTAGCGGCGAATTGAAAGTGACTAAAGAAGGCGAGTGGTTGGTGTTGGATTTTCCGGTGGATATGCTCCACAAGCAACTTCTGACTCCACCAGCTTTGTTAGAAGCTTTGGGCGAGATTACGCCTGTGGATATAGTAAAGGGTAAAACTGATTTTTTGGTGGTATTAGAAAGCGAGTCATTGGTGCGTAATCTGGACATTGATGTGATTGTCTTATCTACCGTACCTGCCCGTGGGGTAATTGTGACAGCCAAAGGTGATGAAGTGGATTTTGTATCGCGATTTTTTGCGCCACAATCAGGCATTGCCGAAGACCCCGTTACGGGTTCGGCGCATACAAGTTTGACACCTTATTGGGCCGAAAAACTTCAAAAAGATGAATTCGTAGCGCTTCAAGTATCTCCACGAGGTGGCTATCTCAAAACAAAATTGAGAGGGGAGCGCGTAGATATAGCAGGTCAGGTGAGATTGTATCTTAGAGGAACCATCGAAATAAACGAGTAAGTGCTCACTCCTGATAAGGAGTAACATTGCTTCTTTACCTAATACACAAAAAAGTGATTGATTTGACCACAAGACTAAGTGTAGCAATATGCTTGGTTTTGTGGTTTTTTTGTTAAAAACATTGCGATGTGCTGCCCCATTTTTCTTTTGACCTGACCATTAGGATATTTTCAATACCTGCTCTCACTCCTGTAGTTGTTTGGGAAGATGAGGCGTTTGCAGAAATAAAGGAAAAATTTTCGTTTTTTTTAGAAAAATGTTATGCTTGCAGAGTACTTTTTGCGAAAAAATTGTTTGTTTTGTAGTGAATAGTTCAAACGAAGCAATAATTCTTAACACATGAACGCATACATTGTAGCTGGTTATCGTACAGCAGTGGGAAAAGCTCCCAAAGGTGTTTTTCGTTTTACTCGTCCTGATGATTTGGGCGCGGAAGTAATCAAGCATATGATGACCCAACTTCCTCAACTCGACCCCGCACGCGTAGATGACCTTATTGTAGGAAATGCAGTTCCAGAAGCAGAGCAAGGGATGCAAATCGCCCGTTTTATATCTTTGTTAGCACTTCCCAAAAGTGTTCCAGGCTTTACTATCAACCGTTATTGCGGGTCAGGGGTAGAGGCGATTGCGATTGCCGCTGCCAAAATTCACGCTGGTATCGCCGATTGTATTGTAGCGGGTGGGGTAGAGTCGATGTCGATGGTACCAACTACGGGTTGGAAAACGGCGCTTAATTATGAAATCGCCAAAGAACACGCCGATTATTATATCGGCATGGGACTTACGGCTGAGCAAGTAGCCAATCAGTATAAAATCAGCCGTGAAGACCAAGATGCTTTTGCATTTGCTTCCCACCAAAAAGCACTAGCGGCGCAGAAAGAAGGCAAATTTGATAGTGAGATAGTGCCTATTACGGTCAAAGAAACTTATTTTGACCCCAATAGCGGCAAAAAGAAAAATAAAGAATATGTAATAAGCAAAGACGAAGGTCCACGTGCAGATACTAATCTGGAGGCATTGGGCAGACTAAAGCCCGTATTTGCAGCAGGCGGAAGCGTCACAGCCGGCAATTCTTCGCAGACTTCCGATGGGGCGGCTTTTGTAGTAGTGATGTCCGAACGGATGGTCAATGAGCTGAACCTAAAGCCGATAGCACGAATGATGTCTTATGCGTCAGCAGGAGTAGAGCCGCGTATTATGGGGATTGGCCCTGTAGCAGCAGTGCCTATCGCGCTCAAGCAAGCGGGATTATCGTTGAACGATATTGACCAAATAGAATTGAATGAGGCTTTTGCAGCGCAATCTTTAGCGGTAGTGAGAGAATTGGGCATCGATCCCGCCAAACTCAATCCCAATGGAGGGGCTATTGCATTGGGACACGCCTTAGGGTCAACGGGGGCTCGGCTGTCGGTGCAGTTATTTAACGAAATGCGCCGTCGTCAGCAGAAATACGGAATGGTAACAGCCTGCGTAGGCGGCGGCCAAGGCGTAGCGGGTATTTATGAGTTTTTGAACTAATATGACTTCTCCGAAGTCGTTTGCTTTTGGTAAGGGCCTTGTTAGCTAGCTACAAACCTTTTGCTTCTCCGAGGCAGGACTACCTTTCTAAAAAACGGCTTCGGAGAAGCCCAACTTTTGTAGCATAATGTGTGCTCTCCACGCAAACGACTTCGGAGAAGTCAAATATGAGGTTTTATTTTTAGTCTTTTAGGGCAATAACCGATATTTCTACATTTACATCTTTGGGCAAACGAGCCACTTCTACCGTTTCGCGGGCGGGATAATCGCCCGTAAAAAATTGTCCGTATACTTCGTTTACTTTCCCGAAGTTGTTCATGTCTTTCAAGAAAATACTGGTTTTTACCACATTCTCAAAGCCTAATCCCGCTTCTTTCAGAATGGCTTCTAAGTTGCGCATCACTTGCTCTGCTTCATCTTCGATACTTCCCACTACGAGATTGCCGGTGGCGGGGTCGATGGGGATTTGTCCCGATACGTACAGGGTATTGCCTGCTAATACAGCTTGCGAATAAGGGCCAATAGGGGCAGGGGCGGCGGCGGTCAAAATGATTTTTTTCGACATGCTATTGTAAGAGGTTTGAAGGAAATAATGCTTCTAAGTTTTGAAAAGTATATTGTGAAATCATAACTACTTAGCAAGATGCTCCGCGCGGGCGGCCGCGTAGGCCGTAAGCCCTAAGCTTTTTATTAAGAATGGTTTTGCATAAGCAGCGATTTTCCGCTGTGATTGCCTATAAACATCGCAAAAAATGCCTACTGCTTAACGCTTATTGCCTACGGCTCAATAATTACGCAAAATCTTTATTCTAACTCACGCAGATACATCTGTATGGTGTTTTCGAGGCCATAATAAAGTGCATCGCAAATAAGCGCATGACCAATCGAAACTTCATCTAAATACGGAATTTGTTCTTTCAAATACCGAAGATTTTCAAGACTTAAATCATGGCCTGCATTCAGGCCCAACCCTATTTCGTGTGCTACTTTAGCGGCTTTTACGTAAGCTTCTACGGCTTTGGCAGGATTTTCGGGATAGTCAGCTGCATAGGGCTCGGTATATAATTCTACGCGGTCGGCACCACAGATTTTGGCACCTTCTACCATTTTTTCGTCGGGATCTACAAAAACCGATACTCGAATACCCGCTTCTTTGAAAATACCTACCAAATCCGTTAATCTTTCGCGATGGGTGATGGTATCCCAGCCGGCATTGGAAGTGATAGCACCGAGGGCGTCAGGCACGAGTGTGACTTGCGCGGGTTTGGCTAGAAGCACGAGTTCGATAAACTTTTTTTCGGTAGGATTCCCCTCAATGTTGAACTCAGTGCTTACGACTTCTTTTAAATCCAACACATCTTGGTATCGAATATGACGCTCATCGGGGCGCGGGTGTACTGTAATTCCTTGTGCTCCAAAACTTTCGCAATCGAGCGCTGTTTTTACTACATTGGGATTATTGCCCCCGCGAGAGTTGCGTAGCGTGGCAATTTTGTTGATATTTACACTAAGACGGGTCATGGTAAATAAAATGGTTATGATATAGCATCCAATCCAGCAAAAATGCACTTTGATGAATGCTTAGCTTTCTAACTTTTAAGTTTTGATAATGGTTTCAAAAGTAGAGGGAAATCCACTTTTACACAATTTTTGAGTGATAATCTTGTAATTCTCGGTTTTTATATATATTTCGACAAAATATTTCTTTATCAAACACTTTATCAACCTTGAAAGAAACATATCAAAAATGGTATTCGCCCACCTTAGGCCGTGATATTGAAATGCTGGTATTGGGGCATTGGGGCTATCCTATTCTATTGTTCCCTACATCGATGGGGCGTTTTTATCAAAACAAAGACGCCGGCTTAACAGAATCAGTGAGGTGGTTTGTAGAATCTGGAAAAATCAAATTGTATTTGATCGACGGTATTGATAAAGATAGTTGGTATGCCAAGCACCTGACTCCGGCCGTACGAGCTCACAATCATGCTGTATATGATCGCTTCTTAAATGAGGAGCTAGTACCCGCAATGCGTTATGAAGCCAATGTTGACAAAATCGCCGTCGCCGGCTGTAGTTTTGGAGGCTATCATGCGCTCAATTTTGCTTTCAAGCATCCCGATAAAGTAGCCTATCTGTTTAGCATGAGCGGGGCTTTTGATGTCAGAAGCTTTTTGGAAGGATACACAGATCATACCGTTTATTTCAACAATCCCGTCGAATTTATCCCCAACGAAGAAAGTTGGAAGTACAATCATATGAAGATTGTGCTAGGCACTTCTGAGTGGGATATTTGTCTTAATGATAATCTTACAATGTCGGGTATTTTGAAAAATAAAGGTATTCATCATTGGCTCGATGTAAGAGGTTGGGAAAAACACGATTGGCCGCTTTGGAATCAAATGTTTCCAGACTATATCTCAAAAATGGGACTCTAACCGCAGGCTTCTTACCCCATAGAAGCTTGTACAATCTAACAAACTAAAAATTTCCCCTTGGGGTAGGGGGCTTTTACATGTATGAAAAAAATTGGAATACTTCACGGAATGGAAAATACTTTCCCACAGGCTTTTGTGGAGAGAGTCAATGAGTTAGAGGGCACCGACATCGTAGCTGAGCCTGTGCTTATAGATAGAGTAGTACAAGGAGAACCTACCGATTATGCCGTTATTATTGACCGTATATCACAAGATGTGCCTTTTTATAGAGCGTACCTCAAAAATGCGGCTCTTTGTGGTACGGCAGTTATCAATAATCCTTTTTGGTGGAGTGCCGACGAGAAATTTTTTAATAATGCTTTGGCCGTAAAATTGGGTGTGCCTGTACCTAATACAGTCTTAATGCCTTCAAAAGAGCGCCCTACCGATACCACCGAAACTTCGTTTCGCAACCTCAAAATGCCAATGGCTTGGGGGGAGATGTTTGAGTATGTGGGTTTTCCTGCCTATATGAAACCACACGCAGGCGGAGGGTGGAAAAGCGTGTATAAGATTCATGATATGGACGACCTTTGGGCCAAACACGCCGAAACCGAACAATTGGTAATGCTTCTTCAGAGTGAAGTTACTTTTGAGGATTATTATAGATGTTATTGTTTGGGAGGAAAATACGTGCATATCATGCCCTATGAACCCCGAAATCCGCATCATTTGCGCTATGCCACTCAGCCTAAAACTACGGGAGAAGCACACAAAAAATTGATTGCGACGATTACCGATTACGTACTTCGCCTTAACAAAGCGTTGGGCTATGATTTCAACACCGTAGAGTTTGCCGTACACGACGGGATTCCTTATGCCATTGATTTCTGTAATCCTGCTCCCGATGCCGACATTCATTCGGTAGGGCAAGAAAATTTTGATTGGATTGTGGACAATGCCGCCAAAATGGCCATTGAAAAGGCCAAAGCCCACAAAGACGGTAAAATGAACCTGACTTGGGGAAGTTTTGTGCGCACTTCTGCCATGAATCTGCCTATCACAAACCTTGCTAAAGGAGATGTAGAGCAGACGGAAGAAAAACCTAAAAAAGCCCCTGCTCCTAAAAAGGCAAAAGCAGAGGAACCTGCTCCCGCCAAAAAGTCTAAAAAATAATATTCAGACTCCAGCCCTAGCAAGGAATTTCCTTGTTAGGGTTCTAACTCTACTTTCTAGCCTATGTCTATGTTTACAATCGGAATCGAAGAGGAATTTCAGACCATCGACCCTGAAACACGGGCGTTGCGTTCGCACATGTCAAAAATCGTGGAAGACGGAAAAATCATCCTGAAAGAACGAGTGACGGCCGAAATGCACCAATCGGTGGTAGAAGTAGGTACCAATATCTGCACTAATATCCAAGAAGCTCGCCAAGAGGTGACTTACCTCAGAAAGATGATTATTGACTTAGCGGCGCAGCAAAATCTTAAAATTGCGGCGGCGGGCACGCATCCTTTTTCAGATTGGCAAGACGAACTCATCACGCCCAATCCACGCTACGACAAACTCATTGAAGAAATGCGTGATGTAGCTAGAGGAAATTTGATTTTTGGGCTGCACGTACATATCGGTATCCCCGACCGCGATACGGGGGTTAAATTGCTGAACTCGCTTACCTACTTTTTACCGCATATTTATGCCCTCTCTACCAACTCGCCCTTTTGGTGTGGACGCAATACGGGCTTTAAATCTTATCGGTCAAAGGTTTTTGACAAATTTCCCCGTACGGGTATTCCTGAATATTTTGAGACGGCGCACGATTATGATGATTATGTCAATCTTTTGGTAAAAACAGGCTGTATCGACAACGGTAAAAAGATTTGGTGGGATATGCGTCTGCATCCTTTCTACAATACCATCGAATACCGCGTGTGTGATATACCAATGCGGGCCGACGAAACTATCTGCTTGGCGGCATTGATGCAGGCATTGGTAGCCAAAATCTCAAAATTGATGAGCAAAAACCTCAATTTCCAGCATTATCGGAAGATTCTTATCAATGAAAACAAGTGGCGCGCAGCTCGCTATGGTATTCATGGAAAATTGATTGATTTTGGTCGTAAAGAAGAAGTGCCTTATTATAACTTAGCCCAAGAACTGTTAGAGTTTGTGGATGATGTTTTGGATGATCTCGGGAGCAGAAAAGAAGTTGAGTACATTCACAAAATCCTAGAAATGGGAACTGGTGCTGACCGTCAGCTTGCCGTTTGGGAAGCTACCAAAGACCTCAGCAAAGTGGTAGATTATATCGTAGAAGAAACACGCTATGGAATTTAAAAAGGAGGCTGTCTCAAAAGTCTTTGTTGCCAAATTTTCTTTTGTGCCGATTCAACCTCTCCCCCTAAATCCCCCTCTCCTTTCTGGAGAGGGGGACTTTTAAAGCCCTTCTCCTAGCAGGAGAAGGGTTGGGATGAGGTTAAAACCAAAGAATATTTTGTGACCTGTTACTTTTGAGACAGCCTCCTTTTATTTATAAATTGGTCAGGAACGTCATCGTATCTATTCCATCAGCATAGTCAAAAAGCGAAGGCGCTTGCGCTTGTCCAAAGGGTAAGCTCCCTTCAAAATTACCTCCTTGCGAAACAATACACTGCAGCTTAGGACGGTGTAGTTCTACTAATTCGCTAAGGTGGTTTTGAGATTTATATTCTTCAAAAAACAATACAGAAATGGGAGAAACTAACCCTTCGCTTTCTTTCACTATCAAAAAACCGTTGTCTAAGTGTGCATCGCCATTAATGAGATAGATAGACTTATTGTACTCATAATTATTGAAATACTTATAATGATGACGGTATTCTTCAAAGTGAGTTTCAACCAACCTTAAAAAAGGGATAAAATCATAACCGGCCGGTACCAATACCTTAGAGACATTGCGACAGCCTAGCCCGAAATATAGCAAAACATCGGCGGCTAGTGCCAATAGCTCTTCTGCCGACTCGGTGCCGTTTAGGATACCAAGCGAAGTACGATTACGGCGGATTAAATGCGGTTTCTTAGAAAAATAATATTCGAAGTAGCGGGCAGTATTGTCGCTACCAGTAGCGATGAAAGCATCGGCATCGTTGAGGCGTTCTGCTACGGAGATGCGAGAGGCCAACGTAGGCTCAATGTCAATAAGCTTTTGGATGATAAACAACATCAGCGTGCGGTCGTCGGTACTGAGTTTGGCCAATAGATGATGCCCACTTATTAAAACTGCTAATAAATCATGAAAACCTACAGCAGGGATATTACCCGCCATGACAACTCCTACTTTTTTGGGAATATCAACCTCTTCTAAGGAGAGATTGGGATATTGGGTGAGCCATTGTGTGAGTTTTTTTTCATCCAAATATTGTTGGGCGATTGCCAGCAAAGACCCTTCTACTGCCGAAGGAGTAAACCAAGGGTTGGTAGAATGTGCTCTGTAGGCGATTTCTTCGCGGATAGGAGTGTGGAGCAGTTTGCCAAGTTCCACAAAGGGATGTATGCGTTTGGTGATAGAATTCATTGAAATATTTATAGGAAAAGTACAAGAAATCAAAGATTTCTGATTTTTATTGCCTAACCGAAACTTTAAATAGTTAAATTTGTTTTTCAATTGCAAGTGCAAATATCCCAAAACTAAACGATACAGTGCAATTATGGCTATCATGATTACTGACGAATGCATCAACTGTGGTGCATGCGAGCCAGAATGTCCAAATACTGCAATATATGAAGGTGGCGTAGAATGGACCTACGCTGGCGGGACTCTTTTAGAAGAAATCGACTACGGCGATGGTACGGTTGTGGATGCAAAACTCAAGCAATCGCCCGTCTCGAATGAGTTTTATTACATTGTGACCGACAAATGTACGGAATGTGTAGGTTTTCATGAAGAACCACAGTGCGCCGCTGTATGTCCTGTAGATTGTTGTGTACCAGACCCCGACAACGTAGAAGATGACGATACTCTTTTGGCCAAGAAAGCTTGGATGCATGGTGAATAGTAAAGCCTAAAGAAATAAAAGCATTCTCTTGGGAAAGCCTCCGAAATTCGTTTCGGAGGCTTTTTTTGTGCCTAAGCTTTTCTCCATAATCTCTTCATTTTTGATTAACTCTGTAGTTTTGGGGCGTTTAAAATATAATTATTCAAATGTTTGGTGGTTTAGTATAGTAACTTTGTAAAGAATAATATTTTGAAATTATTTAATAATACAGAATAATATTAAAAATTGTATTTTGCCAGTAAATAATTAAATTTATCGGCAATAGTAAGTATAAAATGAGCAAAAAATTAAATTTTTATGAAAAAATACTTAAAATTTAAACCAAAAATTTGGTTTTTTACAAAATTAAGACAAAGTTTGTATCGGAAAACAAAACCACATAATGCCCACCTTAAACAAAATAATATTATGCAAAAGCTAAGTTTACTTGTTTTATGTTTGTTTGCAACATTTTTGGCTTTTCCTAAGGGAATTGACGAAGTGAAGGACGATAGTAAGAAAGAGGCGAAGACTGAAAGCAAAACAGAAACCACTACCGAAACTAAAACGGAAGCTAAAACAGAGGAGGAAGAAGAGAAAAAAGGTCAGTTTACTTTCTCAGGTTATATTGACTCTTATTACACTGGAAACTTCAACAAACCTCTTTCTCGCTCAAACCTTGGCGCTTACTATGCACGGGTGTTTGATCAAAAGTCAGGTCAGATTTCTTTAGGGTTGGTTCAAACCAAAATGCAGTATAGCAATGATAAGTCTGATGTAGTAGTGGATTTAACTTTTGGTCCAAACGCTAACTTGGGTAACTACGGAAATGCGGTTGGAACGGCTCTTGCAATCAAACAAGCTTATTTCAACTGGAAAGCATCAAGCAAACTTACGTTAACCGCTGGTCAGTTTGGTACTCACATTGGATATGAAGTAATTGATGCACCCGTAAACTTCAACTATTCACTTTCCAACCTCTTCAACAACGGTCCTTTTTATCACATTGGGGTGAAAGGTACTTATGCATTTTCAGACAAAGCGTCTTTGATGGTAGGTGTTGTTAACAACGTCGATAACTTGGACGACAACAACCGTAAAAAAGGCTTGATTTCTCAATTGTTTTTGAATCCTGTAGAAGGATGGAACGTATATCTAAACTTTATCAATAGCAACGAATCCAACCCTGACGCACAAGGCAATACTCCTTCAGCTCACTATCGTGTATTTGATATTGTTACTACTTACCAAGCTACTGAAAAATTATTGCTAGGGTTGAACGCGGCTTATGGTTCTCAAAAAGGAGATTACCAAGGTACTGGTGGCCCTACAGATACCAAAACTTGGGGTGGTGCAGCAGGTTATATCAACATTGCAACTAGCGATTTGTTTAGCATTGGGGCACGTTATGAGTATTTTGATAACACAGGTGGTGCCCGCGCTTTACTAAACCGTAAAGATGAAGGAACTTCGGTTAACTCTTTCACACTTACTGGAAACTTTACCCTTGCTGACGGTCATTTGCTTATCAAACCAGAGTTTCGTTTAGATGCTTACAAAAAACTTAGCGGTGCTGGCGAAACCAATTTGCAACAATTTGAAGATTCAAAAGGTGTGTTCTCCAAAAATTCACAATCTACTTTGGGACTTGCCTTGATTTATAAATTCTAAGCCTTTCCCTACTTAGTAGTTGGTATTGAAAATGAAAAAATACCAACTACTAACAATTCAATAATTATAAGTACAACCAAAACCAGTCAAATAATTTTATGAAAAATTACATCCCACTCGTGATTTTGCTGGGCATTAGCCTTTTAGGGATTTTGATGCCCGCTATCCCTACTCAAATTGTGACGGAAGGCCTTGACACAGGCGACATCGCATGGATGCTTGTTGCTACGGCCTTCGTTTTGTTGATGACGCCCGGTTTGGCGTATTTCTATGGTGGTATGGTCAACCATAAAAATGTGATTTCAACCATGCTTCAGAGCTTTATTGCGATGGGGGTTATCAGTGTGGTTTGGGTTGTGGTTGGATTTAGCTTGGCTTTTGGAGATTCTATCGGAGGCTGGGTTGGTAATCCTACTACATTCTTTATGTTTAATGGGGTATTGGATGGTAAACCTTGGGGAGGTGCTCCTACGATTCCGTTGGCATTGTTTGCTTTCTTCCAATTGAAATTTGCGGTGATTACTCCAGCTCTTGTGACAGGTTCTTTGGCGGAGCGTATCAAATTCCGTTCTTATATTTTGTTCATGGTACTATTTAGTATCTTTGTTTATGCACCTTTGGCACACTGGACTTGGCATCCTGACGGATTTTTGTTTAAACTAGGAGTACTTGATTTTGCAGGTGGTACAGTAGTACACATGTCTGCTGGCTGGGCTGCTTTGGCTGGTGCATTGTATCTTAAGCGTCGTCGTGCTCACGTTGAAGCCAACTTTTTGCCCCCTGCCAATATCCCTTATGTATTGCTCGGAACAGGTCTTCTTTGGTTCGGTTGGTTTGGTTTCAATGCAGGTTCGGCGGTAGGTTCAGGTCCTTTGGCAGTCTCTGCTTTGGGTGCTACCAATACTGCTGCTGCTGCTGCTGGTCTTGCTTGGGTTCTTTTCGACACTGCTAAAGGTAAAAAACCTTCTGCGCTTGGATTCTCAATTGGTGCGGTAGTAGGTTTAGTAGCTATCACTCCTGCTTGCGGTTTTGTGACAATCCCTCAGTCAATCTTTATTGGAGCAATTTCTTCAATCGTTTCTAACTATTTAGCACATCTTCGTACCAAAACTACTCTTGATGATACTTTGGATGTATTTCCTTGCCACGGTGTAGGAGGTATGATGGGGATGCTTATGACGGGTATTTTTGCTACCAAAGGTGTCAATAGTGTGGTAGTAGATGAAGGATTGGCATACGGACAGTTTACCTTGTTCAAAAACCACTTGATAGCGCTTGTGTTAGTATCAGTATTCGCTTTTGTGATGTCATATATTATCTTGAAAGTTACTGATTTGATTGAGCCTTTGCGTGTATCTGAAGAAGACGAGAAAGTAGGTTTGGATATTAGTCAACATGATGAATTTTTGGTAGAGGCATAAGCCTCCAAACAACGACACCACAGGCACGTTTCTGACGTGCAATTGACTGTGGTTTTGTTGTACTCGTTGAAGCTACTGGCATTGCTGGTAGCTTCATTTTTTTGTATAGTCGGTTACCCTGAAGAAAACAAGAAATGATTTTTGAGTAAGCCTAATTTAGCTTATCTTTTGTACATCAGCTTGAGTTTTATTTTGTGTTATCTGTGGTATTAATGTGATTTTTAATAGACAGTAATTCTGGGTCTTTTCTAAATACATACACTTAGAGAGGTAAACTGATTTATTGAGATGGTTTTGAAACCTTTAAAAATAGAGATTTTGTTTATATTCCTATTGGTTTTTTATTGTCTTAAAAGGTTTTTATGTGATTTATTTAAGTTTTGGTTAGAATATTGTGGGGTATGATACCCGCTTTGAAAAATACGCTTTGAAAGAATCGAGTACTTTGCCTAATAACTACTTATTAATAGTATATAAATAACAAAAAGGTATATTTTTTTCCTAAAAGATTATTTGATATTCCTCAAAGTTACTTTCTAGGGTTTGTTTATCGATTGGTCAAAATGTTGATAAAAGAACAATTGGTGGTGTATCAAAGATAGACACCAAATACTCTTTTCACACTAAACATTTTATGGTCATGTTGTACAAATTCCTACGTACAGTTGGGGTGAGCATGCTGCTTTTCATTCTAACCCTAAGTTATTCTAAAGTGCTAGCGCAACAACAGACGCTAGAAAACAATCAAATATGTATGGATCCCATTGCAGGGACAGGAGCCTACATCAACAGTGTCAATACAGGAATATGTTTGCTTTGTACAGCTGCGGATGGGGCACCCGTAGTTGATGGCAATCTTGCAAATTTTGCGACACTAACCACGGGTATTTCCGTGGGGCTTTTGGGTGGGTCAGCGATTTCGGTCAAAGATTCCTTGCAATATTATCCAGCAGGAAATGTAGCAGGTTTTGTGATAGGAATGGGGACGTCTCTGTTATCGGCAGATATCTTGGGCGCTTTACAAATCCGTACTTACCGCAACGGGGTACTTCGTGAAACGGCCACTTTAGGAGGAGGTTTATTGGGCGCATCTGCTTTAGCGGGCACTGGAGGGAAACAAATCGTAAGCTTTACGACCACTCAAGACTTTGATGAAGTTCAGCTTTTTGTAGATGGCACTTTGTCGGTTTCCCTGTTATCTTCTTTGAATGTTTACTATGCTTTTGAGGGGCCTGCTTCCTGCCCCCTTGACTGTGTCAATGCTTTGGTGGGAGCAGATGTCGATAGCGGTGACCCTACCGATACTGGTACAGGAGGGGTGTGTATAGGTGGGGGGGTATCAGATCCTACCAATGCAACTAACTCGGACACCACTGATGCCGCCCAAATATCTATTCCAATCGGGGTGGCATGTTCTCGTTATTTGCAAGTGAATCTTGCCAATACGATTTCAAATGGCCCAGGTGACGTATATGCTGGTTTTGTGGTGCAGCAAGGAGCAGGTTTGCTCGATGCTAATGTACTAGGAGCGCTTACAATCACTACTTATTTGAACGGAACACTCGTACAGACTATCCCGAGTGGAAGTATTTTGACGGCTTCACTTCTAGGAGGCACACGCGCTCAGCTTGGATTTAAAGTAACGGGTGCTTTCAATGAAATTAGAATTACCGCAGGTGGATTAGTGTCTTTAGGTTATGATTTGAATGTGTATTATGCTTTTGTGAAAAATGATAGCGACGCCGACGGAATGCTTGATTGTATGGACAGGTGTTCAGGCGATGATTTGTTAGATACCGATGGGGATGGTATTCCTAATGCTTGCGATGAAAATCAAGTGGATATTGCTATCAACAAAACCGTCAGTGCTGACAGTGTATCAGCAGGCACAGATGTGGTATTTACAGTTACAGTTACTCGTGAAGCTGATTCGACTGGTATGGAATCTCCTACTGGCTTAAAAATCAAAGATTTACTTCCTACAGGTCTTAATTACGTATCACATTCGGAACCTACAGGAACTTTCTACAATCCTGTTACAGGAGTGTGGAACGTAGGAAGTGCACTGGGCGGTAGTACTATGAGTCTTGCGCTTACGATTACGGCGAGTGCCGACTCTAGTGGGGTACTTACCAACATAGCTCAACTCTTAGAGCTTAACGAGCAAGATATCGACCCTGCCAATGCCGATACTATCTCTAGTGCGTGTGTGTCGGTGCCATTCTTACTGTGTCCAGGTACAGCTCTGACGTTGTCGGCACCAGCGGGTGCTACGGGCTATCAATGGTATCTTAATGGAGTGATTATTCCGGGGGCTACCGATTCTACTTATACTGTCACGGCTTCAGGTAGTTATACATTTACTAGTTCGGTTGTAGGGGCATGTCTTACGGGTAACTGTTGCCCCGTGATAGTAATCTACCGAGTAGTTGAAGCCAATGCTGGGCTAGACCCTGCGCCAATCTGTGCAGGTACTGCTGTGACGCTCACCGGCTCAGGAGCAGGAATAGGAGGTAGCTATTTGTGGAGTACAGGCCAGACTACGGCAAGTATCAACGTGTCGCCTACCACTACTCAATCCTATATTTTGACCATTGCAACTGTAGAAGGGTGTATAGATCGTGATACAGTAGTAGTCACTGTCAATCCAACACCCATTGTTGGAAGTGTAGTAGCGATTTGCAACAACAACGGTACAACCGACAATGCTGGTGATGATACATTTACGTTTAATCTTAACCCAACTGGTGGAAGTGGCACTACTTATACTGTGAGTGGGGTGACTCCTACAGGACCTTTTAATTATGGATCTCCTCAATTATTTGGGCCATTTGCGGCAAGTGGAGGTAATCTTAACGTTACGGTGACAGATGCTAACACCTGCTCAGTAAGCGTGACAGTAATAGCACCGGCGGGAGGATGTTCTAACTGCTCGCCTTCTCCTGTGTGTGTACCAGTAACTGTACGTAAACTTCAATAAATATCCCTAAAAAATAAACCATTAAAGTAGTTTTTAAGTGTTTAGAGGAGAGGGCTTTCCGTCGAGGGAGCTCTCTTTCTATTTTTTTAGATTTTTGAATCCAAAACGTTTTTTTTTTCGTATATACGTTGGGTTATTGAGTATTCGTTTTATTATTGTATTAGGTTTGAGAATAATACTATGCGTTATGATGACTATTTTACTCATAATAAATGCAATCCTGTCGACATTACTCGCAATAAAAATTTATCGAATAGGGCAGTTTGGTATGTATTTGGCACTTTTTGGTGTTTTAAATTCTCTACAGCAGTTGCTGTTGAGCTATGTCTCTTATTTTCATAAACCGATTGCAAGTTATCTTTTATGGTTACCTGAGGCAATTAGTTTGACTGTACCGGTTTTATTGGTAGGGCTATTGAATAGTTCTTTGACTCCTCCTACTTACAGAAGCATCAAATGGATGCTGATACCAGCTTTACTTTATATCAAAATATTTTCGTATGCCTATGTAGGAGGTTATGTAAACTCGGGGTCATTTTATAGTTCTAGCCTATTTAAAGGGACGGTAGGAATAGTGTTTTTGTATAATTTAGCAGCGTGTAGCTACATAGCTTATAAATTCTCGATTCAATCTGCCATTAGATTACAAAAATATAAACCCTATTTTTTATGGGTGTTTTTGTATACTTTTTTGCTGTGCTACCTTGTCACTACTAATTCCTTATTTTTAGGACAACCTCTCAAAAACGATTTATATTTCATTGTAAATCAAGGTATCATCATGGGAGGGATAGTACTGTGGGGAGTTGGGTTGTACAAAGATTGGAAGCTAGATATTGTTAGGATAGACCAGTATCCTGATGTGAGAATCTCTACAGAGCCGATAGAAAATGAACCCAAATACCAACTGAGTGTAGCAGATAGCAATACTACTATAAGTCTTAAAAAAGAGTTATGCCCTAATTTGAAGACAGAATATGTAAAACGTATTAGACATGCTTTAGAAAGCGAAGAATTATTCCTTAATTCTAAATTGAGTTTGGCTTTGTTAGCCCAAAAGATTGATATTACCCCTCATCAACTATCATATACAATCAACAACGAGTGGGGGCTTAATTTTAACGAATTGATAAATTTATACCGAGTCAAGAGAGCGAAACAGCTTTTGGAAGATGAAAACCATAGCTCAACTACCATTTTTGCGATCGCGATAGACTCTGGCTTCAATTCAGAGTCATCATTTTATACGGTTTTCAAAAAAAGCACAGGATATTCGCCAAAACGCTTTAGAGAGGCATTAAAAATGACTTCAAAATTATAACTTTGAAGTTTTTTATTAGAAAATTTTATTTAATTTGCACTACACACATTACCACTACTTTGATCAAGCCATTAAATAGGGTATCTAATCTTATTCAAGATCATTTTTATGGAGATCAAGTTGAGTTTAAAACCATCCAAAGATTGGATGGGTCAAGTAGCGGAGCAATTTGGAGTTGAAGCAAAATCAGCATCTGAATTTTATCATTCTGAAGGTCATTCATATGTCAAGTTAAATGCAACAATCTTTGATAAAGAGGTTGCAGTATTGATTGGTGATCTATGTTGGCACAAGCCACTCAATACAGTCAATCTGTCATTAGGAACTAACGAATACTGGACATTACAGTTCGTTCATTCAGAAGATGCTCATACCCATTACTTAACGGGGGGAGTAGCCCAAAAACACACACAGGCGTTTAAATCTTCTTTGTTTTTCAGTTCTAAAATGACAATAAATACGCACTGGGCGGTAGGCAAACGTTCACGGTTTGTGGCTATTAGTTTTTCGAGAGAGTGGCTTTACGAAAAACTTGGATTGAGTGAGACCAAAAATAATGAGACAAATTCTGCGTTTTTAAATTTATTATCTTCTGAAGCGGGGGTGTATATGAAAGGGATGGCGCTGTTTGAACAATCTTTATCGCTTAACAAGCTCTTTGAGGACGTACATACGCCCACTTGGAAGCTATCGGCACAAGCAAAGTGTTATCAATTGATAGCTGATTTTATTGATCAAATAGGCTATACCACAACAGAAGAATTGGGTATGAAGCTCAATCAAAGCGATCTAAAACGTATTGTCGCGATTGAGAACAAGTATTTTGTAGCCACCAAGCCTCTGCCCAATTTAGACTTCCTAGCGAGTGAAGCCCACATGAGCTTGTCCAAATTTAAAAAATGCTTCAAACAAGTATATGGCTTACCTCCTTATGAATATCACCTAAATCAAAAACTAGAAGTAGCTAAAAATCAACTTCTACAAAACAAATGGACTGTCTCTGAGATTGCTTCTCAGTTAGGATATACAAGTGCTGCTAATTTTGACAAGGCATTCAAAAAGAAGTTTGCGATGAGTCCAACTTCTATGTTAAAAAAAGTATGAGCAAGTTACCTTTCAAAATACACATTTCTATTCTCAATTTAATGTTTCTATGGTTTGGATTATGATTCAGCGTTACGAAGATTTACAATCTGATGAAAAAAATCTTCGACGATTAACAGGTTTAAAGAAAGATGAGTTCAAGCTGCTCCATCAGTATTTTAAAGAAGGATGGCAGACTTATTTTTCTAACTTTACTTTTGATGGTAACCCTCGCCTAAGAAGGCAATTGTCCACCCGTAAAAATAGTATATTCGCGGATTCTCAAGATGCATTGCTTTTTGTGTTGGTATATTTGAAAGGAGGGGTGCCTCAAGAGCAGCTAGCACTTAGCTTTGGCATGGATCAACCTAAGGTGAGTAAGTATCTTTCGCTTACTCAAAGGATTTTACTTAGTGTTATGGAAAAAAATCCAAACATTATTTCCAAGCGCAAACAAAAACGCCTCTTAGAAATAATAACGACTAAGTCTCATGGGGGAATGATAGCCGAAGAGGTTTCTTAGGGCTTTTTGGGGACAAAGATTTTTTTTTACTTTACCCCTACGGCGAGATAGTACCAAAAAGCGTATTTTTGGCTACTATCTCGCACTTGTTTTTAACCTCTTTGAAACTCATGCCTACTCCTAACCCAATTACTACTTCATTTTTTGATTTATTTAAAGTAGGCCCAGGTCCCTCTAGTTCGCATACAATTGGCCCTATGAAAGCAGCTTATCTTTTTAGAAAGCAGCTAGAGACCATTGCTCCAGAACTAGCGCAACAGGCTCAAAAAATCCAGATACATCTGTATGGGTCATTGAGTGCTACTGGCAAAGGGCATAGTACTGATAGGGCTATTGTGGGAGGATTGTTAGGATGGCAACCTCATACTTGTGACCCTAAACTGTTGAATTCTATCATGAAAGCCGACCAAGATACGTATCCTGTTGTTTTTCAAGGGGTATCGGTAGATGTGGGAGGGCTAGATGTGGTATATCATAAGGGGAAAACTAATTTTCCCCATCCCAATACCATGATTTTGAAATTGGTAGATACACAAGGGCTTGTTTTGTTAGAAAGAGAGTACTATTCGATTGGAGGAGGGTTTATTCAAGAAAAAGGCCAAGCGCCCGAAGGTACACGGCAAGCCCATCCCAGATACCCGTATTCTACTATGGAGGAATTAAAAAGTCAGTTGAAGAAAAGTGGCCTGACCTTAACCCAATTGATGATACAAAACGAAAAGGCACTCACTGGATTGACAGAAAAAGAAATTCTCCAAAAAATTGATCAAGTCCTAGCTTTTATGCACAAGGCAGTTAAGAGGGGTATTAGAGCAAAAGGCATACTGCCTGGTAACATTCGACTCCAACGGAAAGCAGCTATTTTATATGAGCGAGCCAAACAACACGCCTCCACTACCGACAGCTTTCTGATATTTCTAAACGCTTATTGTTTGGCTGCTTCCGAAGAAAATGCTGCTGGGAGTATCGTCGTTACAGCACCTACCTCTGGGGCGTCGGGCGTATTTCCGGGTTTGACTTATTTGATGAAATATCATTTTCATTACTCTTCCCAAAAAATGCGTGACGGAATGCTAGCGGCGGCGGCAGTTGGGTTTTTGGTAAAACATAATGCCAGTATCTCAGGTGCTGAAATGGGGTGCATGGGCGAAATCGGAACTGCTTCGGCTATGGGGGCCGCTATGCTTACCTATGCTGCAGGAGGCAGTATGGCTCAAGTGGAAGCTGCCGCCGAAATCGGCATTGAACATCATCTGGGAATGACTTGTGACCCCATCGGCGGATATGTGCAAATCCCGTGTATCGAACGCAACGCCATGGGGGCTGCCAAAGCTTACAATGCCTACTTATTGGCGATGACTATTGAGCCAGAAATGCAAAAAATTTCTTTCGACAGTGTTATCAAAGTAATGCGTGCCACAGGGCGCGATATGTCAAAAAAATACAAAGAAACCTCAGAGGCAGGTTTGGCATTGAGTATGACAGAATGCTGATTGGGGGTGTTATTTACTTTTAGAATAAGAAGGCGTGATGCGCTTATAAATACCTTTCCATGCGGTTTTTTGATATTGTTTACCGATTTCGGGTAAACGACTGAACAATTCAGGCATCATCTGTTCTTTATCAATGATATAAGTAGGAGGGTCGGCTACAAACTTATCAAAAATGCTAATAACACTTTCATAGCTATTGAGGTTTTCAAAATCTTTGCGAGCTAATTCCCAATTGATATAAGGCGTTGCGGGGAAATTGTTGAAATATTCGCCCTCATCATCTCCAATCACCAATATCTTTTGTTGGGTGATTTCGGAGGGTAAAAGGGCTTTCTTGGTACGTAGATTCTCTAATCGAACGGATTGGTTCAACAAAATTGGTTTTTCTAATAAAGACGATTGATATCTAAAAAAAGCGACGGTCAAGAATACCACAATGAAAAGAATCTCAGAAAGCAGATAACGCTTCATGAGCAAAAAGAAGTTGACCGAGAAAAATGCCAATGGAGGTATAAAAATTACGAATTGCATGGGAGCCACAAAAGGCATTAGACCGATAGAAATTACCGCTACAATAAACCACAACACCATAATCTGCTGGCAACGGCTCTGGTAATTGATAAACCGAGGATACCCGATAGTTTGTAAGAACCCAAGCCCCCCCAGTAAAATAATCCCTCCCATGGTACTAAATACGGCCAAAAAATCGCTCAAATAATAACGATGCGTCCGAAAAGCAGAAGTAAGTAAGTTTTGACTAAGGTCGTCGAGTGAATCTTTGAAAAAGAAAAACAATATAATGAGCACAATCGGAAATACATATCCAAAAAACGCAAGGGTATGCTGGCGAAAATTACTTCCGGTATATAAAAGCAAGGAGGCAAATGCCCAAAGTGAAAAAAGCCCCATCGGCAGATAAAACAAAGTCGCCACACTTAGATAAAATCCCAGCTCAAATACTTCATCGGTGACACCGTCGCGTTGCATTTGGCGGATAAGTGTACCAAACGCAAATAATACAAAGGTGGTAGCCATCAGAACGGGAGAAAGCGTACTACAGTCAAAAGATACGTTGATAAAAAGCACGTACAAAATCCCTGGCACATAATTGCGCTCCGTAAAAAGCTGCCTCTCTCCCGATATATAGTTGAAATAAACTGCCTGAATAATAATAATAATGTTGGCAATGGTACGGTGGGCGGTAGGAGAACGCCCAAAGAGCTCGTCCACCCCCCAATAGACCAAGGCCGACAGCGGACTAAGATTGTCCCATACCTCTCGGTACAACATAAAACCCTGCCCCATTTTTTCTCCCACCAACATCCATTGAAGTTCGGGTACGAGTAGTTCGGGAGGCGAGATATAAAAAGGAAACTGAAGAATCATCAAAACGATGATGAGACTCAGGATTTGATAAGGAGCATTGACTCTGAAAAAACTCAACATTATTTATGCAATGGAAAAAAGTAGTGAATACCCACGGTATTCACTACTTATGATGCCGTCTTTGGTGAGGAGTTTTTATTCCCATTCGATAGTAGCCGGTGGCTTGGATGAAATATCATACACCACCCGATTGACTCCTTTCACGCGATTGATGATTTCGTTGGAAACATCCGCCAAAAATTCATAAGGGAGATGTGCCCAGTCGGCTGTCATACCATCAACTGAGGTTACGGCCCTGAGTGCTACCACTCGTTCGTAGGTACGTTCGTCGCCCATTACTCCCACACTTTGGATAGGGAGCAACATCGCGCCTGCTTGCCATACTTGGTCATAAAGACCTCTGTTTTTGAGACCATTGATAAAAATAGCATCAACTTCTTGTAAAATGGCTACTTTGTCGGCGGTGATATCCCCCAAAATCCGAATCGCCAAACCCGGCCCAGGAAAAGGATGACGCTTCAAAATATTGTCAGTAATGCCGAGGGTTTTGCCTACAGCGCGTACTTCGTCTTTGAAGAGAGTATTGAGTGGCTCTACCACTTTTAGTTTCATAAAATCTGGAAGCCCGCCTACATTATGGTGAGACTTGATGGTAGCCGACGGTCCTTTGACCGATACCGATTCGATGACATCTGGGTAGATAGTGCCTTGCCCGAGCCATTTTACGTCTTCAATCAGATGCGCTTCTTGGTCAAATACATCAATGAATGTTTTACCGATGGCTTTACGTTTGGCTTCGGGGTCGGTAAGACCAGCGAGTTCAGCATAAAACTGCTCTTTGGCATCTACTCCTTTGATGTTGAGCCCCATGTCTTGGTATGAGTGCAATACACTCTCGTATTCGTCTTTGCGTAGAAGACCATTGTCAACAAAAATACAGTACAGATTTTTGCCAATAGCATGATGAACCAAGGTAGCGGCTACCGTAGAATCGACTCCGCCAGAGAGTGCCATCACTACTTTGTCATCGCCTAGCTTTTGTTTTAATTCATTGATTGTGCTTTCTACAAAAGAAGCAGAAGTCCAGTTTTGAGAGCAACCACAAATACTTACCACAAAGTTTTTGATGATAGACTTACCTTCGGTAGAGTGAGTCACTTCGGGGTGAAACTGAATCCCGTAGGTCTGTTCATCTTGGAGCTTGAAGGCTGCTACTTTTACAGAATCTGTGGAACCAATCAACTCAAAATTGTCAGGTATTTGGGTGATTGTGTCCCCGTGCGACATCCATACTTGGGTGTTGGCCGATACCCCGTCGAGCAGTGCTGAGCTTACATCATGACTAAGCGTCGCACGGCCATATTCGCGGTGCTTGGAAGCATTGACTTGTCCGCCGAGGGTATGTGCCATCAGCTGTGCACCGTAGCATACTCCCAGCAAAGGTAATTTTCCTCTAAAAAGGCTTAAGTCAACCCGTGGCGAATCTTCGTCACGCACCGAGCAAGGACTTCCAGAGAGGATAACTCCTTTGATATTGGGCGTAATTTCGGGGATTTTGTTGAAGGGGTGAATTTCGCAGTAAATGTTCAGTTCGCGGACGCGTCTAGCGATGAGTTGGGTATATTGCGAACCGAAATCAAGAATCAAGATTTGTTCGGTCATAGACGTATTTCTAAGATGCAAAGTTACAAAAGACCTATGAAATACAGTATCACTATTAACAAAAACGTTTGAAAGATACTTAACAAACTCCCTAGAGCGTATACTAAGGGAGTAAGTAGTCATCCAAAACCCTTTTATTATTTTTTGAAAATGAGTATTTATATCTCTAAAAGCGGGTATTTACCAAATAAACAACACAATTCAGGGAATGTATTCGTCGGCTTAGAAGAGGTAAAATTGGGTAAGTACTTGCATAGAGGATATGCGACGCGTAATTTTGACCTTTTAAGTTCGCACGTTTTACGCAATACCCACTGATGATTTTATACAGCACCAAAAATCAAGACCTCAAAGCCACGCTCGAAGAAGCGGTTTTTCGCAGCTTACCTCCCGACAACGGCCTTTATATGCCAGAGGCGATTCCGACGGTTTCGGAAGCATTTCTTGAAAATATTGACAAATTAAGTTTCAATGAAATTGCTTTCGAAGTTTCCAAAACCCTCCTTAGCGACGATATTTCTGACGAAGATATACGAATGATTGTGGAGCGGGCCTTTGATTTTGACGCGCCCGTAGTATCGGTGGAGCCGCATATGCACTGCTTGGAGCTATTTCATGGTCCATCGATGGCTTTCAAAGATTTTGGGGCGCGGTTTATGGCATCTTTAATGTCTTACTTTTTGGTAAAATCTCAAAAAGAAATTCGGATTTTGGTGGCTACCTCTGGTGATACAGGCGGAGCGGTAGCCCAGGGATTTCATAATGTGCCGGGTATCAATGTTACAATTTTGTACCCCAGTGGCAAGGTAAGCGATATTCAAGAAAAACAGCTGACGACACTAGGCGGAAACGTGACGGCACTAGAAGTAAATGGTACTTTTGACGACTGTCAGGCTTTGGTCAAAAAGGCTTTTTTGGACGCCGAACTCAATCAAAAATATAATCTCGCTTCGGCCAATTCCATTAATATCTCACGGCTGATTCCCCAGTCTTTTTATTATTTTAGAGCTTATGCTCAGGTCAAAGATTTAGGATTGCCTGTCGTGTTTTCGGTACCAAGCGGCAATTTTGGAAATCTGAGTGCGGGGCTTTTGGCGTATCGCATGGGCTTACCAGTGTCACATTTTATTGCTACCACCAATCGCAACAATGTAGTGCCTAACTATCTAGAAACAGGAAATTATCATCCTATACCTTCGGTAGAGACCATCTCCAACGCCATGGACGTGGGCAATCCAAGTAATTTTGTCCGTATGACTCGTTTTTTTGGTGATGACTGGGAGCGGGTTAAAAAAGATATTTCTGGTTTTTGGTTTGATGATAAGCAAACCAAGACCGCCATGCGAGAAGTCCGTGACCGCACGGGCTACTTGATGTGCCCTCATACAGCGGTGGCTTATCTGGGGCTGAAAGAATACATGAACTTCACAAAACAAGAAGTAACGGGGGTATTTTTGTCCACGGCACATTATGCCAAATTTTTGGATGTAGTAGAAGGTGCTTTGGGGACAAAAGACGTAGAAATACCTTTGAGGTTGTCGGAGCTCTTAAGCAAAACAAAAGAAGCTATTCCGATGAGTACTGACTTTGAGGATTTTAAAGCTTATTTACTTTCCTAAAATGCAACTTGTAGTAGCTCGGACGTCGCAGCATTATTTGGCGGCAATAGGTCTTTTTAAAGAATATGCCCAAGGATTGGGGATTGACCTGCAATTCCAAAAATTTGATGAAGAGCTACAAATTTTACCTATCATGTATGGCCCTCCCCAAGGCGAACTTTGGCTCTTAGGTAAAGAACCTGAGTGGGTCGGGTGCGCTGCCTTGCGTCGATTATCGCCTCAAGTGTGTGAGTTAAAGAGAATGTTTATCGTTCCCGCTTACCGGGGGCAAGGCTGGGCCGACAAAATGATGATAGAGGCTTTGGAAACGGCTCAGCGTCTAGGCTACACCTATATGCGGCTCGATAGCTTGCGCCGATTGGAGGCGGCTGTCAGATTGTATCGGCGATATGGTTTTGAAGAAATCCCGCCTTACAACTACAATCCCGAACCCGACGTGATGTATTTTGAGAAAAAGTTGTAAGATATTTACTGAAAGAGCAAAGGCATTGTGCTTTTGCTCTTTGTGCTTTTAAGAAGCAAAAAGGTACTTCTTGGTTTTACCTGTCATCCCCAAAAATCTCCATTTATTTTGCCTTTGTACCGTTGGTAGTAAAAAATATTTTATTACCTTGCATTGCATAGTACCTTTGAATCAACAATGAAGCAATTTCAATTTTGATTCAACCAACAAATCACGTTTTTAAATTATAAAGTCATGAACAACAAACCATTGCGTCGTATTGAGAGTGAGGCTGTTTTGGGTGGTGTAGCCGCCGGCCTTGCCGATTATTTTGGTATGGACAAAGCCCTGATGCGGGTTATTTTTGTGGTACTAATGATTTTTGCAAAAGGTTTTCCAGTTATTTTGATATACATCATTTTGTGGGCAGCCTTGCCTAAAGGTGAGCCTACTACGACCGCAACCTGGGACTACACAGAGCCTAATCAGTCAAAAAGGGATTACAATAAGGGGGCTGAGATTGTAGGTTATGTTTTACTCCTCATTGGTGGGTTCATGTTGTTTGATCGGTTGTTTTACTGGATGAATCTCCAAAAATTCTTGCCGGCTGCGCTGCTCATTGGAATAGGTTTGTTTTTGATTCTTCGTGCCAATAACAAAACACAGTCGCCTAGCAATAACTCAGACCGAGCTACCCCTTCATGGACTGACTCGGCTCCTATCAATGATTGGCAGCCTCCTAAGTCTTCGGAGTCTTCACAAAGTACTTCCGAATCTGACGAGCCTAAAGTTTAACAAAGAACTATTTACCTATAACCATTACAACCATGAATTATCAGAGCACTTTTTGGGGAGCTATCCTCGTACTCATTGGCGGTCTTTTGCTTATGCGTGAGCTTTTCGACTGGTTTGATTTTGAACGCTTTTTTTGGCCAATATTATTTATTGTAGGCGGCGCACTGCTGATTTTTAAAGATAAACTTAAGAAAATATCCTAACTCTCGGAGCCATGAAACAATCTTCTAATACCCTTTTTTGGGGCGCGATACTACTAGGCTTGGGACTCGTAATGATGGCCAAAACACTAGGATGGTTTTATATAGACTGGGGCCTTACCCTTCGTTTTTGGCCAGTATTGTTGATTTTGGCGGGCGTGAGCCTCCTTTTTAGACAAAGTTGGTCGGGTATAGCCACGGCTGTCTTAATCGCCATTGCGATTCCGTCGGCTATCATCAATGCCGCCAACAAAAAACTGGATCGCTGGAGTGACAACGGAATAGAGTTTCATCTTGATGATGACGACGATGATGATGACGATGACAATTATCGCAACGACGAATACAAAGAACGTTCTAAGGTTTATTCAAAAGATGGAGAAACGCACTTTTCGGAACCATTTGCGGAAGGTATCTCCGACGCAACGCTCAAATTCGGGGCAGGAGCAGGAGAGTTTAAAATCGAAGGTACTACTTCTCAATTGATTGAGGCTGATGCCGATACCCAATTGGGTAATTATGTAATGACTACCAAACGAAATGAGACAGAGAAAGCAAGCGTAGTAAACTTCGAAATGGAAGGTAATGGTAAAGACAAAAATATCCGTATTCGGGATTTTGACAACATGGACAACCAAGTCAAAATGAGCCTAAACAATACCCCTATTTGGTCATTTGATTTGGGTTTAGGAGCCGGCAAAGCAGATTTTGATTTTTCAACTTATAAAGTCAAAAAAGTGAAGATTGGTGCGGGGGCTGCGGAGGTAAATCTCAAACTAGGTGACAGTGTAGAAAATGAAGCCACGGTAGAAGTAGAAGCAGGGGTAGCCTCTATCGAAATCGAAATCCCGGAATCGGTGGGCTGTGAATTGAAAATTGAAGGCGCTCTGAACTCCAAAGACCTAGACAATTTTGAAAAAATAAGCGGAGGATTGTACCGCACCTCCAATTATGACACCGCTACCAAAAAGATAAGTGTCTCTTACAAAGGGGGATTGTCTCAACTTGAAATTAATAGATATTAGTAGTTTAAGATTAGTTGGATTAAAAAATGCTGTTGGTTTCATAACTGGCAGCATTTTTGTTTTTGTAACTTTGCATATAAGAAAATCTAGTATTCCTTCGTTTACAAAAGCAAACACTTTCGACTCATTTCATGAAAAAAATACTTACGGCTGCTGCATTCTTGTCTAGTCTTGTGCTTGTTGCACAAAATAAAGTACAAGACTTTACGATTTCGGGAACTGCCAAAAATCTACAACCCAAAGACAAGGTTTATTTGGAAGTGGCGGGTACTCAGCCTCTCTTACGGCTAGACTCCACCATCGTAGGCTCTGACAAAAGATTTACTTTTAAGCGTAAAGAGCTAGATGAAGGAACGGTTTATCAAGTAAACTTGGCTTCGGCGCAGCGGGTGATTGTGTTGATAGAAGGAGGCGAAACCATCGAAATAAACGCCGAGGGGACTGAAAAAGGTAAAGCGCTTGTCACGGGTTCTAAAAACAACGATTATTACCAGCAGTTGCTTGCGCTTTACAAAGAAATGAATGAGAAATCACTCAAATGGCAAGAGGAGTACGCCCAAGCAGAGCAAAAGAAAGATACTAAAAAAATTGCCAAAATTCAAGAAGATTTTGAAGCTTCAAGTCAAGCTTTTACGGCCAAAATTAAAAATATGATTCCCGAAATGGGGACTTCGTTAGCGGCTTTGTTTGCCACAAATTTCTTAAATCCCGAAACAGAGTTTGCGACCATTGATGCCCTCGCCAAAAAATTTGAGGTAGAGCGCCCTACCATGAAGCAAGCGCAGATTTTTGTCGGTAATGCCAAGCGTATGCGTGGAATCCAGATTGGAGACCCTGCGCCAGAGATTACGCTCAATAGCACCGAAGATAAGCCTGTGAGCCTTTCTTCATTGCGCGGCAAAATAGTGCTCATTGACTTTTGGGCGTCTTGGTGTGGGCCTTGCCGCCAAGAAAATCCCAACGTAGTACGGGTTTATAATAAGTTTAAAGACAAAGGTTTTGAGATTTTTAGCGTATCGCTCGACCGTGATAAAATGGCATGGGTAAAAGCCATTGAAAAAGACGGACTTGTGTGGCCAAACCACGTATCAGACTTGAAATATTGGCAATCAGCGGCTGCCCAAACCTATGGTGTAAATGGTATACCTGCGACTTTCTTGTTGGATAAAGACGGTAAGGTAATTGCTAAAAACTTGCGCGGCGAAGCTCTTGAAAGAAAACTAGAAGAAGTATTGAAAACTAGCAACTAGAACTAGGTCAGAAAAGACAGGTACTTGAATTTTAAAAGAACTTTTCAAGTTTTCGTGACTTGGAAAGTTTTTTTATTTTGGCTCAATTGTCAATCTTTACGTGCATTTCCAGATAATGGTCAAATGTACAAAAGGCAGTTTACCTTCATTCATTTATCAAAAAAGTACCCAAACAGCTTGATTCATTGGTTATGATAACATCTTCTCCATTTCTTCGTCATTGTTCGTATATGGCAATTGTGCTTGCTCCTTTTGTGGTTTCTGCCCAAACCTCAGATTATACCCGCGAACATGAGTTTACTAAAAATTGCGAAGGCCCCTCCGTGGCGGCTGATGGAACTGTTTATGCCGTTAATTATATCATGGATGGTACAATTGCGGAAATTCCTAAACGTAACAAAGCCAACATTTTTCTGACCCTTCCCAAAGGAAGCACAGGAAATGGAATAAGATTCGGAAGCAAAGATGTATTTTATGTGGCTGATTTTACGGGACATAATGTACTGAAAGTAAACTTAACCAATAAGCAAGTTACGACTCATTGCAACGAGCCTCAGATGAATCAGCCCAATGATTTGGCGATTATGAAGTCAGGGCAAATTTTTTGTTCTGATCCTAACTGGAAAGAAGGAAAAGGGCAAGTGTGGTATGTATCGCCCGAAGGAAAAGCCAAGCTTGTAGCCGCAGATATGGGAACCACCAATGGTATCGAAGTAAGTCCTGATGAAAAAATTCTTTATGTCAACGAAAGCGTGCAGCGTAATGTTTGGGCTTTTGATATAGCTCCCGATGGCACACTTTCTAATAAACGGCTACATCATCAATTTTCAGATGGAGGTATGGACGGGATGCGTTGCGATGTGAAAGGAAACTTGTATATTACACGCTGGGGTAAAGGGGAAGTGGCCGTCATATCTCCCGAAGGAAAACTCCTCAAGACCATCACTACCAAAGGAAAAAATGTCTCTAATATCTGCTTTGGTGGAAAAAAAGGCCGGACCTGCTACATTACGCTCCAAGATCGTGGGTGCTTAGAATCATTTACGGCTGATTTTGCAGGACGTGAATGGGCTATGATGCAAGGGTTTGGCAAAAAATAGATTTTGCAATAAATTTGTGCTTTAATTGTGTAAAAACGATATGAATTATATCGCTTTAGGGTTTTGTGGCCAATTTATTAAAAAGGTGTAAGCTCGTACTAAATGCAAAAATTCAACATCATTATTATTTTGATTTTAGGGCTGCTTGCTGCTCGCTCAGATGCCCCTCGGGAGCAACTAGTGACTTTAGGGCAGGCATTTCAAAACCTTAATATTCAGATTCGGGAGCAAACGCTCTCCCCCGACTCAGCACAGATGCGTTTTCAGGCCATATTGAAGGAGCTGCGGGAAGTATCAGAGCCTTACCGACAGCAAATTTGCCAAGGAGATTCTATCGGTTTTGTGTTTCCATTGAGAGATTACGACGCCGAGCAGATAGGCGGCAATGGTTCTGGATTTCGCCCTTTTGGCTTTAATCTTTTTGATCATTCGGTGCAGGGAAGCCATCCAGCTCATGATATTTTTATCTACGATAGAAATCAAGATTGTATCGATGACCAAACTGACAAGCCAGTGGATGTATTGGCAATGCGCCCTGGGGTAGTGGTAGCCACCGAAACCAACTGGACCCCCGAAAGCAGCTATCGAGGAGGCAATTTTGTGTGGATTTATGACCCTTGCTTGGATGGTTTGTTTTACTATGCTCACCATAGCCGAGTGATGGTACAAACGGGCGACCAAGTAGTAGCTGGTCAGAAAATAGCTGAAGTAGGACGGACGGGTTTCAATGCTGCCAAAGCTCGTTCGGGTACACATTTACATTTGATGTATCTTCAATTGACCCCCGAGGCGGTACCAGTGCCTATCAATACCTACGACTGGCTAGCGGCTGCAACAATCTTAAGATAAAAATAAAAGTTCTGAAATATTTCTAAGTACATTGTTAGGCTAAGTTTCTTTAAATTTTACCCGCCGATTGGCGCAGATCGAAGTCGCAGAGAAACGCAGATGATTGGCTATATGCCCCTTTTTTTCTGCGAAAATCTGCGCTTATATTATTCAGCGCACTTCTGCGGGTAAAAAACAAAACTTTTTAATTAACAATGTAATTAGATCAAAAATAAACTTCGTCAGTGGCGTTCAGTCTACAAATCCCCGTTAAGTAATTTCTCAAAAACCCGTTTTTTACAAAAATCAATATACTACATTGCTCAATATCATTGCCTTCATTTGTTTTATATAAAACAGATATTGCCTGTCAATTTCTTTTGAAGCGTCTATTTGGTCAGCATAAAAAGCGCTTTTAAGAAGCTCTGGGTGGCCTTTTTTTACACCTTTCTCAAAGTTTTGTATCCCTTCCTGATTTTGACGCATTGCCTCTTCGCTGGCTTTTATAGCCAATTCTACTGTAGATTTAAGCTGTTGTTTTGGCCAATAATTTTTTAATTTTTTGAGGCCTTGATAGAAAAATGCAGGGCTTATATTTTGCTCTTGAGCAAGGATATCTATGTAATAACCTAGTGTACTCAATGCATCATCACTATTATCAGTTAGTAGCTCGGTTTTCCTTATTACGTCAAGTGCACAAAATTGGCGTAAATATGAGTAATTGGGATCCTCTTTATTTTCATTTAAAAAAGACCTTATTTTTGCATCTTTATCTCTCCATAGTGGTCCAATAGCGTTTTCAGCACGTTTATCACCTTTTATAACAGGGACTACTAATGCTCCGCTGTTGTACATTTTTGTTCCAAGGGATATATAATCCGCTTGTTCTAAGGTTTTTCCGTGAAGATTAATCTTCATCAAGGAGTTCAAATCACCTTGCTCAAACGCAAGTTTTAAATATTGCGCACTTGATTGATTTTTAGGGCTATTGGCCGAAGTGACCTCGATTCCATTAGGATGACAGGCACTCATGATAGTCAGGATAAAAAGAAAGTAAATTGAAGTCTTCATAATTTTAAATCATTTATAATAATTAAAACTAAATAGGAAGAGTAGAACAAGAGGGGCAACAATTTAAAGTACTGGTTTGCAACCAACAATGATAAAAAAACATCCAGACATTACTGACTCAGCTGTAACTCTACAGCAACATGACCTAATAGGTATAAATTGCGCTCCTATACTGTTATATGTCAGCAAAACGCTAACAAAAAAATAATTAACTTTTTCATAAATATTTGAGGTTGTGTTTTAAAAAATGGTAAAAAGGGGGTTTTATCTGCTGTTTAGGTAGCACAAATCTAACCAATCTTCTTATAGAGTCTTATCAGGATTTTTGATAAAATTATCGAAAATCCTGATAAAGTAATTCAAATACTCCTTACACAATTACTACTTTGTCCATTTGATAAATTTTTTAAAACAATACAACTATTTTGTTTTTTTGCGTTATTCTCATATACAACACGATACCCTACAAGTGAAATCAAATAAAAGCTTCTGCCTATCTACCGTCAGAACGCCGATGCTGAAGTTGTTTTTTGATTCAAATAGCCATAAACAAACTCAGTATAAATTGTAGTGTATGAATGACAATACTCTTGGGGTAAAATTGCGTAAACGGCGGTACGAACTGGGAAAAACACAGGAGTGGGTGGCGTTGGAACTGCAGACAAGCGCGAAAATAAAAGTTAGCCAGCCTACTATCAACAACTGGGAGAAAGGTAAATCCTGGCCTTCCATTCCACAACTTCAGGCGTTGGCCAAAATCCTCGGCCTCAAACTATCTTATTTGGTATCAGATACAGATACAGAAAAAATGCAGCTCATGCTTGAAGAATATGCCGAACGATGCCGAATGTTGGAAAAGATGAACGATAAACTGCTGAAAGAAAATGAGCGCCTGCGGGGTGAATAGCACTGCTGTGTCTTTACTTAATTTCGATTAGCTTTTTGAGACAATTTCTTTTTCGTCTTTGGTAAATCTCTCAAAATTAACATTGTACCTCCCTCGTTTTTGAAGCTCGACAATAGTAATTCCCGAAGCCAAAAGTTGATTTATTGATACTGAGTTTTTCCAAAATATTCACAAAATAGAAAGAGCCCTCGAAAATTTTCGAGGGCTCTTTCTATTTTGTGTTTTGACAATACCCGTCAAAAAAGGGATAACGGTCTATTTACGTCCTAAGAGTGCTTTGATTTCTTTTTGTAACACCGGGTTGTCAGGAAATTCTTGCGGAATCCAGCGTTCTACGATTTTTCCTTGGGCATCAACCAACACAAACGGATAACGCATGCTAGTGGCGTAGGTATCTTTGAGTTTTTGGGCATCTTCTTCAGAAGCCCACAGATGTACTACACCGGGGCGTTTTTCGGTGGTAGACTGCCACAATTCAAAAGAAGTACTGGGAGTGACATTCAGATAAACGAAAGTGATGCGGTCGTTGTAAAATGTTTCCAGTGGCTTAAAGATAAATTCGTGTTGCTTTAGATTAAAACAAAATGCGATACAAACCGGCTTACCTTGAAAGCTACTTAAAGAGAGTGTATTGCCTTCACGGTCTTTTAGGGTAAAATTGGGAGCTGCCTGCCCTACGGCCATACGTTCTTTGGTTTCGATAGTACGCTTAAAATAAGGAATAAGCTCAGAGTTAGGATAAGTGCTTTGATAGCGTCCGAGCAAGTCGCGGGCAGCACTCATATCGCTTCTAAAAGTAGTAGCATAATCGAGCCAATGGGTCAACAAATATTGACGTTGTTTGGGATAAGCGCCCAATTTCTCCTCGCTATTTTGATAGGCTAATCTGACCGCCTCGGGAGTAAGTACATAGGCTTTGGCCGAATCTGTAGGATATTTCTGAATGACTGGAATTTGGATAAAATTCTTGAGTTCGTTGCGATAGCTCTCGCTCATGAGCGCAGCATCCGACAATATCTTAAAGTTTTGTAAGGTAAAATCTTGTATGGTTTTGCGCTCATCTGGTTTGAGCTGTACCCCTTGGCTTTCGCGGATTTTTTTGTCCGAAACAATCAATCTGAGCAGATACGCTTCGGTGAGGGTCATGGCTTTGATATAACTCTCAAACTCTGGGCTTGGGTTGTTGAGAGATTGGAGCCTTTGTTGACGCACCATCTGGAGACTATCTACTTTGGGCAAGATGTTACTATTGTCTATCTTGGTTGGGTTGTAACCAAAAACAGGCAAGTATTCGTACATTTTGCCTTTAAAACAGTCTCTTAGAAGCTCTTGGTAAGAGGCATGGGAGCCGCTAAAAGTGAGGCTTTTGTCGGGAGCTACGGTGATTGTCAAACTATCATTGGGACTAATAAAAAGGAGGCGACTTCCATTTGAAGAAGGATTTTGACCGGTTACAATTTTTTTGCTAATAAGGTCTAATCTAACCACTTGTGGCTCTTTAAGCTCAAACTCTGTCATAGCCCATTGCTTGGTGCTATCGTCAAAATATCCAATGTTTAAGAATTCCATATCGGTAAGTCCAATCGAAGGAGCTTCGTGATAGCGGACTTGCTCAGTAGTAAGCGAAACAGTAAAGTCGCGTTTTTGAGGAAGTTTCAGAGTAATATGGGCTTTTTGAGCCTCTGCTACTAAACTGGATAGCGCCAGAAAAAAAAGTATATACGTTTTCATAAAAAAGTTTTTTGCTAAAACGAAAATCTACTCAAAAGCTTGCCTTTTGACAAATGATTTTAGTTATCGGTAGTTGTATACAAGAGCAGATTGGGACTTTAAATAATATACGTTTTATCCAACAAAAAAGCCGTTCCAAGAACGGCTTTTTTGTTGGATAGATTTGTTTTTTATTTGCCAGTATTGGCTAATCCGTTGATATTGAACTGTATCCATTCTAGTCCAAACAATCCTTTGTTTTCGGGGACAGCTTGTGAAGTCGTAAAAACAAGATAAAGGTTATGAAGTTTATCATCAGGTTTACGAATCGAAGTACTCACTACGCCGACTTTATCGTTAGGGACTTCTACTTGACCAATCAAGGCTCCTGTGGGATTGTCGAGTCTAACTTCGATTTTACCTCCTACAGTGCGGTCGGGAGCGGCATATACCATAAAAGACAGATTTTGAATGTCAGTAAGGTCTACATTTTTGTAAAGGGCATAGCTGCCATTTTTGACAGGAGCCAATACTTCTGATTTTGTGGGCAGTTCGACATTAGTAGCGTCTTTCACTTCGTCATTCCATACCGCTTTCACTTTGGCAGGGCGTAGTGCTACCGTACTTGTTGAAGTTTGTGGGCCTACTACTGCGTTGCCTTTATCGGTGTAGCTAGCGCGGAATATATAAGAACCTTCTTTAGGTTTAGAAGCGGTTACGTATTCACCTTTGGTAGGTTTTTTGTCGGGAGCTTTTTCATTCCCCAACGACATGATATACTTCACAATCTCTTTAGCATCATCTTTTTTGATTTGGGGGTGAGCGCTCATTGCTTGCTCTCCCCATACACCTCCACCACCATTGATGATTTTGTCGGCCAAGGTGCTCACAATATCACGCTCACCTTTGTATTTCTTAGCTACATCGCGGTAAGAGGGGCCGATTGATTTTTTGTCGATAGAGTGACAAGCCATACAGTCAGATAATTCCATAAGACGTTTTCCGGTAGCAACGCCTAAGTTGGCTTGGTGGCCTTGCGCCAAAATCGTTTTATCAAAACCTTCCAAATAATCAATCGTAACAGTTACGTCTTCGGCATTGATTTTTTTATTGGCTAGGCTTCCGTCTTCTTTATCCACTACTTTTACTTCATAGTTGACAGGTTTATTTTCCCAATAAAAAGATTTGTTACCCGCCACGGCAAGCTCAACTTGCGGCGGTTCGTTACCTACTTTTACTTCTACTTGGCTCGAAGAAGCATTGCCTTTGGCGTCAGTTACTTTGAGAGTAGCAGTATAAATCCCCGGCTTGGTATAAGTATAAGTAGGACTAGGAAGAGTACTTTTTGGAAGTCCTTTTCCAAAGCTCCATTCATATTTAAGGGCATCACCGTCATAATCGATTGTGCCTTTAGATGAAAATACCGCTTTCATAGGAGCTGCGCCTGCTTTTTTGTTGATAGAGGCTACCGCGACCGGCTTACGATTGCCTGCATTGTAAGTAATGCGAGACAAGCGAGAGTCGTCATTTTGGGCAAACCATGTATTACCATATTCTAGTACATACAAAGAGCCGTCTACCGCAAATTGCATATCAATAGGGTGACTAAATTTGGTGTTTGGCATGAACGTTTCCATGCTTACAAAATCACCGTCTTTGGTCATCGTAACAGGATGAATCCAGTCCCGAATCCATTCATAAGCAAAAAACTTACCGTCATAATGACGGGGGAATTTGACGTCGTTTTCTGGATAATCATCATAATAATACACAGGCCCCGCCATCGCATTGCGGCCACCTTTGCCTACGATAGGCCCAAACTCAGGCGAGTCGGCATATGGATAATAAATGAAAGCTTTTTGAGCAGGGGGTAATTCTACTAAACCAGTGTTGTGAGGAGAGTCATTGATGGGCTTTAGTGGGTCAAATCGCTCCCCTGACACTTTCGTTCCCATATCATAGCGATTGTAGGCTTGATTGTCGGCTACAAACAAAGGATACCCAAAATAACCTGCCTTGCGGGCTTGATTGACTTCGTCGTATCCACGTGGGCCACGTGTGGGGCTATCATTTCCGGCATCGGGTCCTACTTCGCCCCAATACAAAAAGCCTGTACGTTGGTCTACAGAGATACGATAAGGGTTGCGATTTCCCATAACATAGATTTCGGGACGTGCTTTTTCGGTGCCTGGAGCAAACAAATTGCCCGCAGGAATGTCATAACCTCCTTCTGGGCGAGGTTTGATGCGAAGGATTTTGCCCCGCAAATCGTTGGTATTAGACGAAGTAGAGCGCCCGTCCCAGTTAGCTCTTCCTGGACGCCCGTCGAGTGCACCATAGCCGTCGTTGCCGAAAGGATTGATATCATCGCCTGTAGAGAGATAAAGATTGCCCTGCTTGTCCCAAGCAATAGAGCCTCCTGTATGGCAGCAGTCTGTACGTTTTACGGGTACTCTTAATAGTACTTGTTCCGTACTGGGCAGGAGGGTATCACGCTCAGTGTCGTATTTCATTCGTACGAGCCGTTGGGAAGTATCGGCTTCGCTTGATACAGGCGAATAATACAGATACACCCATTTATTGTTTTTGAAGTCAGGGTCAACATTAATACCCATCAAACCATACTCTTGTTTGATGTATACGGGCAGGTTGGCAACAACCTTGTAAGTATTGGGCTTTTTGGGATTAAAGAGTTTTACTTTGCCCTTTCTTTCGGTAAACAGCACTCGATGATCCTCTAGCACTACTAGCTCGGTAGGCTCGTCGAGTTTTTCTAACAAAAGATTTTTAGTAAAACGGTTTTCTTCAGGAGCGGTGTTGGATTGGGCAGACACTTGAGTACTTAAAAGTAGGCCCATCACTAGACAGCCACCTCCTAAGCTTATTGAATGCTTCCAAAAGGTTTTTTTCATGAGGTTATGAATTAGTTTTATTCTGTGGTAATTATTATAAAGGCAAATTGTTTGCGAAACTAATGTGAAAATACAAAAGTAGCAGAACATATAACGTAAAAAACATCCAATTGTACTATTGAAATAAGAACAAAAATGCAGGATTGTTGTTATAGTAGTCAAGTTGTGTTTTGAGCAAGTTTTTAGGTTTAATTTTAACTTTAATTCTACGCTAGTGGTGAATCATAAAATAAAGTATAAGGTATTGATTCACAGTAGATAGTAAGAAGGTAGAACGAATTGAAAAAATATTTTGTTTATTTCTTGTGAATGAATCACAATTTAACCGATATTTGTCACGTTTTTTTCAAAAATCTAATACAAAAGTGGCACACACTCTCTCACATACTCGCTGCGCGCACATTACGCCATTTTTTTGTAGGTCCGAAAGGACACAATAATACTTGTTTGCCTACGTAGCAAACACATCTCGCCAACTTATCTCAAAAACTTACATTTTATCAACCCCAAAGCGGATTTGTTGTCTCCGCAGAGGATTCAATTCCCACAAACGACAATGTCAAACATCGAAATCGTAGCTAACGAATACATCGTAGAAACAGCCGAAGACAAACATTTCCACCTTGCTGAGACTATCTGTCAAGAGATGGAAGAAAGTGCCAAACAGCGTGGTACTGGCATCGCCAAACGTTCGCCTATTTATATCCGAGAAAAAATGTCTGAAGGAAAGGCTATCATAGCCACGACACTCCTTGGAGAATGGGTAGGTTTTTGTTATATCGAAACTTGGGAGCATGGTAAATTTGTGGCCAATTCTGGTCTTATCGTGCATCCTGACCACCGTAAAAGTGGTATTGCAAAGGCTATCAAAAGAAAAGCATTTGAGCTTTCGCGGACTAAGTATCCTAATGCCAAAATCATTGGAATCACCACGAGCCTCGCCGTGATGAAAATCAACTCTGATTTGGGCTATGAGCCGGTTACTTTTAGTGAATTACCTGCCGACGACGCATTCTGGAAAGGATGCTCTAGCTGTGTCAATTATGATGTGCTTACTCGTACCAATCGTAAAAACTGTCTTTGCACAGGAATGATGTACGACCCTGAGCAAGTACAGAAACAAGGCAAAAAAGCTCCTTGGGATTTCTTGAAGGAATCAAAGCTGTATGAGCGTTGGATGCGTATCAAGCAGCGGATTTTGCTCCGCCGTGAAATACGAGAGGCCAAAACTCGCAAGCGCCAAGAACTCGAACTAACGCACTAAAAAGTTGCTACTGTTATTATACGAAGCCCTAACTGCGGAATAAAAACGTAGTTGGGGCTTATTTTTTTGGATATAACCTAGAAGTTTTCGTAGTTTCGATAGATAATTCGCAAATCTCTGTACGCCATTTCTCAAGTAAAATAGGAAAGATTTTTGGAACTTCGACAAATCATCTCTCGTCTACTTCCTTTTTTGCGCCCAGATCGGTGGCTCATTATCGGGACATTGGCGCTTACTTTGATTGGCGCCCTGACGGCCCAAGTCAACCCCCTTGTGCTACGGCATACTGTCGATGAAATCGATTTGTTGCTCCGGGAAGGTAAAAGTCTGGAAGAAGGGCTACCTCTTTTAGGTTGGATTACGGTGATTCTGTTTGGAAAAGAACTCTTGAATATTTTTATCCAATTTGGACAAAAATTTTATGGAGAAAAACTTCGCATCAATGTTTCTTTCAACCTTGCCCAAAGTGCCGTAGAGCGAATTTTGACTTATAAAATGAGCTTTTATACGAGTCAGGTCAATCAATCAGGACGCTTACAAACGCGCATTGACCGAGGAGTGGAGAGTTTGACCAAGCTCGTTCAAAATTTTTTCATTGATGTTTTGCCTTTGTTTGCCAATGCCATTGTGGCCTTGGTGGTGATGTTTTCGGCCAACGTTTCTGTAGGATTGGTGGCGATTTGTGTGTTGCCAGCTTATTTTTATGTAAGTTTCAAACAAGCCCAAAAACTTCAAGGAGTAAGGCGTAAACTACGCGGACAGCGTGAAGACAAAAACAATGGTTTGATTAATTTGATTGACTCTATTTCGGTCATAAAGTCGTTTGTGAGAGAAAAGTATGAAGGAAAAAAACAACTCCAGCTCCAGCAAAAATTGATGGATTTGCAGCTCCAAACGCGCCGTACAAGTTTCATTTTTGAAGGCTTAAAGACATTTATTGAGCAAATTGGCGTCGTACTTATTATCATCCTGACGGCCTATTTGGTATTGGATCGGCAAATTTCGATTGGAGCCATTATGTTTCATATTATGCTGTTTAGCAATGTCTCGGCACCTATTCGGCAACTCCATCGGATTTATGATGAAATGAACGATGCCCTCATCTATGCCGAGGGCTACTTTAGTATTTTGGATGCCAAAGGAGAAATAGAGTCGCTTGGACATACCATTTCTGAGCCATTAACGGGGGATTATTGGTTGGAGAATGTCAATTTTTATTATCCAACAGGGGTTCACGCTCTTAAAAATGTTAATATTCACATTCCGCAAGGGAAAACAACCGCTTTAGTGGGGCTTTCGGGAGCAGGCAAATCGACGGTGATTAATCTCCTCACCAAATTTTATGTGCCTGAGAGTGGTCAAATCTTTTTGGATGGTATCGCCCTCAACGATTATGATACTCATGCCTTGCGCGATGATATAGGCTTGGTACTCCAGAAGAATCATATTTTTAAAGGAAGTATCGAAGAAAATATTAGATACGGCAAGCCTTCGGCTACATTAGAGGAAGTACAAGAAGCAGCTAAAAAAGCTTTTTTACACGAACAAATTTTAGATTTACCCTCTCAATACAAATCAGACGCTTCTCAGCTTTCGGGCGGTCAGCAGCAGCGGATTGCGATTGCAAGATTGTTTTTGAAAGATCCTCCTATTATTTTTTTGGACGAACCCACCGCGAGTCTTGATGCTATCGTGACAGAGCAAATCCGTAATAGTATCGAGGCTATCAAGCAAGGACGCACCGTGGTGATTATTTCGCATAGTATTGCTCAGATTATGGATGCCGATGTTATTTATGTGATGCAGAGAGGAGAGGTAGTAGAAAAAGGGAAACATGAGCAATTGTATGAACAGGAGGGCGTTTATCGCCATATTTTTGATGCATCTACTCGTAGTCTTAACTTAGATAAAATCGCAAAGACGCTTGATAATAACCCTGAAAGCTAAAAATGTGAGCTGAGAATAAAAAGGGGGGGAAGGACGGTGATTTTTTTATAAACCGTGCGTTTATTATCCTAACTTTGCACTGAAAAATAGAAAAAAAACGGCTTTATGTGGCTGAATAAAAAGCTGCTTAAACACAAAAACCATAAGCTTTATTAGCTTATTTAATAGTAAGTACTTGAGCAGTAGCGGCGCATTATTGAAGTTTTTTTGGTATAACTAATTGATTTTGAATTGATAACAATTAACTTGTGCTTTAGCACTTAAAGAAGTCCATGTCTGAAAGTAAAAAAGTCGTTTTAGCGTTTAGTGGAGGTTTGGATACCTCTTTTTGCGTCAAATATTTGTCAGAAGACAAAGGCTATGAAGTACACTCGGTATTGGTAGATACAGGTGGTTTCTCTGCCGAAGAACTGAAGGCTATTGAAGCAAGAGCCTATTCGTTGGGTGTGAAAAATCACGCTACTATTTCCAAAACAGAAGATTATTATCAGCAATGTATCAAATACTTGGTATTTGGGAATATTCTTAAAAACAATACCTACCCCCTTTCGGTAAGTGCCGAGCGTATATTTCAAGCAATAGCAGCGGCAGAGTATGCCAAGGAGATTGGAGCGCAGGCGATTGCGCATGGTAGTACAGGGGCGGGCAATGACCAAGTACGTTTTGATATGGCTTTTAGGATTATCATGCCCGAAGCCGAAGTTATCACTCCTATTCGTGATTTGAAACTTTCTCGCGAGGCCGAAATCGAATACCTAAAGTCAAAAGGTGTGGATCAAGAGTGGCATAAAGCGGCCTATTCTATCAATAAAGGCTTGTGGGGTACCTCGGTAGGTGGAAAGGAAACGCTTACCTCCGACAAATACTTACCCGAAAGCGCTTTTCCTACCCCAGTAAGCAAAACCGAACAAGAACGTATTAGTCTCACTTTTGAGAAAGGTGAATTGGTAGGTATCAACGAGGTGAGTTATACCCCAGTAGAAGCGATTCAAAAGCTGGCAGAAATTGCTGCTCCTTTTGGTATCGGACGAGATATTCACGTGGGTGATACAATTATTGGTATCAAAGGACGCGTAGGATTTGAGGCAGCTGCGCCTTTAGTAATTATTAAGGCTCATCATACCTTAGAAAAACACGTATTGAGCGAGCAGCAATTGTATTGGAAAGAACAACTAGCCAACTGGTATGGTAGCTTATTGCACAAAGGCCAATTTATGGAACCTGTCATGCGCAATATTGAAACATTCCTGGCCGATACCCAACATCACGTAACGGGCAAAGTACACCTCACTTTGGCACCTTACCGTTTTTATGTAGAAGGTATCGAATCAAGTTTTGATTTGATGTCGCCGGTATTTGGAAGTTATGGCGAAATGAACAACGCTTGGACTGGTGATGACGTACGCGGCTTTGCCAAAGTAGCTTCCAACCAAGTGATGATTTATCAAAAGATTAGTGAATTGAATCAATGAGTAATATAAATTAAGGGGCTGTCCAAAAAGTCTGGTATCACCAAATTATCTTCGGCGTCTGTTCAACCTCACGGCAGCGGCCGACCGTCCCCTAAATCCCCCTCACGGTACGCCGTCGCGGCCTTTCTGGAGAGGAGGACTTTTAAAGCCCTTCTCCTGCCAGGAGAAGGGTTGGGATGAGGTTGAAACCAAAGAATATTTTGTGGTCTGTTACTTTTTAGACAGTCTCTTAATGGACAATCTGGCCTGAATGAGAAAACAACTACCCCTCTTTATTATTTTTTTATTGGTTACTTTTCTGAGTCGAGCTCAAAACGAAGGATGGGCTATCTGCAATAGTGGTGCCAATTTATACTTCAAAATTGTGGGTAGTGGCAATCCCGTACTGGTAGTGAGTGATGCTGGGAATTCGTCAGCATACCTTCAGGAACTTATAAAAAAGCTTTCCGCGACCAACCGGGTCGTTTATTATGACCCTCGTGCCACTGGCAAAAGTCGCTTTCCTGTTATCAATGATACTACCGTTAATTTCAATATGGCCGTGGCCGATATTGAGGCTTTAAGGGCGGTTTTGCGGATTCCAAAGTGGTCAGTGTTGGCGCATGGATTTGGGGCTAAAATCGCCTGTGCCTATGCTTCCCAAGCCGGCGAACATCTAGGCCAGTTGGTTTTGGTGAATCCCACCGCTATGATGAACGCTTCTTTGCCTCCTTCCACTTCGTATTTTGATACTTTTGAAGAATACGGTTTTTCAGGAATGCTAACTCAAGAAAACATCAGCAAGCGTTTTCAGCATTTACAATCCCAACTACAAACAATAGCCAGCGACTCGGTGGCGCGGGCGCGGGCTATTATGACTTTTCAGGCAGCGACCTACGTACATGATACTTTACATGAACCTATTGCCGCAGAATTTTTGTATGAAAAAGTACGGAATGTGGCAATAAAAAGCCGCGTAAGTAATAAATTTGTTCCAGAGCCTTTCGATTGTGTGAGCGTGTTGCGTCAGCGAAATATTCCTGTAATGGTGATTTTGTCGCGCCAACGGGTGAATGCCAGCGGACTTGCCACAGAATGGAAAAAAGCCCTTCCTAATGTCTCAATCGTAATGATAGACCGGGCGCATCATTTTCCGTGGTTAGACAATCCTGCTCTGTTTTATGAACAAGTAAATTCCTTTTTAAAACGATTTGTTCCTGTAACGTATGCCAGTCAAAAAAAAGTTAGTCGTCCTGTCAGGCGCGGGTATCAGCGCCGAAAGCGGAATTAAAACCTTCCGCGATTCCGATGGTTTGTGGGAAGGATATAGCATTGAAGACGTTGCCACGCCCGAAGGATGGCAGCGCAATCCAAAGCTGGTATTGGATTTTTACAATGAGCGTCGTAAACAAGGATTAGCGGCTGAACCTAATTTAGCTCACTTGATTTTGGCAGAACTAGAGCAGTATTTTGATGTACATATCATTACTCAAAACGTGGATAATCTTCACGAAAAAGCGGGGTCTACCAACGTTTTACATTTACACGGCGAACTCTTCAAGGCCCGCAGTACCAAAAACCCGAAGCTTGTCTATGATATAGACGGCTGGGAGTTGAATCTGGGCGATACGTGCGAATTGGGCAGCCAACTTCGCCCTCACATTGTATGGTTTCATGAAGAAGTACCCATGATGGAACCTGCCCTTAAAATCACAGAAAATGCTGATATTTTTATTGTAGTAGGTACTTCATTGGTAGTATATCCAGCGGCGGGTCTTGTCTATTATGTACAGCCTCGGGTGCCTATCTTTGTCGTAGACCCCAAAACCCCCGAAATGTCGGGCAGTACTAAATATGTGACTTTTATCCCCGAAACCGCTACCGTAGGAATGGCAATGCTGAAAGAGAAGCTATTGAGAGAGTATGCTTAGTATAAGTAGATTTCAATCGGTATTTGACAAGAAGGCTGTACATTTGTCTATTCATTATTTCATAATTCGTAAAAACATCAATGCAACTTTTAGACGGTAAAGCACTTTCGGCACAAGTCAAAGCCGAGATTAAAATAGAAGTAGACAAAATCAAAGCGCATGGTGGTAAAACACCGCACTTGGCGGCTATCCTAGTCGGTAACAATGGCGCCAGCGAAACCTACGTAGCTTCCAAGATCAAAAGCTGCGAAGAGATAGGTTTTAAGTCAACATTAATCAGTTTGCCTGATACTACCTCCGAAGAAGAGCTCCTATCGCATATCCAAGACCTCAACTATGATGATGATGTAGATGGGTTTATTGTACAATTACCCTTGCCTACTCACATCTCCGAAAACCGAATCATGGAAGCAGTCGCTCCCGAAAAAGACGTGGATGGTTTTCATCCTATCAATGTCGGAAGAATGTGTAAAGGTCTACCTGCGTATATTTCGGCTACTCCTTTCGGGATTTTGGAAATGCTCGAACGTTACAAAATTCAGACGGCGGGTAAGCACTGCGTAGTAGTAGGGCGTAGCCAAATCGTGGGTTTGCCGATGAGCATTTTAATGCAGCGTAACGCTTATCCGGGCAATTGCACCGTTACGATTTGTCATAGTCGCACTCCCAACTTGAAAGAAGTATGCCAAAGTGCGGATATATTGGTAGCCGCTCTCGGACGTCCCGAATTTATCACCGCAGAGTATGTCAAAGAAGGTGCCGTCGTAATCGATGTGGGTATTACACGGGTAGCTGATGCCTCCAAAAAAAGTGGCTTTGCCATTAAAGGCGACGTGAAGTTTGATGAAGTAGCACCTAAGTCAAGTTTTATTACGCCTGTGCCAGGCGGAGTAGGGCTGATGACTATCTGTGGATTGCTTACCAATACCCTCTTGGCTTCTAAAAAGGCTATTTATTAAGAAATAGAAAGCCTTTTTAAAAACAAACCTTCCAAGATGCTAACTCTTGGAAGGTTTTATAAATGCCATTATTGACTTCTTAACTCGGCATATAGTTCAGGTCATTGTTGCGCTTCAACTTGATAATTCCAACCGCATTTAGCATCAAAATAAAGGGGAATGTGGGGTCAAACTCATGCCATTTTACCCCAAAATTAGCTCTGCCGCCCAGTTTGTGGTGATTGTTGTGGTAAGATTCTCCCATCATCAAAAAGTCGAAAGGGAGTAAATTTTTAGCCGTATCATTGACTTTAAAATTGGTATAACCATAGCGGTGTGCATACCAATTAATAATCACTCCGTGAACAGGACCCATTAAGTAGTGAATCGGGAGCAACAAAAACATCCACCAAGCAGTGGCAAATTGAATATAAAACAGCGTATAAAGTACTCCCCAGCCGATTCTGATAGCCCAAGAGTCTCCGAGGCGTTCCATGAATTCCCAATGAGGTACATCTTTCTTAAATTTGTCGGGGATGTTGTCGTGGCGATGCAAAATATTATTATAGTAGTTCTTGGTTTTCCACATCATATCCACCACACTGTCCGAAAAACTCGGTGAATGAGGGTCTTGGTCGGTGTCGGCATAAGCATGGTGTAAACGGTGCATCACCCCATAAGCATAAGGACTTAAAAACGACGAACCTTGGAAAATAAAGGTAAGCGTGTAAAAAAACTTCTCCCAAAAAGGGCTCATTGTAAACATTTTGTGGGCAGCGTAACGGTGCAAAAAGAATGTCTGCATCAGTAACGATAAATACCAGTGGGCTACAAAAAATACAAGAATATACATAGACAATCAATTAGTTTGATAAAAGAGTATAACAAAAGTACTAATGTGCTTTTAGGAAAAAGATGAGGAAAATCATCTTTGAAAGGATTTGATACAGAAAACAAAAATGACTTTTCAAGAATTTAAAAACTCGCTTTCAGAAGAGCGCCCCACCGCCGATTTTTCGGTTTTGTTAAAAGCACTTTGGTACGATGCCAAAGGTGATTGGGAGGCTGCTCACAACATAGCGCAGTCGCGAGAAGGTACGCGCGATTATGACCGTTTACACGCCTACCTTCATCGCAAAGAAGGTGATCAATGGAATGCGGGCTATTGGTATCGGCGGGCGCGCGCCGAGATGCCTTCGTATAGCTTAGAAAAAGAATGGGAAGAACTTGTAAAACAATGGCTAGTATAATACCGACTTTCCAAGTTTTAAGTAAGTAGGTTTACAAACTTGGAAAGTCTCTACCTGCAAAACCGACTTTCCAAGTTTTGGGTAATTAGGTTTACAAACTTGGAAAGTCTCTACCTGCAAAATCGACTTTCCAAGTTTTAGGTAAGTAGGTTTGTAAACTTGGAAAGTCTCTACCTGCACAACTGACTTTCCAAGTTTTAGGTAAGTAGGTTTACAAACTTGGAAAGTCTTTACCTGCAAAGCTGACTTTCCAAGTTTTAGGTAAGTAAGTTTATAAACTTGGAAAGTCTATCATATGCTATTGCTTAAGTTGAGATTTTTTGGATTTGGGTTATCAATTTTTAAATTCTTTTTTGTGAAAAAAATATTCATTATCGTATTCGTAAGTGTGTGCTTTTGGGGAAAATACGCACTTAGTCAAGATAAAATCGGAATTCTCAAACACAATCATATTGCATTGCAGGTGGCTGATATTCAGGCAAGTGCAAAATTTTATGGAGAAGTACTACAACTTGAGCGTATTGAAGTTCCTGACAACCTGAAAGCCATCAGAGCATGGTTCAAAATCGGTAATGACCAGCAAATTCATTTATTGGCGGGGCGTACGCAGCCAGTGGTCAATGACAGAAATGGTAGTCATTACGCGATTTTTGTGGCTTCGATTGCAGAAGCCGAAGCTTATCTCAAGAAGCGGCAGCTTCCATTTCATAAGCAAGTCAGGTTTGACGGCGTGACGCAGATTTATCTGCCCGACCCCGACGGCTATTTAATTGAGCTTAACGAATGGAAGCCTTAACGTGAAGGTTATTTTCGGGCGTAAAAATATAAATTGACCGAGGGCAGGGTACGCCTTTCGCTCAAAGTAAAATAGCCTTTGCCTTCTTTGTCAAAACAAACTGCCTCGCCTTGAGGCTCCAAAATATAAGGCAAATTTTTGAGAGGGGCTTTGGCAAGGACATCACTGATTTTTTCGTCGGCATTGCGTTTCCAGTAATAAATCGCTGTATAACCTCGCACAATGATTTCGCGTCCATTGGTAGAAATACTTCCCCCAGTGAGGTCATTGCCGACGGTCATGGTGGCTACTTTTTCGGCTGTTATCACACTTGTGGTGGATTGGGGATAAGCAAGACGATAAACGTTTGCATTGCCTAGCCATTTGGTGATTACGTACAAGTCCTTGGTGAGTGGGTCAAGAAGTACAGTTTCGGCATCATAAGTACCATCAGGATAGCGAAAAGCGATAGGTTCGTAATTGTTGATAATAGCCGTAGGGCTAGCAGGTTCAGGAAAACGATAGATCCGCTTGATGTCTGTACAGCTGCAATTGTCGCCTATATCTGCTACGTACAAAAACGTTTCGTTTGAAATGGGACCGGGACCAATCGCTATATCTTCCCAGTCATAATTGCCAAAAGGAGTAGGGATTTTGCCCACAATCATGCCCTGACGATTGAGTAAAAATAGCTCACTATTAGAGCCCGCATCTTCATGTGACCATAGAAGACCCGGCTGCTTATGGCTATCGGCCAGCCCCGAAGCCTCACCAAGGTCGTCGGCTGGTTGGACTACGTGAGAAGTAGGGGTTTCTGAAAAGTTGGTAGATTCTAAATCGATGGGTGGTTCTTCTTTTTTACATCCCCAAAAACATAGAATATAAAAAGCGAAAGCGAAATACTTTAATTTCATTTGTTAAAATTTTACAGATAAGTTGTTTATCCTAAGATTGTGGATACATTTTAAAACAACTGGATTGTTTTAAAGTTTGGTGATGACCATTTCTACACGTCTGTTCAACTGACGTGTTTCTTCTCGATTATTGCTAGCTATGGGGCGAGTAGGGCCAAAACCTCGACTCGTGATGCGGTGGGCAGCAATACCTTTTGATACTAAAAAATTCTTAACAGTTTCCACACGTTGTTTTGAAAGAGCGACATTGAGATCAAAATCACCCTGATTGTCTGTATGGCCATGTAGCTCGATTTCAGCATTAGGATTGTCACGCATAAATACCCAGAGTTGATTGAGTTCTTCATCAGATTCGGGAAGCAGCTCGGCTTTTCCTTGCACAAAACGTATATTTTGGAGGGTCGTTGGTTCTTTCAAACTAACGGGTTTTAGGTTGAAAATATTGGTATAATTTGATTTTTCGGCTATTTGAGCCGCATTGTAAGTCAGGCTCAAGGGCAAAAACCCTTGGGCTTCAATTGTTAAATCGAGGTTTTGATAAAGCGGAATCACAATATTAAACTTACCATCTAGTGCATCAAACCGCGCCATTTCGGCTCTATTTTTGTCGTACAAAATGATAACTGCCTTGGGAATAACTTGTTTGTTTTTCTCATTTTGTATTTTACCCTCCAGTTTTACGGTGGCATTAGCTGAGGTAGCGGGTAGTGAGGAAAGTGAATCTAATGAGGTATTAGCAGGAGGGGAGAGGGTGGGAGAATCGACTTTTAGTTCTGCTTTTTTTAATACCGTTTTGTTTAAATTCACAAAACTTTGTTTGATTTCGTTGGCAGGTATTACAAAATCAGAGATTTTGATAAGCGCAACAGCCCCCTCACTTGCTTCATCTTTTACCATTAAGTCATCGAAAAAGAAATTCAATACTTGATCTTCGTCAATGACGGCGTCATCGTTTTTGTCAGTAAATTCAATCTTTGATTCGCCATCGATGTACATTTTAAACTGTTTGGTCTGACCATTGCGCGAAATCACGTAGTGGGTGTATTCATTACGTCGAACCGGCGCTCTGTCGCTTGTGGCAAAATTATAGAAATTGAGTTTGCCGTCATAGATATAACAGCCATTATCGCTTTTCCGATTTTTAAAATCAATTACACGTTTCCAGCTATCCAAAGCCGAAAACTTGAAGTACATTTCTATAGTGTAAGAATTCCCCAAAAAACCACTTGCCGCGCGGTTGTCAAATTGAAGACCACAATTTTTTTCAAACACATATACGGGTCGTTTGGCATTTTTGAGTTCAGGTAGTATATCTTCCTTAAATTCTCCCTTTTCACCCAATACTTTTAGGGCAGGAAACAAACCTGTTTCGTCTTCAAAATTTTTATTGAAACTATACACCCCTTGGCGTTGAGCATAAGCATGATATGTCCCCAACAACAAAAAACAATAGCTCACAATATGGCGTATTATTGAAAGAGGAGTCAAAAGTTTCAAAACGTGTATGTTGTGATTTTTTCGCAAATTTAGTAAGATTAGCATGAAAAGAGACTTTTCTACAAATGGTTAACTTTGTAGATTACAAAATCGCTCCTCTGGAACAAAGGTTTAAAATTGTTATTCCTAAAGTTGGCCACCGTTATGTCATCTCCTTTTATACCCGCGCTTAAGTACCATTTCTTAACGCCCATTTATGATTGGTTTATTGCGTTGACCTTGCCAGAAATTACGGTAAAAAAGCAATTGATTCGCCAAGCCAATATCAAAAAAGCAGAAAAGGTCTTAGATTATGGATGTGGTACTGGCACGTTGCTGCTGCTGTTGGAAGAGCTACATCCTGATTGTGAAGCTATTGGTATTGAGGTAGATACGCAAATGCTGAAAATGGCTCAGCGCAAAGTGGCGGAAAAAAACTCGTCGGTTCAATTGCAATATTATGAAGGAGATAGACTACCTTATGAGACAGGGACTTTCGACAAAGTGATTTCGTCGTGGGTGTTTCAGCACCTGACAACTTCCCAAAAAATAGCTTCTTTTCGGGAAATACACCGCGTGCTTAAGCCAGAGGGTGAGTTTCACATGGCTGACTGGGGTAAGGCGCAAAATGCCTTGATGAGAAGTCTTTTTTTTGTCGTACAGGTGATTGATAATTTTTATACTACCGACGACAACATTCAAGGTCGCCTGCCTTCGTTGATGCAAGAAGCAGGCTTCCCCAAAGTCCAAATTCTACACAATCAATCTACCTTATTTGGCACCTTGTCTTATTTTAAGGCTCTTAAGTCTTGAATTAATCTGTTTTACGGAACTCCTCAAAAACGGCTGCATTGACAAGAGGGTCGGTAAAAATTTCTAGCAGTTTAGGCCGCTTGTCGTTATTCATGAATTGTTCCCAAATTTCGCCAAAGTTATCGCCTTCTTGAAGCGAAAAATAGGCTAATTGCGCATCTATCGCCGTATGTTGGGCCGTAGTGCGGTGGCGTGTCTCAAAATACTGTTCTAACTCAGGCTGTGCCGCCGGACCGTCGATGAGCCGAAAGATATTCCCACCCTTGTTGTTGAAAAGCACCACTCGCAAGTTAGCAGGTATATGTGGATGCCATAGGGCGTTGCGGTCATAGAAAAAGGCGACGTCGCCCGTCAGCACAAAAACTAATTGCTCGGTCATAAGAGCTGCGCCCAAAGCTGTACTTGTGCAGCCGTCGATGCCGCTTGTCCCCCGATTAGCAAAAACTTGGACATTGTGCATGGTACCTATCAAGTTGGCGTATCTGACGGGCATACTGTTGGCAAGATGCAAGACGGTGTTGTTCGGGAGTTTTTCGAGGATTTGTTCCACCAGCGCAAATTCATTCCACCTTTTTTGTGACTGTAAAAAACGGCTTAAACGTCGCTTTGCTTGCAGCTCAGCTTGCATCCACGTTTGGCGGTATTCGTCGCGTTCGTCATCTTCGGTAGGTTGTACAAACTGCTGATAATCTAAATCTTCTAGGAGTTTTTGGAAAAAATAGGTAGGCGAAACCGGAATCTGAGTAGTAAGCGTTTGAAAAGTATCAATGAGCTGTTCGGTGGGTTTGATGTGCCAATGCTGCCGAGGCGCATGAGCGCGTACAAACATTTTAAAGTTTTTTGAAATAAACGAATCTCCTACCGTAATCAGCAAATCGGGGCGAAGGGAAGCAAGTAATTGGTCGTTTTTACCCTTTAAAAAAACATCATGGTGACGTACAAAACTCTCATCAGGAGGAATGTTAGAAATAATATCCCCTAAAACAGGCACGCCAAGTTCTTCGCCAAACTCCTTTAGTGTTTTCCATAGAGCCGTGTTTGGAGGAAGCTGCCCTACCGCAATGAGTACCCTGGAAGCACTTTCAAATTCATTTTGAAGATGATGCCAAGTCTCAGTCGAAAGAGAAGGCTGAGCCTCTAGTCTGTTTACGATTTTTACGTGGCGGTCGTAGGTTATTTTTTCGGTAGCTGTCGGATAAAATGGCTCGCGGATAGGCACATTGACATGAACGGGCCCTTTGGGAAATGTCTGCGAGAGATTGATAGCCTCGTTGAGTACTCGTTGGATATACCATGAGCTATCAGAGTGGCTATAATCGGACGGTAAATCGAAAGATTTTTTGACGTGCTTGCCGTAGAGTTCTCGCTGATAAATCGTTTGTCCGTCTTGTTGATGAATCCATTCTTGAGGACGGTCGGCGGTGAGTATCAATAGCGGTATTTCTTGAAAAAAAGCTTCTACCACTGCCGGTGCGAGGTTGTAAGCGGCACTGCCTGAGGTACATATCAAAGCGACTGTTTGTTGACTCAGTTGGGCCATTCCCATGCCCACAAAACCAGCCACTCGCTCGTCAGGAATGACTTTGGTTTGAATAGCGGGATGCCTAGCAAAAGCTAAGGTGAGGGCGGCGCTACGGGAGCCGGGCGAAATGACTACATTTTGGACGCCCTTTTGGGCACATATTTCGGCAATGTTGTAAATCGACGGAAGGAGCATGAAAATAAAACTTTAAATCGGCAGGGCAGTGGTACTTTTTACCTCCGACATCACAAAGAAACTGCTTATGTGCGAAATCGCTTTAAGGCTTGCCAACTTTTCCTGATAAAAAGCATGATAGCTTTCGACGTCGTTGGCGACGATTTTGATGAGATAGTCAAACGTCCCTGATACCACACAGCATTCTACTACTTCGGGCATTTGAAGCATCACTTCGTTGAACTCTTGAAAATTTTCCTGTTGTTGTTTATCTAAGGTTACATTACAGTACACAGTGAGTCCCTTTCCGAGTCGCTTTTTGTTGAGAATAGTCACATACTTTTCGATGATACCTTCTCGTTCAAGCTTTTTGATACGGTCATGCACAGGCGTAATCGATAGGTTGATTTCGGCGGCTATTTCTTTGATAGTCAATTGTGCGTTTTTTTGTAACAACTGTAAAATACGTAGATCTGTTTCATCGATTTGGTTCATATTGTCAAAGCAATTATTGGTAGCCGAATTTTTTTCGTTAATAGACCTTTAAATGACCTCAATATAGTAATTAATTGTTTTAAACGAAGATTTGCAAAAATATTTTCTTATTTATAAATTTATATCAGAAAATATTTTTGTATACTATAATTTTGTATTGCTCTTTGATGATTGCAAAAGGCTCTAAATCTGTCACTTTTAACAATATTATACGACCATGATTATCGGCGTACCTAAAGAAATCAAAAACAACGAAAATCGCGTAGCACTAACACCCGCAGGTGTAGCAGAATTTCGTAAAAATGGCCACACTGTGTATATACAGTCCACAGCGGGTTTAGGGAGTGGGTTTGAAGATAGTGAATATGAAGCTGCGGGTGCAAGCATCCTTCCGACTATCGAAGAGGTATATGGTATCGCCGAAATGATTGTAAAAGTGAAAGAGCCTATTGCCTCAGAGTATGCTCTTATCAAAGAAAATCAGCTTTTGTTTACGTACTTCCACTTTGCTTCTTCGGAAGAGTTGACCCACGCCATGATTGAAAGAAAAGCCGTATGCTTGGCTTACGAAACCGTGGAGCGTCCTGATCGTTCGTTGCCTTTATTGGTGCCGATGTCGGAAGTGGCAGGTCGTATGGCGATTCAAGAAGGAGCCAAGTATCTCGAAAAACCAATGGGTGGAAGAGGTATTTTGCTGGGAGGTGTAGCAGGTGTGAAGCCCGCCAATGTATTGATTTTGGGTGGGGGTATTGTGGGTACGCAAGCCGCAAAGATGGCAACGGGCCTAGGAGCTAATGTGACAATCGTTGACATAAGCCTCAATCGTTTGCGGTATTTAGAAGATATTTTGCCAGCCAATGCCGACACGGTGATGTCAAACGAATATAATATTCGGGAGTTGATTAAAAATTCTGATTTGATAGTGGGGGCTGTGTTGATTCCAGGAGCGAAAGCACCGCATCTTATCACTCGTGACATGCTCAAATTCATGAAAAAAGGAACGGTACTCGTAGATGTAGCGGTAGACCAAGGAGGATGTATCGAAACTTGTAAACCTACCACCCACGAAAATCCGACTTATGAAATCGACGGTATCGTGCATTATTGTGTGGCTAATATGCCGGGAGCGGTGCCTTATACTTCGACTTTGGCATTGACCAATGCGACCCTGCCTTATGCAATCCAATTGGCAAACAAAGGCTGGCAAGCAGCGTGCAATCAAAACGAAGACCTCAAAAAAGGATTGAATGTAGTACAAGGGAAAGTGGTCTATAAAGCAGTTGCAGATGCTTTTGGCTTATCATATACTTCGGTTGAGGAAGTATTGGAAGAAGAACTGGTGGGTTAATTTTTATAAATTAAGATTGGTAAATAAATGGCTGAGCCAACTGGCTTGGCCTTTTTTTATGTCCTTTATGAGGAGTGACTTTGACAGGCTATTAATTTTGAAAAGAAAGTATGGTATTTAGGTGAATTGCCAAAATTTATATTTACTTATACTAAACTATGGCGCAATAAAAAGAAGGTATCCTATAAGACCATGAATTGCCAAAAATCTAAATTAGAAAAAAATAAAATACGCAATGTTCAGATAATCAATTGATTGTATTTTGTGAAGAAAAGAAATAGTGTTGGGAAATTTTTTGAAAAGAGTACAAATGATGTAAACCTATGACTAAAAAGGGGGAGTAGAATAGGGTAGATTTGGAAGGTATGTAGTATGCGTGCATAAAATAATATATTATAGGTGGTTGTTCTATTAAAAAATATTGTTTTAAATGTTAATTTTGTGAAAAATTGAGACAAAGCATTCTAACCATTTAAATAAAAATAAGTTATGATGTTACTTAATATAGCTAGTGACGTCATATACAAAGAGTTTTTCATAACGTTGAGTAAAGTTAAAAAGCCGGGTGGAGTTTCTGCCCGGCTTTTTTGTGAATGATTCTACCTTAAAGATAAGGTGCCTTATGCTGAGAACATATACTGAGACAAGTATTAGTTAGTTATTTTTTGTAGTAGCTTCATCGCGCAAAGCTCTGCGGAGGATTTTGCCTACATTGGTTTTGGGCAGTTCTGTTCTAAATTCGATATGCTTTGGACATTTGTAAGCAGTTAGGTTTTGGCGGCAAAAATCCATTATCTGCTCTTTCGTAAGACTTTCATCTTTTTTTACCACAAAAATCTTCACAGCTTCGGTGGTTTTTTCGTCAGGTACTCCCACACAGGCCACTTCAAGTACGCCGGGGCATTGAGCGATTACGTCCTCGACTTCGTTGGGATATACATTGAAACCCGACACCAAAACCATGTCTTTTTTACGATCTACAATCTTAAAATAACCTTCCGCGTCCATCACTCCTACATCGCCCGTTTTGAACCATTGGCGACCATCGACGGGGTCAATAAACATGACCTTGGCCGTTTCATCAGGACGTTTATAGTAGCCCGGCATGACTTGTGGGCCATGAGCACATATTTCGCCTGATTCGCCTACCTCAGCCCAAGTATCATCTTCGCGTAAAATCCGTAATTCGGTGCTAGGAAAAGGAATACCGATAGTCCCGATTTTATTAAACTTAGGGTCGAGAGGATTGGCCGAAAGTACGGGAGAAGTCTCCGAAAGTCCGTAGCCTTCGGTGGGCAGGTTGCCAGTAAGTTTGTACCAACGTTCGGCTACTACTTTTTGTAATGCCATTCCACCTGCCGACGTAACGCGCAATTTACTAAAGTCTACTTCACCAATACGAGGGTGATTCATAAGACCATTGAAAAGGGTGTTGAGGCCTGTAAAAAGCGTTATTTTATATTTTTTTAGAATATCAATAAACGCATTCATATCACGCGGATTGGTAATAAGAAGATTCATCCCGCCATTTTTGAGTGCTGATAAGGCATTACAGGTCAATGCATATATATGGTACAACGGTAAAGCTGCTACCAAGATATTAGGCTCATTTTCGGGAATTTGCTGGAGCATTGGGCTAAGATAGAAGCAATTGGCTTCTACATTAGCGATGATGTTGCGATGCGTGAGCATCGCACCTTTAGATACGCCTGTGGTTCCTCCTGTGTATTGAATAAAAGCCAAATCTAGGTTGTGAATGTTTGGCTTCTCATAATTCATCGACGCTCCTTCTCTGACGGCATCCATGAATGATACAGCTTGAGGCAGATAAAAAGGCGGAACCATTTTTTTGATATTTTTGACGACAAAGTTGACAATTTGCTTTTTGGGGAAGCTAAGGGTATCGCCAATTTGGGTCACAAAAACATGCTTGATTTCGGTTTGAGGCAAAACTTTTTCGAGTTTGTCAGCAAAGTTTGCCAAGATTACAATAGCCTTAGCACCAGAATCTTTAAACTGATGCTCCATTTCGCGGGGGGTGTAAAGTGGATTGGTATTCACTATCGTGAGTCCGGCTCTCAATGCCCCAAATATCGCAATCGGATACTGTATGACATTAGGCATTTGGATTGCTATACGGTCGCCTTTACTAAGTCCTATTCCTTGAAGATAAGCAGCAAAATTACGGGACATTTTATCTAATTCGGCATAAGAAATTTCTTTGCCCATACAAGCATAGGAGGGCTTTCTGGCATATTTCTCGAATCCTTCGTCTATCATTTCCAGCAGCGAGGGGTACACATCTGGATTGATTTCGTAGGGCATCCCGGATGGGTAGTACTTTAACCAAGGGAATGTATCGCTGGTGACAGTCATAGGGTTTTTGGTTGATGTTTAGAAAAAATTGTACCTTACAAAGATACAAACGAACAAGCATACCCTAAGATTTCAACTTATTTTTCGTAAATAAAAAATTAAAGCCCTAATTCTTGGCGATTTATATCGAATGCTTGAGCAGACTCCTTCATGATTTCCAATACTTCATGATAGCTAAACAAGCGACCATCCAAATAATCTTGTTCTTCGGGGTCTGCAAATGCCTTTTTGCCTTGCAAATCACGGATGTTTTCGTGCAAGGAAATGAGGATATCATGAAAGAATTCGACAAATTGCTCAGAAGGCATCTCTTGGTGTTTTTCGTTTGTGATGTAAATAACGCCTAAAACCGCCAAAATTTCAGTTTTATTCTCCTCTTTAGTTCATAAAATAATCGTTAAGTATAGAAACTTACTTTTTGAGAATGGTAAACTCTACCCTTCGGTTTACTTTACGATTTTCTTCGGTTGTGTTGGGCGCTACGGGGCGAGTGGGACCATAGCCTTTGGTCTGAATTCGAGCTTGTTCGATGTTTTTGGAAATAAGGTAGCGCTTTACTTCTTCTACCCGGTCTTTTGAAAGCTGTACATTAGCGTTGAAGTCACCTACATTGTCGGTATGGCCTTCTATTAAAATTTCCATATCAGCGTTTTCGGTCATCATTTGGGCGATTCGATCAAGCTCGGGTAGGGACGAAGGCAAAAGGTCAAATTTGCTTTGTGCAAAACGAATGGTATTGAGGGTGATTTTTTTGCCAATTTCGATAGGAGTAAGCACTATTTCTCGTCTAATTTCGCGGTATTGGTTTTCTTGACTCAAGTCAATCGTCATACCACTAGCTTGGTATCCTTTGTGCTGGGCGGTAAGATTGTATTGTTTTTTTGTATCTAATATCATCTTAAAATCGCCTACTTCGGGAGCATAATCTAGGACTTGGGGCGTTTGCTTTTGCTCGGTATCTTCTACAATCACTTGCGCTTGGAGAGGGCGCTTGGTGAGTTGGTCTATTACGGCTCCTTTTAAGATGACGGTAGGATTGGGGCGGATTGGTTCGGGGAGTTTTACCCTAAAAATATCAAATTCACCTAGTGAATTTTCGGACGAACAAAAATAGGCATAAGCACCCGATGCCGGGATAGTGAAATGTGCCTCGAAGTCAAAAGTATTGAAAGCAGGGCCGAGGTTTTCGGGCTCCGACCATTTTTTCCAAGTATCATCTAGGCGTCGGCTTACGTAAATATCCATTTCGCCATAGCCACTGCGACCATTTGATGTAAAATACAAGGTTTGGTTATCGGTCGCTAAAAAAGGCGTATACTCATCGTCGGCAGTATTGATACTCATACCCATATTGACGGGAGAAGACCATTTGCCGTCGGTTTGTAAGAAAGATACGTACAAGTCAGAGCCGCCGATGGTATTGGCATCTTGAAGCGAGAGTATCATTGCTTTTCCATTAGGGCTGATATAAAATCCTGAGAATGAGTGTTCGTTAACGTAGTTTTGGAGGCCTAATTGCTGCGGAAAACTCCATCCGTTGCGGTTTTTGTGACTTATCGATACTCCTTTGGACAAGGCACCGTCTGGATGATAAATATTCATCAGCAAAGCCGTACGGTCATCGGGCGAAATGTAGCAAATTGAGTTTTCTTGCAGGTTGTTGATAGGTGACCCCATGTTTTTGGCGTATTGCCATACTCCGTTTTTTTCTTCGGCATACCATACATCATAGTCTTCTTTGGCGCGGAGGTTTCCGGGATGATCGTAGCGAGTAAAATAAATCGTGTGTCCATCAGGCGAAATCACTGGGGCGACTTCGTTGGCTTTGGAATTGACGTTGGGGCCTAGGTTTTCTTTTTTGAGTTCTTTTGGAACATTCTTAACTACATTGATTTGGGCTTCCACGGGGCTTTCACTGGCTGAGATGCCAATAGCGTCTATTTCGTTCCAGCCCTTTACGAGCTTGGTGTCTAATACCACCTTCACAGCCGTTACTTTGTAGGTAGAAAGCTGTGGGAGCCATACTCGAAACATGCCAGCGTTGCGTTCTGAGGTGGTGTTTTTGGATTTGTAAATTTGGTATTCGTTACCTTGAGTATCATACGCAAAGACTTTATCGATACACCCTCCACCAAAGTTTTCACCAATGGCCACTTGCCTTACTGCGGTGGGTGTTTCAAAACTCACTTTGAGCCATTCTTCGCCCGCATCTGGGGTAGATGCTCGCCAAGCAGAGGCGCCGCTCTCGGCCTGAGGAAGCTTGTTGGGTTTTCCTAAAACTTGTACGGCTCGGTATTGTTGGCCGCTGCCTTGGGTATATTCAGACGACATACCTACGACTTTCGATGCCCACTGAACAGACTGCGCCTGTAGACTGGTATAGGCAAAACACACGAATAAATATGAGAATATGCGCATATTATCTGGCTTTTTGAGCTGATGCGCATATATCGTGCCAAATCTCCGTTTTTAGCACCAATGGGCAGTTGGTGGGTATGAGACTAGTAAGTGGAAGGCACTAGAAAGGATTGATGCCTAGGCGTTTATCAAAGAAGTTCGTCGCTTGGGTTCCAAAAGTGTTTTTTGAAGTCTATGATTTTATCCTCTTTGACCACAATCCCCTCCGCTGAGAGCAAATCCTCCATGGCAGTAGGGCTTCCGAAGAAGTGTTTACCTGACAAAATGCCGTTACGGTTTACTACTCGGTGAGCAGGTACATCAGGCATGGTATGACAGGCGTTCATGGCCCATCCTACCATACGCGCGCTAAGTTTAGAACCCAAAAAAGTGGCAATCGCTCCATAAGATGTGACGCGTCCCGCAGGAATCTGCCTTACTACATCATATACATCGTTGAAGAAATTTTTGGGTTCCACTTTAAACGAGTGTTATGATTTACTTTCGATTTTATGAACCAATTCTTGGTACCAGCTCTCCCCGTATTTGGTGATAAGTGGGTCTTTTAGGAATTTGTAAATAGGTACTCCTAGTTCACGTCCGTTGTGACAAGCAGGTTTGCAAATATGCCAACGGTCGTAGTTGAGAGCATCAAAATGGTCATATTTAGTAATTCTAATCGGGTACAAATAGCAGGAAATGGGTTTTCGAAAAGCGATTTTCCCGTCTAAGAAAGCTTGTTCAATTCCACATTTCAAAATTCCTTTTTTATCATAAATTGCGTAGGCGCATTCGCGTCCATTGACTGTAGTAGTGACATAGTCGCCATCTGAGTCTTGCTCATAGAGCCCTTGGGTCTCAATAGCCTCTATGCCTTTTTGATTGAGGTAAGGTTTTACGAGAGGATATACCTCTTCCAATACCTCTAGCTCTGATTCGGCCAAAGGTGCTCCCAAATCGCCTTCTACACAGCATGCACCCTTGCATTTAGTAAGTTCACACACAAAAAACTGATCCGCTACATCATCACTGATGACGGTATTGTCAATCACTATCATTGTTTTTTAATCTTGAGTTGTTGGCCTATTTTCACTCCATTGTCGCTGAGGCCATTCCATTCTTTGATATCATCAATCTTAACCCCATACTTTTGAGAGATGCTAAACATCGTTTCTTTGGGAGCTACGGTATGTGTCAAAAATTCTTCCTTGGTAGGTTGTTGCGAAATGGTATTACCTACGGGTGAGATTTTAAGCTTTTGCCCTACTGCAAGCTTAGAGTCAAGAGTCAGGTTGTTCCAATACAAAATATCATTGACGGTTACATCATACATTTTTGAAATACTAAAATAGGTTTGCCCTGCTTCTACTACATGGACAACAGGCTTCGCGTTTCCTGAGGAAGTTGGGGTAGGAGGTGCAGTCGTAGTTTTAGGCTTGGTCGCAGTGCTAGAAGCTGGAGGCGTAGTAGTCGTTGGCTTGGTGGTAGAAGCAGTAGTGTTATTTTTGGTAGAAGCTGCGGGGCGTGTATTAGTGGTTTTAGCTCTATTTGCTTCTGCTTCATCATTAATGATTACTACTTTATCGTCGTCGTTTGGATTGAATGAAGGGGCACGTCGATTGGGTTTTGTAGAGGTTGTAGGTGTATTGCTTTTGGATGAATTTGTTGGAATGGAATTTACATCCGTAATCTCTACTCCATCACCCGAGTCAGACACCGACTTATTGGTATCGTTGCTGGGAGGAGTGTCTGCCATTTTGGGCGTGTATACTTTACGTTCAGAAGGATTCTGAGGAATTTTGTTGGTATTATTGGCGGGAGGGTTGGAAGGCAACTCTGTAGAAGTTGAAAATGTTTCCTGCGTAGCAACCCGAGGCTGAGACTTATTAACGCTAGGTCTCCACTCATCTTCTACTGGAATTTCAATCACTTCGACGGGTGTATTTTTGGGGCGACGCTTCGCTAACCAAAGCACACGACCTGTTTGTGGGCGTTGGTTGCGATTGTCCATGCGGTTGTATTTGACCAAATTTTTGAGACGAATTCCATAAATCTGCGATACTTTCCACAGCGACTCTCCATCTCGTACGGTATGAAAAGGTACGGCTGCTTTTTTGTTCTTTTTGGCTAAATAATAGACACTACCGGGCACGATAGGGTCGCGTTCAGACATATCGTTGTAGCGCAAAAAACTACTGAAACTTACTTTCGCTTTGCGAGCAAGGCTTTCGATATTGTCGCTGTTGTCGGCCATGATACCTGGCAGACCATTGATTTCGTATAAAAGAAGGCTACTACTATACCCTTGAGCCCGATTTAAGATAGGAAACCCAATGTCTTTTTGGGTAAAATTGTCACGTTGATTGGGTGTTTTCAACGAAGCCAAGCGGCTACGGGTATTAGAAAGTTGATCGTTATTGACCGGAATAATCAATGAATATTCTTTATCCGAGGGAATGTCATTGCCAGTAAGCCAGCGGTTGTGAGTACGTAATGTGACTTCGTCAATTTCAACTTCAGAGGCAATAGAGGCCAAAGTACGTCCGCTCGCTTTAGGATATTCGAGAAGGGCGATAGTATTGGGTGATTGATAGCGGTCTATGGAAGATTCAATAGCGATTTTGTGGGCCAAAAATCTCAAAATATAGCGATCTGATTTTCCATTGAGTTGGACTTCTCTAGCATACGCCCACTCCGTAGGGATAGTTTTGCTGATGCCACCTGCTCCTAAATAATAAGAATAAAGAGACGCAATCCAGTTGTTGAATTGGATATTGCTTTTTTTGAGATACTGAGCAGCAGCCCGGGTCGAAGAAATGATGTTTTTTCGTTCGTCTACTTGATCATTTACGCGAAGGCCATAATCGACGGCGGTCTCTTTTTTAAACTGCCAAAAACCTACCGCATTAGAAGCCGACACCGCATCAGGCTGTAAGCCACTTTCTTGCACTGCCAAAAATTTAAAATCTACTGGTACATCCTCATCAATCAAAACGCCCTCAATAAGTGGGAAAAACATGACGCAGCGGTCGAGTTTAGCATCCCAAAATTTTTTATTGCCCAATAGCGCCTTTACATCAGCCTGAATCACGGCTCGGGCATCTTCGTCTAGTTGGATATTCATGCCTGCAAATCCCACACTACGAGGGATGGTAGGGATTGTATTTTGTGCCCACAGTAATACTACCGAGTAAAGAGAAATGAATGTGGTTAGGGTGGCGATACGTTTCATCTTTTTCGTTCTGCTAAATGTTAGTGTTTCCAAGCAATCAGAAGACCGTCTCTCATAGGAAGAAGGATGTTGCTGACGCGTGGATCTTGATGAATTTTTTGATTAAAATCTAAAAGTGCTTGGGTGTCTTTGTCTATTTTCTTATCGGTTTGCACAACTTTTCCACTCCAAAGAACATTGTCAGCAATGATTACTCCACCTTTGCGAACTTTGTCAAATACTAAGTCATAATATAAGCCATAGTTGAGCTTATCGGCGTCTATAAATACTAAATCGAAGGTATCAGTTAAAGTTGGGATTTCTTCGGCGGCATTAGCGATTCTAAAATCTATCTTGTGACCGAAGGGGGAATTATCAAAAAACTTACGGGTAAAATCATATAGTTCTTCATTAACATCAATCGTAACCAATAGGCCGTCATCACTAAGTCCTTCTGCCAAACAAAGAGCCGAGTATCCAGTATAAGTCCCGATTTCGAGGATGCGACGCGGGCGTATCATGGTCGAAAACAGCGATAATAATCGACCTTGCAAATGCCCCGAAAGCATTCGAGGTTGGAGTACTTTAGCGTGAGTTTCACGATTGAGTTGTGCCAGTAGTGGGCTTTCAGCCGACGTATGTGCCAGCGCATAAGCTTCTATAGCTGCAGGCAAAAAATCCATTCAGTACATTTTGTTTCAACAAATATAAACGAAAAAGAAGCAAAATTGGGTATAACAAGGCTATTTTTATCGTACGGTTACTATTTGTAGAGGTACAGGCTTTTTAGGCATCTGATGCCCCTCAGTACATAAAGGAGCAAGATTTTCTTGATTATGAGCCAATATCGTACCTCTTCCCATCAGATAGGGTTGAGCCTGTGGTACCCTGGTCTCCCTCATTCTTTTAAGCTCTTCTGAAATGCCCTTTTAGGATAGATACAATGAGTCGAATAGCAAGTATTGAGTTTTTATCCCTAATTACTGAGTTATATCCCTAAAGTTTTGCGAGTGTATACTTGATAAGTAATATTGCCAATGAGTTCTGGGTTAGAATGAAAACCAAATAGAAGATAAAGCTTTGTGTAATGTCCTTGCTATTACTACCTAAACTTTTCTTCTAAATGCTAAAATTAACCATAACATTGGTCTATTGCCTTAGGGCTATATTATTTGAAAATCAGCTTTGGTCAAAATGTACTATTTAGACCAAAGATATTTTAACTATACCTCGTATACAATATAAATAGAAGGTTTTCAAGTGTTATATCCCTGAAATTTTCTGTGTTATAAAGTTTGAAACATCATTCTAAATAAATCTTAATAATTTAACTTTAATTAATCAATGAAAAAAAGAATGTTTTTTCCAGCCCTTGCACTATTGGTGAGTGCAGTAATGTTTATCAATTGTACAGGTGAAGATGGTGCCATAGGACCTGCTGGAGCCAAAGGTGATACTGGAGCTAAGGGTGATACCGGACCTAAGGGAGATAAAGGTGATGCTGGGACGGCCAATGTAATTTATAGTCCTTGGTTAAGCTTTCCTGCCATTACTGTAAACACGGCAATGGTAAAAGCCTTCACTTTTGACGCGCCTCAGATTACACAGGATGTGATAGATAAGGGAACAATATTGGTCTATGGCAAGCCTGTATCTGGAACCAATATACAACCGTTGCCATTTGTAAATTATTGGGTGGAGAATGGTTCTATAGTGGGTATGATTGATAATAATATTAATTTTGAACCCCAAAAATTGATTTTTTCGAGAGTGTTTATGGGGGATATAAAAACAATTCCAATTGGGTTTGCCAACTCTACCTCTTCATTTTTTAACAAAATACGCTATGTCATTATACCCGGCGGCGTGCCTACTGGCCGACAAGCTGCGGTAGACTATAATGACTATGAGGCGGTGAAGAAGTATTATAATCTGGCAGATTAATAACGTCAGGTTTGTGAGGAGAATTCATCTGGCATGACCCTTCATTTGTGCAATAATATATTGCTGTTATTCTTGAGTTACTAAAAACTATGCCCTTTTCAATCTATTGTAGACTTAAGAAAAGGGCATAGTTTTTACTATTAGGGTGCCAAAATCAAAAAACAGACTATTTTCGACCGGTAGAAATAACCAGCTATTGAACCATTTTAGCTTCACAAACCCCAATATTGAAATAGCCATTTTGCTATTCTTAATTCCTGATTAACAGACGATACGGTAAAAGAATAGATTGAAATCGGAAAAGAATGGGAGCTGATGTTGTTTTTTTATAGCTGAGATAGAATTAGTACAATCTATTCTTAGTCAGATATTAGTGATTGTAAGCCAAAAGTAGTGGCCTGTACATTTGGATTATGATAGTACCCATACCTTTGTTCTAACGCTTTTTTTGACTTACATTATATCAAAAATGCCGATATTGCGGGTGGCTTTGGGGAAATCTAATAATCCCGTTTCAGGATGCTATTTTTTTTATTCTCCTAAACACACCATTTTTATAAGTACTGTATGCCCCAAAAATATATACTTCTAGCATTTCTGATTTTTTTTAGCCACTTTACTCAAGGCCAGAACAAATGGCTGGCACGAAGGGTCGAGAGAATAGACAGCTTGCTGCTGCATTATTGGCATAATTATGACCAAGCAGAAAATGAAGCAAACGAATTGTATGATTTGTTAACCACCAAATATACCACCAAAGAATATAAAGATGCTAAGATACAAGTGATGCTTCAAAGAGGGTTTCTGGTTTCTTTAAAAGGGGATTTTTCTACAGCACTTCAAATGGGTTTAGAAGCACTGGAAGAGGCAGAAGAATATAAGTTGCCCGAAAAAATATATAACTCTTGTTTGTTCATCGCCATAGTGTATGAAGTAGGAGAAGACATGAGGTTGTGTAAACAATACTTGGATAAAGCTTACGCTACGTACAAACAAAACAAGCTCGAAAATATTTATAGTGTTTATTGCATTCGGATGGCGTCTTATTATCGCCTCATAAAAAAGAGAGACTCAACGGCATATTATGCGCAAAAAGCCCTAGAATATGCTACCAAATACCACAATATCAGGGAAGAAAGAGATGCTTATTTACTATTAGGAGCAAATTTGCCTGATAGTCTATATCGAAAACTGATTGGATATAAATCTATGGCTGCCAAAAAATTCTTAGAAGTGAAAGATTTTGGCTCGGCTGCCGGTCAGTTTAGTGGTATTGCTGCTATTTTGTTGAGGCATGGTCATAATACAGAAGCATTGGTATATAGTGATTCGGCTATTTTTATGATGAAATCATCGATAGCCTACATTACACCAAGTGTGTATCAAGTTAGAAGTGATATATTTGAGGCTCTAGGAAACATAGATTCGGCGCACTACTACTATAAAAAATACCATAATTCGTATGTTGAAGAAAATAAAAAAATGGAAACTGCCGAAATAAAAAAAATTACCGAACAATACCAAAATGACAAAAAAGAAGCCGTCATAAAAAATCAAAATCAACAAATGATTTTTGTAGTTAGCTTACTTACTGTGATTGCTGTTGCGGCTGTTTTACTATTAAGAACGAATAAAAAAATCAATTCCCAAAATAAGATAATCAGCAAGCAGGTAGAAGAGTTGATGAAAACCTTAGAACAAAAACAGGTACTACTGTCAGAACTTGCGCATCGGGTCAAAAACAACTTGCAGCACGTGATTAGCATACTTGAAATACAAAAAGAATCAGTAGATTTCAACAATATTGAGGAACTCATCAGAGGAAATCAAAACCGTATTCACTCTATGGCGTTGCTCCACAAAAAACTAAATATATCAGAGAGTGTCAATGAGGTAGATTTGAAAAAATACATTGTGGAGCTTTCGGAGTTAGTGAAAGAATCTTATGATAATCATCGAAAAAAAATAAACCTCAATGTTGATTGCGATATAGAAAAAATGTCGATTGAAAAAGCACTTCCTGTAGGTCTTATTATTGTAGAGTTGGTTAGCAATAGCATGAAACATGCTTTTAAAAGGCGTTCTATTGGAGTGATTGATATTGCACTTACCAAAGAAGAGAACAAAAAAAATAAGTTGTATTATGCCGATAACGGTATCGGGTTTGATTTCAAAAAAAATAATGAAAAAGGACTAGGTATGGAAATCATAAAAGGTTTGATAGAACAATTGGACGCTAGCATTGAAAGTAGTCAGCATGGTGGCTTTGAACTTACACTCTCTTTTAAATAATTGCTTATGGAAACACAAACGGTTTTGTTGGTAGAAGACGATTTTCTTAATCGAAGACTTTCTAAAAAAATACTTTTAGAAAATGGATATAAGATTTTGGAAGCGAAAAACACGCATGAAGCTTTTGAAATACTAAAAAAAGAAGAGGTGCATATTGCGGTTTTGGATATTAACTTAGGCGAAAATGAACAAGACGGAATAAGCCTCGGAAACGTGCTTCATGACAAATATGATGTTCCTTTTATATATTTGACAGCTTACGATACTACCGATATTATTAAGAAGGCGGTAGCCACTGCACCAAATGCCTTTATTACAAAGCCTTTCAAAAATATTGATTTAATAACGGCGGTGACACTTGCCCTGCGTCAGGTTTCTAAACACCCTCGTAAGCCTTCTATTTTGGTGAAGGATAGAGAATATAATGTGGAGTTGTCAATAGAAGAAATTGACTATGTAGAATCTGAAGGAAATTATCTTTTATTTTATACTTCCAATAAAGTATATAAAAGTCGCTCTACTCTCAAACAAGTATTAGAGGTACTCCCCCCAACGATCTTTATACAAACTCATCGAGCCTATGTCGTGAATAAAACCAAAATAGAGAAATTTAGCCTTAAGAGTTTGATTATCAACAATAACGTTATCCCAGTTTCTAAAAACTATATCGATGATATAAGCATGGTTTATCAATAAAATCTATGTTTGGGCAAAAAGGCCTTAGTCAAACGGTTATTACTCAGCTTCGGGCAAAAATGTAAGAGTACTCCACTGCCGCTCGTCAAACATCTCTTGGGCAATGTCTTGTAGTTGAGAGGCTTGTACTGCTTCGATTTCGGCAAAGAGTTCGGGCAAAGAATCCACCTTGCCGGTATCTAAGATACTTTTTGCCATCATCAGCATAAAACTCTGATTCCCTTCTTCCGACATCGCTAGTTGCCCCATTAGTTGTACTTTTAAATTATGTAACTGAGTAGTAGTAAGGGGTTTTTCTCTTAGTTGGCGTAATTCGCGGTAGATGAGTGAGGTCGCTTTGTCGAGGTTTTTGGGTTCTGTTCCAAAAAATACTCCCAAAAAACCGGTATCTAAATAAGGTGAATAGTTGGCTTCTATCGAATAAACCAGCCCGTATTTTTCGCGCAGGGTCATGTTGAAACGCGAATTGAGACCCGGCCCACCGAGCAAATTGACCAGCATAAAAAAGGGAAGGCGCTTATCGTCCATGAGGGCATAAGAAGGTCGTCCCATTGCTACTTGGGCTTGGGTCATGCCACGGGCTACTTTCAATGATTGAGGAATGTAGATTTCGGGCGAAGTACGGATGCGGGTGGTGGTACGATATGGCAAATCATACAAGTATTTTTCGGCCTGTTTGATGGCTTTTTTGAAAGGCAAATTGCTGACCAATGATACCACAATGCGTTCAGTGTCAAGATTTTCGGAGATGAAATTCTGAAAATCTTCTCTTCTGAAAGAATTGACACTTTCGGGCGTACCCAGAATATTGCGTCCTAGTTGATGATTTTGAAAAACCACTTCATCAAACTCATCCTGAATCGCATCTTCGGGAGAGTCGTAGTACATGGCCATTTCTTCTAAGATAACTCCTCGCTCTTTTTCGATTTGTTTTTCGGGAAAAATCGAGTGAAATGCAATGTCAGACAAAAGCTCGATTGCTTTGTCGCTGTGCGATGCTAGCAATGAAGCATGAAAACATACTTTTTCTTTGGTAGTGTAAGCATTGAGCTCGCCGCCCACCGTTTCGAGACGATTGATGATGTGGTACGACTTGCGTTTTTGGGTGCCTTTGAAGGCCATATGTTCCCAAAAATGAGCTAATCCTTGTTGGTGTGCTTGTTCATCTCGACTACCAATGTCGAGCATAATGCCCCAATGGGCGATTTGGGTATGAGGTACTTGTTTATGTACGACACGTATGCCATTGGGCAAAGTGTGTAAGCGGTATTCTTCCATTCTACGTTTTTAATCACTAGTACAAAGGTAACAGTTTTTGACGGATGCTAGTTTCCGACTGTGATATTCTGCCTACTTTTGTAGCTTCAGACTCTGGGTCAGAATTTACTAACTTGTAATTTTTCAAAAATGTCTCCTCGTAAATTGTCCATGGATGACCTCAATCGATTGTCGGTTGAAGATTTTAAAAACGTCGAAAAAAATCCTTTTGTATTTGTATTAGATGATATTCGGAGCTTAAACAATGTGGGCTCGGTATTTCGCACCGCTGATGCTTTTAGGGTTCAGAAGATATACCTATGTGGCCTCACCGGAACACCACCACATCGAGATATTACCAAGACTGCCCTCGGTGCAGATGAGTCGGTAGAATGGGAACATAGCTCGGATGCGCTCGCCCTTGTCCAAAAATTAAAATCAGAAGGATACAAAATCGCCGCTTTGGAGCAGGCTGAGGGAAGTGTAATGCTCAATGATTTTGACCCACATGTGTCGGATAGATATGCTTTTGTGCTTGGAAATGAGGTGTTTGGAGTGAGTGACTCGCTTATTGAGCAATGTGATGTATGTCTGGAAATTCCGCAGTTTGGTACCAAACATTCCCTCAATGTATCGGTAAGTGCAGGGATTGTGGCGTGGGATTTTGTTTCGAAAATCCTGAAAAAATAAACTTGAAAATGAGTCTCTACTTTGGTAGGAAGGAAAAATAACGGAACCTTTGGCGATATTTTGCTTCACTTTTTATACTTTAACATCAATAAAAGACGCTGACATGTTTGGGGGTCAGGTTTTTTCTCAAAATCAATTACATAAAACAGTATCAAGATGAAATCAGACAAGAAAAAAAGCACGAGTGAGATTGCGGAGAAAATTGCAGCCGCGATTGTGGGCGAAAGCACCTCAAAAAAAATTGCAAAGGCTATCAAAAAGACTGCGGAAAAGTTGGCTAAAAAGTTAGAGAAAATAAAGAAAAAAGAAACCAAAAAAGCAGACCAAGAGGCTAAGAAAAAGGTGAAGCAAGAAAAAGAGAAGGAGAAAAAAGCCAAGGTCAAAAAAACAGATAAAAAAGCAAAGGAAGGGAAGGTGAAAGAAGTGAAGGAAAGCGCGCCTGTGGAGGTACCGACCAAAGCGGTGGAAGCAACTCCCGAAAAGGTGGAAGAAGCTCCCGTAGCCAAGCCTGCTCCTAGGCCAAAAGCCGCTAAACCAGCACCTGCGGCGGCTCCAGCTCCTAAGCAAGCAACTACTAGAAAAACACCGGAAGCACCCAAAACAGCACCTGCTAGCGAGCAAGAAACAAATCCTGAAGGGTAACCGGATTACTCTTCTTTTTTGGGCTTCATGGTAGGCTTAAACACCGGTTTAGAACGAGGTTTTTCTGGTTCTGAATCGGTGTTTTTATTTACTGCTTCCAAAGAAGATGCCTCCTGATTTTCAGTGCTTTTTGTTTCTGTTTCAGGTTTTTTAGGTACAAAAATAGGCTTTGGTTTTGGCGTTGCTTGTGGTGTGGCGTCGCTGTTTTCGACGGTATTTTCCGACGTAGTTTTTTTAGGTACAAAAACAGGTTTTGGTTTGGGTGCTGCTTGTGGCTTGGCGTCGCTGTTTTCGACGGTATTTTCCGACGTAGTTTTTTTAGGAACAAAAACAGGTTTTGGTTTGGGTGCTGCTTGTGGCGTGGCGTCGCTGTCTTCGACGGTATTTTCCGACGTAGTTTTTTTAGGAACAAAAACAGGTTTTGGTTTGGGTGCTGCTTGTGGCGTGGCGTCGCTGTCTTCGACGGAAGTTTCTGGTACCGACTTTTTAGGAACGAACGCAGGTTTTGGTCTAGGTGTTGCTGCCGGGGCTATTTCGTTAGTCTCCTCAGTCGTTTTACTTTCGGTAGTGGGAAGAGTTGGTTTAGGCGAAGGTCTAAAAGCGGGTTTTGGTTTGGCCGTTTCGTCCTCTACAGAAGTGACTTTGGCCGTAGCACTTTGTTTTTTCAACTCTTCTTTTTCCCTTACAAACTGCTCGTACAAACTCTTCTTCTCTTCTGCTTGTTCGGGCGTCAGATTAGAATAGTGATAATTCATGTCTTTGACATCAAACTCGCTGTAATCAAAGGTTTTGGTCATCGTAAGGCATTCGGTAGGGCATACGGTAGTACACAAACCACAATAACAGCATTTTGCCATATCGATGTCAAATTTGGCGGCATAGAGGCGAATCGGAGAGCCGTCGGATGCTTTCCCGATTTCGCTAGTAGCTTTGATAGGTTCGATATCAATACAATCTACGGGACATACCTTGGCGCATTTGTCGCATACAATACAGTCATCCATTTCGTTGTGAAGACGATAGCGACCATTGTCAGGAATGGGCATCGATTCAAAAGGATACTGGAGTGTCACCATACCATTTGACTCGTTGAAATAGTCGTCTTCGCGAATATTGTTTTGGCTACGACGGTGGCGAGCGTCCCACAAATGCTTGAATGTGAGTTTCATACCTGCCAAAGTGGTACGAATGCCTTCGCTTATATGTTGGAAATAAGTTTTCAATAGAGATGAGATTGTAAATACAACATCAAAGCAAGAAATAAGTTATTTCTTCTTGTTGAGTTTTTGAAGCCAACTTAGAAGTCGGTCGACATCGGCGCGTAAAAAGAGCTGAGTACCTTCGTTCATAGTGGCAGCAGATCCACATGCGACCCCCCACTGAAGCATCTCCAAATAAGATAACTCTTGGGTAAGTGCCCACGTCATGCCCGCTACCATACTATCACCTGCTCCTACCGTACTGCGCTTTTGAACGGGCGGAGCGGGTACGTGTTCGACTAAATCTTTGGTAACCAATATCGCACCTTTAGGTCCCATCGATACAATCACTACCTCGCACTTACCATCGCCGATGAGCATACGGGCGGCATCATCTACGTCGTCCATTTCCAGTTTGGAGGCTCCCACCAAAGCTTCTAGTTCGCCGATATTGGGTTTTAACAAAAATACCCCTTCGTCGCAGGCCGCTTTCAAAGGCTCGCCAGAAGTGTCCAGAATTAGCCGGGCGTTCATTTTTTTTGAAATCGCCGCTACCTTTTCGTAAAAATCTACTTCCATTTCAGGAGGAAGACTACCACTCGCCACCACGTAGTCGGCCTGCGATTGGGCTAAGGTATCTAAAAAGGCTTGTTTTTCGGACTCTGAAAGTGCAGCACCTGGCATCCCAAAACGATATTGGGCGTTGGTAGAAGTTTCGGCTACGATAAAATTTTCACGTGTCCATTGCTGAGTCGTTACTACTTTGGTCTCAATTTCCTCTTGTTTGAGTAGCTCTTCCAGGTGCTGACCTGTAGGCCCGCCTGCCGTAAAAATAGCTAAAGAATTGCTTCCCAATCTCCTCAAGCCTTTGGATACATTGATACCCCCACCGCCAGCGTCAAAACGAGGATTGTCACAGCGGAGTTTTTGCTCTGGAATGAGGCGGTCGATAGACGTACTTTTGTCAACGGCCGGATTGATGGTGAGGGTAGTTATTTTCATTTTGGTAATTGATTCCACTCATTGATTTGTTGGAGAATTTCTTCGCGGCCTTGATTAGCTACTGATGACGTAACAAAAATTTGGGGTAAATCTACCCAAGTTTCTAGCAAGGTTTTTTTATAATTTTCGAGATTGATTTTGAGTTGATTTGCCGTCAATTTATCAGTTTTTGTAAAAACCAACGCAAATGGAACGCCTTGAGTACCCAATTTTTCTATGAATTCAAGGTCTACTTTTTGAGGCTCAATACGACTATCTATCAATACAAAAGTACAGACTAGGCTTTCGCGTTTGAAGAGATAATTTTCAATCATTTCGCTCCATTTTTTTCGGTCGGCTTGCGAAACTTTGGCGTAGCCATAGCCGGGTAAATCTACCAAATACCATTCGTTGTTGATATTGAAATGGTTGATTACCTGTGTTTTACCGGGCTTTGAGGAGGTCTTGGCCAAATCGCGACGCTGAGTGAGCGAGTTAATCAAAGATGATTTGCCTACATTCGAACGCCCAATGAAAGCATATTCAGGGCGGTCAGGGGCGGGACATTGCTCATTGTTGGACGAGCTTTTGACGAAGACAGATGTTTTGATTTTCATAGCACAAAATTACGAATAATCTACGCGAGAAAGGTCAAATTTCGTAAAACTCAATCGGGAGGTCGTCGGGGTCAGCTATAAAAAAGAAGGATTTTTGGGTAAATTCATCTTGTCTTATTTCTTCACAGATCACTCCTGCATTGCGAAGCAAAGTATGGGTTTGATGAATGTCTGCTACCTTAAAAGCTAAATGTCGGAGTCCCGCAGCTTCGGGGCGAGAAGTACGAGCAGGGGGATTGGGAAACGAAAAAAGCTCAATTTGATACAGACCATTGACCGCCAAATCCAATTTATAAGAATCACGCTCAGCTCGATACACTTCTGCTATGACGGTCAATCCCAGTATTTCGGTATAAAAATGTTTGGAACGAGCATAATCGCTACAAATAATGGCTACATGGTGAATTCCCTGAAGTGAGAGCATAAATTAAAAAATAGTTTATTTCACAAAATTGTAAATCATTTCGGATACTTCAGCCATTGCTTTGACGCCTGCTTCGGGATTGGTTAGTTTTTTGGAAAGTAAAACCAACACGTATGCCTTACCGTTAGGTAAATATACAATCCCTGAATCATGCCTAACACCAGTAATAGAGCCAGTTTTGTGCGCCACTCGGACGTTGGAAGGAAGCTGTGCAGGAATGATTTCGTTGAATTTTTGGTCCAAAAGTATTTGAATCATTTTATCGGATGCTGTAGGCGATACTACTTTTTTTTGAGCTATTTTTTCAAAAATAAGCATCAAATCATAGGCCGTTGTGGTGTTGCTGAGGCCCTTTTCAAAGGCTTTGGTATCTTCTACGCCTCTCAGCACATTTATATCTTTGGCTCCCAATTCACGCATGAATTGGTTTGCCTTCTTGGCATCTACTAAGTCAATCAGAATATTGGTGGCCAAATTGCTACTCACAATCATCATCTGATACGTGAGGTCATAAATGGTCATTTTAGAACCGATTTTTTTATACATATCATCGGCGCTATCGTCACTGATGTCGAGCTTAAAAGGACTGCCATCCACAATACTTTTAAATTCATTTTTGACCAAAATAGAATCACTCAGATTGAATTTTCCAGCTTGTGCTTGTCTAAAAACTTCCATCATCACCGGCGTTTTCATGGTACTTGCCGCATGAAAATTTTCTTTTTCGTTAATAAACAACGTTTGCTGGGTTTGAAGGTCTTTGAATGCAACTGCAAAGTCACCTTCTATTTGGCCTAGTTTGGATACAATGCTTGTGCGCAGTTGATCGATAGTAGGTTTTTGGGCAAAACAAGGGAAGCCCATTCCTAGTAGCAAGTAGTATACAAGGTGTTTCATAAGTGATGAAGCATGTTTTTAAAAAATAAACATACTCAAGTTTAGCTCATGCTTGCAATTTATTTTGAGAAACTTGATAAATTTGACCTTAAACAACACTATCGCTGAAGCATAACAGAGCCGTAATGTTGCTGTATGTTGCTGGTTTTTAGGTTTTTATATTCAAAAATATAAGTATAGCTATCAAGAGGACATAGCGCATTTTTAAAGAAACCGTCCCATTGAGGTTTGGAGCTTTCTTCGTTGTAAATCGCAAGACCTAATCGATTGTAAATGGTGAGCTTATGGGGTGTTCCACCAGTGATAAACAATTGAAACGTATCATTGATGCCGTCGCCATTGGGAGTAAATACATCTGGAGCAAATACTCTTACGTCACATTGTTGTATCGTGACCTGTACCGAATCCGAAGCTGAGCAAGAGTTTTGAGTGATTCGCACGGTGTAAGTGCCCGTTTTGGACACAATGATAGAAGGCGTAGTAGCACCCGACGACCAAGCATAAGTATAAGGCACACTAGGATTTGGGCTGCTAATAAGGGGACTTAATACGAGGCTTTCACCTTCGCAAAGGGTAGAATCTCGCCCTAGTTTTACGGTAGGAGAAGGAGTCAATTCTATGGTGCGGAGAGCTTCGCAACCTGCTTCAGTACTTACCAAAACTTCGTACTTACCTGACTGAGATACCGAAAGGGTTGGGGTCGTTTCATTGCCAGGGTTCCAGAGATAGCGTAGATTTGGCTCAGAAGTACCTGCTTCCAACACAAGAGTCAATCCTGTAAAACATAATTGTTGATTGGGGGCTAGGGTAGGGGGCTTGCCTGCTATTACTTCAGTAGAGGTTTTGACGTTACAATTACCCTTAGAGAGCGTGAGGTCATATTGTCCGGGTTGATTGACTGTAATTTTGGGGATAGTTGCACCCGTCGACCATCGGTATCTGACGGCAGTATCTTGTGGCGTGAAAGTGGGTATGATATCCACTGTACGTTTAGGACAGACCTCTTTTGGAGTACCAAAATCCACTTTGGGAAAAGGGACTACTTCTACCCGAATCGTGTCTTTGACGGTGATTCCACAGTCGCTGCGGTAGCTGACTGTGTAGGTAGTGGTTTGTGTAGGACGTGCTATGGGGGTACGCGAGCTAGGAGCGGAAAGCGATGTGGTGGGTGTCCACTGATAAGCTCCGTCGGAAGAAGTGCGACCTGTGAGGAGTACTTCTTGGTTAGGACAAATGTCTTTGAATACATTTTTAAGAACGGCTTCTTTTTTCAGGCATACGGTTTGGATGTTGTAAGCACCGCCCGTAGAGCCTGAAATGCCCCACCACACTTCGGGTTTACCGCTAAAAATATCAGCTACAATGTCTTTTTTGAGTCTTAGACGTAGTTGACAATCAAAATACACTTCTAGCGTAAGTGTTTGGGAATCCCACCGAATGTTTACTAAATGATTTTTTCCGTCTTCGATATTGTTGCTAGTGGCCGAAGCAGTTACAGGGCCTTGTAGATTGTTGGGAGTAAGGTGATTGACGGAGCCATTTTGAAGAATCGCCATATGGTCGCTGGGGAGGTCGCCTACGCTACTACCATTATTATAAGTATCAAATTCGACTCCTAAAGAAGGTGAAATTCCAGTAAAGCCGAGTCCCATCCCCGAACCTCCAATGACATCTTTCCCACGGGATTGCATAATAAAAGCCATGCCATCTGCGCCAGCGTCGTTGCCGCCAAAATTGATGATAAATTCTAGGTTGAGAGACTGATTGAGATTTAATTTTTCTTCGTACCACACTACACCAAATTGACTGGGACGCGCATCTGTGACGCGATAGCATTCGCTGTCGATAGGGCGAGCATCTTTGTAGGTATAGTAAGTTTGGGCAAAAACAAAGAATGTGTTTAAATAAAAAAATACAAAGAAGATGAAGTTTTTCATTTTTGCCGCTCAGTTTCCGTTACACTTACCTGCCCATCAAAAATACGGAATCTGAGCAAAACCATGAAGTAAATAGGCGATTAAAAGGTTGATTGGCTCAAACTTTAAGCGAGAGTCAATCAACCTTTTTAAATATACCACCCCCTCTAAATCTGCGAATATGAAGTCGGTTCTAGAAAAATACGTTCAATCCGCGATACCGTATTGGCGTATTCGAGCGCTTGGGAGAGTTGTTTCCAGTCAGGGTCAGCGCTGAACTTGGCCCAATTGGCGTTGCGCTCTTCCATATCCTTGAAGGTAAGCATATAGGTAAGGCAAGGCAAACGATGTCCGATAAGTACTTCCCCAAAAAACACAATGTTGAGTTTAACTTTGCTGAAAATCGCGATTTCTCCCTCATTAAACATCTTGATTTTGCGTCTGACAGCATCTTCGCTGAAGCCCTCGTACGTCCGTAATTCCAAAATACGAGGCTCTTTGGGAGGAGTAGCTAAGGTAGGCATCCCGTCAAATGCCACCATCAGAGAACTACTGATGCGGTCATAAATAGCCTTGTCGGGCAAGGTTTGATGATAAGCTTCACTGGCTTTGAGGTATTCGGTATCGGTTTTGAGCTGTTGTTGAATTTGAAAATATTTCTCCTGAGAAGAGTGCACCAACAGTAGGTGAAGTTTGGCAGGTTCATCTTTTCCTAGTTCTTTAAAAACCCCTACCTGCTTCACCCCGAGGCGATTGAGCGCTGGAATGAGGGCGTTTTGGAGATAGGTTTCTAAACGAGGCATTCCTCCCATTTTTAGCTCAAATGAGCGCAGTTCATAGATTTCTTTTTCTTTTTTAGGAGAATGAGCTAACACAGGCGAGGCAGCCCCCAGTCCCAAAAGAGAGGATGTAGCAATAAACTTTCTTCTTTTCATGATGATTGTAGGTTATCTTAATCCAAAGTTTGGACTAGGCCGTCTTTACCTACACAATGCCAAAATCTATGAGATGAAGTTTATTTTTCTATGGCTTGGCGTATCAATTCTCTGATTTGAAGACTCGTAGCATTGCTTTGGCGAGGTTCGGTTTTGGTAAAAATAATTCCTGCGACTTTGTTTTTAGAATCCTGCCAAGGATGAGTTCCAAAAAGTCCGGGACTACTTGTTTCAAGGCCGTTGCCAGAAGCATCCACTACGTCGCGCCAATTGCCGATACCGTATCGCACCACGGAGGTAGGATGAGGCGAATATAGATTGGAAGGATAAGGCGTACCTTCTATGACCGCTCCTCGGGTTTGGTCTTTGAGCATTTCTTCGACGGCGCTTTCGCTCAACACGCGCTTGCCATTGTAAGTGCCTTTGTTGACAATCATCTCTAAAAATTTGAGATAGTCGCCTGCTGATGTCCAAACACCACCTGCGATGAGGGGGTTTTTGAGACTGCTAAGGATATAAGTGGCTTTCATATCGCAAGGAGTAGCGATTTTTTCATTGAATAGTGTCTGCCACGATTTGCCCGTTACGACTTCGGCGATGCGCCCGGCAATGTGCATACTTGCACTTCCATAATTGAAAGTAGTACCAGGAGCATGAATCAGCGGTGTATAGACGGCGATAGAATCTACGGCTTCGGCAAAAGTAAGATCTGTTCGGTATTCATACTTTTGGGGAGAGTCGCCTGCAAAGCCGGCAGTATGCGAAAACAACTGTCGGATGTTGATATGTCCTTTACCATACCGACTAAAAATGGGTAAAAACTTGCCGATTGTATCATCCAGACTTATTTTTTTATCATCTACCAACGACATCATCACTGCCCCCGAAAGCCATTTGGATGCAGAAGCTATCAGACGGCTATCGGTGGCAGTGAGGTTAATGCCTTTTTGATAAATGAGTTTCCCATTTTTAGAAACCAGCACGACCACATTGTTTTCATAAGCTTCTACGCTTTTTTCAATCAGGGCATCGACTGCCGAAAAATCGTAGGTGTCGGGCTGGATAGTATCCGTTGTTTTACAAGAAAAAATGGAAATAAGGAGAGCGTAAATCAATAACTTTTTCATGGTTGTATCTAAGCGTTAATAGAAAATTGAGTCAAGGCTTGGATACAAACACCTGCGTGAAGTTTAATGGTAGAGGTGTTTTTTGTAAAAATTAATAATTTACTCTTCTAAGCTATATCTACAGATGGAGGGCAATCAGAAATCAATCTATGGTCTTGTAAGTCTTTGAAAATCAGTATTTTTGTGGTTTTTACAAGAAAGTTAATACCTACTAGTTCAAGCAAGTTGATGACTATATTATCAGGGGTATTACCATCCCAAATAAGCTTAATACGGTCAGCAAGCATACCTTCATAGCTATCAATTTGGTCTTGAATGTTTTCGCTTATATCGGCAGGCCATTCGGGAAAAGGTTCGGGCTTTTGTTTTTGGCCAGTGGCGGGGTCTATATCGGGAATGATGGGCAGAAATTCGTCTTCAATAAGAAAGTTTTTCTTAGCCGCTTGACTATAAGCGCCTTCAAAACAGGGGTTTTGGGTATCGTGAGGGATTTTAAAGTGATTTTGTAAAAATCGCTGGCAGTTGAGCCTTCCCAATTGAAAATCATGGGTTCGGTATTTTAGTCTTAAAAATCCACTAAATCCTCCCAAAGCTCCGCTTGATACTGCTTTGGCACCTACGATTTTTTCGTGTATTTCGTCTTGTATATACCTTACTGGCGCGATTAAAAAACGGCTAAAATCATTGTTTGCTTCGGCAGCTATGAGGTCTTCTTCTTTGAAAAGTGGCTGCATTCTGAGGGCTTCATACAACCCTCCAATGATTTCTCTGAGCAGAAGTTTATTTTTAGGTGTTAGGATTTTGTTACGTTCTGTACTTGGAAAAGGATCTATCATCAATACCGTTCCTGTCATATCTTGGTGATTGCTATTAATGTGGATATTACGGTCGGTTAGGAGTTTTTTTGTGACGTCAAAAGGCTCATTATTAAGCATTCCGCCATCGGTATTTACAGTTTCAATGATTGCTTCATCGTCAAAGGTCTTTTTGTTGGGCGGGCCAATGAGCGGATTCTGATTAAGAAAAATGCCTTTCCGGCTCACTTTACGCCAACGCAGGCCAATAGGAAAAGCCCCCGTAGCCATTGCTGAGTCGCGCAGCGTTTTGAGATGCGGTGCATTGGAAGCGTTTTTCTTAAAACTTACCGGAATGCGTCCGTCGTTTTTGTAAGCGTTGTCGGTGATTCTAAACAGGGCATAATCGCGGTGGTTGTAAGAAATATAAGCACTGTCGTTTTCTAAAAGTTTATTTTTGTTTACAAAATTCAATGGAATGTTTTTGGCTTCATTATCAGCTCCTTGAAAGAAAATTTTGCTTATCATTCCGGTCAAATTACTGAGTGTGAGACATACTTCTGGTTCAGGAGCGATATACGATTTTTCGGAGAGTGGCTGATAGTGTTTCGAGGAGATATTGATAATCTTGTGGGCTATTTGGTCGATAAAATCCGAATTAAAAATCGACGTGGCACCATGTTCTGCAAAGTCAGTATCTGAAAGCATAATGCGCAGCATATCGTCGGCAATGAGTTTGACCCAAGCTTCGTAAAGTTTATTTTCTGCCGTAAAATTTTGATAGCCTCCCGTTGTTTCATTGACATGCACTGTTCGTTGGTCAGACAACGCTGCCAGGGCAATGGGAGCGGTCATTCCTCCAGCAGATGTACCTGCCAATACATCAATGACTACGGTATGCTGGGGAATATCGGGTAGGTCAAATTTTTTGGCTTCTTCCCATCGGTCGAGGGCTTCTAACAAATAATCCATAACGCCAGCGGTGTATGCTCCCGCCGAAATAGCCCCCGCCATACAAAGACCAATATGAAAGGTTTTATCTTGGGTTTTCATGAGATTTTGGGAAAAGGAGAAGATTAAAAATCAAAAAAGTTGTCTAATCAAATTTGCACAAAAAAATACCACTTGATAAGGAATATTTATCAAGTGGTAGAAATAAAAATGACAATAAGGTCTTAGTGACAATTTATCAAAAATGGCACAGCTATTTTGGTAAACGACTTTTGTATGAAATATTTACATTCCTTTCAACTCATTGACTACCTTGGTGATAGAATCTTTGGCATCTCCAAAAAGCATAAGGCAGTTTGGATAATAGAAAAGCTCATTGTCAATCCCTGCATAGCCAGCCGCCATGGAGCGCTTGCTTACAATTACGGTACGGGCTTTGTCTGCGTTTAGGATAGGCATACCGTAGATAGGACTGGCGGGATTGCTACGAGCGGCAGGGTTGACGACGTCGTTGGCACCTACTACAAATACCACGTCGGTAGTAGCAAATTGGTCATTGATTTCTTCCATTTCTACCAGTTTGTCGTAGGCTACATTCGACTCTGCCAAGAGGACATTCATGTGGCCGGGCATCCTACCTGCTACGGGATGAATGGCGTATTTGACTTCTACTCCACGGCCTTCAAGCAGGGCTTCGAGTTCGTGAATGACGTGTTGGGCTTGTGCTACAGCCAATCCATAGCCTGGCACTACGATTACTTTTTGGGCATAATTCATCAAAATGGCCACGTCGGAAGGGGTACTACTTTTAACTGCCCCTCCTGCAAAGCTGCTTGCGTCGCCACCGCCCTGACTACTACCCCCGCCGAATGAACCAAAAATAACATTGGTAAGCGAACGGTTCATGGCGTTACACATCAAAATCGTAAGCAGTGTCCCAGCCGAACCTACTAAAATTCCGCCTGTAAGCATGACTTGATTATCATACAAAAAGCCCCCAAATGCCGCAGCTACTCCAGTGAAAGAGTTAAGCAAAGAAATCACAACAGGCATATCGGCTCCGCCGATGGGAAGTACAAACAAAATACCATAAAGTAGAGACAATACAAATACGGTATAAAATAAAGCTGCTGAAGGATGCCCTATCGCAATATAAATGCTTAATCCTAAGATACTTAATAGTAGCACAATCGTCAATATGTTTTGAGCAGGAAGTTTGAAGGTTTTCTTCATGATTTCTTGCAGCTTGGCATACGCAATGATACTGCCCGAAAATGAAATACTTCCAATTACTAAACCTGCTACAATCGTGAGAATGGTAGCAGGAGAGGCATCATGGTGCATATGACCAAATTCAACTAATGAAATCAGAGCCGCACAGGCTCCTCCCATACCATTGAAGAGGCTTACCATTTGCGGCATGGCGGTCATTTTTACTTTCTTTGCCGAAATCCAGCCAACCACAGTACCTATGGCAATGCCGCCAAAAATCCAACCATAATTGCCGATGGATTCGCCGTCTTCGTTTTTGTGCATGAAAATAGTCCCCAAAATAGCGATTGTCATCCCTGCGGCGGCTAAAAAATTGCCATTACGGGCTGTTTTGGGGCCAGAAAGCATTTTTAATCCAACGATAAAAAAGACCGAACCTAAAAGGTAAATGAGATATAACCAATATTGTTGTAGCATTTCAGTTGTAGATTTGTCCACCATTGTCTTTTCTTTTCTAGGTTTGGAAAGGAAGTAAGAAAGTGGTTAGGTTTTAGGTTGATTTTGTGGAGAGAGGGACAAAAAATTATTTCTTTTTCTTAAACATTTCCAACATCCTATCAGTAACTACGAAGCCACCAACTACATTAAGTGTACCAAGAATAACGGCCAAGAAGCCCAAAATGAGCGCAGGCCAATTACCTTCTTCGGCATGACCCATGACTATAATAGCTCCAATGATAACCACCCCGTGAATCGCATTTGCGCCTGACATGAGAGGCGTATGGAGGGCAGAAGGAACTTTTGAAATGACCTCAATTCCGACAAAAATGGAAAGAATAAGAATATAAATCAGTTGGATATTTTCTCCAATAAAAGTGATGATAGAATCCATATGTTTGTGGCACGGGCATCCTGCCCGTTTTTAAAAATGATTTGATGACTAATAAAATATAATGAGAAACTTCATGTATTTGTGGCACAGGCATCCTGCCAGTTTTTAAAAATGATTTGATGACTAATAAACTTGGCACTCTGGTAGCTTGATTAGTTTTTTATTTGATGATGACGGACAGGATGTCCGTACCACATTAGCCCAAAATGCTTTTGGTGAAAGTGTGTATTAGTTCGCCTTTATGGGTGATAAGGCTTCCTTTGGTGATTTCTTCGTCAAGCTCCCACTTAAAACCATCTTTGTTCGCCAAATGCAACAAAAGAGTGCTGATGTTTTTGGCATATAAATCACTGGCGTTGGTAGCAAGTAAAGCCGGTAAATTGGATTCTCCAATGATTGTAACGCCATTTTTGACAACAGTTTGGTTGGGTTCACTCAAGGCACAGTTACCACCCGACTCTACCGCCATATCCACGATTACACTTCCTGTTTTCATGGATTTTACCATTTCTTCCGTCACTAAAATAGGCGCCTTTTTTCCCATTACTAGCGCCGTCGTAATGACCAAGTCAGCATCTTTGATGCGTTGTTTGATGAGGTCTTGTTGTTTCTGTAAAAATTCCGCCGACACTTCCTTTGCATAGCCTCCTTCCGATTTGTTGGCTTCCATTCCTTCTACACTCAAGAATTTTCCCCCCAGTGACTCGACTTGTTCTTTGGTTTCGGGGCGAACGTCTGTTACTTCTACCACAGCCCCTAGGCGCTTGGCTGTTGCAATAGCTTGTAAACCAGCTACGCCTGCTCCAAAAATCAAAACCTTAGAGGGCTTGATAGTCCCAGCGGCGGTCATCATCAACGGGAAAATTTTACCGAGGGCATTGGCACCTAGTAGTACCGCCTTGTAGCCTGCTAGATTGGCTTGGGAGCTAAGGGCGTCCATACTTTGGGCCTTTGTAGTACGAGGAACTGCATCCATGCTAAAAGCCGAAATCTTTTTTTGATTAAAAGCTTTCACTAAATCTGGCTGCGTATAAGCATACAAAAACGAAATAGCTACCGCACCTTCGCGCATTTGTGCCACTTCTTCTAGGGTAGGAGCATTGATTTTGAGAACCACATCAGCATCGCCTAACAGTTTGGAGACATCTACCATAACGGTAGCTCCTGCATTTTCATAATCAATGTCTAAAAGAGAAGATTTTTCGCCAGCGCCGCTTTGAACGGAGCATGTAAAGCCAGCTTTGAGAAGAGACTTAACAACATCAGGGGTGACCGAAACCCGCCTTTCAAAGGCTTTTGTTTCTTTTAAAATCGCTATTTTCAAAATCAGGATGGTTTTTAGGAATAAAATGCCAAAATATAGGACTTTATCCACTTAAACAACATCTGTACGGGGTTTTTTGCAAATTAATGTAGTATTTTTTTTGCGCACTAAGCTTTAATTTTCAGTTGAGAAAGCGTTTGGCGTTCTTGATGTTTTTAAAACTAAATTAACAAATAATGGTGCGAGGCACTTTGTAAATATGGCATTAGAACAAACATGGCGATGGTTTGGCCCCAATGACCCCGTGAGCTTGTTGGATGTAAAACAAGCAGGTGCGACAGGAATCGTGACGGCCCTTCATCACATCCCCAACGGACAGGTATGGACAACCGCCGAAATCCAAAAACGTAAAACCGAAATTGAAGAAGCAGGCCTGACGTGGTCGGTGGTAGAGAGCGTACCAGTTCATGAAGACATCAAAAAGGCATCAGGTAATTTCAAAGAGTACATCAATAATTATAAGGAGTCTTTGACCAATTTGGCGGCAAGTGGTATTGATACTGTTTGTTATAACTTCATGCCTATTTTGGATTGGACACGTACCGACTTGGAGGCTCCTATGTCGGATGGTTCTACGGGTTTGCGCTTTGATTTCAATGAATTTGCGGCTTTTGAATTATACATTTTGCAGCGGCAAGGAGCAGAAAAGCATTATACCGAAACCCAAAAGCAAAAAGCTAAAAAGTGGATAGATAATGCCGACGAAACTGACATACAGCGCCTTGTTCGTAACATCATAGCTGGTTTGCCTGGTTCGGAAGAGAGCTATACTGTAGAGCAGTTTAGAGATGTATTGGATACTTATAAAAACGTAGGCGATAAAGAATTGCGTACCAATCTGTATGCTTTCTTGCGAGAGATAGTACCCGTAGCTCAAAATCTGGGAATGAGGCTCTCGATTCATCCTGATGACCCTCCATATCCTATTTTGGGTCTACCACGTGTGGTAAGTACCGAAGCCGATGCTAAACTTCTTTTGGCCGCAGCCGATATGCCTGCCAATGGCCTTTGCTTTTGTACAGGGAGCTATGGCGTACGGGCCGACAACGATTTAGTAGGCATGGTAGAACGGATGGGTGACCGCATCCATTTTATCCATTTGAGAGCTACGCAACGCGATGACGAAGGCAACTTCCACGAAGCCAATCACTTGGAAGGAAATGTGGATATGTATAGAGTCATGAAAGCGTTGGTGCTTGAACAAAGACGCAGAAAAGAAGTAGGACGCAAAGATTTAAGGATGCCTTTCCGCCCTGACCACGGACATAGAATGCTCGATGATCTCAATGCCTCTAAAAAAACAAATCCCGGATACACGGCAATTGGGCGTTTACGTGGCTTGGCCGAATTGCGTGGCTTAGAGTTTGGAATAGAGCGCAGTTTGTAATTGAATCCCCCTGTGAAAGAACTTACTTCAACTGACACAGGGGGTACTTCCTAATTTATTTTAGTTGGGTAGTCTCCAATAATTTTGGACAAATTTAACCCAGTCTTTTTCATTGTCAGGAATGCGCACATCGGGCTGAAAGCCTACGTTGTCGATAGGGGCATAATCCACCCATCCTGTGCGGGTAGTAGGAAGCCGCAATTCAAAAAGAGGACACGGAAGCGGCATATTTCTTACATTGCCATAATCCATCATTCCGCCCGTGTTTTTGCCAAAAAGCGTTACTTTTTTACTTTGTTTAGCAAAATAGACGAAGTATTCGGCGCTACTGTAGCAGTGTTCGTTCATGAGGACAGCTACTTTTTTAGGGTTGGGGAGTACCTCTTTAAATTTTATATTTTCGGGGGCGTACTTCACCATTTTTCCTATTTGTTTTTGATTTTTAGCCAATGTCTCTTGCCAAGGTTTTGCTTCTTTTTCCGAAATCCACTCCTCCCTAATTGCCCTATCGATGATTGCCTTTTCGGCCAATAGATTATCTGCTGTACTTCTAAAGTGAGAATGAATATCTTTAAAATTATGGGTATTGAGGTATTTCAAAATTGCCGGGAAACTGCTGTTCATCCCTCCCCCATTTTCACGGATATCTATAATAAGATAGGGGCTGCGACGAATAGTCAAATCATGGGTTTTGAGTAAACTATCTACCGTAGCATAAGAAACACCAAAGGAAGGTATACGGATGTAAAAAGTCTGATTGTCAATAGGTTTTAGAGAGAAATCTTCTTCGGCTGCTTGGGATTTAGCAATCTCCAAAGGAGTAGCTTCTTGTGGATAGCGGCGTATCCAATAACCCGAGTTGGGGATGTTTAGTAGGTTGTTGTCCAACAAAAAGGTACGTTCTGAGGATGACAAATCACCTGCCCAATAGATACCTTTATAAGGGCTGTTGCCTTGGGCTTGCGCTTCAAACTTAATCATGCCAAGTTGCCACTGTTTGTTTTGACTTGAGAGTACAACGGCCACGATTTTGGTAGGGTGCTGTGGATGTCGCATCAGGGCCACTCGATAGCTACCGTCTGCGATTTCCCAAATTCCTTCAAGAGGGTGAAGTTGGGAAGTGTTTTTATCTAAATAAATCTTTACAGTGCTTTCGTCGATGTCGATTTTTTTGACCGCAATATTCACTTCTGGAGCATTGAAATAGAGCTGAAAGTGGCCATCACCAAAAAACTTCTTGTACTTTTTGAGGAGTTGAAAACAATTTTTGTCTCCTTCTAAGCCAGCCGCTGCTGCACGAAGGCTATCTACTAGAGCTTCATATCGAGGACGAGTTTTAGGGTTGACTTTGTCATAAAAACCGGCATAATTGTCTTCCGTTTTTTTGATAATTATATTTAAAGTAGAAGCACATTCGCAGGAGTTTTGGGCAAAAATAGCCAATGAATTCAAAAATAATATCCAAAATAATAAAATAGGATGAGGGGCTTTCATAGATGAAGGGTGTTTAAGTTTGGGTGGACAAAACTGCTTTATGGGTTTGTAGCGACCAACTTTTTTATATAAACTCCCTTATTAACCCGATGAAATAGCGGGTTTTATCCTAAGAGAAAACCCGCTTGGAAATATGTGTGTATCGGAATAGACGTCCCAAGAAAATCTATAAGAGCTTGTTAAGTTTATTTTTTAGCCTACAAAATATACTGACTCAAATCACGATTTTTGACTAAACTAGACAGGCGCTCTTGGACGAGTTCTTTGGTAACTACTACGTGGGCATTGGCTCCAATAACATCCGGTATATCAAACATGAAGTCGTTGAGCAAGGTACTCATTACGGTTTGTAAACGACGCGCTCCGATGTTTTCGACGTCTGAGTTAATCGTAAAGGCCAACTTCGCAATTTCGCGCAGGGCTTCGTCTTGAAAAGAAAGCTCTACACCTTCTGCCTCCATAAGGGCGTGATATTGACGCGTAAGAGAGTTGCGAGGTTCTTTCAGAATAAGATAAAAATCGTCTTCGGTGAGGCTTTGTAACTCTACCCGAATCGGAAAACGGCCTTGTAGTTCAGGGATTAAGTCAGAAGGTTTGGAGACATGAAATGCTCCCGCCGCTACAAACAAAATATGGTCGGTTTTGATAGGGCCGTATTTGGTATTGACAGTGGAACCTTCTACAATCGGCAACAAATCCCGCTGTACCCCTTCGCGGCTTACGTCAGGCCCGCCACCTTTCCCGCCCGAATTGGCGATTTTATCGATTTCATCAATAAAAATAATTCCCAAATCTTCTGCCTTGCGAATAGCCTCTTCTTTTACTTCATCCATATCGATGAGCTTGGCGGCTTCTTCTTCAAGCAATATTTTACGGGCATCGGCGATGGTTAGTTTACGCTTTTTGCTGCGTTTGGGCATCATGTTGCCAAGCATTTCTTGAAGATTCATCATCGACACATCGTCAATCGGGCCACCCATTACGCCAATGTTTGGCGAGGAAGAAGCTTGCATATCGATTTCGATTTTTCGGTTTTCTAGCTCCCCTGCTTTTAATTTTTCCCGAAAACGATTGCGAGTGCGTTCGTTGAGTTCATGGTCGGGCATGGAGGTCACAGGCGGCGGTGGTTGTACGACGTCGTTGTCATCTTTGATTTCAAAGCCCACATTGGAACGGGGAGTATTCTGGAATGAGGTATTGGGATACATGGGTGGAATCAGTACATCCAAAATCATATCTTCCACAATCTCTTGGGCTTTTTGCTTTACTTCCTCTTTTTTGGCGCTTTTTACCATATTGACAGCCTGCTCTACCAAGTCTCTCACCATGCTTTCAACGTCGCGGCCTACATAGCCTACTTCGGTAAATTTAGAGGCTTCTACTTTTACAAAAGGCGCATTGGCGATTTTGGCCAAACGGCGAGCTATTTCGGTTTTACCCACGCCTGTAGCCCCAATCATCAGGATATTATTAGGAATGATTTCTTTTTGCATTTCGGGAATGCTATTCATACGGCGCCAACGATTTCGAAGAGCAATAGCTACATTGCGCTTCGCATCATGTTGCCCGATGATATATTTGTCAAGTTCGGCGACTATCTCGCGGGGGGTCAGTTTGTCTAGTTGTGAGGACATAAATGCAATGAAATTTTTACAAAACAAACGTAGAAACGTTGGCAATTTCAAATTTGACCTCTATTTTTGTACAAATTTGATAAACGAATCTTGAAGATGAAACGTAACTTTCTGAAAATAAGTGCTTTGATGTTGGCTGTTTCTTTAGCCTCGTGTAAGTATCAAAAGAACAATACCATCGACCAACCAGATGTGCGTGCTGGCGATGAGTATGTTTATGGCGTGCACCCTGATTCGGCCGCTCGTCAGACTAAGATTAAATACACTGCAAAGCCTGAATTAGAGCAGCGTACCAATGCCATCCGTGAGAAATTGTTTGGCGGAGCTACCCCAGAAACTAGCGCTCCTGTGGCTGCTGTTGCTGACTCTGCGGCTAAAACCAACTAAGCATTTCCGATTTTAATATAATCTAACGAAGCGACGTTCATTAAAGCGTCGCTTCGTTTGTTTCTGCCTCCAACAAACTTTTAATCTCATGAAAAAAAAGCTACTTTTTAGTATGGTATTAATGGCCGTAGGAAGCCTTGCCTATGCCCAAAGTGCGGAAGAAAACGCGGCTAAGTTGCCAATTCAACAACTTTTTGAAGGGATGAAAAAAAGTGACTCTTCGCTGGTACGCCAAACGCTGATGGTAGGCGCAAAGCTCGAAGGAATCACTAAAACGCCAAGCGGTGAAATGTCGGTTCGCTCAGATTCTTTTGAAGGCTTCTTGAAAAGTATTGGCAAAGCCACTCCGGGCGATTTGGACGAACGCCTTTCGTCCATTGAAATTAGGATTGATGGTGACTTAGCAACCGCTTGGACTCCCTATCAGTTTTATTACAAGGGAAACTTTAGTCATTGTGGGGTAAATGCTTTTCAGTTGATAAAAACAGCAAAAGGCTGGAAAATCTGGAGCATCATCGATACGCGCCGCAAAGACAATTGTAAATAAAAAGTCAACTCACAACTCAAAGAAAAAAGTATAGACCTCATGCGTTACGTAGGAGATATTGCAAGTACTGATACTTATAAAATTGGGCTTTATACGTGGAACGGTAAATACATCGTGAAAGTAGAAGCAGGTTTGTATGAGCAAACTTACAAAATCAGCGAACTAGATTTTTTGGGCGATGAATCAGATATTCGGAAGATATTTACTGATGAAACCTTCTTAAAAACCATTTTTGCTCGTTTTCAACAAATGCACAATGATTTTCAAACTGTAGCACAGGCATCCTGCCTGTAAAAACTAATCTCAAATTTTTATGCAAGTTTCCCCGCTCAATCAGGGAAGCTTGCATAAAAGTCTTCTTACTTCAACTCACCCGGAATTACCGTTATTTTTTTCGCTAAATTGTTGCGTAATATCGTCACTTGGCTACGTTTTCCAATGGTGTCTTCGGTTAGTAGTTTGTGCAGATCATCGACTGAGCTCACGGGTTTTCCTTCAAAACCCACAATAATATCCCCCGCCTGAAACTCCGAATTGTAAGCTACGCCGTCGGCTTCTACACTGACAATGTAGATACCGGTTTTGGTTTGCAACTGATTGTATTGCATGATACGGTCGGTGAGATTGATGAGTTGACCACCTATCCCCAAGTAACCTCTACGTACCCGCCCTTTCATGATAAGTTGTCCTGCCACTTGGGCCGCGATATTGGAAGAGACCGCAAAACAAAGCCCCTGAGCTGGCAAAATAACGGCGGTGTTTACCCCAATCACCTCTCCATGAGAATTGACCAAAGGCCCTCCTGAATTGCCGGGATTTAAGGAAGCGTCCGTTTGGATGACATCATCAATCAAACGCCCACCTTCCGAGCGCAACGACCGACCCAAAGCACTAATTACCCCCGCTGTTACGGTATATTGAAAACCATAAGGATTTCCAATCGCAATAGCTATTTGTCCTACTTGTAAGTTTTTGGAATCGCCAAAAGAGACGGCTCTTAGAGCGTCACCATATATTTTCAAAACCGCAATGTCAGTAGCAGGGTCGCGGCCAATGACCTGTGCTTCAAACTCGCGTCCGTCTTGGAGCAGTGCCGAGATTTTGGTAGCTCCTGCTACTACGTGATTGTTGGTAATGATAAACCCGTCTGATGAAATCACAAAACCCGAGCCCGAACCTTGCCCTTCGTTGGGCTGCCGATTGCGAGGGTCTTTTTTGCCACTGACCTTGATTTGAACTACCGAATTGCTGACTTTTTTTGCTACATTTACCACCGTTTGGGAGTATGCGTCGAGCAGAGGCGCATCATTTTGTAAAACCGACGCGCCACCCTGGGTGGTGCCGGTAGGAGAATCGATGAATGCAATCATGGTGTTTTAGAGAATGAGATTGAGAGGGGTGTTCAATCCCTGTACCATCCTAAAAAAAGAAGACATTTTGACAGACAATGACCTTTGAAGAATACCTTATTAGTAAAAAAATAGACATAACGGCATTTCGGCAACACGAAGCCGAGCGTTTTAATGAGTGGGAAAGACTTTTTGCCCAGCTTCATCCCGAGAGCTTTACAGCTCAAAAAAAATTCCTGATTAATGATACTCGAAGAAAGTATCGGATAAAATTGGACTAATCAAGTTAGAATCAATGGTTTTGAGGTTTTTAGTAATAATCACCTCAAAATATATGACTTCCGTATTCATTTTTCTGCGTCGCGTTTCCTATCTCTTACTTTTAACCCATTTTGCTTTTGCTCAAAAAAAGCCAAACATCATCATGATTTTGGTGGATGATATGGGTTGGGGCGAAGTGGGCGTGTATGGGTCTAAATATTGCCAAACGCCTCACTTGGATGCCTTGGCCAAACAAGGCTTAAAGTTTAATAGCTTCTATGCCAACTCCACGGTTTGCTCGCCCACCCGCGCGGCTTTGCTATCGGGCAAATACCCTGATTTGGTAGGAGTACCAGGCGTCATCAGAGGGAATACTTTGAATAGTTGGGGGTATTTTAATCCTAAAGTAAAGACCTTACCACAATTGCTAAAATCGGGAGGGTATCATACGGGCATGGTCGGTAAATGGCACCTTGGCCTTGAACCCGAAAACCACCCCAACGAACGTGGATTTATGCACTTTCACGGGTTTTTGGAAGATATGATGGATGATTATTATACGCATTTGCGAGAAGGCAAAAATTGGATGAGGCTCAATAAACAGGTGGTTGACCCCAAAGGACATGCAACTGATGTGTTTACGGATTGGGCGATAGAGTATCTTGACAATCAAAAGAAAAGCCCTCAGCCCTTTTTTCTGTATTTAGCCTACAATGCGCCACATTTTCCGATGCAACCTCCTCGTGAATGGCTCGATAAAATCAAAAAGAGGAATCCAAATCTTACCGAAAAAAGAGCACTCTTGACAGCACTCATTGAGCATCTTGATGATAATATCGGGAGAGTGATGGCGGCCCTCCAGAAAAACAACCAAGCCGACAATACGCTCATTGTATTTAGTAGTGACAATGGTGGCCTCCTCTCTACCGAAGCCGACAATGGACCTTGGAAAGGAGGCAAGCAAACAATGTATGAAGGAGGTCTGCGGGTACCTACTATGGCCGTGTGGAAAAACAAAATCGTGCCCAACGCTCAGACCAACACTCCGGGATTGATGATGGATTTGCTGCCTACTTTCTGCGAAGTGGCGGGTGTCACGCCTCCTACGGATATTGATGGAAAGTCGTTGTTGTCAACGATGTTGGGAAAAAGCGTCTCTTCTTTTGACCGAACAGTGTTTTGGATGCGGCGCGAGGGTGGGGTTGATTATGGAGGCCAAGATTATTATGGAATGCGTGAGGGGCAGTGGAAGTTAGTACAAAACAATCCTTTTGAGCCTTTTCAACTTTTCGATATGTCGGTAGACTCGCTGGAGACGAATGACCTTAAGAAAACAAATAAAGAAATATATGAATCACTCAGTAAAAAAATGCGTGTTCATCTTCAAAAAGTAGGAAGCGTACAATGGCAAAAGTAGTTTGCTATGTGGTTGTTTACATAGAAAAACACAACTCCTAACCTTAAACTCTTTTCACAAATGAAACTTGTATTTGTTGGTTTACTAGCTTTTTTTGTAAGTACTGTTTTTGCCCAAAAAAGACCCAATATTCTTTTTTGCATCGCTGACGACTGGGGAAAACATGCCGGGGTGTATGGCGACAAAGTAGTCCAAACGCCTAATTTCGACCGTTTGGCCAAAGAAGGAGTACTATTTACCAATGCTTTTTGCGGCTCCCCCTCCTGTACTCCTTCACGTGCTACTATTTTGACAGGGCGTTATCCTCATCAAAATGAAGAAAGCGGGAATCTTTGGAGCACGCTTCAAATTAAGTTACCTAATTATGCTCAGCTACTCGCTCAGCATGGCTATCATGTAGGCTTAGAACGTAAAGGGTGGGGACCAGGTAATTTTAAAGTAGGAGGTTATGAACAAAATCCTGCTGGAAAAGGCTATCAAAATTTTGACGAATTTTTAGCAAAAAGACCTCAAGGCCAACCCTTCTGCTATTGGTTTGGCAGTCAAGACCCACATCGGGATTATGTAAAAGGTACTGGAAAAGCCGCAGGACTCAATCCGCAGCAAGTACGGGTACCAGCTTACTGGCCTGACCAGCTCGAAGTAAGGGAAGATATTCTTGATTATTATTATGAAGTACAGCGATTTGACCAAGAAGTAGGAGCGTTGATAAAAAAACTAGAAGCTATAGGGGAATTGGAAAATACCTTCATCGTAGTCACTTCCGACAATGGTATGCCTTTTCCTAGAGCCAAGGCCAATATTTATGACGCAGGTACCAATTTGCCTTTGGTATTTTATTGGAAAAATCAACTATCTCCTCGCAAGACGGATACTTTCATGAGCTTTGTAGATTTTGCCCCTACTTTTTTAGAAGTTGCAGGAGTACCGATTCCTAATATGGTGACGGGCAAAAGTTTGATGCCTTTGTTGCAAGGCAAAAGCCAAGTTCATCGGAAAGAGGTATTTTTAGAACGCGAACGGCACGCCAATGTACGTCGAGGTGATAGGAGTTATCCTATTCGTGCTATCCGAAATACCGATTATTTGTACATTCAAAATCTTTCGCCAGACCAATGGCCGGCGGGTGATCCCCAATTGTATTTTGCAGTAGGGCCTTATGGAGATGTAGACCCTAGTCCTACCAAAAAGTTGGTGCTGAGTGATACCGTCGCTTATGCTAAATATTATCAGTTAATTTTTGCCAAGCGTCCTGCGGAAGAATTGTACGATTTGAGAAAAGACCCAGAGCAGCTCAAAAATGTAGCCCAATCCCCCGCTTATCAGAAAGAAAAAAGTAAATTGAAAGCTCAGCTGGAGCAATGGCGTAAAGATACCCAAGACCCCAGAATGGCAGGAAAACAGCCTTTTGAATCTTATCCGTACTATGGCAACAACGCCGCTACCGAAAAGATGAAAAATTAAGCTTTGGTTTTACTTACTTCAAATAAGTATTTTTTGAGGCGTTCTTCTACTTCTGAAGCGGGGATATTGCTGTGCAAATCTCCCTCCACTGCCAACGAAATGCGACCAGTTTCTTCCGAAACCACTATCACGGCAGCATCTGTCACTTCGCTCATTCCCAACGCAGCCCGATGTCGGAAGCCCAGATTGCCGTAATCATCGCTATCAGAGACCGGAAGAATACAGCGCGCTGCTTTGATACGACCGTCGGCCACGATGACACCGCCGTCGTTCATGGGGCTGTATTGGTTGAAAAGCGCCAAAAAAAGGCGTTTGGAAAGTACACTATCTACTTCTTCGCCTGTTTGGAGGTATTTGTCAAGCTCATCGTTTTTCTTAATCACAAGCAGCCCACCCGTAAATTCCGACGACATCGCACGGATGGCTTCAATGATAGGTTTGATTTCGTTGATTTTGTCAGCGGGAGTCGGCTGACGCAAAAAACGCCCGATGAGGCGGTTGTTGGCAAAGGCAGTAGATTTACCTATAAAGAGTAAAAAGCGACGAATTTCTTGTTGAAAAATAACAATCAAAGCCACCGCACCCACTCCCATGAAGTATTCAAGGATTTTGGTAAGGAGCTCTAAACCAATGGCCCGTACAATTAAGTAAAAAAGATAAATCAGGAAATACCCTAAAAATACCCTACTAGCCAAACTGCCTCTTACTAGATAATAAATTTGGAATAGCAGAAAGGCGACTAGGAAAATATCTAATACATCTACCCATTCAATATTTAAAAAACCTATTTCAAACAAAAACATTATAATCAGCAGTTTGCAGTTTAGACAATCGGATTAGGCTTCATCTTGGCTCTTCACTTCTTTGCGTGCATTAAAATAACCCCTCACCACCGTAAATGTTGTAATGGCCAAGAAGAAAATCACTATGTAATGGACATAGTTGATAATCCACGGGAATTTTTCGCCAAAATAGTAACCTCCGCCCGTTAATCCAAAAATCCAAAAGGCTGCACCTATCACATTGTAGAGCATAAATCCCCCCCACTGCATTTTGACAAGACCCGCTAAAATGGGGGCAAAAGTACGTACTACTGGCAAGAAGCGACTAATTACCAAGGTCCTACTACCATATTTGTCAAAGTATTGGCGAGTGGTTTCGATGTGTTGTTTCTTAAAAAAAAGTGAATCGGGGCGATTTTGAATGCGATCTCCAAAAAAACGCCCCGTCAGATAGCCTGTCAAGGAGCCTAAGATAGCGGCGCCAAAAAGACATCCTAATAAGAGAAATATAGGAACATCAAGGATTTTGAGTGCAGAAAACACGCCCGCCAAAAATACCAGATAATCGCCCGGTAAAAAGAAAGCAAAGAAGAGACCATTCTCGGCAAAAATAATGAGTGTGATAAGTACCAATCCGCCCGTTCGGATGATTTCTTCGGAGTCTAATAAATACTGAAAAAAACCTGAAATTGAATCCATGTGTGTATCGTAGTATATACCTTAGCAGGAGTTTGCTACTGCCAAGGAAAAGAAAAAATAAGGGTTGTTAAGGTAGATACGCTTAACTACCTTCAAAATTACACAAAATCAGCCAAGTGCCATCTTTTAATAATTTCTTAAAGAATAAGTAGAGGCTAGATTGTTATTTAAAGGCAGAAAATGTTACTTTTGATAAAACCAGATTATCATGGCTTTATGAGTAATATTTCTATCCATATCCTCCTTGTAGATGATTATCCCCAATCACTTGAAGAATTAAAAGAAAAAACGGCTTCAATCAAAGGCATCAAAATTGTCGATTCGCTTATCGATAGCCGAAAAGTAATTCCCTTTTTAGCCCAGACTCCCAAAGTAGATATTATACTCTTGGATGTACATATGCCCTACCTTACCGGAGTAGATGTGGCGTATCAAGTGAAGGCTTTATATCCTTCTACGAAAGTTTTGTTTCTGACCACGACCGAAGATGAAACCAACATCGATGAAGCACTCAAAGCAGGTGTGAAAGGTCATATACTCAAAAGCGCGCCTCAAGAAGAATTTGAAAAAGCACTCTCGGCGTTAAAACAAAACAAATCTTATTTCAACGGCGAGAGTGTTTAGAAGTCTACATCAATTCGCTTAGCTCTAGCCAACGCATTTCTTTTTCTTCGAGTGAGGTATTGATGCGTTCGATTTGCTGCGCCCATTGCGTGATATCTTGGTGATTGTTGCTGCCACCATTAAGCTTTTGTATATAATCGGCCTTTTCTTGCTCTAGTTTTGCCATTTCGATTTCCAAACTTTCAAATTCCTTTTGCTCTTTATAAGACGCTTTTCGTTTGGTGGTAGAGGGAGCAGGTGAGGCCGTTGGTGCGGGGCGTTCGGCGGTATTCTTACTTTCTGCTTTGCTGATAGTGTTTTCGGCCAAAAAATTACGATAATCGGTATAGTTTCCCGGAAAATCGCGAATATTGCCCCTTTCTTCAAATACAAAAAGATGGTCGACCAGACGGTCAAGAAAATAACGGTCGTGCGAGACGATAATCAAGCAGCCTGGAAAATTCATCAAAAACTCCTCAAGTACATTAAGCGTCGTGATGTCGAGGTCGTTGGTAGGTTCGTCGAGGATGAGGAAGTTGGGCTCGGCCATCAAAACACGTAGTAGCTGGAGGCGGCGTTTTTCGCCTCCGCTGAGTTTTTCGATAAGCGTACCTTGCTTATTAGGCGGAAACAAAAAAGCTTGTAAATACTGCGAGGCTGTCACGGTTTGGCCCGTACCGAGCCTAATCACTTCTGCTACTTCTTTTACCCAATCTACTACTCGTTGGCCGTCTTTGTATTCAAGGTCGGTTTGTTGATAATATCCAAACTGTACCGTATCTCCTCTCACCACCTGCCCATTGTCGGGGCGAAGCGCACCCGTTATCATATTGAGTAGGGTAGATTTTCCAGCTCCATTTTTGCCAACGATTCCGATACGATCCCCTTTTTTGAAAGTATAAAGAAAATTGTGAACGACTGTTTTGTCACCAAATCGTTTGCCAATACTCTGTAATTCAACAATTTTACTTCCCAGTCGTGTTGATTTTACATTGAGTTCCATCTGATTGTCATATCTGCGTTGGCTGGCTTTTTCTTTGGTATCTTCAAAAGCATCTACGCGGTATTTGGCTTTGGTGCCTCTTGCTTTGGGCTGGCGCCGAATCCAATCTAGCTCTTTTCGATAAAGATTTCGAGCTTTATCGATTTCGGCGGCTTCTACGGCTTCTCGTTCGGCTTTTTTCTCCAAAAAGTAAGCGTAATTTCCCCGATAAGTATAAAGATTCCCATTGTCGAGTTCGACGATAGTGTTGCAGACAGTATCTAGAAAATACCTATCGTGAGTTACCAACAGCAGCGTGGTATTTTGGGTATTGAGATAATTTTCGAGCCATTCTACCATGCTCAAATCGAGGTGGTTGGTAGGCTCATCAAGAATAAGCAAGTCGGGACTTTCGATAAGAACTTTGGCTAAAGCGACACGTTTGCGTTGACCACCCGAAAGAGTGCCGATTTTTGCTTCGACGTCTGGCACGCCCAGTTTGCCCAAGATTTCTTTGACGCGTGCCTCAAAATCCCAACCTTGGAGTGAGTCTACGCGTTCGATGGCTTTTGTCAATCGTTTTTCATCGTCCAGCAGTAAGGCTTGTTCGTATTCTTTTACCGCCAATGCTACGGGATTGTTGCCCGAAAACAGCACCTCCATGACGGGGAACTGAGGGTCAAAATCAGGTGCTTGATCAAGGTAACCGACTCTAATATCTTTCCGAACACTCACTACACCTTGGTCTAAGGGTGTGATGCCCGCCAAGATAGTCATGAGGGTGGTTTTGCCAGTTCCGTTGGCTCCAATGAGTGCTACTTTGTCGCCTCGATTAAGGCCTATTGTCAAATCTTTGAACAACCATTTGTCGCCAAAAGACTTGGAGATATTTTCTGCGGAGAGATAATTCATGCCACAAAGGTAGCATGAAGAAAGTTTTGCTTGTGTTTTTTCTTAAAAAACGACCTTAGAAAATCAATAAGTGCTACAAGGAGACCTGGCCGGATTTGGTAGTTGGAAATGTGAGTTTTAGGGTAGTTCCTCCCTCCGTTGGATGGGGATAGGCTTTGATAGTGCCTTTGTTTAGTTTTACTAGCTCTGCACATACCAGTAGTCCTAAGCCTGTGCCTTTTTCGTTGTTTGTACCTATAGAAGTAGTGGTTTTGAAGGATGAGGTTATTTCTCCGTCCCATTCAAAGCTCTGTCCTGTGTTGTGGATAGTACACAAAACATGGGAGGGTTCGTCGGTGATAGTTATTTGAATACTCCCCCCTGGCAGCGAAAATTTGATAGCATTATGAATGAGATTGGAGAGGATGATTGTCAAGTGGTTTTCGTCTACATAGATGAAGTTTTGGGAAGATTCAAAAAGGAGTACTTTCAATTCTTTTTCTTTAATCATACCTTCAAGGGAAGGGAGTATGTCATTGATGCTATCTAACAAAACCAAATGTCGAGGATTTATACGTAAAGTATTTTGTTGAGAAAGAGCCCAGTAGAGGAGGTTTGTGAGCAAGTTTTCGAGCAATGTTAGTTTTTTGCGTAGGAGTGGTATCAAAAGATGCGTGGACATCAGATTGTGCTCGGCCAATTGGAGTGTATTGTTCATATCAGCTAGAGGACGCCGTAGGTCATGTCCCAAAATTCCGAAGAGTTTATCTTTGGTATCGTTCAATGATTGCAATTGTTTGCTACGCTCAGACAAAGCACGATTGAGGCGATTGACTTGATAATAAGACCAAAGCATAAAAAACAACAAGAATAAACCCACTGCCACAATTCCCCAGAAGAGTCCTTTATCTCTTTTTCCTTTTTCTAGTTCAAGTTCTTTTATTTCCAGTGTTTTACGAAACAACTCTTTTTCTTTTTCTTTCTTTTCTAATTGAAATTTAGCTTCAACAGTTTTGATGACGGCTAAATCATTTTTTTTCTTTAAGAGACTGTCGGTCTTATACATTTCCTCATAAACTTCTAAAGCTTCCTGATACTGCCCTGTAGCTTTTAAAATATCAATGAGAATCGTCAATACTTCAAGAAATTGTTGGCGAGGAGGAAGACCTTTCAAAAGTTTGTGGGCAGACTTGGCGTATTTCAGGGCTTGTTTGTGCTGGCGAGTAGCTAGCAATACTTCTGCTTTTGTCTGATAGACACTTGATAAATTAAAATGGCGATTAGGAGTGAGGTAGTTACCGGAGATGATTTTTTCTGCTAGATTGATTGTTTGTATCGCTTCGGAATATTTTTTCATATGGAGGAGGCTTTTGGCTATATAGGTTAAAATCTCTCCTTCCAAATCGGCACCTTCTTTGAATTTTCCTTTGCGTACTAAGTGGAGGGCTTTCAAATGAAACTCATGAGCATGTTGATATAGCTTTTTTTTGTCTAAAGCAGTTGCCCAAAGCTCATACGCGTATATTTTGTCAGAGTCTTTATTTTTCTTTTCTGCAAAATCTATAAACTTAAGCATGTATTTTTCTTCGTTTTTAGAATCCCCTAAATCTTGAAAATCAAGAGATAATAAGTTGTATACATGCCCTGTGTAAGTATCTACTTGGTGGAGTTCGTTATAGAGAAGGGTACTTAAGTATTGACTAATAGACTCTTCAAATTTATAGGTTTTTGAATGCAGCGTACCGATGCGGTACATCACAAAGGAAGCTTCTTCCCAATTTTTATTTTGATTAAAAATCTCAAATGCGCGATTTAGATACACAAACGAAGAATCAAATTGGGTTTGAGTTGTATGAAATTGGGCTAGTTGTACACACAAACGCCCGTGATACTGTTGTTGTGTTTTGAGCTGAGTGTTGGTCTTTATTTCTTGTTTTAGTAAACCCGATAGCGTATTCCATTGCTTTGGAGTGAGGGTATCATAAAACTCTAGAAGTTGCGAGTCGGCGCGGTCGGTAAGAATGAGTGATTGCAGATTCTGGGCCATTAAGGGCAATCCATGAAATTTTAATAATATCCCTAAAAGCGAGAGACGTAACCATTTCATGTCTTGCGTTAGCTGAGGTTTAGTACATTGTTAAGTAAAAAGTTTTGTTTTTTACCCGCAGGAGTCCGCTGAATAATACAAACGCAGATTCTCGCTAAAAAAAGCTTTATATAGTTTACAGTCTCCTATCTGCGGCTTTAAATCTGCGCTAATCGGCGGGGGAAGTTTAAAAAAATTAGCTAACAATGCTTTTGATGTATTGGGGTAATTGTATTGATTTTTAGGGGATTATTTAGGCTCTCCAAACCACCAAAAGTTTTTTAAAGTATCTCGATAGGCTGAACCAATCGGAATTTTGGTAGAGCCTACAAAAAGTGATTTGGAATCAAAACCACTTACTTTATCTAAATTAACAATAAAAGATTTTTGTACACGCGCAAACGAACGTTTGGGCAAACGCTCTTCTAAGGTGGAAATAGGTTCGTTTACAACCAATGTTCCTTGGGAACCTATGAGCTTAGAATATATCCCAAATGCTTCAATGTAGTCGATTTCTTCAAATAAAAATCGGCGTAATTGGCGGCCAGCTTTAACGAATATGCTATTTTGACTAGTGATACTATTGCCAGCTATTTTGATGGATAAAGCACGATTGATAGCCCTGACAGTTCGGGGAAAGTGCAAAGGTTTGAGCAAATAGTCTGCCACATCGTAGTCAAAGCTCTGAACTGCCAAATTGGGGTCGGCTGTTGTAATCACCACTGGAGGGGGAGTTACTATCATATTCAGTAAATCCAACCCCATAAAGTCTGGTAAATGAATATCCAAAAAAAGCAGGTCAATGGGTGAAGACTGAAGAATACCAAGCGCATCTATCGCTGATGTACAGATGATAGGCTTCTCAAAAAGAGGAAGTTGCTGCAAAAATGACTCTAATAGCGACGCCGAAGTTGCATCGTCTTCAACGATAAGGGGCAAATAGTTTCTCACAGGGTAAATCGTATGTAGTGGTATACCTTTTATGCAAAAATAAGCATATATCCTTCATAATGTGTGCCAATTTACACTATAAAACCATATACTAAATTGGTTTATATGGTATAAATGGAAGGTTTCATTCCTTAAATAAAAGTTTTCGTTGTATTTTTTTGAGGGTTTTGTTCTGGAAAAAAAATTTTCTCAAAATATCTAATTGGGATACTGATAACGACTTTCATGATATTAAATGGATGTTTTTGTGGTATAAATATTCCAAATAGGTTTAAAAAAGTTCCAATTGGGCAAAACTGGCAGGGTTGTTGTTAGTTTTTTAGGCAGTACTATCCAAAATCTTGTCCATGCCTAATCATTTACTAAGAACCCGATCCGAATAAGTGCAGTGCTTCTGAGCCTAGAAAGGCTGCTTTGCATCCCCTGATTTAGTAGTGAAAATCAGATTTTTTACTTCCTCTCGAAAGGGGGAAGTCGGGATGTTTATGTCCTATTTTTTGTAACCGTACACGCATTATCAATTTGTTTAAATCTATCAATCATATGATTAAACACTTTATGTTGAGTATTTTATGGCGCTTTTGCGACACCATTGGAAGTAAAGTTGTATACTTTCGAGCTGCGCTAGCAACTTTTGTGGGAGTATTAGGGTGGCTCTATCCTTCTTGGACTCAAGCCCAAATAGTAACCCCTACTATTTCTGCTTTAGAGTCTCGTTGTCAAGCCTCGGGAAAGGTAGTAGTCACTGGTGAGGCTACTTATCTGTACTCGCTCACGGGAGGAAATATCCCAGGACAACTTGGGCCTTTTGATGGGCCTAATGTCACGTTTGAACTTCTTGCTCCGGGTAATTATACCCTGACGATCATTGATCCTGCTACCAACGATGAGAAGACCTTCCCTGTATCAGTGACGGGCAACTATCAGCAAAACTGGACGTTTACCACAGCAGTGTCGTATTTGCCCTGTACGGGTACAGCCCCTACGGTAAGTATCGGTAGCCTGGCTATTACGGGCGCTACTGCTTCTCAACAGCGCCCCGATTATTTCTTTAGGATTTCGACTAAAAATGGGGCACTTCCTGCTGATGGTACAGTACCGCCTCCTTACGATACAACTTTAGCGGGATCGTTTCCGATTGTATATCCTGCCGGAATGGGCGGTACTTACGAAATACAAGGAAGAGACTCTTGTGGAAATTACAAAACTATCAAAGTAACCGTCCCTTCTTCCATACCGGCTCCTACGGCTTCGTCTTCTTTTGTGAAGTTTACCAATTGTAACGGCGATGCTGAATACAAAATCACCGCCAGTGGTGGCAATGCGCCTTATATTTTCAAAGTCAAATCAGGTCCTAATCAGGTAGGAAATGAGATTACAGATCCTACATCTGCTACTTTCACATTAACAGCAGGAGGCACTTACGTGATTTCTGTAACCGATCAGTGCGGAGGCGCCCGAGATGTGACTGTGACACCCAAAGCTTATACTTCGCCTACTACGTCGGTAGGGACTTCGGTGGGGATATGCGGTGCGCCTGGTGACAATGGAACCGGCTCTATTCGCTTGACTACTACCGCAAGTTCGGTAGGGATTGGTCCCCTAACTTATACGATTACGAGTGTCAGCTGTGGTGTAAACATCAGTGTTACTTCGTCTAACTTTGATACTACTTTCATCAATCTGCCTCGTCCTTGTACTTATACCGTAGAAGTAAAAGATGGATGTAATAAGATAAACACTCGTACGGTAGAATTGACAGGCCCAGGGCCTCATTCAATGGGTTGTAGTAAAACTATCCAATGCCCATCGGGAGCGTCTGAACAGTATCGCCTCCAAATGTCGGTAGCTGTAAGACCTCCTTACAATCCTACTCCCAACTACACTTTTGTTATAAAAGACAGTACTACCAATACCGTCGTTTATACTTCTACCCAAAGTAGTGCTTCTTATACTTCGTCGGGATTAGCACCGGGCAAATACTATTTGAGTATCACTGATGCTTGTGGCGCTATGTGTACAGATTCAATCATAATTGGTACTTATGCCAACCCTACTGTATCCGTAGATGCTACAAACCAATGTTTTGGATCAGGACAAGCCAATGTAATCGGTATCAACAACCGTGGTCCCGAAAACGGATGGAACAATATTTATACTTACCGAATCATCGCACCTTCGGCATCACGTGTCAACGAAGGACCTGAATCGGATTCGCCTACTCACACAGGACAGTTTTCAAGCCTAGTGTCAGGTGGTAGCTATACTTTTTCTTTCAATGATGGTTGTAAAACCGTAACTACCCAAGTGACCATTCCGACTTATACCCAGCCAACTTGGGAGGTAGGATTTGGCGCACTTTGTGGAAATGCAACGGTCGCCAACCTACAAATCATGAATTTGCAGCCTGAAGGTCAGGTAGTAGGTCCTTATAAGTGGCGTATCATTAGTACCGATTCACAGCTGTATGGTAGCACTGCGCCTTACAACGGTACATTGCCTTATCCAAATTCTATGGGGCAAGAAGATTCGGTATTTATAGGGCTTCCTGCCAAAAATTTGGCGGGAGAAGTGGCTACTTATCAAATCCTTGGTAATGATGGTTGTAAAAATTCTTATCAGGGTTCTGGAAAAATCGGAGCGCTTCCTGCTGAAACTTTGCTTTTAAATACTACTACAGTATGTGCTGATGGCTCTAGTTTGTTGAGGGCGCGTGTATCTACTCCTATTGTGGGGGGGACGTATCGCTACTATCGCAATGGGGTTAAAGTGGCAGAAAGCAATAAACTTTTTACCAATATTGTTCCGGCATTGCCAGGTACATATACTGTTAAAGTAGTAGCTAGTACTTTGCCTGATAGTTCTTGTGTACAAGAAGCATCAGAGGTAGTTGTTCAAGCATCTGCTACTTTGGTCACTACCGACCCCGCACCTGTGTGTCCAGGAGTAGCTGTGAATTTAACTAATACTACTGCTGGTAGCTCAAGCGGTACAATTACCTTCTACAGAGACAAGAATTTGACCCAAGAAGAAACAACTCCAACTGCCGTTACGACCGCCCAAACTTACTATGTAAAACTCGTACCTACTGGAATCAATAACTGTGTGTTGATTGACAGCGTAGTAGTAGCCAACAAGATATGTGTAGGTTCTATCGGGGATTATGTATGGAAAGATGCTAATGATAATGGGATTCAGGATAACAACGAGCAGGGCGTAGCGGGTGTTATTGTTCAACTTTTGAATGCTACTAACAACAACGTATTGGCTACGGATACTACGAATGCCAGTGGACTTTATGGTTTCCCAAATCTCCAAAGTGGTACTTACAAAGTCAAAATTTTGGTGAGCAGCTTGCCTGATACTTGTCAAATTACGCCAAAGTCAAATGTCAATACTGGTGGAGGAAATGATACAAATGACTCTGATTTTGACCCAATTAGCGGCGAAAGCCCCGTCATTACTATTGACGTTACGGGGTCGGGACTAAACAAAGATAATCCTACCATTGATGCAGGTTTGTATGTGCCTTGTGTAAAACCTTCCGCAGGAGCAAATCAAACTTTGTGTGTGGGTACGACTACTATCGACCTAAAAGATGCCTCGGCGCTAGAAGCTTGGAGTAAAGGCTCTCAGCCCGCAAGCACCAACGCTGCCATCAACCCTAGCTCGGGAGTAGTGACGGGACTTACGGTAGCAGGAGACTATTATTTTATTTTGACTTACAAAGGCCAAGCGGCCTGTAGTGATACCGTCAAAGTGACTGTTAATCCTCGTCCTGTAGCCAACGTAACTGCCAAGATACAAACGATTTGTCTGGGTGATGCCCCCTCAGCTTATACAGCTAGCCCAAGTGTGGGTGTAAGCTATGCTTGGTATGGACCTTTGGCCGATACTACTGCTAGTTTAGGAACGGCGATTGGAGGGCAAACTGCTGCTTCTTTCACTCCTAGTGGAGCCGCAATCAATACCGTTGGTACGAAATACTATGCAGTGATTGTAACTGACCCTACGACCTCATGTCAAGACACTGCTTTTACTACCTTGACTGTCAAGGCATTGCCAGTAGCTCAGGTAGCTGCCAAACAACAAAGCATTTGTTTGGACGAAACCCCCACAGCATACGTAGCTACGCCAAGTGTGGGTGTAAGCTATGCTTGGTACGGACCTTTGGCTGATACTACAACAAGTACGTTAGGAACGGCAATCGCTGGGCAAACTACGGCTAGTTTTACCCCAAGCGGTGCAGCACTTGAAGAAATAGGAACCCATTACTATGCAGTGGTCATTACGGATAATACTACTGCCTGTAAAGATACGGCTTATGTGAGTCTGACTATTTTTGACAAACCAGCGGTAGAAAATTCTCAACTAACAGTTTGTGAAAACGAGTCTGGTGCTGGAATAGGAACATTTAACCTTAGTAGCTTGAACAACACCGTTGGCGGAAGCAACAAAGTAGAGTGGTTTAGTAATGTAAAGCGTACCGCACCTATTACCAATCCCGCAGCTTACCTTAGTACTTCGGGCAACGTATATGTAGTCGTTACCAATGAAACTACTGGCTGCTCTGATACGACTTTTGTGACGCTTATTGTAAACACCAAACCCAACGCTGGCACCGATAGTACTGGAGTAAAGGCGATATGCAATGATATTGCTACCGTGAATTTGCCCGATGCTGCCGCTGGTGAGAGCTGGGCACAGCTGGGTTCTTCTCCCAAAGTCGTAACGATAAATCCTACTACGGGTGTAGTGACGGGTATGGATGCTATTGGTACTTATCGTTTTGTATTAACTAATTCAAACACGAACTGTGCTGATACAGTAAACATAGAAGTGAAAAACTGCCTCAAAGGTAGCTTGGGAGATTATATTTGGAAAGATACCAACGACAATGGTATTCAGGATGCTAACGAAGATGGAGTAGCTGGGGTGATTGTACAATTGCTCAATGGAGATACAAATGCACTCATTAGCACAGATACTACTGATACAAGCGGAGCCTACGGTTTTACGGGACTCGACAGTGGTAATTATAAAGTGAAAATGGTGCTTAGTAGTATTCCGGCAGCGTGCCAAATCAGTACTAAAAAAGACGTAGGTTCTCCTAACGACGATACCAAAGACTCTGATTTTGATCCGATTACTGGCGAAAGCCCCGTCATTGTCATCAATACCTTGAGTACTGGAATCGATAAAGACAACCCTACCATTGATGCGGCCTTGGTGGTGCCTTGTGTCAAGCCCACTTTTGCCTTGACAACCACTCCAACCTGCTCGCCTGATGTACAAACCTACAGCATAACATTTAGTGTAGCGAATAAAAACGGCACACTGAAAGTGGATAAAGGTATCATAAGCGGTAATAACCCTTATACCGTGACAGGGATTCCGTCGGGAGCGACCATCAAAATCACCGATAGCCTTAGTGCTATTTGTAAATTTGATACCCTGATTGTAGGGCCTAACTGTAACTGTAACCCTAATGTTCCGACCATTATTACGCCCAATTTGACCGCGTGCGAAGGAGATACCTTCCCTACGCTCAAAGCCATCGTGTTTGGTTTGGCTACGGTAGAATGGTATGCTACTCCTACGGGCGGCTCACTTCTTCACACAGGGCTTTCGTTCAAACCTGGAGGAATCGTTTTGGGAGATACCATCTTCTATGCGCAGGCTCGTAGTACTGATCCAGCTTGTTTGACCGACATCAGCTCGAGCAGGGTAGCGGTTACGATTGATGTCAACTGCCTTAAAGAAGTGGATTTGGCTTTGAAGAAATTGATAAGCAAAAAAGTCGCGGCCATTGGCGATACCATCGAATACAAACTTAAGGTATGGAATGAAGCGGATTTTGATGCTACAGGAGTAGTTGTTACGGATAGTCTCAATGCTGGGATTCAATACATAAGCAGTAGTGCTGTACGAGTAGCAGGAGGAAGTGCAGGTAGCTATAATCCAAGTACCTATCAATGGAATATTGGAAACATGGCCGCTAATGGAGATACGGTGGTCTTGACAATTCGGGTCAAAGTATTGGCGCAGGGTGTATGGTTTAATACCGCCGAAATCACCGCAACCAACGAAAAAGACCGCGACTCTACGCCGGGCAATGGCTCTGAAAATGAGGACGATTTGGATCGGCAGTGCTTTACGGTTCCCTTCAAGCTATGTGCAGGTGAAAAAGTAGAAGTAAGTGTGCCCGCCCAATACACCAATGTGCAGTGGTTTAAACAAGGCTCAGGGACTATTGTCGGAACAGGTAATCTTATTTTACTAGAAGAGCCAGGTACTTATACCTATACGGCGTCTAATTCAACTTGCCCCGCCGAGGGATGTTGCCCAGTGATTATTGAGCCTGGTGATAATTGTTGCCCCACCGAACTTTGTATACCTTTTTCTATCAAAAAGATTAAAAAGACTTCTCTCTAAGTGTATTAGTAGAGCCACTAGCTAGTTGTGGGTCTCTGAAGTAAGTTGACCTTCATAAATACACCGCCCGACGATAAATCACGATTCGCCGGGCGGTTGTTTTTTTATCAGTAACATCCAGTTGTTTACTATGTTTCTTGAAACCGCCGCTACGGTTTCTCTTTGTTTAATGCATTGATTTATAAAGAAATAGTTTTGTTTTCTATTAGGATAAAATCAACTAGCCTCACCCATAAATTTCTCTTTCAAATGTTCATAAAATGATTTACGGTCAACATAAAAACCTACTAAATTGGCGGTCATGGCAGCAAGCAATAAATAAAATATAGCCGAGTGGCGGTCGGTCATTTCTAGGACCAAAATAGCAGAAGTAAACGGCGAGCGTGTCACCCCCGTCAGGTATCCTACCATACTTACTAAAATGACTAAATTGTAATTGGTTTGTGTGACTTGCAGTACCTGGGCAATAAGTGCTCCTAAGGTGGCGCCAGCACTTAAAGAAGTCGCAAAAACTCCACCCGCACCTCCGCAAAGATAACTTAACACTGGACCCAAAAAACGCCCTGCAAATTCGTACCATTTGGCTTGTTTGTGATCCGTAAAAAGTAGACGATTCATAAGGTCTTTACCACTGCCACCCGTCTGAGGACCAGTGAGGTAGAGCAATGTAGCGAAAAGCAATCCTAAACCTAGCACAAATGCCACTTGTCGGGGTATGGATTTAAAATGCTTGTTTTTCCAATCACTCAAAAACAAAAGTAGTTTGGCCAGATAAGCCCCCGCCACTCCTGATACCATGCCTGCTACGATGATGACCCACACGAAAGAAAATCCAACAGGAGTGATTTTTGGGAAACCCAAATATAAATAAGGGCCGAGTAAAGCTTGGGCGGTCATACCCGCAATAATAACCGATGCAAAAACTGCGGTACGAAACTGAGTGATGTGGGTTTTGGTAAGTTCTTCTACTACAAACACAATTCCGCCTAAAGGAGTGTTAAAAGCGGCTGCCAATCCCGATGCCCCTCCCGTCACAAGCATGATGCGCTTCGATACAGGAGGCCAAAAAGAAGGTAGGAGACGGTTGACAAACCGAAAAATAGAAGCTGAAATCTGTAAAGTAGGGCCTTCTCTCCCAATCGCCCCATGTCCTAGCAGCATACTTAAACTGCTCGCGATTTTGACAATCGCAATTCGTATCCCAAGAAGCTTATCAACGCGTGTATCGTGGCGAGGATTGGCGAGTTCGATCGATGCCATGAGTTGAGGAATCCCACTGCCTCGGGCTGTAGGCGCAAACTGCCACACCAACCACCATGATAGCAAGAAAAAAACAGGAATAAAAACAAAACTCCACCAAGGATATTGAATCACCAACAAAGCACCTAAGTGCTCAAAAATAGAGAAAAGTTTTTCGTAAGCTACTGCTACAAAGCCTGTTAAGATAGACGCAATCCAAAAAGGAAGGGCTTGAAGCGTAAGCGTCCGTACTTCTTTATTAACAATTTTGTATTGTAGCCATTCGAGGCTATCTCTTAGTTTTTGGGTAAGCCAAGTGATTCTGTGATGCATAGCAATGAAGCGTGGAGGCAGTGTTTGAATTCAAATAACGAAAAAACGTTAGCAAACGCAATCGGTTATGAGAGATTTGTAAAATTTATGTTTTCAAAAAAAGTGAGTATGTTTGGCCTAAGTAGATAGTTCTGCACCACTTATTGTTCTAAATTTTTATGTATTCCACTACCAGAAGTACCATATTGATATATTTTTTGTTGAAAGCTTGTTTAGGTTTTTCTCAGACTAATTTTGTAAAAGGAGAAATTTATACTTCTTCAAAAGATACCATCTCAGGGTATATTGATTACCAAGAATGGACCCAAAGCCCGCTCAAAATTTCTTTTAAGAAATCTTTGGATAAAGAAATAGAGACTTTTACGACTTCCGATTTGCTGGGTTTTGAGATAATAGATACAAAAGAAAAATATGTATCTATGGATATCACACTCGAAAAACTCGTACGCGATATGGATCTAACGAAGTTTGGGACGATTGCTAAATATGCCAATCGTAAAAAAGACTTGAAGCTCAAATCTGCTTTTATGAGGGTACTATCGAGCGGCAAAATCACACTCTATCATTTTGCCGATAATGAAATGGGCGAACATTTCATTGTCAACAAAGACAATAAAATTGAACCTTTGATTTATCATGTTGCGATGATTGACGAGGGGGCGTTGCACATTACAACTTATCAAGACCAACTTCGATTACTGACTGCTGATGGCTGTAAGTCTTTGCCTATCAAGAATCTGTCTTATAAAATAGTGCAACTGAGTAAGGTGATTGATAGTTATAATGCTTGTTTTGCCTCATCAGAAGTGGTAGCGACTCAAACAAGAGAAAAAGGAAAATTAGAATGGGGAGTCATGGCAGGGATCAACGTCAATGCATTAAACCATACCATTTACAAAGACATTTCGGATGATGCTTCTCGTGACGAATGGCGTGCTTTACCTACTGCGGGAGTATTTTTAAATTACCAAGCGCCTCGCCTTCGGGGGAGATTGGCACTGCAAAATGAGGTTTATTTTTACCGTTATCAAAAAACTTTTACAACTAGGAATGGCGATAGAAGCTTTCATCATCTATTGAGCTATATCGGTATCAACAATTTGATTAGATATAGTTTCAAAATCTCAAATCCTACTTTTTATATGTTAGCTGGGATTTCAAACGGCGTTATGATTAAAAATGAAAGTTATGTTGGATTGTTAGGCAGTAAAAGAAAATTGGGGGAAGATTTTCGAAAACATGAAGTAGCAGTGGTGGCAGGAGTAGGGTCTCGTTTCAAAAAAATGGCTTTTGAAGCGCGTTTTACGCTAGGAAATGGGTTTACTCCTTATCCAGATTATCGAAGTATAAGCAAATCACTCTCTTTTATGGGGAGATATTATATAAAATAGGATGCTATGAGTGATCAAAAACCGTCAAACCAATAATCGAAAGCAAAGCTAGAAATCGCGGCTTCGCTAGTATTTTCAAATCATTTAATTTAATGGAAAACATTCAACATCAACAAAATGACAAAGGCGGTTCGTTTGATTATATTTTGAACGGACAAAAACTGGCCGAAATGGCTTATATCAAGGCAGGAGACACCAAAATCATCATTGACCATACGCAGGTAGATGACAGCCTCAAGGGGCAAGGGATTGGTAAGCGCTTGCAAACAGAGCTTGTCGCTTATGTGGGAGCAAATGATATCAAAGTGATTCCGCTCTGTCCTTTTGCCAAAGCTAATTTTCAAAAAATGCCCGAATGGCAAGATGTGTTAGCCTAAAAAAGAATCAATAATATGTCAAACGTTCAGATGATTATTGAAGAGCGTCCTGCCGATATTGGCAATTTTTTGGTAGGACGATTGTTGCCTTTTCGTGGCAAGAGAATGGTAGGCCCTTTTATTTTTATCGACCACATGGGGCCGGCTTATCTCAAAGAATATCAGAATATTGACGTAGGGCCACATCCTCATATTGGACTATCTACGTTGACGTATTTGTTTGAAGGCAACATCATGCACCGCGATACCCTCGGAACGATAGTAGAAGTAGCTCCTGGCGAAGTCAACTGGATGACCGCAGGGAAGGGGATTGTGCATTCAGAAAGAACCCCCGAATATCTGCGTCATTCAGACAAGCACCTGCATGGCTTGCAGATTTGGGTGGCTTTGCCCAAAGAACTTGAGCAAATGGAGCCTTCTTTTCATCATGTGGGGGCAAAAGAACTACCCACTTGGCAAGAAAATGGGGTTGAATATAAATTGATTGCAGGGGAGGCTTTTGGACATAGCTCGCCTGTGCCTGTATATAGTAAACTGTATTTGTTGGAAATCAAAAGCCCTACACGCCAAACCGTCCAGATTAGTCATGGACTTTATGGCGAAGCAGGTATGTATATTCTGGAAGGCAGTATCGAAGACGGAGGCATTAGCTACGAACCAAGACGAATATTGGTGGCCAAAAATCCACAACTTTGTGAATTTACAATTGAAGCCAATTCCACCGTATATGTGTTTGGGGGAGAGCCTTTTCTGGAAGAAAGATTTATTTTTTGGAATTTTGTAGCCACGAGTCAGGACCTCATCGACAAGGCAAAAGAAGACTGGCAAAACGACCGATTTCCAAGGATTGAAGGAGAAGGCGATCTGGTGCCTTTGCCTTCCCCTATTCCCAATTTAAAACCCAAAAAAACATAGACTCCTAACGGCTCGCAAGCGTACGTAGTTTGGTGTTTTGGTTGCGTATGCGTTGACACAGAATCTTGATGATATTTCTGAGTACTTCGCCTCGTTCATCCATAAGGTCATAGAAATCAGTTTGATCGATGCGGAAAAGGTGTACATCGCTGAGGGCAGAAACCGTCGCTGAGCGAGGTTCGGCATCGAGCAGGGCTAATTCGCCAAATACATCACCACGGCCAAAAGTGGCCAATTGGACATGCCCGTCATAGATACCTACTTCTCCGTCATAAATGACAAACATACTTGTTCCTAAGTCACCTTTCTGGAAAATCGTTTCTGCTTCTATGTAGCTTATTTCGCGCATGATAGGAGCAATACTACTGAGCACGTTTTCGGGGGTTTCGGCAAAAAGATCCGTGTTTTTCAGAACCATGACGCGTTCCGTAATCGAAACAGTAGCGGTGCTAGAAGAGTGACTCATGAGTTGTAAATCAGGATAATTAAATAGTTGGTCGAGCGGCATTCCCCTTAAAGTGAGACGAATCGTCCAGTCGGTAAAGATACGGGGGCCGTTTTGGAGAATGTAATTTTTAATGGATTCTTTGGCCGTAAAACTACCCATTTGCGCATCAATGAGGCGGATTTTATCGGCATCGGAAGCATTGTCGAGCAGCGCATACAAGCTTCCGTATACTTGGCGGGGGACGATATTTTCTAGTAACTCCAGCGAATTGGCGCGACGCTCGCGTGAACTATGCAAAATACTCGTTTGAGTACTTGAAATGGCTTCTGGGTCATAGAGCTGTTTCAAGAATCCAAAAATACGCTGTACGATAAGGTCTTGCTCGTAGGTAAGACTATTTTTGAGGTCTTGTTCGAGCGGTTCTATTTGGGCATGTAAGAGTCTTTGAGCTAAGATTAGTTCTTCTTGGAGGAGTTTTTTAAATAATTTTTCTTCCTTTTTGAACGAATCAAAATGATGTAATACTTGTAAGGCCGCCGTACGAACCGATACATCGGGGCGTTGCAACAATTCGATGAGCAACCCAAAAGCTTCGGGTGTTTTCATTTGGGCGCAGGCAGCTACCGCACGGCGCGCCGTAACAACATCGGCATCGGCAGAGAGGCGTTTTTGGAGCCAAGGTAGAGATTCTTTTTCGAGCAAAGCCAAGCTTCTAGCGGCAGCCCGCCAATGGCGTTTTTCGGCCAAAAAGTCAATCAATTTTTCTATCAATTCGGTAGCCGGAAAAACACTTGCTGTATGAATAGCGGCGTCAACCACCTCTTCATCTGAATGCTCAAATGAGAGCTTTACGAAATCTTGAAAGGAATTTAGTTGCAGCGTTTTTACGATTTCAAGTACCGCCAACTGACTCCTATTGTTGGGGTTTTGGCGCATTGCTTCAAGCGCCGTAAGGGCAAATTTATGGGTTGGGTTGGGCTTGAGCAATCCCAAAATTGCGCCCTTGCGTACCATTAAGTCAGGTTTGTAGAGAAGTTCTATTCCATTCTTTTCGGATTCTTTGCTGACGATACGCGCTGCTGTTTGCCGGATTGCAGGCGCCACATCCTCCAACGCCATTTGTTGTAATTGACTATTTTTAATCACCAATCCCAACTTATCAATTGCTTCCAATGCACTCAATCTCACTTGGTCGTGAGGATACGTGAGTAGCTCACCGATAGAAGTCTGTAGCCTGTCGGAGGAGACTCCATGCATACGATTTTGAGCGAGCCATTCGATGGCGTTTACTATTTCTTTAGGCTTCGTACTTTTGAGATTACGTAAAATGGCGTGAGTCGCTTCGTCCGGAATTGCCAAATCTTCTACGGCTACAAAACGCTTGCTGAGGGCATCTTGGAGGGTAGAGACGTATTGGCGATAAGTACGATACAAAAACCACAATGAGAATATAGCTCCCACGATGATTTCTTCTACCAAAAACCACTCGCTACCATGCCACAAATGATGACTCAAATAAAGCATCAGTCCACCGATACCAAGCCCTAAAGGTTCATAAAAACCCTTGGCTAGGGTATGTCCTCTGAGGCGTTGGTGGGTAGAAAGCGGCTGAAACAATACCAAAAATACGGGGTCAAACAATGCCCTACGTACTACCTCAAATCCTAAATATACAAAACAGTAAGCGATGAGTTGGATAGATTGGTCAAAATCGCCCAAAAACACCACCGTCAATCCCAAAGCCGCTCCTAAACCTCCGATGGGTAGCAAAGCGAGTACGCGGTTGATACCAAAATGCTCGATAGTCTGGCGCGACACTACAAGTTTCACAAACGTGGCGAGTAAGTAGGTAATTGCCAAAACACCGCCAAGGTATTTCATGACATCTGCTTGGCTGTGGAGCTTGTATTTGACATTGATAAAAAACGCGTATTCAACCCCCGTGGCCATAATCGCGACTGCCGTCAGGCTCAGACACATCGCAAATATCAGTTCGCTACCTCCAAACAACTGCGTAATAAGTCGCGGGAGAGGTTTGCGGTGAAGAGGCTCAGAGCCGTGTCCCGTAGAAACATGGTGTGAACGAAAAGTCAGAACCGCCGTGTACATCGCTGCCCAAAAGAATCCAAACGCCAAAAACAACAGTACTATTAGTTCTGTATGACCATGAATGAGTACCGCAAGCATACCCCCGAGGGCTTTGGCGGGCATGTCTCCGGCACTGATTACCCCAAAAAGTCGTTTACTTTGGCGTACATCAAATACTACGGCTGATACGCCCCAAAATTCGAGATTGGTCAGAAGATAAATAGCACGGTAGCCCACCATAATCGTCACTGCTGCCGCAATAGAATGTCCTACATTGACCAGTATCAAAATAATGGCAGTGAGAACAATCACCGACCAAAGTACCCTGATGACCAGTTTGTCGAGAAGCAAATGGTGCTCAAAATAAGTATAAAGCTTCCCAATCAGCATCATTCCCACTGCCGAAGCCATGTAGGCAATAGGAAGGCTCGTTTCGGGGTGATTTTCGAGCAAAATGACATTGGCCGACACATAAATAAGCATGGTGCCGAACCCCAAGAAAAAATGATGTAAAAAAAACAGTCCGACGGTTTTGACTTCATCGGCTCTGATTCCTAACGAACGATACAGTGGGTGAGGCAACATAAAAGACTCTCTAGCCGAGTACAGTCGGCGGGTTAAGTAAGCTAGTGTTTATGAAAAGACCGTTTAGCTTTTTCAGTTTTTGACAAAAATACGGATATTGGAGAAAAAACAACGGTAAGTGAGGTGTATCGCCAACGATTCATCATAAATCCTTAATATTTTTCGGCTATGAACTTTGTATATCCTTTCTTGGTGGCGTTTTTTCTTCTGCCGTTTGAGCAAAAATTTTTGAGGCTCAAAGAAACTCTTCCACACTGGGATAAACGATTAAAGTATACTCGACTCATTGGATTTGGGTTGCTAGGTTTCCAAGTTGTTTTTAGTATCAAATGGTTGGTTCCGCCCATTTTCTTTGGATTATTGGCGATGTCGGCTGTACCAGCCTATTTGCTTCGCAACGAAACCCCCAAAGCTCGTTTGTTGCTTTGGATGATTGGCCCTTTTGGGATTGTATACTTGATGGATAATCTTGCCAAATATTGGACGCCTAAATTTTACAAATCGCACGAAGAAATCTTTGACTCCGCTACAGGTATGGCGCTACTTTCGATGTTTGTGTTTGCATTGATGGCGCGCAACCAACAAAAAAGCTTTGATAAAGCCCTCAATGAAGAACGCCTCAAAAGAGAACAAGAGGAAGAAGCTAATCGTATTTTGGAAGCTAAAAAACTGGACTTGGAGTCGCAAGTGGCTGAGCGAACGGCTGAAATTTTAAAACAAAAGGAAGAACTCCAACATGCCCTCGACAATCTAAAAGCGACCCAAGAACAGTTGATTCAATCAGAAAAACTGGCCTCTCTGGGCGAACTTACGGCGGGAATTGCCCACGAAATCCAGAATCCGTTGAATTTTGTTAACAATTTTTCGGATGTATCAGTTGAGTTGTTAGAAGAGCTGGAAGAAGAAAGGAAAAAAGAGGCCACTGAGCGAGATACTGAGCTTGAAGAAGAAATTTTAAATGATTTGATTCAAAATTTACAGAAAATCAACCACCACGGTCGCCGAGCCGCAAGTATTGTATCGGGGATGCTCCAACATTCGAGAGCAAATACGGGCAAAAAAGAAATCACAGATATCAATGTTTTGGCAGATGAATATATGCGGTTGAGTTATCATGGATTAAGAGCCAAGGATAAGTCTTTCAACGCCAACATGGTCACTGAGTTTGATCCTACCATGTCTAAGTTAGAAGTAATACCGCAGGATTTGGGACGGGTTTTCTTAAACTTAATCAACAATGCTTTTTATGCGGTATACCAGCATTCGCTTCGGCCCGAGATAGCAGGCAGTGGCTATCAGCCTACGGTTTGGGTAAAAACCAAAAGGCAGCCAGAATCTGTCGAAATTTGCATTGAAGACAACGGCATGGGCATCCCTGACGAAGTGAAATCTAAAATTTTTCAGCCTTTTTTTACCACCAAACCCACCGGACAAGGCACCGGCCTAGGGCTATCGCTGGCGTATGATATTGTTACGAAGGGGCATGGGGGTACCATTGAATTAGAAAGTACGGAAGGAAAAGGTACTAAATTTATTATTAATTTACCGATTGGTTAGTTTTTAAAACATTATTGCATGAAGTATTTTATTTTACTTTTAGTGGTTTTGTGCAGCTTTGGTAGCTGGGCACAAAAAAAGTTAGAACCATTGGATGAATCAGAGAGCTCTGGTACCACTTTATCAAAACATTGGAAGTGGCACGGTGGCGACAATCCCGCTTGGGCAAACCTCGCCTTGGTTGATTCTACTTGGGAGGCTTTTTCTCCTACCACATCTATTCACAAACTACCTTCCCTCAGAGAGGCCCAAATCGCCTGGTTTAGGCGTCCTATCAAGATTACACAGGCGCTCGTTAATAAGCCTTTGGCACTGAGTATCGATCAGGTAGGAGCGTCGGAGATATATATAGATGGCAAACTCCTGAAAAAATTAGGAGTAGTCAGTATTGATTCCAAAAAAGAAGTGACACATTCGGTAGAGAAGTTTATCCCTTTTAGCCTGCCCGATACCAATCTTCACGTGATTGCGGTGAGGTTTTCTTACACCAAATCTAACTTCTACTATCCTGGTACCAATCAAGAGACTTTCGAGCTTAGGTTTGACCAAGTAAGCAATATCGGGGAGATTGTGTACAACAGCGGCATACGCAAGTCAGAGATATTTTATTTGGCGATGGGGATTTTCTTGGTGTTTGCCGTTCTCCATTTTTCTTTTTATGCCTCTAATCGTGCCCGCAAGGTAAGTCTTAGCTTGGGTTTTACGATGTTGACTTTTGCCCTTGCGTTTTTACTGGAAAATCTCGAACAGCATCAATCAAACTCCTCTTTAAGACAAGTTTATCAACTTGTGGAGCTGATAGCAGTATATGCTGGGTTTATACTAATTAATACATCGCTTTATTTGTACCTAAGCCAGCCTTTTAGGGTGTTTTTTTTCCTACAACTAGGGCTGATAGTAGGGAGCTTGATATGCCTGATATTTGGTTATGAGATGCCCATTGCCGTACAAGTATGGCTTGCCCCTTTACTGATTTTTGTGGATTTTATAAGGGTGAGTCTCCTAGCCGACAGGCGTAGAGATCCCAATGCCAAAGTACCCATTTATTCGCTAATAATAGGCGCTGCTTTTTTTGCATTGGCTATCATGATTGTGATAGCTGGTAGCATGATGGTCGATAATTATAACTACGCCAAAAGCTCAGGCTTTCAAATGATAATCATCATAGCAATCGTACTTTGGGTACTCATGTTTTTTAGTATTCCAGTTGGGTTGTCATTTTCGTTGGTAAAGGAATACTCTCGCACCCACCAAGCACTGCGCAAAAAACTTCAAGAAGTAGAAAAACTCTCCGCCCAAAACTTGGCTCATGAGCAAGAAAAACAGCAAATATTGGCGGCTCAAAACGAAATACTTGAACGACAAGTAGCGGAGCGTACGGCCGAATTACACGAGTCGTTGGAAGAGCTAAAAGCGACGCAGGCACAATTGATACAGTCAGAAAAATTGGCCTCTTTGGGTGAATTGACAGCGGGTATTGCGCACGAAATCCAGAATCCTTTGAATTTTGTTAATAACTTTTCTGAGCTTAGTATAGAGTTGCTGGAGGAGTTGCAGGAAGAAAAACGTAAAATCAACATTGCCATAGAAGAAGATTCTCTAGAAGAAGAAATTTTTGGGGATTTGGTGCAAAATTTGGAAAAAATCAACCATCACGGCAAACGAGCAAGTAGCATCGTCAAAGGGATGTTAGAGCATTCGCGGAATCATTCTGGTACCAAAGAAATGACCGATTTGAACAACTTGACCGACGAATATCTTCGGTTGGCTTATCATGGAATGAGAGCCAAAGACAAAACTTTTAATTCGGACTTTAAAGCCAATTTAGACCCTTTGATTCCCAAAATAGAAGTAGTAGGACAAGATATAGGACGGGTGATATTGAATCTAACCAACAACGCTTTTTATGCTGTACATCAGAAAGCCCTGCAAAAATTACCTTCTTACAAACCATTGGTAGAAGTATCTACGCAGCTGGTGAGAAATGCGGAGGATGAGCAGTGGATAGAGGTCCGGGTCAAAGACAACGGTACGGGAATTCCTGATACTGTAAAGAATAAAATCTTCCAGCCATTTTTTACAACCAAACCTACCGGCCAAGGCACCGGGCTAGGCCTGAGCCTTGCGTACGATATTGTGACCAAAGGGCATAGCGGAGAAATGTCGGTAGAATCTCAAGCCGGAGAAGGTACTGAATTTATCTTTAGGTTACCAGTATCATAATGGACTAACATACGTCAAAACAGCCTTCTAAAATGAAAAAATTCGGTCTATTCATCGTTTTGCTTTTATACGTCAGTCAAGTTTGGGGGCAGAGTATCATTGGTATTGACTCTATTCCCTTGAAGGGGTTAGTCCTTGAAAAAAACTGGCGATGGAGCGCAGGCGATAGTCCCGAATGGGCCAATCCCGAATTTGACGATAGCGCCTGGAAAGAAGTGAATCCTACCCAAGACCTTGCCAATATCCCTAATCTTACTACCAAAGGAATAGGCTGGTTTAGGGCTACCTTAGAGTTTTCGCCGTTGGTAGCGCAGCAGCTCAGTACCTTACAAATCAGCCAAAGCGTAGCGTCGGAGATATACATAAACGGACTTTTGGCGCGTAAAATCGGCGTTGTCAGCACTAATCCAGAGCAAGTGAAAGCTGTCAATTTGTTTAACCATTACAATATTGGCTTGCCTTATTCGGTAAGTTATCCTTATGTTCAGATTTCAATTCGGGTGGCTTATGAGCAAAACCCTTTTTACAATCGTGTAGGCTTCAACCAAAGCCACTGTTTTAAAGCTACCGTTGTCGCTACCGAACATGCAAGTACCATTAGCCGAGCCATACGTCAGCAGACTTATTACGGGTGGTTTCAGGTAGGGGTATTTTTTATTCTTACCTTTTTGCATTTGTCGTTTTTCTCGTTGTATCGTACGCAGCGCGCCAATCTCTATTTTTCACTGACTACCTTGTGGTTGGGAATTGCGTTTTTGTGTATCCCGCTTACGTTAGATTATTTCGAAAACTTGACGGAGTATTTTCTGGCCGAATTTGTGCAAACAATCGCATTTCCTATTGCGTACTTGTTTTTGATACGGGCTATTTATGAAATCTACCATCAGCCTACGGGAGTACTTTATTGGATGATAGTGGTGTTTGGCATATTGGTTGTTATTTCACTCTTCACTCCTTACTCGTTGGGTTCGGTATGGGCTGAGCTAGGTACCGAACTCCTCATGACTGCCGAAGTAATCAGAGTGACGGCCTTGGCTTTGCGGCGGCATTTGCCCGGTGCAAGGCTTATTATGATTGGGATGGGAGTGTCGTTGGTGATGTTTCTGGTTTTTTACGTAGATATTTTGCTCAAAAACTATGGCTTCAGCCCAATGATTGAGAGTGGATTGGGGGGGGTTATTACTTACCAAATTGCGGTATTGTGTGTGCCTTTGTCGATTTCGTTGTATTTGGCGATTAGCTTTTCGAAAACCAATAAAGAACTCATCGAAAAACTTCAAGAAAACAATGAACTCAGTAAGCAAAACCTGCGGCAAGAGCAAGAAAAGCAACAGCTTTTGGCAGCTCAAAACGAAACCTTGGAGTGGCAAGTAAAAGAACGAACGGCACAGTTGGAGCAATCTTTGGAAGAATTGAAAGCGACTCAAAATCAGCTCATTCAGAAGGAAAAAATGGCAAGTTTAGGAGAGCTTACCGCTGGGATTGCCCACGAAATCCAGAATCCGCTCAATTTTGTGAATAATTTTTCGGAGGTCAGCATGGAACTCGCCCAAGAACTCGCCGAGGAGCTCGACCGCGAGCCTTTAGACAAAGATTTGCTGAAAGAATTAGCGGGTGATTTGACCCAAAATCAACAAAAAATTAACCATCACGGAAAGCGTGCGAGTAGTATCGTGAAAGGAATGTTGGAGCACTCACGCAACAATACCGGCGAGATGCAGCTTACCGACCTCAACGCGCTCGCCGACGAATACCTCCGCCTGAGTTATCATGGATTACGAGCCAAAGACAAGACCTTCAATGCCGAGTTTAAGGGGGAGTTTGACGAGAAGCTACCTAAATTGAAAGTGATGCCCCAAGAAATTGGGCGAGTACTGCTCAACCTTCTCAACAATGCCTTTTATGCTGTTCATGAAAAAGAACGCCTAAAAATGCCTAACTATCAGCCTTTAGTGACGGTTTCGACGCGTCATCGGCAAGACGGCAAGCAAGGAACGTGGGCCGAAATTCGGGTCAAAGACAATGGAATGGGCATCCCTGATGCTATAAAAACGAAGATTTTTCAGCCCTTTTTTACCACCAAACCCACTGGTGAAGGCACAGGGTTAGGGTTGTCGTTGAGCTATGATATTGTTACGAAAGGGCATAACGGCACTTTTTTAATGGAAAGTAAAGAAGGCGAAGGTACAGAATTCATTATTTCATTGCCTTATCATCTCATTTAGTTGATCTAGGTATTGTTGTTTTTGGGGTTTGCGCCAACGTTGGGCAGTGGCTGTCCAATATTGATGCGACGACAAAAACTTAACTTGGATTTGATTCCAAGCTTCAAGATTGGTAATCATTTCACGCTGGCGGAGTTCTTCGTAAAGAGAGTGGGCGATGGGCCAAAAATCATCACGACCGAGATAGTCTAGGTCTGCATCGGCGATGATTTGTTCAAGATGATTTTGTGGGTTTTGAGGAATTTTGGTAGCCATAATCATCCCACAAATTTTTTCGATTTGTGCTAGCGAATACCCAAAAGCGGGTAAGGTAAGGTGGGCAATACGGCAGCCTTCCTCTTCATGGCCTCGATAAGTAGTAATAAACCCCAAATCATGGTAAAACGCCGCAGTTTTCAGTAATACCAAGGATTCTTCATCTTCAATTCTTTCCGCTTTTGCAATTTCAAGAGCAGCGTTTACTACATCAAGCGTATGATGAAAGCCGTGATAAGTCAGGGTAGGTGACAGGTTTTTTTGTAGCTTTTCTACGATGTAATTTTCTACGGCTTGGATGTCCATTTGAATAAAAGATTATGGCACAATTTTCAAGAAAAGTTTGAAATTTCCAATCATTACCCAAAGTTCATGTGGTAATATGTGCTTACTGGGATAAGATGCATCGTTTCAGTGTCTCCACACATTCCTCTAATTCTGAAACAGTAGAAGAGGCAAAACCCAAACGGGTATGATGCGTCAAAGGAGCGTGAAATTTACCATCTGCAAAAAACAAACCTTTTTTGAGGGCTTCAGTAGCGAGCATTTCTAGGTCGATACTTGCGTCGAAACGTGTCCAAACGGCCATACCTCCGTCGGGGATTTGAAATTGGAGATAGGAGCTTAAATGAGTCGAAAGCAACTCACAAAATGCGTCGCGTCGGGTGCGGTATTCGCGAAGAGACTTGCGGAGATGTCGCTGAATGACTCCGTTTTGGAGCAATTCGGCAAAGGAGTTTTCGAGCATCAAATCGCCTTGCCGGTCGATGATGCGTCTCAGTTGAGACAAATGATGAATTGCATTTTCGGAACCTACCAGATAACCTACTCGAAAAGCGGGCGAAATCGCTTTTGTAAAAGAACCACAGTACAACACCATCCCTTGGCGGTCGGCACTTGCCAAGGGGAGAAGTGGTTGACTTAAATAATGGAAATCGTAGTCGTAATCATCTTCAAACACAATAAACCGATACGCTTCGGCCAAACGCAGCAGTTGAAGCCGACGGTCGGCGCGTAGCGCCACAGTAGTAGGGTAGTGGTGATGCGAAGTCACATATACCATCCGAATGGGCTGCTGTTGGCAGAGCTTTTCGAGGGCTTCGATGACCAAGCCGTGGGTATCTACGGGGATTTTGATGAGCTCGGCTCCTGCTTGTAAAAAACTCATGTTGGCCCCTCCCCAGCTCAATTCGCCTACTACGACTTTGTCGCCTTTTTTGAGCAAACCTGTACTTGCTAGATAAAGCCCCATCACGGTTCCACGGGTGATGAGGATATTGTCGGCGGTGGTTTTGAGGCCACGGGTTTCGTTGAGATAAGCCGATAGCTCTCGCCGCAGCCATGCCGAGCCTTTGGTATCATTGTAGCCCAGTTTTACATAAGGATTGCCGTGTAGAAGTTGGGAGCGATACGCCCGTGACAGTTCGGCTAAGGGCGCTAAACGTGGGTCAGGGAAGCCATCGTCGAGGTGGAGGTGAGGCGAAGCCCCCAATACGCCACGAGCCAAATGAGGTGCATTTTCTATCTTGAATCCTGCCGTTTTGGCGGGATTGCTGTTCTGATTTTGATGTTTTTCTAAAGGTGTTGGGTTGATTTCTGGTAAATTTTCTACCACATACGTACCACTTCCCGTGCGGGTTTCGAGCCATCCTTGTATCAGTAGCTCGTCGTAAGCCTCAACGACGGTTTGTCGGTGGATATTCAATAGCGCGGCCATTTGTCGCGAACCTAGTAGCTTTTGGCCTGCCCGCAGTTCTCCCCCTCTGATGAGCCCCATGAGCTGATTGGCAAGTTGTAGATAGGCGGCTTGCTTGGCGGTTTTGTCAATGCGAAGGAGGGATTGGTAAGCTACCATAGGCGGTAAAGTGGACTATTAGATTTATGAAAAGTGGACACTTCAAGCAATCCAGTAAAGGTATAATTTTGTATCAAAATCAACAACATTCATTTTTTCAACCCATGCAGCCCACTTCCAAAACTACTCCTAGCCGCTTGGCCAAACGCACGCGGCACGATGAAGAAGCTATTTACGCGATTTTAGACGAAGCTTTGTTTTGTACCATAAGTTGTGTTATTGACGGTCAGCCGTTCGCGATTCCGACGGCTTTTGCGCGTTATGGCAATTATGTGTATATCCACGGTTCGGTAGGTAGTCATTTTATACGTTCTATCGAAAATGGTGCACCCGTGTGTATTTCGGTAATGCTTACCGACGCCCTTGTGGTGGCAAAGTCTGCTTTTTCTCATTCGGTCAATTACCGCTCGGTGATTATGTTTTCGAGCGCCGAAAAAGTAGAAGCTTACCATCCCAAAGCAGAGGCTTTGAAATGGATTACGGAAAAAATAGTACCCAATAGTTGGGATTATTTGCGACCCATGACCGAAAGCGAAGTAAGAAAAACAACCGTTTTAGCTTTTAAAATAGAAGAGGCATCGGCCAAGTATCGTACGGGTATGCCCAACGACGAAGCTGAAGACAAAGCACTGCCGATATGGTCGGGATTGATTCCGTTGCGCACTATTCGCGAAGCTCCCCTTGCCGATGATAGCAGTCTGTCGTTACCTTTGCCTGCGCATTTGATTCCCATTGAAATTTCAATTTAACCCCCTATTTCCATGAAACGCTCCGGTATTCGGCATATGCCGCAGTTTTTTGACCGTTATATTTTGTTGGTAGATGATATTGATGTTATCGACGGCTTGGAACAAACGGCCTCGCTTTTCGAAACCCCTTCGGTCAAGCAGGTACTTATTGCCCTTGGCGACCAAGTGTATGCACCGGGCAAATGGACTGCCAAGGATATTTTGCAGCATTTGATTGATAATGAGCGCATCATGTCGTATAGAGCGATGCGTTTTGCGCGAAACGACCAAACCGCTCTTCCGGGTTATGATGAAGACCTTTTTGGTGCCAATACCACCGCTTCTCAGCGTAGCATCGACGATTTGTTGGACGAATTTGCCGTAGTGCGTCGCTCAACCCTCGCTCTTTTCAAGAGTTTTAACGACGAGATGCTTCATCGTGAAGGCATTAGTTTCAACCAACGTATCTCTCCTTTGGCCTTGGGTTTTGTATTGATAGGACATCCGATTCATCATCTTAGGGTACTTCGCGAACGTTATTTCCCGTTGGTACAGGGTTGAGAGAAACAACTGCTAGCAAAAATCCCCTTCAAATCTTGAAGGGGATTTTTGCTGTAGTACACTATAGAGTCAAACATTCGCTTAATAAGCAAACAAGATTATTTGAAATCATGTAATTCTTTGTTAAATCGGTCATTAATTTGACATCCTTTTGTTATTTTTTGCCAAATGAGCTACAAACTGTTAAAAGTCTTACCTTCTACCGACCATCAGTATTGGGTAGTGGATGAGGAGCATTTTTATGTGAATGCCACCGAAGAACAAGTCTTGTATGTTTACGATTTACAGACTTTAGAGTTGAAAAGCCAAATGGATTTCAAATTTTGTAATTCGCTTAAAAAAGTTGGTACCCGATTAATGACCGACAAAAGAGTTAACGGGACTCCCTATACTCACTTTGTAGATTGGGAAACAAAAACCTTTGAACCCTGTGTCTATGATGGCCTATCTATTAGTTTTTCTAATCCCTTTTTAGATAATACTTCTAGTGTGGAGTATATGCAAGGAGAAGAATATTTTGCAGGTGTTTTTGATTGGGGTTTGCAAGAGATATTGTGGATCAAAAGTGGTTTTGGACCCATGACCTTGTTCACCTCATTGTATGTACTAAATACAAGTAGTATCGGCGGGGTGATCAATGGTTATCTAACCTGCTA
>NZ_KE384045.1:66144-181967 GCF_000423565.1 Runella zeae DSM 19591 | reverse complement strand
ACTAAAAATGTATATGTTGATTTAGGTTATCTTGGTATTCAGAAAGAATACAAATTTTTGTCTTTAAAGATTCCATTTAAAAAGCCCAAAAAAAGCAAAAAAAATCCTTATCCAAGCTTAACATTAGAGCAAAAAAACTACAACAAGTCTATTAGTAAAAAGCGAGTTTTTGTAGAAAATGCAATTGCAGGAATAAAACGTTATCATATTTTAATTAACAAGTATAGAGGAAAATCTAAGGAAAAATTTGATGAAAGTATTGAATTATGCGCAGGCCTTTGGAACTTCAAAATTGACTTTAAGAAAAAGATAACTTGTTAGTAATCAACAAGAAAACAACTCTAATGACAATAATTATACAAGCATGACGATTTTTATTTCAAATGACGGCCATAGGATTGTTGTTATCAATGATTTTATTGAAGGACATTTAATTAAAGGAAAACCAGGCCTAATCTTCTTCTTAAACGGCAAGGAAATTGCAAATTATAAGTTAAGCAACATAATAGATGACACATGCAATGTAACTAAAAGTATATGGCACACTACATGGTCATTAGAAGATTTCAATTTTGCTAAAACTGATTCTATATTTTCACTCGCTACATTTGATTTTAACGAGTTTGAATTCGACACATACAATGGCAAAATAATAAAAAAAAGTAAGCCAATAAATTTTGACCAAAACACCCTTATCGTTTATGGAAAATTTCACAAAGGCGAAAGTGAAGAAGTAACTATGACAATTTTAAAGCACATAGCAGGTAAAAAATCAATAGCAGAAAAGTTACTATTTAAGACTAAAAGCTACGGGAAGGGAAATTGGGAAGAAGCAGTAATGATTAAAAATGGCATAGACGTTACACCATTAAGATTTAGAAGAAGATTTATTGGATATTCTTGCTTAAAATATTAAAACAGAGGCTAGCATAGTACTTATAAAAGAAGAGACAACAAAAATCAATAAAATATTTGTATACTATTTTATCTGCGACCTATTTTTACAAAATCCCCAAAACGTTAGTAATCAAATAAAACAAACGTACTAAAACCTGAAAATGATTTATGAACATCAAAGAATTGAATCACCGACAAAGTAATTTTACTGACAACAAATCAACTAAAATCTATTCTCAATTTGGAGAGCTGCTGAACGAATTAAGAAAAAGAGAATTAACTCTTAATATTGAAAATTTTATAAATGATTGTATAGACCAGATAAATTCTTCTACTCTTACCGAAGCACAGCTGATAAAATTCATAAAACAAAAACAAAGTTCAATCCTAAAGCAAGTTGAAAAAGAGCTTAAAATTGTTCCGAAAAATTATTATCGAAATTTGTGGATGTTATTTGGATTTACAGCTTTCGGCTTGCCCATAGGAGCGATATTCGGTTTGAGCGTAGGCAATATTGGGCTTTTAGGGTTAGGTTTACCCATTGGAATGGCTATCGGGCTCGTGGTTGGTTCTATGTTGGATAAAAAAGCACTTAATGAAGGACGACAATTGAATATAGAAATAAAAAATTGAAAGGCCGAACCATTAACACGGATGTTGCCTCATTCAACCTAAGTAGAGACACAAGCGCAGTGCAAAATTCAACTGTATTTTTTCAATTAAACTTTAAATAAACTCAGTTCCGTTAGTTTTCGGGATGCATTTATTCCATACCCAAAAGCTTTCAGGCTACTAAAATCTTCTATAAACGTCACGCCAAAAACCCATTAGTAGCAATTTTATTTAATCACCAACAAACAAAAACAAACCCACTAAAAAAATATTTACAAAAATGAATTGTAAAAACTGTAACACTGAAGTAACTTCAAACTATTGTCCAAATTGTGGGCAGCCTAAAAACGTAAAAAGGATTGACGGGCATTATATCATCCACGAAATTGAGCACGTTTTACATTTCGAACGTGGAATTTTATTTACAATTAGAGAGCTCATTATAAACCCTGGTCAAAACATACAGAACTACCTTTCCGAAAATCGAAGCAGACTCGTAAAGCCAATCATTTTTATAATCATAACCTCCTTGATTTACTCCATTTTAACTGCACAGTTGCAAATAGTCAACCTTTTGGTTGTTTTGGGGCTGTTAGTTATCCCATTTCAGCAAAGTGTGAAAAATGGCTTGCAGAAGTAGCTTTAGACAGTCATAAAAAAGGAGAAATATATTCAATGATGCTAACCTTTATACTTGACCAAAAAATTTCAGGAGCAGAAACTGATGAGGCAAGACGACAAGGCGGTACTTTTTTTGAACTTAAAAAATCAATCGAAATTATTTTAAGCAAAAGTTTTTTTTCAAAAAAAGCAGTAAACACAAGTCAGTTAATTGATATGATTCTTGGTATACGAGTAATGCAATTTATACATATGAATCACCTTTTGATGCTATTTGGAGGCGTTTTCATGGATGATGCTAAACCGATGGATAGACCAAGCAAGTTTAATAAAGACCACAACAAGTTCATATATTTAGGGTTAGAACTTCCGGCAGATGCTGACAAATCAATTCGCAACTTTTACAACCTTTTTCATCAAATCTTTCTAGCAATGATAAATGATGTGGAAATTGCATTTGACAGATAAATGAGCAGCTATCCACATCTTTTTGGCAATAGTGGGGCAGACAGTTGTAAATTCAACGGCATCGCCCGTCCGAATTTGTAGTCTTATTGGGTATTTTTGTAACTACAGAGCTGAGATTTTTCAAATGCCCTGTCTTCTAGCAATCCCTAAACCGTTAGCGATGATTTTAACGGAACACGCCTGAACTAAGATAGTTCTCAACAAATGAAAGATTTTAATGAGCACCAAAACACGTCAGAGGCAGAAATTAAAAAAGTAGTATGGGAAGGGCCATTTTCGTGGACAGGATACGAAAATCAAAACAACCTTGCCAAAACCCCTGATATACAAGGCATTTACCTTTGGACATTTCAATACAAAGACGGTTATTTAGTTTACTGCGCAGGAGTAACTAAATCTACACAAATAAGATTTAGGCAACACACATTAAAGTATAAAAGTGGTAATTACACAGTATTTAATGTAAATGAGGCAGAACAAGGCAGACGAGTGGAAATTTGGCATGGCTGGTCATACGCTAAGGCACATCGTGAAGAATTTAATGAACGAAAAGAAGAAATTTTAAATGCCGTAGAAAAACAGTTAAAATCATTCCGGGTGTTTATTGCTCAGGTTCCTGAAAAAAGAGAAAGAACACGATTTGAAGCAGCGATAATGCACAATATCTATGATTCAAAAGAACATTGGGCGAAATTAGCAGACAGAGGAATGGCGTTAAGTAGGCGGCGAAAAGACGAAATGCCTATTGTTATTAAAAACAGAAGAAACGCTAAACTTTACGGGCTACCAGAAACACTTGAGATATAGGTGCCAACTAACAATAGCTTTTCTGCTAGTGGAGCTAGTCAGTCCAGCAGCGGTGCTATGCAGACAGAATACTATTTCCAATACCAAACCCGCAACCTTTATTAGGTATTTTAAAAACTAGCATAACATACCCTAGGGAATAGTTAATCTCATGGTGATGAAATAGGTGACAAAATTTAGTAGATAGCACGAATTCGGAGGGCCTTTAAATCAAATAAGCCCTCTAGTGAGGGCTTATTTGGGATACTGTAAGTTATACTAAACTTTTGGTTGGCGGACAAGGATTCGAACCAACGCTAATATTCTTGTTTACTAGCCATTTTAAGCCCTTAGCTTAACATAGTGTACCCAAATTTGCTCATTGTAGCAATAAAAAAAATAGCAAATCTGGCTAAGAATACACTATCCGACTTTCCCAATAGAACTCTGATAACATTATCCTTCTCCGTTATTTGCTTCATTAAGAACTGCTCTCTAGCTTCTAAATCTGCTAACCTACGAAGCAAATAATTCTCATCTAAGCTCGTAATCTTTTGTAAGCTTTCTGACTTACTTATACCAGCTTCAAACATAACATCATCAATACTTACCCCTATCGCCTGAGCATACTTTTCGATAGTTTTAGGGCTTACATTCTGACGCTTGTAGGTACCATATACAGACTGTCTATCTATCTTTAGGCTTTCAGCTATGTATTCTGCCGAAACTTTTCTTTTTTCGGCTAACTTCTTGATTGCTAGGCCAATATGAATTTCTTTCATAAAATTTATAGAAATTTATGTTTAAAAATTTGCAGTTTGTAAGTTTTTAAATTTACATTTGTTCGACATTTAATGACAAACATTGACAAATTAACGCAAAAACTGACAAAAAAAGACAATGTAACCCAATTTTTTATCAAACGGTTTAAATCCATGATGAACCAACTTACACCTAACCAAAAACGTCAGCTTGCCGCTGCTCTCTTCTCCTACTTCGGCGACCGACACCCGACCAGAACTTGGCTCAAACAAGCCTACGAAACCCAAAAATACGGCCATGAACGAACCTTACTTCGTAAAATGGAGAATCAAGGTGCTAAACTCTCCGAAGCCGATGCCGATTGGGTTATTGACAACCTTATTCCAAAATTTGACCTGCTCCACTTCCGTACCCTCTTCATTAGAACCCTCAATGCTATGCCCGAAGAGTTTGGTTACTCCCTTCCTGCTCCCAACTCCCTCACCCCTGCCTAAGCCTCCAATCAGTTGCTAACATGACTCCTGATACCTTGCGTAAAGCTCAAAACCTGCAAGACCAAATCCGACAGATTCACCTCGATGCCCAAGAGTTCAAAACCTGTCTCAACTTGGCCGCCATGCGCTCCAAATCCGACCCTCGCTTTGACGCTCACGAACTCGCCAAAGGACTCAAAACTATCGTCGAGCTATGGGAAGCTAAACATACCCAACAGCTACAAAAAATCTATGATAACCTCTAATGCCTATTATATCATGCAAAACTTTATCGCCTCCCCCTTCGACCTTACCGACCTCCGAATCCTTGACCAATTAATGACCGACATCGAACCCAAAGACGCCCTCTATTTACTCAAAACTTTCATGAGGGTTTGGATTGAATCCGAAGACATCAATGGTAAACTTGCTACCGAAAGGTCGGGGCTTTACTTCTCCTATGAGTCCCTGATTGATTTCTTTGAGAAACTTGAGAAGAACCGAGTCAACCTCCAGTGTCATTGCACTCCAGTACCACCTTCTAAGTAGGTACTGGACAACAATAAAGCCGATGGTAACGCATCGGCTTTATCTTATCAATCTAGCTAAAAAGTGGGAAGTGACTTTCTCCCCCCTCAAAGATACTAAAATGCCCATAGAATCTACTCCTATTCCTGAGCCTGTCCCCTCCTATTTCCAACAGCGGTTGGCTCAATTGGCCATCACCCCCGAACTCAATGAGTTGACAGCCGCTTCTTTTACCGACGACTACGCCCGACAAACTTTCCCCATTTTCTCCGAAAACCTAAGCGGTGATATTCTCATTCGATACGCGGGTATCAATGGTTGGAAGAGCTTCTTCAAAGGAAAATCACAAGAGGCCGCGTATGTACGTACCCGTTTACACCCCTCTCGATGCACCAACGGAATGCCCAAATACCTCACCCCACGTGGGGCAGGTACGGAGGTTTTCTTCCCGCCCATGATTTTGGAGGCATATCATCAGGGTACCGAGCTTAAAACCCTCGTCGTCACCGAAGGGGAGTTCAAAGCCTTCAAAGCTTGTATGCACGGACTCGCTTGCGTGGGCGTACAAGGCATTCACAACACCCACGAAAAAGACCCCAATGGAGGAAACACCCTCAACACCGAACTACAAGCCGTGATTCGTCAATGTCAGGTCAAAAACCTGATTTTTCTCCTTGATAATGACTGCCTTACCGTCGAGTATGACGAAGATAAAGACCTCGCCAAAAGACCTACCTTGTTTTACAGTGCCGTCCGCAATTTTCGTGAGTACACCAAACACCTCGAATGTGACGTTTACTTTGCGCATCTCAACCCCGAAAGACCCGAAAAGGGCATTGATGATTTGTTTTGTGAGCAAGCCGATAAAGTCCCCCAAATCGTCGAAGAACTCCTCAAATTCAAGCTCAAAAATCCTTACTTTTTCATCGAAAATGTGACCGATAAAAGCCTCAAAAAGCTTAAAAGTTACTTTGGTATCGACAACGCCGAATCTTTCTATTCCAAGTACGAAGAGGTTTTGACCGACAAAAAATTCCGCTTCAATGGCTATTTCTACCAATACAACGGCCTCGAACTTAAACGGCTCGTATCGGATGCTATCAACAACTTCGTGCGCATTGGGGATGATTACTACGAAGCCTACCAAAAGCCCAACAAAGAGGAACGAATGGAAACCGTCTTTGACAAACGAAAGAAAGTCACCATTACCGACGATTACGGTAAAGATGCCCATTTGTTCATCAAACGCTACAAAGGATTTTGCCTCGTTCCCTCTCACCACAACTACCGACGCGAAATCAACCAGTGCTACAACACTTACTATCCGCTGAGTCATCAGCCCCAAGCGGGTAGCTACGAAAACTCGCTCAACCTGCTCAAACACATCTTTGGCGATAAGCTCGAATTTGCCCTGGACTACATGCAACTTCTCTACCAACGTCCCGCCCAATTGTTACCCATTTTGCTACTCCAATCCAAGGAACGCGAAACGGGTAAAAGTACTTTTGGTCAGTGGCTTAGGGATATTTTTGAATCCAACAGCGTCAAACTTGGCAATGCTGATTTACAGGGGGATTTTAACAGTGCTTTTGTGGAGAAATTGTTGATTGTGGTCGATGAAACGAGTTTGGAAAAGAAGGCTACTTCCGAGGCTATCAAACGCATGTCGACCGAAGTGGGAAAGGTCATCGTCAAGAAAAAAAGCGTAGCTGAGTACGAAACGGACTGGATTGGCAAGTTTGTGTTTTGTACCAACAACGTGGGGACTTCGCTCTACATCGGGAAGGGAGAAACGCGCTACGCCGTGTTTACGGTACCGCCTTTCCCCAAGGAGAAAAAAGACCCCCACATGCAACAAAAACTCAGGGAGGAGATTCCCGCTTTTTTGCATTTTCTTTTGAACCGTGAGTTACACTACCCCCAAAAAGGGCGCATGTACTTTGATTTTGAGGTGTACAAAACCAACGAGCTAGACGAGGCCATTGATGCCAACATTTCGGTGGTTGAGCGTGAAATCAGAAATTACATTCAAGATTGTTTCGATACATGGCCTTATCTGAAGGAATTATCTTTTACGGCCAAAGACCTTGCCGATGAGCTAAAAGACAACTCCAAATTCATTGACCGTGTAGCATTGGTCAGGAGTCTGAAAAACGACTTAGAATATACGCCTACCCCAACATCTACACGGTACCAGTTTTACAGTTTGAAAGCCTTTTCGATTGTTCCCGATGATTTTTCTCCCGTATCGCGGGTGGGTAAATGTTACTGCATCCATCGGGAAATTTGGGAAACTGGAAAAGTACAAATTCCAGAACCACCACCAGAATTACCGTTTTAAACCAACGAAAAAAGCCAAGTATCACAAAATGAGATACTTGGCTTTTTTGTGTAACTACTTTGTAACTAAATCCCCAAAAAGAAAAGTTACAAAGTTACAAGCCAAAAGGGGGTATTGCAGGGCTGAAAGTGAGATTTTCAAAAAAGTACCTCTAAAAAAGTTACAAAGTTACAATGAGTAGTAAGTAGCAGATAATCACTTTATTAGACATGTAACTTTTTTAAAAAAAATAGTTACAAAAAGTTACAATTAGTTACAAATTGCTATCTTGTAACTTGTTACTTTTGTAACTATTTTTTGGTGGGTTTTCACCAGTGGTGCAAACCCACCAAGCCCGATTCTTTGAAAAGTACACAAAGACACCTTTTGTAATGGAGTAACGCTACTTTAATCCTAAAGCTTTTTAGCTTTATATTACTATTGAAAATACATGTTTCTTGTTTACTTCTTTTTGACCTTCGTCTTATTGCTGATAATGATTTTTGCTAAACGAATCGTGTCAAAACTCTTTTCTTCAAGCATTTATCCTACCACTTTTATTACCAGAATAGCGCTATTCATTCTATTTATTTTCTCACTTAGAAGCTGTGGATTAGCTTTCCTCGAAGATGCTTTTAAGGATCCCCCTAATCAACCCTTTAATAGTGAAATTTGGAAAAGTGATAGTTTGAGTGGTAAAATCAGACACACTATGCTTGAAGATTTGCAGAATAATCAGACATTTTTGATAGGAAAGAGCAAAGCACAAGTTATTGATATACTAGGGACTCCTCACACTTCGCCTTACGACAAGCCAAAAACAGACACTTTATACTGGAATTGCTATCATCCTAACACGATTATGGGGGGGAATGAAAATGTCAGTGTTTGCTTTAGAAAAAACAAATCTTACAAAGTCCTTTTTGCTTTCTGGCCCTCAGAAAAATGAATTTAATTTCTGTTTATAGCTTGCTATAATAACAGCGGGGTAAATGTATTATCAACTTAGTCACTTATCAGTATTCCCCCCTCACTTCAACCGACTAAACCTGACAGGGTCAATTTTGAAGTAGTCACAGAAAGTACGCACCGTAATCAACCGTAGTCCCAACTCCCTACGTATCTTCGCCATTTTGTATTCGGCATACTTCGTCGAGAATATACCATTGCGGTCTAACAACTTCGCATTCACTTCTACTTCATAAGGTATCTGAAATTCTTCTAGCGGTCTCATCGAACTATGGGGAGGTTTGCTTTTGTGCTACATTAACATTTGTCAAACAAAAAAACTTACTTTTAGGGTAATTTACAACTAATAACCTTACAAATTTCCAACGGATTCCTAACTATGTTTTCGGAATCCGATTCCTGTTTGATACATACTTCTTTTGGAATCCGATTCCGAGGATTCCTTAGGATTCCTCTAGGAATCCCCACTTTTTCGAGGAATCCGATTCCTGTTTGATATATACCCCTTTTTGGAATCGGATTCCTAGGATTCCTTGGATTCCTCAAGGAATCCTGCCTTTTTCGAGGATTCCGATTCCTTGGATTCCTAGGAATCCTCCATTTCCTTGAGGAATCCGATTCCTGTTTGGATTCCTTGGGTTCCCATTGGATTCCTTAGGATTCCCCCGCTTCTCCCATGTTTCCACCTATCCCCCTTTGTAAGCTTATTTCCCCCTCCCCAACTTCGCCCAAAACCAAGCCTAACGCCCATGTTCCCCCCTCTTCCTAATCCCAACACGCCACGTGAGTCTTACACCCAACAAGTCTCCCTCAAAATCGGTATCTCCCTTGAACAAAAGTTCCTCCGTCTCGCCCAAATGCGCGCCACTCACGTCAACAACATTTTCCGCGAAGCCCTCGCCCAATTCGTCGCCAATCCCCAAGACACTCATTCGACCGCCCCCGAATTGCTCTCCCGACTGCAAGCCCTCGAAGCCGAAAACCAACAGCTTCGGCAACTCATCCCTGCCCCCTTGTCGGCCGAACAAATCGCCTACGATGCCTTCTGTAACCCAACCGTCATCGAAGCCATTCGCGACATCGCCCAACGCGTCGAAAACGCCGACATCGACCTTGACGCCGAAGCCATTCTTCATCAGTTCATGACCTTCATCCCTCAAATCCCATGAGACTCGTCATCATCGATGATAACCTAACCATTGTGGAAGATTTTGGGGAGTTTGAACCCGAGTTAGCCAAGGCTTTTTTTGTGGATGCCATTGCCGCCCTCGAATTCCAACAGCAATTGCCCCCTATCATGGTGCAAAACGAAGTCCAACTCCGTTTGCTCACCGATACCCTCGCCCAAATGGGTCTGCTCCACCAAAACCCCCAAGCGATTCAACTGTGGATGCGGCCTTTCATCGCCGAGGAAATCATGCGGCTTCAGCAACGAAAGGGACTCCTTGCCCGAACTGCCCATACGCTCGACGCCTACCGTGAAAAAGTCTTCGACTGGCTCAAATCCCACGCTTTCGCGGGGGTATCCCGACTGCTCTCCAATCTCCTCAAACGTCTCTCCCGTTAACTGCCATGTTTCCTGACCTTAAACAAAAGTATTTGGGTATCATCGCTAACGATGCCGCCCAAGCCGCCGCCAATGCCACCAAACGCATGTTTGAAGGTTCGCTCGCCCAAAAAAGAGCTGAACTACCCTCCCAAACGCCCCCGCGTGCCGATGCCTTACCTTTTCAAGCTTCGTCCACCCCCTCGCCTGATACGGTGGTAGCCAATCCCTTGTTGGCTCCTTACTTGCCTCCTGCGCCCGTTGTCAAACCACAAGTCGAGGAAGAAAAGCTCCGTAGCATGGCCAAGTGGAAAGCTACCGTCAACCTCAAGTACGTCGAAACCATTTCCCGCTTTGCCCGTGACGTGTTGGGGGGGATGGCCGCTTCTGACCTCATGGTCGAAATGGTCGAAAGACTCGAATCAAACGATGCCGCCCTCTCTGAACACGACCGTGAGATGGCCCAGGGAATGCAAAAGGCCGTCGAACGTCGGCGTAAGATTGAAAAAGCCAAATCCGCGATCCTCTCTGACCTTGAAGTCATTGCCATTTACGAGGAAATCATCTTTCAGCAAATGAGGGAACAAAACCTAAGGGGCGAACTCCAACTCCAAAGCCCCAACGAGTTCTTTTGGAGTTTGACCCTCATCACCGTCGCCGAAATCGGTAGCGCGGGGAAGGAGGTCATCGCCGAAAAAATGTCGGGTGCCGTTGCCAAGTTCAAACCTAAACCCAAACACCCATGAACCTGAAAGGTAATACTTGGTTGGTCACTGGCTCCCGCGACGTGGGCAAAACCTTCACGGCTATGCAGCTCGCCGAGGAGTTTTTTTTGAGTCCCGTTTGCCCTAAGTCTATCGTCGTTTTTGACCACTCCAACAACGATTCTTATTTGCAGTACCCCCTGCATCCTTTGACCCTGCCACAAATCCCCCAATTGGATTGGTTGGCTTATCCCTTCAGGGCCATTGTCAGGGGGGATGAAGAACAATTCGACGAGTTTTGCCACCTCATGACGCACTTCAGCCGACGTACCTGCATCGTCTTTGACGACTGTGGTATCTTCTTTGAAGGTAATCTCACCCAAGAAAGAAAACGTATCCTGAAAACCCCCAAAAACAACGAAAACGAGCTGATTTTTCAGGGACACAACTACGCTGAAATGGCGCCGAGGTTGCTCAGGGAGTCCAACATGTACGTCATCAAACAAACCACCGACGACCCCGACGAATTGCCCGATAAGGTCATTGCCAAAAAGCAAGTCCGACAACTCATGATTGAGGTCATTCGGGAGAATTACCAACGTCCCCCTAAACAGAAATGGGCTACCCGCATCTACGACACCGAAACCGATGAGGTTTGGTTGCTCGACCCTATTTCCAACACTTTTCAGGTTGTGGAGGGCGAACAACATTTTCCCTTTTCGGCCTTGCACAAATACCGTCCCAATCCTTCAAACTCCGTTTTGCCATGATTATTCATGAGAATTTAGACCAATGCCCTCCCCAACAACTCCGTGAGATGTTGGCCGAAGCAAAACGCGCTCAAAAGGTCTTTAAAGACAATCCTAACGTGCCTTTGAAGGTCGTCGCTAGTTACCAACTCGACGGTGACGAAATCATGTCCATTGAATCGGGTTTAACCCACGATTTTGTCGTGGCTGAACTACAAATTATCGCTCAACTCATCTTAGATGTACTTCAATCCCATGAATGATTTACAACAACGCTATTTGGGGGGTTTGCCCTTGCAAGAACCCGCCAAACCCACTTCCTCCCTGCTTAAAATCATCCTCACCGTCTTGGGTATCGTCATGGCTCTCTTAGTTTTCTTTTACCTGCTCTTCATTCGACCTTTGACCAATAAGCCCAACAACACCACGGCCAATCAAGACACCGACGGTAAATCAACCAACAAAACCCAAGAACCTTCCCAGGAAACGGAAGGCTCCGAACGGAGGGGGTCAGACAAGGAAGAATCTCAGCAGGAAGATGATGATGATGACAACGGAGGTTCGCCCCGACGCTCTACCGATGACGATTCCAACAGTGGTTCGCCTCGACGATAAATCTTTTGTCTTACCTTTCTTATCCTTTTTCAGCCATGAATCTTTTCCTGTTTCTCTTCGGGGCTTTGCTCTGGACATTTATCGAATACATTTTTCACCGATTCGTCCTCCACCGTAAAACCTCTAATTACCTCCTCCATGACCAGTTTCACCACCAACACCCCACCAAAAGACCTACCGAAGTCCCTTTTTTGCTCTTAGGTATCGCCCTGCTTTGTTTGTCTGCTTGTGGGGGGAATTGGTTTGGGATTGGCTTCTCGGTCGGCGTATTGGCTTACGTGGCGATTCACTTCTTTTCGCATTCCTCTATCGTCCCCAACGCTTTGTTGTATCATCACCAATACCACCATTTGGTCAATGCTCATAAGTGTTTTGGCGTTTCCTCCCCTCTTTGGGATTATGTCTTTGGGACTCATTACCCCAAAAAGAAACCTTTTTCTGAGCGTCAGTTGGCCTTTTACAAGGGCAAAAACAAGCGTAAAGCCACTTTATGAAAAGATGTTTTTTCTACGAGTACGAGGAGGCGTCGGGATTGCAAAGGGGACAGCTCTGGCAAGCCCTCACCCCTGAGGAACAATCCCGTTTGAAACAAATGGGCTATTGTCCTAAGCGATTGCTCACCAGAGGGGCATTGGATTATCTCCTTGAGGTATTTCCCCTGCCTGACTACCAAACTCAACTCGTCAGTCTGACCGCCTATGAAAAACAATGCGGGTTGAGTCAGGGCGATTTGTTTCGGTTGTTGACGCCTGAGCAAGCTCACCAGTTGCACCAATTGGGCTACCGAAAGTTTCTTCGTTTGCCTTACCGTGCCATTCTTTACCTGCGTAGTCTTGGTATTTACTAATCCCTTTTCCATGAAATCCCCCGTTTGTGCCTCAAACCCTTTGTTTATCATCATCTACCCTCATCACAACCAGATTAAGGGAATGGCCTTGCCCGTTTGTCCTACCCGCTTACCGACTTTGAGCTTACCCCAAGGATTCAAGCTAGGGACGCCCACGGGACAACGACAAACCGACGGCTTGGGTAAAGTTACGAGGGTGGAAATCCAACTCCCTGCCCTTTCTTTTTGGTGTATTCTTCGCTATGGAAAGGGGTGGTGCCAAGATTGGAAGGTGTTGGCGGGGTGGTTTAAAAATCGACGTCAACCCTTCAAGATTTGGGTCAAGCCTAACCAACTCAAAGCATGAAGTACGAGCAGGCATTTCCTATTTTGTTGGACATGGTCGAAAGGGGGTGGGCAATTTCCAAAGCCTTGAAGAAATTGGGGCTAAACAGGTCTATTTTTTATCAAAAATGCCCGCGAAAGCTGCTTTCTGAGCTGCAACACACCAAAGCGACGCATTTGGTTAAACCTGCCCATAAAGGCCCACGATTGAATGAATTTTTTGTCTTGTATTCCTTGCCAAATGAGGCCATTGTCCAGCCCTTTGGCGAAGTGGCTCATGAGGTTTAGGGGGCGTCTTTTTTTGTTTGCTATCAAAGTAAATCTATCCTTCATTTGAGGGATAGGTTTCTAATTCTTCGGTTTTATTTTTTGGGTGGTACAAAACCTCTCTGCCAATGGCGGGGGGGTTTGTTTTTTTGATAGCAAATTCATGCCCGGACTTGAAAATTTTTTGTTCCTGGGCAATGATTTTGATAGCATTTTTCCTCAACCTTCAGCTGTAGCTACGTTTTTGCAACCACAAAATGATAGCAAAATGGGCGATTTTGCGCTAAAAATGCTATGTCTGTTTAGTTGTTACTCATTTTGGGGGAAAATTTGCATAATATCCTATGAAATTATTAGGTACATTTTATTGAAAGTGGGTATATTTGGGGTATAGGCGCAATGGTTGCGTCTATATTGTGTTAGCACCAATTTTAAAACGACCATCACGACAAATATGATTCAATCTATAGAAGAAGGAAGAAAGGAAGACGGTAATCGTTCAATCGCAGACAAAATAATTAAGCGACTACACGATTTGGAAAAAACCGTAGAGAATAATCAAGGTCGTTGGGCTTGGGAACTTTTACAAAATGCAAAGGACAGTATAGCAGACTATAATGACAGAGGCGTATCAATTCAAATTGAACTTAAAGATAACGAAGTTGAATTTCGTCACAATGGTGTTCATTTCACAGAGCAAGACGTACGGGGATTAATAAATCAAATTTCTTCTAAAGAGATTGAAGAAGGGCAGCAGACAAAAAGGACAGGAAGATTTGGAACTGGTTTTTTAACAACACATCTTTTATCTAGGGTAATACAAGTAAAGGGAGTTTTAGAGACTAAAAGTAAAGACTTTTACAGCTTTGAGTTTCCATTGGACAGAGAAGGGAAAACAACAACACAACTTATTCCAAAAATCGAAAATGCTTGGACTGAATTTCATAATTCAGCTAAAAAAATTAATGATACATATGATATAAATAATTTCAACACTTCATTTTCCTACAAACTTGATACGATAGAGCAAAAAGAAATAGCAAGAATCGGAGTAGAAGAATTCATTAAACTCATACCATTCGTTTTAGCATTTATTCCTAAGATTCACAGAGTCGATTTAATTGATAACACATCTAGTAAAACCATAACATTTGAAAATAGTAACCAAGAACAAGAGAATTTTATTAAACACATAACGCAAACTGTCAATTCATTAAAATCAGAGATACTCTTATTGGTAAAATCAAATGAAAGAGTTTGCATTGGGTCTGAAATTGAAAAATCAGAAACCGGTTATGTGCTAAAAAGCTTGAAAGATACCCCTAAGATATTCTGCGATTTCCCTTTAATTGGAACTGAAAATTTTCATTTTCCCTTAATAATTAATAGTTTCTATTTTAATCCTCAAACAGAAAGAGATGGGGTTTGGCTGAAAGGAAATGATGATGATGAAGTTCAAGAAAATCAGGAATTATTTGAAGAAGCTGTTGAACTTTTCAAAACTCTTTTAAATGAAATCTCTGATAAACCTTTCTTCGATTTATATCACATTGTTGAAACGAGAACCCCTTCAACTAATGAAAAGTACTTTGATGAATACTGGTATAAGGAAAGCATTCAAAAACCTTTACGAGAATTTCTTTTGGAATCTAAGCTAGTTGAACTTGAAGATACTGCTTCAGAAAAAAAAACCATAAAGGAACTTTGGTTTCCTGCAAAATCATATACAGATAAAGTTCAAACAAAAATTTGGCAATTCACTTACGATTTGTTTCCTAATCTCGTAAGTAGAAAGAAACACGTAATTCAGTGGGCTGAATTATCTTGGGATGAATGGCAAAAGTTAACCTATCCAGTTTTAGCATCTACTGTTGCTAAGCAAGAAAACATCACTAATTTAGGAGAAACTCTAACCAAAGAAAGCAAAGAAACTTTTGAATGGTTAAACTCATTTTGCTCATTTTTATTAAGTGACGAAACAAACCTGACTTTATTCGAAAAACATACAATTACACCTAATCAAAAAGGTGTTTTCAAAAAGAAATCGGAGTTATTTATTGACGAAATTGAAGATAGCACTCTCGTAAATATTCTTCGTTTATTAGGTGATGATTGGCGAGACAAGTTACTTAGTAAAAAAGTGCTATTTGGTGAATATATCCCCAAAACAAAGAAAGATATTGCTTCCAAAATCACAGAAAAAATAAATGAAAGACTAAAAAGTTCAATAAATACAAATGAAGATTTCATTAAATCCATTAGCCTTCTTTCCGAATGGTTTGAAAATAATAAAGACTTAGGTAAACAACTTTTCTCTGAATTATATAGGCGCAGAGCAGAATTGTTTATGAATACAATAGTAGATAAAGACAGTCTATATAAAGTTATGCGAAGTAAAACTGATTTGGCACAACTTTCAAAAGTTGCTCAAGCACTTGATACCAATCCTCAGTTATTGGATAACCTTAAAAAAGTTGAAGAACTATCTAATTTATTAAAGGAGTTTAAGGCTAATGATATTTCAGAATTGAAAAGGATGTTATTATTATCCCAAGGAATAAGTGCTAATAATCTGAAATCTGAAATTACCCAGGATGTTCTAGTAAGTCTTGGGGTGACTTCAATCGAAGAACTAGAGGAAGCTTTAAAAGATAAAGACTTAGCTCAAATGTTTAATCATACCTCAACTCCTAATGTAGATATGTTTATTTATGTTCAAAAACTTATTGCAAGAGCAAAGAAGAATATAATTGAGCATTTGAAAAAACAACCCGATTACGATTGTACTGAATTGGAAGAACTTGCAAATACTGTAATTGGCGGCATAAAAAAGGATGGTCTTTTAATTCATATTGTTGTACGACCATCGGACAATGGAGAAGTAATTGTTTATTATAGTTCAGAAAAAGACACTTTAGATTATGCCAATGCAGAACTTTGGATTGATAACGGAATAGAAATACCAAGACATTTAACTTTAGGTAAAATTCTTAAAACTACGGGAATAAATAAAATACCAGTGTAAAAATGAATATCGAAAATGAAATAGGTCATTTGATTGGCATACCTGAAAGCGAAACGCTTGAGTATAAAGCGGTTTTGCCTCCTTCAAAGAATATAGCACAATTAATTTGCTCATTTGCGAATTCAGAGGGAGGTTATATTGTGCTTGGTGTTGCGGATAACTATGAGATAAATGGTTTAAGTGAAGATTTTCACGCAAATACAATTACACATAAAGCATTAGACCTTTTATCACCCCAACCGATAGTTCATTATCAATACGTAGTTCATAAAGGCAAAAAACTTTACGTAATAAAAGTCGAAAAGTCAACTTCTGTAATTTCATTAGAAAATAAAATTTATAAAAGAATTGGAGCATCTTCCAAATTAGTTAACGCACCAGAAATAGTATTTAAAACAAATGGATATTCCCGAATCAAGGACATTAATCTTCAACTTGAAGAATTAAAAAGCAACGCTACTAATTCTAAGATTAAGCTATTAGAACATTATCAAAGTATTCTTAAAATTATGGATGACCTTGGCATTTTATTATACCCTGTCGACCCAATCCAATTTACGACAAATCAAGAGGGGAAAATACTGTCGAGAATATTATTTTCTTCATTTGTAGACAATTTCGAAACTTACTTATCAGACTTACTTTATGAAATATTTTTAGCAAATCCATCTACTCTAAAATCAGGACAAACAGTAACAATAGAGGAAGTGTTAAACTGTTCAGACATTCAAGATTTTGTTAGATACTGGTCAAAACAGAAGTTAAGTAAATTGCAAAAAGGAAGCGTGAAGGGTTTTATTAAAGACAACAAACAAATAAGTGAATTAGCTGCGATAGATGACACACAACAAAATGAAATTGAAAAAATCCTGCAAATACGACATCTCTATTCTCATCGAAATGGAATTGTAGATGAAAAATTTCTTCAATTTTTTGCTGGACTATTTGTGTTAAATGCTGAACATCAAATGACAGTTAGTGAAATATGTGACAAACTTTGCTACCTAGTCGATATTACCGACCGAATTGACAAAAAAGCTATTATCAAATACAGATTGGCAAGTGGTGCATAACAAGACAGAAGAAAGAAAAACTGGTGCTAACAGCACCTACCCAAAAGTGGCGGTTCAGTGGTTAAATCAAGCTGTGTACTTCTATCAAAGTTTGTGCTTGGTTGACAGTGAAGGGCTTCGAAATCGCCACCTTCGGGTAGCTGCAAAACGTTATGGCTCATTTTAAAAACAGACACATATGAAAATAATCAGACAAATTTTTCTTTGTTTGACAATCTTACTGTCAGACTTAGCTAACGGACAAAGTATCATTCAACTTGGACCGAATTATTTTTCAGCAGGAATTCCATCGCAGGAATTTGAGTTTTACTCAGCAGCACAACATTCAGGCAGACAACGACAGACAAATTGGTGTTGGGCAGCTTGTGTTCAAATGGTTCTTAATTATCACGGACTTTATGTTAACCAAGAACAGGTAGTTCAAAAAATTTATGGGAATTTAGTCGACCAACCCGCAGGACAACAACAAATAATGAATGCACTTAGCGGCTGGGCACCAAATTATCAAGGAAGGATTTCACAAATTTATTGTCAAAGTGGCGTGACAAGTATTAATGAAATAACAAATAATCTTGCCTATAAATGGCCACTAATTGTAGGACTAAGAAATCCACAAGGTGGAATTGGACACGCTTACGTATTGACTGCAATTTACTATTCTACAGATATGTATAACAATACTGTTCCCGACAAAGTGGTTTTGAGAGACCCTTGGCCGGGGAGTCCTTCAAGACAAGAAATGAGTTGGTATGAGTTTTCAAACCGAATAATGATGGCGTTTAAGGTATGGGTGTCAAGATAAAAACGAGCCATAACAGCACCTACCCAAAAGTGGCGTTTCAGTGGTTAAATCAGGCTTTGTACTTCTATCAAAGTTTCTGCTTGGTTGACAGTGAAGTACTTCGAAATCGCCACCTTCGGGTTGCTGCAAAACGTTAGCGGCAAATTGACGACAACATTCTAAAAATGAAACTTGACGACGCAAAAGAAATCATTAAGGAGTTTGTAGACGAACCGATTGTAAACTTCCAAATCGAGAAAAGCATTTTTGACCAAGACATCGGACGAGAATTATATAACCAGACAATCCGACAGCAAGTTGAACGAAAGCACGGTGTATACATTTGGATTGACAAAGACACAGAGGAAATCGTGTATATTGGTATGGCAGGAAAAATCAAGACCGACGGCACATTGGGTGACCACTCTATTCAAAACAGATTGTTGGCATCAAGAGGAAAGGACAAAATGACAAAAAAGGATATTCAAACCAATGACTACATTAAAGGACTAATGTCAGAGCACAATATTAAGACGTTGGACTTTTACATTATATATTCAAAGCAAGACGAACCACCAGCATATATTGAAGCACTTTTGCTTTACAAATATTACAAGCAAAATAGACGACTGCCGAAATTCAACAGTTCATTTTAGACAGAGATACTTGACGAAAATCTGCCGCTAACAGTGCATTGGCAATATGGCGGGGCGACGAATATGTTCTCAGCTTTTGTTCGCTATTCGACTTCGGTTTCGCCAGACGAATAAGGCTGAGCAATAGAATAAACAATGAGCTTTTGTATCTTTAATCAGCAGCGGCACCGGACTGGACGTTCAACGAATACCGCCTCATCGCCAATGCTTCAACGTTAGCGGTAACCATATATATAGTTAATTTGATAGCAAATTTTAAGGTCGACTTGTAAAGTTTGCATTCCTGAGCTATGATTTTGCTATCAAATTAAAGTGGCCATTGAATGCATCACAACAGGAGCCGCAAAAGCACAACTTTAAAATGATAGCAAATAGAAACTAAAACAGAAAAGCCCCAATGATGGGGCTTTTCTGTTTCTTAGATTAATCCGTTCTTTCGTAAATCATCACTGATGCTTTCAGTAAATAATTCAGCGTAAAACGTTTCTGTGGTTTTTACAGATTTGTGGCCCAATATCTTTGAAACTACTTCTATCCTTACTCCCGCATTGAGTAAATAGCACCCACACGTTTTACGACCTACGTGCGTTGTTATTTCCTCCCATTTCTTCAATCCTGCTACCTTGGCTGCTTCTTTTATGAAATCATTCATCTTTTGATTGGTAATCACGGGTAAGATGTAATTATACTTCTCAAGGATTTCACGCGCTTGCGGCAAAAGCGGAATCCTGCAAAGCTCGGTGGATTTGCCTCTGTAAATGATAATGTAAGTAATCCCATTCCTATCTTCCAGATGTTCTGAAGGATTAAAGTAAAAAAGCTCATTATAAGCCATTCCTGTATAACATTGCACTAAAAAACAATCTACCACCTTCTGTAAGCGTTCGCAGTAATAAGGGCAACTACTGAGCTTTTCGAGTTGTTCTTTGTTAAGGTATTTGATTTTTTTTCGTTCATCGCGTGGCAACTCCAAAGAAACAGTCGAATTATAAGGTAATACCTCCTCTACTACTGCATAATCAAGAACACTCATAATGGATTCAACTGCACGGGCGGCATGATTGAGGCAATTTGCTTTCTGTTTCACCAAGTACTTTTGATAATTCATCAACCACTTGGGCGTCACTTCTAGTAAATCAACATCTTTCCTTTTTAGTCCCTTTTCGATGTATTCTTGTAGGACATTGTATCTTGATTGCCATGTTCTAAGCGTAGAATTCTTTATCCTGTCTTTTTGCTCATTTTCTACATACAAATTAAAATAGACCAAGAGCGTACTCGGTGTAGGGTCTAATTTCTTTAGGTAGATTTGTTTGATAATTTCAGCCGAAATTGGCTTTTCATAACGTCTCAATTCGTTGTAAATAGAATCAAGGTCGTTTTTAAATTTATCTAGTTTGATATTTTGCTCACGTACATGGTCAGAATAGCCCCTAATTCGTTGCGCTTTTGAATCCCATTCGTGAGGTAAGCATGATACATGTGTCGCAAGGTCTGACCTTACTGGAACACCATTTACGCGAAGTCTACAATAAATGTAATGAGGTTTAGTTTTGAGTAAACCTTTTTTTGTGCGTAATCTGAAGTTGATTACGATACTCATTCTCGTTTTTGATTAACATAAGGATTGAAATTGGGTTTGAACTAAAAATTCAAGTTTTATTACAATTCCAGTACCTTAATTGACATATATTCTAAGAATTTAGTTAACGGCATAGTGTACCCTCTTAAAAATTTTGTGCACCTTTTATATGGGCTTTTTTTAGTTGGGTGAACGTGAAGGGCTTAAAACAAAAAAACCCTCTAGTGAGGGCTTAAATGCTAGTAGTACAAGTTATACTAAACTTTTGGTTGGCGGACAAGGATTCGAACCCTGAATAAAAGAACCAAAATCTTCTGTGTTACCGTTACACCATCCGCCAATCCGATTTTGGTGGTGCAAAAGTAGGAGTTTTAAGTTTACGTGTCAAGTCTATTTTGAAAATATTTGACAAATAAAATACGCCTTCTAACTCTTACAACTGATTTTCAAACCCTTAGGAGCTGAAAAAAAATTCTTTTTTTAGACACCTGCGGTGGTCACTTCGGAGGCAATCTTCTTCACCAACCCTTGTAGTACTTTGCCCGGCCCACATTCTACAAAGTCAGTAGCGCCCGCAGCCACCATATTTCTGACAGATTGTGTCCAACGAACTGGCGCGGTCAATTGAGCGATAAGATTGGCTTTAATGGTAGCTACGTCGGTAGCGGCTTCGGCATTTACATTTTGATAAATAGGACACAGGGGAGTCTGAAAATTGGTATTTTCGATAGCAGCGGCTAGTTCTTCCCGAGCAGGCTCCATCAAAGGTGAATGAAACGCCCCTCCTACCGCCAAAGGCAACACTCGCTTGGCACCTGCTTCTTTGAGTTTTTCTCCCGCTAAACGCACCCCTTCAAATGAGCCCGAAATAACAACTTGTCCGGGACAATTGAAATTGGCTGCTACTACGACCTCGTCCGTCACAGAGGCGCAGATTTCTTCGATTTTGGCATCTTCAAGCCCCAATACGGCTGCCATCGTAGAAGGATTCAGTTCGCAGGCCTTCTGCATGGCATCGGCGCGTTGTGCTACTAGCTTGAGACCATCCTCAAAAGAGAGTGCCTGAGCCGCCACCAAAGCCGAAAACTCACCCAATGAATGCCCCGCCACCATGTCGGGTTTGAAATCTTGAATGGTGGAAGCTAAAATAACCGAATGAATAAAAATAGCTGGCTGAGTTACGTTGGTCTGCTTGAGTTCTTCGTCGGTGCCCTCAAACATCACTTTTGTAATCTCAAACCCTAAAATTTCGTTGGCTTTATCAAAAAGTATGCGAGCTTGTGGATTTGTGTCGTAAAGTTCTTTACCCATGCCACTAAATTGCGAGCCTTGGCCAGGAAAAACGTATGCTTTCATATGTATTGGGTGAATTGTAAGATGATTTATTGTCTGCAAACAAACAATCTAACCTTCAAATCACCAAATTTCACCCCAAAAACAATGCGCGTTCTTCTTTAGTAGGAATCCGACAAGCATCTGCTTTGCCGAAAAGCGAATAACGATTTCGGGCGATGAGGCCATACACAAAATCCCGAATCGAAGTAGGAAGAAATCTAAATAAATATAGCCACCGCCAACCCGCTAAATGACGGGCGATTTCGAGCACTGCGGTGGATTTTTCGTACAATTTACCTTCACGAACCAACAGCACCGTGTCAAAATCTTGAACACTCCGCTGATACTCTCTCAAAATCGCTTGCCCATAATCAGACTGTAAGGACGCAAAACAAAAACGACGGGATTTGTCGTGGTCTATCACGAAATTGATGCTTGCATTACAAAAATTACAAACCCCGTCGAATAAAATCACGTCCTTTTGCATCTGCCAATCTGTTTATCGCACCAACTGTACCCAACCTTTAATAACTACTGCTTCGCTGGTTGGTTGTATGGTTTTAAACTTCACCGTAGCCTGATAAAAATAGGTACCCGCTGCCACTTCCTGTCCGTCGGAAGTTTTACCGTCCCAATTTAAAGAGGGATTAGTTGTCTCAAAAAGTTTTTGTCCCCAGCGATTATACACCACAAACACCACAGATTCAACAAAAAGAGGGCAAGTAAGCGGCTGGAACAAATCATTTTTGCCGTCGTTGTTAGGCGTAAAGACATTAGGCAATCGATAAGTCGTACAGTTGTCTTTACACACGATATTGCTTCTTTCGCTTTCTCTGTTGAAACGTGTCACGGCTGTCACATAATAGCACCCCGCATAGGAGTCCAGTCCTCCGTGTCTAAAATTAGTAACAGGTGCGGTCGTCTGACCTATTCGCTGGAATGTCCCTTCTGACGTAGCCGCAAAATAGACGTTATAAGTAGCCGCTGGCGCACAATCTCTGTTGTTAGCGTCTTTGCTAGGATAAGTCCAGTTCAAATCATTGCTTACTTTGTCTGGGCAGTTTGTGGTAGTGGCATCATTACAGTCCAAAGGGTCCAGCGTAAGAACCGGCGGACAAGGTCGGGTACTGTCGGAAGGAGAGGCACAAAAAACTTGCGAAAAATTGAAAAGCTGCCCTACCCTAATCCGTGGACTATCATAGGTACCTACGGTTTCGACCCGATAACAATAGGTTGAATCGGTCGAGAACGTGATAGACGCATTTCCATCTGCCAAAAAGCGGTCTACCCCATTATCTAAATAAGTAAACGTATTTGCTCCCTGAACAGGCACTTCAGCAATAAGATTAAAAGTACCGGGGCGATTTCTTACCTCTCTATACACGCGGTGAGTTTGATTTTCATTGCGCCAGGGTACAAAAGCCTGCCATTCAAGTCGTACACCTTGCGAAGCAGGCGAAGCTGCCAATCGCACACTGCTTGCTGCTTCGGTAGTACCCAAGCTTGTCAAAGTACCATTGAGGGTATGGAAAAACTCCAATCGATAGCGATAGCCATTGTCAAGAGTGTTAAGATTTCTATCCACAAAAATGGTATCAGCATTGTTACCCAGATTGGTGTTGATAGTAGCCACTACGGCATAGTTAGTACCATTGAGTCCTGTAGCGCGCGAAAGTCGGTACTGATAAGGGCCGGGTACATCTCCGGGCGCAAAAGGAGGCCGTGTCCATTTAACCGTAATCACCCCGCGCGTATTGCTTGTTGTATCTACGGTCACATTGGTCAATACCGGAATTTGCGAAGGCAAATCTAAACAGGTTTCGTCCGAAAGCGGGCTTGTGCCTCCTTGCGGCAAGGCAAATATGACTCTAATACGATAGCTATATTGTACTCCTCCCTGGCGCAGCCCCAAGCCGTTGTTATTGTCGGTGTAAGTAGTAGCGGTGGCAGCTACTTTTGCTATTTCGGTATATCCCAAGGCCAAGGGGTCTCCTGGATTGGTACAGGCCGAGAAAGTCCCTCCACTACAACCTTCTTTGCGATAAATAGCGATTTGAGCACCGGGCAGTTGGCACCGATACGCCGTCCAATTTAAGATAAAACCTGGTACGGCAGCTCCCGAAGCGCGAGCCGTCAGACCCACAGGTTTTGGAGATACTACCGTGATTGAAAAAGACTCTAATGAGGCCAATTGAATACTCGTACGCGCTGGCAAATCTTCTACTTTGATTACCACATCGTAAGGTGCGTCTCGTACGTGGTTACAATTGGTCAACCAACGAAATGTACCAATAGCCGGCGAAGCTTGCGGTTGAGTAGGTGTAGGAGTAAAAGTAGCATAGCTCGGAGCGATGAGTGCATCAGCTGGATTGGTGATAGGTTGGCCGTCGGCTGTCGTATTGAAAACTCCGCCATAGGCAGAAAAAATCATCCGATTATTATCAGGATCGGTTGCTCTGAATATCTGTGTGACGGTACTGCCCGCTTCTACACACACATTAGCAACAGGATCAATGATAGGTCGTCGATTGATTCCGTCGGCCACTACGATTTGCATATCCCTGACAACTTCCCCAATCTTGACTCCATCACGCCACTCTTCAATGATAAAGGCCACATTATAAATACCTGCCACAGCGGGTGCATCCCAACACAAATCGCCCGTGATAGGATTGATGGTAAAGGTAGCGGGGCCATTCTGTAATTCATTTCGAGCATCGGGATTGATACCTAAAGCGGGGTCACGATAGCCATCTACTACGCGATTGATACAAGTACCCGGCTCACCTCTTTTGGGAATCGACAACCGATAAGACAAGCTATCACCATCGGCATCGAAAGCCGCAGGGTTATGACAAAACTTTTGACCTATACGTGCTGAATCCAAAGGGGGATTGAGCATCACGGGCGTTTTGTTTAAACCTAAAGAAGCATTGATAACCAGTACAGTTTCTACATAAAAGGGAGTATTGACCGAATTGCTCATATTGACTACCCCGTCGTTTCGGTTTTCGATACCTACCGAAATCACATACACCCCCGGCGAAGAAAAAGAAAAGTCTGCTTCAAAAATATTGAGTGAAGTCGCATTATTAATAGATCCCCTAAATCGTCTCTTTGCCAAAAGCGTTGAGCCTGTTCCTCCCACAAAAGGTCGGATACAAAAGGTAACGTCGTTTTGGCCATCACTCGCCATACGCCCTCCTATTTCATCGTGGTAGGTATTGAGGGTGATTGTATAGGTTAAATCTTTATCAGATTTTCTTTTGGCGGTGATTTCACCGGCCCTAACGTGGGTTGCATAAGAATAGTATGTGCTCATCACACACATCAAAAAGAGTAAGAAACGTAGAGTCAAATGCCTCATGGGAATTAGTATGAATAAAAAGGGTCAAAAACACCTTCTGGTTAGGTTCTTGCAATTATTGATTAAAAAACGAAATATTTTAGTAAATGGTGTAAATTTTATCAGTATTTTAAATGGTAAAGCCTTTTGGAGGGTCTTTTTATGCTTTTTTTTCAAAACAAAAAAATGAGACACAAGGTTGTAAAATAAACGCTTAAACAGCTATACATCATTTCCAAAAAAAGTTTGACTTTAGATTGTTTCTAAATTGATTGAGACCTACTTTTGACCGCTGAAAAACGTAAAAAATCATCATTTTAATCTAACAAATTGAGATATGTCTTGGCTTACTCAAACACTTACAAGCTCCATTGGCAAAAAATTGGTCATGGCATTAACAGGCTTGTTTTTGTGCTCATTCCTCCTTGTCCACATGAGTGGAAACTTGCAGTTATTCAAAAATGACAATGGCTTGGCCTTCAACGTCTATGCCGTTTTTATGACCACCAACCCTCTGGTTAAAACCATTTCCTATGGCTTATATGCCTTTATTCTTTTACACGCTTTTGAGGGGCTTTATTTAGCTGCTCAAAACCGTAAAGCTCGTGGCAACCAACGCTACGTAGTCTACAATGGCAAAGCAAACAGTTCGTGGTTTTCACGCAATATGGCTATTTTAGGAACTGTATTGCTAGTATTTATTGTAGTTCACATGTCCAATTTTTGGTTTGAATACAAGTTTGGATATGTACCTTACACACAGTACGAACAAAGCCTCGCTACAGGAGAAGTAACCTCAACTCCCTTTGAAGGTGAAATCAAAGGAAAAATGGAAGAATTTGTACGAGAAGAAAGTCAAACACGCGTCGTCATCGTAAAAGACTTGTACCGCAGTGTAATGGAAGGGTTCAAAAACCCCCTTTTAGTGCTTTTCTACGTTATTGCCATGTTTGCCGTTTCGTTTCACTTGGTACATGGCTTCCAAAGTGCCTTCCAAACACTTGGTATCAATCACCCTAAATACAATCCCCTCCTCAATTTTCTTGGAGCGGGCGTTTTTGGGATTATTATTCCGGTGGGATTTGCACTTATGCCTTTATACTTTTTCTTTAAGAGCATGTAATGATAAATGACTCATGTGAGAATGTGCTCTTGACACAAAATGATAGGTTCTCGCGATTAACTCATTTTTAAATTACCGAACTTTTCAATTTCCAAATTAGAAAATATGGCAACCTCCCCTAAATTGAACGCCAAAATTCCCGATGGGCCGCTCGAAGATAAGTGGACAAAATACCGCTCGACCGTAGCGCTCGTCAACCCCGCAAACAAGCGGAAACTTGAAATTATCGTTGTAGGTACTGGTTTAGCAGGAGCGTCGGCTGCTGCCACATTGGCTGAGCTAGGATATTCTGTAAAAGCTTTTTGTTTTCAAGATTCAGCCCGTCGTGCGCACTCGATTGCAGCACAAGGAGGAATCAATGCTGCTAAAAACTACCAAAACGATGGGGACTCAACCTATCGTTTGTTTTATGATACCATTAAAGGAGGTGACTACCGCGCTCGCGAAGGAAACGTTTATCGTTTGGCGCAGGTGTCGGCTTCTATCATTGACCAATGCGTGGCGCAAGGGGTTCCGTTTGCGCGCGAGTATGGTGGCTTGTTGTCGAACCGTTCATTCGGGGGAACACAAGTACAGCGTACATTCTACGCGGCAGGACAAACAGGGCAACAGCTTCTTTTGGGGGCTTACTCGGGTCTTCAGCGTCAAGTAGGTTTGGGTACAGTTAAAATGTACTCACGCCACGAAATGCTTGATGTGGTAGTGATTGACGGCAAATGTCGTGGAATCATTGCTCGCAACTTGGTAACGGGCGAAGTTGAGCGTCATTTCGGTCATGCAGTGTTGCTTTGTACGGGTGGTTACGGAAACGTGTTCTACCTTTCAACCAACGCGATGGGTTCTAACGTAACCGCCGCTTGGAAAGCACACAAAAAAGGAGCATTCTTCGGCAACCCTTGCTTTACACAAATCCACCCAACTTGTATCCCTGTATCAGGCGATCATCAGTCGAAGCTAACGTTGATGTCAGAGTCATTGCGTAACGACGGTCGTATTTGGGTGCCTAAAAAGAAAGATGATAATCGTCCTGCCAACCAAATCCCAGAAGACGAGCGCGACTACTACTTGGAGCGTCGTTATCCTGCGTTTGGTAACTTGGTGCCTCGCGACATCGCTTCTCGTGCAGCGAAGGAGCGTTGTGATGCAGGGTACGGAGTAGGTACATCAAAAATGGCGGTTTACCTCGACTACTCGGCGGCTATTCAGCGCTACGGAAAAGGAGAGGTTAATAAATTGAACATCCACGACGCATCGGCTGAGAAAATTACCGAACTTGGTAAAGCCGTAGTGAAAGAGAAATACGGAAACTTGTTTGATATGTATAAGCAAATCACAGGCGAAGATCCGTACGAAGTACCAATGCGTATTTACCCAGCGGTTCACTATACCATGGGTGGCCTTTGGGTGGATTACAACTTGATGACAACCGTACCTGGTTTGTACGCCTTAGGAGAAGCCAACTTCTCCGACCACGGTGCTAACCGCCTCGGTGCAAGTGCTTTGATGCAAGGTTTGGCCGACGGTTATTTTGTGATTCCATATACAATTGGTGCTTACTTAGCCAACGAAATTCGTACAAACGCGATTCCAACTGATCACCCTGCTTTTGTAGAAGCCGAAAAACAAGTGAAAGACCGTATCTCTAAACTTGTTTCGATTAAAGGTAAAACATCGCCAGAGGCATTCCACAAGCGTTTGGGAAAAATCATGTGGGATAAATGCGGTATGGCACGTAACGAAGCTGGTTTGAAAGAAGCAATTTCAGAAATCCAAGCATTGAAAAAAGAATTCTGGTCTGATGTTCGGGTGATGGGTGATGTTGATGAGTTCAACCCTGAGCTTGATAAAGCGGGCCGCGTAGCCGACTTTATCGAATTGGGTGAGTTGATGTGCCGCGACGCCCTCAACCGCAACGAGTCATGTGGTGGTCACTTCCGTGAAGAGTACCAAACTGAAGAAGGTGAAGCACTTCGCGATGACGAAAACTACATGTATGTAGCGGCGTGGGAACATGCAGGCGAAAGCCAATGGGAACTCCACAAAGAAGACTTGGTGTACGAAAACATTAAGATTGCGCAACGTTCTTACAAGTAATCACCTTTTGTCACCCTGAAAGGGTCTAAAAACCGCGTTCTATTGTTTATAGACGCTTACAGCGTGACAAAAAAAACTTCAAAACAAAAATGTCAGCAGGAGATATGAACCTCACCTTGAAGGTGTGGAGACAAAAAAATAAAAAAACAGAAGGGAAAATCGAAACCTACCAAGTTGCAGGAATTTCGCCCGATATGTCATTCTTAGAGATGTTCGACGTACTGAACGAACAACTCATCAGCGAAGGCAAAGAACCTATCGCTTTCGACCACGATTGCCGCGAAGGTATTTGTGGGATGTGCAGCATGTACATCAACGGCCGCCCACACGGACCAAAAGGGGGCATTACCACTTGCCAATTGCACATGCGTAGTTTCAACGACGGCGACACCATCGTGGTAGAACCTTGGCGTGCGCAAGCATTCCCCGTTATCAAAGACTTGGTGGTTGACCGCACCGCTTTTGACCGTATTCAAGCGGCAGGTGGTTTTATCTCGGTCAATACAGGTAACGCGCAAGATGCAAACAGCATTCCTATCTCCAAAGAAGACGCCGACGAAGCGTTTGCAGCGGCGGCTTGTATTGGTTGCGGTGCGTGCGTAGCAGCTTGTAAAAATGCTTCGGCGATGCTTTTTGTGTCGGCCAAAGTATCTCAATTCGCGTTGTTACCACAAGGCCAACCAGAGCGTAAAATGCGCGTAGAGCGTATGGTAGCGCAAATGGACGAAGAAGGTTTTGGCTCGTGTACCAACACAGGTGCTTGCTCGGCGGAGTGTCCAAAAGAAATTTCATTGGAGCACATCGCCCGCCTCAACCGCGAATATTTAGGCGCTAAGTTGACCTCACAAGGTGTATAAGCTTTTACTGATTTTTTTACAAAAAAGCCATTCTTAGGAGTGGCTTTTTTTCTATCTGATATGATTTCGCTGCTTTCCCAACCCTACCCTCACAATGCCCTATATTCTCGTTATTGGCTCTTGGTGTCGGCAGGGGCTGGTCTTTTTATTGCACTATTTTTGATTGTCTTTCAGCCTTTTGGCGCGTCGTATTGGCAGCATCCCGATAAAAATTGGATTTTAGCTGGGTACGGGCTAGTGACCTTTACATGTCTTGCAGGTATTAGTTTTATAATGCCTGTTTTATTCAGAAATTGGTATTCTGAGGCCAACTGGACTGTCGGAAAAGAAATCTTCGGTGTAGTTATTGTGTTGGTCGTTATTTCTGTAGGTAATTGGCTTTATAGCCAATTGTTTTTTGTGAGTTCATTTCAGTTCAAAGAACTTTTTGCATGGATATGCATTACCGTCGCCATTGGCATCATTCCTACCACCATTATTACGTTACTGGATTATACCCGCCTACAACGAAAATATGCCACCGACAAACTAGAGATTAAAACAAATACGGAAAAGCATCCCACGCCCAAATCGCAGGAAACCATTACGTTAATTGCCGAAAATCTCAAAGACACCTTTAGCCTTTCGCCCGACGAACTGTTGTTTATTGAGTCGGCCAGTAATTATTCTGAGGTAGTGTTTTTAAAGGAACATAACCTTCAAAAAATGCTGATTCGGAGTAGCCTTAGTCGGCTAGAAGAACAGATCCAAAACAGCGACATCGTGCGCTGTCATCGCTCATTTATTGTAAATTTAAAGCAAGTATCTAAAATCACGGGCAATGCCCAAGGCTATAAATTACAACTCAAAAACGTGGGATATCCGCTGCCCGTTGCTCGTCGTTACACCGATTTGATTGCTGATTATTTTAAAAAATAGCTTGTCATTTGTCCCAAAATAAGGGATAAAAGCCCCCAAAAGGGTCATTTGTCCCAAAACCTAGGCAAACGTCCCTTTTTTTTGGACAAGCATTTTTAGGCTTCTACGTTTGTGTCAGTCAAAAACACAAACCCGTTATTTTATGGAAGCTTTATTGAACCTAACAGCCACTCTCAAAAGAAGTATTTTTGCTTTTGCTGCTTGTGCGGTGCTTCATTCTTTTTCAGCCCAAGCGCAAACCGCCGAAAAAGACACAACAGTAGAACGCTTAAAAGTTCGGACGTCATTTGCCAAATCCTACTTTGGAATAGACGCTTTTACGACCACAGGCGGAACAACACAATACCTCAGTCCGAGTGGTCTGTCATCGGTTGATTTTGGGGGAACTACCTCACCGCGTATTTTATTGGGGGGAACGCACTTTTGGGGACATGCGGATTTTTATGTAGCGATTCCCGTAGCTCGACTGGGTAAAAAAATCCCAGCCGAATTAGCTAACGTCTCTTACAGTGAAGGAGTAGAGACAGGGGCACGATTTTTCCCGTGGGCAGTTGCTGAAGGAAAACTACGTCCTTTTGTAGGGATTACACTCAAAGGAATCGGTTTTGCCCAAGTCTCAAAAGAGCCTAATCTGCCTTACAGAACGGTTCCTTCGGTTAGTAAAACAGTATTCCCTTTTCAGGTTGGGGCAGTTTATGCTACTCGCAAGATGTTGTTTCAAGCGGGGCTGAACTACCAGCGCCATACTGATTTTCAATATCCATTGTCACGTACCCAATACGGGGCGCTTGAAGTTTCCCCGTGGTCGTTCAACGTGGGCTTGAGTTATTGGATTAATTCCAACGGAGGTCTGGCTTCTAAATACGGCGAAAAATACATGAAAATGGGCGTGAAAAAACTACAAGCCCGCAACCGCTTGAACTGCTGGTACGTGGGCATCGGGCCTTCTGGAACATTTGAAATATCAAAATCAGACTATGTTAAAGAGAAACATCCTTTTCTAAAACAGGCAAGCCCAGGAGCGCTCATTCCCGATATGGCCTTAGGGAGATATTTTCATCATGCTGATATGAACGTGGGCGTTTCGTATCGTAAATTAGGCTACGGCATGAGCGGCTATGGCGTACACCTCAATTACGAACGCCGTTCATATACCTTTGAAACTTACAAATTTTTGGGCGATTACCACGGTTTTGTGCCTTACGTCGGCCCTACTTTAGCCTATGAAGACTTGCGCTTTACGGATACTGACAACGGCATCTCCAAATCATACGAAGCTAAAAAAGTAGCATTAGGCGTCATTTTTGGCTGGGATATTCGCATTAGTCGTTCGGAAACGTGGTTGTTGCGTACCAACCTTCGCTATACGCCTAATCTCCACCTCAAAGCCGAAGGCAAAAAAGTAATGTTTGACCAAATGGAGTTTAATTTCATTCAGTTTGTGTGGATGGTTGGGCGAAGACAAGCATGGAAATAGGGAACTCCCCAAAAAGTTTTTATTTTTTGGGGAGTCTTTTCAAACACACTAATAATCAATACATTATAAACAATTCATTACTTATCTTCTATCGCTTTGTGATAAGCATCAAGGCATTTATCAAGGGGCTGTCCTTGCCCATGAATACACTCACAAAAATCCTGACAAGCCTTGGGATTCGGGCTCTGCTGACATTGTGTATTACATTCTGGAGGTGTATTGCGAGGTCTAATATCGAAAGCATTTCCAATCGCAGTTACTACTATTATCAATATTAAGGCCACGCCTGCAAAAAAACGCGCCGGAAATTTAGAAACCGATGGAGAGTTTTTCGCTTCCAGTTCCAAATGCGTAGGGGGACTCCAAGGAAAAATAAACTTCAATTTGTCGTAATCCCAGCAAAGAAGATACAAATTGGCCAAGACCATTAAGGGAGAAGTCAACAACGAGCCATCAAACCGCACGGCATACGACAAAATAGTAATATTTAGTATCAACGGAAAATAAAGCACCGCGCCTAGCGTAGCCATGCGGGGTATAAGCAAAAAAAACGCCGCCGTCATCTGTACCACACCGATAAAAGTATAGTAGTAGCCCGTATGATGTAGTGCTTCTAAATAATGACCCATTGGGTGATTGTTGGAAAGAGACGTAAAACGCTCCCCTGCTATTTTGACATAGCCCGACGGCAAGAAGCCCGCCGCCAAAACAATCCGATTGAAAATAGCAAAATAGCGAAACCATCGGTTTTTCTTTACTCCTGCATGTAGAACGTCTAATTTATCAGCAATTGCCATAAAAATTAAATTTTAAAAGTACTTTGTAAAACAAAGTTAAAGACAAAATTTAATTCATTCTTATCTGTCTTCTAAAAATTTTTGAACCTTACTCAGCTATCCATACCCAGAATGAGCTTTTTGCTTATATTTCCCGCAAAGTCTGGTTTTATTTTGCGTATTTACTTGAGTAACTAAGCAAAATTAATTCATACAATAAATGTTATCTTCTAACCCTAGCCTTTAGGCTGGGGCCTATAAATAAGAAGGATATAACGAGGGCTTTAGCCCTGATTTTTTTGATGACAATGCGATAAAAATCAAGGCTAAAGCCCTATGTTGTGCTCTTCTTTAGACCCTAGCCTAAAGTCGGAGCACCGATGCGACGTGGGGTTTTTATTTTGCGTATTTACTTGGGACTGTTCTTAACTTCTCAAGAAAGTCATGCTTTTCTAAATAAAAATATCAAAAGGCCAAGTGTTCCTTTTGATTAATCGACCAAAGATGATGAAATTGGGGCTTTATCATACCGCAATCAGTCCGCAAAACCGAAAAGTTTTCAACAACTCCCTATGAAAGTTAAAAGATTCGTTCCTGTATTTATCATTCTTCTCGCATTATGTCAAAACGTTTACGCCCAAATTCAAAATAATTTACCAAAAAAAATCGATCAACTGCTCCAGCAAGAAAAGCTATCGGGGGCAGTGTGGGCTACAGTGACAGCTAGCGACTCTATTTATACCCACAGTGCCGGAGTCAAATCCTTTACGACAAAACAACCCCTAAAACCTACTGACAAAGTACACGTAGGCTCGATTACCAAAACAATAGTAGCGTTAGGGATTTTGAGATTAGCAACCCAACAAAAACTTTCCCTCGATGAACCAGTCAAAAAGTACCTCCCTAAAGTGCCTTTTTTTAATATTTGGGAAAGTACTCATCCTATCACTATTAGAAATCTGCTGGACCACACCTCTGGCTTAAGTGATTTACGCTTGTGGCATTTTTTCAGCACTACCGCCACCGCCGACACGGCGCTTAGTACATTTTATGAGAAAAATCAACAGGTGCTCATCACTAAGCAAAGACCAGGTACGGTATTTTCTTATTCCAATATGGGATATACTTTACTAGGCATGCTAATAGAGGCCGTCACAAAACAGCGCTACGAAGACTATCTTGACCAACACTTACTCAAACCACTAAGTATGCGCCAAAGTACCACTCATTTTGTGAGTCAAGTAGGAAAAAATGCCGACCCCAACCTCGCTATGGGTCATTTTGACGATGGTACCGAAGCTCCCGCACTTCCTATTTATTTGCGTCCGGCGGGGCAATTTACCACCACTGCCTATGACATGGGGCTTTTGTTGAGGTTTTTGATGAGCGACGGAAAAATTAATCAATCTGTTTTTATTGATAGCACCTATTTGGCCGCTCTTGGCAAACCTACTCATACCATTGCAGCATCCAATGGCCTGCCCGTCGGGTATAGTTTGGGAGCTGCTCAACGCGACCGTCATCAGGTAATAGGAATTAGTCATTCGGGCAATATCATCGGCTACAAAGCCATGTTTTATATTTTTCCAAAAGAAAAAAAGGCTTTTTTCATCGCCTACAACATGGACAGCGAAAGTGCTAATTATGAACAATTTAACGAAATACTTATTCAACATCTCCAAATCCCCAAAATTGCTTTTCCTAAAACGCCCTCCATCAATACCAACGATTTAGGTGCTTGGGCGGGGTATTATGTACCATTGATTACGAAAGTAGAGCCTTTTGGCTTGTTAGACTTTGTAGGTTCGTTTACAAAAGTAGAAATCACCAACGATGGAGCCGAGTTTAAACCTTTTCAAAAACAGGCGATTCACTTACATTATTTAGGAAAAAATCTTTTCAGGGCACAAGATAAAGTGGAAGCTTCGCATTATTTTTATGCCAATGAAAAAAACAGAAAATTCATTAGCAATGGCTTATTAACCCTCAGGAAAGTCAATGGCTGGCAGATATTAGCGATAGCCATTATTTTATCATTGGGTATTTTAAGTATATTGTATGTCTTACTTTGGAGTACTTTTGAAAGTATCAAACGTCCGCATTCCTTCCTAAAGCATCCACTCCTAGCCTGTTTTTTATCAATCCTTATTTTGCTTATAGCCATTCCGTTTATGATTACTCAGCCTTTTATGAGCATTGGCGACAGAACTATCGGCAATATGATATTAGCGTTCGGTACATTTATGTTACCTTTAGGAGCAAGCATATCGTTGTTTGTATGTTTACAAAATGAAAAACATTTCCTAAAAAAATTGAATTTCTGGAGTTTAACCTTTATTTTACTTTCCTGTATTTTATTGATTATAAACAACTTACTTCCACTAACATTGTGGAAACAATAAACAAAAGCAGCGCTAGACAGTGCAATAGAATCACGCAATTTTATTCCTATAATGTCGGACATTTTTAAATCGCACTTAAAAAAATTTATTGAAATTGATGAAAATGAATTTCAAGAGGTAATGGGCTTTGTGGAGATAATTAAAGTCAAAAAGAAACAAAACCTGCTGCTAGAAGGGCAAATCTGCAAATCCCACTTTTTTGTACTAAAAGGATGCCTTCGGAAATTTTTTATCAACGAAAAAGGCACAGAACAAACCACCGAATTTGCCATTGAAACTTGGTGGCTTACCGACCACTTAGCGTTTGAAAAGCAATTGCCTTCCGAATTTTACATCCAAGCCGTAGAAAATTCGGAAGTGTTGGTGGTTCATCAGCCCAACCAAGACAAACTACTAGAACAGTGTCCTAAACTCGAACGCTACTTTAGGTTTGTGTACCAACGCGCCTTTGCCGCTTCGCAGATGCGTATCAAGTATTTATATTCTTTTTCCAAGGAAGAATTTTATCATCAACTTGTACAAAAGTATCCGGCCTTTGTGCAGCGGATTCCTCAGTACCTGATTGCTTCTTTTCTAGGTTTTACGCCCGAATATCTCAGCGAAATCAGGGCTAAAAAGCTTTCTTAAACTGGTTTAAGTTTTTTTGATTTCTTGGTCTCTACCTTTGTTGCATCATTAAACACCAAACATCATTGACCATGGAAAAGAGAATAAATATCCAGCATACAGAGCCACAAGCCTACAAAGCAATGCTGGGATTAGAAGGTTATTTAGCAACTATCCAACTCGCAAAAACTCATAAAGAACTTATCAAAATCCGAGCTTCTCAAATCAATGCTTGTGCTTTCTGCATTGATATGCACACCAAAGATGCCTTGAAGAATGGTGAAACACCCCAACGCATTTTTTTGCTCAATGCTTGGCGCGAAACCAGCCTATTTACGGAAGAAGAAAAAATCATTTTGGCCATGACCGAAGAAGTGACACTGATTCATCAAGGAGGACTTTCAAACGAAACATACGCTAAAGCCAAGGCATTTTTTGATGAAAAAATCATCGCCCAAATCCTGATGGTTATTGTCACAATCAATACTTGGAACCGGATTGCGGTAAGTACTCATTTGGAAATAGCTTAACACGACTCCTTAAAACAAAAAAAGCATTTATTTTGAAGCAGGCTTGTTCCGAATGACAAGCCTGTTTTTTTGTTTTCAACTCCTATGTAAAATTCTAACAATCATTATATTTGTTGTATTGAGCTATTTATAGCTACGGTGCTTCAAATTAGAGAATACGATATGAAAAAATCTTTACTTGTTTTAATAGCTTTTGTGACAAGCTATTTTTCTAGTGCCCAAAACTTCAGTTATGACAAAATCATCAAAGGCGCTAGTACTTTAAATCCTTCTGTGTCATCTCTCAACCAAACCACTGGCTTTGTTGAGGTAAATGGAGTTGACTCCAAAGCTCCTACTATTCCTTTCAAATTTGAATGGGGAGATGGCACCTCTTCCACCGGTTTTTTTCCAACAAGCCATACCTATGCCGACAAGACAAAGGACTATATTCTAAAAGTCACTGCCACTTACAGCAATGGCAGTACTGATTTTGTCCTATTAAATATTATATTCACATCGTCTATCTCGGTTACTCGTACTATCCAACTGCCCCCCTCCCTTGCCGTAGAAATCCCGACCTCTGTTAATTTACAGAGTACTCGTTTGCCAAGTTATGGGATACCCAATATTTTATCCCCTTTCAAAGACGCTGATTTTAGTGGTACACCTAGAAATGTTATTCAGTACGTCATGGAAGTAAGTGCCGCTATTCAATACGATTTTGTCAATCAAGATGTACTAAAGATTAATAATCAATACAAACAAGCTATCCTACTGGACCCTACCAGAAACGGCGGGGGATATTCGCTTTGGTATTCAGAACCAGTAGGCCTCATCATGGGCACCTTCAATAGTGAGATACCTTATTCATCTCTTTTTCATGAAATGGGGCACAATTTTACGTTGAATACACCTTCCTCTTATATTTCAGGCGGAAAGATTGATGGTCTGGCCAATGCTATATTTTCAGAATCATTAGCACAGATTTTTCAACATGCTACTGGCTACGAAATATTAAACAATCCTTCTTATTTTGGCATCAGTCCTTTGGTAGTAGAAGCCATAAAAAAAGATGTTAATGGTTCCTTTTCATTTGCCAAAAGTCAATATCAAAAGTATATAGATGAGGGCAAAAAATATTCTTCCTGGAATGATCCTTCTACTCCCTCTGATGAAACGTTTGGAACTTTTATCACTCTTGGTTATAAATTTTTGGAATATGGCAACACTCTCAAAACAGGCTATCGTATCCCTACTCAGAGGCTTATGAAATTTATCCAAAATGTATTTGACGCAGATACTAGAAATAAATTTGCCCAAAATACCAACTCCGAGATTGCTAGTAAATTTAGAGCAACCCTAATGGTAGCCGCCATTTCTGCCGCATATGGGAAAGATTTTAGGGAAGATTTTCGAACCCTCAACTTTCCTATTGATGATGAAATTTATCAACAATTAACTCAAAAAGCCAATCTAAGGGGATGGGTTGGAATCAATAGTATATCTTCTCTTAAACTTTGTCCAAGTACCACCGCAGCTATAGAAGTTCTAAATTTAGGAACGGGCATTTCGGGCGTATATGCCATTGAACTGTCTGATGTAAATGGCAATTTCAATTCTCCATTAAAAGTTGGGGAGATTGTGGGAGGAAACGTTTCGAGCACTATTACCATTCCTACCAACATAGTTTCTGGAAATCGCTATCGGGTGCGCGTGGTTTCGAGCGATAAAAGTTTTTCTAATGAATTTCCGTTTGATTTGAGTGTCATACCGCCATCCCCACCTTCCCTCAAAGCAGTAGCCTCAACCCTCATTTGTAAGGATGCTTCTATTACGTTGGAAGTAATAGCTCAAAATGAGGTAAGTTACCAATGGCAAAAAGATGAGGTAAATATTAACGGTGCCAATAATAGTAGCTATGTGGCTTCTCAACCTGGTAATTATCGAGTCATTGCCACTACCAATGGCTGTAACTCCGCTTCCCAACCAATCGTACTACAAGCTAGTCGCTTATCAGTTCAAATCAATTCACCTCTAAATAGTATTTGTCCCAACGAACGTCTCACCTTAGAAGCATCAGTGTCGGGTACGTCACCTAAGCTACAATGGAAATTAAATGACAAGGAATTAATTGGAGAAAACACCACCACCCTCATCATCACCCAGTCAGGAACTTACACTCTTACGGCTACTGAAGCAACATGTACCACTACTTCAAATGGATGGGTAGTAAAAAATAAACAAACAAAGCCTTCTATTACGCAAGATGGTCTAAAACTAACTGCTTCGACTAGTCAGAAAGGATATCAATGGTATATCGGCAATGTCCCCATAACTGGAGCTACCTCTCAGGTATATACACCCCAACTAAGTGGAAAATACTCAGTTTTGGCAAGTCCTGAAGGCTGCGAAAGTACGCTTTCAGAGGAGGTAGCGGTTGTAATTTTAGCAATCAACTCCACAGCACCTTCTTCTAAAATTCAAGTAGAAAGTTTCCCAAATCCCACCACCGATATGGCTCAAATTAAGTTTAGCCTTCCCAAAGCTTCCCCTATAAGTCTTTCTATGTACAATGAAAGTGGTGCTAAAATTAAACCCTTATTAGAAGAATATTATCCAGAAGGAGAGCATAGCTATCTGCTAGATACTCACACGTTGGCAAATGGAAACTATATTGTTGTTTTAAAGACAAATTACGGAGCATACACTTGCAAAATGCAAATAATCAAATAATCTCCTCATCTTCAACCTCTTCATAGATGAATACCAAAAATCATTATAACAACGGTCAGATAATGCACGAGCAGCAAGGTGATACACTGACCTACTATTTCAAAGACGGAACTATCAAAGCGCAAGGCGCTGCGCTTCATGGCGTGATGCAAGGAGAATGGAAATTTTACAGAGCTACAGGGCAGCTGTGGCAAATGGGCAATTTTTACCACGGAAAAAAACACGGTCATTGGATTCGATTCAACAAACTCGACGAAATCGAATACGAAGCGACTTTTGAAAATGGAAAAATTCAGAAAAAAGCCACACCTTCGTAATCTCACTGAAAACCAGATGCTTAACCTCCAAAAATCATGATTAATAGAGAACAAATGATTCGTAACTATGTAGAAGGCTACAACGAATACGATACCGACAAAATGGTGGGTGATTTTGACAACAACATTGTATTTGAAAATATCTCTCACGGCCAATTAAATATGACGCTAACTGGCCTAGCCGCTTTTAAAGAACAAGCCGAAGTCGCAAAAAGCTACTTTTCCAAACGGCGTCAGTTTATCAAATCTTTTCAGCATAAAGACGATACGACCGAAATAGAGATTGATTATTTTGCGATTTTAGAAATGGATTTTCCCAACGGCCTTAAGAAAGGTGATGAACTGCGCCTGCATGGTAAATCTATCTTCCAATTTTTCAACCACAAAATCATCAAACTTACCGACATAAGTTAATGTCTTATCTCCTCTAAACTACATCAGCCATCCATGAAAGCTTTCATTCTTTGTTTCTGTTCAGTTATAGGAGTCGATTTTGTACATGCGCAAAGCCCTTCGATTCAAGTCAATCCAGACGGTACACACTCCGTCATTCACCATCACGGCAATGTGTCGGTTCAGGTCAATCCAAACGGTACACATTCCGTGACTCACCACAATGGCAATATATCTACCCAAGTCACTCCAGAAGGTACTCACACTACTATCCACAACGGCAATACTTCCGTGAAAGTAAACCCTAATGGTACTCACTCAGTGATATATCATAATGGCAATCACTCCCTGGAAGTCAATCCCGATGGTACACATACTACCATGGTACGCACCGGAAATACCCTCACCAAAACCAATCCTGATGGCTCTCATACAGTCATCATAAATAACGGCCCTACTACGACTAAAATAAATTCGGATGGCACACATTCGGTCATCATACATCCCGCAAACAACGCTTCAAATAGGTCACAAAATGATTTTTTTGAAGACGAAGAAACTTCTTCCCCTAAAGCTCCCAAGCGTGCTAAAATCAAAAAAAAGAATCCTAACTACTAAGCGTTTCGTATTAGACAAAAAATTTTAGAATATAGGTGTGAGATTTGGGCACCTTCTGCGAATCATTGTGCAAAACAGAACTAAACATCAATGATTCGATTCTATGAAAAAACAACAAATCACCGCTTCTAGCCTATCCTCAAGTATTGTTTGGGGAGATATCTTATCTCTTGTTTCTTAGGAAAATCACCTATGCAAACTCAAAACCAAAAAATACTTTTTGAGCAACTCGTCCAGCAAAACAAAGGGCTTTTTTTCAAAGTAGCCAAAATGTATTGTCGAAATGAAGACGACCGCCAAGACCTCCTGCAAGAGATTCTGATTCAAGTTTGGCAGCATTTTCCCAAATATAATCCACAGTTTGCATTGTCTACCTGGCTGTACCGTATTGCCCTAAACGTAGCGATTTCGTTTCATCGGAAGAAGGTTGTTAGAGAGGGAAATCTCATTTCGCTCAACGAAGACTTTTATCAACTTCCCGCGCTTGAATCTTCCGAAAAAGAGCACCAATTGAGCCTACTCGAAAAATTTATCGACGAACTCAAAGAACTCGACAAAGCACTGATATTGCTTTATTTAGAAGACAAAAGTCAAACCGAAATAGCTGATATTTTGGGACTATCGGTCAGCAATGTTTCTACAAAAGTAGGTCGAATAAAAGAAAAACTAAGACAACGATTTTCTAAACAAAATCTTTAAAACAATGGAAGAATTAGCACTTAAAGAACTATGGCAATCTTATAACAATCGGTTAGAGGAAAGCCTTTTGATTAACAAAAAAAACACTGAAAGCATCACAAAAATGCAAGCTGCCAGTTTGCTAAACTCTATAAAACCAATCAAAATATTTGCAATGTTGGCAGGTATTGGGTGGGTATTTGTGATAGATACCATTCTTTGGCAGCTATTCGAAGTAGCAAGTTTATTCTTTTTGATTTCGGCAGGTATTCAGGTCATATTAACCAAACTAGCTCTTTTTATTTATTTGTATCAATTGATTGTCATTCATCAAATCGATATCAGCGACCCAGTAGTAGCTACCCAAGAAAAGCTCACATCTCTACGCTCTTCTTCTCTTTGGGTGGCACGGATTCTTTTTTTGCAGCTTCCCGTTTGGAGCACCTTTTATCTACGCAAGGAGATGTTTAGTGTCAATAATCAGTCTTATCTTATTGTAAACCTGGCCATTACACTTTTGTTTGTATTGGTTTCTCTTTGGCTATTTTTCAATATCAACTATAAAAACAAAGACAAAAAGTGGTTTAGGATGATATTTGGAGGCAAAGAATGGGACAATGTATTGAAGTCCATTACTCTTTATAATGATATTCAAGATTTCAAAAAATAGCAACTGTCTTTCTTTAAACATCCTCGGCAACGCTCAAAGCGTTGCCGAGGGTCGTATTGACAAGTAAAACTATTTGGTCAGTTCTAAAGTAAAAAACCCTGAAAGAAGAACAATTTTATTACAGCTATTTTCTTTTATAAAATACCCAAATCCAACTGATATACCATCATCCGAAAATTCCATTTCTACCTTTCCATCTACTACTTTCCAAGTAATCGAATCTATAGGTTCTCCTACAATAATATTTTTAGTGTCTTTTACTGTACCATCAGCTAAAAAAATCATCTCTCCAGTATCGGTTACTTTATTATCTTCTATTATACTTGCTTTCCAAGTATTGACGATATTTTTTTCGATAGAAGGGGCAATACAGGCTTCGTCTTTATCAGATTTACAAGCCATAAACGATACAAACAGAATCAAAAATAGTACACTTTTTTTGAACATGTGGAATTGATATTTAAGTGAAAAATTAGATTTAATACGCCAGTGAGCTTTATTTAAGAGTACAAATTTCCTTGCAGAAGAAATATTTTTCGTACAATTGTTTAGAAGAAAAAATAGGTATGTTCATGGTGAGGATTATTTTCGATGCAAATATAAAAAAACAAAAATAGAAATAGGCTGCATTTTTTTTAAATGCAGCCTATTTCTATTAAACACCCTTAAAATCAATCACTTATTTTACATTTTTTAATTTCATTTGTGCAAAATAAGGATGTTCTGGATTGACAATCAATTCTTGGCGTAAAGGATGAATCAAAACATCCATGTCTTCGAGCGGAATAGCTCCGATAAGCACTTCACTATCTCCGGGCAAAATCATGGCATTACAAATGGTGCGGCGATTCTTAAAACGCAACTCTACTTGGCTCACTACGTCACACTCAATACGCTCACCATTGGCCATTTGTCCAATACGCTTTTCCATAACCGGAAATTGCATCTGCGCCTGAATCGACTCATTGATACACAACATATAGCTGCCTGTATCTACCAGGCCCGTTACCCTCATCCGTTTTATTTCGTCTTCTCCAATATAAAATCTCCTAGCTAATTCTAAATCACCTGCATTGATTAGCTCTATTTCAGCATATACTAAACCCATTACAAATCGTAAGTTAAAAGTTAGAATAAAGATACAAAAAATTTTAATGAGCGTCCTTACAGTTCAAAAGTCTCTTCTGTTTCTTCAAAAAACAAATAGTTTAATAAATCACAATAAGGCTTAATCAAGCGACTTCCTTTGATCACTTCTGCCACAAATCCTGCCGACATCACTTCCTTGTCGGTGTATTTGTGCATGAAAAACAACTGTTTGCGTTTCAGCAGCTCCACGTCGGGATGGTCTTCGGTATAGCCTTTGGGCGGACGTTGGAGGGTTTCGCCCCATATTTCGGGAAAATAATCCCTAAATTCTGGCGTTTCGATGATTGATTTCAGCGCTTGTGGATTAAAATCAATTTCTTGCCGAAACTTGGCCAACTGCTTGGGCGTAGGATTCCACATTCCTGCCCCTAAAAACGACTCTCCTGCTTGGATATGTACATAAAAATCGATACGCCCCGAATGCCTTCCTCCCGGCCCAATCGCCGCACTAAACCATTGTTTGTAAGGAGATTTATCTTTCGAAAAACGAATATCACGATTGATACGGAAGATACAATCTTTGGCAGTAGTATTGGGTAAGGCTTCAAATTCGCTTACACCCTTCAATAAGGCTTCTACAAATTTTTCAAACTCTTTTTTGGCGGTTTCATAGCGGGCACGATTCTCGGCAAACCACTCTCGGTTATTGTTTTCGGCTAAATCCTTCAGGAATTGAAAAGTAGGCTGTGTCAACATCAGATTTCATATTTTGGCCTAAAAATAGCAATTTTGTCCCGCTTTACAGAGCCTATTGGGGCATTTGTAAGTTTCTCAACTCTAATCTGCGTACAATGTCACGAATCTTAACTGGTATTCAAAGCAGCGGCAAGCCACACCTAGGCAATATTTTGGGTGCGATTTTGCCCGCTATCCAACTCTCTCAACAATCTGGCAATGAGTCTTTTTTGTTTATTGCTGATTTGCATTCGCTTACTACGATCAAAGATGGTCAACTCCTCAAAGACAATACGCGTGCAGTAGCGGCCGCTTGGCTTGCCTGTGGCCTCGATACCGACAAAGTAGTTTTTTATCGACAATCGCGCGTGGCGGCGTATCATACAGAGCTCACGTGGTATTTGTCATGTTTGACTCCCTACCCTATGCTGGCCAATGCTCACTCATTCAAAGACAAATCTGATCGCCTAGCGGATGTCAACGCGGGGTTGTTTGTGTATCCTGTATTGATGGCCGCCGACATTATTTTGTATGATGCCAATTTTGTACCCGTAGGAAAAGATCAAAAACAGCACTTAGAAATCACCCGCGATATGGCCGAGACGTTTAATCGTACTTATGGCGAAACGTTTGTAATTCCAGAGGGTAAAATTGACGAGCGTTTGATGACAATTCCGGGAATTGATGGCCAAAAAATGAGCAAATCTTACGGAAACTACATTGATATTTTCTTGTCAGAAAAAGAACTTCAAAAAGTAACAAAAAAGATACTGTCAGACTCTACTCCTCTGGAGGAGCCTAAAAACCCCGATACGGATATTACATTTAAGCTGTTTTCGCTCATAGCCACCGAAACCGAAACCGAAACCATGCGTCAAAACTACCTCAAAGGAGGCTATGGCTATGGTCACGCCAAGCAAGCCCTGTATGAGGTTATGAAAACACGTTTTGCCAAAGAGCGGGAATTGTTTCAATATTATTATACCGAAAACCCCGCAGCCCTTGAGCAAAAACTGCAAGAAGGTGAAGCTAAAGCGCGCGAAATTGCCGCAAAAAAAATAGCCGATGTACGAGAAAAAATGGGCTTAAACTAAAATATTTTTCTCCAATGCTCCACCAAATCCAAGAATTAGATACGCGCCTTTTTCTAACCCTCAATGGTGCTCACGCTCCTTGGGCCGACACCTTGATGTATTGGGTTACGCAGCGTAACACTTGGATTCCACTTTATGCCCTGCTTATCATTTGGCTGATTTGGCAATACAAGCAAGCAGCGGCGGGCATGATTGGCGCATTGATTCTGACTATTTTGTTTGCCGACCAAGCGGCCTCAGGCTTACTCAAACCTTGGGTCGAGCGTCTGCGTCCTTGTTATGTGAGTTATTTGTCTAACAAAATTCATCTTGTAGTGGAAAGTTGCGGAGGCACGTACGGTTTTGCATCCTCCCACGCAGCCAATAGTTTTGGGTTAGCAATGGCGTTGTGGCTGCTAGTAGGGCATCGTTTTGCTTGGGTGGGATGGTTCTTTTTTCCTTGGGCGGCTATTGTGTCGTATAGCCGCATTTATGTAGGCGTGCATTATCCTTTTGATGTATTAGTGGGCAGTGTTATTGGCATCGGAGCGGCCTACGCCGCCGTTGGGATTGTGCGATACATTCTTTCCAAAAGCAAGCGTTCAAAACTGATTTCCTAAAATTTCCTTCAAACTTCGCATTTAAGAAAGGTTTTCCGTACCTTTGCGGAAATTTTCTCAGAGCATGGCCTCTTTCAATCCGATTAAAATATTTTCTGGTTCGCACTCTAATTACCTGGCCGAAAAAATCGCCCGGCATTATGGTAGAGACTTAGGAGGTTATAACCTTCGCAAATTTAGTGACGGAGAGCTGTCGCCAAGTTTTGAAGAATCTCTTCGCGGTTGTGATGTTTTTTTGGTACAATCTACCTTTGGCTCATCCGACAATTTCATGGAGCTATTGCTCATGATTGATGCGGCCAAACGTGCCTCAGCCCACGAAATTACCGCTGTCATCCCCTATTTTGGGTATGCACGCCAAGACCGCAAAGACAAACCGCGCGTTCCGATTGCGGCCAAGTTAGTGGCCAACCTTCTCACTGCCGCTGGTGCCGAGCAAATCATGACACTCGACCTACATGCTGGTGCTATTCAAGGTTTTTTTGATATTCCGGTAGTGCATCTCGAAGGCACAAGCGTATTTGTTCCTTATATCAAAAGCCTACAATTAGACAATCTAGTAGTAGCTTCGCCCGACGTGGGAGGCGCGGCTAGAGCTCGTAATTTTGCAAAATTCTTCAACGCTGACATCATTCTTTGTGACAAATACCGCAAACGTGCCAATGAAGTAGCATCAATGCAGGTGATTGGAGATGTGAAAGATGCCAATGTGGTGTTTATTGACGACTTGATTGACACAGGTGGCACTATTTGTAAAGCAGCCGAACTTGTCATGAGCAAAGGAGCCAAATCGGTTAGAGCTATTTGTACGCACCCCGTGATGTCAGGGCCGGCTCATGAGCGCATCCGTGGTTCCGTATTGGATGAGCTTATCGTAACCGATACGATTCCTCTACGCGAAGAAAATGCCAAAATCAAGGTATTGTCGGTGTCGGAGCTATTTGCCAAAGCCATCGGTCGTATCCGTGATCATGAATCTATTAGTTCATTGTTTATAAATCCAACGTAGATACAATTCTACCTTATCAACTACATACCTTTTTTATACCCCAAGGTATGATTCACTCAAAACTTCCCTTTGGGGTAGGGGACAAAAATAATTATGAAAAGTACAGAGATTGTAGGGTTTAAAAGAGCGAATCTCGGCAAAAAAGAAGCACGTGAGTTGCGTCTAGAGGCATTGGTACCATGTGTATTATATGGTGGAGCAGAGCAAATCCATTTTGCAGCTCCTATGTATCTATTCCGTGAACTTCTTTTCACTCCTGATGTATACAAAGTAACTTTGAATATTGAAGGCGATATTCATTATGCTATTTTGCAAGATGTTCAGTATCACCCAGTAAGTGATATTATCTTGCATGCTGATTTCTTGGCAGTAAACAACGAAAAAGAAATCAAAGTAGACGTTCCAGTGCGTTTTGTAGGTACTGCCGTAGGAGTAACCAAAGGTGGTAAACTTGTACAAAAACTTCTTAAAATCAAAGTTCAAGGCTTGGCTGATAACATCCCTGACTATGTGGATGTACCTGTAACTGAACTTGATTTGGGCAAATCCGTAAAAGTTGGGCATTTGAAAGTGGAAGGTTTCAAAATCCTTAACAACGCTTCGTTGCCAATCGCCGGAGTTGAAATCCCACGTGCTTTGCGTGGTCAGTTGAAAGGCTAATCTTTCATTCCCAAGTTGCTAATAGATACAAAAAGCCCCGCCAATGCGGGGCTTTCTTTTTATAGCTTTAAAGCAGCAATAGATGCGCACTCATTTATGCCTCTACCGCAATCTGCGCTTTAAGTTTATCTTCCAATGTTACTTGTGGCACAGCTCCTACGACACGGTCAACAAGTTGTCCATTTCTGAAGAATAACAACGTAGGGATACTACGAATGCCAAATTTCATGGCTGTCTCAGGGTTCATATCCACATCTACTTTACCTACCACAGCTTGGCCTTCGTAAGCTTCTGCGATTTTTTCTACTACTGGGCCTACCATACGGCAAGGACCACACCATTCTGCCCAAAAGTCCACCAATACTGGCTTGTCAGAATTTTCGACTACCTCTGCAAAGTTTGCGTCTGTAATTTCAAGAGCCTTTCCCATTTTCTTATGTTAACCGGTCCGCCGGTTCGAATTGATATATGATATTGTATGTTTAGTGAAGAAACCATTTTGCCCCTCCCAAAAGTTCCATGAAAGGATACAGCGTTTTTAGAATTATTTTAAAAGAGACTAAATCTCTAGAGTTCTCTTTATGAGCAATTTCTTCATAGTTGCTTCTATTATAATTGCGCTTAAGAATATTGATTCAGATTCAAAATCCATAGTACTTCTCTCCTACCCTAAATCATTCTCGCTAAAACTTGTTTCTCATTTTTTTGGTTGTTTACTTTGAATGACAAGGTACCTTTTCTTATGAACTATCTCTTAGACAATCACGGACGTCCCATTAGCTATCTCCGGCTTGCCGTCACTGACCGCTGCAATCTGCGCTGCTTTTATTGTATGCCAGAAGAGGGCATCAACTACGTCCCTAAACCTCACTTGTTGACTTGGGAAGAAATGGAACGGGTGGTGCGGTTGTTGGTCCAGATGGGCATCGACAAAGTGCGTATCACCGGTGGAGAGCCTTTTGTAAGAAGAGGAATTTTGGAGTTTTTGGAAAGAATAAACACAATCGACGGGCTGCGCCAAATCAACATCACTACCAATGGCGTACTGACCGCACCCTTAGTACCTGATTTTGAACGCCTTGGCATTAAGTCGGTCAATTTAAGCCTAGATACGCTCGACCGTCAGCGTTTTTTTGACATCACCCGCCGCGATGAGTTTGGACGTGTTTGGGAAACTTTTGAAGCGCTTCAGGCACAAAATATCAAAACCAAAGTCAACGCTGTAGTCATGTCAGGAAAGAATATTGAGGATATCATACCAATGGCTGAGCTCACCCGCACCCACAATGTAAGTGTGAGATTTATTGAAGAGATGCCCTTCAATGGCGATGGTGCCCACGAATACCAGGAGTTTTGGAACTATCGCAAGATATTGGACGAACTCAAAAAGCATTACCCTGACATCTATAAGCTCCCCGACCCTGCCGCTTCTACGGCTTATCATTATCAAATTCCCGGTCACAAAGGCACAATTGGTATCATTGCAGCTTTTAGCCGTACTTTTTGTGGTACTTGCAACCGCCTTCGTATTACCCCTCAAGGGCAGTTCAAGACCTGTCTATACGACGATGGGGTGTTTAATATTAAAGATTTACTACGCCAAGGCCTAAGCGATGAAGCGATTCAAAGCCGGGTTTTTGAAGCTTTGCAACATAGGGCAAAAGACGGCTTTGAAGCCGAAGGAAAACGAAAAGCAGGTTTAGTGTCGGAATCAATGTCAACCATTGGAGGCTAAAATGTCTCCTTCAGGTTTCTTTCGGTAGGGGCTATTCGTCGTCTACTGTGACGTGTTTCCAGTTTTCTCCCGAACGAATCCGATTGAGTTGCGTGTGCGTGATTCCAAATTGCTTAGCAATCATCTTCAAGCGACTTTTTTCGCTTTTAAGCATCTTCTTAATCATTCTGACTTTCATTTCGGTCAGTTTGTAGTTGCGAGTACGCGTAGGAATTTTGCGATTTATGACGGCTGGATTTTTACGGTTGTGCTCAATCATCTGCTCTTTGGTGACCCATTTCAGATTATCGGCACGATTGTTTTGCTTATCAAAATCAAGATGAATCACAAATTTGTGGCTTTCACTTTCGCGCTTTACAAAAATATCAGCCACCAGTTTGTGGACATATCGGTTGATGGTTTTACCTCCCGGAATACGAATATTGAGCGAACGATACCCTTGTATTACCGAACCTTTGATGATCGTGCCTTCTTTTTCACCATTTTGGTAGCTACACAATCTGCCATAATTTGATACTTCATAGCGGGGTGGGTTCTCAACTTCAAACTCAATGGGCACCCATTTCTCATTCCAGTATTTCACAATTTTAGTCTCGCTCATAGTTCAAGTAGTTGTAATTCTCAAAGTAGCAACTGTTTTGCCGTATTCTTTGTTAGTGTACTGGTAAAACAAGTTGCGAGGGTTTTTGTTTGAAATATATAGATATAAATCTAAAAATGAAAAAAACACTTATTATTGGTGCTTCTACTAATCCTGAACGTTATTCTTTCATGGCAGCCCACCGTTTAACCAGCCATGGGCATCCCATTGTAATGTTAGGTTTGAAAGAAGGTACAGTGGCCAACAATCCTATTTTAACTGGTAAGCCAACCTTCACCGACATAGATACAGTAACTCTGTACATTGGCCCCAAAAACCAACCCGAATGGTATGATTATGTGGTGGCTCTCAACCCTAAGCGCGTCATTTTCAATCCTGGTACTGAAAACGTTGAATTTGAAACACTATTAGAAAAAAACGGTATTGAAGTCCTAGAAGCCTGTACCTTGGTACTGCTTTCTATTGCGGCTTACTGAGACAATACTAGTGAATCAAAACTTCAGCAGCCGCTTCTTCTACTTCAACCAGCCCATCATTGATAATCTGGGTCAAACGAAGGGTCTTGAGTTCATTGATAAGAAGAGGGTCATATTGAGCAGTGACACGGACATAGTTTTCGGTAAAACCCTGCATATACCCATTGACTACTTCGTCTTCAAATAGCACGGTTCGTACACTACCAAGCTGACTTTCATAGAAGGCACGTCGTTTTTTATCTGACAGAATGTGCAGCATTTTAGAACGCTCAGCTCTCTGAGACTGTGGCACTACAGGCTTGATCTCGAGAGCTGCAGTGTTAGGTCGTTCCGAGTAAGTAAAAACGTGGAGATACGAAATATCCAACTCGTTCAGAAATTGATATGTTTCCAGAAATGCCTCTTGGGTTTCGCCGGGGTGTCCTACAATCACATCCACTCCGATACAGCAATAAGGCATTAATTCCTTAATTTTGGCTACTCTCTCAACGTACAATTCACGCCGATAACGACGACGCATGAGTCCCAATATTTTGTTAGAACCCGATTGTAAGGGAATATGAAAATGAGGCACAAACCGCTTTGATTGCGCTACAAAGGCGATAATTTCGTCAGTCAACAAATTAGGCTCTATTGAAGAAATCCTAAATCGCTCGATACCTTCTACTTCATCAAGGGCTTGGATAAGCTGCAAGAAGGTTTCGTTGCGATGCCCGTCTTGCAAACCAAAATCACCGATATTTACGCCTGTGAGAACAATTTCTTTCACACCCCTAGCCGCAATTTCGTGAGCAGCTTTGAGTACATTTTGGATGGTATCGGAGCGGCTTTTGCCCCTTGCCAACGGAATAGTACAATACGCACAAGGATAATCACAGCCATCTTGAACTTTCAAAAACGTGCGGGTACGGTCGTTGAGCGAGTAAGACACGTGATATTCGATAGCCTCTTCTATCGGTGAAGCATATACTTTGCCCTTATCTTGGGTGGGTTCTTTCACAAATCCGTCTAACAAATCAATCAAACGGAATTTTTCGGCAGCTCCTAATACCGCATCTACTCCCGGAATTTCCGAAATTTCTTGGGGTTTGAGCTGAGCATAACATCCAATAATCGCTACGTATCCGTCAGGGTTGATGGCCTGCGCTTCTCGTACAATCTTACGGCATTTTTTGTCGGCGTTGTCGGTTACGGAGCAGGTATTGACAATAAAAATATCGGGCGTGTCATTGAAGGCTACTTTTTGATAACCTCGCTGCTCAAACATCCGAGAAATACTTGAGGTTTCGGAATAATTGAGCTTACATCCCAAGGTATAAAACGCTACTTTTTTCATACTGCAAAATTAATGATAATCAGGGTGATTGGTGCCATATTTTTAAATTTTCTGCAAAATCCCCCGCTATAAAAACAGATACTTTTGAAAATAGTTGGATTTTATACCTTTTCTCAAAGTAAGTTTTAAATCTTTCTTGTCTTTCTGATTTCGACAGGATTTATACAAATAACTTTGTCTGTCAAACAAAAAAAATTTATGTTTGGTGCGTGTTCCAAAAATACTCCTTTCATTTAAAACTCTAAAAAACCAATATGGCAAATATGCGATTTAAGGCCATCGAAACGGCCTACAACCGTACCCCAATAAGTGTTTCTCCCCCTAGCGACAAAGTAGCGGACTATTACGGTTCTTATACCTTCAATGATGATATCATGAAAGCCTTGCTCACGCCAGAGGCTTATTATAAAGTTTCGAATGCTATCAAATCAGGTTCTCGAATCGACCGAGAAATCGCCGACGAAGTAGCCGCCGCCATGAAATCATGGGCTACCTCCAAAGGTGCTACCCATTATACACATTGGTTTCAGCCTCTTACGGGAGGTACTGCCGAAAAGCACGATGCTTTTTTTGATGTTACTTCCCAAGGCAAAGCCATCGAAAAATTCAAGGGCAGTGCTTTGGTTCAGCAAGAACCTGACGCCTCTTCATTTCCAAGTGGAGGTTTGAGGGCTACTTTTGAAGCGAGAGGATATACAGGCTGGGATCCAAGCTCACCTGCTTTTTTGATGGACAATGGCGCCGGTGGCAAAACGCTTTGTATTCCTTCGGTTTTTATTTCATACACAGGGGAAGCGCTGGATTATAAAACGCCCATTTTACGTGCATTACACGTACTCGACAAAGCCGCTACCTCTGTAATGTATTATTTTGACCGTAACGTAGAAAAAGTAACAGCTACCCTAGGTCCAGAGCAAGAATACTTCTTAGTAGATAAGGCCCTCTACTACGCACGACCCGATTTAGTGATGGCAGGTCGCACAGTATTTGGGCATTCGCCCGCCAAAGGTCAGCAGTTAGAAGACCATTATTTTGGTTCTATTCCGCCGAGGGTCAATGCCTTCATGGTCGAATTTGAATATGAGGCTTGGAAATTGGGGATTCCGGTGCGTACCCGTCACAATGAAGTCGCTCCCGGGCAATTTGAATGCGCCCCTACTTTTGAAGAACTCAATCTGGCCATTGACCATAATGCCTTGTTGATGGACTTGATGCATAAAATTGCCGAAAAGCACCACTTCAAAGTTCTTTTCCACGAAAAACCTTTTTCGGGTATCAATGGAAGCGGCAAACACAACAACTGGTCGATGATGACCGACACCGGTGTCAACCTACTAGCACCGAGTAGTAAACCCAAAGAAACCCTTCGCTTCCTTACGTTTTTGATGAATACCGTCAAAGCCGTGCACGACCATGCTGATTTGCTGCGGGCATCGATTGCCTCAGCCGGCAACGAATACCGCTTAGGTGCCAACGAAGCTCCACCGGCTATTGTTTCTATTTTTCTAGGGGATGAGCTTATCCGTTTGCTCGAAACCCTCGAAAATCGCGGCGAGATACAACTTGAAAAAGGAGATAATGTATTTTATAAGTTGGGGATTACGCGCACACCTCCCCTTATGCGCGACAATACCGACCGTAATCGTACTTCGCCTTTTGCCTTTACAGGCAATAAGTTTGAGTACCGTGCCGTGGGTGGCAGTGCCAATAGTGCCTCTCCGATGATTGTCCTAAACACGATTGTGGCTAATCAGTTACAAGATTTCCGTAAAGAACTTGAAGCTCGCCTCGAAAGTGGAGAAAAGAAAGAGCTAGCGATTGTGGATATTTTAAAAGAATACTATCGCCAGACCAAACGTATTTTATTCCAAGGAAATGGATATTCGGACGATTGGGTACAAGAAGCTGCCCAACGTGGGCTTTCTAATATTGCCTCAGCTCCTAAAGCCCTCGGCAAATATATAGAGCCTTCGGCAGTTCAGGTGTTTGAAAAAATGGGTGTTTTGACCGAAAGAGAGGTTCATGCACGCTACGAAATTGAGCTGGAAAACTACATCAAAAAAGTCCAGATTGAATCAAGAGTGATAGGTGATTTGGCTCTTAATCATGTGGTATCAACGGCGGTCAAGTACCAACATCAATTGGCTCAAACAGCCAAGTCATTGGTAGAACTTGAGCTAATTGAAGAAGCTCAGCCTCTGAAAGAACTTATCAGGGAGATTTCGAAGCGAGTGTCTATCATCAAAAATGCCGTGGAAGACATGACTGAAGCACGTAAAAGGGCCAACAATACGGACTCTATCGCCGAACGAGCCATTTTGTATGGTTCTGAAGTAAAAGATTTCTTTGAAAAAATACGCTATGAGGTAGACAAGCTTGAGCTTCTGATTGATGACGAAGACTGGCCTTTAGTAAAATACCGTGAAATGCTATTTGTCAAATAGTATACTTCCATTGCTTACTCCAAAAGACTGGACATGTATCTACGTGAGCCAGTCTTTTTTTGGACTTCTCCAAGAATTCTATCCTTCGATTAGTATCTTTACCCCCTCAAACTCCCGCTACAACACTACCGCTTGATATGCTATCAGAATTTGGCACCATTTTTTTGTTTATTCTTACCGCTATTGTCCTCATTCTGTCGATGTTGGGAATCGCAAAGTTGCTGCGCCCTGCCCGCCCCAACGAAGAAAAACTTAGTACTTATGAATCAGGAGAAGACCCACTCGGCAATGCCAACATTCCTTTCAATATTCGTTTTTATGTGGTAGCGTTGGTATTTTTGTTGTTTGAAGTAGAATTGATTTTCTTATTTCCTTGGGCGGTGGTATTTGGCCAAGCAAATCTCATCGAGCAAACCGACGGCTTATGGGGGTGGTTTTCACTGACCGAAATGTTGATTTTTGTGGGGATTTTGGCACTCGGTTTAGCATACGCTTGGGCCAAAGGATACTTGGATTGGGTACGCCCTCAGCCTAAAGTGCCTGAGGTAGAATCAAAAGTTCCGATGAGTTTGTACCAACAAATCAACGAAAAATATAGCCATAAAAAATAGCCTCCTTCCCATCGCCTCATGATTAAAAGCTAGGAAAGAAGGCTTTAATTGAATATAAATCTTAGCCAGATTTTCTTTTAGAAAACCTAAAAGGCCCCTGATTAGCTTACTGCTACTAATTCAATCTCAAAGATTAAATCTTGGCCTGCCAAAGGGTGATTAGCATCCACTACTACCTGTACATCCGTTACTTGAACTACCGTTACAGGAATAGGCTGAGGGTTGCCATCTTGGTGCATATTGAGTTGCATACCTACTTCAAAAGGAATATCAGCAGGCATTTCGTTGCGGTTAAAAGGAATAACCAACTCTTCTTGAGAAGGGCCATACGCTTCTTCCACTGGAATATGAACCGTTTTTTTCTCTCCTATCGCCATTCCTTGAATACCGTTGTCAAATCCAGGAATCACCATTCCTGAACCCAACTGAAACTCTAGGGGTTGACGTCCTTCTGATGAATCAAAGACCGTTCCGTCGGTCAATGTTCCTTTGTAGTGTACCTGAACGGTATTACCTGATTTTGCTACGCTCATTTTTTATTGTTATTGGATGATTGATTGAATTGATTTTTGGGCTTTTAAGTTGTCTTTGCTGAATCAATCTATCAACATCCAATCAACCTAAAACTTTTAATTCTTATTTTTTTGCTCAGTAGCCTTGTCTGGTATTACAACTTATGACTACTTGACATTAATTAATACGCTCTCGCAAAAAGCACTCGCTGACTTGATGGCTTGCCCGTCAAAATACATTTTCCTTCTTCGCGCGGTGCATCAAACGGAATACAGCGAATCGTGGCTTTGGTTTCTTCTTTGATTTTTTCTTCTGTTTCGGAAGTGCCGTCCCAGTGTGCCAAGATAAACCCGCCTTTTTCGTCCAACATTCTTTTAAACTCCTCATAGTCATCCACTTTATAAGTATTTGACTCCCGGAAAGCAAGGGCTCTTTTGTAGATATTTTGTTGAATATCAGTAAGTAATTCTTCAATATACGCTACAATTCCTTCCAATGCTACGGTATTTTTCTCTTTCGTATCTCGACGAGCTACTTCTACCGTACCATTTTCAAGGTCTCGTGCTCCCATTGCTAAACGCACAGGTACACCTCGTAGTTCATATTCGGCAAATTTCCAGCCTGGTTTGTTGGCATCCGAATCGTCAAATTTGACACTTATCCCTTTTTTACGAAGCTCACCCATTATCTCTTTCACTTTGTCAGAAATCTGGGCTAATTGCTCGTCGTTACGATAGATTGGTACAATCACCACTTGAATAGGTGCCAACTTAGGCGGTAATATTAACCCCGCATCATCCGAATGCGCCATTACCAATGCCCCCATTAGCCGAGTACTTACGCCCCAAGAAGTTCCCCACACATACTCAAGAACACCCGCTTTACTTTGGAATTTCACATCAAAAGCTTTGGCAAAATTTTGTCCCAAAAAGTGCGAAGTACCTGCTTGTAAAGCCTTTCCGTCTTGCATCATTGCCTCGATGCAGAGGGTTTCTTCCGCTCCTGCAAAACGCTCATTGGGAGTCTTATAGCCTTTGATCACGGGTACTCCCATCCACTCTTCGGCAAAGCGAGCATATACTTCCAACATTTGACGAGTTTCGGCCATTGCTTCATCGGACGTAGCATGGGCCGTATGGCCTTCCTGCCACAAAAACTCAGCTGTACGAAGAAACAAGCGAGTACGCATTTCCCAACGCACCACGTTGGCCCACTGATTGATTAGAATGGGTAGATTGCGATACGATTGAATCCAGTTTTTGTAAGTATTCCAAATTACGGCTTCACTCGTAGGGCGCACGATGAGTTCTTCCTCCAATTTTGAGTCAGGGTCAGCGATGAGCTTACCCGGTTTATTGGGGTCAGCCTTGAGACGATAGTGAGTTACGACGGCGCATTCTTTGGCAAAGCCTTCGGCATTTTTTTCCTCTGCTTCAAATAAGCTTTTCGGGACAAACAACGGGAAATAAGCATTGGTATGCCCCGTTTCTTTGAACATATCATCAAGTGCTCGTTGCATTTTTTCCCAAATAGAATACCCGTAAGGCTTGATGACCATACACCCTCTTACGGCAGAGTTTTCTGCTAAATCAGCTCTTTTTACAATTTCATTGTACCATTCTGAATAATTCTCACTACGGCTCGGAATCGCGTTTGCCATTACTTTACTTTTTAGGGTTTATCCTTTAAAATTATGTGTTGATTTTCGAAATTTTACTCGCTTTTTTGTCTTTCAGTCACTTTATAGAGATTAGAATTTCATTAGAAATTGGGCTACCTTTCATTGCATTGAAAATCAAAAACTTAAACGTCTATTTTACACTTTTTCAAACATCTTACTCAAAATCAGCCCATTGTACGATTAAGTGTTGGTATGACATTCTTAATTCTTTGATTTTCAGCGATTTTAAAGACAAAAACAGCCCTGTTTTTTCAAAAAAAACTCTTGCAAAGATACTTTTTTATCCTAAATTTGTGTCAAAACTGAATCAATATCAGCTAAAATAGCGTTTATAGTATAGTTACACACCTTTTTCCTTTTATAACTGACAGACTTAAAATATCCAAATAACCATGAAAACCTTCCGTTCACTTACTCTTTTATCGGCAATAGGCTTGGTGGGGTTGTGGGGCTGTAGCTCAAAACAGTACGCCACACGAGACGATGCTGAGTATGACGACCTCTACGGCAACTCTTCTAGTGTAGCTGTAGCAACGGCGGCTGGACGTTCGGATGAAGAAAAACTGGATTACCGTAATCTTAATCCTGATTATCGTTCGGGCAAACAACTTCCCAATAACAACAACATAAACGAGAATGACTACTATGACGAGTCTTATCTAAGCTCACGTGGTATTGCTCGTAACATCGGCCCTGATGCTGGTTACAGTGCAGGATTTTCGGAGGGCTATCGTGCTGGGCGCGACGCTGCTTGGGATCTCAACTGGGGCGGCTTCTGGAATAACCCCTATCGCTACGGTGGATTGGGCTGGAATAGCTGGAACTCCAACACCTCTTTCATGATGGGTTTCAATTATGGTATGAGTACCTATTTTGGAAATCGTTATGGATTTGGAATGTATAACCCTTGGAACAGCTGGAATTCTTGGGGATGGAACAACCCTTGGAACAGCTGGGGATGGGGCTCTATGTATGCTTGGAATGACCCCTTCTTTTCGCCTTGGGGATATTCGAGCTTTGGCTGGGGGTCTCCTTATTCGAGCTGGGGCTATGGCGGATTTGACAGATGGGGCTATGGTAATGGATTTTATGGTAACGGGTTCTACGGTGGCGGCTTTGGTAACCCCTGGTACAATGGCCCTTCCAACAACATTCAAATCGTAGATGGTCGTCGTCGTACTGGTACCGATTACTACAATCGTGTAGGTCGTTCTAGCAATGCTTACAACAGCAACTCTAATAACAGTGCTCGCTATACCGAACCACGTCGTCAAGGATATGACCCCACTGACCGTAGCGGCAGCAGTACTAGTACTTCAAGTAGTGAGGCTTACTACTCACGCCCAAGAGGGGGAGCCAATCGTAGCTATGATAGCTATTCCAACAATTCGGGTGGTAGAAGTAGCTACAGCAATAGCCAACAAAGCAGCGGCTATTCGTCAGGAACTCGCGGAGGCGCTACCCGCAGCTATGGCGAATCAAGCGGGTCTTACAATTCACAACGCTCAAGCAGCAACAACAGCTGGAACTCTAACTCATCGCAAGGAAGCAGCCGTAGAAGCAGCTGGGATAGTGGTAGCAGCAACAACAATAGCTGGAACAATAACAACAGCAGCAGTAGCGGACGTAGTAGCTGGAGTGGTAGCAGCAGCAGTGGTGGTGGCAGCTACAGCGGCGGATCAAGCTCAGGAAGTAGTGGCTCGTCGCGCGGTCCTCGTAACTAATATCATAAGCGAGTACTCTGTGAATCAAACAGAAAAATGACCAATAGTATGTTAAATAGAGAACCTCGCTGTTATGGAATAGCGAGGTTTTTTATTCGTCCATAAATGTATATTTGACAATCAATTAGACGCTTCATAATCACTCACAAATCTGCCATGAAAACCCACAATCACCTTTTATTAGTCGCTGCCTTAGGAGTATTTACGGGACAAGCATACGCCCAAAGCCGCTTATATTCCAATACCGCCCTTCAGTTTTCGGACATTACTCAAAGTGGAAGTGCACGCTTTCAAGGAGTAGGCGGCAATCACGCTTCTCTGGGTGGAGATGCTAGCAATATAGCCGGCAACCCTGCGGGATTAGGTTTTTTTAATAAATCCGAAATCAGCCTTAGTCCCACTTTATACAGTATTTCTAATAAGTCGTCCTACATTGGTAGTAGCAATACAGACCAAAAGCTCAATCCCAATCTTTCACAGTTTTCGCTGATTTTGGCCGGAAACCCGCAAAGCTACAATCGTGAATGGCGGCGTACGTCTTTTGGTATTAACTACTCACGGCAAGTAAACCTCAACAACATGGTCACCTACGGCGGCACCAACAACCGTAGCAGTATGATTGACGACATTGTAGAGGTGGCTGGCACCACTCCCGTCAATACTTTAGAAAATGACTACAACAATGGAAGCCCGTATTCGATTGAGTCTGCTTTCTATAATTTATATCTGATAGACGCCCTTTCACCCAATGGCCCCTATCGTAGGCCTATTCCGCTTTCGAGGTCTTCGTTTCAGCAGACAGGCAACGTTGAAACTTCAGGGGCCTCTTCTCAGTGGACATTTGCTTATGCTGGCAACTACGCCGACAAACTTTATCTAGGAATTTCTGGTGGTTTTTCGCGTCATAGCTACATACGTCGGCACAATTACCAAGAACAGTTTGTCAATAGCGGCCCATTTCGTAGTCTTGATTATCGAGAAGATATTAATATCAATGGCAGTGGGATTTTCTTGTCAGCGGGAGTTATTTATCGTGCCAATCCTTTTCTCCAACTTGGTGCCTCTATTCATAGCCCCACTTGGAGCAGTATGCGTATGACTTATGAGGAAGAATTAGGGGTAGACGTGACCAACAACAGCGTACCAGTCTACGACTCAAATGGCAACCCCGTTACTAATTCACAGGGCCAGCAAGCCTACGATCAGCTTCCTACTACCCGCGTCAATATCGTACCTTTTGACTTTGAATACAGCATGCGCACCCCGCTAAGAGCCAATGGAGGCGCTACTTTTTTCTTCGGTAAAAAAGGCTTCCTAACCGCAAGTGCCGAATACGTAGGCTATAAAGGAATGAGCGTGAGAACTGGCGACGATAATCAGTTTAAAACCAACAATCGCCGATTAATTCAATCTTCTTTCAACAACGTAGTCAATCTACGCGTGGGTGGAGAAGCCCGTATCAATTTTTTTAGAGTACGAGCTGGGGTAGCTTTTTTACCTAATCCCTATAGTCAAAATTATAACGTAGAAGGCAAATTGGATCGCTCAAAATTCCAATTTTCGGGAGGAGCAGGCTATCGTAACGAGCGTTTTTATATAGACTTAGCCGGTACTTATCTCCAAACCAAGGATGCATTTGTACCTTACCAACTCAACGATCCCAGCAATTACTTTTCGGCCAAGTTGAATGTGAGCCAAGTAAATGTAACTGGGACGGTGGGATTATTTTTTTAATATGATTTTGTCTGTAAATGAGAAAACCACGGCAGAAGCTCCGTGGTTTTCTCATTTACAAGGTCACTATTCAACAACCAGTGTCATATCACACCGATGCCTCACTGACTCATATTCTTTTCCTTTGAAAGTTCCAGGGGTTTTGTCCATCCATTCAAGTTCTACTAAATAGAGTCCTTTTCCGGCAGGAATAAAGGCTACCTTTCCTTTGTCATTGGTAATTCTATTTTTTTCCCAACCATCAGGATTAATGACCGTCAGCTGCATTTTTGAAAAAGCTTGCTTATCCTTGTACACTTCCAACAAAATCTGATTGCCTAGTTTTTGGGCCGTCACATCCAAATAATTTTGAGGCAGTAGCGGCGTTTTAGCAGCGTTTCCAACCACATAAGTAGTCCGTAAATACTGTACAGGACGCGTTATACCCAAATTGTGTTTCGTCCAATCTTGTACTTCGCGCGTTTCGTTGATACCCAAAATCTGATAAATACCTTCTATTTTAGGAACAAAGCTTCCTTGCCAATGCGTATCAGTCTGTTGCATCTGCACTTCCGTTTTGGTACCCTGAGCATCAATTACCGAAATCTTGATTTCAGACATTTTATCCAAGCGAGCACCTTTTTCTCGTACATGTTCGCTGTATTCACCATAAAATAGTTGAATTTGGGCAGGTTCACCTACTTTTCCAGGCCCCTTGACCTCTAGCCAATATCCATGCGCCCACGTCAGAGTAGGCAGCGATAGCACTAATCCCACTATAAATACTGTGGAGAGAGCGTTAACCCATTTTTTCATAAACGTATATTTATTTACTTAGTTTAATAAAATCAGATGCAATACCTCCATTCGTAATACTCACGGCTTTAGTTGCTTTGCCTGTAGAGGGTGTATATTCATAATAGCCCGTTGTTTTGTCATCTGGAGTATTGTATTGGAAATAGAACTTACCGTCGTATTTGTAAGCATTAGGGTAGCCAAACCCCGCTGTAAGCGGAATATCAGTGATAGGAGTGACGGTTTTAGCATTCAAATCAAGTTTTACCCAACGCTGATTAGGAGAATAAAAAATAGAATTTCTCAACTCCAAAAATTCTGTTTCGGTAATCTTTCCCTGAGCGTATTTAGTCACCAATTCTAAAATACGAGCAGATTCAGACTGCGCAGAAACGCAAGAATAAGCAATACCATTAGCATCATAGATAGCGCCAAGCATAAGCTGCACCAACAAGTTTTGCTGACCAATTACATCTACGGGATTAAAACTGTAAGAAGGGTCGAAGTCGGTACTATTGGCTGGAATTTTAAGAATCTGAGGACGTGAGTATTTTGCAGCCCGTGGCCCCATCTGCCCATCCAATCCATACGAGCCTTGGGTAAAAATATAGATATTCCCATTTTCGTCAATCATAGGATGCTCATTCCCGCGTGTTATGGGATAAGTAGCATTTGGGAAAGAGATTGTTTTTTCCCACTGTTTGGTAGTCATATTGACCACTTCCACATACACATCGGTAGCGTCATAATACTGAGAAGTCTTGCTGTTGTCGGTTAGCAGAGTCAAAAACAATCGATTATCCTGAGGACGATAAATGATCGTGCTGTAATAATTACGCTCATTGGCCGCGAATTTTTTACCTTTTGACATATCAATATCTCCTAAATTTTCCATCGTCGTCGGATTGAAGAGGACCACCTTTCCATCGCTTCCCCATATGGTGTAGATACCTAAATTGTCATTGATAATTTGAACATTGTTGAGCCAATCTAACAATGGGATACTGGCAACTTCAGTCAACTTGCCATCCTTACCTACGGCTATTTTTGTAAGCGTTTTTTCGCCTTTAAGATTACTACCAAACATGAAGTTTTTCCACGTCGTTCGAGTATAGAAATAATTATAGGTAGATTTTGTCGTCATATCTACCACAGTATTTGCTGGTAATGTCTCAAAAAAACCAGCATAGTAAGTATAGCCGCCAGTTGATTCATTGACCGAAGCTACTACGTAGCCGCTCTCTTTATAAAGTGATTCTTCGTCTTTGTCAATGTCTTTTTTATCACAAGAAGCCAATAACATTGATACTGTCACCAGACTTAATAGTATGTTTTTTTTCATTGCTAGAATTTATTGATTTCAAAAATTAGTTTTAGATTGTAATTGATACCCGCCCTTGGCACCAAAAAATTGTCGAACAACTGGGCATTGAAGACATTGTTTACATTAAAAGCAGCGGTAAGAGATTGCTTGGCAAATTTGTAAGAAGCACCCACATCTACCCTATGCTGGGTAGGGACAAACGAATCGGGAGAATTTTGATAAGTGTCGTCCTGTCCAATTAAAATATGATTGAAGGGAGCTACATATTGATAAAAAACATAAGCCCTAAAGCGGTCAGTATTCCGAAAAAGGCTCGATTTCTGCCACTCAAGCTCCATATTTCCAAAGAAAGTGGGATTGTTTGGAAAGGTAGTACCTTCTAAAAACGCATTACGGGGATCTTTCAGGCTTGAAAATCGCTTGCGAAGTGCCGTAAGATTGCTTTTCCAAGTCCATGCTTTTTTATAATTCAAAATCAAGTCACCTTCTACTCCAAGGGTATTTACCTGATCCGCATTATCATAACGCTTCGTGATACTACTGCCTAAGAAAATAATATCATACTGCTCGCGCCAAAAACCATTGATATTTGTGGTTAGTATGAGGTCGTTAGATAGACGGGCATTGGCATAGCTAATTCCAAAATTTAAGTTGTCGCTACTTTCAGGCCGCAATTCGGTATTCCGAACGATATCGGCACCATTTCCCACAAATTGCTGGAACAAGGGTATCAAAAAACCGCGCTCATAGGATGTTCTTACAAAAAGATTGTCGGACAGATTGTACTTTATTCCCACATTCCAACTCGAAAAACTATCCTGTTTTTTTACCAATAAAAAAGTATTGTTTTCTGCGCCATTCACCACATAGTCAAATCTTTTGAGCGCGCCCGAAAATGTTATATTTTGCCCTACCATCGCCTCATATTGTAAGCCTGCGATATTTTTGGTCATGTATTGGGGAATCTCCAGATAATCCCGCTCGTTTTCTTCGAGCAAATAATTTTTGCCAGTGAGCCGTTGGCTGGCATAGAGATTAGAAAAAAGGATTTTGTGTTTGGGCGTCAATGCAAACGTAAGCGTGGTACGATTTATCCAGTTGTCATAATTAGTAGTGTTATATGACTTACTGACGTACTCTCCTGGAATAGACCGACCGACGATTTTTCCACTCCAACTATACTCATTGGCAGTAGTATCTACGTAATCAAGGGTTTGAAAACTATAACTTGTGATATTGCTAAGCTGTAATCGCTCCTTCAAAAAAGATTTATTGTATTTAAGAGAAGCAGAATAATTCTCTGCGGTATAGTTGGCTTCACCGATTGCGGTCGTTGTGATTCGAGCACCATTTTGTAGTTCTTTAAAACCGGTAGAATAGTTGGCAGTAAAGCGAACCTCATCAGCCCATTTTTTGCTATGCACCCCAAAACTCAATCCCCCAAACCACATTCCATACGCATCATGAAATCTTCGTACGGTTTCGACACGGTTTTTTTCAAAAACCAATGCCTTCATCGTATAGCTATTATCCGAATAGTTATAGCTCGCGTTGGCATTGAAAAAGAAGTTGTTTTTATTGGCGAGTCCGACTTCTACATCGGCCAAATGTGTATTAAACGACCCCACACTATACGATGCACGTAGGTGCGAATGTGCTTTCTGTTCAGTGATGATGTTGATAGCACCTCCCATTGCATCAGTCCCCACATCCACGGGTAATACGCCTTTAAAAACATCCACCCGTTTGATATTGCTAAGGGGCAGGGTGGATATATCAAAATTGGGATACAAAAACTCCATAGGTAACCCATCGATATATACTCTTATGGCATTCCCTCTCATGCCATTGATAGAGATGTCAGACTTTTCGCCCAAGCTGCTAGAGCGCCTTATTCTCACTCCTGAGACTCGATCTGCCACGTCTGTCAAGAGGTTATTTTGAGTGATGACCTCCTTTATATCAATACTTTTAATAGAAATGGCTTTTTGCTGTTGGAGGCTGGATTGTTTTTCAGCGGCTACCACTACTTCACTTAATTCATGAATCGTCTCCACCAATTTGGCGTTTTCGGTAAGGTTTGGCTGCTTAATAGAAATCATTTTGGTTTGACTTTGAAAGCCTACAAAACTGAACTCAACTTCATACTCACCATACGGAATATCCTTCATTTGATAATTTCCCTGTTGATCTGAAGTAGTTACAAATTTTGTATTTTTCAAAGTTACCGTCACAAAAGGCAAAGGCTCTGCATGGCTACTTTGTACTATTCCTTTTAGAGTAGCACGTTGTGCTATCACTAGCAAAGGACATATCCAAAACAATAAACAGTATTTCATATAGAAGGCATTTTAGGCTATAATGGCACCTTTTTTGATTTGGCGTCAAAATTATTTATTTATTTGGACTTTGTCTAAATAAAATTAATATTTGTAAAAAATTTTATCATGACGGCTTTATATCTATCTTTTATTGGTATTTTATTGTACTATACTAAGTCAAAATATTCTACTACTCACCTACGTTCGTCTTTTCCTGCTTTCCCTACTTGGGTGAGTGGCGCTATTTTAGTAATAGTAGTAGGATTAAATTATAGGCAATGGGGAGCTACCAACGGACTCCTTATCTCAGCAGTCATGCTTCCCTTCGCTTGTAGTATTGTACCCTTGGTCGCTCATTTGCCGAGGCGTATCTCAACTGTCCTTATTATATTATTTCACGTTTGTTTCATCATCTCTCTATTTTGATATGCCCGCTAAAAAAGAGTACTTATCATCCTCCTCTCAAAAAGCATTGAAAGTATCCGCGGCTATTTTGGGAGGCTATTTCGTCTCAGCGAGTTTTCATTTGATGCTTGCCTCGGTCACGGGTTATAAAGAAATCATTATGCTTACTTCCACCTTCAGTTTGTTCTTGATGTGGGGAATCGTGATGATTATCACCTTTTTAGCTCACAATGGATGGAAAATATGGGGGCTATATCTGGGGCTTACACTTTTATTTCTTCTCCTAACTTATCTTACCAAATAATATGAAGCTTAAAGGTCTAGGCACGCGTGCCTACAACATCCTATTTCATACCCATACAGTCTCTGGAATAGTAATTAGCGTAGCGCTATACATTATTTTTTTTGCGGGAGCTTTTACTCTTTTTAGAGATGAGTTTTATCAGTGGGAAAATCCAAAGGCACGGATAAAAGCCCCCGAAAACATCAATCTTGAGAAAACATTAGAAATACTCGGCAACAAGATTCCTAATATAGACTGGAACGACGATTTGAGATTGACAATGCCTTCGTCAGAGGCTCCTCATGTCAACGTATTTGGACACCTACAACACAAAAAAGGAGAAGCCGAACAGCATTTTGAAGCACGTATTCATCCCTCCAATTTTGAGGTTCAAGAAGGAGAAATAAGTACTATAGGCGAGACCCTTTATCGGCTTCATTTTTTGGACCAAATCCCTTTGCTTGGAAGATACATTGCCGGGTTTGTGTCTTTGTTTTTTTTGTTTGCAAGCCTTACTGGATTGCTTATTCATTGGCGCAATATATTGACTAAATTTTGGGGAATATCCTTCAAAAACAGCCTAAAACAAATATGGACTAACTCGCATACGGTTTTGGGATTGCTAGGTTTACCTTTTCAAATGATGTATGCCGTCACGGGAGCGTTTTATATGCTCCTGATTCTGATTCTCTTACCTGCCGTAATGGTATTTTATAATGGCGATACCCAAAAAGTATATGCCTTGGTACAACCAGGTCTTGATGTTAAATATGCCGAAAAATCTCCCATGAGAGATAATACTCAAGCCGTGTTGGAACTATATACAAAAGCCAAAGAGACCTACCCAGACTTATCAGTATGGTATATTAGTTTTAAAAATCTTCAAAAAGCCGACGGCACCCTTAATATTTACTTTAAACACAAATCCCCCAATCAGTTTGATCTTTATGGTGCGGTTGGGTACCGACTCGCAAGCGGAAAACAATTGTACGAGATGATTCCGGGCAAAAATAAAAATTATGTACAGCAAGTAATTGGAGGTATAGGCCAACTACATTTTGCTACTTTTGGGGGTCTATTGGTCAAAGTTATTTATTTCTTAATGGCACTTCTAACGTGCTTTGTCATTATTAGTGGAGTATTGCTTTGGAAAGAAGCACGAAAGAATAAAAATTATACCCTTCAACAGCAGCGCTTTCATCACAGGGTAACTTTGATTTATCTAGCTATTTGTCTGAGCTTATTTCCGGCTACTTCGGTTCTTTTCATGGCCGAACTCATCATTCCTCAAAGTCCCACACACGTTTTTTGGGTCAATACTACTTTCTTCGGCGTTTGGCTGGCGCTTTTCGGAATGGGCCTCATAAGTCAGTCAGAAAGTAAAATGACTCGCTTTTATTTATTGACAGGAGGCATACTTTCGTTGGGCATCCCCCTGACCAACGGCCTGACGACGGGAGATTGGGTATGGGTTTCCTTTTCTCAAAAACAATACTACGTATTTGCAACCGACATGGTATGGCTCATGATAGGTCTATTTGTTTGTTTTATTGGGGTTTCGGTTTCCTCCAAAAAGCAAAATCATCCCTCAAAAACAAAGTCATTGCAAACTACCTGATGGGTTTGTTTGTTGTATTTCATAACGCTAAAAAGGCTGTGCAACCTATACACAGCCTTTTTAGTCATGATATATTTATCAAATGCTTCTAATTAAGCACATTGCGCCCTATTCTTCTCATTTTATCACTTTCAATACCACCACCGAATAGGCTGGTAGAGTCAGTTTTAGCACACCTTTTTCGAGTTTTGCGCCCGAAAAATCTTTGATACTTACTTTGTTGGGTTGGTCAAATGTATTGTGGTCGCTGATTTTGGAAGAAGCCAAAATTTGCCCCGATACTTTTGAAAAGTCTTCGCCTCGTAAGTTGATAGTCACCTCGTGCGCTTTGGAATAATCAATATTGGTTAACGAAATATTGACCGCATTTTGGGCGTCTTTGGAGGCCGACACTGACACTGCGGTTAGTTTTTTGCCATTAAACTCATAAGAAGGCGCTTCAATGTCAATCGGAATCAACTTTGCGTCTTGGTGTACGTTGTACATTTTCATGACATGATACGTAGGAGTCAGCAGCATTTTTTCTTCATTGGTCAAAATCACCGCCTGTAATACATTCACAATCTGGGCAAGATTGGCACCTTTCACTCTATCTGCATGATTGTTGAAAATATTGAGTGTAAGACCCGCTATCATGGCATCGCGCATGGTATTTTGCTGATACAAAAACCCTGGATTGGTTCCTTCTTCCACATTGTACCAACCACCCCACTCATCTACAATCAAAGCTACTTTTTTGGCGGGGTCATATTTATCCATGATTGTACTATGCCCTTTGATAAACTCATCCATTTTCCAAGCTTCATCCATGGTCTTGAAATATTGAGCTTCGCTAAAACTTACCGAAGGGCCCTTATCTCCCCAACTCAACACCGAATAATGGTGCAATGCCACTCCCTGCATCATGTGGTGAGGGATGTTTTTCATCAATGTTTCGGTCCAGTCATATTGGCCGTCGCTCGCACCCGAAGCTATTTTGTAAAGTTTGGCATCTTTATGGTCCGACATAAACGTAGCATACTGACGGTAAATATTTGAGTAGTATTCAGCAGTCATATTGCCTCCGCAGCCCCAAGCTTCATTGCCAACACCCCACAATTTCACATTCCAAGGCATTTCGCGGCCATTTTTTTTCCTCAATTCTGACATAGGACTACCCGCAGGGTGATTGACATATGTCACCCAATCGGCCAAATCTTTCACAGTACCACTACCTACATTGCCTGCTAGGTAAGGCTCTGCTCCTATCCGCTCGCACATATCCAAAAAATCATGCGTACCAAAACTATTATCTTCTGTCACGCCTCCCCACCATATATTGACCATTTTGGGGCGGTTAGCCTTGGGACCAATACCATCTTTCCATTGATAGGCATCTGCAAAACAGCCTCCGGGCCAGCGTAAATTGGGAACTTTCAGGTCTCTAAGTGCCTGAATTACATCATTACGTACACCTGCGGTATTGGGTATCTTGGTATTTCCTTCGCCCACGTACATCCCTCCATAAATACATTTTCCCAAATGCTCCGCAAAGTGCCCATAGATATGCTTACTGATTTGAGTTTTAGCCAAATCAGTATTTAACGTAACTTTTGTCTGAGCCGACACCGCCAAGGCTCCACAAACGAGCATCGCTGATAACAATCTTTTTTTCACTGAATCAATAAGTTAGTTTGACAAAATCATTCCAAAAGCTTTGTGTCAAAAAGACACATTTTGTACTAAAAAAGAGGAGCGCCGTACGCTCACTCCAAAAGTAATTTATTTGTTTATTAATCCAATAAAATATCAATAAAATCACAAAGTCTCCTCCTATTTTTTCAATCCAATCACTTTATAAAAAGCGGGTTTGGGTTGATTGTTACGGTCAAAGAGCAGCGGGTAATTAGTACGGCCGCGTACAGGCCAGCCATTCAGCCAGCTGTTTCCATCGTTTACTCCCCAAAATGTCACACGGGTTACTTTGTCTTTGTGTTTGAGAAATAACTTAAAAAGTGCTTCATAATCAGCCGCTAATTGCTGTTGAACGTCATCAGGCAAGCCCGCTGTATAAGGATTCATGGCAGGATTACTCGCCATTCGTTGATTGACGTCGGCACCTTGAAAATTGCGCGGCAGCACTTCAATATCAAGCTCGGTAAACATCACTTTTAGGCCCAGCGCCGCATACTGCAAAATACTTTCTTCGATGTCCTTAAACGGCACCTTACCCACATGCCAGTGACCCTGAATACCCACACCGTCGATACGGGCACCCGAAGCCTGTATTTTCTTGATGAGATTGATGCAGCCCGCGCGTTTGGCGGGTTGTTCGTTGTTGTAATCATTGTAATACAATTCGACATTAGGAGCGGCTTGCTGCGTAAGACGGAAGGCTTCGGCGATGTATCCTTCGCCCAAATAATCAAGGAAAACCGTTTTGCGCAAAGTACCATCTTCATTTAATGCTTCATTGACCACATCCCACGAAAAGATATTGTCTTTGTAGCGACTTGCCACGGTTTTGATATGGTCATTAAAAAACGTTTGAATAGAGTCTTTGCTGTGAATACCCCGAATGAACGACGGTAACTGACTGTGCCAAATCAGGGTGTGGCCGTTGATTTTGATGTTATATTTCTTACCAAATTCCACCAATTTGTCGGGCACTACAAAATCATAAGTATCCCATTTGGGATGAATCAGGGCCGATTTCATGACGTTTTCGGGGGTGGCCATGTTAAACTGACTTACAATGAATTGCGTCAGGGCAGGGTCGCGCTCCTCAATTTGGCTATTGTTCAGTGCTGTCCCGATGCCAAAATCATTTTTAAAAGCATCTTTCAAGGACGGAATAGATTGGGAAAACCCAGAGATAGCTCCCATTATCAAAATGGCCGTACTTACAGCCCTCCTATTTTTCTTAAAAATCATTGGATTATTAGGTTAGTTATGAATAAAGAGGTACCATTTAATCACGGAAAAACAGGTAATTAAATGGTACCCTTTCTTTACTGCTTGGCAAGCTTCATCTCGCCACGTTCGCTTTTTACAACCAGTTCTTTTTCAGAAACCAGTTCGCCAGTGTAGCTCATTTTACGGTCGTTGAACGAAATGGAATAGGAGATTTTTTTGCCCTCTACTTTGCCTTCTTCAATTTTGGCCTCGCCAAATTGTGTTTTCCACGTTCCTGTTAACTTGTCGCCTTCTACTTTGAAGGTATAGTTTACTTCAAACGTGCCGTTGGGCGTTTCGCGGCTGCCTTTCCAGTTGCCGTCAAGTGGGTTTTGTGCCATCGCGACGAAGCTAGCAATCGACAGAATCAGAGAAAAGAATAAGGTTTTCATTGGATTAATTGGGGGGTTGAGTGAAACATTTATTAAAAAAACGGTTATAAATTTGCTTATCAGCACTATAAAGTACAATTAATGCGCCCTAAAATTCCATTTAGAATTATCACTATCAAAGTCAAATTCGGCAAGCATCGGTGTGCTATCTCCTGATGATACCAATGCCAATTTTTTGCTCGAATTTGGCACTACCTTGGGCATTATTCTGTAGGTACCATCAGTTAGCTGGTCTATTCGCCATAATTGTTCTGGACTCCCTGTAAAGGTAGGGACAGTTATTACCTGAGCATCTGCCGTTGCGGATAATGCTCGTTCGGTACCTGCTAATACAATTTTGTAATATGGCCCCCCTAAATAACCAGTAGAGTCAGGCGCATCGGTAATGGTCCATTGTTGGTGAGGGCGATGCATGTAATCACCTATGCGTACATTAATGTTACCTGTTGGCCAATTTTTGATTACATCAGCTAATTCCTGAGCAGGTACTGGTTTAATAGGCTCGGTATTGGTTTGGTTAAAGCCTCGCTGGGCAACAGCCATTCTACTAAAATCTACGGCGAGTTCTAAACCATATCCTCTTCTAACCGATTCTATTTCAAAAGTTCCCTCTTTAAACTTTTCACCAGCTACGGGCCAGCCATCTTTCCAGACAATGGGAAGGATACCCAATACACTGCGACCGCCCTGATCTAAATCTGCCTCATAATGAATTGACATTTTTTCAACACCTTTTTCAAGAATTATTCGTCCAAAATGCCCAGGGCCTATGAGTCGCCCACGTGTAGCCACCACCATTTTGCCACCACCTTCCATCATGCTTCTACCTACATTATCAAAGTAAGGCCCAGTTACTTTTTTAGAACGGCCCACTACTACATTATACGTTGAGTTTGCACCATCGCAACAACTCCCGTGGGTAGCAAGCAAATAATACCAACCATCTCGATATATCAAATCAGCAGCCTCACAAACTATGGCTACATCTACAGGTTTATTTCCCTCTTTGAGTTTTCCTGTTTTTGGATCAAGTTCTATAATTCGAGTGAATCCATAATAAGTACCGTAGGCTAACCAGAGGCGGCCTGTTGTAGGGTCTAACATTATACCAGGGTCTATGGCATCGTTTTCTTCATAACCATCAGAAGTAGCCACTATGATGGGTTCAGAATACTTAAAGTCGGGCGATTTGGGATCAAGTGTCTTATTCCACATCGTATATATAATACCTTTGTGCGAAGGACTACCGCCAGTTGCCCCATAGACCACCAGATAGCGATTGCCAATTTTGATGGCATCAGGAGCAGCCCCCCCACCTGGCCTAACACCGCCTCCAAACCACGTCCACCCATCTTCTGATATTAACCCTCCGCCACCTGTTCCAAAGGTGTAGAATTTTCCTTCACATTCTACAATGGTTGAAGGGTCATGGATGAAAGGTTTGCCCACTTGGGCTAATACAGTATTTGCAAGTATTACTGATAAAAAAGCAATTAGTTTACATTTCATTTCTTTGTTAAAATTTGGATTAGATTTTAATCTTTGCTGATACTGATATTTTTGACAGGTTTGCCCCTTTCGTCAATAAAACGAAGGCAAAAATTGGCCATACCTGGGCCATTAATTACTGCTCCTCGAATAATATTTTTCCCCTTTTTTAGGGTTAATAAGGGTGAAGCCACATTGTCAACTATCATATCTCTGTCACCCGAAAGCATGAGTACTTCTTGACCATTGAGCCAAAACATTCCTCCCGAATTACATCCAGCAGTCATTCTTACATTTTGTATTTCTTCTGAACATTCAATGACGGTAATCAACCAAAAAAGTAATCCGTACTTCGGTTTATTGATGTCATAGGAAAAATTGAACAAATTAAAATTAAAGGTTTTACTATCCAGCGCATACCAGTTGAGAGCCTGATTTTCAACCTTTGCCATTTCACCAGTCTTTGGTATCATTAAATAATTTTCCGAAAAATTATTGCTTTTAAACTCACTGCGTAAGTAATTGTCTGTGAAGATATTATTTCTTGCTATGTCTTTCTTGATTGGTTCTAACACCCACCACCTATGAATAAAACCATTGGTATAGGGAGCTATTTTAGTGTTGGTAGCCAATTTAAAGTGCCTTGTTAATGTATGTGTGGTGTCGCCTTTTATGGGTATTGGTGGCAGAGGTGCTCTTTGCTGACCAGGGGGTTGGGCTGTGGCTTGGTATATAAGTGTTTGTCCACTGAGCAAAATGCTCAATGACAAAAATGGAAATAATAATTTTTGTATTCTTTTCATCGTTGGGGTTCTTTAAAAACAATCCAATCTTCGCTTCTAATTATGTTTTGAAAACTCTTTCACTATTTATGATTTTGGGCTAAATAATTTAACTCTTGAAATATTTAGCCTATCTGGCTTCGACTTCGCACAGATACCAACAACCGAAAATTGTTTGCTGCGCGAAGCCGAAGGGAACTTCTACTCTAAATTCTTTAAACCATATTTTACTTAAAAAGCAACTGAGAAAATCCGAACAGATCATGCCGCCACACGGGCCACGTATGCCCGCCTGCGTATTCGCTGTACTGGTACTTGATACCCATGTCATCAAACTTCTTCATCATAATCTGGCAATTGGCGTGGGCAATGTCTTCTTTGCCGCCCTGCGAAATCCAGAATTGTTTGATTTGGGTGTTGATTTTGTCTTTGTTGGTTTGCATGAATTCGTACTGAGGGTCCGAAAGTTTGGTGTTGTTGGCCCACCAGCCCGAGCTGAACACTCCGAGATAGTTAAACAGGTCGGAGTTGCGGACACCTGCGTGAAGGGTTTGCAAACCGCCCATTGAAAGTCCTGCCAGAGCACGGTTTTTGGCATCGGTCAAAGTGCGGAAATTGGCTTCGACAAACGGGATGACGGCGTTTTTGAGCTCGTTCTCAAACTGGTTTAACTGCTGCATCCCAAAGCCTGCTACGCCGCCGCCATTGCCGTAAAAGTTACCATCGACCATGACAATAAGCATGGGTTTTGCCTTGTTTTCGGCAATCAGGTTATCCAGAATGATGTCCGTGCGACCCTGTGTAGCCCAGCCACGCTGGTCTTCCCCACCGCCGTGGAGGAGGTACAAAACGGGAAACTTGTCCGTCGATTTGTCATAGCCCGGAGGCGCGTACACGTACATTTCACGCCATGAATTGGTTGCTTTCGAAAAGTATTTTTTAATCCGAATGTCGCCGTGAGGGACGTCTTTTAGGGTATAAAAACCACTGCCTTCGTACGGAATTTCGATACCACTCGCCATGCGTCCCATCCCGTAAAAAGTTTCGCTGGCAGGGTCGGCCAGAGCCACACCGTCAATGATGAGCGAGTAATAATGAAAACCACGGCTAATGACGTCGGTCGTTACGTTCCAGAAGCCCGCCGTATCTTTTACCATGTCGTATTTTTTACCCAAATCTACCTGAACCTTCTGCGCCTGAGGGGCTTTGACGCGAAAAACGACGCGGTTATCGGGCAGAATCTGTGGGTATTTACCATTGCGAATGTTGGTGGACGCAGGCGTTCCCAGTACCGAATACGAAGGAAACGACGCCGTATCGACTGGTTTGAACAGGAACTGCGAAAACATAAACAACCCGTTTTTCCATACCTTAAAATCATGACCGCCCGCTTCGAGGTAGTAGATGTGCGGCACGCTATTTTGGTATAAATAATCGTGGGTACGTTTGCTGAACGTAATCAGCCCGTCGGCATCACCGCACGAAATCCAGAGTAGTTTCAGTTTTTGTTTGGCATCTTCTGGATTTGGCACGAGTTCCTGCGGGATTTTGGTGTTGGGAGCTGAAGAAAACCCACCCACCCAGGCAAATTTGTCCAGATTACCCAACCCAAAGTTCAGCGATTGCCCGCCCCCCATCGACAAGCCCGCAATAGCGCGGTTTTCGCGGTCGGTGAGCACAGGATATTTCTTTTCGACAAACGGAATCAGGTCGTTGAGCAGGTCTTTTTCAAAAGTCGCGAAGGCTTCGACTTTATCTCGCGCCATGATATTACCTACGGCGCGGTCGTCTTTCATAGCGCGGCCATTGGGCATGACCACAATCATGGGCGCGAGTTTACCATCGGCGTACAGGTTGTCCAGAATCACCTGCGGATTGCCGCCTTTGAGCCATTCTTTTTCGTCTCCGCCAATGCCGTGCAGCAGGTACAAGACGGGATATTTGGTCTTTTTGTTAAAATTTGGCGGGGTATAAATGAGCGCTTTACGCGTCACGCCTACCGTTTTGGATTCGTATTTTATGGTATCCAATTTACCCATAGCAATACCCGTTCTGACCTGACCAAAACCTTTGGGCATTTCCTTGTCGGTGGGTTGGGCTAAGGTACTGAGGCTAATGCCTAAAAAACTGATAAACAAAACTATGTATCTCATATTAAAGAGGTTTAAGTTATTATATCCAGACTCATTATCTTATCGAAAATCCGTCACTCATTATTTGTCATTGCCTCTTTAAACCCCAATCCTTTAGGCTGGGGTAAAAAACCATTTTTGGCTTTAGCGTTGACGCTTTCGAGCTACCCTCAAATGTCAGGGCTAAAGCCTAAACAAAGAATCTGGCTTTCAATACGCCCCAGCCTAAAGGCTGGAGTTTAAGGATTTTTTAACTAATCTACTGATATTAAACTATTTACTTTTTAAACAACAACGGCGCTAATTGATACAAACTCCGACGCCACGTCTGAAACTCGTGGGCAGTGCCTTCTGACACGTAGCTTACGGCATTAAACCCTGCGGCTTTGAGTTCTTCGGTCGCTTTTTTGACGCCATCGGGGCGTTCTTTGCTGCCACAACTCAGGAAGATAAGCTTCACTTTCGATTTGTCTTTGATGTCGGCGGGGGCGTACAAACCGCCACTCAGCAGGCCATAATACGCAAACACGTCGGGGTTGTTGAGGGTAATGGTTTTGGTTTCCATGCCGCCCATCGACAAGCCTGCCATGGCGCGGTTGTCTTTGTTGGCCATCGTGCGAAAATTGGCATCTACGTACGGAATCAACTCGTTGATTAACACCGTCTGGAAGGGTTCAATCTTAAACTCACGGATTTTACCAAACTTCACTTCATTGGTCATACCGTAGGTGTTGACAATGATAAACGGCTTGATTTTTCCTTCCGCAATCAGGTTATCCATGATTAAATTGGCGCGTCCCTGATTCATCCACGCGGTTTCGTCTTCGCCCCAGCCGTGCTGCAAATACAACACAGGGTATTTGTCTTTCCCTTTTTCATAGCCCGGAGGCGTATAAACGAATGCTCTGCGCGAAGTACCTGTGCTGGGCGACGGGAAAAGGACTTGCTGTACATTGCCGTGGGGGACGTTTTTGAGGGCATAAAAATCCTGATCTTTGGCAGGAATCTCAATGCCACTTTCCCAACGTACCGAGCCGTAAAAGTTGAGTGCGCCCGGGTCGTTGAATTTCCCGCCGTCAATCTTGACGTTATAGTAATGAAAGCCCTCGTCCATCGGGCCTTCGGTGGTCCCCATCCACGAACCGTCTTCAGCTTTGGCGAGTTTAGTGCCTCCTTTTCCACCAAGACCCAGGCTCACCCGAACGCTGTCGGCCGCAGGCGCTAAAATCTTAAAACGGGCATAGCCCTGCGAATTAACCATTGGGTATTCCTGACCCGGTTGGTTGAGGGAAGAGGGTTTAAAATCTTCGGCAATTTGGGCATGGCACAATCCAACGGACAACGTCGAAGCCATAAGAATTTGTAAAAAGCTGGTTTTCATCATCATAAGGGTTTGTTTTTATTTAAAAATTTGCTGTAATGAATTGGCTAAAAACAACTTACAATTCATCCATGTGTGGCCTCCCGACACAATGAGTGGCTCAATCTTAATTTTCTTTTCCTGAAACATCGCGATGTTTTGTTTCACACTTTCGTACAGAAAATCTTCCGTTCCCACGCTGATCGTGAACAGTTTCAGTTGTTTGTTTATCTTTTCGGCGTCGGGGGTCCAGTCGGTGAAGTTCTTTTTGAACTCGTCGGTGGCGGTATAGGGCGCGTACGAACAGATGTAGGCAAACTTATCGGTGTTGGTAAAACCTATGTTGAGCGTTTGCCCGCCACCCACCGAAAACCCTGCCACGGCACGGCCTTTGCTATCGGTTTGAGTTGGGTAATTGGCCTGAACAAACGGAATGATGTCGTTGACAATGTCTTTGGTAAAATCGGCCATTGGAGCGGGGCGAACATTGCCGTACGGCATCACAATAATCATGGGTTTGGCCTTACCCTGTGCAATGAGGTTATCGGCAATAAAGTTAGCCCGTCCTACTTTGGTCCACGTTTCTTCGGTATCAGATCCGCCGTGAATCAGGTACAAAACAGGGTACTTGGTTTTGCCGCTGGCGTCAAAATTCGGGGGCGTATATACCAATAGTTGTCGGGTCGTATTCAGCGTTTGAGAGAAATAATTGTGGTAAGTTATCTTGCCATGAGGTACGTTTTGTAGGCTGTGAACCAGCGGCTTATCTCCTTTTACTTCTACAATACTCCGTTTGAACCGTTCATTGGCAAAAATCAGGGTATTGTTTGGATCGGCTACGCCCACTCCGTCAACAGTAAAGCTGTACGGGTAAATATCGGGCGTGACGGGCGGCACTGTCACACGCCAGATGCCCGACGTATCTTTGGTGAGCGAAACGGGTTCTTTCAAAAATTCGCCCGACAGTTTTACCTCACGCGCCGTTCTGGAAAAATAGGTAAACGTGATGCTGTTGTCGGGATGTACGTTGGGCGAACTGATCGCTGGCGGGCGTTGCTGCGCAAAAAGCGAACAACAAGCAACAAACACTACTGAAATACAAGAGATTATACGTTTCATCGGTTTTGGGTTTGGCTAATTCAGTTACTTGGATATTCGCTTTCTGGTTTTAGACTGACTGTGTCTTTACTCGGAAAATCACTTGGCACTCGATAGCTGACTTTTTTGGTTGCCAACCACTCAGCAGCCCTTATCATCGTTGTTTGAAAACCAACACAGCGGTACGCAGGAGGGTATTTTTCTCCCCGCCACAAGTGTCCCATACTTGAGTTATACACCCGCCCTTTTCCGTAGCTAACGACCCATTCTACAGGCCACATTTTTTTAGTACCCGTACTATCATAGGCGTAGGACAGTACCGTCATATTTTCGGCAACACCTCTAGGATAATGATATACTTCCGTATTGGCCGTTTGCCATTGTTTCGGAAAATCTTTATTGATAGGATGTCTGTTTAGCACCGTAATAAGGGCATTAAATCTATCTCCGTGCCCCGTACCTGCGCCTTCATTAGGGGGAATTCTGTTAATATTTTCATTAATCTCTACCATTAAAGCATACCCAAAACTTTTAGGCCGCCACCCCATTCCAATCATTTTGTCGTACTCCTCCCAATGGGGAAAAGCATTATTTCCTGAATGAAGTATGTACAGTCCACCGCCGTTTTTTACGTATTTTTCTAAACCTAATTCGGCACTTTTTGACCACCTTAATTTCTGATTCCAGATGTTGTTGGTATTTTGAATGATAACCGCATATTTTTCAAAATCCGGGTTCCAACTTTCTAAGCTGAGACTGTCAGCAGGAACGGTAGCAACATCCACCGCAAATTTGCCACTTTGCTCAAGTATCCATTTGGTCACAGCGGTGGTTTGTTTCCAATCGTGGTTACTAAAACCATCTACAATCAAAACCTTGATTTTTGAGCTTTTTTGGGCCAATATGCTTTCAGAAACACTCCCAAACAGTATAAAACCAGCAAGTATCCGAATCCATTGGATTGCTTTCATCTCGATAGAAATGCTTTACTTGAACAAAACAGGCAACGTCTCGTTGAGGTACTTTTTCACGTTCATCCACGTGTGACCGCCGTCGGTGACGTAACTTTTGAAGTTTATCTTTTTGGTTTTCAGGTACTCTTCAAACTCGACCGTGCCTTTGTACAGAAAATCATCGGTTCCGATGCCTGACCAAAGCAGCTTGAAATCTTTGTTGGTTTTGGCAGGATTGGAAATAATGTTCGTAAAGCTTTTGTCCATTTCGGCGGGCGCAATGTAAGAAGCGTAGCTACACACGTACGCAAACTTATCGACGTTGTTGAACGCCGTCCGCAATGTCTGTCCGCCCCCGCGCGAGAAGCCGCCAATGGCGCGGTTATCGCGGTTGTTGATAGTTCGGTAGTTCTTTTCGATATACGGAATGACGTGAGAGACAAGGTCAGTTTCAAACAGTTTCATTCGGCGCAGGGCATCTTCCCCGTCGCGGCTCATGACATCGGCGGGCTTGTCTTTGCCGGTTTGCTCAGCAATTTTCGCCAGCGGATTTCCGTAAGGCATCACCACAATCATGGGCTTTGCCGTGCCCGCCGCAATCATGTTGTCGAGCATCAAGTTCACTTTTCCCACTTTCCAGAAGGTTTCTTCGGTATCGGTCGTGCCGCTGATGAGGTAATACACCGGGTATTTTTTGGCTGTTTCTTTGGTATAACCCGCCGGGGTATAGACAACAACCGTCCCCGTTGAGCCTTCGACCGAGGGGTAATATTCGTACGTAATGGAGCCGTGCGGTACATTTTTGAGTGCATAAATGGCAGGTTCATCCGACGGGATTTCGACCAGACTGGCCTTGAAACGCTCGTTGGGAAAGAAAGCGACGTTAGCAGGATCCATCACGGTCACGCCATCTACTTTAAAACTGTACGGGTAAATATCAGGTTTGACGGGGCCAACCGTAACAGACCAAACCCCTTCGGCATTTTTGGTCAGCGGCACATCGGCTTGTCCGAACTGACTACCGCCCAACAGTACCGTTTTGGCGTTTGGTGCTAAGTACGAAAACGTGACGGTTTTGTCAGGGTTTACTTTGGGGGAAATCACAAACGGGCCGCGCGGCGGCTGACTTCTCACAGTTTCGGGTATTGCCAGTATGGCAAAAAGCCCCAATAATTGAATAATTGCTTTAAGTTTCATATTTGATAAAGTTAAAGGTTAGTACATCTACAGTAAGACAAGTTAGAAAGTGTGGTCATTTTGAATATTATTAGATTGAGCATTACTTTCTATTATTATTCTTAATTTATCTTTTTCACTAATAATCATTTTATCTAATTTCTCTTGATTAATTTCAGGTTTATCTCTTTTTATGTAAATACTTGACAATGAATTAATAATTTTACCCCCAATTTTTTCACCAAAAGATTTTTTAAATATTTCAAGTGATTCTTTATGAGTTAAGAAGAATAATTCCCGTAGCTCCTTATCCATAGTCACAAACAGAAAGATTTCATCAGCATTGTCTTCATAGTAGTATTGAGTACTCCAAAAAGATAAATATGTTAAATCACAAGCTGCATTCTTACATATTTTAATTATAGATTCATAACTCAACTCCTTATTTCTAAATATTTTAGAATTGTTACCTAATAGCATACAAGCAAAATAAGTTGTATACTTGCAAATCAAAATATTTTCAATTACCCATTTAAAGAAATCATGAAACTTATCTTCAATTGATTGATTACGATCAAAGTACAGTTGGGATAATTTAAGCATTTCTAAAAGATGCATTTTGAAATGGTCATCTTCTATATAGAATGAAAATGATTTTTGCTCTTTTAACTCTATTTTTGGAATAGAAGTACTTTTACCAGTTGCTAAGTCAAGCCAGTGTTTAGGTGTATATTGCTTGAAAATTTCCAGAAATAAGTTATTTTCTTCACTTGATTCAGTATTTCTCTGATGAAAGTTTGAGTATTCAATTAATGCAAGAGCCGAGTTAAGTGCTATATTATTAAATTCTGCCCATAGCAATAGACTACTTATAATTTTTAAATCATTTTCATCCTTCAGTTCTCCATTAGTAACTAACCGTAATATTTTAACTAAAATGTTACGATCTAAGATTAAGACAAATTTTCTGCCCAAATATCTAGTAAAATCAGGCGTTCCATTTGGGGATATTTTTGGATGTAATAATATTTGCTTTTCAGTTAGAAACAACGTGATATTTTTAAGTTCACTTTCTTTGATCTCGAATGTTTTCATTTTGCCAAGCTGTATAGGATTTAGGTTGAATTTATTTAAAAAGCTTAGGCGCAATCACACTCAAATAGTGTTTTACATTCATCCACGTATGCCCGCCGTCGGTGAAGAGGCTCTCATACTTAATCTTCTTCTGGTCAAGCACCTGCATATATTCCTGATTGACAGCATAAAGGCCGTCTTCTTTACCCACACCAATCCAGAACAGTTTGAGGTTTTTGTTGGTCTGTTCGATGTTTTTAAAGGCTGTTTCGTTGTTGCGGTCAAACTCATTTTTGAGCATACCCGGGGCAAAGCCACAGACATACGCAAATTGGTCGCTGTTGTTCAAGCCAAAGTACAGCGTGGTTCCTCCCCCACCCGAAAAACCTGCAATAGCGCGGTTGTTTTTGTCGTTGAGGGTGCGGTAATTTTTCTCAATAAACGGCATCAGATTGCCGAAAAAGTCCTTTTTGAACTCCTGCAAATTATCCCAGTTTCGCAAACTACCCGACGACTTGCTGATGACGGGGTAAGCCCGTCCGTAGGGCATCACAATAATCATGGGTTTGGCCTTACCCTGCGCAATCAGGTTATCGAGAATGACGTTGGCACGGCCTACTTTTGTCCACGTTTCTTCGGTATCGGTGGTGCCGTGCAACAAATAAAGCACCGGATAAGAAGTCTTTGGGTTTGATTCGTAGCCAGCAGGCGTATAAACCACCACGGGACGCGTTCCTAATTCCGCCGACCGGTAATATCGGTACGACACCGTGCCGTGGGGAACGTTTTGCAGGGTATGTACCAACGGCGTGTTTCCCGTAATTTCGACCACACTATTCTGAAAACCCTCATTGGGGAAAAGTGCTGAATTGGTTGGATCGGCCACCGAAATACCATCCACATTGAACGCGTAAGGATACATATCGGGCTTCACGGGAACAGTAGTAACGCTCCATACCCCTTTGTCATCTTTGGTCATGGCCAAAGGCGATTTTTCAAACTGCGCACTGAGCTTCACTTCTTTGGCAGCAGGCGCATAAAACCGAAACGTCACCGAATTGTCTGGATGCACTTCGGGCGAAACAATGACGGGTCTTGACGTGGGCTGCCCCATGGCACTACTGACGCACAGGATGGCAAACAAAAGCAAGTAAATCGGTTGGATTTTCATCGGTTAAGGATTAGTTATTCATGTTCTACTTAGCCCATTCTTTACCTTCGGGCGTCCGACGCCATTCAAAATAAGAGTTCAGGACTTTCATAGCATCTTCGCTCGGAACAGGCCCCATAAACGCCTTTTGCTGGAAATACATGACCGCAGGTTTTTTGGCAGAAAATGATTCCCATTGCGGCAAATTTCCGCCGTTGGGATTACCGTTTTTGGCAAAATTTGTCCAGTAATTCATGATCGTTTCCGACAGTTCTCCGTCCGTTGGGGTACGGTTTTGGTCGGCAGGATTGAGGTTTCCAAACACAAAGGCAACGTCTTGCCCGTGCGGTGAGCCATAGCCGAATTTGGCCGAACCCACAGGGTGGTCAGGGTGCTGGTCAAAGTAATAGTAATACACCTTTTCTTTGGACGTTTGGGATTGCAGATTGGCCCACGCCCATGTATGCCAACCAAAAGCCGCATCCCGTGCTAAATCCCGGGCCGTTTTTGGGACATTATTTTCTTCTACGGGATAGGCTTTTATCAGTTTTTCGGCAAAAGGTCCATATCGTTTATTCGTGTTTTCAATGTAGTCTTTTGGCGTTTTTGGGGGCATAAAGCTTGCCCCTTCGTCGGAGTTGTAGCCGATTAAGACAGGCACATGGTTGTATTTGCCTTTTTCGTACAAAACATGTTGGTCATCTGGAATTACATACCCGTCTACAATTGGCCAGCCTCCGGGGTTGCCAAAACCCGACGGGAGTTTATCGGCAGGCATGGCGCGTAGCCCCGCCAGCGATGTTGCCCCCGTCTTTTGCATAAACTCAACGCCCTGTTTTTCGGCCAGGGCCAACAGCTTCATGTTTTCTCCGGGGTAGGTGGTGAGACGGTGAGGACCAAACGAACCGCCACTTTGCGAAATTGCCCCGTGAAAAAGACCTTTGACCAGTGGCGATGCACACAACATACTCACGGCAATTCCTCCTGCCGACTCACCGAAGATGGTTACTTTATCAGGGTTTCCGCCAAAGGCTTTGATATTTTTCTGAACCCACTGCAAACCCGCAATCATGTCGAGTAAGCCATAATTCCCTGACGTTTTTTGGGGTGTTTCGGCACTTAGTTCGGGATGCGCCAAAAAGCCCATTTGATTTACACGGTAAGCGATACTGACGAGGACAACCCCTTTTTTGGCCAGTTTTTCGCCATTAGTCACGGGTTCTGAGGTAGCGCCAAAGCTAAATCCGCCACCATAAATCCATACCATGACGGGCAGGTTTTCATTGGCCGATTTGGCAGGCGACCAGATGTTCAGGTATAAACAATCTTCGCTCTTGCCTGATGGCGGATTTCCTCCCTGATAAGGAGCTGGGGCAAATTGGGTCGCTTGTTTAATGCCTTCCCACTTGGCGGCGGGTTGGGGTGCTTTCCAGCGCAAATTGCCTACCGGCGGAGCGGCGAAAGGGATGCCTTTATAAACCGACAAACCGTTTTCAGTACTGCCTTGGAGCAAACCCTCCTGTACTTTTACGGGAGCGGGTGGCGCAATGCTGCTTTCGTCGATGTCGATTTTTTTGCCTTGTGACGCTAACAGTGCTGCTGCGTAGCGTTTGCCAAAAATGCGAATCCCTTCGCTGCTGAAATGTAATTTATCAGGTACGGCGGGTAGTCCTTTGGACGAAACCACTAGAGCTTTCGGAATCACCTGCGGCAAGGTAGCGATGATGGGGTTCATGCTGGCACATTTGCCGCCCTGATCGGCATTGACCAATTCGCCCGCCAGCAATGGAATAGAATTGGGCGCTAACTGCAAGTCAGTCAGTAAATCGTCGTAGATTTTTTTGACCTTCATGGGCCATTCTTTATCGCCCGTGTTAGATTCGCCCTGATGCAACAAAATCCCTTTGATAACGCCCGCTTTTTGCGCCAAACGCGCCATTTCGACCAATCGTTCGTACGGATTTCCGCCGTATTGGTTGGCCATATTAATCATCCACGGTCTTTCTTTGGCCGAGGTATCGAGGTACATTTTATAGTCTTTTTTATCAAAAATCTCAATTTTACTCCCCGCCACGGCCACATGCACCAAACCTACTTTGACGTTTTGCGGCAGGTTTGCCACCAATGTTCTACCGAAATAATCGGCGGGCGAAAGACGGGTATTGCAGCGACAAAGCGGCGGCTTGGCTGTATACCAGTTGCCTTTGTTGCGCCCCAGTTCAGGACAATCGACGGAGGCCAGTAAACGCAGTCGACTGTCCACGGTGGTGTCCTGCGGTTCAATGCGGGCAGGGCCTTCCATGTTCGACTGCCCAATGCAGAGGTAAATGTGGAAGTTGGGGTCTTGAGCGTGGGCGCTAAACCCCAGAAGGGAAAGCAGCAGCGCTAAAAACAGGATTGAAATACTATGTTTCATGTTTTCTGGTTAAGGGATTATGCAAGTCAATTAATTCACAATCAAGACACCGCCATTTGTCGGAATTATCAGGTCAACTTCCTGATTTTTCGAAAGTTTCGTCGTGCTGACCTTCCCGTTCAGCTGCTCGTCATCGGTATATTGCCGTAGCTCGGCACCCGCTGTTATCATGGGTAGTTTGACTTTCAGCTTCAGGATTTCTTTTTGGGCATTTATCCCTGTAATATACCAATGGCTACCATGACGACGCGCCAATACCACATACTTACCCGGATAGCCGTCAATAAAGCGAACCTCGTCCCACGTTGTCGGCACGGTTTTCATAAAATTGATGGCCCATTCGGGAGCATCGGTTAAGTTGTTGGGAGCCAGCGCAAAATGCTGCACAGCACTTTGAAACAACACCGCCGTTGCCAGTGCATACACATCAGACGTTACCCGCTTTGAGCCACGGTTGGGAGTGTTGTTGGCATTGTAAAACTTGTTCAGGGCGCTCCCGCCAAAATCCATACTGCCGACGGTGTTGCGGATAAACGGATGGAGCGTGGCATTAAACGCTTCATAATCACAGCTCCGCTGCGAAAAGGCGAGATTTTCGCTGGCTAGTACGGCCTCACTAGCGGCATAATTGGGGTACATACGTTCCCATCCGCGCGGCAAAGTACAGCCGTGGAAGATGCACAGGATGCCATAGTCGTTGGCATCGTACAGAATATCTTCGTACAACTTCATCGTCTCCTGCTTGTCGCCGCCGAAAAAGTCAACTTTAATCCCTTTCACACCAATGCTTTTCATCCACGCCATTTCTTTGCGGCGGGCAATAGTATTGTCCATGATGCCTCTCGGACCTTGGGGAGCGTCGTTCCAGTAACCGTTGGAGTTGTACCACAAATACAGGCTTACGCCTTTGCTTGCTCCGTATTTTGCCAGTTCGGCTATTTTATCCCGCCCGATTTGCGTGTCCCAAAGGGCATCAATCAGAATGGTTTCATAGCCCATGGCGGCGCTGAAATCAATGTATCGTTTTTGTTCGTCATACACCGTTTTACCGTCCATGCCGATGATCCAGCTCCACGAGCCTTTGGTATATTTGTAAGGTTGCGACGCCGCATAACGGGGTTCTACTACGTCGAAAGGGATGGTTGTTTCGATAATCGGAGCCAGCGTTTCGCCTACCGTAATGGTACGCCACGGTGTTTCGGCAGGAAGCGGAATACCAGGCGCAGAGGTTCCATTGCCGTTATTTTCGTCGGGCATCGGAAAGCCGATGGTATAAACACCTTCTGAATGACCCATCAGGCGGCTGCCGCAATAGCGACTGTCCACCCCTGTTTCAGAAATCAACACCCAACCGCTGGAGTTGACCTTGAAAAGGCACGGAAAGGTATATCCGTTGCCTCTGCCGTTTTCGCCGAGGGTGTCGTCCACCGTATATGGGATTTCGTAGCTTGGCATGGTGCGGGCAAAACCGACCATGGCTTTACTTTGGGCCGACAAAAAGGTGGTGGTTCCTTTCGGAAAGGCAAAACCCGATGCTTCTTCGTTGACAACGCAGGAAAGGGCTCGTTTCTGGGGATACACTTTGTAGCGGAATGCCACGTCGTTGTTGCTCACCCTGAACGTCACCTGAAAGGCATCCGCGCTGTTTTTTGAAAAGACAAATCCCCCTTCATTGGCCACATAATGCACGTTGCGTTGCTTTATGTTCGGTAACTCATAGGTATTGTCAATCTTCTGAGTAGTTGTTTTTGCATCAACCAGCGCCAGCCCCTCCGTAAAATCACCTACGTTTGTTTTCAGGCCAAGCGGTGATTTTTCCAGAAATGTTTTTCCGTTTAATGAAAGGCTATACACAGGTTTCCCGTTGTCGAGTGATACCTTTACGACCAGTTTTCCGTCAGGACTACTGATAGTGGAAGGGCTGTTTTGCGCATTGGACCAAAAAGCACTGAACAGTAGAAGCCAAATGGTGTATTTCATAGAAACTATGTTGATTATTTGTCATTCCGAGGCACGAGGAATCTTCTGTTGCAGGCCATTTTATTAATGTTATCGAGTGGGCAATCAGGTAAAGATCCCTCCTTCGTCGGGATGACAAAGGGTTATTTAAACAGGTTTTATCGTAAAAGATTACAACTATATTACTTCTCTGAAATTTTGTCTTCCATTCGGAAATAATCAAAATCGGCAAAACCGCCCGTGGTTTGGATGGCGTAGTTGAACAGCCCAAAACGATAGCCCATAAAATGCGGAATGGTATAAGGCATTTTCAGCGGCTCCCCGATTTTGACCCACGTTTTACCGTCGAGGCTGTAAAAGAAATGGGCAATGTCGGCGCGGTTTCTAAAATCACACTCGGCCTTGAGATACACCGTCGTTTTGGCCAACGGAACGCGCTCGATTTCAATAGGTTTGCCCGTGTTGGCACTGACCATGACAATGGATTTGCTGCTATTGGCTACTTTGACCCCCACCAAGCCAAAATTCTTTTGTAACAAACCCAGTCCCGCAAAATCACCCTCCTTCATGTTGGAGACATCCAGCGCAGCCGAACCCGCCGACTCAGGGCCGAAAGTACGCTGCGTCAGGGTATTGCGGGCGAGTACAAACGACGTATCAATCCGTCCCGTTTTCAAGCGAAGAAAACCCTTACGCTCGGTCACCGACCAAAGAGCATTATCGGGGTTGTGGTTCCATTGCCAAACCAACGGCAAGGCCGCTTCGCCTTTTTTGCGGGTAAAGTCGTCGGAAGCAACAATAGTGGGAATCAATGACTTATTGGCAGGCAAATCAAGCGTTTCGGGGACTTTGCCGTTTTCGCCCAACACAGGCCAGCCGTCTTCCCATTTCACAGGCACCCAATACGGAATCCGTCCGACGCCGCCGAAATCGCGAAAGAGGTAGGCAAACCAACGGCCGTCGGGGGTATCAATCAGGCCGCCCTGCGCCACACCCAAGTCCTGCAACCCGACACGCCCTTCCCACGGCCCCGTGATTTTATCGGCGCGGTGGATAATCACCGTCCGCATCCCGCCCCGTGGCCAGCAGATATTGAAGAGGTAGTATTTGCCGTTGTGTTTAAACAACTGCGACCCTTCCGCCCCCAGCATAATGTTGTTGCCTGCGGGCAGGCTTGCATTCTCAATCACCACCGTTTCGGTCGTACCTTTCCGAACTCCCGTAAGGTCGTCGTTCAGTTCAACCAGCTTGAGTTTTCCCGCGCCGTAGATCAAATACGCCTTATCGTTTTCATCAAAAAACAGCGTATGGTCGTGGTAGGAAGGTTTAAACGAAGCCATTTTCCACGGCCCTTTTTCGATATTTTTCGTGGACCAGAGGTAGGTTTTACCCGTCGTCTGGGCAAAAGTTGTGACATAGTACGTGCCTTTGTGATAACGCAAACTACTTGCCCACGAGCCGCGTCCGTACGTCCCTTTACCGTCCGTGAGGTTCAGGGAAGGGACATTCGCCAGCGTGTCATACACATAGCCAACCATTTGCCAGTTGACCAAATCGCTCGATTTCATAATGGGCAGCCCCGGGCTCATGTGCATGGTGGTGCTGCTCATGTAGTAGGTATTCCCGACCCGAATCATGGCCAAATCCGGCACGTCGGCATAGATAATGGGATTACGGGCTTTCTGAGCAAATGCCTGTGTGGTCAGCAAAAGCCCAAGAATTACCTTAAAAAGACTATAAAAATTACATTTTAACATACGCTTATAACAATAGTCAGTGTTAATGTGACACAATTTGGGTTGCACAGAGTGACTTATAGCTTGTTCCAAATTCAGATTCAGGACATTAGAAGGTAATGCGTCTCTGACGCAAAAAAACAACCTCTATTTCACCAATCGTATCTGAAAAAACCGTGGCGTCGGCCTACCGTTTTCAGACGTAATTTTTAGCTTAACAAGCTCTTTATCATCGGTTTTCACTGTAATTACCTTGTCTTTTACTGCGAGCACTTCCGCCGCCCGATCATTGATAAAAATACCCACATCCTCCTTTTTCAAATTTCCCGAAAAGGAGATTTCGAGCGTTTTAGCCGCCAAGCTCTTGTTCTGTAATTGATAGAAAATGTACGAACGGGTATTGCGCCAGAAACGGCCGTCGTCGTCGTAGCCCGAATCGCTTTTTTCACCTTTGTACGCATGATCCACTTCGGGTTGTTGTTCGCCGCAATTCACCTTGTCAACCGTGCGGGCTTCGAGGGCAAGCGCCTCCACTTCCTGCTGACGTTGGGTCGCTTTTTGAGCGTCATAATCGGCCTGCGTAAAGGTCTGAAAATACATTTGGTAACGCGCATCGTGGATTTCGTAGAACGGTTGCAACGTTAGCGAATCGAGGGTAAAGGTCAGATTACCAGCTGGTTTTATCTTTGAAAGATAGGAATCGGTATTACCAATCAACGTATATGCTTTGTCGATAGGGTACAGTTTCCCTTTGGTTTCGTGCCCCATGCGACTGTCGTCGGCAAAAAGGCCCACTAAATCAGCGGTAGAGGTTTTGGCCGCGAGCACAATCGGGCCATGCACAAACGCCGCCCAGTTGGACTGGTCGGGCAGGTATTCCAGATGCGTGGAAGTCGTAAAACGCACCGTCACTTTATCACCCGATTTCCATTTTCGCTGGATACCGATGTAATGTGAAGGCTGCGCGCTGATGGGCGGCGTTTTTCCGTTGACCAGAACTTCTACCTTATCGGCCCATTTCGGAGAACGGATTTGCAAGCTAAACGTCTGTGATTTAGCAACTTTCAGCACCAGTTCTGTCTGGTTTTTGTACGGAAACTCAGTTGTTTGGGTTAGTTGAATGTTCTTTTCTTTCCAGTCTAATGTGGAAGGAATAAACAGGTTAACAAACAGATCATTGGCTGAATGGCTGTAAATCAGTTCGCCGTATTTTGTATGATTTTCGATGCCCGAACCTACGCAACACCACATGCTGGTTTCGGGTTGCGAATAGACGCGGTAATGATTGGGACGAATGGGCGTAAAATACACAAAACCACCCTTTTGTGGATGCTGACTCGACAGGATGTGGTTGTACAAAACCCGTTCGTAAAAGTCAAGATAAGTCGGGTCGTTTTTATCCAGAAACAGGGCTTTGCTCAGTCGCAGCATGTTAAACGAATTGCAGGTTTCGGGTCCCTGATTCGATTTTAGCATCGAACTGAAATCACTTGTCGGATTAAAATGTTCACGCACGCTGTTTCCACCAAAAGCTACACTGCGGGTTTGGGCTACATTTTGCCAGAAAAAACGCGCCGCTTCCGACCAATCGGTATTTCCCGTCAACTGCGCAATTTTCTCAAAACCAATTACCTTCGGAATCTGCGTATTAGCGTGTAAACCAGTCAATTTATCCTGTTTTTGCAATAATGGATTCAGAATTGCGCGGTGTGAAATGCGTTGGGCCGTTTCAAGGTATTTTTTGTCCTTTGTCAAGATATACAAGTCGGCAAAAACCTCGTTCATTCCCCCGTGTTCGGTGCGGAGAATTTGTTGAATCTGTTCATTGGAAAGTGGCTGTATAAGCTCGATGAACCAATCCCCTAAACCAACCAATACCTGTTTGGCTTGCTGATTACCTACAAATTCGTAGGCATCCCGCAAGCCTGCAAATAACTTATGAATGTTATAGAGCGGCACCCACGTGTTGTTCAGTCCAAAACTACTGCCGTCGATATCGCCTTTGTGAATCCGTTCCCAAAATACTTTTCCCTGCGGAATCCCGCCTACGTACCCATTCCCGTTTTTCGCCTGACACTTAGCCAGTTGGTCAATCATGTAGTCGAGCCGCTTTTTCAGTTCGGCATTACCCGTCGAGGCATACATCATAGCCAGTGCCGACAGGTAATGCCCGCCGATGTGGCCGTCCAGCCCAGAGCTTTCCCAGTTGCCGTAGCGTTCGGCTTTCAGGGGCAAACCCGCGTCGATGAGGTACGGGGCCAGCAGTTTGTCAGGGTTCAGTGACAGAATGTACCTGAGGTCAACGTCCTGCGCGTTTTTGAAAGCACCGTTGGTCACCTTAACCTCCTGAAGGGTAAACGGTTGCATCTGCCCCAGCGCTGGAACGCTGAATAGAAAAAGGGCGGTAATATGTACAAGGAAAGGTTTCAAAGTGTATTTGTTTGTGCGATAGAAGTAATTCAACCTCATCCCTAACCCTTCCGCTCGGGCGGTCCCGTCCTTTCTGGAGAAGGGGATTTAAAAGCCCTCTCCAGAAAGGCCGCGACGGCGTACCGTGAGGGTGGGGTGAGGTTGAAAAATTTTATTTCAATACGGCATCATTGCCGCTGTATTTCAGGAATTTAAACGAGGCTGAGTTGTCTGATTTTTCACCCGACGACGTAGCATACAAGCCATACACACAGCCAATAAAACTATTGGCCACTTTCGTACTTAAGAACTTACCATCCACCTGATCTTTTACCAGTTTCCAGTTTTTCCCGTCGGTCGAGTAGTGAAAGCTGTAAAGCGCGCCTTCTGACTGTATTTTGAAAAACACCTTGGCCGCTGGAGCCTCCAAGGGTAGTTCGGTCACTAACTCAACCGTCTTGTCTTTGCTCTTGAATAGCTGAACGACGTCTTTGCCGTTGCTTGTTGATTTGGCTAAAAAGTAAAAATGGCGTTCGTCCTGAAACGTAACCAATCCTGCTTTTTCCTTGTCGGTTTTAGGGGAAAAAACAACCTCCGTTTCGGCAGAACTCGTCAGGTGTTGCTGACGTTTGCCGACAAACGACGGATTACCTGCTTCCGAAATGGTTTCGGGTTTTAGTTTGAACGTCAGGCCGTTGGCTTTGGACGTTTTGAACGAACTGCTGTCCACCGTTCTCAGGAAAAGCATCGACAAATCCAGCCCTTTATCAAAGGTCATGGTGTAGGTAAAGTTGCCGTTTTGCGGCAAAGCACCTTTTTGTTTTACCTCTTTTATGTTGGTAGCGTATTTGTATTCAATGGCTTTTTCGCCGTGCTCAATCATCGGCCAATCGTTCACCCACGTGAGCGGGGCAATGAACATTTCGCGGCCTGTGTTGTAGAAATCACCTTCGTAGGGACGAACCGCGAGAAAGATTGAGTACCAGTTTCCGTCGGGGCCTTCGATAAACTGCGCGTGCCCCGCCGACGTAATCGGATTCGGACGGTTGGCAGGTAAGCCGCGTTGCGTCAATACAGGATTGCCTTCAAACGGCACATACGGTCCCCAAATATCTTTGCTACGCAAGGCTACTTGGGAGTGATTGACGGACGTTCCTCCCTCGGCACAATAAAGAATATACCAATCGTTGCGTTTTAAAATGTGCGGGCCTTCAATCCAAACTGGTTTTTTGGTAATGTCCACCCCACCGTTTATCAATTGCTTTTGTTCTCCGATGGTTTTTAAATTTTTGTAATCAAACTCATACATTCGCACGGTGCGATGACCCGGATAAAGCGGCTTATTATCAGGCGCATCGCTGTTGTAAACGATATAGGCTTTATCGGTAGCTTCGTCAAAATAAATGGATGGGTCGATACCCCTGACCTGCGGAAGTTTCACGGGGTTGCTGTACGGTCCCGCCGGATTGGTCGCCGTTACGACAAAGTTGCCGTCGTGGTCAATATCCGTACAAGTGACGTAATAGACGCCTTTGTAATAGCTGATGGCAGGGGCAAACAACCCGCGCGTCATTCGCTCGCCCATAAAGTCCATTTGCGACGGGCGGCTGATGACATTGCCGATTTGCTTCCAGTTTTTCAGATCGCGGCTGTGCATGATAGGCAGGCCCGGAAAGTACGAAAAGGTGGAATGAACCGTATAGTAATCAGGCCCTACTTTGACGATACTAGGGTCGGGATAAAAACCCGTCAAAATGGGGTTATTCAGGGTAACTTTCTGAGCCTGAGCCACGAATCCAAAAGTTACCAAACAAACAATACAAAAGGTGATAAGTGCGGTTTTCAACATAGTATAGTTAAGATATTCTGTTAATCATTTTTATTGCGCCACAAAAACGTATGTTTTTCCTGCTTGCGTCGGCACATCATACAACACTGTTTCTTTCAACGAAAGCGGGGTCAAACTGGCTTTCGCTGAAAGGACAGGAGCGGGTGTTTTTTGTGTTAGATAGAACATATTCGGATTCTCGCCAGCAGCAGGTTTGAGCCCGCTCCCGTTGGTGAGTTTGAGGGCGTTTGGCGTACGCACCCGTAGGTTGCCGCCTAGCGCCGATTTTATGGTTAATTTGGTGAGTTTGCCGTCTTTCCATTCCATGTTCTGTACCTCAAATCCGCCGATAGCCCGCAAACCGCCCACGCTACCCGCAGGCCAGACATCAGGCAGGGCTGGCAGCAGGTGTACTGCTCCGTCAGTACTTTGCATGAACATTTCGGTAATGCCCGACGTGCAGCCAAAATTCCCGTCAATCTGAAACGGCGGATGAGCATCAAACAGATTGTTGTACGTCCCTCCACCGTCTTTGGTGACGCCGAGCGGAGTTAACTGATTCTGAATGAGGGCGTAGGCATGATTGCCGTCCTGCAACTTTGCCCACCAGTTTACTTTCCAGCCCATGCTCCAGCCCGTCGAGACATCGCCACGGTGAATAAGCGTTGTGCGGGAAGCATTGAACAACTCGGGCGTGCGGTAAGCAGAAATCTGGTTGGACGGAAACAAACCGTACAGATGCGATACGTGGCGGTGGTGGTCGTTCGGGTCGTCCACGTCGTCGAGCCATTCCTGCAACTGACCGTACTGACCTACATGCATCGGTGCCAGTCGCCCACGCAATTGTTTAAGGGTATCGGCAAAAGCGGCATCTTTTTTCAGGATTTCCGACGCCCGAATGACCGTACTGAAGGCATCAAACACAATCTGGTTGTCCATCGTCGTGCCTGCGTCCAGCGACGAACCATCGTGGGCTTTTGGGGCATTTTCGGGGGAGCTTCCCGGGTTGATTACCAGCCACTTGTACTTGGGGTGTTCAATCAGGAAATCAGCGTAAAAAAGGGCCGCTCCTTTCAGAATGGGGTAAATTTTTGTCAAATATGCCTTGTCTCCATTGTACAGATAGTGTTCCCACAAATGCTGCGCTGTCCAGCCGCCACCGCCCAGCCACATACCCCAGAACGCCCCGTCGATAGCTCCCGTTGCCCGCCAGATGTCGGTATTATGGTGCGCCATCCAGCCACGGGTATGGTACATTTCGCGCGCCGTTTGCTGACCCGTTTCGGAAAGTTCCGTTACCATTTTCAAAAACGGCTCATGCAGCTCCGACAAGTTGGTTTTCTCAGCAGGCCAGTAGTTCATCTGGGCATTGATGTTGATTGTGTACTTGCTGTCCCACGGTGGACGCATTCTATGGTTCCAGATACCTTGCAAGTTGGCGGGCTGCCCCGATTCACCGTTGCCCGATGGTTGTGAGGACGAAATCAGCAAGTAGCGGCCATATTGATAATACAGCGTAACCAACTGAGGGTCATTGACTGAACGAAAATTTTTAAGCCGTTCATCAGTCGGGAGTTGTGCAGCATTGGTTGTTCCAAGGTCTAGCTTTACACGATTAAAAAACCTTTGGTATGCAGTGATATGAGTGGGTAAAATGGTAGCATATTGTTTGGCATAAGCTTTGTTCAAATAGGCCAATGCCCGTGCATTTTCATCGCCGCTGAGGTCTTTATAACTGTTAAAATTAGTAGCAATAGAAATGTAAATAGTAGCAGAGGTTGCTCCTTTGACAATCAACGCGGTATCATTGGCGGTGATACTTCCGCCTTGGGTTTTGATACGGGCAATACTTTTGAACTTCACCATGCCTTTCACGCCCTCATGATCGGAGGTAATACCTGATAAAGTCAATTCATTTGAAGAAACCGTCTTGATTTCTTTTTGGGCATGAGGTGTGGCATAAGAAGCTGCAAAAGACAGACTTCCCGATTTATCGGTCGTCAATTGTATCACAATCACGCGGTCGGGCAAAGAGGCAAGCACTTCACGCTTATATTTCACTCCGTTGACTGTGTAGGTCGTTTTGGATACGGCGCGTTCAATATCCAGTTCGCGGTAATAATTCGTATAGTTGTCGTGTCCGTCAAAGGTAAGGTGCAGATTGCCAACGGGCTGAAACATCTGCCCGTGCGATTTTTTGGTAATGATGGTTTTGTTGGCCAGCTGTTCGGCCGCTTTTTGTTTACCGTTAAAAATCAGCTGACGGATTTCAGGCAGCGAAGCCCACGCGTCAAGATTATCATTGCGGTTGGGGCTACCTGACCAAACCGTGTGCTCATTCAATTGAATTGTTTCGCGGCCAACGTTCCCATAGACCATTCCCCCCAAGCGCCCGTTACCGATGGGCAAGGCATTTTCCCAAACCGTCCCCGAGGGTTTGTTGTACCAGAGTTTGAGATTTGTCGCTTCCTGAGAGAAACCCAGAGACGATAAAAAAAGAAAGCAAAACGAAAATAACTGTTTCATTAATAATAAGTTTACGACCTAATAAGGATAGAATTGGCTATTTTTTTAAACTAAATTTTTACAATAAAAGGCAGAATGTGTAGTTATGACACATTTCCCCTGATAAAAAAAACAGTTAGGGTATCACTACCGTTTTTGTGTATTCAGAAAGGATAAATGATGAAATTTGGTCTTTGTTGGATAAATATTACATAGCCAAAGGTACTTATAAACGCCTCTACAAAGATAAAAAAGTTATATTTATTTCATAAAATATACAAATATATTGATTAAAAAATCACAAAAGATGTAAGTGACAAATGCCACTTACATCCCGTTCATGCGATTTATCTTCTACTGGCACACTTCAATTTTAATAACCAGTGTTTTGCGTAAAAGCAGGTCCCTCAACAGTACGATCTATTTGTGACTGAGGAATCGGTCTTAGCATATGAAAATCTTTGACGTACGGAGCAGCTTCGTTATTCCAAGCTTGGATACGTCTTACTAGAGATTTGGTTCTGACTAAGTCTTGGAACCTCATCCACTCGCCAAAAAATTCACGGCTTCTTTCATCCAAGATAAAATCAACGGTTACTTCGTCGGCAGTAATCGTCATTGCAGCAGCAGCAGCGGCATTTTGTGCTGCGGTGTTCGTCTTTCGATAAGCAGCTCTTTGACGAACCACATTCAGCAATTCAGCGGCTTTTGCTTTGTTTCCTGATTGAAGATAGGCTTCGGCTCCTACCAAATACACTTCTGAAAAACGAGTAATGACTACCGGACGAGTAGAAGGGTCGTTGAAGTTGCTACCACGGCTTGGATCCATGTGTTTCTTGATAGCAGGGTACAAATCTGCTTTCCACAAGCTTGGAGGAGCAATGATTCCTTTGAAAGGCCGTGTTCCATTAAATTGAGGAGCACCTACAACTTCATAGTCCGTTATCAATACGGCAGTATCCACACCTACTTGCATGGTATAGCCGATACCGCGTTTATTGTTGGCGGCATTAGCCGTATTGGTTACAGCTGTATTAGAGATATACACCGTATAAAAGGTATTCATAAAGCGAGAATCAATATCTCTCTTTACAAAAGCTTGATCAAGAAAATAATTTTTACCGGCATTTACCCCAGAAGTTTGTTTGACACTGTTGGGACGAAGACGCTGATACGGACGGCCATAATAGGAATCACGAATCATCCCCGACGTTCCAGAGTTGACCAAAACCCCAGAAGCATTTACAAAAGAGTTTATTCCACTGTTATTAGGATAGTTCCAGTTGGTAAACCAAGGAGTAAGATTATTGGCAAAACCACCACTTTCGCCCTGCCCCAATCGATAGTAGCCATATTTGGCATCGTTTGAGTGGTCACTTACAAACAGCGTTTCTTTACCGTAGTCATTGGCAGGTACAAACGCATCCCCAAAGTCTTGCCACAAGTCTAAGCCATACGTTCCTTTATTGGCAATAATTTCACTTGAAATTTTAGCCGCTTCGGCAAAATCGGCTTGGGAGTTTGTCAACCAACCGCGCGTCAAATAGGCTTTTGCTAAGAAAAACAAAGCGGCAGGCTTGGTAGCAGCTTTACCCAAAAAAGGAGCCGTTGGCTTGTCAGGTAAATCGGCAGCGGCATCCGTAAAATCTTGAATAATCAATTTATAAACCTCAGCCGCAGGGTCTCTTTTGGCACTTTGCGAGGGCAACGTAATAAACTCCGTATGCAAAGGCACGTCTCCCCAGGTTTGTACCAAATAGAAGTACCAAAAAGCTCTCAAAAACTTAGCTTGTGCTAAATATTGTTTTTTGGTGGCTTCGGGCAAATCAATGTTTTGCCCAAATTTTAATACTCCATTGATGGTATTGATAGAAGTAAAAGCCGCCGCCCAAGCCGAACCGAAATTGGTACTATTGAGGCCGTTGAAGGTATGTACTGGACCACCGCCACTACTTGCACCTTGGATAAATTCGTCGGTACCAGCCTGCATTTCCGAGGAGAACCCTTCGGTACCCCACTGGCCACGGATTTCGTTATATACACCCGCAATACCGCCCAATACCCCCGAAGCGCTATTGAAAAAAGAAGGAACAATTTGTGATTGAGGATGCTCTTCCAGTATTTTTCCGCAGCTTAGGCAGAAAAGTAAAGTAAAGACAATGAGTAAACTATGTATCTTTTTCATCTTGAATTAAAATTTAAGATTCAAACCTAAGGTATATTGACGCACTGGAGGGTTGTTGAGGTTTACGGTCACAAAACGATTAAAATTACCTCCTTGAATGGTATTACCATAGCCGTTTCCTTCGGGGTCAACTGCCAATTTGTCTTTCACTAATGGTGAATAAATAATAAAAGGATTGGTAGCATTGAGGTAAATACGCGCCGAAGAAACGCCCAATTTGGAGAGTAATTTTCCATTGACAGTATAACCTAAATTGATACTTCTCATCTTAATAAACGAGCCGTCTTGGTACGAAGTAGTCGAAGTAAAGTTTCTTACCCCACCACCTGCATCTGGTCTTGGGAAGGCATTGGTTGGATTGTCAGGCGTCCAATAATCCATTACTAGTTGGTTGGAGCGTCCTTGGTTTAAGAAACCAAAGCCCGAACCCCCACCTGATGTACCTGACAAATAAGGAACTACAACTTTCATCCCCATACGTGCGAAGGTAACGATAGACAGGTCAAAGCCTTTGTAAGTAAATCTGTTGGTAAGCCCCCCTTCCCATTTTGGTTGAAAATTACCGATGATTTTACGGTCATTGGCATCAATCACGCCATTATTGTCCACGTCTTCTACTCGTATTTCGCCCGGAATCTGCACTGGCGATGTTTGTTTTTTCAACGCGCCGTTATCCACATCTGCTTGCTGCCAAATACCGATTTTGTTGTAATCATAAATAACGGTGAGTGGATGCCCTACGAACCAAAAATTACCTTTATTGTCTAGCTCAGTAGGAGTAGTGAGCTGGGTAATTTTCTCACGGTTGAAGAAATAGGTTACGTCAGCACTCCAATTAAAACCACCTTTATTTCTGAAAATGTCGAAAGTCAACGATGACTCAAATCCTCTTCCTTCTGTTCGTCCTAAGTTTTTTAAGGTAGAACCCGCACCGTTACTTTGAGGCAAATTTACCGAAAGCAAAATGTCTTTTGTTTTTTGGTAATAAACATCAAATGAACCTGTAATGCGATTGTTAAACAACCCAATTTCTAAACCAATGTCGGATTGAGAAGTGGATTGCCAGCCCAAATCACTCGCTGGAAGACTCGTAACGGTATAGGCCAGTACCTGTCCTGCCGTGGTAGTACCGAAGTTGTAATACCCTGTGGAAAGAGCACCTAGCGTAGCATAAGCTCCTACGTTGCGGTTGCCCGAAATTCCCCAACCACCTCTCAATTTTAAATTAGAGAAAACAGGTACTTCTTTCATAAATGGCTCATCAATAATATTCCAACTCAAACCAATAGCTGGGTAATTGAAGTACTGATTTCCGGGTGATAATGTCGAAGAACCATCGCGACGGAAAGTAGCCGTCAAATTATATTTATCATTGAAAGTATAATTTACCCGCGCCATGTACGACAAAAGTCCCGTTTCTCCAAAGCTACCACTACCAGTAGGTTGACCAGAAGCCAAAGAGAAGTTGGAGGTTTTGATATAATCAGCGGGTACGCCTTTTACGTTAAAGCTACTACCTATGTTATGATTTTTGGTGATTTCATAAAGAGCAGTCAACCCAATTTTATGCTTTTGAGCAAAAACCTTATCATAATACAGCAAATGCTGCATGTTTACGTCCCAATACTCCGTATTTCTGATGTCAGCGTTAGATACACTTTGGTCAACGCCCGAGTTCACGAAAGTGTTTGGAGGCCCATATCCATTAAAATGTACTTGGCTAAAATTCAAGCCTGCATTGAAACGGTATTTGAGTCCGTCTAGAATATTTACTTCGGCATACAAACTATTAAAGGTACGGATGGAGCGTTCGTTAGAAAGAATATCATTTCCGCGCGAAATCAATGTCAACGGACTTACAGCTTGCGCTTCAATCGTACCTTTTTTGGGGTTCAAGTTGACTGTACCATCATCATTATACGGTTTGATCAAAGGAGACAAACGAACCAACTCTGTCGGCACTCCCCCACCCGCTGGGTCGTTTCTGTACGTAAGGGTATTGATAGTATTTAGTCCTATTTTTACTCGTTTGCCGATTTTTTGGTCGATGGTAGCGCGGATATTCATACGTTGAAAATCCTGGTTTGGCATAATACCTGTTTCGTTAAAATACCCTATTCCCAAGCCATATTGCGTATTTTCTACCCCACCTTGTAAGCCAAGTTGATGACTTGTATTAAAGCCTGGTTTATACAATAAATCCTGCCAATCGGTCGAGACTCCTGCGGCAAGATTTGCCTTTTCTTCCTCCGTGAGTGGATAAGCCGTTGTACCTGCTCCTTGGGTATTCAATGCTGCTGAAAGGTCTTTAAATTTGGCATATTGCTCACCATTCATGACATTGTATTTACCCATGATACTAGTCACCCCATGATACCCATCATAAGTCAATACAGGCTTGCCAGTTTTTCCTCTTTTGGTAGTAATCAAAATCACCCCACCCGCTCCTCTCGAACCAAAAATAGCGGTAGCAGAGGCATCTTTTAAGATTTCGAGGCTAGTAATATCGTCGGGGTTTATATCGTTGAGCCCTCCAAACGGGATACCATCCACTACCACAAGCGGCCCATCAAGGCCATCGCCGTTTCCAGTAGTAATAGAGCGGTTTCCACGGATACGAATAGTTCCTTGGCTACCGGGTGTAGAGCCATTGCTGACAATAGATACCCCCGCTGCCCGTCCTTTGAGCTGGTTCAAAAGGTTGGGGGCAGGTACTTCTTTGAGCGTAGCTTCATTGACCGATACTACCGCGCCCGTCATGTCGCGTTTGCGTTGCGTCCCGTAGCCTACCACTACTACTTCATTGAGGGTCTTGTTGTCGGCTTCCAGACGAACATTGATGATTTTTTGAGCACCCACTGTCACTTCTTTGGTGACATATCCTACGTACGAAAAAACAAGAACAACCCCATTAGCGTCAGGAAGAGTAAGTTTATAGTCACCGTTTGCATCTGTACTTGTACCTTTTACGGTGCCTTTTACTTGAATATTTACCCCTGGTAAGCCTTGGCCATCATCGCTTGTTACACGGCCCGCAATGTCTATTTGCTTTATTTCAGTGAGACTTGCTTCTTGGGGCGAATTTTGGGGGAGAAAAGGGGTGGGCGCAGGCTGCCGTTTGATTAAAATTTGTTGCCCTACTACTTCGTAGGTCAAATTGAGCGGGGTCAAAATGTGCTCCAATACGCCAAAAAGTTCTTCATTATTGGCTTGATAGGTAACTTTGCGCTTCGATTGTACAATTTCTCTACTGAATAAAAATTGTACATTGGCCAATTTTTCAATTCTCTTGATAACCACTTCTGCATCTTGGTTCTGAGCCGAAAAACTAATTCGACGCTTCAAAATCTCCTGCGCTTTGCCATCATGGGCGAAGCTTATTTTAAAAAATAGGAGCACAAGTAAGAATTGCAGGCTTGATATTTTCATAATCCTGATCCAAACATTGTGATTAAATAAATCGTAATACATACATTTGTTTGTTTTGTTGTTTTTTGGAAGAAATGACAAAAACAGTTTACTGCCTTTTAGGCGAAATGTGTCATACCTACACATTTCAAAGTAGTACAAGCGATAGTGTTGGTAGCACTATCGCTTTTCTTTTTTGAAAAAGGAAAGAGATAGATTTTAAGACTTCATTATTATTAGTTTGGTTAAGATTTAAACAAAAAATGGTTAATTACATCCTTTACTTTGGATGACGACTTTGTTATCGATTATTTGGTAAGTAGATTCGATGGTCAGGCAGATTAATCGGATTTTTTCAAGAAATGGTAAGTCGTTTAATTGCCCTGTAAACGTGCAAGTGGAGAGTTTTTCTCGCTCATATTGAATAGGCATATTATAAGATTCTTGCAGCTGCTCTAAAATGTCAGATACATGGGCATATTCATACGTAAACTCCTGATTGACAACGTCGGAAGGATTCTCTGGCACTATTGGCGATTCTTCTTGGGTTATTTTGTTCGTTTTGATTTCAATACTTAACTGTTGGTGTTGAGTAAGTAAAGTGGGCTTATTGGGCGAAGCTATAGGCATCACCGCCACTTTACCTGACTTTACTTTTACCGAAGCCACTGTCTCTCCCTCAAACGAACGTACTTGAAAACTTGTACCCAATACTTTGGTAGTGAGACTATTGGTATAAACAAAAAAAGGTTTCTGGGGGTCTTTACTTACTTCAAAAAAACCTTCTCCTTTCAAAAACACTTCCCGTTTAGCGGTATTTACGGCTGTCTGGAACCGTAAACTGCTTCCTTCTGACAACACCACCGATGAGTTGTCAGGCAGTAAAACCACCATAGGCTGTTGGGTTGTATTACTTACCTGCCTCCATTCCTCTTTCTTGAGGGCTTTTTCTTCGGTGCGGGTCGTCAAAGGGGCTATTTGTGAAGTATCTGAATCCCGAAAATAATACCACGTCACTACACTCATGATGATAACAGCCGCCACCCCACGGAGCCAAGTCCAGCTCAAAAGCGGTTTTATAAAAGAGGAAGATTCTTCAGAAATCAGTTCTAGTATTTGTTCTTTTTTTAGAGAAATATCTTGGGCCGAGAGAGTATCTTCTTTGCCTTCAATCGCCAAAAATGTAGCAACGGCTTGTTCGTATATTTCTCTTTTTTCGGGATAAACCTGGAGCCACTCTTTCCAAAAGAGGCGATCGTCGGGCTGTCTTTCCTTCATCCAACGTTGGAAAGCTTCATCCTCAAGAAGTTCAGCCACAGAAAAAGGGTTTGGTGAAAGGCTCATTGGTACTTTTCTACTATTTTTATTGATAGTATGAAGATACGTACCCTAGATACCCTAGTGAAAGCTAATTTTTTTAAAAAAAAGTACAAATTATCATAAAGAGAGGTGCTACTAGCCAACGATTACGCAGCTTGCTGAGGGCTTTTTGTAAAAAATTAGAAACTGATTGACGATTTACATTCATCATTTCAGCAATTTCACATACCGATAAGTTTTCGTAATATTTCAAATATAAGGCTTCTCGCTCACGAGCGGGAAGAGTATCAAGTTGTCTTTTTAGTTCATTTACTTGAAACAATGCCACTTCTTCCTGAATGAGTAACGTTTCGGCGTCTACTTCTTCGGGCAAGGCAGTGTCCCAATCCGTCTCTTGGTGACTAAAGTGTTTTTCGGCTCGTAGATATTGAATGATATGGCTTCTCAAAGATTTTAATAAATAATGTTTTACCGAAAAAGTATCGTTGATTTGAAGGCGATTTTGCCAAAGCTGCAAAAACAAATCTTGGATACAATCCTCCACCGTTGCTTCATCAATCATAAATTTTAGACCATAGCGGCGTAGTGTGCGATAATGTCGCTCAACAATCATCCCAAGCGCTTGCTTATCGCCCTCTCGATATGATTTCCATAGTACATGGTCTTGAACTGGAAAAGCCATAGTAAAACCGAGTAATATAATCAAACAAAGATTTTTTGTGAATAGTCTAACAAAAGTAATAAAGTTTCAATATCTTATGGTATTTTTTACAATAAGTTGAAATTTATTTTTTTATAAAGATTGATTTTGAACATAATACAAAAATTTGACGGAGAATCTTCAAAATAAGCAAACACCTAATACACTGAAAAACAAACACTTAACCTGAAAAACAAAAAACATTTACCGATATTGTAAAAAATACCATTAGTATTATAGTAAACATTACCATAAGTTTGCTTTCCTATTCAAATCTACCTAATTGGGTGTACTTTGGGGTTAAAGGGGTTTAACCAACATTCAAGTAGATAAAATTTGAAATTAACCTATGATAATTTTGTAGGGCTTCGACATGAAGCCCTACTATTTTAATCCATATTAAATCAACCACTCTCATGAATTCCAGCAATCAGAGACTCTCAGTTCTCGAAAAAATTGGGTATAGCTTAGGCGATTTAGCTGCCAACCTGATTTTTCAGACATTAATGACCTTTTTAGCGTATTTCTACACCGACGTTTACAAAATCCCTGCTGGTACGGCAAGTGTCATTATTTTTGTGGGGGGCTTGTTAGGGGCATTTTTCAATGTCTTGATGGGACTCATCGCCGACCGAACCAATACACGCTGGGGAAAATTTCGGCCATGGATTATCTGGACGTCTGTTCCTTTTGGCGTGATTTCATTGTTGGCTTTTTCTACTCCAGATTTTGGGGAAACAGGCAAAGTTGTGTATGCCCTCACCACCTATCTGCTGCTCGTCATTGTGTATTCGGCCAACAACTTGCCCTATTCGGCGTTGAGCGGGGTTATTACGGGCGACATGAAAGAACGTAATAGCCTCTCATCGTATCGTTTTGTGGCTGTGATGGTTGCCCAATTTATCATTCAATCATTGCTTTTGCCTCTGGCGTTGTCGCTTGGTCATGGCAACAAGGCCGTGGGGTTTGAAAAGGTAATGCTATTTTTTGCCATTGTAGGGGTGATTTGTTTTTGGATTACTTTTTTCACTACTAAAGAGCGTATAGTGCCCCCCGTTGAAGAAAAAAACTCCATCAAACAAGATTTAACAGACCTTGTTAAAAACAGACCTTGGGTCATTATGCTGGTCGTAACTATCTTGGTGTTTGTCACCTTAGCCCTCAAAGGCGGCATGTACATTTATTATTTCAAATACTATCTCGACCCTGCTGCCCAAGCGGCTTATCTAGAATCCATTGGTTTCAATGATTTTATTCAGGGCTTAAACACCACGATTACAAGCTTAGGGCTAGGCAAATTTGAATGGCCTGAAGATGCCCCTACCTCCGCCAACAGTGTTTTTAATGCGGGTGGGATTATTTTTATGATTGTGGGAATCATGTTTTCAAAACCCCTAGCCGACCGTTTTGGGAAGCGTAACATTTTTGGAATTTTCTTGGCACTTTCGGCGCTGTGCTTGCTGATGTTTAATTTTTATGCCAATACCAGCATTGGTTTGGTATTTTTCACCCAAATTCTCCACGGCTTTACTTATGGTGTAACGATTCCGTTGCTTTGGGCCATGATAGCCGACGTGGCCGATTATTCAGAATGGAAAAATAACCGTCGCGCTACGGCTATTATATTTTCAGCTATGATCTTTGGGTTAAAAGCAGGTTTAAGTATCGGCGGAGCTTTAGGAGCAGGGATATTGTCTAAATACGGGTATATAGCGGAGCAAACTCAACAAACCTTAGAGGCCGTCAATGGCATTCAAATGGCCGTCAGTATTTATCCGGGATTGATTTTCTTGGTAGGTACTGCTTTATTGTTTTGGTATGAAATAAACAAAACAATGGAAGTACGTATTGAGACCGATTTGAAAGAAAAACGTCAGCGGTAGGTTTTAGACTTCTCCTTCGTCGAAGTGACAAAAGTTTAGGTGAAGTGACAGAAGTTTAGGTGAAGTGACAGAAGTTTAGGTGAAGTGACAAAAGTTTAGGCGAAGTGACAGAAGTTTAGGTGAAGTGACAGAAGTTTAGGCGAAGTGACACAAGTTTAGGTGAAGTGACAGAAGTTTAGGCGAAGTGATAGAAGTTTCTCACATCCGACAAAAGTTGATTACAGCAATTAATAAAAAATAAAAAAATGCCAGAAGAAAGCACGTCACACATTGATTTTGAGGAGCTTAACAAACGAGCTATTTCTCAACCACTGGTTACACATTTGTTTACCGCCGATCCTTCGGCCCACGTTTTTGACGGAAAAATTTATATTTATCCTTCCCACGATATTGACGCAGGAGTTCCGTTTAATGATGACGGAGATCATTTTGGGATGGAAGACTATCACGTCTTTTCTATGGAATCGCCTGACAGCGAAGTAATTGACCACGGTGTGGCGCTCCACAAAAACGATGTTCCTTGGGCTGAGCGACAAATGTGGGCACCTGATGCCGCCCACAAAGAAGGTAAATACTATCTTTATTTTCCAGCCAAAAACCACGAAGGAATTTTTCAGATTGGTGTGGCGATTGCCAACTCTCCCACCGGGCCTTTTGTGGCAGAAGAATCCCCCATCAAAGGCAGCTATAGCATCGACCCCGCAGTGTTTGAAGACACCGACGGAAGTTATTATTTATACTTTGGAGGCATTTGGGGCGGCCAATTACAAAAGTACCGCGACAACATCTATCACCATGAAAATGAAGAGCCTCTTGCCAATGAAACCGCTCTTTGCCCTAAAGTAGCCAAGTTGACCGATGATATGCTAGCACTTGCCGAAAGTCCACGAGATGTACAGATTTTGGATGAAAAAGGAAATTTGTTGTTGGCAGGCGACAACGAACGGCGTTTTTTTGAAGCTCCTTGGTTGCATCGCTACAATGGCAAGTATTATTTTTCGTATTCGACAGGCGATACGCACTACATTTGTTATGCTATTGGCGATTCGCCTTATGGCCCTTTTACGTATCAGGGACCCATTCTTCAACCCGTGATAGGTTGGACTACGCATCATTCGATTTGTGAAGTAGATGGGAAATGGTTTCTTTTTTACCACGATTCAAGCCTCTCGGAAGGCGTTACACATCTACGCAGCATCAAAATGACGGAGTTGGAATACGATGCTGATGGCAAAATCCAGACCATTGAACCTTACTTATAAGGCGGACTTTGGGCGAAAGGGCGATACTATACCTCAAATGTAAACCCTTTCGCCAACAGTTTATTGTACACGTTTTCATCAAACCTATACAAAGTAGCCGCACGGTGCGATACATCCTGTTGACGTTCGTTTGTATCCACTAATAGATTCATTTTCAAAAACTTCTTTCGAAAATTCGATTTATCGAGTTTTTGCCCCAAAATCGCTTCATACAGCTCTAACAATTGCAAGAGCGTAAATTTTGACGGAAGTAGATTAAACCCAATCGGCTCATGTTGGATTTTGTGCTTTAGAAAATCAAGGCAATCTTGAAAAATTTTGTTGTGGTCAAAAGGCATCGTAGGTATATCTTGGATATTGAACCACGACACATCGGCTTCGGTAGGGCCAGGGTGAAGTTCAAACTTTTCAATATTGACCAAGGCATAATAGGCAATCGTGATGACGCGTCGAGGTGGAAATCTGCGCACTTCGCCGAAGGTTTTGAACTGCTCTAGATAAATATTCTCCACGGAAGTCTGCGACGACAATATTCGCCCAGCAGCTTCGTCGATACTTTCGTTGTACCTTATCCAACTGCCTGGCAAGGCCCATTGGCCTAGCGTGGGCCCGATTCCGTGTTTGACTAAAAGAATGGAAAGCTGGGCGTCCTTAAATCCGAAAATAAGGCAATCGATAGACAATGCGTCTATTATCTCGTCGGTGAAATTCAAAGGTATCCTAGGTTAATGATGCTAAAAACGAAACAAAACTGCTCATTTTTTTTAATACTCACTACAAAGCTCACGCAAATCTCCTAAGATTTGGAAAGAATCTAAGCATCTAATAGCAAGCAAAGTAAGATTTTCAGCGAGTCAACTTATCGCGGAAAATTTTATTTTTAAATTTTTAGAAAATATTTTCTAAATTCAATTTACTTTCGAACAAACATACAAGTAGTACTTTTGTGCACAAATTTTAGTACTCCTTTTATTCATTCACAAACACATGAAAAAATCTATTTCCACACTTCTTCTTCTTTATTTGAGTATGTATGCCGCTTTTGCTCACCTTGGCAGTGTAGTAGGGAGAGTTGTCGATAAAACCACCAAACAGCCCATTGTAGGGGCACACATCCTTATAGCCGACCACAACAAAGGCGCCGTCGCGGATGCTGCTGGTTACTTTAGTATTCAGCATTTATTGCCCAACACTTACCGAGTAGAAGTATCTTTTGTGGGATACAAGGCACAAAGCCAAATCGTCGTTGTTAAAGAAGATGAAACCATTAATGTTGATTTTGCCCTTGACCAAACTTCACTCCAACTCAGCGAGGTGAAAGTCTCTGCCGTAAACCCCCAACATCAACAGGTGATTTCGAGCCTTGATATCAAAACCCGCCCTATCAACAATTCTCAAGAAGTGCTACGAATCATACCTGGGCTAGTGATTGGTCAGCACGCAGGCGGCGGAAAGGCCGAACAAATCTTTTTGCGAGGTTTTGATATTGACCACGGTACTGACATTCGGCTTACCGTCGATGGGATGCCTATCAACATGGTTTCTCATGCCCACGGTCAGGGATATGCCGATGCGCATTTTATCATTCCCGAATTGATTGAAAAAGTAGATTTTAAGAAAGGACTTTATGATGCCGACAAAGGCAATTTTGCTACGGCAGGTTGGGCTGATTTTCGTACCAAAACCGTACTTGATCAAAACTTCGTCAAAGCAGAAGTGGGACAATTCAACACTTATCGTTTAGTAGCAGGAGCCAACTTGCTCAAAACCGCCACCAATAATGCTTACATAGCCGGCGAATACAACTACTCTGATTCTTATTTTGAAGCCCCTCAGCATTTTAATCGGGTCAACTTGCTCGGCAAATTCCATAGTCACCTTTCCAAAAATACCAACTTGACCCTAACGGCCTCTACTTTTTGGAGCCGCTGGGATGCTTCAGGCCAAATCCCCGACCGCGCCGTGGCCGACGGTACTATCGGCTTCTTTGGGGCGATTGACCCCAATGAAGGAGGGGAAACTAGCCGCACGAATTTCAATGCCGAACTCGTGACCCTGACCAAGCGAAACCACGTATGGAAAAACCAGCTTTTTTATTCTAATTATAATTTTACCCTTTATTCCAACTTTACATTTTTTCTGGAAGACCCTCTCAATGGCGACCAAATTCGGCAACGTGAAGCCCGAAACTTATGGGGTTATAATAGCAACTACGCTATCACCCATAGTTTAGGCACCAAGTCAGCCACTTTCAATGCGGGTATCAATTATCGCCTCGACCTCACCTCCGATTCAGAACTTTCTCATACCAAAGATCGCTCGCTCCTACTCGAAGCCTTCAAACTTGGGAATGTCAATGAAGCCAATGTAGGTGTGTATGTAGACGAGACTCTCCAGCTCAGTCCGCGTCTTTCGGCCACGGTGGGAGTACGGTTTGATTATTTTCGCAATCAATACACTGACCAATTACAGAACAATACCGTTTCTAAGTCCCAAGCATCGATTGTGTCACCGAAGTTGAATCTGTACTATACTCACAATTCCTCCTTACAATTTTACCTCAATGCTGGTAAGGGCTTTCACTCCAACGATACCCGTGCGGTGGTCGAACGTAGCGGTTTGGAAATATTGCCAGCGGCTTATGGCTTGGATGCCGGAACAGTCTGGAAACCGATTCCGCGTTTGCTCTTCAACGCCGCTTATTGGTATTTGTGGTTAGATCAGGAGTTTGTATATGTAGGCGATGCGGGAGTAGTAGAGCCTTCAGGCAAGTCTGTACGCAAAGGAGTGGATGTGTCGCTACGTTATCAAGTGGGGAAACGGCTTTTTGTGGATGTGGATGCTAACTGGGCCAAGCCTCGTGCCGTTGGAGAAGCCGAAGGACAAAACTACCTCCCCTTGGCTGTCCATTTCACGAGTATTGGGGGCTTAACTTGGAAAAATGAAACTGGTTTTAGCGGAAGTTTACGTTATCGCTATGTAGGAGACCGTCCTGCCAACGAAGACTACAGCATTATAGCCAAAGGATACTTTGTATGTGATGGTTTGCTCAGTTATACTAAAAACCGTTTTATGACTAGCCTCTCCATTCAAAACATTTTTAATACTCGTTGGAAAGAAACCCAATTTGCAACCGAAAGTCGCCTGCAAAATGAAACCTCTCCCGTAGAAGAAATCCACTTCACCCCGAGCACGCCTTTCAATGCTAAATTGAGTTTTACTTGGAGTTTTTAGGACTACTTTTTCCAATATTTTCTACAAAAGTCGCCAGAAATTAGCCTTTTCTGGCGATTTTTGTAGAAAAAAAACACTCCATTTTCTATGCGTATTAGTTTTACCTATCAGCCCTCTAACCTAACCGCTGAGGTAGATATAAGAAAAAAAAGACAATGACCAAAACTGGACATTTCGTAATTGGATACAAGACACCTTTAGCAACGGGATTTACAGAGGTAAAAATTTACATAGTTTCAACTTTAAAGACATTATTTTTGAACCCTATTGGACAATAGTATATGAAACAGATTGAAGAAACAATAAGTTAAACAACCAAATTCCAAGCCCAAGATCTGTACCGATCAACTCACCTTTCTTACACAATCGCCGAGTCGGGCGCGACTCCAAGGGGGCATTAGTAATGGATACGTTGTCAAAACACAATGATTTTAACTTTCATATCTTAAAGGGAGTTAAACAAACTCTCCCGATAGTAATGAATACAATAGGTATCCTGCCCAACTCACAGCAAATAACACTCCAACTATATTTATAATCTTTCTTTCAAAAGCTTTTGGGTTCATAGTCTGGTTGAATATTATGAAAATTATCATCGTTGGTATAAACCCAAAAAGCGAATAAAGAGCAATTATTTTCTGCCATCGCGTGAATTCAAATTTGTAAAAAATATTAGCTAAAATAGGAGTTACAATTGCAATCAGACAAAAAAACCAAAAACTAATTATTACCTTGTTATCTTTCTTTCCATTTTGATTAGTCATTTCAAGAATTTAATTTAGATGGTCATTTAAAGTAGTATCTGTAAACTTACCAAACGAGCATAATTAATTTCCTAATTTATCTGATTTCTCATGCCCCTACCCCCTATTTTCCAAGTTTTATCAGCTGTATTTCAATTCTTCACACTTCAATCCGTTAATCTTTCTTTGCATTTGGGAATAAAACCATTTCATTTTACTAATATTTGGGCAACAAAAGCACTTTCCTCAAGTCATGTCTTAGGAAAAGGCATTATATAATTTAAGCCTTTAGGAAGTTTTTAAATCTACTCTTACTTATTTTGTTTTATTATTTTTTTTAAAATCCATTTATTATTCTTTTTAACAGCTAATCCATCATATTTGACACTCCCTTCTAAACCATTTATTTTTAGTACAAAGACTAGCGAATCTTTTTTAGTATCGCTTCGAGAATAAGTAAACTCATATCCCTGATAACTCCCAATTTCACTATAAAGTCTTCTCTCACGAGTCAAGTCACTAACCAATTCTTCATCAAAATTCGGCTGACCATATTCTAAGAGAGACTTAACAACATAGATTACTACATAAAATAACAAAACCCCACAAAAAACTTTAATCAACAATTTGTTTTTCATTTATTTTCACTTTTTCAAAGCCCTCCATAAATTTAATTTTTACCGCTATTACTAACAAATAGTTTACCCCCACAGCTCTCAGGGTAGTAAAACAGGCGGGGAGTAAGCAGATTTATTGTATCACAAATATAACCCTTTTCAACTAAATTCGTAACTTTGAAATACATTCAAATCTCCAACTTTGTCAAGCGCCAAAACGTTCGACAATAAAAACAGAAGCTACAAATGATACCAGAATTTTTAGAAAAATTTAGAGCTCAGATTGAAAAATATAGACTTGAAACAGTTAGAATTTTTGCTCATCCAAACAAAAATGGACAGAAGTTAAATCTTAGGCAAAGCAAATTTCTAGGACAACCTTATATTCCCCAAAGCCACTCTTACCCAACCTGCTCAGACGGAACACCTATGATAATGTTGGCTCAAATCAACTTTTCAGAAATCCCTAAACTTGACGACTACCCTCAAAGTGGTATCTTACAATTTTTTGTACATCCAACTAATTGGTATAATATGGAGAAGAAAGATTACAAAATAATTTTTCACGAATTGGATAACGAAGAGCCATTGAGTGACTTTAGTTTTTTAACAGATAAACTTTATAAAGAAAGTCCAATTTACTGCGAACACACATTGATATTTAATAAAGAAACCGAATTTGGCGGATGCGAAGACTTTCGGTTTCAAATAGATTTTGACGGCTTAGACTACTTCGATTTTCAAGAAACACTTCCAAAGGAGCAGCAAGAGCAAATGGATAATTTATTTTATGTCATTGGGCATAAAATTGGTGGTTATGCCTATTTTACTCAGTCGGATCCAAGAGCATATAACAAAGAATCAAAACAAGATGTGTTGCTTTTACAAATTGACACTGACGATGAAATAATGTTTGGCGACTGTGGAGTTGCAAACATTTTCATAAATATAGATGACTTAAAAAATAGAAAATTTGAAAATGCGTATTTCAATTGGGACTGTCATTAAAATAATTTACTATCGTCACTAAGCTTTTGCGATGGATAAAAATCAAGCCATAAAGGAAATGAGTGACCTCAAGTAGCGTTGAGCATTGCTCCTTCCCCCTTTTTCTTGTATCATGGAGTTATCGCCGGCAATACAACTACATTAAAACCTGCTTCTTTTTTGTCTTGGCCTACTAAGACGCCGTTCTTATGAAACTGACAAAGCCCAACATCCTCTTATTTCAAGGCCATTTTGGGCTCTAAAAGGAGCATTTTTTTTATGCTTTTTACCTGATTATTGGATTTTATCCAAGTTAGGCTTACTATTGTAACAGTAGCGACACGTATCACCAACAGCCGAGCCGTACTTACAAAGAACAATGAAAACCATCCTATTTGACTTCATCTCCAAATACATTACGCTGACAGAAGAGGAAAAGAACGCACTCCTTAATTTGGATTTATTTCACTCGGTAAAGAAAGGAACAATTTTACTCAGTGAAGGGCAAAAATCGAAAGAGAGCTACTTCCCCTTAAAAGGCTGTATCCGAACATATTATATACTAGACGGTGAAGAAAAAACTACTGCTTTCTACACAGAAATGGAGGCGCTGACCCCTCCCTGTGTCATCAGCAAAACGCCGTCCGATTATTATGTAAGCTGTGTAGAAGATTGTATCCTTCTCGTTTCAAATTCTGACATGGAAGCAGAGGTAAACCGTAAATTCCCAAAGTTTGACACTATGTGTAGAATACTGTCCGAAGAGCTGTTAGCGAAACAACGAATTGATTTTGACGCATTTAAGACTTCTTCCCCCGAACAACGGTACCTCAACTTACTCCAAAATCGACCAGACCTTATCCAACGTGTACCACAGCATCAACTAGCGAGCTACTTAGGTATCAAACCCCAATCCTTGAGCAGGCTAAGGGCAAGAATTGTAGAAAAAGATAAGGGATAGGGTTTCTTTTCTTAACTTAAGTGAAGGAGTCAGGGTATCTCGCCAATCTACCTTTGCATTATCATTTAACAACTAATTGATATGCAAAAGAAATTTTTATGGATTGGACTTGCCCTACTGCTGGTAAGCGGTTTAGAGGTAAAAGCACAAAATGCAAAACAAGACAGTACTTATAAGCGATGGTTCATTGGCAGCACGTTGTATTTGTTGGGCAATTTTACTAAAAATCACAACCCTGAGTACGTACAATTAAATGTTGGATACCGGATAACACCAAAAGATGTTGTTTCCATTAGATTTAAAAGATCCGTTTACGACTGGCCATTAGGTACGCCTTGGGGAAAAATATTTGATGGTACGGAAGATACCTATCCTGGACATGCACGCATACTTGCACCTACAATAGGGTACCAGCGGTTTTGGTGGAAAGGAGTTTATACCGCCGTTTATGCGTTGAATGCTTTTGAAAAATACATGGATAACAATAACAAAAAGATTGGAAATGGGTACACCTTATATCTAGACTTTTATTTAGGTTACCAGTTTAAGTTTTTTAAAGACCGCTTCTTTTTTGAACCAGCTATCGGAATTAGTTATTGGCCTCTCAGAACGAATGTTCCAGCCTCTTTTAAAGCAGTAGAACAAAAATGGCCTAACTACTTTATTCAACCAGGACTTGATTTTGGGTTTAAGTTTTAAAACTTCAATTCTTAACGTAAGTGAACGATTTTAGGTCTAGCCCCACTCTACCTTTGCCTCATCGTTCAACATCAATATTAACAGACAACACACAACACTTACATGCGGTGGTAGAAGTCATTTTTCTTTGTCTCATTATCCGTTATTCATGAAAATGGCCTCGTAATGAAGCATAAAAAAATTATACAGCTTGGTGTAAGAAGTGGTATCAGGAGTCATTGTAGATAAATCAAAGCCTACTTTTGAAAATGATAATTGTCTGAATTTTTGGGAAACTTGCAACCTAGTTCATCATTGGTTGGATAAGTTATTTTGTTTTCAAAATGATGTAAAGCTTTTAATTCCGATATTTAGGCAATTACTAATCTTTACAACCAATGAAACAAGAAAGACTCATTATAGTGCTTTTACTGCTTGCCTTTGTAAACTTTGCCTATTCACAAACCAAATCCAACGCTAAACCCGTTAAAACCACTACCACTTCTAACAAAAGTACATTGAAAGGTGCATTGCTCCCTAGCGACTACAAATACTACCTCTTGGTTCATAGAGGGTCATCTGATGCCGTCGAAACTAAACCTTATTATACCTTGTCTACCAATACAAACTATCTCTCGCCCGCTGAAGGTAATTTCAGTGGCTATGGTGTCATTCTTGACATACGAACGGGAAAAGAAGTATCGTGGTGGCCCGGAAAAGGGGAAACGTATTATTCTAAAAAACATAAAATGTTGTTTAATAGAATACCCAGCAGTCGAGATCATTTGTTAGGATTCGATTCAACGGGTGTTTTCAAGTATGATATAGAAATGGCAACGGTTAGCAAAGGGTCAGCCCTAGACAGAAGCTCCGTAAAACTATCTACGGATTGGTCAAAAGGGTATTTGATTTTTAATAATGATATCTGGAAGGTTGATTTTGATATAACAAAAGGGCAGTTTTCAACACCGACCCAACTTACCTTCAATGGTGCCATGACGGGAGAAATCTTGTTTGTGAAAGGAGAGAACGCTATCGTAGGACAGCAAACCTTCCAAGATGATAAGATGATTAATTTAACTACCGGAAAATTTAAAGAAATAGATGGTGATTGGATTAACAATAATACTTATATCACTGATTGGTTTTATGCCACTGATATAAATGATCCTTCCAAAAGTGGTTGGTGGTCGTTGGAAAAACAGTTATTTCTTCCCAGCAGTCCCAAGTCATTTCATTCAATGTGGTTGAACAGAACCCAAACAAAAGCGTTATTGTGTGGATTTCCGACCTATAACGGGGAGGGTGGGCTAACTGACAATGATCAGCCTGCATTTTCAGTGAAAGATTTTGAAGCAAAAAAACCATCGGTACCTATCCCTACCCCATATATGAGCTCCAGCGCCAAAAGCTTTTTGTTTATGCCCAATGGCTTTACGGGCGTTGTCGATACTTCTCATGGACTCCTAAAAGAGTTTTCGCCTGACTCAAGTCGGCTTCTCTTAGGCAATGCCGGATGGGTTGGAGGCAATAGAAGCTATTGGACCAAGGAAACGGGCGTGGTAGTGTTGGATGTTAAAAATTTGACTGAAAAAGTCATTCCTATTCCATTTACCGACAATCAGTATAAATGGACGGACAATTCGCATATTATTTTCAACGCTAAATCAGGAACAAAAATCGCCAACGAAGAAATCACGACCGCAACCCAAGGGACGTATATTTATGATCTTAACACCAATAGTTACAAGCGTATTTCAAACTATTTAATCAACGAAATTAATATAGGAAGGACAAACCTTAGTATTGATGTGTGGTCGTTTGCTGAGGTCAATTTCGTCGTATTTAGGGCAAATGACCTATTATTCAGATGTCGGCCCGATGGTAGCGAACTTACGCCTATTGTGAAGTTTCCAGGATTGTATGCTATTGACGGGCGGTTTCTTTCGACAGATATTGAACTTCGTTAATTGTATTGCATTCTCACAAAATTCTTGATTCGATAGGTATAGCTTATTGATTTTATGAGTGCAAAATGCAACTGTACCGATTTAAACAATGGCTTATTTCGGTACAGTTTTTATGATTCCTCTCAATAGGAAATTTATTGTTTTACCAATTAATATTTTCACTGTTGTGCGGCAACTTCATCCACACAACTGTACAAATATTGCCACTTAGAAAATGACAAAAAACGAGGATAAATACACAAGTCTTACAATAGCTGTCCCGATAGACTATGAAGATATTTTTTCTCATTTTTATTATGCTGATAATAAATCTTCCGCCATCATTTCCAAAACATTTTTGCCTTCGTATCAAACAATCTTAATTTTTAACTTTGGAGAAAAGGCCATTCTTAATTCTAAAAATAGCACAGAAGTAGCTATTGATAGATGCTTTGTATTAGGCCCCGTCAAGCAAGCTTTTGATTATTCTTTGCCCTCTAATGCTCAAATTTTAGTTGCCAATTTTAAAGACGATGGTTTTTACCGTTTTTTTGGTCACGCGGCTATTGCCGAACATTTCCCAATAAATCCTGACAATTTAGTAGATAAAAATTGTTTTACCGCTTTGTGGACAACCCTCAATAAAATAGAAGACATACACCATCGAGTAAATTTTATTCTTGATTTTTGCCAACCTTATTTAAGGGATAGAAGTATCATTGCTGAAAGGCTAGCAAACTTTGATGATGAAAATCTGAACCCCATTAAATCGGTTGCAAGTCAACAAAACCAAACGGAAAGAAACATCCAACTCAATCATAAGAAACTTTTAGGCTACACTTCCAAGGAAGCCAACCGTTATCAACGATTTTTGAAAGCCATCGCACTCATTCAAGACATTGCTTCAACATCCACCAAAATTGATTGGTTTGGCATTGTCAACCAATGTGGTTATTATGACCAAAGCCAACTCATTCACGACTTCAAACATTACCTCCACATTAGCCCGACAAAGTATCTGAAGTTTCAACAAGATATTTGTATGGCAAAGGCTGAATAAACCCCATTTCGTTTTCTTACAATTTTAGCAGACTTTGCCATTCTACTTTTGTCCTATCAAATTAAACAAAATAGGACAATGAAACATTTAATAATTTATGCCCATCCCAATGAGGGAAGTTTAAACCATCACTTTATGCAGACGGTGGAGAAAATTCTGCAAAGTAAAAACCAAGAAATCGAAATTAGAGATTTGTATCAACTCAATTTCAATCCGATTCTTTCGCTCCAAGATATGCAAGGACAACGAATCGGGAAAGTTGCAGAAGATGTTAAACAAGAGCAAGATTACATTTCGTGGGCAGACCATCTTACTTTCATTTACCCCATTTGGTGGACAGGAATGCCGGCAATGATGAAAGGATATATTGACCGAGTTTTTAGCTACGGATTTGCTTACCGTTATGACCAAGGCATCCAGAAAGGTCTGCTTACCGACAAACAAACCACAATCATCAATACGCAAGGCAAATCAAAATCGGAATATGAAAATATTGGAATGGACAAGGCACTCTCTTTAACATCCGACAAAGGAATTTTCACCTACTGTGGGCTTGAAATTAACCAGCATTTCTTTTTTGACAAAGCCGATAAAACACATGCAGAAACAATAGAAGAGTGGTCAACTCAAATAAAAAACCATTTCTCAAAATGATTTTTGTTGTCAAAACTTAGGTCATAACTGAAAAACTGCCACAAATCAGGACTTTGATTAACGTGAAAGTAATAAACCAGTTGCTAACGTAGTATTCCCAAAATGAGGGCTGACGGAAGTATATCAACTGATGTTCTTCTATCAGCTTTTGTGCTATATTTGAACTGACGTTTTTCAAACACCCTGCCTTCAGCAATACCCGAACCGTTGGCTACAATTATAAACAAGAAGTGCAAATGTTTTGGCAAGAGCACATAGACATCCTCAAGAAAAAGTATCCGCAATCCGACTTTCGAGATCCTTTTACAGATTGGCCCACCTAACGCAGGCGGGGTTTTGACCCCCGCCTGCGTGTCTCGCTGCTTCATTTGAACTAACCCAGAGGGCTTCAAGCAATACCTTAAAGACATGTCTCAATACCTATTACGCGGTCTCTATCGCAGGCGGGGTTTAGACCCCCGCCTGCGTGTCTCACTGCTTCATTTGGACAATATTTAGTTTAAAAGATTCTTGTACACAGTTTAGATGTCTCAATACCTATTACGCTGTCTGCTTCATTTGGAC
>NZ_KE384045.1:0-64509 GCF_000423565.1 Runella zeae DSM 19591 | reverse complement strand
AATGAACCGATTAGATGTACTTAAATTTTGTACAATATCCCCTCTTTTATGCATCCTGCTATTTTTTATTGTTTTTGGGTACTTCCCAAAGCAAACCATTTGTTTGCCAAACACTCTCAAATGAAAGTCCCAATCAGAATACAATATCGGCATATTTTCCAACTGTTTTATACAATCAACACTAATTTCTCTCCTGCTAAATATTCCCAATCGGGAGGCTTATTTCCTAGGTGTATTGCATTGGTAGTGCTGTATTTGTCGATGGGCAATAGCATAAAATCACAGTCATTGTGTCCCACAAACCAGTTCACAATTGTCTGTTCCAATTTGTTTTTTTGCAGAGAAGTCAGTGGCCCCACAAATACCGAATATTGTACCCTTTCAAGCCCTGTTTTGAGAAGTTGGTCGGCCACCCGCTGCCGCAAGCGGTCGTTTTGAATATCGTAGCAAGCAAGATAAAGCATCCGTTTATGTGTTTGATGAATGTTGTATTGTTTCTTTCAGTTGCCCCGCTAATCTATAAATATGATTGCGACGGGTAGTGATATTTTCTCTAAAAGCACATCGTTGATTCATATAGGCATGAAACAACGGTATAATATATCTCTTCCCTTTTTTTGCTACCCATACCCCATTGTCTTTATGTTCAAACATATCATCTGTCAGTTGCCCATCTAGCACTTGTCCAATTAGTAAGGCATCCATCCAAGGTCGAAACGGCTCAATGAGGTCATAACTCAAGGTAGGTTTGTTGTACTGGTCGGCGTGCCAAATCCCGAGATAAGGGTCAAGGCCCACCGAAAAAATCGCCGTTTCTACCATACCATAAAGCATCCCATAGCAATAGTTGAGGGCAGCATTAAAATTGTCTTGGGCAGGCCGACGGCTACGACCATCAAAATCAAAAGGTGCTGGCAACGTCATCGCCAAAATCTGCCAATAATAACGTGCCATAATTGCCTCCTGACTCGCTAACTGCCCCCGTGCTTGTTCCAAATCAAGGTGATAAGTAGAACGCAAGGCCGATAATTCACGCTCTATAGCATTTTGAAGGGGTTGGATTTCTTCTCCAAAACGAGAACGACGGCTACGAAGCAGTGCTACATTTTGAAGCTGCTCGGTAGTTTTGAGTACAAACAGCGTTTTGCACCATTTTAAGGCTCCCACCACATGTACAAAATGCACTTGCTGCCGGCGTAAAGTAGCATGATTTCCATAAGAAGCCGCCCCCAATCGTGCCGATACTTGCCCCATTGTATCCAAAAAATAAATGGGTATCTGGTGCTCTACGGCCAGCATTATGGCCGAAGTGCTGAGTACGCAATAACTAGCCACTGCAATACTACTCACTTTCAAAGGGCTAATACTACGCGTATGGGTTTTAGATTTGATATGAAAACAGCCGTTGCGCTTGCCGACCATCAAGCCATGCGTATCTAAGACGAGTTGCATATCAGAAAAAATAGTTAAAATGTAACCAACTTACACTATCGTGGGCCACTGAGGGCTGCATAGCCTCCTCCAACAAACGAGATAAACGACGATAATCGGCGTGGTCTTCTCCTAATACAAAAGAAGCAAAACTTAAATGTCCTTCAAGTTGCGTCCTAAATTCCTCTACCCATACTGATTGCGCCCTACCTGCACGGGCTTGTACTTCAAGTACAGTTCTAAATTTCAGGATTTCGGCTTCCAACTCCCCTAAAAAGCCACTAGGTAACTGTACGCCGTTTTTACCAACTACTAGCCCCGTTACTATTTTTTCGGCACTTGGTGCACATATTTTGAGTTTTTGTTCATTAAACGTAAATCCATTTACCGTCGAAATCGCCCTTATTTCCTGAACATGCTGTGGTAAAATAGGCTCCTGTCTCGAAAACGTTAGATCATCAGCAAAGCGCATATAAACAAAACCATGGCGGTGCGACCATGCAAGCAATTCCTCATCGAGTGTACGAGCAGCCCAATTGGAAAGTACTGGCGAAGTGGGCGCACCCATGGGTAAACGTCCTTTGTAAGTACAAAGCTGCGCTATAAGTAGAGCGGTAGGCTCATCAAACGAAAAATAATCAGACAATAGCAGCTCCACAACTCGGTGGGTACTTACTGCGTGAAAGAAATCCACATAATCGACATTGAGCAACCACAGGCGGTTGATATGCCGTTGCGCATTGGTGAGGATATTGCGTGGGTCAGTATCGTCTTCAGGATTTAGCAAAAACCCAAAAGCAGCGTGGGTTTTATTACAGTAATACCCGCACTGTAAGGCCGAATTGAGGATTTGTTGCACTTTTTTGAGAGGTTTGTGAGGATCCTCAATCATCCTCGGCTTCCCATTTTGTTTGGGAATACTAAAACAGTTATAAGCTGGAAACTCCGCCAATAAAGTAAGCTGATAAACTGGTACACCTACAAAAGTAGCAAGCTGCTCCGTAGTATGAATACTTGCAAAATACTCAGCGAGTTTTTTTATCTTTTTGATTTTGTTGAGGCGAGCCATGATATTGGGGTTTCATCTGCATTTCCAAAATCCCATAGCCTTTAGAACTAAACTTGCCAATCCCCAACTGATGCTGAGGCACGGCTACATTGCAGCTAAACTTCACATCAAAAGCCAAATGCTGCACTTCGCCCTTATCGGTCGGGATGCTAAAATGCCCTAGTTCGTCTAAGTGCTCTATTTCCACTACCACTTTGGGCAGCGGTTCTAATTGTAGTGTTTTGAGAAGGCCAAGCAATTGGCCCGTCAAGATACGTTCTAGATGCGCCACGTGTAGGCGTAGCGAGCGCGTTTGTCGCCATTCGGCATAGTTGATCGGACTCAACGCCAACCAACGGTAGAGAGCATACTGAAAAAACCCCGTTTGCCCTTCCTGCATCGCCGCTTGGTCGAGTTCAAGCTGGATTTTGCCGAGTTCAGTTTGCAGCAGGGGCATGATCCGCAGCAATACCTCCGCTCCAGCTCCTACTCCCACAAGCGCCCCCCGCCCCCTCACCGCCCGAAACTGCACGAGCGGATAAGCGTGCGTTTCGCCACCTTCGGGCGTATGATTGTGCAAGAGCGGCTCCTGCCACCCCACCACATCATTGACCACCCGCCGCCACTGCGGAATATCATAAGCCTGTAAGTAGTGATTTTCAAAGACAACGGTAAGTATCGAAGCAGGCATAGTTATTCAGAAGGTTTGAGTCGGCCATAACCGACATTGGTTTTAGCCCCAATGCCAAGGTCAAGGAGGATTTGTTGGAAGAGAGCGAGTTTTTGGGTTGCGGAGATAAGTAGTCCATCCTGCAACTCAAACGAAAAACGAAAGGTAACGTTGGGTAGGATTTTTAGGAACCGAAGCGGCGTCGGGTTTTTGAGTGGTGCGGGTTTGCGGGTTTCGGTATCTACGTGAGGCGTGATATAATCATCACCAAAAATCAGTCCTTTAGAATTAGGTTTTACAATTTCAGCATCCAAAAACACATCATGCTTGCTCATAGGCAGGTATTGGCCATTTACTTTTCCCTCAAAAATTTCCAACTCTAAGGCATCTACATCAAAATCGTCGGCTACTTTTAGTATTGTTCTGATATACTTACGTTTTTCATCTTTTATAGTGTCTGATGCATTTTTGTGAACGTGAGCCCCTTTTTCATTGGGAAAAACCGACCGTAGTGTACCTTTTAAGCTACTACCAGGAATGATGGGTAATCCCGTAGTATAGTCAAACGAAAAACCAATTTTAAAATCGCCCGTTACTCCCTTTACACCATGCCCGTAACCCGTACCAAGTACCAAGCCAGGATAGCGGGTCGTAAGGTCGAATTCGTTATCAGGAGCAGGGGCAGAGTTATTGAAGGAAAAAGTTTCTTTAAAAAAAGGTTGATGTTTATTATCAAAAAACGTTTTTTGTTGTTGCTCACTTCGATTCTGGTCAAAATAACCTTGATAGTAATCTTTCCCAAAAAGATAACCGAAATTCTTATTAGTTTTCATCTTCATCGAATTTAAAGGTTCGAGCCATAATTTTGAGGGCTACTGAGGCATCTATTACCTGTTCTTTGAGCAGACGCTTGTCAGAAAGTGTTGAATTTGGGGCTGTGATTTTGGTTTTACAGTAGGCAAAAAAGCTATTTTCATCGGGTGCTACGATTTTACCTAGTGCTTGTACTATTTTAGGGTGATTGTTTTCATAAACGGCTAGCGCAGGCAATAAATCTAAATTAATGACTACTGCACCAAAACCCGCGATAGCACTTACTTTCGATTTTTTGATAATTCCATCGTTTACCAATGTAGTCTCTATCAGCGCAGTTTCTGCCTTGTCCATTAGGTTGGTTATATTTCTCATGTGTTTTTAGCGTTTAGAGATTTGGCAACGTCCATAACCTACCGTAGCGTTGCCACCCACTTGTACGAGTTTATCATCCACATCGAAAGTATGTGTACTGGTCATCTTTTCGGCCAAGAAATAAAAGACCGTTTTTCTTGGGATTATTTGCTCATACCAAAGATTGGTGCTTTGGCCGTTGTCTAAGCAGTTGCGGGCCAGTACAGGTAGGGCATAGTCGGAGCATTGGTATTGCATATCGTCGTCGGAGAGCAGTACAATGTCGTTACCAAGTATTTTTTTAAGTTCTGGAATAACCTCTTCTTTATTTCCTACCATCTCAAAATCCTCAATTTTTAAGTTAGGAATTGACTGTCCGATAATTTTTGGCAATGCCGATACCTTTTTAAGTAAATTGATTTCTTTTTCGATAGATGAAATTGTATCACTTTTATATCCATAATCTTTCATTACCACGTCCAAAAATTTCTGCAACAAAGCAGGGCAAGTAGCCATGAAATAAGCACGTTGATTACTCCTAACAGGCAAAGCCAACAAATGAGCATCGGAGAAAATATAACCGCCTTTTTTTTCAGTACCTCCAAAAATAGCCTCAGTTTCAGTAGTCTCTTTCTTTAGGACTTCCTCATAATGTTCACGAAAAGCCCCTTTGAGGCTGCTGGCAAACACACATGGGTATTGGTCAGTGACATCGCGCTGCACGAGATTATCAATCACGCCATAGTTGGAGCTACCTGCCCCTGCGTGGAGGTTTGATTGTGGTATAAGGGTGAAAAGCTGTACTGACATAGTTTTATAAGATTTTGAAATGATTGTATCCAACTTGCCGAAAAGCAGTAGGGCTTTGTAATAAATTGATAACTTCGTTTATGTCCTTTGGAAATAGGACTGTACCCCGAGCCAATAAATTGAATTGTTTAGGCGAACGTCGTTTTTCGGTAAAATAGTCGTTGTTTTTAACGGGAGTCATGTAACGAAAAGGAACACAGTCACCCAAAATAAAATCGCAATGAGTTTGCAACGCAGCATAATCTGTGATATAGGCATCGCTTATCAAGACCAATTTTTTAGCTTCGGAGGGCGTTTGGCTTTGGGCAAAAGGAGAAGCCTCTATTTTTGCTAAAAAGCCAAAAACCGATTGGTCAATGCCCAGCACCACCGACGACACTTTGTCAAATGCCTGTGGTTGTTTGAAAGTAGCATAAAAACCAAAACTCAAATCAACAGGCTTGTCGTCTAAACTTCGTACCAAGCGGTAAGCCTTTTGCTTGAAAAAACCCTCAATTTGCGATTTGCCTTGTCGGTCTTTTTTGTTGCCTACGGTTTCGATGTCGTTAAAAAAATTTTGAACCGAACAAACATCAGTTCCATTGGTCCATTGGTTTTTGAGAAAGCCATTCTTTGGATTATAATTTTCTATTCTTTTATCAACAGGTAATTGTAATTCAACGACTTGTTTAGATTTTGGGTCATGTTGAAAATTCATTCCCAATGGTAACCACTGTGTTTGGGTGAGCGTATCTATCAAAAAAACAGGAGATAGTTTCAAAATTTCGCCCCAATCTTGAGGCTCAACACTATGATCAAATCCTTGGCCTATGGCAGCCTTCTGATTTTGCCTAATCATAGCATAGCGCAACATGCCTAACAAGGCTGTTTGCTGAGGAAAATACAGCGACTCGGCACTGTAAACGGCCTCGCCTGTGGCGGTAAACGCACGGTCGCCCCCAAAAAAGAAACGACCACGAGGACGAAGCTGGATGAGATAAGTTGTTTCGTTAGACATAAGGTTAGTCTTTTAGTTCTTCGTAGCCACGTAAAAATTTGGCAAAACGTACCGCTGAAAACACTTCTCTCATAGCGAGCGTGGTGCCTTCTTTTACTCGGTTTTGTCGAGTATCTTTGTTCCTATAAAACTCTTTATTGAAAGATAGACTCAAAAGTTCACGAAGAACTGTTAGGTATTCGTCTTGGGATTTGCGCTTAGAGAGTTCCGTTTCTTCTTCAAAAATATTGACAAATACATTATGCAAACGGCTTTCAGCATTAGCAATCTTCTCAATAAGTTCTTGATTTTCTCGAAGTTTATAATTGACACCATTTAGAAAAGACTGGTCAGACGTCATGGTGTTGTAGAGTTTTCCAAAAGCCACTTGCAGCGCGTCCTCATCTTGCAGTTTGAGCTCAAAATCAAATGTACTGCCACTGTGTTTGAGGAGACTAATGGCTAATTTCCCCCCTTTTTTACCATTGCTTTGGTTGGTCTCATCTTTTGTCAACCCCAACAATTCTCCAGCCTTATCCATAGCCTCCGAAAGCGGAAACTTGTAGTAGGTAATGGATAATCCAAACGATAATGAAACTTTGTCTCCATCATTGGTAGTCTTTTTCGTTTCAAACTTATCCTCGAAAGACTTTTTGATTTGTTTCAATAAAGAAAAGATATTCTGAGCAGCTGTTTTGGAATAACAATTACAGACTGGTGCAAAAAACAGCAAATCATCCCCACCTACGTAAATAGGGACACCTCCATAATCACGAATAACGTCTTTTACTTCCAGTCCCCATTCGAGCAGGCCTTTAGATAATTTTTCTATTTGTTCAATTTTGTCGCTCCCCGTAAATCCTGTGATAAGTTTACCAATGCCATCGCCATCAGCTTTGACAACGCAAACGTATTTGTGGTAGGTCTTGAAATCGTCCTTGAAGTCTTTTTGCAATGCTTTAACAAAATCACCATCCAAGTCCACATCTTCACCATTTTTCCACAAATACCGATTCACCAGCTGTATGTATTTACTTTTAGCAAGCGCATCTTTTTTCCAAAGTTCACGGGTAGAAATCTCAACCAACGATTCAAAACGTTCGGTATTGTTGATGTCTTTTGCTTGATAATGTTCTTTTAAAAACCCGTTTTTATTGACGGCTTTCATAAACAGTTTCAATACATTGGCTTGGAGTTTACTTCCCTTTTTGCCTTCGGGTATCAAATCAAAACTACTGACAAGTCGAGGCTGTAACTCAGCAGTTTCCAAATATTCAGCAGCTACTTTTATGGGGTTTTTAGACTCTTCTACTTGGCATAAACATGAATCTATGCGAAAATATTTCCCCAAAAAACCTTGCGTATCCCCCATCAACGTAGCCAACTCTTCGATAATTTCACCTTTTATATCTACATCAAAATCTCTCTCTTTCAAAATGTCAGCATTGACAATAATACGGTCGGGAAAAAGTCCCACACCTATTTTTTGATTTTTGTCAAAAAGCCGTGCATCAGAAATATTTGGCTGGACAAAATAGTGAGCATCAGCGGCTGTACCACCGTTTTCACATAGCTTTTCGATAATTCGCTTGGCGATATACGAAAACAGATAACTGGCAGCCCATACCTCACGCGTGTGCCGCACGCTACGACAGGTCTCATAAATCGGGCCGAGGGTGATAGCGAGGTATTTCATGGTTTGGGGGTGGTTTCTTTGATATAATTATCTCTCAACTGTTCAAAAATATTTAAGGCGAGATGATTCCTATGATTTTCGACATCTTTAAAGTTATTCTCTAATTCAAATTCAGTGCACAGATATTTTAAATATTTTTCAATTTTAAATACTTTTGGCGTATTTAGCTTTAAAATATCACTAGAAGTGGAAGCTTTAACATCAAAAGTTTGATCAAGAAAATCATTATGAACAGACTTAGGATATATATATACTCGAAAATAGTACTCCTTTTGGCCGTTTGGAAGTGTTTTTATAACGAAGCGTGGTTTATAAACAATTGGTGAAAGCATTCGTTCTATTTTTTCATCAATGTGCGTCTTTGATATTTTAGCATTGTTATATTCGCTTCCTTTCCAATCAGATTCAGTAGCTAAACCTAATAAGTCTCTGATTAAAAAATGATTATCACTCTGACTTTTTTTAGAATACTCTTTTAATATATCTGGCGAATCATATCTTCTATTTTGAATACTTAAAGCATTTGAGAAGAAAAAGTTTTTAATAGTTCTTTTATCCCATTGTATATCAACATCTTTATAATATGAAAATAGAGCAGATTTGATATAAATACCTAAATGTGGATAATTTACACCACTGCGAATAATTTTATGAAATAAATCAATCGCCTCGAAAAGGGTCTTAAAATGAGACTTAGTAGCAAGATGGATGTTTTCGAGCCTATTTACGTATACATCAAAGTAAAATTGAGTAGGTATAAAAACCGTTCTGATAAAAAATGATCCAAATCCCTTTGTTTGACGCGTACCAAAGTTGTGAGAAGCCCAAAATGCACTTATATCTGCTTCTAAACATTTATAAAGTGTAGAATCAAATGTTGATATACAGCCAATTATTTCCTTTTTTGCAAAAACAAAACCTTTTGAATTTTTAGCATTTTCCTCCCCCATATTACCGAAATAGCAAGAAAATTTTTCATCCTGGCTTATTTCTTGTTTCCAATAATCGTGGTCTCTAAAGTCTATCTTATAGTTTAGCGATTCCGAAGTGCTTTGTTTTCCAATCATCCATTCATTTCTGCGTGCGATTTCAAGGCCACTTTCATAATTGCCACCCCCAAGTCGTTGTAAAATAAACCTATCCAACTTCGGCTTTACTTCAGTAGCTCGCAGTGTAGCCCCCTCTTGGTCGTGTTGGAAGTGAATGAGGGGAGTGTGTTGGCGGAGGGTGAATTCAAGTTTATTCATTTTTTTCTTTTATTTTTAGCTAATAGTTTTAGAACATAATTAGAAGCAAGAAGGCTAATTATTACCAGTATTATAGCTACAATACTATTCCACTCCCCTCCTCCTCTTTCAAACAACCACCAATGCCATTTGTCTTTGTCATTCCAAAAAGGATTGAGTCCAATAATTGTGGCTAAAAGAGAAGGCACTGCAAACCAACTGGCAATAAGTGTTAGTCGGTTCTGCTGCTGTGTCTCTGCGTAAGTGTTCAATTCATTAATTTGTTGATCTAAATCTTTCACTTCTTCTCGAATACGCATGTTTTCCTGTAGCTTCTCATAGAGTTCAATCCCTTGTTCTTGAGGAGTAATTTCACGAAAAAATATTCTATTGACAAATTTTATATATTGGCGGTAAAGTATAGAAATTTCTGAAACATTTTTCCCAAATAAATCATTATCATTATTGAGATGTCTAGAAATTCTAGCGACTTCATTTGAAAAATTCACCAAATATGATCTCTGAATTAAACTCAACATTACCATTTGAAAATAGTGGTGAGTAATATGCTTTTGAATAACATTCAAATTAAAATCGTTAGGAGCAGCTACTACTACAAATGAATAGCGGCTAATTCCAAAAACTTGACCCCATGAATCTCCATTTTTCCCAAAAGTATAAGGTACTAACCAGCGACTGTAAGTTACTTTTTGTAACTGCTCCTTCATCATTTCAGGACTATGACACGAGGGATAACTACCATCCACAAAAACCATTTGGTACCAATCAGAGTTGCTTAAATATTCATACCCATCGTTAGCGATGTTTCTTAAAGCAAGCTGATTGATAAAATCTTGATTGTAGTAAATACATAGAGTAAACATCCTATCATCTATGACTGGGCTGATGAACACTGTACCTTTCGGCGCATTTTTAGTTGGTTCACAAAACGCAGGCCCTAATAATGCTTTAAAATATTTAGGTAAAACAAATAAATTTCTACTAATCCCCTGTTGGGTATCATAATGGGAAAAATCTTCGCTTACCTCAGAATCAAGCCAACTTTGAATGCTACTTAGTTTAATTTCTTGTGCTAAAAAGTTATCTTTTGCACCATTATGAACTGAAGTAAACGGTTCATTGTCACCTAAGTATTGAGGATAAATACGTCGTCCAAAATCATTGATTTTGAAAATATCCTTTTTATCATGATATTTAGTGTTACGTAAGAATAGAGATAAGACACCTACTCCATTTTCGTAAAAGTTAGCCACTATATTTTCTAAAGATAAGGTATAAGTACTTCCTTTAGCTTTTATACTAAAACTAGAAACTTCACTAAGTCCCTGATAAACAAACTGTTTTAAATGAATTGTATCTACTGTATTGTCTACATTAAGCACGTCGCGTACCTGTTCATAGAAATACGTGTATTCATTGTAACTATGGAATCCTTCTTTATCCGGTAAAGCTTCAAATGTGAAAGGTTTCCAATAGCTTACATCAATAGGGATTTCCTGTAATTGATACCGTTTATCTATTGCGCTTTCATCATGTTTTGCCCCCTGATAAATCTCCCACTTAAACGGAAACAAAAAAATATGATAGCTATGAAGAGTTTTCTGAGACATAATCGATGATATTTTGTACAACTTTAGTTAATTCATTTGCCGAAAAAACGCCTTTTGCTATCCCAAAATAACCACTATCGCCTCCACCGTAATAGGCTTTTTTTTGAGCTATTAAGTTTTTATATTTTTTTGCTAATAGACCAATACCCTCACCATAATAGTTTAGAACATTTTCGTTGTAAATAAGGATTTTTTTTTCTTCTATCCTATCCACAATCGGCGAAAATTTATCAAGTGGCGTTTTTAGTACTAATATTCCTTTTATCATCCTTGCATCTTGCAAAGATGCTTCGGCAAGGCGTTCCATTTCGTCGGTTACGCCTTGCGCTTGGCGATCCAACCGCCGGATGTACTGAATCTCTTCTTCGCTTGCCCCCATAGCCCGCATCGCAGGTTTGTAGCCTCGGTCGTTGGCGGCCACAAGCTGTTGATAGCGCGTAAGTTCCACTCCAAGCAACTTGGCTATTTGCTCAATAGAACTGGGCAAATGCACCTTTTCGTTGTGGTGGTCTATCTCGGTATAAAAACGTGGGAGTTTACTCTTTGGTCCTACGGCAAGTTCGATGCCTACAAAATGCCAATCGGGCTGTGCCGCAATAATGGATTGATATGCATCAATTGATGCTCCCCAACTTAATTTTTTGTCGGTAAATGGTTGTTGGTGAGACTCTAACAATGCCCTGATTTCGAGCATTTCAAGGTCTTGCCCTCCCAATAAAAAGTGATATTGCGACATTTTTTTTTAATGTTTGATAAGTCAAAAATTATCCAATCTTTGGACAGTAAAATTCAAAAAATCGCTCTCATATAAAGCAGGAAATTATTGTCCGTTACATTTTTATCGGTCTTAATTTTTCTTTTCAAAAAGTAATATATCCCTGAGAAAGTAGCTGTTATTGCCTAGAGATTTAAAATCTACTCAATGTCTCTCTATTACCTTTTCTATCAAATCAATAGTAGGTTTGTGAACTCCATATTCTTTTGCCAATGGTCGCCATTTCTTTAAAGCCATTTGCGTTTGAGCCAGAATGCCTTTTATCTGTGTCATAGGAATTTTTGCTTCAAGACCCAATTTAGTCAAATGCTCTATCCCCGGATTACGCCCTTCTCCCAAAACCATGGTACTCTGTTCGCCACCTGGTCCAGACGAAAAGGTCAAATCATAGGCCGGAGCCAGTTTCCAAACTCCTGCCTCATTCATTAAAAAACTGAAATTCTTAGCGTGGTCGTCTCGATTGTGAGCTAATACATTGAAAACGGCCAAACGGAACATTTTTTCGGCTTCTCTAACATCTCGCGTCAGCATCCCCGTCACGGCAATTAAATCCTCATAATCAAGAGAAGGTGTTCGGAAATCTGCGTGTAAAAGGCCACTTGCTGTATGCACATGAATGCGTTTGTTGCCTTCCCTATCAAAACGTTTTACCCCAAAAAAACCAGCCCCTTTATTCGACGGAAATAAATGCACCGGCGGCATAGTAAGTCCTGCTTCCTGAGCCATGAGAGCATACACATATTCAATAGCTCCCGCATCCGTACCATCTTGTGTATTAGGAAACTTAACCAGCCAATGTTCATAACCTTCAGGCAAACTGCTAACTCCATGAGAAATATGTTCACGAGTCACATCCACGCTAATCATTGCTTTTGGCCGCGCTCCGGCAGAGGAGCCATTTAGAGCCAATAGTTCTTGCAAAATATCTTCGGCCCTGCCCGCCAATACCTGCTGTGCATGATCCGCTAATATATCAAGATTGATAGCCCCTTCTCTCTCACTGATACTATAGTCTGGCTCATAAATAAGCGCTCCCATGCCATATTTCCCTACATGAGCCAAACGCTCCAAGGGTGTGATTTCATCAGGTGTCTTGCCTTGGGAACGCATTAGACGATCAAACAATAAACGTCCCCATCCATCTGGCAAACTATCATTAAAAACGCCTGGAAGTCCTTCAAACAGCCGATACGAAAATGAAAAAACACCCGATTTTAGAGGAAGGATGCGGGGGGATATTTCGAGGCCGCTCTTTATAAAGGAAGGAAGGTATTCGAAGTATATATCACGTTCTCGCATAGCCAACCTTCCTACGGGAATAGTTTCAGTGCCAAAATCAAGGCCAACCTTCACTTCTTTTATCGAACCTCTATGCTTCATTTGCGACGTCCTCGTTTACGAATGGGGTGCTCATCCTTTTTCAAAACTTCATCAATCGAAGAGAAGGCAGGCTTTAGGGGTTTAATTGCCTCAACGATTTCTTCTAGTCCACCTACTATCAGAAGTAATTTCAGAAAGGATTCTAACGAAATCATCCCCTTTTGTTCAAACTTACGTAGGGTTGGCAAGGCAACACCTGATCTATCTGCCAATCCTTCTTGAGTCAGACCCAGTCGTAGTCGCCGCTCGCGGATATTCTCAGCAAGTTTTTTTTGTGCTTTTGAAACAGTTATAAGTAATATCATTATATTATTTAACTTTTATTATTTTACATTACTAATATAATAGTATTACAAATTTACCAAATCAAGGGTAAAATATTGAGTAAAACATTATCTTTATCCCATTCACTATCACTCCTCACTATTGGCTGCCACTAAGCCACTGCTCTGACCATTTCTTATCTTGCCTTTTATCACTGTGTTTGCATAATTTTTGGAGCATTTGAAGCGGCACTTTATCATCGTCGGGCCACATTGGTAGTTAGTCGGCAATCTTGAAATTAACCAGCATTTCTTTTTTGACAAAGCCGATAAAACACATGCAGCAACAATAGAAGAGTGGTCAACTCAAATAATAAACCATTTCTCAAAATGATTTATGCTGTCAAAACTTAGGTCATAACTGAAAAACTGCCACAAATCAGGACTTTGATTGACGTGAAAGTAATAGACCAGTTGCTAACGTAGTATTCCCAAAATGAGGGCTGACGGAAGTATATCAACTGATGTTCTTCTATTAGCTTTTGTGCTATATTTGAACTGACGTTTTTCAAACACCCTGCCTTCAGCAATACCCGAACCGTTGGCTACAATTATAAACAAGAAGTGTAAATGTTTTGGCAAGAGCACATAGACATCCTCAAGAAAAAGTATCCGCAATCTGACTTTCGATATCCTTTTACAGATTGGTACACTGTACTCCAGAGCATCCAAGCGAAGTTTATTGCGAAGCACGATTCAAACTATCATTTCACAAACTGGATAGACAACATAAAAAATCAATCCCTTATTAGAACATTTCCTCGTCACCAGATCACAGCTGAGATAAATAAGCTCAATCCGACCACTAACTATTGGCTCGTTATTGTAGGCGACGCTCCAACTTCAAAGATGCTTATCTATGACTGTAAAGTATCTCCAATAAATTCTCTCATTTCACTTGCAAACAGCCACTTCTTCATTATCGACAAAAAATACAAATGGCTCACCTACTTTCAAATCGACAATGAGCAAATTTCGTTGATTAAGAGTGGCAATGGTGAAACTCCCTTTGACAAATGAAGATGACTATAGCCAACACAGGTTTTACATCAGGCGGGCTGAGTCGCTGCGATGCAAACTTGGAGCTTTGTGCTTCTAATAAACTTTAATAATAAGTTGAAACTTGGGACTCCGAAACCTAAGTACCAAAATGTTAGTACCAATCTCCACTAAGGTTGGCTGAGGAGAAAACCAAAGCTTTTTTACTAATTGGTAGTCCGATACGTTCAAAAATGTTGTACCAAACAAAAACGGGTTGCACAATTTCTTGTACAACCCGTTGATAATCAGTACTGGAAGCGGGAATCGAACCCGCACGGACTTTTACGGTCCACAGGATTTTAAGTCCTGCGCGTCTACCTATTCCGCCATTCCAGCCCGGCGTGCATTAGGGATAAAAAAAGCACCGTTTTGGCGGTGCTTTGAGCGGAAGACGGGGTTCGAACCCGCGACCTCGACCTTGGCAAGGTCGCGCTCTACCAGCTGAGCTACTTCCGCGTATGTTGTTGCCAATTGTTATTTGGTGGTGCAAAAGTAGGCGGTTTAAGTATATCACGCAAGTTTTTTCTCAAAAAAAATGCCTTTTTTTTGAGAAAAATTTACAATTTATTGAAAATCAGAACTTCCAAAAAAGTAAAACGCCAAAACAAATATTGAGACATACCGCCGCTATTAGGTTCAAATACATGGTATTTTTAAAATTAGCTTGACGTTCGTCTTGCCAAACCTTCCACATCCACCTTCCAAAGAAAAGTAGTAAGGGCCCAAGTAAGATGACTAACAACAGCAAATGAGTCGTAAAACCAAAATAATATAAAAATCCCCCTCCAGATAGCCCTAGCCAAAAGCAAGCATTCACAAACGTACCCTTAATTCCCAGCAATCTGCTCATGGTCATATCTCCGCGTTTTGCGTCTTCTTCATGTTGATATACTTGAGTCAGTGGATAGATAGCCAATAAATTGGACGTACAAATCAGCGCTGGTACAAGTTGGGGTATTAGCTCAGAAAAAGTCGCTTGTGGCGCTACAGCCCTAAAAACAGCCACGTAGGTAAGTGCTCCTTGAAAGGTAGTAACCACAATCCAACTCAAAATAGGATACTTTTTGAGCCGAATCATAGGGTGACTGTAGGCTTTCGACACTAGTCCATACACAAATAAGTAAACTACAAATTCGATATTAACAAATAAGTACCCTACTATCAACCCCACAAGATCCATTGCCCAAGCAACGTACCATAATCCTTTGGTGACAGGCGGAGGCGTTTCGAGCAATCCGATGCTACCTTCGTCTTTATCATAGTAACTGTTGTAAGCATTGCTGGCAGGAAACAACAAAAAATGTAAAATAAAAAACACCCACCATGCCTTTTCTACGTCGATTTGGGGTGCTTGACTCAACGCAAAAAGAAAAATAGGAAGTAATAAAAAAGAAAAAGGCAACCGTAGATGAATGATGATATTTTTCATTAGAGGGGTATAAGTATTCTGCTAAAAATAGTCATTCATTGGGACTTTACACTTAGTAGGGTTCCTATTTTTAAAACCAAAGGGTTTTTGAAGAAAACGATAAGTAAGCAACACTCCCCAAAATTGATATCTATCGTTTTTGGCAGGATTGGCGGCATGACTTATGCCGTCTAAATAATCCGAAAAGGCAAACCTGAAGGTGGCCTCAACACCCAAAGTCCATTGATACGCAAAATGATACTTCAATCCCAAACCTACAGGAACTGCCCCGTGCAAAAAACGAGACGGCGCTTGTTTGTCTTTAAGTATGCCCTCTACGATAAAAGGTTTTTCTTCAAACATATTGTCCATGTTAGGCTTAGACACAGTATGAATCATCCCAAAACCTGCTAGTAAATAGGGCGAAAACGAGGGTTTGAAGCGTGATTTCAACGAAGGATGATACAGCGGCCAAAAATGCCATTCGACTTGTGCTGATAGTTCATTTAAGGAGGCCTGTGTCGTAAAATTCCTAAAGGCCCTATCTTCATAATGACTATCTCTTCCTGACAACTGCCCTTGTAAAAATGATAATCTCAACGCTAACCTTTCCGAAAAATTATACCTACTCAAGATACCCCAAGCAGGTTGAGGCTCCCTAGTCAACCAATCTGACTTGTTCAGATCGCCTAAATACCCCGACATCCCTGCCCAAAGCCCTGCTTCTAATCGTTGTTGTGCTTTTGAGATTGTAGTACATACAATCAAGCAAAGCGTCATCAATCCCCCTCTGCCACTTTTCATAAAAGAGTTTTATATCATAACTCTTCTAAAACGCAAAAACGGAGCGAAAGTTATTCGACTCAGTTTGTGATGAGGGGTTTTGTATTTAACGGGCAAAATCGATTCTGATGAAAACTACTTAAAAACTTCACCACACTACAAAGCGTTTTTAAGTATAATCTTCACGCTCAAGCATGGCAAGAGGTACTTTTCTAAAATAAAAATGCGAGGGGAACTAACTCCACTCGCATTTTTATAAAAGTTGTCAGTTTGTTATTGCTTAAAGGCTTCTACTTCCGCACGGCGGTTTTGTTGTCTGCCTTCTTCGGTAGTATTATCGGCCGCAGGAGTTGTTTCCCCCAAGCCACGTAACAACACTCGTGTGGCACTGATTCCTTTGGATTGCAAGTAATCAAGACAAGCCTTGGCTCTTTTCTCTGACAAACGCTGATTATAAGAATCCGAGCCTACATTGTCGGCATGTCCCGAAATCCGTAATTTGTAACTTGGATTTTTGGTCATCAAATCTGCGACATTGTTTAAGATCGTTTTGTAGGCATCTTGTAGTACGGCACTATTGCTACCAAACAAAATCGGCTCAATCTTCACATCTAGCAGTTTTTGCGACTCATCAATTTTCACGCCTTGTTTTTTGGCCGCTTTTGCTTCCAAAAGGGCTTTTTTCTCGGCCGCTTTGATGATAGCCTTCAACGTCTTGGCATCAGGGCAACCTTCAAATTCAGCAGTGCCCGCTACATCTGGACAACGGTCTTTGGCATCTTCTACTCCATCCGAATCTGAATCTGGACAGCCATTAAATTGCGCCACACCCGCTACGTCTGGGCAAGCGTCGTCTTTGTCAGCCACTCCGTCGTTGTCTTTATCAGGGCAACCTTTGAGTTCGGCCTTGCCTGCTGCGTCTGGACAAGCGTCGTCTTTATCGGCCACTCCGTCGTTGTCTTTATCAGGACAGCCTTTGAGTTCGGCCTTACCAGCTGCGTCTGGACAAGCGTCTTCTTTGTCAGGGATGCCATCATTATCCTTATCAGGGCAGCCCTTAAATTCGGCCTTACCAGCTACGTCAGGGCACTCATCATCTTTGTCGGCGATGCCATCCTTGTCACGGTCAGGACAACCTCTCAATGACACTAGTCCAGCCTCATTAGGACAAGCATCATCTTTGTCGGCTATACCATCACCATCAGCATCTGGGCAGCCTTTAAGCGAAGCCAGCCCAGCCACATCTGGGCAATCATCATCTTTGTCAGCCACTCCGTCGTTGTCTTTATCGGGGCAACCTTTCATCCTAACTGACCCTGGCACCGTGGGGCAAGCGTCTTTTTCGTCAGGAATACCATCTCGGTCGGTGTCTTTTTTGTCGAAGCGGTAGGTAAGCGAAATATTGGATAGCTTGTAGCGGTCGTCGCGCCCAGGATTTGCCCCTTGACTGATACCATCCAAGTAATCAGAAAAAGCAAGGCGAAAGCCAGCTTCTACACCTACCACCCAATTTCTATTCAAATCATAACGGACGCCTATCCCAAAAGGAATGACAAAGTTGGTGTTTGAATAGCTAGCCGCTTGGTCGGCAATCGCCCCTTGTCTGAAATTGGCAGGAGTTGAAGGAGTTCCTGTAAAATCGGGCTTGGGATTGGTAAAACCAAGACCCGCTCCCGTAAACAAATAAGGCGACAATTTACGTTTGAAACGTACTTGAAATGTCGTAGAGTCATATTTAAAACGCCCTTTGCCCAAAAAGTCATATTCCACAATGGCCGACAAATCAGTAAGAGAAGAACGAGTTTTAAACCCGCGCACTGCACGATCGGCAAAATTGGCGTCGTTGCCAGAAAGTGTACCGAAGGTCAAAGCACCCCTTAAAGCCCAATTTCTATTGAAATGATAACGTCCCAAAAGGCCTCCGCTAAATTTGGGTTCTTGAGAAAAAAAGTCAGATTTATTTAAGTCGCCCAAATATCCAGATAGGCCAAGTCCAGCCCCTACTTCCCAACGAGGTTGGGTTTGTTGGGCATAAGCTGTGCTGACTGTCAAGCTTAGCCATACGAAACTCTTCAGTAATGTTTTATTCATAAATATCCGTCATTTTACGCCTAAAACTAACAGAAGCTAGCTAGAATACCAAAATATAATCTTGCTATCTTGATAGCTTTACCGATGAGAGTCTTTGTCGAATAAAACCTTAAACTAATTTTTTAAGAAAACAAGAAAATTATCCTCGCGTTCTCAGCCATTCTATCAACAAACGAACTCCGTAAGCAGTGCTTGATTTCATGGTACCAAACTCAGAATCTCCAAAAGCGGTGCCTGCAATATCTAAATGCGCCCAACTTTGGTGTTTGTCAACAAAAACCTCTAAAAACTTTGCCGCAACTATCGCTCCAGCAAAAGGTTTTCCATGGAAATTTTTGACATCCGCCACATCAGACTTTAGTTCATCTTTATAATCATCCCAAAGTGGTAATCGCCATAATTTTTCACCCGTTTGTTGTCCACTTTGGTATAGGCTTTCCGCGAGTTTTTCATTGTTGGTAAACATCCCTGCGGCATGATAGCCCAATGTAGCCACGCAGCTTCCGGTGAGGGTTGCCAAATCGATGAGTACATCAGGTTGAAAGTTTTTGATAATATAGCTCAAGCCGTCTGCCAAAATAAGACGCCCTTCCGCATCTGTATCTATGACTTCGATTGTTTTTCCCGAAAAACTTCCTATCACATCTCCCGGTTTCAGCGCTAGGCCATCGATGGAATTTTCGGTGGAAGGAATTACCCCTATCACATGTACTGGCAACTGAAGTTTAGCGGCTAGTTCGATGGTTCCTAGTACCGCTGCGGCCCCGCCCATATCAGACTTCATATAGTGCATATTAGTCGATTGCTTGAGCGAAACACCGCCTGTATCAAACGTCACACCTTTGCCCACCAATCCTATCTTTTGAGTCGCTTCAGGGTGCTTATACTCCAACACTATAAATCTTGGTGGGTTTTTGCTACCGGCACTTACTCCTAGAAGTGCCTGCAACCCCATTTCGGCGCACTCAAGCTCATCATAAACTTTTACCAAATAGCCATACTTAGTACCCGAATCGAGCGCCCAATTCCCCAAGCTCTCAGGAGATTTTTTGTTGGACGGCGCATTCATCAAATCCATGATTCTTATCTGCGTCCAAGCCGTAGCTTCTCCCCTAAAAGCTTGTTGTTGAGCCAATTCAGCATTAGCCTCTTCCACTACTATTTGTAAAGAAGTATTTTTGCCAAAGAAAGTGGGCGGTATACTCTCTGTTTTATACAAACCCAAATCATAGTCTCCCAACACTACTCCATTGACAATGGCACTTATCCATTCGGTTTCGATTCCACCCAGTGTGAGATTCAAAGCTACCGTATCTGGTAAATCTTTTTTTTGTTTATAAAAAAATGAACGAAGCACCTTGATATAATCGCTTTCTTTGGGAGATTTGCCAAGCCCAAGAAAAAAAACTTTCTGGTTTTCTTGGTAAAAAAGGTGCGTTTGTTTGGCCTCTGCTTTAAAGTCTTGTACCAAAAAATCAGCAAAAGGAAATGATTGTAAGCGCTCTATGAGGGTATCATCTTGTCGAAACAGATAAATAACCGTCTGAGCTGTATTTGTATTCTGATAAACTACTTCTACTTTCATGAATGACAAAGGATAAGAATTTGTTGTCTTCGATTTAATTTGAAAAATATACTAAATACAAAAGCACAGTTAATCCTTTCCTTTAACTGTGCTTTTGTATTTACTTGCTAGCTATAACGGTCGTTACGCCAAGGGTAGGCTGTATTAGAATATCCTCTTTCTTCCCAAAAACCTCGTTTATTTTTAGACAGAAACTCAATTCTTTTAATCCATTTGGAGCCTTTCCAAGCATACAGCTGCGGTGTAATCATCCTGACCGGTCCGCCGTGTTCTTTGGGAAGTGGCTCACCATAGACGGTATGCGCCAACAAGACATCAGGTTTGAGCGCTTCTTCGAGCGACACATTGGTAGTGTAGGTATCGTATCCATAGCACATCAAATGCGTAGCGGTTTCTTTGGGCTGTACGAGGGCCGCAATATCCATCAAACGTACGCCAATCCACGACATATCAAGTTTTGACCAAGTGGTTACACAATGAAAATCAGACACATCTTCGGTTTGGGGAAGGGCCATAAAATCATCCCATGTCAAAACCATCGGATGCTCTACTTCGCCATCAATATAAAGTCGCCAGCGGTCAAGGGTCACATTGGGCTGATAGCCCAAATCCAGCACGGGCCATTTGGCAGTAACGGTCTGTCCTACTGGCACTTGAGGCATACCATGTCGATTGGTTTCGCCATGTCCTTGGGGACGTGCATCGGCGATTGAAGGGGTATTTTTGATTTTTTCTTCAAAGCGTTCTTTAAGTTTCATTCGCGCTTCGATGATGCGGTCAAGTTTGTTATTTTCTTCCATGATGCACAAAGTTAGATACAGATTTCTTTTGTATAATACAATAACCTCTCTACTCTCATAAAAGTTGATTAATGGAATAGATTTTAAGTACAATCTCTAGCAAAGGTATTTTCGAAGGTATGGGCGAAGGTAAAAACACTGTTTTCCCCAAACCAAGCACATTTGTAGTACTTTTGTGACATGAAATCGTCATCTTCTGCCAAGCTTTGGCTCAATCTACTATTGGTATATATCGTATGGGGTTCCACTTTTTTAGGCGTACGGTATGCCATCCAAACCCTTCCACCTCTTCTAACCAACTCAATTCGTTTTTTGGTGGGGGGTATTTTGTTTTTCTTATTTACACTTCTGCGTGGATACTCTATACCCTCCCTAAAGCAGTGGCTTTCTGCGGCTTGGGTTGGGTTGTTGTTGAGTGGTATTGGCAATTGTGCCGTTGCATATGCTATTGGTTTTATGCCTACCGGTATGGTAGCGCTACTGGTAGCCACCTTGCCCGGATGGATAGTAGGTTTGGATTATTATTTTTTTTCAAAACAAAAACCCTCCTGGCTTACCCTTTTAGGATTGGCGGTGGGTTTGGTAGGAATGTATATTTTACTCAATCCTTTGGGACAAATCAAAAACCAAGAAATCCCGCTTTTTCCTGCTAGTTTGGTTTTTATTGGCTCTATTACTTGGGCGTGGGGTTCATTACAATCCCCCTACCTTGACATGCCCCCTCAAATGCAGACTACGGCTATTCAGATGCTTGGTGGGGGTATATTTTCGCTGCTGATGAGTTTGTGGTTGGAGCCACAGGCATTTTCTACTTTATCATTGATGACTACCCAAACCTACCTTGCCCTAGCTTATTTAATTATTATGGGGTCATTTGTAGGTTATTCGGCTTATGTGTGGCTGCTGCATCATGCTCCTCCTACCCTTACGGCTACTTATGCGTATGTCAATCCGGTAGTAGCGATGATTTTAGGGTGGATCTTTGTCAACGAAAAACTAAGCAGCCGTTCGCTTATCGCGTCATTGGTAGTACTTGCGGGGGTTGTTTTGATTACATTAGGTCGTAAATTTGTTCGTAAACCAAAAACCATAGAAACCTAAAAGACTTATGTCTACGACTAGAGATGTTGCCATATTTTTATTTGACGATGTAGAGGTTCTTGATTTTGCGGGGCCTTACGAGGTATTTAGCGTTGCGGGCTTACGCACACTTCCCCAAAAGCCCTTCAATGTCTTTACCGTAGCCGAGAAATCCCCAATCATAGCCCGCAATGGCCTCACTATCATTCCCGATTACTTACTCGAAGATTGTCCTTTGGCACCTATTTTTCTGGTGCCGGGTGGGGGTGGTTATCGGGCGGATGGTACGCCTTTTGGTAGCCGACGCGAAATGCACAACCCTGTAGTGCTAGAATGGGTACAAAAACAAGCCAACTTTGCTGAGCTCTCACTTTCTGTCTGTACAGGGGCGCTTATCTTGGGACAAGCGGGGGTATTGGAAGGGCTAAAAGCCACTACTCATTTTAAAGCACTGGAGGGTCTAAGAGCTATTTCACCCCATATCGAAGTAATAGAAAACATTAGATACATTGACAATGGCAAGGTGATTTTGTCGGCAGGTGTATCCGCAGGAATCGATATGTCCTACTACGTAGTCAGTAAACTACTCGGGGAAGAACTAGCCAATGAAGCAGCCCAATACGCCCAATATGACTATTGGCCTCCCACCAAAGCTTAGATAGAAAAATGCATCACGACACTTGCAATTTTTACAAAGATTTAATATTTTGCTAGGGTTTTTCTTTACAATTGTAAGTTTTTTTACAAACCTCCCTATTTTTGGGGGAATAACTTTGCCAAACACTCCAATCCCACATTTAACACACAAATTCCATGAAAAAACATCTGTACGCATTTTTATTTGTCTCAGTAGCACTCTTGGGGGGGTGTTCTAAATCCGAACCAGAACCTGAGCCTGCGGAGCAGGTAATTGGGACATACAACGTTGATAAAATAACTATCGCTTTCAAATACAATGATTCACCTGTTGAAGAATCCCAGAGCTACGTCTTACCCTTCAAAGGCACAGGTGGTGAATTGAGTGCAATATTAGATGTCTCTAAAACCTCTTCGAACGTAGTTACGATTTCTTATATTGAAACTGCAAAATATACCGACGGAACTACCGATAAAAATACCGATGTGTACAGCAGTATTGAACTCAAAAAAAACGAGTCTAACTCAGCGATTTTTGATATGTTCAACGCAGGTGCAAAAAGTGGTACTATAGGCGGCGGCACTATCGCTCTTGATGATATTGTGAATGCTAAAGACAGCACTGGTCGCGCCTACACTTATACATTTAGAGTAACTGGCAAAAAAGCCCAATAATTTTTTTGTTTTTTTTTAAAAGCTACGAATCTATCAATGTTGATTCGTAGCTTTTTTTATTTGATTGGTGACAAACATTATCTTTTTTCTTTAATCACACTATAATATACTGTTTATCAACTCCATAACTCACAAACCCAACTTCACTGTTATTTCTCATACGCCAAATATCTATCGCTCATTCGACGTTAATCAAAAACATAAGTTAGTTATTTGGAATTTTATCTAAACGATAAACCCATAATTTTGTCGCTTCCAACATTAAAATCATGAACAGATTCTATAAAGCACTTATCATCCTCACTTTTTTTAGTCTTCTCTGGAATTGCAAAACCAATACCTCTTCCGAGCAAACCACCGAAAGCGAAACCTCTTCTACCCTTGTCAAGACACCTGATTTTAGTGGTGATTCAGCTTATGTTTTTGTAGAAAAACAAGTCAAGTTTGGCCCTCGCATCCCCAACTCCACTGCTCATACTCGCTGTGGGGATTATTTAGTAGCCGAGCTGAAAAGGTTGGGCTGCAGTGTCATTGAGCAGAAGTTTACGGCTACCAACTACGACGGTCGCAAACTCAACGCCCGTAATATCATTGGTACTATCAATCCACAGGCTCCTAAGCGTATCTTGTTGGCTTCGCATTGGGATAGCCGACCAGTGGCCGACGAAGACCCTACCAATAAGCAAGGTGCTATCGATGGAGCCAACGACGGGGCAAGTGGTGTGGGGGTTTTGCTCGAACTTGCTCGTACGATTCAACAAACCAATCAAAAACCTACCGTGGGAATTGACTTTATCTTCTTTGATGTAGAAGACGGCGGTAACTCAGCCGTTGCCAAAGACAAATTCACGGGATTTTGTCTAGGTTCTCAATATTGGGCCGCCAATAAGCATGTTCCTAACTATTCTGCCTATTATGGCGTATTGCTCGACATGGTGGGTGCTAAAGGAGCGACATTTCCCAAAGAAGCATTTTCAAAACAATACGCTGGCGAAATCACCCAAAACCTATGGAATCTAGCCAGTCAACTTGGGTATAGTTCGTATTTTATCCAACAAGACGGTTCGGCCATTACTGACGACCACCTGCCCGTCAACGAAACTGCGAAGATTCCGATGGTTGATATTATCCACCTTCAACTCAATAATCCTCAAAAAACTTTTTTTGAAGATTGGCATACCCATGAAGATGATATGCGCAATATCGATCCCGCTACTTTGAAAGCGGTAGGACAGGTATTGCTGCAAGCATTATATCAAGAATCTTAATCTCCGCTGTCATGAAACATCTACGTATTTTAGTTTTTTCTTTCTTTTTGTCATCTATTTGGGTAGGATGTAGTTCTGCCCCCGACAAATTCGGGAATTTAGATTTAGTAAAATGGAGAAGTGACCGAGGCGGGTGCAATGACGTCAGAAAAGGGCTTGAAAATGACTTAAAACAAACCCAAGATAAACTTTTAGGAAAGCATATTGAAGAAGTAGGCAGGATGTTTGGCCGTCCAGACATTAATCAGTTGGCGGGAAGAGACCAAAAATTTTATGTCTATTTTTTAGAAAAAGGGCCTCATTGCAACGACATCGCTCAAAAATCCAACGCTCAAAAACTAATTTTGAGGTTCAATTCTGTAGGTTTGCTCTCCGAAATCACTTTTCAGGCACAACCTTTGTAATAAACCCTATCAATGTCACTGTTGTTAGAAGTTACAAAACAGTCGCAATCTATATGCCTATCAACGATTAAAATTTCCAATCAGATGCGTTTTAGTTTATTATTTTTTCTCTTATTTCTGACAGGTTTTACAGTACTAGCTCAGCATTTAAGGCACAAAGGTTCCCTCGGAATTCAATACGTCGAAGCATCTGATTCTTTGTTGGCCGAAGAACGTGTACTAGAAACCAGGGGAATTTGGGTAAAATCCGTTACGCCAGGTCTCACCGCTGCGGCGTTGGGTATTCAAGTCAATGATATTTTAGTGGCTGTCAACAATATCGACTCTCTTTACTTATATGATTTTCAGAAATTAGAAAAAAGCATCTACGAAAACGAACCTATTTCGATTACATACATCAGAGGACGTCGTAAAAATAGAGTCGTCGGACAGGTGGTAGCGGGTCGAAAAGAATCATCAAAAGGAGAGGTAAGATACGAAGAAATGGCGTACAATCGAGGTTATTTACGTACCCTTATCCATAAGCCATACGGGGCGGCTCGTTTTCCTGCTATATTTTATATTCAAGACTACGAGTGTAGCTCTATCGACTTTTCTAAAGATTCTTTATCTCCTGTCAAAAAGCTTATTGATGGCTGGGTAAAGGCTGGTTATGTGGTGTTTAGGGTTGAAAAACCCGGAATTGGTGAAAGCCAAGGAACAAAAGATTGCTCTCGGTTGAGTTTTCAAGAAGAGCTTTCTGCTTTTCAAAATGCTTTTACTACGTTCAAAAAACTATCTTTTGTAGATAGTACCCAAGCCTTTATTTTTGGACATGGTGTAGGTGGCTCGATTGCCCCTCTCCTAGCAGCTCAAGCCCCTAATAAGCCGCGTGGTATCATGGTTTATGGTAGTACTACCAAACCTTGGTTTGAACACATGATTGATGTTTTCAGAAAACAGCCTCTGCTTCATAAGGAATCTCTCCAAGCTATTGACGCCACGACTCGCATGGTCACACCCTTGCTTTTTGAATGGCTCGTCCAAAACAAAAGCGTAAGTGATTTAATCCAAAATCCAGATTTTGAAGCGATTCTTACTTCTAAAGAAAATCCACTACAATACTACAGAGGAACATTTTTTGGCAAAGCAGCACTCTTTTTTCCTGAACTCAATCAGCAAAACATCACTCAGGCATGGATAGAAGCAGCTACTCCTACCTTATCTCTGCATGGGGAGTTTGACGAAAAGGCCATGAGTCCAGAATCTGCCCAAAATATTGCTCAGCTTGTAAATGAAGTTTTGGGAGACAAAGGTAGCTATCAACTCATCAAAAATAGTGACCACTGGTTTGGGAAAATACAGTCTTTTGAAGAGTATTACAAACTCATCCAAAGTAAAAAATACACCCGGCACATTGAGCAAAATTTTAACCACGAAATTGTGGATGTAACTGTTAAGTGGATGAAACAACAGCAGCAGCAATGAGTATTGTTTATCAAGATATTTCGCTAGCTACTTTAGAAATTCTGGCCCAACATCCCCAAACTGTCGTTGTAGATGTGCGCGAGCCTTGGGAGTTTGAGGAGTTTAATATAGGAGGGATTAATATTCCACTGGCCGACATTCGAGAGCGACGAAAAGAGGTGGTACCCTTCCAAAATATCATCGTAGTATGCACCAATGGCACGCGCTCGAAAGTAGCAGCAAAAGACTACTGCCGTGCGGAGGAATTACAAACAAAGTCAATTTTCCACCTCCAAGGGGGTATTTTGGAAGTGGAAGATTGAATCTTAATCGACCACAAAAACGCCTTCATATACTTTGACGGCAGGTCCGATTAGATATATATTGTTGAAGCCTGTCTCATCTTCTACAAACGAGACTCGGAGGTCTCCTCCTTTGGTTTTGACATTGATAGGCTCAGTCATTCCAAATCGTTTGTGAGCTACTAAAGCGCAGGCCGTCACACCAGTCCCACACGAGTAGGTTTCGTCTTCTACGCCTCGCTCATAAGTACGTACATAGAGCGTCTGCTCATCGAGGTTTTGCACAAAATTGACATTGGTTCCTCCTTTCGGGCCATATACATCTCCGTAGCGTATTTTTTTACCCTCGGTCACCACATCCACCGCTTCTACCGCTTCTACAAAAGTAACATAGTGAGGAGAGCCTGTATTTAAAAAGTAGTCGTTGCCATCTGGGCTCCCCCCTGTCACATCTCCCATTTTTAAGAAAATCTCTTCTTCACACGCGACGGCCTTGTGCTCACCGTCTACGGCAATGAAAAGCGTATTTTCTTCAAAAAGTCCCAAATCCTGGGCAAATCTTACGGTACAACGCCCGCCATTGCCGCACATACTTCCTTCGCCTCCATCAGCGTTGAAATACACCATTCTGAAATCATATCCTTCGGCATTGCGAAGTAAGATAAGGCCATCAGCACCTATTCCAAAACGGCGATGACATAAAAATTCGATAAAGTTTTTGTCGACAGGAAACTGCTCATCACGGTCGTCTATCATGATAAAGTCATTGCCTGTACCTTGGTACTTTGAAAATCTAATAGAAAATTTATCGGGCAGCATTGGAAGAAGCTATTTGGTATAAAATCAAAAATACAAACATAAAAAAAGCCGCCTCAAAAGACAGCTTTTTTATAACCACTCGCTTTGAGAAATTATTTCTTTTTCTCTTTAACACGAGCGGCTTTGCCTTGTTTACCACGAAGATAAAACAAACGAGCACGACGTACTCTACCCTGACGTACCAATTCGATTTTGTCGATGCTTGGTGACAGAATAGGGATTATACGCTCTACACCCACTCCATTTGATACTTTACGGATAGTAAAGGTCTCTCCACTTCCACCTACATTGCGGCGTTGAATTACGGTTCCAGTAAATACCTGAATCCGCTCTTTGGTACCTTCAATAATTTTAAGGTGAACATTGAGGGTATCCCCTGCCTGAAACGAAGGGATGCTTTCGCGTTTTCCAGCGAATTCTGCATCAACCAACTTGATTAACTCATTAGACATTGTTGTAAATTAAATTGGTGCTTTTTTCAGCGGACGGACACAAACCGTCATTCAAAAAAGCGAGTTATCAAAAAATTGCCCGCAAAAGTACACATTTTAAACGCAAACTAAAACTAGAAGAAAGATTTTTTTATCACAAGTATCCACTCGTAGGTATGCTACAAGGTGGGTAGTAGCACAGCGATTTATCTTTCTCACATAAATTTTATAAAATTTATGTTGCTTTTCTTGAATAAGTGGGTCAAAAGCAAAACTCTATTCCTCTTTTGCGTTATGTCACTCAAGATTGTTATTGCTAGTTTTGATTTTTATCCAGCCCAGCATGGAATAGCCCAAGTAGCATTTCAGCACGCCTTTGGATTGCATCAACTAGGGTATGATGTCACGGTCGTCACGCAACCTTTGTCAAAACAGGTGCCAAAATTCCCCTTCAAACTTGTCTATTTTCCTATCCACTACCGCAGATTTTCGCTTCGCCCCAAAACCGAACAAGAAAAAGATTATCAGACCTACTTGCTTGAGTCAAATGCGGATATTTTCTTTTTTCATTGTTGGGAAACATGGGTGTCTGAACTTGCATTGCCCTTGTGGCAGCATATTAGGGGCAAGACCGTCTTGGTAAGTCATGGCACCACTCTCAATCTAATACTTCCCGGCGTGAAAGGATGGATAAGGTGGTTGATCAATCGGCCATTGGCGTGGCGTTTTCCTGAAAAGTTAAAAAAATTTGACCACTATGTTTTTCTTAGCCACAAACCTGATCTACTTCGCATGACAGATGTGGTGTGGTTCAAACGCCTCTCACTACCAAACTTTTCGGTGATTCCGAATGCGGCCCAACCTGATTTTGATATACCTCCAAGCCTCAATTTTAAGCAACACTACGGAATATCTACCTCAAATATGCTCCTTTGTGTAAGTAATTTCATGAAATCCAAAGGCCAACATCAGTTGATAAAGTGGTTTTTAGAGATGAATTTGGAAGATACTGCCTTGATTTTGATTGGAAGCCATGTCAATTTCTATACCAAAAAGCTAAAAAAACTAGCTTCTACAAAATTAAACAAAACTATCTTTATCTTTGACAAACTATCTCAATCACATATAAAGGCCGCTTATCATGCCTCCACTTTGTTTGTATCAGCTACCTTCACCGAAGTTCAGCCTTTGGTGTTATTAGATTCGATGGCAGCTGGGGTTCCTTTCATATGTAGAGACGTAGGAAGCGTATCTGAGCTAGCAGGTGGGATGTGTTTTCGTACTTCAGAGCAGTTCAAAAAACAAGTTTTTTTTCTCTTGCAACATTCCCAAGAACGTATGCAATTGAGTGAAGCTGGAAAGAAAGCCTTCCACTCAGACTATAATTGGCAAAAAGTAATAAAGACCTATGATGAATTAATAAAAAAATTAGTCTCATGATTATCACGAAACTCCGAGGAGGTCTGGGCAATCAACTTTTTCAGTATGCTTTGGGGAGGCATTTGGCTCTCCGGCATCAGACTGAATTGAGATTTGACACCTCCTACCTCGACAACTCTCATCAATGGACTTATCGTAGTTTTGCATTGGAAGCATTTCATATCCAAGCTACCGCTGCCAATAAAACTGAAATCAAATCATTGAAAGGCACTTTCTCGCCTTGGCTATCAAAAATAAACCTTCCAAGACATTTACATACCCATTATTATCGAGAGCCTTATTTTCACTTTGCACCTTCTATACTATCTATCCCCGACAATACCTATCTGGATGGATACTGGCAATCCGAAAAATATTTCGCTCCCATTGCCTCCACTATCCGGGAAGATTTGGTGATGCAATTTCCTCCTTCTGGTGCTTATCAGAATTGGTCAAAAAAAATCAAAAGTACTTTAGCCGTAAGTGTACATATACGCCGTGGAGACTATCTACACTATTCCAAATCAAATCTTTATCTGTGTACTTGCCCACAAGACTATTATCACCGAGCGCTTGATTTGCTCACCTCCCAAATCTCTTCTTCTTTTACTTTATTTGTATTTTCGGATGATATAGAATGGTGCAAAGCCAATTTATCGTTTTCCTATCCTACCCATTTTGTAGAGCCTCATTCTGCTCCCGAAGACTTGTGGCTGATGGCTTCTTGTCAGCATCACATCATCGCCAACAGCACCTTTAGCTGGTGGGGCGCTTGGCTCAATCCCAATCCCAATAAAATAGTAATCGCCCCGCTGGAGTGGTTCCATTCGGGGCGATTTGATACCAAAGACCTACTTCCTGAGTCTTGGCTTAGAATCTAAGAATCCTATACTTTATGCTTCGCCATGTACTGCAAATACCTCACGATTTCGTCGAGTTCTCTATCGCTCAAATGAGTCACGGCTGGCATTTTGCAGTCGTTACGATACGATGAAGGAGCTTTCACAAATTGTTTGATATGCTCTACTTGCCAATACTCAGTGATACTTTTGGGATAATTGAGCTCAGGCCCCATTTTTCCTCCTACTTTGTTGAGCGAATGGCAAGTCAAACAATTTACTTTAAACAATTCAAATCCTTTGACTTGCGTATCATCTTCTTTAGGAAACAGTACCGCTAATTCCTTTGAAGCGGCTGACAAACTTATTTTGACCAAATTGTAAGGCCATTTATAAGTTACATCCTTGGCAGGCACGTCTGTGTAGACTACATAAAACGGCGCTATTTTCATTTCATGATTCCCTTTTTTGGGATTTATCCAATCTTCGCCTGCGGGAGCATCTGTGTCAGACACAGCCAGATACGCTTTTTTACTCAGTATTTTTGCGAGCGACATCGAAGGATTGTAGCCGTCTTCACACTCAAATACAATTTGGGTTTGGCTGAGGTCAAGTTTTTTGTAAGCCGGCAAAAATTGATCAAGAACCGTCTGCAAAGGAATAGCTTTATAAGACTTGGCCTTAAAAAATACAGGGTCATCTTTGACTTCTACCGTTTGAGCTTCGGGAAGAGAGGCTTTCACATCAGGCAAATAAACACTCAGGCTGTCTTTCACAACCTTTACTACCGTAGTATCAGCCACAGTCGAGTGAGAAGCTTGCTTTTCTGAGCCTCCACAACTACCCAAAACAACTCCCAAAGTCAAACAAATGAGCTGGGTTTTCATTGATTCCGGTTACTTAATAGTTGAGAAATCGGTAGCTTTCATATAGACTGATTCTACTTTAGCTGCCAACTTACCATTCTTTTCTGATTCGTCGCGTGCTTTTATCCAGACAGGATCAGCCCTAAACGCCTCAAACGCCTGTTTTCCAGCTTCTTCACTAGGATGTGCTAAAATATAAATCAATGTATCATCTTTACCATCCACGGTCCAATAGGCAACGTTGGTCATGCCATGTTTTTTAAACAACTTGAGCGTATGATCCCTAAAACGCGTCAACAAATCAGGCAATTTTCCTGTATTGGTGGTATACGTTCGTAGCTCAAATACGCGCTCTTTTTTACTTTTAGAGGATTTGATTTTGGGCGAAAAATCAGTGGCTTTCATAAAAATGCTTTCTATTTTAGAAACAATTTTGCCACTTAACTCCGACTCACTCTGTACTTTTTTCCACTCAGGATCAGACCCGAAAGCTTTCCACGCAGCGTCACGAGCGGCTCGGTCAGGGTACGAAAGTACGTAGATGAGCTTGTTTTCTTCGTGTAAGGGCACCCAATATCCGACATTGGTCATCCCATGCTTTTCGAAGATTTTGGTCGTATGATTACGAAAACGTGTCAATAAAGCATCTAAACGACCTGGTTCGGTATAGTAAATACGGGTTTCGTATAAACGGGTATCTTGTGCATCAGCCGACAATACCGCTCCTAAAATGAGCATAATAAAAAGAATTTGTTTAAACATAAGTGCTTATTTGTTTATTTGCAGTTATTAAAGACACATCATACCACATTCTATGTCTCTCAAAACAAGTTTTCTTTCTTTTTTGTTAGGTTTATTGTTGATGGGTTGTTCGCCCAAAACTTATCTTCATAGTACTTCCCAAGCTATTTTCCAATACCAATCTTCTAGTACCCCTCTCATCAGCGCGCACCGAGGAGGAGGAGACTATGCGGGCTATCCCGAAAACTGCATCGAATCCTTTGAATGGTTGGCTAAGCAAATGCCTCTTATCATTGAATGTGACATTTCTATGACCCAAGACAGCATCATGATGATGATGCACGATGATGCCCTTGAACGTACCACCAATGGCACTGGAAAAGTAAGAGAAGTATCGTGGAAATATTGCCAAAGTTTGCGATTAGAAGACAATAAAGGAACGCTCACTTCTTACAAGATCCCGACCCTCAATGACGTCCTGAAATGGGGCAAAAATAAAGTTTTGTTTACCCTAGATGTGAAACGAAGCGTCCCTTTCGAAAAAGTAATAGAACTAGTCAAAAAGCATAAAGCCGACAGCTATGCCGCTATTATTACCTACAACGCCCAAGATGCGGCGAAGGTACACCGCCTTGCCCCCGAAGTGATGATTTCGGTAACAATCCGTAGCCAAGACGAATACCAACGCCACCACGACCTAGGAATTCCCGACAATCGCATGATTGCCTTTGTGGGTACGAGAGAGCCCAATTCGTCTCTTTGTGAGTTTTTGCACGCCAAAGGCATCAGATGTATACTAGGGACTCTTGGCAACCTAGACAAAATGGCAGCAGCGCGCGGAGACCAGCTTTATCAAGAATTTGTCAAAAAAGGGGCTGATATTCTTTCTTCGGACCGTCCTCTAGAAGCATGGAGAACAATAAAACCCCAATAGAATACCTTCGATGAAGACCTGATGAGATACTCTGAAAACATAATTTGGGGAGGAGTAGTTTAGTAGCTATATTAATCCAAAATGTCATGATGATTTATCTCGCATGGGCGGCATTACTGCTAGGAGAAACATCTCTTACCGAAAAACTCCAAAATTTGACGTGGAAAAAACGAGTAGTGGTGATTTATAGCCCTCACCGCAACGATGCTGAGTTTCAACTTCAGAAAAAACTGTTTGAAGGTTTTTATAACGATTTTTTGGAACGAGACTTAGTGGTACTCGAATACACCCTAGTCAATCTATCAGTAGAAGATAGGCAGGTTTTAAATCAAAGATTTGAATACAATCCCCGGGGCTTTGGGTGCTGGCTTGTAGGTAAAGACGGTACTATCAAATTAAGTAGCTATGAGCCAGTCAATAGCTCAGTGCTTTTTGGACTGATAGATGCAATGCCTATGCGTCAGGCAGAGAAGAAAAAAAGTTAATCGTACTTTTTTACAAACTTAAAATGCGTAGGTAGCAAGCCTTTACTTTCGTAAAACCGATGCGTGTCCATTCGTTTTTTGTTGGCTGTTACTTCTAAAATTTTGAAATTTTCGCGCTTTGCCACTTCAAAAATTGCCTCTATAAGAAGACTCCCGATGCCTTTGCCACGATAAGCATCCTTGACAAACATCTCCTGAATTTCGCCTACTTTACCGCAGTGATGCAACAGCCACTGAGCATGTATACTTGCATACCCTATACACTCATCCGCGTCGAAAGCCAAGAAATAATGACAATCAGGATTAGCTAGGTTTTGGGCATATATTCTATTAAACTCCTCGAAATCAAAAACTTCCTCCTCTAACTCGCTGATAAATTGATAAATAATGGATACATCGAGTGCTAGCGCGGGTCTAATTGTGAGACTCATACATTTCAGGTCAAAATTCTTGCATCAGGTCTGATTCGTACACAAGTGCTCCTTTTACGTTGCTAGCAGTAATAGAAACCATAGCAGCAGCTACCTTTTCGGCTTCGATGGCTCGGTACTTGATAGGGATAATACCTTGAAAAAATTTGGCTAATGCTTCTCCTATTTTTTCACCAGTACGGCTTTCGGAACGATTACCAAGCAGCAACGACGGTCTGAAAATAAGTACCGCTTCATACCCTAATTTTTTTAAGGCTTCTTCAATATCACCTTTTACCCGATTATAATAAAAAAGCGATTTTGAATTGGCGCCCATTGCCGTCACAATCGCAAATCGTTTGGCACCATTGGTAAGAGCCATTTGGGCTATTTGGTAAGGATAAGTATAATCAACTTTGTAAAAAGCTTCTTTTGAACCTGCTTTTTTCATAGTAGTGCCTAAACAACAAAACACGTCGTCGGCTTTTATGAGCGATATATCTGGTTTGTCAAAATCAAAAACAATACACTCAAGTTTCGAATGGCTGATATTCAATGGCTTACGAACAAGAACTTTGATATGTGTGTATTTTTCGGAAGTCAGTAGTTTTTCTACGACTTTTGCTCCCACCAAACCTGTAGCCCCAATCACTAATGCACTACGTTTTTCGGAGACCATATTTTATTGAATGGTTGTTTTGGTATAATTAATTTATATTTCAGACATATGTCTTCATTTTTATGCTACTTTGATAATAATGTTCTTGGGTAAGATAAATAGAAATTGTTTAATTAAAAAAAATAGGCACTCAACAATTTATTAAACGGTTTTGAAGAATAGATTCAAAAGTTGTTACATCAAGGTGTTGGTTAAAAATCAAACTCTATTACCTCCTTATCATTCAGCAAAATTTTGGTCAATTTTTCATGCTCTCTTTCCGAACCTTGCACAATCCAAGTACCTGTGATTGTATTACCGACTCGGCTTTGTATGCCTCTTTTGGCATCAAGCCCTAAATCCCTAAATAGCATTTCGTAATTTTTGAGTGTTTTTTGCTGGAATTTACATACAATGCGGTAGTTACGAAGTTGATTGCGACGTTTCACTATGTTTTGGATAGGCAACAAAACATACAACACCACCAATACCAATCCAGAAGCTACTAATGCAATATGATAAAACCCTATTCCAACACACATCCCAAGTGCCGCCGTAGCCCAAGCGGTGGCAGCGGTAGTGATCCCTACGACGCGGTTGTTTTCTCGAAAAATAATCCCCCCTCCAATAAAACCGATACCTGTTACGATATTGGCGGCGATTCGTCCGGTATCGTTTCCTAATTTGGTAGAAATAACGGTAAACAGGGTCGCTCCCAACGATATAAGCATCATCGTTCGCAGCCCTGCCGATTTGCTGTGGTATTCGCGCTCCAATCCTATCAATGCCCCCAGCCCAGCCGCAATAAGCAACTTGACTATATCCTCACTTAGAAAGAGTTCCATAGAGTGTACTTAAATCAAATTAAAAGCCAGTAAGTTTCCAAAACACATTTCAGAAACTCGCTGAGTGGTGTCATTTACTTCATTATGGATTCATCCATTGCTCGATTTCATCGGCTTCTATGGGAATATGAGCCATGAGATCGATATTACCACTTTCGGTAATGAGGATATTGTTTTCGAGCCGAATCCCCAGCCCTTCTTGTTTGATATAAATCCCAGGCTCACACGTAAAAACCATACCCGGTGCAAACTTGCGATAGCGGCTGCCGACATCGTGCACATCCAAGCCCAGTAAGTGAGAAGTGCCATGCATAAAATATTTTTTATACGCAGGCCATTCGGGGTCTTGATTTTCGATGTCAGTTTTAATCAACAAACCCAACCCCAACAATTCGCTTTCCATCACTTTGGCCACTTCGGCTTGGTATTCATCCAAGGTATTGCCCGTGGTGAGCATCATTTTAGCGGCTTTCATTACCCGTAAAACAGCCTCATACACCTCTCGTTGGCGCGGGGTAAATCGTCCATTGACAGGAATAGAACGTGTCAAATCGGCGTTATAATTGGCATATTCGGCTGCTACATCCAGTAGCAACACTTCTCCATCTTTACACTGCTTATTGTTTTGAACATAATGAAGCACACAAGCATTGGCTCCCGAAGCAATAATAGGCGTATAAGCGAAGCCTTTTGAGCGTCGTTTGATAAACTCATGCACAAACTCCGCTTCAATCTCATATTCCCACACTTCTGGTTTTGTAAACTTCAGCACCCTCAAAAACCCCTCCCTCGTAATATCAATAGCTTGCTGAATCAACCCAATTTCTGGTGTTTGTTTGGTAGCCCGCAGATAGTAGGTCAAAGGTGCTAAGCGCTGTAGGGTATGTAAGGGGTATTTTTCCTTAAAATCACGGATATAACGCGCATCTCGTGATTGTACCTGCAATTCACCACGGGCGTGCTCATTGGTATTGAGATACACATAGTCGGCTTCAAATACCATTTGGCCAAAAATCGCCTCAAACTGATGAGTCCAATAAATACGCTCTACCCCCGAAATCTTAGTGGCTTGCTCTTTTGATAGTTTTTCGCCTTCCCAAACAGCAATCAATTCGTTGGTTTCACGTAAAAAAAGCACTTCGCGAAAACGCGGGTCAGGATGCTCTGGAAACAAAACAAGGATAGTCTCTTCTTGGTCAATGCCCGACAAATAAAATAAGTCTGAATTTTGCTGAAAGCCCATGGTACCGTCGGCATTGGTAGGCATTACATCATTGGCGTTCAATACTACCAAGCTTTTAGGCTTTAGCAATTTATAAAGTCGTTGGCGGTTTTGTACAAACAGCTCTCTATCAATAATATCGTAACGCATTTTGGTATCACTGTCAATCTAACGGGTGGATTTTTAAGCCCTTAGTGCTTCTATTTCAGCTATGGTCTTCGGAATAGGCGCTCCGATAAGGCGAGCGCCATCGTGGGTAATGAGATAATTGTCTTCAATCCTCACTCCTCCAAAATCAAAGTAGTCTTTCAAGGCATCATAATTTACATACTCCAAAAACTTGCCTTGACTATGCCATTGTTGGATCAACTCAGGAATAAAATAAAGCCCGGGCTCTACCGTAAGTACAAAACCCGCCTCCAGCTCTTTGGCCAAACGTAGGGATTTGAGACCCAATAGCGAGCTACGCGTCATGCCTTCACGGTAGCCGATGAGGTCTTCGCCTAGGTTTTCCATGTCGTGCACATCCAAGCCAATCATGTGTCCTACGCCATGAGGCATAAACAACGCCGGTACGCCAAGTGTAAGCATTTCGTCAATGTCACCTTTTAGCAAACCGAGGTCTTTGAGACCTTCTGCTACAGTGCGCCAAGCTATCAAATGACAATCAAGATACGTTATTCCGGGTCGGAGGGCATCGATTACGTTCAGATTAGCATCTAGTACAATCTGATAAATTTCCTTTTGTTTTTGGGTAAATACACGATCCACAGGCCATGTACGCGTGATATCTCCCGCATAATGTGAAACCGCCTCCGCACCAAAATCTCCTAGTACGAGTTTGCCACTCGTAAGACGATTGCCATGGTAGTGGTTATGGAGTGTTTGACCATTGACCGACAAAATAATGGGATAAGCTAAATCTCCTCCCCCACTCCGTGCCGTACCATGCACTACTCCCACGATTTCGTATTCATATTTACCAGCTTGCGTAGCTTTGATAGCATTGAGGTGCATTTGGGCCGAAATATCAACGGCTTTATCCATTTCTATGATTTCTTCGTCGGTTTTATAAGACCGCTGATTGATCACGGCCATTACAAACTCCTGAGAAACTTTATGCGCGATTTCGCCCAACGCCCAGCCCGTCAACTGATGTAATTTGAAGGTATGCTCGGGACGGTAAGGTGGCAAGTAATGAACTGATTTTCCTATACTTAGGCTTCCTTTGATTTTGGTTTCTAATGCTGACTTGGGCAACACTTGTGTTACTCCCACTTCTAAAGCCTGCGCCAAAAGGGTAGGCTGCGGCCCTGCCCAAATGACATCATCCATCGTAATCTCATCTCCTACAATCCATTCTTCGCCCGATTCTAAGTCAATAATCGCCGCCAACCCTACTTTATCAAGCCCAAAATAATACAAAAAAGTACTATCCTGCCGAAAATGATAGGTATTGTCAGTATAATTCATGCCCGTTTCTTCGTTTCCTAGAAATAGAAGTAGCCCGCCTTGCAGGGAGTTTTTGAGAACAGCACGGCGCTGTATATAAGTTTGAGATGAAAACATACAGTTGGGATTATTTTATTCGGACAATATTAATGATTTATTCAAATAACTCTTATTTAAAAAGTGGTGAATTTCGTAGTTTAAACTTACCTAATCATCAGTATTTTTGTAAACAAACACCAGATAAGTTACTATTTTTCAGATCTTTATAATAAAAACACCGCATCTACCTTCATTGTATTTTATAAAATTCTAATTTTACATTAAGCCCTTATTAAGTTTAGAATAAGTAAATTTGTAGCTATAATGGTCGTATATTTGCATATTCTTTTGGGTATGCGAATAGCTAACGCACTTAGAAGTTGGGGAATTGTTTGTTTTTGCTACGGTCACCGTCCCTGCATAGCATTTTATTTTATTCTAAAAATCAGCACTATGGATACTCTAGCCTTACAAAAAATACTTGTTCCAATCGACTTTAGCGATACCTCGCTCAATGCGCTCCAAACCGCCGTCGCTATGGCTAAACGACACCAAGCGAAATTGGTTTTGGTGCATGTTGTAAGTGTCAATACCGCATTTGTAATGCCCGAAGGAAGCGTCATATTGGATTCGGGACTTGATCAGGTTTTGAAAACGGCCAATCAGCAGTTAGCACAATGGGTAGAGACCCTTATCACAACTCATGGCATAGATGCCCAAGGATTAGTAGAAACAGGCAGTGTCACAGACTCGATTGTACACATGGCCAAGTCTCATCAAGTAGATTTGATTGTGTTAGGTAGTCATGGTGCATCGGGATTGCGGGAGTTTTTTATGGGTTCTACCGCTTATAGTGTTATTCGGAGTGCCTCGTGCCCTGTTTTGACCATTCCGCCTCATCAGCAATGGCTCGATTTCAAAAAGATACTGTTTCCAGTACGGCCTATTGCTGATGCCTTAGAAAAATATGATTTTGCGCGGCGAATCATCCGTAAAAACAACGCGAAGCTTATTGTTATGGGTGTATTAGAACGTCTTGGGAATCATACTTTTGAAGCCCTCAATGACGAAGCAGCTAAACTCATCAAAATCATTGAAGAAGATGGCGTAATCGTAGAAACACAGTTTCATTTTTCGGATACATTGGCCGAAACTATTCTAGAAAAAGCCAATGAGTTAGAAGTAGATTTACTAGTAGTAACGGCTTCTCTTGATTACCAAATCAAAGAACTTTTCATTGGGCCTTTTGCCCAGCAAATCGTCAATCATGCCAAAGTCCCAGTGCTTTCTATCAGACCTCACCCCAGCCAGCAAGAAGGTACACAGACAAAACATGAGCCGAATATTTTCCCCAATCCTTATTTGACAATACCCTTTTAAGGTTGTTTTTTAAAAATTTCTTATTCATTTAGATTGGTAGCTGCTCCATTCCTATTTTGCTTAGGTAACACAGCTACGAATCATAAACTTTTTTTTAATCATGGACAAAGATTCTTATATACCCAAAGTAGTAGAGTGGGTAAAACGTAAAGGTTACGAACAAATAAAAGCCAACTTAGAGGGATTCGAAGTACCCATTGCTTACGAACGTCAAAATGATGACGAACGCTTCATACCAGATGTGACAGCAAAATTGCTTTATGAAAAATCTTATTTTGAGGTAGTTCTTAAAACCGACAACCCCGACAGAGTAGTTTCAAAACTCCGGCTACTGAGCATGTTGGCTAGTCAAAAAGGTGGACGACTGTTTATGATGGCCCCTTCTGGCCATCTCAATTTTGCCAAAGAGCTAGCCCTCAAGCATTCTATCAGCGGTGAGGTTGTGAAAATCGCCTAGTCAGTCGTATAAGACAATTTGCCTGTGCCTCGACATTTGGTCAAATTGTCTTATTTTTTCTATTCGTTTTTATCGTTTGAGTATAGTCTATGAAGAATTTTATTCAAACCCAATTCCACTCCCTTTTTCATCTTTTTGATACTACCGATGCCCCCAAAACCATCCGTGAGATTTCGGGTGGAATCTCCATGAGGGGCTACAATTTATGGATTCTTATTTGTTCAGCCATGCTGGCCTCCATTGGCCTTGATACCAACTCCACGGCGGTCATTATTGGGGCGATGTTGATTTCCCCTCTTATGTCTCCTATTTTAGGAGTAGGGTTAGGATTGGCGATCAATGACCAAGACATATTACTGCGGTCGCTCCGCAATCTTACCATCGCGACAGTGGCTAGCTTGGCTACCAGTACGGTGTATTTTTGGGTATCACCATTGAGCGAACCCACTGCTGAAGAGCTCGCCCGTACCCAACCCAACCTGCTAGATGTAATGGTCGCCTTATTTGGAGGCGTAGCGGGTATAGTGGCAGGTTCTCGTTCCGAAAAAACCAACGCGATTCCGGGTGTAGCTATTGCTACGGCCTTGATGCCACCCGTATGTACAGCAGGATTTGGACTGGCGCATGGCGATTGGCGCATCTTCGGTGGCGCTTTTTACCTTTTTGCTATCAATGCCGTCTTTATTAGTCTGGCTACATTTGCCGTGGCAAAGTACTTACGATTTCCCCTCAAAGAGTATGTAAATGATACGGTTCGTAAACGAGTTCGCAATTTTATCTATGGTGCTTTGGTTGTGACGCTTATCCCAAGTATTTACTTTTTGTACACCGTTTATAAAAACAATCGTGAGAAAAAAATCATCGAAACTCAAGTAGTCAATGAAATCACAAAACGAGGCAATGAAGTATTGAAATGGGAGATTCATCGCGAACTAGCCCCCCGCCAAGTCAAGATTTATTATTCGGGCGAACAGCTAGAAGAGCCTCAAATGGAGGAGTTTAATAAAAGTCTGCGACTCAACAACATCCCTGACTACGAAATTCGACTATTTAGGATGAACCTGAGTCGCGAAGAAATCTCCGAAATGAGCAATGAAGCCGTTCAAAACCTCCTCAAAACACTGAATGTAAACCAAAGACCCGATTCGACTAATCGCACGCAAACTAATATTTTGAAAGAAATTCAAGCCCTTTATCCCCAAGTCAAACAAATAGGTTTTGGAGAAGTGGTTTTTATAGGCCCCAAAACCGACACTATATCCCAAGTACTATTGGAAGTAGAGAAGCGTCCTCTTCCTACCGCCGACCTTAACCGGCTCAACAATTATCTAAAAATACGTTTAAAAAAAGACACTTTGTTGTTAAGAAATCTCTAAACACACCATGGAGACTTCCACCAAATTACTTTTTGTAGAAGATGACAAACGCATCTCCGATGCTACCACCAATGGCCTCCAAAAACATGGTTTTGTGGTCGAGCCAGCCTACGATGGTTTTGTAGGGGCTCGCCTTGCCACTACTTATAGTTATGACCTCATCATTTTGGACATCAACCTGCCACTCATGAATGGCTTTGAGGTATGTAAGGCCATAAGACAGCACGGAGTCGCTACGCCGATTTTGATGCTTACGGCCTTGGGCGAAATCGACGACCGCGTCAAAGGACTTGATTTTGGAGCAGACGATTATTTGGTCAAACCTTTCGATTTTAGGGAATTAGTAGCTCGTATCCACGCCTTGTTGAGACGTACCAATGCCACACATGAGCAAGCTTCGGAGATACTGAGAGAGGCCAACTTAGAGATGAATCTGGTCAACAAGACCGTGAGACGGGACAATCAGCTCATCGACCTTACGGCGCGTGAGTTTGAGCTGCTAGAGTTTTTGCTGCGAAACAAAGGTCGCGTACTTTCAAAAATGGACATCATCGAACACGTATGGGAGCTTAATTTTGACACCAATACCAACGTCATAGAAGTATTTATCAATTATTTACGAAAAAAGATAGACCGAAATTTTGAGCCTAAATTGATTCATACCAAAACAGGGCTGGGGTACTATCTAAAAGCCGACTAGCTTATGCAAATACGGTACAAAATAGCCTTACAATTTACCTTGATAGTACTGGCCATTTTGTTGGTATTTTCGGCTATTGTGTACTTTAGGGCAGAAAATCAACGCCGCACCAATTTTTATGACCGCCTTGCTCGCCGCGCCAAAACTACCGCTCGCTTACTAGTTGATGTCAAAGAATTTAACACTACGCTCCTCAAGCTCATCGACCGAAACTCTTCGTCTCGGCTACCCGCCGAAGAAATATTCATCTATGATTATCGGAATTTGTTGCTCTACTCCAACGTCGAGAAGGTGTCTCCTTATGTCAATCAACAACTCATCAACAATAGCCGCCTCCGACGAGAAATAAGGTTTTTGTACGAAGAAAGAGCCGTGATTGGTCTCGTATTTGAAGGAAGATACGACCGCTTTGTAGTCATTGCATCGGGAATCGACAAAAACGGACAACTCCAGCTTCAGGAGTTGGTGATTACCCTTCTATTTGCTTTTTTGGGAGGTATTGCTGTCACTATCGCCTTGTCTTTATTTTTTGCTAATCAAGCGTTACGTCCTATCCATACTATCAATCAGGAAGTAGGCGAAATCACCGCTCGCAATCTCCGCAAACGCATCAATGAAGGCAACGGTAAAGATGAAATAGCGCAGCTAGCTACCAATTTTAATCTCATGCTAGAAAGGCTCGAACTTGCTTTTCAGCAGCAAAAGCAATTTGTTTCTCAAGCGTCCCATGAACTTCGTACGCCCCTTTCTGCCCTCAAAACCGAAATACAAGTGGGATTGTCGATGCTTCACTCTTTAGAAGACCATAATCATATTTTACAAAATCTCCTCAAAGATACCGACCGCCTCATCCAACTCTCCAATAGCCTGCTCCAACTGGCCAGAATTCATGAAACGCCCGACCAACTTCCCTTCGATGAAGTGCGGATGGAAGAAGTACTACTGAATGCACAGCAGGAGGTACTTTCTGTACACACCGATTATCATATCAATTTTGATTTTGATCAGATTCCTGAAGAAGATTACTTCACACTTGTAAAAGGCAATGAAACGCTCTTAAAAAATGTATTTGTAAATCTATTAGAAAATGCCTGCAAATATACCCCCACCCACCAAGCCACGCTTCGCTTAGGGTTTGATGAGCAGTATTGCATCATAAGGGTGATTGACCAAGGAATTGGGATTGCTAAAGTAGATTTGCCTCATATTTTTCAGCCTTTTTATCGCTCCAAAAACGCTATTGATTATCAGGGTTTTGGGGTGGGGCTGTCGATAGTGCAGCGTATTATAGACCTTCATGAGGGCAGTATCGAAGTACAAAGCAAACAACACCTCGGAACATCGTTTGTGGTTAAAATCAGGCACTTAGACCCTCAAAGCTAGGACGTTGTAACTCCATTTTTTGTCTTCTAAGAAAATTCTAATGTGTCGTTAAGGTGTTCTTAAGTTTTGGGTAAAACCTTTGTATCATCAAAATGAAAGTTCCACCCAAAAACACAAGACTATGGAATGGACTGCTCAAAACTCAAAACTCATCGCTGGCGTACTGGCTTTGTTGCTCACCGGCAGCGTAATAGGAGGCATTTATTTTTGGGATAAAACAGGAGACTTGGCCAAAGAAAATGACAAAACAACGCTTAAGGCAGATTCGCTGTTGTCGGTCAAGCTCAATCTCGAACGCGATATTCATAACCTCAGTCAAGAACTTACCTCTGCTAATACTGATAAAGAATCGCTCCATCAAAGACTCAATTCAACCCAAAAACTCCTTTCTCAAAAGAACCAAATTCTGACCCGTCTTCAAAAAGAGAGTAAAATACAACAAGAAGATGTATCTGAACTCAACAACCAAGTAGCAGAGCTGACACAGCTCAAAAACGACTTGAAGGCAGAGATTGAGACTTATCAAAACGAAAAGAATAAATGGGTTTCCGAAAACAATTCTCTAAAAAAATCAAATGAAGGTCTTCAAACGCAAGTCAATGACCTTACTACTCAGCTTGGTGGCATGGTCTCAAAAGACCTCATTACGGCCAATAACTTTAGGGTGGATGTACTGAAAAACAACAACAAAGTAACCGCTAAAGCCAAAAAGGCCAATACCATTCTGGTATCGTTGACCCTGCCCAAAGCACTCTCAGAAGAAGGCTCTCAACAAGTCTATTTGAGCCTCACCGATTTAGAAAATCGCCCGCTGAGTGGGGCTATCCAAAATGTAAACGTAAAAAACAATGAATCTACCCTCGAAGTACCTGTTCATGTAGTTCAATCGGCGGATTTTGGCCGTAATCCTCAAAAGATTGTTTTTGAATTTGAGCCTTCTACCAAAGTACCCGACGGCACTTACAAAGCGAATGTGTATACCACCAATGCCTACTTAGGCTCCGTCGAGTTTCATTTAAGAGATAGCTTTCTGTTTTTCTAAAATATTTCATCCAAATCGTAGTTACTAACCCCCCAAATCGTAGTTACCCGTTAATTCCACACCGTTATTATTTGCTCTCCACACCTTTTCTATTACTTGATTTGCCCGCCTTACATCTTTTTCGTTAACCTAAAACAACCACACGCATGAAAAAGATTTTTCGCCCCCTAACGGTCAGTCTGTTATGTCTGACCTTAGGAATTCGATCCCTGCAAGCCCAAGATATTCAAAGTGCTATCCAATGGCTCGATAGAAATCAACCCAATAAAGCAATACAAACGTTACAGGATATTCACCAAATCCAACCTACGCGTCAGACGTACTTTTATAGCGGCTATTTAGCTATCCGCACCAATCGCCTCTCCGAAGCTCAACAATACTTTGAAAAAGGAACAGCGCTCGACGAAAAACGCCACCCTCTTAATAAAACGGGCTTAGGAATTGTAGCTTTTTTAGAAGGACGTACCGCCGACGCTGACCAAATTTTGGGAGAAGCTTTAAAAGCTAGCAAAAGTAAAGACCCCGAAATCCTTTGGCGAATCGGAGAAGCCTATACTGGGTATGCGCAAGTAATCAACGATGTAGATACGCCCCTTTATCCACATCACAATGCTCAAAAAGCCATTGAGTATCTTGAGCAAGCCCTAAAACGCGATAAGAAAAATGGAGGTATTTGGCTTACCCTAGGCGACGCGCGAGCCTTGGCTACTCCTACCAACGGTGGCCCTGCCGTAACCGCCTACGAATATGCGATGGAATACCTTCCTAATCGCAGTCTTCCAAATCACCGTATTGGAAATATATACTGGGCAGGCAAAAGCTACAACCTCGCTTCCGATTACTACAAAGCAGCCCTCGGAGCCGATTCACTCTACGCTCCTTCCTATTTGCAGTTGGCCGAACTAAGCTTCCAAACCAATAAATTCAAGGATGCCGCTGCCAATATGGACAGATATTTGTGGCTAGTCGAAACGCCTACGGCCGAACTTCGCTATCGTTCAGCACAGTTTGATTATCTAGCTCGCCAATACTCACGAGCCGTCGAAAAACTAGAACAAGTCAAAAATGAGGTAGAAACACCCGTCAAATATCGTTTATTGGGGAGGTCATATTTTAGTCTAAAAGACTATGATAAATCTATCCAAAACCTAGAAACTTTTCTAGAAAAAGCGCCCGACAAAGCCGAAGGACTTGAATATAAACTACTTGGCAGAGCTTATCAAAACACTACCGATACTACCATTGCCAAAGATTCGATAGCGGTGTTTTATTTGGCCAAAGCTGCAAAAACCGACACTACCGAGAATCTCTACAGCGAAATTGCCGAAATGAGCTACCGCCTCAAAAACTACAAAGATGTAGTAAAATACGTGGAAGCTGGCGAAAAACGTTTCAACAAATCGTCAGTGAAAGATAAATTTTGGCTTGCTATGGCGGCTTACAAAATGGGCCCCAACGACTCTACCATGTATCTCAAAGCAGATTCGGCTTTTGCCGCCGTACAGGAAAGTAGCCCCGACCACCTTCCTACTATTTTGTACCGAGCCAAGTCCAATTACTATGGCTACGCGGGTCAAGATACCACATTTGCGAAGTCGGTTCCGTTTTATGAGCGTTTTGTAGAATTGGCCTACACCAAAAAAGAAGAAAAGAAGTTTAAGTATGACATGAAAATCGCCCTTAAATTCTTGTATTCTTACTATACCGCCATCGAAAACGACCCTGCCAAAGCCTTAGAGTTTGCCCAAAAAGGGAAAGAACTTGACCCCGCCGACAAAGATTTTAATGATATGATAGCTCAACTTGACAAGCGAGCCCCCGACTCAGCTAGTCCTAAACCCCAATAATCTGATTGTTTTCGTGGCTGTATGTTGACTCATTGGCTACTACTTCTGGTAGTAGTCAATTTTTTTATATCCTAAGGTTTGTCAAAACTCCCTTACAGGCTCATGCCCTTCTTTAAAGGTTTTTAATACCAGAAACCCAATCAGCCCCGCAGTCAACGACGAAAGCAATATCACAAGTTTTGCATTGTTGACAATAACCTCATTCTCAAACGCAAGCAAGGTTATAAAAATAGACATTGTGAAGCCAATACCCGCTAAAAAACCTACTCCTACTATTGCTCTCCAGTTGAGCTCCACAGGGAGCTTACACCATCCCAATGATACCGCCAAATAACTCAATGCAAAAACCCCCAAAGGCTTTCCTACTATCAGCCCCATCGCAATTCCCAAAGAATAGTTTTGAGTGAGTATGTCGCCCAAGTTTCCGTTTACGGTGATGGCGGTATTGGCCAAAGCAAAAATGGGTAAAATAATAAAAGCGACCGGTTTGTGAAGAAAATGCTGCAAGATGTAAGAAGTTGATTTTTGGTCTCCATTGCCAAAGGGAATGGCAAAAGCCAACAATACTCCTGTAATGGTAGCATGAACCCCCGAATGTAGCATAAAATACCACATCCCTATTCCTCCTACTAAGTATGGGATAAGATTCCGGACCCTCAAACGATTGAGAACTAAGAGAACTCCAAAAATACCTATCGCAATCAGGAGGTTGCTCCAATATAACGTTTTGGTATAAAATATAGCAATAATCAAAATAGCTCCTAAATCATCAATCACGGCCAATGCCGTCAAAAACACTTTTAGAGAAAGGGGGATCCTATTACCCAACAAAGATAAAATACCTAATGCAAATGCAATGTCCGTTGCCATTGGAATACCGGCACCCGATTGGGTGTCGCTTCCCCAATTGAATCCTAAAAAAATACTAGCGGGAACTATAATACCACCTATTGCGCCAAACATCGGCAACAAAGCATCTTTGACATTCGAAAGCTCTCCTTCATAAACTTCCCTTTCTAACTCAAGACCTATCAATAAAAAGAAAATAGCCATCAATCCATCATTCACCCAATGGACAAGGCTATGCCCGCCCCATTGAATATGCAAAAAGTGATTAAAATCGTTGGCTAATGGTGAATTAGAGACTAAAAGTGAGACAATTGTACAAGCAATAAGAGTTAGTCCTCCTGTTTTTTCGCTTTCAAAAAACTCTTTAAAGAGTTGAGTTATTTTCATATTTACGGAGATTTATGATTCTTTTATCGCAAAACTGACCAAATCAGCCTTAAAATACCAAGATTTGCCAACTATCTGGTAAATCTTGGTAAACAAACAACTTTTAAAGTAACTATCTTACTCTAAATCCCTCATTGTGTGAACGTTGTGACGATAGAAGAAACGATAAATAATCGGGAAGATAAGCAACGTCAATACCGTAGCGGTAATCAACCCTCCAATCACCACAATCGCCAGAGGTTTTTGGGTTTCGGAGCCGATACCCGTCGAAACAGCCGCAGGTAATAGTCCAATCGCCGCCATCATAGCCGTCATTACTACGGGTCTAATCCGAGATTTTACGCCTTCTCGTATGGCACTGTCGAGAGACATTCGGGAGGCTAGGTTTTTGTTGAACACCGAAATCAGAATGACCCCATTTTGAACACAAATCCCAAACAAGGCAATGAAACCTACCCCTGCCGAAATCCCAAAATTCATATGGGTAAAATGCAAGGCCAAGATACCTCCTATCAATGCAAAGGGCACATTGATGAGAACCAACCCGGCATCTTTGGCATTGCCGAAAGTGATAAAAAGCAACACAAAAATGGCCGCAAGGCTAATCGGCACTACTTGACCAAGACGCTCGGTAGCACGCACTTGGTTTTCAAACTCTCCCGTCCAATCAATCGAATAGCCTTTTGGCAATGTCTTTAAGATAGGTTCTACTTTTTTCTGCGCTTCGGCGATGGTACTTCCCAAATCGCGCTCCCGCACCGAAAATTTCACCCCAATAAATCGTTTGTTGTTGTCGCGGTACACAAAAGCCGGTCCCGTCACCTTGCGTAGCGTAGCGATTTCTTTGAGCGGGATTTTACTTCCTTTCAAAGTAGGCACCATCAGCATCAAAATATCGTCTTCATTGCGGCGGTATTGCTCTTGATAACGTAGCCTAATATCAAACTTGCGCTCTCCTTCGTAGAGAATAGAGGCCGTTTTTCCGCCAATCGCCATCTCAATCACCGCTTGGGCATCAGCAATGCTTACGCCATAAAGCGCCATTTTGTGGTCATGCAAGATGACACTCATTTCGGGCTGCCCCGTATTTCTTAAAATCCCCGCATCTTTTACACCCGGTACTACCTTGATTTCCTCCAACACTTGGTCGGCCAAGGCATCTAGTTTATCAAGGTCTTCGCCGTAGATTTTGATGGCATTGGAGGCTTTTATTCCCGCAGCTGCTTCGGCTACGTTGTCAATGATAGGCTGCGAATAATTATAGGTAATTCCCTGAAATTGAGACAAATCATAATCCAGTTCACCAATAATATCATCTACGGATTTGCCGTTGAGTTCTTCCTTGGGTTTAAGATCTACCTGAAATTGCAAGAAGTTAAAGCCATTGGGATCGGTACCGTCGTTTGACCTACCTTCTTGCGAAAGTACCTGTTTTACTTCTTGATGATTATTGATTTTTTGTCTAATAATCCGGGCAATCTTCACACTTTCGTTTTGAGAATAACTCATCGGCAACTCTGCCGTAATCCACAAAGAGCCTTCGTTGAGCTGTGGCAAAAACTCAGTTCCGAGCAATTTGGCCGAAAACAAAGTAGTTCCTAAAAACACTAATGAGGCAAAAACGCTTATTTTCTTGTGCTTATAACAAAACTCAAAGCCACGACTTACCCAAGTATCAAAAAATCGAACGATAGGATTTGACTTTTCTCTTACGTTTTTTCGTAATAAAAACGAGCAAAGCACCGGTACCAAAGTGAGCGTGTACAACAACGCCCCTAGTAAGGCAAAGCCTAAAGTAAAAGCCAAAGGACTAAACATTTTGCCTTCGACTTTCTGAAAACTAAAGATGGGCAGCAATGCCGTAATAATGATAAGTTTTGAAAAAAAGACGGCCTTACCAAGCTCTCCACCCGTTTTTTTGATAAGACCTAATTTGGCCAATTTGTTAAACTTATCCATGCCTTTTTTGTGGACAAGGTGGTCGAGTGTCACAAATATCCCCTCTACCATCACCACCGCACCGTCAATGATAATCCCAAAATCGACGGCTCCCATAGAGAGCAGATTGGCCGACATGCCCCTCATACGCAAGCACATAAAAGCAAACAACAACGCCAAAGGAATCACAATAGACACAATGAGCGTGGTGCGCCAATCGGCCATAAACAAAAATACAATGACCGTCACGAACAAAATCCCTTCAAAAAGATTGTGTAAGACTGTTTTGGTACAAAAATCAATCAAATTGTCGCGGTCATAGAAAGTCACCATTTTTACATCTGGTGGCAATATTTTGGTATTTAGCTCCTCGATTTTGGCTTTGACTCGCCCCAATACTTCACTGGGATTTTCGCCTTTACGCTGCACTACGATACCTTCTACTACGTCGTCGTTTTGGTCAAGGCCTACTTGCCCTACCCTTGGCAGGTTAGATTCTTTTACGTCCGCTACATTTCTGACCAAAATAGGGTTATCGTTGACGTACTGTACGATGATGTTTTCGATGTCGGCAATAGAATTGAGCAATCCTATTCCCCGCACTACATACGCCTGTCCATTCTTTTCGATTACATCTCCACCCACATTCACGTTGCTTTTGGTCACCGCTTCATATACTTCTAAGGGCGCAATACCATATTTGGCAAGTTGCGTAGGGTTGACCTGAATTTCGTAGATTTTCTCTCTTCCGCCAAACGCCACCACATCTGCCACGCCCGGCACGCTTCTTAATTGTCTATCAATCACCCAATTGTGCAAAGTCAGTAGCTCTCTACTGTCGCGGTCTTTGCTTTCAAGCGTAAATCTGAAGATTTCGCCCGTGGGGCCGTATGGAGGCTGCACATCCGGCTCCACTCCGTCGGGCAATGATACCGTTCGGAGTTGGTTGTTGACTTGTTGTCGCGCAAAAAAATCTTCTACATCATCCTCAAAAATGATTTTGATAATACTCAACCCAAACATCGTAACGCTCCGTACATTGGTTTTGCGCTGTACGGAGTTCATGGCTACTTCGATAGGTACTGTCACAAAACGCTCTATTTCTTCGGCACTACGTCCGTTCCATTCCGTAACTACGATGATTTGGGTATTGGTCACGTCGGGAAACGCCTCCAAAGGAGTGTTGAGATAGCTCACCACTCCCGAAATCACCAAAACGCCCGTCATGAAGAAAACAAAGAATCGGTTTTTGAGTGAAAAACCTACTATTCCTCTAATAAATTTGTTCATAAGTCAATAAGGATCTGCCTTTAATCATTTAAAGCATCATATACCAACAATTGATTTTTGGATATGACCTGTTCATCAGTTCTCAAACCTGCACGTATATACGCTATGTCATGAAGCATTTTGTAAACCTGCACTTCACGCGTCTCAATATCAGAACGATTGCGGAACACCATCACCCAGTTTTTGCTACGGTCAAAAATCACCGAACTTGCCGGAATCACTATCATCTCTCCTCCTTCGTTGAACTTGAGCGATACCGTAGCGTGCATTTCAGGCTTGAGTTTGTACCCTACATTGTTGAGTCTGATTCTCACTTTCATGGTTTTGGTGTCGGGGTCGAGTACATTATAGATTTTGTCAACGCTCCCTCTAAACAGCTCATTACCATAACTAATAGTCTGAATATCAGCTTTCATTCCTAATTTCACTTTCGGAATATCACTTTCGTTGACGTTGGCCATGACCCATACCTCGCTGATTTGACCGACGGTAAAAATCTGCTCGTCGTTGTCGGAGCGTAGCTGCATACCCGGATTCACATTTTTACTTATCACAAAACCATCAATCGGTGATTTGACCAAGTAAACGGGAGTCTTGCCGAGTCCATAAATCCGAAATACTTCTTTGATACGATTCAATTCGGCCTGCGCATTTTCGAGTTCTTTTTTGGCTGCCACCACTTCTCGTTGCGAATTGAGCTTGCTATCAAAAAGCTCCTCGGCGGTTTTAAGGTTTTTTTCGGCTACCAATACTTCCGCTTGAGCCTGAATCATTTGTCGCTCAAAATCAGCTACTTCGCCCGAACGTATCGTAGCAAGGACTTGGCCTTTGCGAACATAATCCCCTAGCTCTACGCTTACATTTTCGACATTGCCGCCCACCAACGGAAACACTTTAATGACGCGGTTTTCGTCGGCAATCACCTTCCCTACAAGGGTCAATTCGCTCCGTACCGGTTCGGTTTTTACGGTGGCAAGCTCAATACGCTTCATCATCGTATCTGATAGCATAAAGGCCTTGATTTCTTCGGCAGTAGTTTGTTTTTTGTCGCAGCCTACCAGCCAAACGCCTCCAGAAATTAGTAAAAATAAAAGGCTCTTTTTCATGAGTTAAAAAGTTCTTGTAATATGTCAGACTTTCCAAGTTTAGGTTTTGATCGAGTCGAAAACTTGGAAAGTCAGTTAGTTAGAGTTTCCAAGTTTGGATTTGATCGAGTCGAAAACTTGGAAAGTCAGTTAGTTAAAAAGTTCTTGCCCTACCATAAAATTCAATTCTTCGTATGCCTCTACGCGGTCTGATTTGAGACGATTTAGCTCTTTGATACTTTCGCTGTAAGTCTCAATCAAATCAATAAATTCTAGCAACGTCAGATTACCTTTTTGGAAGTTTTCGACCACCCCACGGTTGAGGAGTTCTAGCTGTTCGGTAAATCTCACATCTACACTTTGGACCATATTTTCTACGTATTTGACTTTTTGGAGCGCAGCCGTTACTTCATTTTTAATCAGCTGTTCTTTCTGCGTAAGTATCCCTTTTTGATACTCAATCATGCGTTTCGCTACTTTGATATTCCCTTGGTTTTTATTAAAAAAAGGCAAATCAGCCGACAGCGTCAACCCCGTATAATGATTGACATAACTCCCTGATTGGTCATAAACCGCACCCAATTTCAAATCCGGTACCGCAAGTGATTTCTGTAAGTTATAATTCAATTCGGCCTGCCGCGCCAAAGACGAAACGACCTTTAAATCACCGCGATTTTGCAATGCTAAATCGCTCAAATAAGCCACATCGTCGCTCCGCAATTGATAACGTGTCAGTTCTTCCTGACTTACAATCGGCGAAAGCGGTTTTTCCAAATGAAGAATGGTCTTCAACATTTTTTGTTTTTCGGCCAACTCAAACAAGATTTCCGTCTTGTCATTGTTGAGTTGAAAAAGCAAAGCCTTCAATCGCAGCATTTCGCGCAGCGATACATTGTTTTTTTCGTATTGTTTTTCAAAAGCCCCTACTGTATTTTGAAGATTTCGAATCTGAATTTCATAACGACTGAGGGTATTTTGGAGAAAATAAACATCAAAGAAGTGATTGCGCAGCTCGAACTTCAATACCCTCAACAAATCCATGAATTCATATTCGGTCATGCGGGCGTTTTCGAGAGTAAGGGCAACTTGCTTACTGCGCTTGCCAGCCGTAAGAAGCAGCTGCTCAATAGCAATGATTTTTTGTCCTCCTTTTCCTACATCTAGCACTCGTCTCTTGTTAGGATTATAAATATTCCATTCGGCCGAAAGCGTGGGATTGTCCCAAAGACGGGATTGTATCACTGCCGCTTGAGCCGCATCAATCCTAAAACGCTCACTTAAAAGCTGAAGGTTGTTGGTCAAAAAAAGGCTATCCACTTGCTTCAGTGAGATTCGGAGTGAATCTTGAGCAAGCCCTCGCAACGGCCACAAAAAAACTATCAAAAGAAGAATTCGCATAAGGTCGGCAATACTTTTTTGCAAAGGTGACTGCCGAAGATTAAGCTCCTATAAAGACCACCTTAAAAAAAACTAAATAGCCTATCACGAAGATGCTTATACTTTATATTTGAACAAAAAATCTATTTTTCTTTATGAAAACCGACGCCACACCCAAGAAAATCCTCATCATTGAAGACGATTTGCGCATTGCTCAACTACTCACGCGTGGCCTCACCAACAAAGGTTTTGAGACAGAAGTCTCCTATACGGGCACTCTTGGGCTACGCCGTGCGTTGGCTGTTGGTTTTGATTTAGTGATTTTAGACATCAATTTACCCGAACTAAGCGGCTATGAAGTATGTCAGCGAATTCGCGAGCAAAAACCTTCGCTCCCGATTGTGATGCTTACCGCTATGAGCGAAATCGAAGATAAAATAGAGGGCTTTGAGGCAGGAGCCGACGACTATCTCGTCAAACCTTTCGATTTTAGGGAATTGTATCATCGGGTATTGGTAGGTCTGCGCCGCAACCACTCCGAAGCCCAAGCCGTCGGCAAAGTATTGCGTATTGCCGATTTGGAAATTTTCTTAGATAGCAAGCTCGTTAAGCGAGCAGCGCAAGAAATCAACCTTACAGCCCGCGAATACGAATTTTTGGTTTATTTAGTAAAAAACAAAGGTAAAGTGGTTTCTAAAAACGATATAGCTGCCAATGTTTGGGATGTACATTTTGATACAGGAACCAATGTAATAGAAGTGTATATCAATATTTTACGCCGCAAAATCGACCGAAATTTTGAACCAAAACTCATCCATACCCGCCCCGGTTTGGGCTATTTATTGAGAGAAACACCATGAAAATCCAGACCAAAATTTCTATCCTATTTTCCCTCATTGTAGGAAGTCTGTTGGCTATTTTTTCGTTTATAGTGTATCAGATTTTTGCCGAATTTAGGGAGCAAGAATACTACGACCGCCTCAAAAGCAAGGCAATCACGACGGCCCAATTGCTCATCAAGGTAGATGAAATAGACCGTAACCTCCTCAAAATCATCGACAAAAACACCCTTACGGCCCTAATTGATGAAAAGGTACTGGTGTTTGACCAAAACAATAAACTCTTCTACAGTAGTCTCGACGACCACGTGATTCATTATGGGAATGATTTGCTCGAACGCGTAAGACGCGAAAAATACGTGGAAACTAACAGCGGCGACAACGAAGTGGTAGGGCTTATCTACGAACTTAACCAACAGAAATATATTATTTTGGCCTCTGCCTATGATAAATTTGGGCGTAGTAAAATGGAAAACCTCCGCAAAACGCTGTTTGTAGGGCTTGTATTCGGAATCGTCGTAACTATACTTTTGGGGATATTTTTTGCGGGAAAAGCCTTGGGGCCGGTCAATCAGTTTATTGTTCAAATCAGCGCGATTTCGGCCAACAACCTTACTGAACGGCTTGATGAACGAAATGGTAAAGATGAGATTGGGCTATTGGCTACGGCCTTCAACAAAATGATGTATCGCCTCGAAGAATCTTTTGAACTTCAAAAAAGTTTTGTTTCGCATGCGTCTCATGAGCTCCGAACACCCCTCGCCGCTCTCAAGTCAGAAGTCGAAATCAGCCTTGAAGAAAAACTCACTTTGGCCCAACACAAAGGTATTTTACGAAATATCAGCAAAGACATCAATCGACTTATCAACCTCACCAATAGTCTTTTACAAATTGTAAAGCCTTTTAAAACAACCCTTAGCAATGCCCAAAAAGTACGCATCGACGATGTGATTTTTCAAGCCCAAGATGATTTGCTCCTCTCCCGACCCGAATATAAAATCTTGGTAGAATACGCCCAAGACCCTGAAGATGAAAACAATATCACGGTACTTGGAGAAGAGAATCTTTTAAAGACAGTGTTTACCAACCTTATCGACAATGCCTGCAAATACTCTTCCCCTCATCAAGCGTTGGTAGTTATTGATTTTAAAAATGACATGACCATGATTAGTATCCAAGATGAAGGAATCGGAATCCCTAATGAAGACGTATCAAGCATCTTTCAACCTTTTTACCGCTCCAAAAATGTACTGTCGATTTCGGGTTTTGGGGTAGGGCTATCGGTGTGCAAAAAAATAGTTGAGATGCACCGGGGCAAAATTCATTTAACCAGTACGCCTAATCAAGGCAGTACTTTTACGGTAATTTTTCCTAATGCGAATGCTTCTAGCGATACCAAATAAAATTTTGTCCTTAAAATAAAAAAGTCACAAAAGTTTACTTTTCTTCCTCCCCAAAAGGCACAAAAGCCTAGTTGATTTTGTTAGATTTTCAGGTACCAAATGGTATCTGTCTGTGTCTTTTGCGCATCGCCCAAATTTTCCTTTCGCTGGGCAGAGTGCTTTTTTTGCTGAGCAGACTTTTAGTTCATCATACAGCGCCCCTCTTTATGAATACTGAAATACTTTCGCGCATTCAGTTTGCTTTTACGGTGGCTTTCCATTACATCTATCCTCCGCTAAGTATCGGCTTAGGAGTCGTCATGATCATCATGGAAGGTATGTACCTCCGCACGGGTCAAAAAATCTACGAGCAAATGACCCGGTTTTGGATTAAAATTTTTGCTTTGATTTTCGGGATTGGCGTAGCCACGGGGATTGTGATGGAGTTTGAATTTGGCACCAACTGGGCGGTTTATTCGCGCTATGTGGGAGATATTTTCGGAAGTGCCTTGGCCGCCGAAGGTATTTTTGCTTTTGCCCTCGAATCTGGTTTTTTGGGTATTTTGATTTTTGGTTGGAATCGGGTCAGCCCTCGCGTTCATTTCTTTTCTACGATTATGGTCGCGTTGGGGTCTATGTTTTCGGCCATTTGGATTGTAGTCGCCAACTCTTGGCAACAAACGCCTGCGGGCTTTCGAATCGAAGGCCAAGGTATGAAAGCGCGGGCTGTCATCACGGATTTTTGGGCAATGGTCTTCAATCCTTCGAGTGTTGACCGTCTTTCGCACGTCATTATCGGTTCGTTTTTAGCAGGTTCGTTTTTGGTTTTGAGCGTCAATGCTTATTATCTTCTCCGAAATCGCCATGTAGCTATCGCCAAATCAGGCTTCAAAATCGCCCTTGTGGTAGCTACGGTAGCTTCGCTATTGCAGCTTTTTACAGGGCACCGCTCCGCTGATGGAGTAGCCAAAAACCAACCTGCCAAACTAGCCGCTTTTGAAGGTCATTATGACTCCTCAGCCGTGGCTGATATGTACTTATTGGGCTGGACAGATGCCCAAGCTCAGAAAGTAAGTGGTCTCAAAATTCCGGGTGGGCTGTCGTTTTTAATCCATCAAGATTTGAAAGCTCCCGTCACGGGCTTAAACGCTTTTCCGACCGACCAACGGCCTTCCGCCAGGGCCGTCAACTTCGTGTTTCAGACCTATCACCTCATGGTAGCCATCGGTATGGCATTGATTGGGCTTTCGTTGTTGGGGATGTTTTTATGGTGGCGAGGTCGTCTTTTTGACCAAAAATGGCTCTTGCAAATATTTGCGTGGGCGGTGCTACTCCCCCAAATCGCCAATCAAGTAGGCTGGTACTCTGCCGAAGTAGGCCGACAACCGTGGGTAGTGTACGGGCTTTTGCGTACTTCCGATGCGCTTTCTCAATCACTTCGTACCGAGCAGGTTTTGTTTTCATTGATTTTGTTTACGTTGGTTTATAGCTTGCTGTTTGCGCTGTTTTTGTATTTACTCAATAAAAAAATCAAACACGGCCCCGACGATTTACACGAAGAAGTGATTCCTGATTATTCAAAACGCGACAACCCAATTCTCAACTAATGGAAACAATACTCGGACTTGATTTACCCACTTGGTGGTTTTTGGTAGTAGGTGGCGTATTTAGCGGCTACGCCATTCTCGATGGCTTCGACCTCGGAGCAGGTGCTTTACATTTGTTTTTCAAAAAAGAAGAAAGTAGGCGCATTGCCCTCAACGCCATCGGCCCCGTATGGGATGGCAACGAAGTATGGTTGGTGATTGGCGGCGGAGCCTTGTTTGCGGGCTTTCCAGTGGTATATGCTACGGTTTTCTCGGCGTTTTATGAGTTGTTTATGATTTTTTTGGTCATGCTCATTCTAAGGGCAATTTCCATAGAATTTCGTTCCAAAGAACCCATGCTTTGGTGGCGCAAGACATGGGATATTAGCTACAGTGTGTCCAGTATTTTGCTGGCTTTGGCTTTGGGTTTGGTGTTGGGAAATGTGATTCAAGGCTTTGCTATCGACCAAAACTACATTTATCGAGGTACGTTGCTCGACTACTTCAACCCTTATGCACTTCTTGTATCGGTCACTACATTGGCGTTATTTATGATGCACGGGGCTATCTATCTGGTGATGAAAACCGAAAATCGGCTTTACGCTAAACTCACTGTTTTGGCCAAAAACACGACTATCTTTTTTGTATTGATGTTTGCGATTACGTCGTTAGCCACTCTTTTGTTCATCCCTCACATGATAAACCGCTATCGCGAAGTTCCTTATATGTTTGCGTTTCCGGTTTTGGCTATTTTGGCCGTAGCCAACATTACGCGCCAAATCTCACGGCGGCGTTATTTTTACGCTTTTTTATCATCGGCTTTTGTGACGGCGATGTTGATGATTTTGGTAGCAGTAGGTCTTTTTCCCAATATCGTTCTCTCTACTATCGACCCCAACCTTCATATCACGGTTTACAATGGAGCATCGACCGACAAATCCCTTAAAATCATGCTTACTTTTGCGGCGATTGGCGTACCATTGGTGGCACTTTATACGAGTTTTGTTTTTTGGACTTTTCGAGGCAAAGTCAAACTTGATGAGACGAGTTATTGAGTAAAAAATGCCGTTTCCACCTATTTAGACAAAACTCAACCTGCCCCCACAAGAGGAGTAGGTATGTAAAATAGCGCCTCAAAAAATCGAACGCAATGGGTTAGAATTCAAATGAAAATTAGACATATTAACACTAACTTACCTATAAGCAGTTTGGACGGCTCAACATATTGCATTTACGTGGCATTTGCCAAAACTTGCTTCATCATCATCGTACCCACGTTCTTTGTAGGCAAAGATATATTTGATAACTGTGTTATCTACGACTCTGATGGTGTCAATTCTACCTTGGGTACGAAGTCCGATTAGGCACAAAGTACCCCTGTTCCACACCACCAAAGTATGGTGCTAAAAGCCATTTGTTGATCATCAGAGTTGTTGTTTACTTTTGTCTATTTATAAACGATAGTGTAAAAAAGAGTATTTGAAAAATAGTGGGATAGTCGGGAGACTTGGAGTTTATTCTTAATAAGCGACCTCATACCTTGAAAAATTGACAGAGTTTTCTTTTGAGATGATGAACTTCAGACCTGACATAGCAATAAACCTGATTACAAAAAGTTTGCTTAATGCCCATTAATACAGTATCTACTAAAGAGCGTAGCAAACAAAATTGGGCTATATTTTCCTTGAGCGAACAATTGAAATTCACCTACTTAAGGGTTGGTTTCAAGAATAAAGAAATGATTTAAACTGAAATACTATGATGAACTAGATGGTTTGTTGTATATTAAATTTGTCGGTTTTTTAGAAATATCTATTAAAAATTCATCTAAATAGTTTGGATTGAACCAGTCATCCCAGGGCAATAAAGCATAGAAAGAATTTAAAAAATCTTCTAACAAAGCTGCATCATAATGCCTTGCTCCTATCCAGTTTTTACGCCTAAACTCTTCATTAGGAAAGTTTTTTTTGGGAATTTCTATACATTTATTTCCCATCAGCTTCCAAACATCATAATCCAATTGTTCACAGCTAGAAGCCACTAATGAAATAAGATTTGGAATAGAACAAGATTGTTCAATGTTAAATTCTTCTAAGCTATTTATTACTTCGTCAAACAGCGCCACTCTAACAATATTAGGCATTTGTAAGTCTAACACTTGACCAGTTCCGTATTTGCCGTTTTTCAATGGGACTAAAAAAATATCACCAAAGCTCCATTCTTTTTTTCTAATTTTTGCCATTTTTTACTCATTTGGTCTTTCACCTATATTTCAAAGGACGTTTACATTTTTATTCTCAAAAGCGACCTCGCACTTTAAGCTGTTAGTTTATAAGTAAAATTGATAAATTATATTTTTAATAAATTTAAAAATACTTCTATTACTACAAAATTCAAATAAAGCAACTACTTTTTAAACATTTCCATAAATGGTTAAGATAAACACGCTTAACCTCTATCCATTTTTTGCCAGCCCAGCCTGGAAGTTTTAATTTGTATTCAGAATCAATTATTCCTCCCATTTTTTTTAATAAATACACAACAGATACTTCTATATAATTATTTTTTATTTGGCCAGTATATGATTCAACCCTAATACAATTTTTCATAACCTTATTATTAATTGGCATTGATTGACCCTCATATACCCAGTCCAACTCTATTAATTCCTTTTTTTTAATAGGATGTTTTATAAGTAAACATAATTCGCCGGCTTCATCTTGACCAATTTCTTCATACACTAGTTTCAGCCCTGTTATTTTATTTAAACCTTCTTCAATATCCGTTCTTGACGGATTTCTATCAAAAAAAAATACATGTCTTCTAAGCCCCATAATGTGTTTCTTATAAAAAATTATTTAAGTCGTTTTATATAATTCTCTAAACCTTTAAGAGCAAGAATTGTAGGCTTAGGTTTAAGATCTCCTGCTTTCATTACATCTTTTGCGTAACTTACACAACTATTTGTGAATACATTATATGTATCTGTACTGAGCATACTATTTGCTTTATTCATCGCATTAGTAGCTTGAGCAGAATACACTTGCGCCCCTTGCAATATTATATTTTTTAGTATCGGGGCCATTCCAAACCTTCCAAACTTACAAGCTACTCTCTACCCACATTTCAAAGGGCATTTTTAACTCAAAGCCTACGGCCTAGTTTAGGCTTTGAGGCAGGTTATAGGCACTCACCGTATCACAGACTCTCCAGTTATTTTCAGTAAGCAGTCTTTACTAGGAAGACAAAGCACAACGGTAAGCCTGTGCTTCTCAGAAGACTACAGTGAATTGAAACCTACTCTTCAATTTTCTTTTTAAGAAAATCGAAGAAATCATTTGCGTATTTATCCCCTGTTATATCACAGTAAACTGGTGCTTCTCCATTAACATCAATTTGTGATAAATCAAAATAATATATTTCCCCTTGATCATTCTCTTGTATTACTAATTGATGGATAGAAAAGCCTAAGTTCTTCCTGTTTAATTCATTCATATAAACAATATCGCCTCCTACTACTGTATCAAAATCAATTTCATAAATACTATATATTTCATTTCCGTGAATTTCCCCACCTCCATAATTTTTAAGCCACCAAATATATGAAGGCGGAAATTGAACCTTTAATCGTTCTTGCGCTCTTTTGACCCATTCATCAGAAGCCCCATTCCCAAATTCTCCAAATTGAGCTATATTCTCATTCGAAGCTATTATTTTAACAATTTCATAATATCTATTTTCCATTGTATTTTATTCTTTAAAGTCATTAGATCTATTTATTCAATAATTGCTTCTCCAAGAGTTAAATTCATCTCGTTTAATACCGGATGGAATGGTATTGGGATTTATATGTATAACCTTATGGTTTTTTTTGTGGAAAGTTTGCGTCATTTCTACCATTCCTGCACTAAATAGTTCTGATTATTTGTATGGCTTTAGATTGTCTAATAATTTTTTAGGTGGAACACCAAAGAAAGGATCAGGGCTAGGAAATGACACTGGGTTTTGTGCTCTATATTCTTTAAATTCTTCTGATGTAAATACTCTAACACCATTCTTAATCATATTTTCGATTACTTTTATACCCAACTCATTATCTTCTATAATTGTCAGGAAATAATCATTCAAATTAATGATTGTATATCTAGTATCTATTTGTACTAAGCAATACTCATCTTTTTTTGTTGTCCACAAATATTCAAAATCTTTTATCATTTTATTTATTGATTTGGGGTTTTCGGTGTTAGGTATGGAGTCTTTAAATTAAATCTCACTGGAGAGCTTTTAACAGGTAAAATTACTGATGATTTTTGAGGTGATCCTGCATTAATCAAAGATTTTAAAGCATCATAATCAAATACACTTGGCACTCTTGTTCCAGCTGGATGAGTATGACTAATCCAAATAATATTATTTCCTACAGGTATTTCAGCACTATTTACGTTCCCTGAATATAAAAAATATTGCCCCTACCTCCCCTTTCCCAAGTTCGTAGATTTGAGCAAATTCTACATTATGCTGCTCAGATATTTCTAGCATAGCTTCGTTTGATAATCGCTTATTTCCTAAAGCGGTACTTTTATATCTTAAAACACCAAAACAAATTGGGGATATTAAGCGTTAAACCATTCTTCAAAATATGCTTTTTGCTTCTCAGGCGTAACTATTCTTTCCTCCAAACATTCTTGAAATATGTCTACCAAGTCCGATTGAGCAACAGCTTTGCCAAATGTAAGTTGATAAGCTAATAGTCCTTTATTCATTTGACGCCTCATTCCAGAAGGGTATACGTCTTCTCGTGCGCCATTGCACAAGATTAACCAATTTAACTCTGAAAAAACATTTCTAATATCTATAAGGCAATCAAATAAATTACTGCGTTCTTTAGAATAAAATTTTTTACCAAATGCATCTATCTCAATCAGTGTTTTTCCATCGCAATAAATCCAAGCGTTCAAATGACCTTTTTGGTAGACACCAATATCATTTTTAATCTTGACATCTCGGTTTAATTCTTTTACAATGTCTTGCATTAATTTTAAGATTTAAAGTTATAATTTTTGATAAATAACCCGTTAAATTTGTTATTTATTCTTACTTTATAAACACCCATAACATCTTAAGAAAAAAAATCATCTTCTCATAACCACGGGCTTTTAGGTTGTACCAATCAAGCCCTAAATCCTTAATTTTTTCACGGTCAAGGTACTGCCATTGATGCTTAGCATCACCCTGTACCTCAATCCCCCCCCAAATTCCAACCCCAAGCAGCTACAGGCTACTTTTTACTTACATTTCAAAGAACATTTTAACTCAAAGCCTGCGGCCTAGTTTAGGCTTTTTTGTTTATAATTATTGATATTTAATGAAGAATATGAATCATAAAAGTAAAAGGTCTTGACTTCTTTCCCTCGTATCACTTGGGTAATAAAAGTTCGATAACCCCCTAAAATTTTATGTTTATCTATTGTGGTTGTATCGAACTGTTCTACATTAGTTTTATAACGATTATTCCATAAATTGTAATTTAGAACCGTATCTTTAAAGGTTTCATATTCTCTTTCATATTCATAAACTACATTTCTTTTTGAAGTCCATATATTACCCCAAACTTCTAAACTTGGCTCGCCAATTCGTTCAATCAAAAATAATGTATCACAAGGAAAAATTGTTTTAGAATATTTTGATAATATATCGTCCCTTGTCCATTTTGCACTGTCAGCAAAACCTTTGCCAACCACATTTTGCTTTTTAAAAATATTCGTTGATACAACACTTTTTTGTGTTTGACAAGCAACAACTATTACTATAAAAAGTATAATTATATTTGAACAATCGCTTTTCATTTCTATCTGTATTTAATCTTTGGATAAATTAAACTTCTCCCTTTTTTGTCAATTATTGGGTTTAATGGATCAGGTACAAACACCTTAGGTGATATTTCTAGAACCCCATAATGTATTCTCAAAGGAAGTCCATTTTCAGACCTAAATTGACTTTCACGATGAGTTGAGTATTTCTCTGCTTCTAAATAGTTGAGTGTACCCATCCAAGTTTTATTTTTATTCAGCTTACCTTTTAAATAGTCTTCTGTATGAGCTAATTCATCTCCTAAACTTATATAAGAGGGTGAGGACATTTTTAACTCAAAGCCTGCGGCCTAGTTTGGGCTTTAATGCAAGTTCAAGGTTTAAACTTATATCCCTTAGAGCACCTTCGACGGACTGGCAAAACCTTCCCAAACACACTCTTAACTCTTAACCAAGACACAATTCTTACAAAATATGAATCGAATCAAGTGAAAAATCATATGAACACAACACCGAACCTTCTATATATCTCAATATTTTATAAAATAGATTATTTTATTCGAAATACTCATTTTCTAAGGCTGAAAAATATTTTTCTTTGTCAATATTATCAAAATCAATTTTTTGCATAAAGTATTGATCTTGATAATACCAACAGTGATATAATGTATGAAAATTTCTTACATTTCCAATAGGAATTTGAGCAGATTTTCCATTTTTAAGAATAAACAATGAATCACTTTGTATTTTAAGAAAAATAGTTTTTAAGCTAGCAATCTGAGTTACTCCCTTTGTCAGCACTTTATTGTATTTTATTGTAAATTTTTTATTTTTTAAAAATACACTTTGGCGATTAGGTATTTTTATGTTCATATAAATGCTACTATCTACGCTCATATTAACGACTACTGTATCATTTTCAATTTCACCTATCCAAGTTGGCATATCACTCTGTATTTTTACTTGAATACTACTATTACTTTTCCGGTCTATAATTTTTAAATATTGTTCAGCACAATCATCTATCTCATCACAGTTAATAATAATACAGACTATGTTGTTATTAGGATATATTTGGTATACTTTTTTTTCGTTGAGAGGAGAGCAGTCAGCACAAGAAGTCAGCCAGTAAAAAGAGCCAATAAATAAATAAAAATTATTTTTTAGTACCATTATAATAAATTTTTTCAAAATATCAATAAATCCATTTTTCGTTGTTATACCTTCATATCCCATTCTTTGGAAAAGGTTTGAAGGACCTCGTTCTCCATAAGTTGATTAAAGTATCCGCGTTCTACACCACCATGCTATGGAGATAAAAAGCGATTTTTTGATCATCAGAGTTGTTTTTCAATTTTCTTTATTTATAAATTATAGTGTAAAAATAGTATTAGAAAACACTGAGTTAACTTTAATTATATTCGTATTTCTTGCTCAATTGTAACGTTGGCATATCTTGTAAAATCATGAGTAAAACATCGACACTCTTATTTAATAACTATACTTTATTTATCATTTTCTAATCATTTTTTTATGCGAAAAATTACTAATTATTGTTTTCTAATAACTCCTGTATTAGCTCTATTATATCATTATCTGACTCAAAAATTAATCTAGTTTTGAGATATTCTTTATAATAGAGTTGTTTTCTTGTTGATTACTAACAAGTTATCTTTTTCTTAAAGTCGATTTTGAAGTTCCAAAGGCCTGCGCATAATTCAATACTTTCATCAAATTTTTCCTTAGATTTTCCTCTATACTTGTTAATTAAAATATGATAACGTTTTATTCCTGCAATTGCATTTTCTACAAAAACTCGCTTTTTACTAATAGACTTGTTGTAGTTTTTTTGCTCTAATGTTAAGCTTGGATAAGGATTTTTTTTGCTTTTTTTGGGCTTTTTAAATGGAATCTTTAAAGACAAAAATTTGTATTCTTTCTGAATACCAAGATAACCTAAATCAACATA
>NZ_KE384044.1:21523-189824 GCF_000423565.1 Runella zeae DSM 19591 | reverse complement strand
TTTTTTTTTTCGACGATCATTACACGCACCGGTTTGGCTCTGTAGCAGGGCTTGACCAACCTTCTGCTTGATCATTTCAACCCTTACTTCTAAATCGTACAATGTGTGGCCCAAGGGCATTGATTCAAGTTTATCGTACTCGCAATCTATTAGTTTATGTAACTCTTCTCGTGTCATAGTTAAAAGAATGTAAATCACAAAGTTAAACGACAATTTGCAATGCACCCGTTTTTCATGAGTTTGGTTGTTAAATTCTATTTTGAGATAAGCAAATGTTTTTTTATTAATCCATATTTTTCCGCTTTTCTTGTCAGAAGGTTTTTTGGAGCTAAAACGGATTACGTATACACTATCTTCTTTGTTGTTGTAAGTAGTGATAGCATCTAAATGATAAATGTATGTTTTGTTGAATGAATTAGGATTTAAAAAGTTGGATCTATTTCGCACAAAATCACCCCACTGTGGAATGAAAGGCCCTCGATAGTATTTTACATTGTCGATACTATCACTATGAGGAAAATTGATGATGCGAGATTTTAGTATTTCAATTTGAGCATCTTCATTGGGATGATTGTACCCCTTTTGTTGTACTTTAAGTAGGGCTTCGCCAAAATATAAGAAATGGTCGTCAGTAGTGGATTTTTGTACTTCTCTATAAAACCCTGTGAGTTCCATAGGAGATTGAGCATAATTGGAAGATATGTTTTGATACGATTTCTTGAGAATGGTTTTTAATAAACTATCGGGCATGACGACTACTTCTTGTAAGCTAGCCTCATCAGGTGTGAGAAAGATAACAACTTTGTTTTTGTTAAAGGTTAGTTTTTGGAATAACGTTTTATACCCAATACAGCTTATTCTTATTTCTATTTCTCCTTTGTTTGAAATAGGAATATTAAATTCACCATTGCTGTTTGTGATAGTTCCTTTGGTGGTTTTTAGTTGATAAATACTAGCAAAGGCTACGGGTAGTTTTGTGTTTGCGTCTAATACAGTGCCTTTTGTGTTTTGGGCCTGACTAAAGTAGGGGAGTAAGAATAGAAGGATTGTGGTGGGGATAAGAAAGCAGTAATTTACTGGAAGTTTGTACATTTTAGAAAAATTTGAAGTTTAATAGCATTATTATTTAAATACAGTGTTAGCTAAGTGTTTTTTTAATTTTACCCGCCGATTGGCGCAAATTGAAATCGCAGAGAAACGCAGATTATTGGCTATAGGCCCCTCTTTTTCAGCGAAAATCTGCGTTTGTATTATTCAGCGGACTTCTGCGGGTAAAAAATAACAATGTATTAAATAGGACCCTTCAAATCATAATTTTTATATTAACCTATGACTTTTAGTATGGACGTAGGATAGGAATATAAGTAACGGAAAGGCCTGATAAAGAGTAGAATTTTGGTTTGGAGGAGTTTAGAAGACAAGTAATGGCTACATTTTTTGCTGTCTCTAAGTATCTACGAGTGCTTTTTGCCATCTATACCCAAACCGATTCTTAAACCCTTTTCTAAACCATGTTCAAATCTTTTGTTTTTTTGTTTGCTGTGCTTCTTTTGGGGGAGTTCAGGAGTGAAGCGCAGGTCACTCAACGTAATATTCTGGGGAATAAATATTCGATAGAGGCCGTCAAACAGGCACTAATTTCCCAAAATCAATTCAAACCTTACCCCAAAACGCCCACTGAATGGAAAGCGGCGGTGCCGGATTCGGTCATGGCGCGTACGATTCGTACCGGCGAAGAACTGCTCAATTATAAGTTTGAGCCTATTTCGGCTTCTATCTCTTTAGATTTTGTACGCTCAGGCGACCGCGAACGCCACAGTAAAATCTCTTTTGCTAAGCGTAATGCCTTGATAGACTTGGTGTTGGCCGAAAGTATGGAAGACAAAGGGCGCTTCACGGAGGCTATCCTCAATGGTGTATGGTCGATGTGTGAAGAGAGTTTCTGGGGTGTTCCGGCGCATATCAGCGGTACAGGTTTGCCCAATGTCGAAGACCACATCGTTGATTTGTTTGCAGCCGAAACAGGCTCGGTTTTGGCTCTAACGGATTATTTTGTGGGCGACAAACTCGATAAAATCAATAAGCTTATTCGGAAGCGTATCTACCACGAAACCAATCAACGGATTTTTATCCCTATGCTCAAAAACCCCGACCGCTATGGGTGGATGAGCAAAAAAAATGCCGTCAACAACTGGAATCCGTGGATTATGTCTAATTGGATGACGGCCACGCTGCTGCTCGAAAAAGACGAGGCGCGTCGGGCGCAGTCGTTGTATGGGGCCATGTTGGGGTTGGATTTGTACCTCAATGGCTTGGGCGAAGATGGCGGCTGCGACGAAGGGCCGAGTTATTGGTTTGCGGCGGGGGCCTGTGTGTTTGATTGTTTGGAGCTACTTGATGGTGCCACTCAGGGCAAGGTGAATATTTATGGTGAGCCTTTGATTCAAAAAATGGCCTCCTATGTGTATAAAACGCACATTGCAAACGATTACTTTGTCAATTTTGCGGATGCTGACCCTAAGCTCAAACCCGACGGAATTATGCTGTATCGTTTTGGCAAAAAAATCAATGATGCACAATTGACGCAGTTTGGTAAATGGGCGGTTGAAAAATATCCTACGGCCATCTCAAACAATGGTTTTCATCGGATGCGTAAAGTTCAAAACTTGCTGACAGTGAAGGAAATAGGAAGTGACAAAAACACTTTTGAGCCTGTCAAAGATGCTTGGTTTGGTGATATTCAGGTATTGACAGCACGGGCAGGCAATGGTATTTTTATGGCAACGCACGGTGGGCACAATGCCGAAAGTCATAATCACAACGATGTGGGGGATTTTTTGCTGTACGCCAATGGCGAGCCTATCATCATCGATGCAGGTAGGGGCAATTATACAGCTCGCACGTTTTCGTCAAAGCGCTATGAACTTTGGTTTACGCAGTCCCAATATCACAATTTGCCTATTATCAATGGTTTAGGGCAATTGGCGGGACGTAGCTACGAAGCAAAAAATATAAAACCAACGGTGTCGGACAAAGAGGCGACTTTGAGTATGGATATAGCCCCCTCGTATGCCAAAGAAGCAGGTATTCAAACGTGGAATCGTACGGTGAAGCTCAATCGTATTAAGAATTCGGTAGAAATCAACGATGATTATGTATTGGCCCAAAAGCCCACGTCGTTGCAGCAGGTATTTATGACGGTCAATGAAGTAGATACCGCCACTCCCGGAAAAGTGTCGTTGAAAACGCCTAAAGGTCAAAGTTTTACGCTACAATATGACCCCAAACTATGGGCTGTTTCGACTGATTTCCCTTCTACGGATGGTATGGAATATGTAAGTTTCAAAACCAAATGGGATAACCTGCCGGTGCAGCGTATCATATTGACTCACAAAACTTTACCCCAAAAAGGGAAAGCAGGATTTGTGATTGTAGGGAATTAATCAAAACAACAACCCCGGCAACGTTCAAAACAACCCCGGCAACGTTCAAAACGTTGCCGGGGTTAAATGTAGGTTTTTCTTGACAACTTGTCAAGAAAAACCTACATTTGAATAAAAAAAGATAAAATGAAGATAATGACTGTAGGAGAGCTGAAAACGCGATTTTCAGAAATACTTCAAGAAGTGCAAGCAGGAGAAGAAGTGGCCGTTGCTTTTGGAAAAAAAAAGGAAATCGTAGCTTATCTAGTTCCAAAATCAGCCCGTAAGTCTACAAAACGTACTTTAGGAATTTTGGCTAATAAAGGGAAAGTTACGTTTTCGGGTGATTTTGGAATAACGGAAGAAGATTTTTTAAATGTATGAGTTATTTGCTTGATACCCATACGCTTATTTGGGCTATAACAGAGCCTCAGAAGTTGTCTTCTATCGCAAAAAAAGTACTTATAAATACTGACAACGAGGTTTCGGTAAGTGCAGTCAGTTTTTGGGAAATTTCCTTAAAATACTCAATTGGTAAGTTAATGTTAGAAGGCTATGGACCCGAAGATTTTCCGCAAGCAGCCCTAGCAACGGGCTTTAAGATTATTCCTTTGACGGCAGAGACCACAAGTAGTTATCATCAACTCAAGGCAGCTTATCACCGTGACCCCTTTGATAAAATGCTTATTTGGCAAGCTATTCAACTTAACCTTACGCTTATCAGTTGCGATGAAAATGTGCATAAGTACGAGAGCGAAGGATTAAAAGTTATTTGGTAAAACCAACCCCGGCAACGTTTAAACCAACCCCGGCAACGTTCAAAACGTTGCCGGGGTTAATTGTCAAATCACCTCTTTCAATGCTTCTTCATTAGCCTGAATCAACTGCTCAATGTGGCTATCTTCGAGCGCGTAAGAGAAGAAGAGACTTTCGAATTGGGAAGGCGCTAAATAGATTCCTCTTTTGAGCATCGCTTGGAAATAACGTCCAAATAGTGGCAAGTCAGAAGATTTAGCCGTTTCAAAATTGGTGACTTTTTCGGGAGTCATAAAAAGCGTAAACATCGACCCTATCTGATTGATAGTGAAGTTTAAGCCTAATTTTTGTAAAGAATCTTGGAAGCCTGCGGTGATTTTCAGACCTACTTCATCAAGACGCGTATATACTTCGGGGTGATTGTCCAAATATTCCAACATCGCCAAGCCTGCCGACATTGCAATAGGGTTTCCTGAGAGGGTACCAGCTTGGTAAACCGGTCCCGCAGGCGATACGCAATCCATGATGTCGCGCTTGCCGCCATACGCCCCGACGGGCATTCCGCCACCGATGATTTTGCCCATCGTAGTCATGTCTGGCATAATCCCAAAACGCTCCTGTGCGCCCCCTTTGGCGAGGCGGAAACCAGTCATCACTTCGTCAAAAATGAGGACAATTCCTTCTTTGGTACATAGCTCACGAATTGCTGCTAGATAGCCTTTTTCGGGCAATACGCAGCCCATATTGCCTACCACAGGCTCCAGAATCAAAGCGGCGATTTGGCCTTGATTCGCCGCTACGAGTTGTTGTAGTGCCGTCAAATCATTGAAAGGTGCCGTAAGGGTGTCGTTGGCAACGCCTTTAGTGACGCCGGGGCTATCAGGAACGCCCATCGTAACGGCTCCGCTTCCCGCAGCAATCAAAAAACTATCGCCATGCCCGTGGTAGCATCCTTCAAATTTGATGATTTTGTCGCGACCGGTATAGCCTCTTGCTACCCTAATCGCCGACATCGTGGCTTCCGTTCCCGAATTGACCATCCGAACCTTCTCGACCGAAGGCACCATATTTACGATGCGCTCGGCCATTTCTACTTCTTTGCGGGTAGGGGCACCAAAAGAAAAAGAGTTTTGGATAGCATCTGATACGGCTTTTTCGATGAGCTCGTGGGCGTGTCCCAAAATCATAGGTCCCCAAGAATTAATAAACTCTAGATATTGGTTACCGTCTTCGTCATAGATATAGGGGCCTTTGGCTGATTTAATAAAAATGGGTGAGCCGCCCACTGCTCTAAATGCCCTTACGGGTGAGTTGACTCCTCCTGGAATGTACTGTTTAGCTTTTTGAAAAAGTTCTTGACTTTGAGTGTGTTGCATGATTACTTGAATAGATTTTAACATGGCAAGTTGGTGGGAGATTGCCATCAAAACATGCCGAGTTTGGTATTTGTTTTTGAACAAACTTGGCATGTTTGCAAGAGGTTGTTTCAGAAACATGCCAAGTTTACTTTATTATTTAGCTGGTACCCAGTGCATATCATCTAGGGTAAGAATGGGTACTACTTGATTGTCGCTGGAGTTTCGGTAGTTGAAGCCCGAAAGCAAGTAGTCGTCTTCATAAGTGCGAGTTTCTAAACCGGTGCGGAGTTGGTTACGATATTTGTGGAGCATTCGCCCAAAAAACAATAATGCATCATAACCCTGCATAGCATAAATCGACGGAATCGTATTTCTTTTGTTGAAATACAAGGTTTGAAATTCTCGTACTTGTGGTTTAGTAATATCCACAAACTCAGTATCTAGCCAATACACGGTATGTCCTTCTATGAGAGCGGGTTGGAAAGTTTGGATGTTAAAAGCGGTAGCTGTTGTGAGTACTGGAGGCTTAAGTCGTTTTTTTGTGAGCATGGCCAATACTTTAGTACCATCTCCTTCGGAGCTACTAAATACAGCTACGTGGCTAGGTTTGTTTGTTTCTGAAATAGTAGCCGAAGAATCAATTTTTTCGCGGGTTTTTCTAAAATCAACAGTCTGGTATCCAGCCGCATCTACTTTGGATTTGTAAGCTGCCGCCAATACCGAATCACGGCGAGCAGAGCCATAATAAATAGCGACTTTTCGTCCCATAGAAGCAGGCAGCGATCTCATGAATTCAAAGCTCTTATCAGCTTGACGCTCAAAAGAAGGGTGTAACAATAAAGTATTGGGGTGATTGGTAAGAATATCGGTAGTAAGAGTAGTGGGGTGTATAAAAAAGATATTGTTGTTGTCGGCATAGTCGGCGGCTAGTTTAGCAGGCTCGCTATAAACAGGGCCAAACAAGAGGTCGGTTTGTGCAAAGTTGGTATTGTTTACCACATCAAGCATTTCCTCCGGTTCACTACCTACATCATACGAAAAAAGACTGACCAAAATACCTTCTTGTTGTAGTTTGGCTTTGGCCATTTTCATTCCCTCGTACATATCATAGGCAAACTGATTGCTACGGAAACGTTGGCTCGGGCTAAATTCGCGAAGCTTGAATGGTAAAGCAATTCCTATGTTATAATACCCCTTTTGAAGATTGTTTTGCCCTTTTTTGATGGGGTTTACTGAAGTAGTAGTTTTGGCAGGAACAATTCCAAAACGATTAGTCAACTGGTCAGACAGTTCTAAGTCTGCCTTGTCGTTGGAAGTTTGTTGGATAAGGTCGATGATTTTTTGGGCTACTATTCGGTCAGAAGGATACTGACGATATAGGTTTTTGAGGTATGCTAAGTCTTGAACTTGATTGACATATACCTTTTTTAGGTTTTCCGCATCTTTTTTTACAACCGCCGATGTGATGTCTTGCAAATAGTCCAGGGCTTGGCCGAATTGTTTATCCCGAAACGCTAAGTCGGCTTGTAAGTACAAGACATCGTCCATTTTTTTCCAATCAGGAAATCGTTCTCTGAGCTGATGTAGCATCTGACGGCTTTCGCCGAAACGGTTGGTTTTGAGCGAAGCTAATGCCCAATAGTAATGTGCAAAAGGTGCAAGCCCATTTTGGTATTTGGCCGCCGTGAGAGGAGTAAGACTTCGCAAAGCTGCGGTATAGTCGCCTGATTTGTATAAACTTACGGCACTCTTATACTCTCGCTCATAGTTAGCATCCGTACCTTGTGCTTGAAGAAGAAGTGGAGATAGAAAAAAAAACAAAATGAATTTTCTCATTATGAGTCTGTCCGGGTTTTAAAAGTTTGACATACTGAATGCTTACTTTCTTCGTAGTGGACATTCAGTAGTATGGTTCTTTGGGGAAACGAATAGAAATGTAAAAATAGCTAAGAAGTACCAAAACAAAAAAGCCATTACGCTATATGCGTATGGCTTTTCTCACACTTAACCTATGATGAAAAGCCCCGATGATGAGTCGGAGCTCTAAACGTAGCGTGAATATACGTTATTTTCTTCTATTGAAGCAAATTTTTTGTTCAAAATAATACAAAATCCCCTATTTCAGGTTAAGTTCAGCCCCGATTGACTGTACTTTTTGCTTAAGTGATTCATAGACGGCATCGAAGTTTTCATTGCTGTCTAGTTCGCCGACTACACCTACATAAAACTTGATTTTGGGCTCGGTTCCAGATGGGCGGCAGGTAAATTTGGTACCATCAGCCGTGAAAAACTGAAGCACATTAGAGGATTCAATTCCCATACTGCCAGAAGGGATGTCGACAGTTTGACCGTTTTCGGTACGTTTCAAAAATTTGTAGTCGTCAATACGCACCACGGGGGAGCCAGCAATGGACTGAGGAGGATTGGCACGAAAATCCGCCATCATTTGTTGGATTTCTTCGGCGCCAGATTTTCCTTTTTTGGTAAGCGAAATCAGCCCCTCGTAGTAGAAACCAAATTGCTTATATACTTCCATGAGCATGTCGAATAAGCTCAATCCTTTGTCTTTGGCATAAGCCGTAAGTTCGGCGATCATGCCACAGCTTGCGATAGCGTCTTTGTCGCGAACAGCATCTCCGATAAGATAACCGTAGCTTTCTTCACCACCACCAATAAATTGCTGTTGTCCTTCTAATTCGCGAATCACTTGGGCTATGTATTTGAAGCCGGTAAGGGTGTTATAACAATGAACTCCATAACCAGCCGCCATTTTGTCGATGAGGTCAGTGGTCACGATAGTTTTACAAACAAACTCTTTTCCTGTCAACTTTCCTGCTTCTTTCCAAGCTTGCAATAGATAGTAGATAAGGAGAGTAGCGGTTTGATTTCCGTTGAGAAGTTGGATTTCGCCGTGGTGATTTTTGACCGCAATACCTACGCGGTCGGCATCGGGGTCGGTGCCAAGTACCAAATCTGCGTCGATTTCTTTGGCTTTGTTTACCGCCAAAGCCATCGCTTCCGATTCTTCAGGATTAGGATATACTACAGTTGGGAAAAGCCCATTTCCTTTGGCTTCGGCTTGTTCCTCAATAACCGTTACGTTTTCAAAGCCCATTTTTGCCAAGAGCTTTGGTACAAGCGTCACACCCGTACCGTGGATGGGCGTGTACACGATTTTGAGGTCTTTTTGGCGGGCAATTGCCTCCTTCGAGATAGAGAGGGATATGATCTGATCGATGTATTTGCTGTCAATTTCTTCGCCTATCGCGTGGATTTTGGAGGCATCACCCTCAAATTTAATGTCATCAATTGATTGGATAGCGTTTACTTCGTCAATCACATTTTTGTCGTGAGGTGCTACTACTTGGCTACCGTCGGTCCAGTAGGCTTTGTAGCCATTATACTCTTTAGGGTTGTGCGAGGCCGTAACGACCACCCCACTCTGACAGCCCAGTGCCCGAATAGCAAAGCTTAGCTCAGGAGTAGGACGAAGCCCGTCAAATAAATACACCTCTATACCGTTGGCAGAGAAGATATTAGCAATAACTTGGGCAAATTCGTCTGATTTGATACGACTGTCGTGAGCGATTGCCACACTTATAGGTTGTCCGGGGAATGTTTTGTTGAGATAGTTGGCCAATCCTTGGGTAGCTGCTCCTACAGTGTATTGGTTCATGCGGTTGGAGCCAATCCCAATCAATCCTCGAAGTCCACCTGTTCCAAACTCCAAATCTTTATAGAACGAATCAGTTAGTTCTGTAAAATTCTGTTGGTCAAGGAGTTGTTGGATAGTGTTTTTGGTGTCAGCGTCATAGTTGCCGCTGAGCCACTGGTCTATTTTGGTTTGTACTGCAGCTTCGAGCATAGAGGTTACAATTTTTGGATTTATACATTAAAAGACAAACATCCCCAAATTTACTAACTCACCCGAATGATGCAAGTTTATCTTTTAAAGAAATATTAGTGTTGGTTTGAGAAGAGAGACTATTTTTTTTAAACTTTGGAAATACTCTATTAAAGCGTCTTGATCAAAAAATAATAGACTGACAGATGAATTATTAATGTGTTTTTCTACTTTCAAGGGAACAAATTGAGAAGGTCTTAAAGTTTTATAAAAAAAAGCCCCTGAGGAACCCTGTTTTGATAAATGTATTGAATGTGTACAAGAGTCCTCATTAGCAAATGAATGACTAATCATTGAGATGGGGCTTGCTATGGTATGATTTTTTATAGTTTTTAGAGTTACTTACCACAATATTATTATCAGAAAAATGCAGCTACAGCCTATTGAAAAACGTTCTGGTCTCACTCCTGAGGAATTTAGAGACCAATATCTTTTACCCGGAAAACCTGTCGTATTCCGGGACTTGGCCGCCGACTGGCCCGCTACCCACAAATGGACTTTTGAGTATCTGAAAAATAACTACGGACATCTGAAGGTTCCTCTGTTTGGAAATGATTTTCATGATGCAGGCAAAGGTTATATGGCACCTAAATTGCACATGCCCTTTGGGGAGTATTTAGACTTAATTCAGGCGGGGCCTACCGAACTTCGGATGTTTTTGTATAATATTTTTCAACATGCGCCTGAACTAGTGAAGGATGTGAAAATGCCGACTATCATGGATGGTTTTGTGAAAGAATATCCATTCATGTTTTTTGGGGGGCAAGATGCAGTCGTGAATTTACATTATGACATAGATTGCTCATCGGTGTTTTTGACTCAGTTTCAGACTCGAAAAAGAGTTGTGCTTTTTGCCCCCGACCAAGGGCCCTATCTGTACCAGCATCCTTTTACGGTACAAAGCCACATGAATGTCCTAAAGCCTGATTATGAGCGTTATCCAGCTTTCAGAAAAGCCACTGGCTGGGATACTACTCTTGAGCACGGCGAAACCGTCTTTATCCCTTCTACTTTTTGGCATTTTATACACTATGTAGATGGTGGATTTTCGATTGCACTCCGTGCCAACGACAACGCCTTTACGCGTGTAAGAGGCTTGTGGAATATCACGCGGCATTTTATTGTTGATAAAGGACTTAATAAAGTTTTGGGGCCACGCTGGAAACACTGGAAAGAAGAGAAAGCCGAAGAACGGGCTTTGAAATTGGTATAAGGTTATAAACAAAATGGGCATGTAATGACTACATGCCCATTTCGTTTAGTAAGTATTTGCCTCTTTTTATTGAAGGCCTATCTGAATCTCTGTGACATTGTGAGAAGCTACTTCAAAATCCATATGCTGATAGATTTCTCTACATTCGGAGGTCATCGTCAACTGATGCGCCGCCACATAATCCATCGCTTTTTGATACGCTTCGGGCATCCGTTCCCAGTCACCTTCGTGTATCAACGATAAGCACTTGAAAGAAGGAATGTGTTTCCATTCAAATCCTTCTGCTATTATATCGCGTTCTTGAATAGGTAGCCAAATTTCGAGCTCAAAAACCGTAGCAGGGTTGCCGTCTATTCCGGTATATTTCCAATGAATGGCTCCCGTCGGCATCACTGACAAACGAGCCGCTTCTTGGTACATCGCTTTGGCTACATGGCCTACGTGGTCAGCGAGTTGGGGGAGGGTTGTCATCGTGGTAAAAACGAGCGCATTGAACGGAAAAGTTTCTTTGATAGTCATGGCTGTATGGTGAGTGGTTTGGTAGTTTTAGGCTACCAAACCACTTTTATGGGGTATAGAAGATTTGATTAGTTGTGAGCAGGATATTCGTAGTTAATCATCCATTTAATGCCAAATTTGTCAGTAAAAAGCCCGTAATAAGCGCCCCAAAACACATCTTCAAGTGGCATTTCAATCGATCCTCCTTCAGAAAGTCCGTTGAAAAGCTGCGTAGTTTCTTCTTTAGAAGTGGGATGAAGTGAGATGTAAAAATTGTTGCCTTGGGCAAGATTCTGACCAAGCGATTCCAAAGCATCGCTTGCCATCAGGATGGTACCGTTGCCGATAGGCAAGCCAATGTGAATGATTTTTTCGTGGACTTCAGCAGGCATATCAGCGGCCATAGGGGTATCTTTAAAACGCTGTAAGCTGCTAAATTCTCCACCAAATACTGATTTGTAAAAGTTAAAAGCTTCTTCGGTGTTGCCAGTAAAGTTTAAATAAGGATTGACTGTTAACATGGTTGTTGTTGGTTTAAAAATGAATTAATAAATGAGGAAGGTTTGTGGATACAAAGGTAAATCCTCATAGTGACAACCCTATGTCAGTAGGAATTGAGATAATGTTCTTGGATTTCGAGGGCCAATGTTTTCATCAAATTTTTGAGTTTTTGGGGATGTTCAACTTGGACATATTTACCATAGCTAAGTAGCCATCTGGCCAATCCCTCAAAAGCCTGCGTCATAAATTTCATTTGGACATATTTACCGTTTAGCTCTTCGGAGATGAACCCAAAAGAATAACGCTGCTCTTGCATAAAAATCGCCGCCCCCACATGTACCGATACACTGACTTCTTGGAGGTCTTCTTGCACGCGGAGTTGGTCGAGGTAGGATTGGAGGGTCAGCAAATTTTGTTTTGGAAAAAAACGTTCGGTATTGGTAAGTGTCTGGATGCGGTCAACTCTGAAATCCCGATAATCTTCCCTTAGCCGACAAAAAGCAATCAAATGCCAATGCGAGCCATAGTAAACTAGCCCAATGGGCTCGATTTCGCGCTGAGAAGTTTGGTTTCTGAGATTGGTAACATAGTCAATCAAAAGCACCTGCTGACGCACAATGGCTTGTTGGATTTGGTTCAACAAATTTACCGCAAACGGGGGGGACTGCTGACGTGCCAATACGGCCACGCGGGATTCCAAATCTTCTAGGTGTTCTTTTTCGTGGCGTTTGAGTACCGATTTTATTTTGTACAAAGCCGAGTCATAGCTTTCACTGAGCGATTCGTCCCCCATTTTTTTGATGAGTTTAGCCCCAAAAAGCAAAGCGCTTGCTTCTTCGTTTGAAAACATGACTGGCGGAAGGTGATAGTCTTCCAAAAAATACCCGACTCCTGCTTCGGCCCCAATCGGCACTCCCGCTTCTTCCAAAGCGCGGATGTCGCGATATACTGTGCGCAAGCTTATTCCAAAACGGTCGGCTATCTCTTGGGCTTTGACTACACGTTTGGATTGAAGCTGAATCAGAATAGCCGTAAGGCGATCGATACGATTCATAAAAAAGGTGATTTTTACAACAAGAATTTTGTAAACTCTGGGATAGGTGATAGTATTGGATACAATTTCAAAATTGGTAAAAAAGTATGAAACCGCCATTGATTTTAGCTTTACTGTGCGTATTTGTAGGAGCCTGTCATCGTCCGGCCAAAGATGTAAAAGAAGCCCAAACTCGACTTACGGATGCGCCTAAGTGGTATATTCAAGAGATTTTGATGGACGATGCTCCCGTTTTTAAGGAAGGTAAACACATCCCGCATATTAGTGGAGTGGAGTTTGATACCTACATGGATTGGGTAAGGTTTGACCCAAGCGGGGCATTTGAAGGGCATTTTAAAGGGGCGTCCGAAACCAAAATGTTTCAGTGGGAAGTATATCCCAAACAAAACGTAATTGCGCTCCGCGATACCGTAGCCAAAACAGGTGGTTGGAATATCTACCCAAGAAATGTGTATGAAGACCATTTTGAAATGGAAACGCGCAGTACTATATACGACCCTCCACGCATGACCAAACTGACACTAAAGTTTAAGAAAAATGAGTAAAAAGAGGGGTTTGGGGAGTTATCATATATATAAAATTTCTTCATCAATTTAACTAATGACGTATATGAGAAAAATCTCCACACTTTTGGGAATCTACTTTGGCTTTACGCTAGGAAGTCAGGCCCAGCAAATTGTTCAGCGTGACCCACTTATTGTGACTATGATTAGTGAAGTGTCGCCTGATAGTTTACGAAGCCATGTTGATAAGCTCGTGAGTTTTGGTACGCGACATACGCTAAGCTCAGTTTCTGATCCAAAAAAAGGAATCGGAGCAGCAAGACGCTGGGTTTTGAGCCGGTTCAACGAATTTGCCAAACAATCAGGAGGACGCATGACTGCTACGATTGATTCGTGGATGCTCCAACCCGACGGCAGAAGGGTGGACAAAGAACACGAAATAGGAAACGTAATGGCGACCCTGAAAGGCACGGATCCCAACGACGACCGTATTTTTATGGTAAGTGGGCATATTGATAGTAGGGTGAGCAATGTCAGCAATCGAGAATCCGATGCGCCCGGTGCCAACGACGACGGCAGTGGCACGGCGGCGGTCATCGAACTAGCGCGTGTGATGAGCAAATATTCTTTTCCAGCTACCATCATTTTTGTAGCCGTAAGTGGCGAAGAACAAGGATTGCTGGGCGCTAATCATCTAGCTGAACGAGCAGCCAACGAAAAATGGAATTTGGAAGCACTGCTCAACAACGACATCATGGGCTCCAATCATAGCCCCGATACCCGACTCATTGACAATACCAAACTGAGGGTTTTTAGTGAAGGACTTTCAGGCTTTGAGACCGACAAACGAGCCAATGGCGTTCGCCAATATGGTGCAGAAAATGACGGAAAAGCCCGTACTTTGGCACGCTATGTCAAAGAAATAGGGGAGAGGTACGTTGATAATCTGGAAATCAAACTCATTTACCGCAACGACCGTTATCTGCGCGGAGGAGACCATACTCCTTTTGTTAACCGTGATTTTGCGGCAGTGCGTATTACCGAAATGAATGAAAATTTTAATAACCAACACCAAGACTTACGCACCGAAAATGGAACGGAGTACGGAGATTATGCCAAAAACATGGATTTTGAGTATTTGAGAAAAAATACTTGTGTCAACTTGGCAAACCTTGCCAATCTTGCGAAGGCTCCTTCCATGCCTCAAAATGTAACCCTTGAAGCACGAAATCTGACCAATACCACCACTCTTTTTTGGCAAGCCCCCAAAGCGGGAAAAGTAAAGGGGTATTATGTACTGATGCGCGAAACCCACTGGCCTTTTTGGCAAAAAAAGTTTTTTACGGATAAAAACGGCCTAACTTTGCCTTATTCAAAAGACAATTACTTTTTTGCAGTACAGGCAGTTGGAGAAGAAGGACACGAAAGCCTTCCTGTGTTGCCTCGGCCCAGTATGAGATAGTGATATTTATCAATTTATCTATTTTTAAATTCCCTTATCATGTTCAAAACAACTCTATTCATTTGTGCTTTGGGTTTATTGGGTATCGCAGCTCAGGCTCAAGGTTTCCGCAATGTTGATAAAAGCCCAATGGATGCGGCTTATTTTCCCGACAATTTTGCCCATGACCGTAAAGGTACCGAACAGGCTTTGGTACGGGTGCTTTATAGTCGCCCCGCCAAAAATGGCCGTGAAGTATTTGGCAAATTGGTGCCTTATGGTAAGGTATGGCGTACAGGTGCCAACGAAAATACCGAAATCAAGTTTTATAAGGATGTGACTATCCAAGGAAAAAAAGTGAAAGCGGGCACTTATTCATTGTTTTCTATTCCGGGCGAAACCGAATGGACTATTATCCTCAATAAGGATTTGGATTATTGGGGGGCTTATCAATACAAGCAAGAAAATGACGTGTTGAGAGTGAATGTCCCTTCCAAAAAATCGGAGGCTCCTATCGAAAATTTCGCCATTCAATTTCCCAAAGGTACCGAAGCCGTGATGCGACTTGGGTGGGATGATACGGTAGTAGAGGTGCCGATGACTTTTTGATACTAGAATAAACCCCGGCAACGTTCAAAGCAACTCCAAACAACCCCGGCAACGTTCAAAACGTTGCCGGGGTTATCGGGGTTATGCCTACTTTTTTAGCAATTCTCTAATTTCTTTTTCTATCTCAAGGGCTTTTTTCTTGGCTTCTTCCAGCGGTAGACCAACCGCCATTTCGGGGCGTTTGTGACCTGTAGAGGTGAGCCAAGCGTCTTTCATAAGTTGTTGACGCTGAGAGATTAATTTATGCACTTCTTTGCTTTTGGGATGAAAAACAATCGCATCTTCCAAAGTTTCGGCTGGTTGGACGTCTTTTTGGCCTAAATACGCCAATACCGGCTTTGCCATCAGCCAATGCCCAAGGGCGTCGGGATGAACACCGTCTTTGGCAAAACTAAATTCAGGATTGGTTTTGCGCCGCTGAGTCAGGTAGTTTTGCATTTCTGAATGAATGTCCACTACTTCCCATTTTTGGATTTTACGTTGTTGAAGAAGCCAATCAGCATAATGGTCGAGTACCGCAGCATAGCCTTTGTCTTTGCCTCTTGATTCATCATAAACAGGCGGAGTAAGGTGCACAATCGGCACTCCAAGCTGCGTGATTTCGTCGTGAAGCCAGGTGATACCATCTTTGAATTTTTGAAAACGACCTTCTTCCAAAGGAAGATAAATCCCGTCGTTCATACCGTAGCAAGCAAATACAAAGTCGGGCTGAGTTTGAGCCAATACTCGTGCCAATCGTTCGTGTAGATCGGGCCTTGGAAAGCGTCCACCAGCGTGATTTTCTTCCGAAAGGCCAGAGACGGTCTCGCTTGGGAGGCCTACATTGATAAATTCAAAGCTTTTTTTGGGGTATTTGAGAGTCAGGTATGTTTCGATGTCGGTGATATAATGACCTCCGTAAGTAATGCTATTGCCTAGGAAGAGGATACGATGCACATTTTTGGGAAAGGGCTTGGGGCCATTGCTCCATACTGATAGTGGAACCAAGCACACCAAACACAACAATCGTATCGGGTGCATAAAAGAGCTTTTGGGAGTCATTTCGTCGTTACTTTAAGATAAAAAGTAAACAAACGATGATTTCTCCCTATTTCATTCTAGGCTCTCTTACCTACGAGTAGTATCTATGGCAATAGAATCAGCCTCAGGTGAGACCTCAAAAGCCCTGATAATTTGTTTTTTTTTATTCCAAGGGGCGGTAGTTCGGCTAGCCATATCAATAGCTACAAAAACCACAATCGCCACAAAAATAAGGCTACCAAAGAGAAATATTTTTCGGTTACGATTCATACAAAAGAAGACAACAGATGCGGCCTTAAATAAGTAAAAGATTGGATTTTAGAGATTGGGTCTAAGCTGCTTAGGAGTATCGTAGCTCACAAAAGTACCTGTACGAGCTGAGACTTCTGCCCATTCGAGATTGTCAAAATCAATTCTAACAACGCTTCCTTTGGACATAGAATCAATATTAGAATTGGAAAGATATTCCGCAAAATAGGTGACGTCGGGATTGTGACCAAAAATCAACAGATGCTGACAACTCTGAGGGGCAGTATTGACAGCCGCTAAATAAGCTTTAGGGCCTTCATCGTATAGTTGGCGTGTTGTTTGTATTTTCTCCACTTCATACCCGAGTTGTTCGGCCATGATTTGAGCTGTTTGATAGGCCCTAGCAGCGGAACTACTTACCAACAAATCAGGTTTGAGACCATTGTCGGCTAGGAATTTGCCCATGCGAGCGGCGTCGATTTGGCCGGCGGTCGTTAATTCTCTACTAAAATCGCCGAAAAAAGAAGAACCATCTTCTGCTTTGGCGTGGCGAACTACGTATAGGTGTCTTTTCATCGAAGTCATTTTTACAAAAATAGCCTATCTTTGCAGGCTCGTCAAGTATTGTCTGCATGAAAATTTTAAACTACGTAGTTGCTGCTTTATTGCTTATAGTTGCATTCTTTTTTTACCGATTCGTTTTTCAAAATGCTGTAAATATTCCTTTTTTCGATGATTACGCTTATTTGGAATACATTATTAAGTTCAAAGATGCTCCTAATCTTTGGCACTTCTTGCGCGAATTGGAGTACAAACACAATGGTCATGGAGTCATTACGGCCAAGTTAGTGTTTTGGATAGACTACTTGCTCACCGGCGAAGTCAACTATCGTACCCTCATTGTGGCGGGGAGTGGCTTGGCCATATTGCTGTTTGGTTATTTCTGGAAAGTGCTATCTGTCAATAAGATACCTTTTTATTGCGTACTACCCGTGGGGTTGTTGTTGTTTACGCCTGCTTATCACGAAAATATTTTTTGGGCGGCGGCGCTTTGGCAGTATACCGCTTCTTTTGTACTAGGGATTGCTACGTATTATTTATTGGCGATGCCTCAGCGTTGGGCTTTGGTAGGCGCCATCATAGCGGGTTTTTTGACAACTTATACCAATGGTAACGGCTTGTTTGGAATGTACGTAGGCGTGGTGATTCCCTTGTTACAGGCTCGTTATCCCAAGGCCATTATATGGATAGTGTCTTGCGCTATTACGACGGTGGTGTTTTATTGGTACTATCCGTTTGGATTTGGCTCATTGGGACAAGAAAAAAGTTTTAAAAATTCGTTTTTGACCCTTCTTTCTTTTTTTGGGGCTTCGGCCTCTTACTTGCGTGGGCGTCTTACGGAGGTGGCTATTTTGGGAGCAAGTGTTTCATTGGCATTGATTAGTTTGGCTTTGCGCCTTGCTATTTCTTATCTCCGAACGGTGTTTTTGAAAAATGAATCACCAGCACCTATATTAAGTCTATTTCTCAAAAATTCAGCCAATTTATCGCTTGTGGCTTTATTGGCGTGGCTGCTTTTGACAGGCTTAGGCGTAGCAACCGCCAGGGCAGGGCAAGCGCTCGAAACTCCCGCGCGCTATATGATATACTCAGTGATGGCAGTAGTGTCGTTGTATGTCACTTTTTTGCTGATTTTTCCTAGGCGTTTTCAGAGTACTTTGGCGGTAGTGATGACGGCCTTTGGAATGGTATTTGCCTTGGGAACTTATTTGTTTGCGGCGCCTGATGTCATTAATTTTAGGAATACACTGGTCGCGGATGCTTACAACTTAACGCATCATCGTAGGGTAAGTGGCAAGCTAGAAACCATGACTAATCTGGTCGTGAAACAGTATTTTGATGAAGCCATACAAAGAGGTATTTATCATTTGCCCACTCCCATTGTTTCATCCAAAAACCTCATGGCTTATGACTCTAGTCAGTTAGTGAAGATACCGTTTAGCTTTGACCTCGATACATTGCCCGCCTATGGAGGGGTAATGATCAACAAAATACAAAACGAAACCGTGGTGTTGGATGAAAGCTCACCCGAAAATGCGGTATTTTTAGTGTTACGAGATGATTCGACGGCTTATTTGGCTTCTGTGCGTCAGCATCCAAACCATGGGCGAAAATCATTTATTCAGACTGGAAATCACTTTGGGAAAGGATTTGCGGCGCAGATATACCAAGACAATATCCCCGAAGGAGACTATCAGTTGGGATTGATGTATCATGAAGGTTCCAAAACGCGCGTAGTTTATACGACTCAACGATTTAAAATTCAGGATTTTCGGAAATAAGCTACTAACTTTGCGGACTTTTTCAGATTCGAAAAATCCTAGTTTTGCAATTCTACTTTTACAATGAGTAATCTTCAACAAGAAATCGCCAAACGGCGTACATTCGCCATTATCAGCCACCCTGATGCTGGAAAAACCACACTGACCGAAAAATTGCTGCTCTTTGGAGGGGCTATTCAAACCGCAGGAGCCGTAAAATCCAACAAAATCAAAAAAACAGCTACTTCGGATTTTATGGAGATTGAAAAGCAACGTGGTATCTCTGTGGCTACCTCCGTCATGACATTCGAATACAATAATTTGCTTATCAATATATTAGATACTCCTGGTCACAAAGATTTTGCCGAAGATACCTATCGTACCCTTACAGCGGTCGATTCGGTCATTTTGGTGATTGATTGTGTAAAGGGTGTTGAAGAGCAAACCGAGCGCCTCATGGAGGTCTGCCGTATGCGTGATACCCCCGTGATTATCTTTATCAATAAAATGGATAGAGAAGGCCAAAATCCGTTTGATTTATTGGATGAATTAGAACAAAAACTCAACATCAAAGTTCGTCCCTTGACATGGCCTGTCAATGGTGGAGCTACCTTCAAAGGCGTGTATCACTTGTTGGAAAAACAAATGTATTTTTTCAAAGTGAACAAAACCAAAGTAGAAGATGAGGTGGCGCTTTTGGAGTTGGATTCGGATGAGCTAGATCAAAAAGTAGGAGAGCGCGATGCCAATCAGCTTCGTGAGGATGTGGAGCTGATTGAAGGAGTGTATGATGAGTTTGACCGAGACGCCTATTTGACCGGGAAAGTAGCACCCGTGTTTTTTGGAAGTGCCGTCAACAACTTTGGAGTAAGAGAGTTGTTAGAGGCTTTCTGCCAAATTTCTCCCTTGCCCGTGGGGCGTGTTACCAATGTGCGCGTTGTGGAGCCACTTGAGAAGAAATTTACGGGATTTGTATTTAAAATTCATGCTAACATTGACCCACGTCACCGCGACCGTATTGCGTTTTTGAGGGTCTGCTCAGGGGTGTTTGAAAGGGGCAAGTTTTATCATCATACACGTCTTGATAAGGGCGTACGCTTTTCCAATCCTTATAGCTTTCTGGCCTCTGCTAAGGAAGTCATAGATGAAGGCTTCCCCGGAGATGTGATTGGGTTGTATGATACCGGTACTTTCAAGATTGGGGATACCCTTACAGAAGGAGAAAATTTACAGTACGCAGGTATTCCAAGCTTTTCACCCGAAATCTTCAAAGAGCTTATCAATCTTGATCCTATGAAATCGAAGCAATTGGAGAAAGGGGTGCAGCAATTGACCGACGAAGGAGTAGCGCAGTTGTTTACGGTACAACCCGGCAATCGGAAGGTAGTAGGGACGGTAGGAGAGCTGCAATTTGAGGTGATTCAGTACCGCCTCGAACACGAATATGGTGCCAAATGTAAGTGGGTTTCGATGAGTACTTCGAGGGCTTGCTGGATCACTAGCGAAGACCCCAAAAAGCTCCAAGAATTTATCCGTTTGAAGGGTACTCAGATCGGATACGACAAAGATGATAATCCAGTATTTTTGGCGGACTCAGAGTGGATGCTTCGCATGAACCGCGACAACAACCCCGACATACAGTTTCATACGACTTCCGAATTTAAAGTGACTGAAAATTAAAACAGTAGAGAATTTTGGGTTGTAATGTCTCATTTTGAGACATTTAGCTGATTTCAAGAAAATGAAAAAAGCTGCCCGAAATTCTCGAACAGCTTTCCGACTATATCCACACCATTATTAGTTGTGCAAATATAGATAGAAAACAATTTATTCCAAAAAAAATCCTGTCTTTTTTTGGCTATGAAACGGCTCCAAAACTAGCCTTAAAATAAGGCTTGGAGCAGCTCAAAAATCTCTACATCGACAAGGTTGGGAAATACAATATCCGCTTCTTTCAATACCTCCGCTTGGCCGATTCCCACGGTCTTCATACCTGCTCTTTTGCCGGCTTCTATACCTGCTACCGCATCTTCAAAAACCGCACAGTCGTGAGGAGCTATCTGGAGTTCTTGGGCACCTTTCAAAAAGACTTCAGGGTCGGGTTTTCCTTTGGAAATTTTGGTACCGTCGATGATGACATCAAAATCCTCCACAATGCCAATTTTTTCTAAAATCGGCTTGGCATTTTTACTAACCGACCCTAGTCCAATCTTGATGCCACCTTGGCGGGTTTTTTCCAAAAAAACCTTCACACCTGGCAAAATATCATCGGGTGTCATTTTATTGATTAACTCTACATACCACTCGTTTTTGAGGGTCGCGTAGGCGGCTTTGGTCGCCTCGTCGAGGGTGCTATTGCCGTGGGCTAAAATCCGCTCTAACGATTCGGTACGGCTTATTCCTTTGAGGTTTTCGTTGAATTCTTCCGAAATGTCGAAGCCCAGTTTTTCATTGGCAAGGCGTCGCCAAGCTTGGTAGTGAAAATGGGCGGTATCTACGATTACGCCGTCTAAGTCAAATAAGAATGCTTTCATTGTTATAAAATCATAGGTGAAAATAATGCCTAACACATGTGATGTCTTGGGAAATTAAGATACAACCGCCGACTCGCACACATAAGTAGGGATGATGCCTGTGCTTCGAATCCTGATTTCGGCGTCTTCGGCGGGAATGTTTCCCGTCAGTACCAATACGGTATCAAGGCCAAATTTATTTCCTCCGGCGATATCAGTGCGAAGGGTATCGCCTACCATTACGATATCTTTCTTGCCCAATTCAGGGTTTTGGGTGATGACTCGGTCGTAGGCAAACATAAACATCTGAGCGTCGGGTTTCCCAAAACGAATAAACTGTTTTCCGACGATGCTTTCGAGCATATCGGCTACGGCACCGATGGCAATAGCTACGTGGGTTTTGGAAATGGGATAAGTATTGTCGGTATTGGCTACAATGACCGGGATATTACGGCGGCGGAGGAGGTTGATTGCTTTGTTGAGGTCTTCGTTCCAGTCAAAGCCTTCGTCGTCGAGTAGTACGAGTGCGCTTATTTCGGAGGCTTTGTCGAGATTTAGATTCGTAATCGAAAGGGTCTTTAAGTCGGCTGTTTCGATGTAGTGAGCCGAATCTTCGGTGCCAAGGTAAGCCACTACTCCGTGCTTTACTTTGAGCTGCAAATACTCCCGCGCAAGCATTCCAGAAGAGATGATATTGTCGGGGGTGATGTCTTGCAAGCCTAGTTTCCAATACGACTCTGCAAGCTGCTGTGGGCTGCGGGAGGCATCGTTGGTAAGGATATAAAATTGTTTTTGCTGTGCCTGCAAATATGCAAACGTATCCACAATATTGGGGATAAGCCCATTAGAGTTTTTGAGGACTCCAAAGGCATCAAAGAAAAACACTTGATAACGGTCGGCAATATCTGTAAAGTTTTCTAAAGCTAACATGCAGGCACAATGGTCTTTTGATGGATATGATTATAGATTTAAGTTTTTCAAAATGGGGTCTACCGAAAAGGTCTCAATCGAGGGGAAATAAATTTCGTAAGCTTCTCTTTGGAGTTTGGTAGCGTAGGTACGGTGGAAAAAATACCGTCCATATTTGATGACATAGTTGAGAATAAAGAAGCGATATGCTTCGGGCAAAAATCGTACTTCACGCTCAGTAAGGGGATATACTTTGTGGTATTCTTCCAAAAACCACCCAAAACGCTCTTCGGCCAAAGGACTGATGAGGTAAGAAAACACAGTTCGATCGCCGGCATCTGAACATACGCGACTGAAAAAATAGAAATCCATGACACGGTAGCTGATCCGAAACCAGTCATAATCCCAGCGCGAAAAAAGCTCTAATTTTTCGGTAACTGAAAAATTGCCGATGTTCCAATCTAAAAAAACGGGCATGGTTTCTACCGAGCTTGCCACCATCTTTTTACGATTTTCTAAGAAGAGGTTACATTGTTGGCGTAGGGCGTCGATGTTCATGCGGTGTTCATAGCGACCCGTATCGGTATCGAGCATATCTAGTAAATCTTGGATGTCCGAACGCAACGTTTTAGAAGACTTTGGCATGACTGAGCTTACACTAGCACAAGCTTTGTGGAAGCGGGCTATTTCGTTGCCAAGCTTTCGAATGTGATGTTCTTCTAGTCGTCGTGGAAGCTTTTCGGCCACGCGGATAGGGTTGTAAAACACCACCCAAACATCAATGTTTTCTTCTTGGTGGCGATAGACATACACTTGGTTGTTTTTGACCAGAGATTTTGCTAGTACGTTTTCAAAAGGATAGAGGAGATTGTTGGCTAAGGTATGAATGAGCCGATGGTCTTCTTTGAAATGCTCATATTTGCCAAAATAAGAAAGCTTGGCAATAACTCGGTCGCCTCCTTCGAGATTAACTCTAAAAACGTGATTGGTCGATACTCGGGCACTTATGTCTTCAATGTGGTCGATGGGGCGGCTTGCATCGAAGTCGGCCCACGCAAATCTGATGATGGAAGGATAATCTACAAAACGCATATTAAAAATTTTTGCAAAGATAGCGTAATGCGTCATTTTGTAGCCAAAAAATAAACCTCAGAGAATTCTCTGAGGTTGGCAAGGTTTGGTTTGGAGTAGCAGATAAAAAATAGTTGACGTTTAGCTTTTTAGAATATCATTCGTTAATGTTTTTAAATCTAATCCGCCAAAAGTGCCCGAACTCATCATGAGTAAATTGGCATGTTGCCACGACTGAGACCGCAAAAACTGCTGAAGTGCTTCGACGTCGGTAAACACCTCCAAACGCTCCAACTTGAAAGCGTCCTTTACATCAGAGGGTTCGATAGGGGCAAGCCGCTTATGAGTGAGCGTATGTGGGTTGTAATAGACAATAGCGGTATCTGCGGCATCGAGTTTGTGAGCATACTGTCCGATGAAATCTTTGTTGAGGCTACTAAAAGTGTGAAGCTCTACGCAAGCGATAAGTTCTCTTTCAGGAAATTGCGATTTGGCGGCTTTGGTGGTGGCTTCTACTTTGGATGGAGCGTGGGCAAAATCTTTAAAAACAGCAGCATGTTCGTTTTTACCTAATGTTTCCATACGATTGCTCGCTCCTTTGAAGGTCTGAATAGCCCGATAAAACTGCTCAGTCGTGAGCCCAAGTTCTTCGCAGACAGCTAGTGCACCGCTGATATTTTTCATGTTGTGCTCCCCAAATACCAACAAAGGTACGTCACCATAGTTTGTAGTAGTCAGGAAGGTCTGCCCGTTAACGATTTTGTGGGCGTGTACTTCATAGGGAACAGGCCTTATATCTACCCTTTCATTTTTGCCAATGACATCGAGCATGTCGTCGGTTTCGTCAAAAATCAGCACACCTGATTTGGGCAGAGAGTCAGCGAGCTGTTCAAATTGCTTTACGTAGCTTTCCCAAGTAGGAAATACATTGTAGTGATCCCACGCAATGCCACTGATAAGGGCGATGTGAGGATGATAATGTAAAAACTTGGGGGCTAGGTCGGTAGGCGAAGCGGGGTATTCATCGCCTTCTACCACAATAAGCGGGGCTTCATCTGATAGCTTTACCATGGTCTCAAAGCCATCAAGCTGTGCACCTACAAGATAGTCAAACTGACGTTGATTGACCCGCAATGCATGCAGCACCATCGACGTGATAGTGGTTTTGCCATGACTCCCCGCAATCACAACACGCTGTTTATGGAGGCTTTGTTGGTAAATATATTCTGGATAAGAATAAATCGCTAAACCTAATTCTTGGGCGCGAGCAAGCTCAGGATTGTCTTTACGAGCGTGCATTCCCAAAATCACCGCATCGAGATTGGAATGGATTTTGTCAGGAAACCATCCTATTTCGGCGGGTAATAAACCTAATTTTTGGAGCCTTGTGCGAGCTGGATCGTAGATTTCGTCATCGGAACCGGTTATTTGGTAACCTTTGCGATGCAAGGCAATCGCCAAGTTGTGCATCACACTTCCACCAATGGCAATAAAATGAACTTGCATTTGTGTTGGTATCTGAGTTTGAAAAAACTTCCAATGATTCTACCTCCGAACTTGGAAAGTTTGATGAATAGAGTTGTTATTTGCAAAAGCAAATTAACAGCCAATCATTTAAACTATCAAACTTTTCAAATAATACCCCCACAAACGTGTCACTTTTATTAAGTATTGATACCTCTACTCGTGGCTGCTCTGTCGCATTACACCAAGACAATGCGCTATTGGTAAGCTATGATTTATTGGCCGAGAAGTCGTCTTCGGGGATGTTGACGACCTTGATACACAATGCCGTCACCCACGCTGGATTTACACTTTCGGACCTTGACGCCATTGCCGTCGCCAAAGGCCCAGGCTCATATACTGGACTAAGAATTGCGGTTTCTACGGCCAAAGGGCTTTGTTTTGCCTTAGATAAGCCACTGGTCAGTGTCAATACCCTTGCCGCAATGACCGCCCAAATTGTTGATTTTTTTGATGAAACGACGCTTTTCTGCCCCATGCTCGATGCTCGGCGTATGGAGGTTTATTGTGCCATATACGACAGCAAGCTGCAAGAATTAGAACCTACCCAAGCCAAAATTATTGATTTAGATTCTTTTGAAGATTTACTTCAAAAATCACGGGTTGTATTTTTTGGGGATGGCGCCACCAAGTGTCGGCAGGTTTTAGAACATCATTCTAATGCACATTTTCGAGTTCCGGTAATATATCCCTCGGCCAAAACGGTAGGGCAATTGGCTATGGATTTGTGGAAGCAACAACGTTTTGAAAATGTAGCCGAATTTGAGCCGTACTATCTAAAGGAATTTATGACTACTACTCCTAAAAAATAAATGGTCATACTTTTTCTTTCTAAACTTCGTTCAAAGTCATAATTACGTTTTACATATAACGCATGAAAAAAATACTCAATTATTCTCTTGGTCTGTTAATAATATTGGTAAGTGCCTGTTCAAAAAAAAGTGACCCTCTTCCCAAAGGCATTGATGCGGTTTTTGTGGGAAGTAGTGACAATAAACTCTATGCCGTCAATGCCAAAACAGGCACTAAAATGTGGGATTTTGAGGCAAAAGGTGCCGTACATTCGTCGCCTGCGCTGGGAGTAGGGCTGGTGATTGTGGGGAGTTCCGACGAAAAAGTATATGCCTTAGATATCAAAACAGGTGCCAAAGTATGGGAGTTTGACGCAGGAATGGGTATTTCGTCGGCTCCATTGGTACAAGATGCCACTGTATTTGTTGGCATGGGGAGTGCTTCCAATTTTAGGAGCAAGTTGTATGCTTTAGATATTGTATCAGGAACTAAAAAATGGGAATTTTCGGTCGATGGTATTAGTATTTCTTCCCCAACTCTTGCTAATGGAAAAATATATGTAGGAGGTTTTACGAATGTATATGCCCTAGATGCCAAAACTGGCACCCAAAAATGGGAATTCAAAACAGGCTCTGGGGTAGATTCGTCGCCGTCGGTGGCCGATGGCGTCGTATATGTAGGAAGCAACGATTATAATGTCTATGCTTTGGATGCCGAAACGGGCACCCAAAAATGGAAATTTGCGACAAGTGGAGAAGTAAGCTCTTCGCCTACGGTATCTGAGGGCGTAGTGTTTATTGGTAGTTTTGACCGCAAGCTGTATGCCCTCAACGCCCAAACTGGCGCCAAACAGTGGGAATATAGAGCCGATGGCCCTATTTTTTCATCGCCCGTAGTAGCCAATGGAGTCGTTTATACAGGAAGTATAGATTCAAGAACATACGCACTTGATGTCAAAACAGGTGCCAAAAAGTGGGAGTCAGTAAGCGCCAATCGTATTCAATCTTCACCCGCCGTGACAGACAGTACGGTGTATATCGGCGGTATCGACGACCGCCTGTATGCTTTAGATAGCCGTACAGGGGCGAAAAAATGGGAGTTTAGAACAGGAGGGAGTATTTATTCCTCTCCTGCGGTGCTCACAAGCGCTGCTAAGGTGTATTATTCGGGTGTGAGTGGAATACAGCAATAAGTCCTATTGTTTTTTCAAAACATGAAACGCAATGTTTCGTCCCAAGCCTTGAAAGGCGGCTAGGTTGATCCACACTTGGGCCAATTTTTCCAGAAGCTCGACCTTATCGCTTTTGCCAAAATCAATACAGGAGCCAAACCCACAATCAATCGCTAGTTGCCTAGTGATGTCTTTAGCGTTTTGATTTTCTCCTGCCATAAACATATCCGCTGCTATTCCGTTGTAAACGGGATTGAGGATATTTTCAAAGCCTGTACTGTTGAAGCATTTTATTACTTTGGCTTTGGTCTTTTCGATGAGGTAATGGTATACAGTAGGGTACACATCTTCTATCTTGCGCCCAATAGAATTGGTAGCATCGATGATTACTTTGTCGGATAGGTCTTCTTCGGTGGCTACAATGCTGGAGATGGCCGTGGGAGGAGTGGTAAGAATGACGACATCGCTTTGGTGTTGCCCTTTCAAAAGTCGTAAATCTATCTTCGCCAATTTGGGTGGCTAGCTTGATTGATTTTTCGCTCAAGGGAAACTTCGCCCCTACCAAAACACTGTGACCTGCCTTAATGAGCTTTTGAGCCAATGCCCCACCGACATTGCCTGAACCGATGATTGCTATTTTCATGAATGTATAATTGAAGTTAAAAGATAAAACCGCTTTGAGGGGTTATTTGTGAAGGTAAGTTACGTTCTTCCAGCATTTCTTTCAAGTCCCGCTCAATCGTATTGCAAATCGACGTCATCGGAACGTCCGTAATTCGATTTTCAAACGGGTCTTCGTTGACCTCACCCACTTTACCCATTACCCCAAATACAAACGAAACGAGTATACTCACTGGAATCATTAGCTCAGGAATACCCATTTTGTTGAAATCACCTATCAAAGAAAACGGAAGAATGGCCATAAATACCACCATGAATAATTTGGTAAAAAAGTGGTATTGGCGCAAAAGAGGCGTGTTTTTAATGCGTTCGCAAGCCCCTTGGAAATTGTTGAAGCCTGCCAGCGTAGGTTCGAGGCTAATGTTGTCAAAAGCCCCCAAAAGCTCCGAGCGCATTCCCTCTTTGATACGAATGCCCTGATTTTGAAGTAAATAATTGGGTTTATTTGACTTGTTTGCAAGGGCTTCTATTTCTTTTGGAGAAAGTAAGGATGAAAGCTCTTCCCAGCTAGTTTGCCGACGAAGATGTAAACGCAGCGCATGGGCAAAGGCTATCTGGCGGTAAATCAATTCTTTTTTGTAGTCATCAGCTAAGGTCTGAGATACCTTGCCAATGGCCACGGCGTTGTCGGCATTGGCGGTGATTTGGCGCGCAAAAATGCGACTATTGTTGATAATATTTCCCCAAATCGTACGGGCTTCCCACCAGCGGCTGTAGGAATTGTTGTTACGAAAAGCTAGAAAAATGGCCAAGGCACTTCCTAAAATAGCCGCGACGGAAAAGGGTAAAACTACTTTTTCGAGCTGTTGGTTGTGGTACAAAAAATAAACAGCGACAGAAAGACCTGCCGAAGCAAGTAATTCGGTACGCATGTAACGAGCAACGGCAATGGGGTTAAAAACTTTGCGAAGAATCATGGTGTTTAAACGGTTGGGGGTTCTTTAAAAATCGTATCTTATAAATGCTCCTACGTTTTGGGTGTGCGTAAGCGTACTTTTTCCTGATTGATTAAAATCAAGCATTGCTCCCCCTGCCCAAGCATGGTATTTGGCTCCCAAACGGAACCGCTGTGTGAGGCTCCAAAATTGATTTTTGGGATTATAAACGGGAAATACCTCGGCTTGAAAAAAGCCTTTCCATTGCGGATTGATGGCGGGTTGGTAGCGAAAAAGACCAAACAAATCGACGTTGTTTTCTTTTTTTACATCAGTCACAAGCCATCCAAAAAACATAAAATTTCCTTTTTGTTGGTAGTATTGAATCCCCACCTTGGGCGTAAAGCCTGCGTTGAGCAGCGAGGCTACGCCTACGATACCTAGTCCATTTTTGAAATTGTAAGAAACGGCGTTGGTTGAGCCAAAGGCAGTGGGCGAATTTTGGTAATCGGTATTTGCTCGGTTACGGCTAAAAAACAGGAACGGCGTGGTTTCATTTTTGGGGTTTTTGAAGTTTTTAAACCACATCAAATCAATTCCCACTCGCTTATGACCAGCATATATTTCTACTGATTGGGCATTTAAGACGGTATTGGCCATGAAACTTACCCACAGTGACAGACGCAAAAAACGGTAGTTAAGTTTAGTACGCTTCATGAATGACGATGCAGCTAAAATAGTGATAGAAAGAAAACGGGGGCGTTGTAAATACAGTGTGCTTCTTTAGAGGGTAAATCAGCGTTAATCTGCGGATAACACTTAGCCGTAGAGTAACGCTGACTATTTTTTAATTTTCGCGCGATTCCTTCCTTAGTTTGCTTTTACAATTCGTGTGACAAAAGCCCGATTTTATTTCCTTCGCTATCAATAATGATGGCAGCAAAGCCAAATTTGCCAAGGTTGATTTCGGGGACGATGACTTTTCCGCCAGCTTTTTCAACCCTGCCGACGGTTTCGGTGAGTTTACCAAAAGCATTGAGATAAAGTACAGCTCCATTGGTACTTGGTTGTAGGTCAGGACGAACGACGAGGGAGCCCCCAACTGCCTCACCGTTGTTGAAAGGTACATTGAACAGGATTAAATCGCCATTGCCGAATGTTCCTTTGCGGACATTGCCGTTGAGAACTATTGAATAAAATTGATAGGCTCTATCTAAGTCTATGGCAGGAATTTCGAACCAATTAACAGCGTGCATAGCGTTATTTGTTTAATGCCTTCACTACCAACTCAGCAGCGGCGGCTCCGCTGTTTTGTTGTTGACCCGTAATCAAATTTCCGTCTTGGATAGCGTACGAAGAGAAGGGAGCGGCGACTTTGAAGGTCGTTCCTGCTAATTTTTGAGCTTCGGTTTCGATACGGTAGGGCTGAATTTTCATGCCAACGGCTTGGTCCGCAAATTCTTCTTCAGCATCCGCAAAACCTGTCCACGTTTTTCCTGCTACAATCAGTTCTCCGTTCGATTTTTTAGCTTCGAGCAATAATGTCGTCGAGTGACAAACGGCGGCACTTGGTTTGTCAGCTTCGTAGAAATCAGCAAAAAGTTTCTCTAGCTCATGGTTGCCCCTGTAGGTGTACATCGGGCCTTGTCCGCCTACCAAAAAGATCGCATCATAGTCGTCTGCCTTTACTTCGGTTAGTTTTTTGGTGTTGGTGAGCATTTCATTGAACCACGACTGTTGCATGTAGCCGAGCGAAATCACGTCGTGAGCAGAATACCCACTGGCATCAGTTGGATTGGAATACGTATCCATCTCCAATTTGCCACCTTCGGTCGATACCAATTCTACTTCGTAGCCAGCTTCCTGAAATACACGAAGAGGGTGAGTGAGCTCGGCTGCCCAAAAGCCAATCGGCCAACCCGTTTGTTGTGAGACACTTGGTGAGCTTGCCACCATTAAAATTTTACCCTTAGTAGGTGCGCCGTGGAAATGTACGTAGCTGTTAATTTCTGTAATCATTGTGATGTGTTTTGGTTGTTTATGGAGGCAAAATTGTCTCGTCAAACACTCAAAACCATGTGTACCACTTTTTTGTACGATACGCACTAAAAAGTATGTATAGAATTACGAGGATGTATATTTATCTTTGAAGATAGGTTTACTAAATACTTGATATAATTTCCAATGGGAGATTTCAGATACAATGGCAAAATGTATTACAATCCTGTAGAGTTTGCGATGGACCGCATTGGTGGGACATGGAAAATGCCGATTTTGTGGCGCCTGAAAGACCGCGTGATGCGGTACAGTGAATTGCAGAAAGACATTCCTCACATTTCGCAGAAGATGCTCACTACCCAGCTTCGTGAGTTGGAAGACGATGGATTTGTTACTCGCAAAGTATATCCAGTAGTTCCACCAAAAACTGAATACACGATTTCGGAGAGAGGGTTACGAGCCATCGAGGTCGTTAATACGATTCGGAATTACGGCCTAGAATTGATGAAAGAAATGGGGATAGAAAATTAAAATAAACTTCAATAAGGTCTATAAATGTGATTAATGAGGAGAATCGTCGTCTAATAATCAAACATCTTTTTGTGTTGATTTCTTCAGAATCTTTTTGCCTTTATGAAAAGACGAAAGTTCCTCCAAAAAACCTTGAAAGGGGTAGCCTATCCATTGCTAGTGCCATCGTTGATAGGCTGTAATGAATCGGCTGAGCTATCCTCCAATAAAACGATAATTGTGATTGGTGCAGGAATAGCGGGCCTTGCAGCAGCTCAAAAGTTGACCGAAAATGGATATAAGGTCACAGTATTGGAAGCCCAAGAAAAAGTAGGAGGACGCTTGAGAACCAATCGTCGTTTAGGGTTTGGATTTGACGAAGGAGCAAGCTGGATTCATGGTATTGACAAAAACCCCATCACTGCTTTGGCTCAACAAGCTGGAATGAAGACTTTTTTTACCGACGATGAAAGCATCAAGTCATATGACCTTGGCGGAAGGCCGAGAGCGCAAGAAATCTACACGTCGGCAGAAGAAGAATTGTATCAAATCCTAGATTCTCTAATGGAAAAAGGTGCTGCTAATCAAAGTTTTGAAACGGTTTTTAAGCGTTTCTATCCTGCCAAATTCAGTGATCGTCTTTGGCGATTTCTGCTTTCTACTTATGTTACTTTCGACACAGGTGATTTAGACAAGCTGTCGTCGCTTTTGTACAACGAAGGGGAAGAATTTGGAGGCGTCGAAAAAATCGTCACCAACGGCTACGATACCCTTGCCACTTATATAGCTCAGGGACTTAGTGTGAGACTTCAAGAGCGAGTTACGAAAATCGATTATAGCGGGCTGCGGGTTCGGGTCACGCACAATTCCTCCATAAGTGAGGCCGATTATGTATTAATTACGGTTCCCTTAGGAGTGCTCAAGAAAAATGTGATTGAATTTGTGCCTGCTTTGCCGAGCCAAAAACAAGAGGCTATTCAGAAAATAGGAATGAACTGCGTCAATAAGTTTTTGTTGGTCTGGGATAAAGCTTTTTGGGATGATGTACAATACATTTCTTATACTCCTCAAGAGGCTGATAAATTCAATTATTTTGTGAATATCAAAAAATATGATTCAAGCCTAAATGCTCTCATGACATTCGCCTATGCCGAATATGGCCAAAAAACGGAGAATATGAGCGATGCACAAATTACAGATGCCATAATGACTCATTTAAAAGACATGTATGGAAATAATATTCCCATTCCACTCTATATGCTTAGGACCCAATGGAATAGCAATCCCAATACATACGGGTCATACTCTTATACGAGTACAGAAACAGAATTGCGGCATTTTGCTGAGTTGGGCGAAAGTATTGATAATAAACTCTTTTTCGCGGGCGAGCATACCGAAATAGATTATTTTTCTACGGTACATGGCGCTTATCTCAGCGGTATCAGAGAAGCCGATAAGATACTTGACTTATCATAAATGCCAAGCCTCTCCTTGTCAATCCAGAAGGTATTTTAGAAATTATTTTTCAGTGTCAGTGAACTTTTAGCGAATAAAATCTTGTTCCCCAAAAGCCTAATTGGCAAAAACGTAATGCCCTGGGGTCGCCATGGTTTTGACAGCGAGTTGAGGCAATACGTATAAGCACGTCGGGACGTGTGCGCGAGTCCTGTTAAAAACACGCTCAAACAATAGCTGGCGAATATAGCTACGCTATGGCTGCTTAATCCGGAGTGATTAATCATTAGCCATCGTCTCTCCAACCTCCGTCTTGCTGGTTGGGTCAAGGGGCGTCGAAACGCAAGACTGGCCGCGCTAACGTTGCTAACACGCGGTGAGACACTAGCAAATAAGGCGATTGCTTAGGTCTGTTTTGAACCTTACTTTTGCTCGAAAACCTAATCAAAACTAAGCGTGTAGAAGGCGTACGGTTTCCTTGTTCTGGACGCGGGTTCGACTCCCGCCGACTCCACAAAAGCCCGCTATCGGTGACGATAGTGGGCTTTTCGGCTTTAAAGTCACATCAACAGTCACAAAATACAAAGAAACATAAGAAGTTTAGAGATTAATTGAGGGAAGACAGTTCTCCTTTGAACGCTAACAGTCTTAAATTGAGAATATGAAATGTACTTTGGGTGAGGCTTAATTTGAAAATAAAAAGCGACACAAGCATTAAAAAGATAAAGCCCCGCTATCGTGAGCGGGGCTTTATACTGACTATTCCTAAACCCTTAACCTTTTCTACATGAAAAAACTAATTCTATCTTTTTCTCAAATTCGTTTCCTCTATCTCAAAAACCTTTCAGCTGACTGATTGGTTCCACTTTGAGAGGCTCGGTAGCGTGTATTTTTTAATCTAAATGACACTGATACGGAGCTTTGAAATTTACTAGTTTAGACGAGCTTTGATTCTAAAAAGTCACTATTTCTAAAAAAAACATCTTTCCTTTTTTATTTAGCGTAGCTTTAAAGAATCCAAAACCTAGTCTTTATGTAACTATATTAATCTTAACTAGCGTTTTCATCTTAAAGTTCAATTTGCTTGCGCTGATTGAACGATACAAAGGTCGGAATAAATTTTATAAATCCAAATTTTGATTTTTGATAAATCGAAACATTGTTCTAAATAAACTTCTTAAAGTCAGTAGTTTATAGAACTTATTTGGAAGTTGTTTTTATATTGAAAGAATTTTATTCTGCTTAGAATAATACAACTTATATAAAATTTTTATTTTCAAAAAAATAAAATTCTTTAAAAAGTACAATCATTGATTGAAATTATTCATAGCATTCTGTAATCCTAAAGTACAAAAACTGAGTATTGCATCTCCAGCGCGGTCTAAATCGATGAGTAATTCTTCAAAAGAATCTTCTGGAAAATTACTTAAAACAAATTTTACCTGCTGTCCTTTGGGAAAATCATTGCCGACTCCGAATCTCAAACGGGCGTATTCTTGCGTGCCCAACAATTCTTCAATATTGCGAAGACCATTGTGACCGCCGTTGGAGCCTTTGGGTTTAATTCTGATTTTTCCTTGTGGCAATTGGATTTCGTCCGTAATCACCAAAATATTTTCAAGGGGGATTTTCCACGCTTCCATATAGTACCTAATGGCCTTACCGCTGAGGTTCATGTAGGTAGTAGGTTTGATAAGGTATATCTGCCGACCTTTATGTTTAAATTCGGCCGTGTAGGCTAGTTTTTGCATCGAAAACTTGACGTCGTGCTGGGCGGCAAGTCTGTCCAAAACCATAAAGCCAACGTTATGACGAGTAAAGGCATATTCTGGGCCAATATTGCCTAAGCCCACGATAAGATACTTCATATTGTTAATTGAATGAATGACGGAAAAGTCGTTTTGAGGATGCAAAACAACAATTCTTTTCCTAAAAATGGAAGATGAATTATTTCTTAGAAGAAACGATTTTTTCTTGTAAGGTAGCAAAAAACAACTCTCGGTATGTGTCTCCCAAAGGAATGTGACCTTCCGAAACTAGGATTTGGTTGCCGTCTATACCTTGAATTTTGGCAGTAGCCACAATATAAGATTTGTGAACTCGCAGAAAGTAAGGTTTGGGTAACCTTTCCTCCAACTCCTTGATAGTAAGTAGCGTAACGATACGCTTGTCGTCGGTGAATATGGAAACATAGTTGCCCAAACCCTCGATATAACGAATCGCTCCTAGATTGACTTTTAAGAGTTTGCCTTTGGTTTCGGTTTTGACAAATATATAATCATCCAACAACGCCGTCGTATCAGGAGTAGTGTCGGGTTTTGGGTCGTTGTGTTCTGCTTCAATGAGGGTTTGCGCTTTTTGGACGGCTTTCAGAAAACGGTCAAAACGAAAAGGTTTAAGCAAATAATCGACAATATCAAGCTCATATCCTTCCAAGGCATATTGGGGGTATGCCGTACACAAAATGACCTTGGTTTGGCTTCCCAATAGTTTTAAGAACTGAATCCCCGTAAGTTCGGGCATGTGAATATCCAAAAAAATGAGGTCGATTTTACTCTTTTGAATCAGTTGAAATGCTTCAATGGCGTTGGTAGTGGCAGCAATAAGCTCTAATGAAGGGATTTTGGCAGTATAATCAATCAAAATATCGAGGGCGTGTTGTTCGTCATCGATAGCAAGGCAGCGGAGATTTGGCATACTTTCTAGGTTTTCTGAACCGTAAAGGTAGGGATTGTTGGCCATAATCAGACTTTTTTGATAGAGAGGCTTACTTCAAAAAGTGCATTTGTATTGGAGATATGAAGTTGATGTTGATTGGGATAAACCAGTTCTAGGCGGCGGCGAACATTTTGTAAGCCTATACCACTCGAATGTTCTTTTGGGCCTTCAGATTTGCGATTTTTAATGTTAAACCATAGCGAAGAATCATTGCCCACACGTAGCTCAATAGTGATAGGATGATTGGGGTCGCCTGTTTTTCCATGTTTAAAAGCATTTTCAACAAACGAAATCAATACCAAGGGCAAGATGCGTTTATGGGCCAAATTGCCTTCGCTAGAAAAATTGACGGCTAGTTTGTTGTCAAAACGAAGTTGGTGAATTTGGATATAATTGTTGATGTGTTCTATTTCTTTTTCAAGCGATACAAGGCCCTGTTCGTCGGTTTGGTGAAGGCTATATCGCATCATGTCTGACAGAATCAGAATAGATTCGCTGAGCTGAGGCGACAAGGGGCGTGCTTGTGCGTATAAATAACTGAGCGTATTGTACAAAAAGTGAGGATTAATCTGGTTTTTAAGAGAATCTAATTCTGCGGAAAGAGCCGTTTTTTCAAGAAGCTGTTTTTGTCGTTGAGAATTCAGATAATCGTTGTAAAATGCTATGACAAAACCTAGCCCCACAAACGCCCAACCTCGGGTGATTGAAGTAAAAAAAATAAAAGAAAAATGAGTTAGTTGGCTAATCGAAGGAGTAGAATTATCGAAAAATAAGTTGGCAAGGTAAGAACGCCAAATGCCTTGCCACAATGGAAATACAAATATGAATGCCAACGTAACCGCTATGAAAGGAAAGACATGTTTGCGCCAATTGAATAAAGACAAGATGTAGCCATAGCCATAAACCGAAACGATTCCGCCACTTACCACAATTCCAATCCAGAAAAACTCCTGACCCCATCCAATATCGTTGATGAGACTGCTGTAGGCAACATAATCCTGAACCAGTTGGGCTACGACCAAGCTTGTCCATAGAGCACAATGCCACCAGTATTTTTTCCACCATCGATTCATGTCATCGGGAATTTTCCATTATTTATTGGTAAAGTTTGACAAATATCTTGGCTTTTGAAGGGATTTACCAATTCAGAAAAAGGTTTTTGTATGACTTGGTTTTTTAGGAATGCCAACCCCTTTTTTGTAAGTACCAACTCTTTTGAGGAGTTTAGATAAATTGACCCCTAGAATAAGGTAGTTTATCACTTTTTTTACCAACCCACTTATCATTTCACCATTTTTGAGAATGCATTAGCAGCCATGAAATATTTGACCCTTACAGCTATTTTAAACAAAAAGGGAAGACGCCTCAGTGTCTTCCCTTTTTGTTTGAAGTCTCGTGGTATTATTCTTTGACTTTTTCTACTACCAAGTTGTGGTTGGTATAAATACAAATATCGGCCGCAATGTGAAGACTTTCCCTTACCATTTCTTCGGCTGAAAGGTGAGTGGCGTGTTTTTTGAGTGCCAAGGCCGCTGATTGTGCATACATAGCTCCCGAGCCGATAGCAGCTACTTGATTGTCAGGTTCTAAAACATCGCCCGTACCCGAAATGACGAGCATTTCACCTTTGGCAGCTACAATCATCATGGCTTCGAGTTTGCGCAAAAAGCGGTCGGTGCGCCAATCTTTGGCAAGCTCGATGGCGGCGCGTTTGAGATTGCCACCATAGGCGTTGAGCTTTTCTTCGAAACGCTCCATAAGGGTAAAAGCATCGGCAGTAGAGCCTGCAAAGCCCGCTACTACTTTCCCACCGGCCAAGCTTCTGACTTTGCGAACATTACTTTTGGCGACGGTATTGCCCATAGTGGCTTGCCCGTCGGCACCGAGTACTACTTCTCCATTATGAAGGATTCCTACGACGGTGGTAGCATGAATTTTTTGCATATTTTTTATCGTAACTGTTCAATGTACTACTAAATGTAATCGAGTTTGTTAGGAGTGCAACAATCTGATAGTCATAAAAAATGAGGCTGTCCAAAAAGTCTGGTATCACCAAATTATCTTCGGTGTCTGTTCAACCTCACCCCCTAAATCCCCCTCTCCTTTCAGGAGAGAGGGACTTTTGAGCCCTTCTCCTGGCAGGAGAAGGGTTGGGATGAGGTTGAAACCAAAGAATATTTTGTGACCTGTTACTTTTTGGACAGCCTCATAGTATAACAAACAAGATTATACCAACATGCCGAGGGGATTCTCTAACAATTTCTTGAAAGTTTGTAAGAACGCCGATCCCGTAGCGCCATCCACTACGCGGTGGTCGCATGAGAGGGTTACTTTCATGATATTGGTAGGATAAATCGTGCCGTCTTCTTTGAAAGCAGCCACCTTCTTAATTCCTCCTACTGCCATGATACAAGAATCTGGGGGATTGATGATAGCCGTAAATTCGTCGATTCCAAACATCCCTAAGTTGGAGATAGAGAATGTATTGCCTTCCCAATCTTTCGGTTGAAGTTTTTTGTCTTTGGCTTTGGCGGCCATATCTTTTACTTCGCCTGCAATAAGCGAAAGTACTTTTTTGTCAGCATCACGTACGACAGGTACTAGCAGACCTTCATCCACGGCTACTGCTACACCGATGTTGACGTAATGATAGCGGCGGATTTTGTCGCCCAACCATGCTGAGTTGACGGCGGGGTGTTGTTTGAGGGCTAAAGCCGCTGCTTTGATTACCATGTCGTTAAATGAAATTTTGACAGGGCTTACCTCATTGATTTTACCGCGCAATTCCATCGCCTTGTCCATGGTAATTTCCATAGTAAGGTAGAAATGCGGTGCGGTGAAGAGACTTTCGCTGAGACGACGGGCGATAGTCTTGCGCATTTGAGATACAGGAATATCTTCGTAGTCGCCGGCAGGGGCAGGTGCTGGAGCTGCTTTTTCGGGAGCAGGTGCTGCAGGTGCTGCTGCCGCTGGTGCAGGAGCTGCTTGAGCAGCATCAATGTCTTTTTTGACAATCCGACCACCTTCTCCGCTACCCGTGATTTTTGTCAAATCTACGCCCTTGTCTTTGGCTAGGGCTTTGGCCAAGGGTGAGGCTTTGACGCGAGCATCAGAGCCATTGTCAGAGGTTTGTGGGGCCGCCGCAGGAGCTGAGGGAGCCGCAGGTGCTGGTGCTGCTTCGGGAGCCGCGGCAGGTGCACTACCTCCATTAAGTAATGCTTGATAATCAGCGCCTTCTTCTCCAATGATAGCAATGACACCATCTACCGGAACTGCTTCGCCTTCTTTGGCTCCTATGTAGAGGAGGGTACCGTCTTCGTAGTTTTCGAGTTCCATGGTGGCTTTGTCGGTTTCGACTTCGGCCAGTATGTCGCCAGATTTTACTTTATCTCCTACCTTTTTGAGCCATGCTACCAATACCCCTTCGGTCATCGTGTCCGACATTTTGGGCATTTGTACCACCGTGGCATTTACATTGGCGGCAGGTGCTGGAGCAGCAGCAGTAGGTGCTGGCGTAGCTTCGGCCGCTGGAGCGGGTTGTTCGGCGGGGGCCGCCGCAGGTGTGGATTGGGCTTCGGAAGCTCCTCCGTCGAGAAGGGCTTTATAATCTTCGCCGGGTGCTCCTACAATCGCCATGATACCATCTACGGGTACAGCGGCGCCTTTTTCGACACCAATATACAGAAGAGTACCTTCCTGATAGGACTCTAAGTCCATGGTGGCTTTGTCGGTTTCGACTTCGGCGATAATATCACCTGATTTGATTACATCTCCTACTTTTTTGTGCCAAGCTGCAATGACCCCTTCGGTCATGGTATCAGACATCTTGGGCATTCGGATTACTTCTGCCATATGAGTGAGATATGAATATGGATGGGTTCCTTTATGTTTTGAGTTTCAAAATTAGCAGAATTCTCCATACTCTCTGCCTAAATTGTTTCACAAAAAAATTTGACTTATATAAAGTTTAATTATATATTTACTTAACCTTTATAAATGCTCACTCCTATGAAACGACAACGACCTGACTATCTATCTAAAGTCCAGCTTGACTTCACGCCTTTTACGGCGCTTGCGTTGGTATTGTTTTTTGCGATGCTCATTCTAAATACCTTAGCTAAGCCTAATCAATTTCCACTGAATCTGCCTGATATATATAATATAGGCTGCTATTTTGGGAAACCTAATCATGATAGGGCAATTCATCTATTTTTAGGCGGGGAAAAAATAGGGGTGGTTTCAGGCAAAGAATTTGAAAAGAAAGAGGCCATCGATTATGAAAATGAGAGTCTGAACCGAAGTCTCATTTATCATAAAAACCGGGTCGTTAGTCAATATGACAGAGAATGTGTGGTGTATATTATTCCTTTAAAAAATTCAAACTATGGACAATTGGTACATGTTTTGAATACCATTACCAAAAATAAAATACGGTTGTATGGAGTTATTTATCGGGTGCCCTATGGTGAAAAACTAAATATAGGAAGCATCAACCAACTAGGTTTATGAATGGAAGTGAATTCCAGTGTAGATTTCTTCCATCGGGATTTCGACTTCTATGGAAGAAAATTGGACAATTTGATGAAGCTGATCATATACTCGGTAACGCCATGATTTTGAGTCTATTTTGTAAAAGACTTCCACCAGAGGAGTTCTTTGCTCGATTAATACATATTCACAAAAGCTCGGAATCAGACGATAGGTTTTGAATTTTTCACCACGGTCATATGATTCCGAGCTTTCGGATATTACTTCTACAATCAATAAAGGGTTGGTGGCCGCTTCTGGATGATCTGGGTGATGAACAATAGGCCCACAAATCACCGAGGCATCAGCATAGCGATATTTTTCTTCGTTGATTGCAATTGTAAGGTCGCTATTATAAGCATTACAAGGGCGATTTTTAAGAGCACGGCGGAGTTCATCACCGATGTTGTTACCAATTAAACTATGGGTAGGTGTTCCGCCTGCCATTAATTAATTTTCAACACTGCCATAAATGCCTCTTGGGGAATTTCGACACTACCTACTTGGCGCATACGTTTTTTCCCTTTTTTCTGTTTTTCCAAAAGCTTGCGTTTACGCGAAATATCTCCTCCATAACACTTCGCCAATACGTCTTTACGCATGGCCTTCACGGTTTCGCGGGCGATGATTTTTTGGCCAATAGCGGCCTGAATTGCAATCTCAAACATCTGACGAGGAATCAATTCGCGCAATTTTTCGCAAAGTTTTTTGCCCCATTCGTAGGCTTTGGTGCGGTGTACAATCGCCGATAGTGCATCTACTCCGTCGCCGTTGAGCATGATGTCGAGTTTGATCATATCAGATTCTCGATAGTCGAGGAGTTCGTAGTCGAGTGAGGCGTACCCGCGTGAGATGGTTTTGAGTTTGTCAAAAAAGTCAAACACAACTTCGGCCAGAGGCATTTCGAAGACCAATTCTACGCGGTCGGCAGTGAGATAGTTTTGACTTTTGAGCAAGCCCCGCTTGTCCATGCAAAGTTTGAGAATTGGGCCGATGTATTCTGACTTGGTGATGATTTGCGCTTTGATGAAAGGCTCTTCAATCCATTCTATATAGTTGGGCTCGGGCATTTCGGAAGGCGCACTTACTTCCAAAATCGCCCCCTTAGTGGTAATGACGTTGAATTTTACGGAAGGTACCGTGGTAATAACCGTCATGTCAAACTCACGTTCGAGACGCTCCTGCACGATTTCCATGTGCAGCATTCCGAGGAAACCACAGCGGAAACCAAACCCAAGCGCTGCCGAGGTTTCGGGTTCCCATACGAGTGAGGCATCGTTGAGCTGTAGCTTTTCCATAGCTTCCCGCATTTCCTCAAACTCACTGGTTTCGACCGGATACAGCCCCGCAAATACCATTGGTTTTACTTCTTCAAAACCTTTGATAGGTTCTTTAGAAGGTTTTTCTACGTGTGTAATCGTATCTCCAACTTTTACTTCGCGGGCCACCTTGATTCCCGAAATCAAATAACCCACGTCGCCGCATTCGACCACATCTTTGGGTTGCTTGTCGAGGCGCAATGTGCCGATTTCGTCGGCGATGTATTCTTTACCTGTCGCCACAAACTTTACTTTATCTCCTTTTCGAATGCTGCCATTCTTAACACGGAATATTACTTCAATCCCGCGATAGGAATTAAATACAGAATCGAAGATAAGGGCTTGAAGCTCAGTGTCGGGGTTGCCTTTGGGGGCGGGGATGCGTTCGACGATGGCATTCAAAATATCTTCGATGCCAATACCCGCCTTGCCCGAAGCAGGGATGATGTCGTCGCGGTCGCAGCCGAGGAGGTCTTCCATTTCGTCTTTGACTTCTTCGGGCATGGCACCGGGGAGGTCGATTTTGTTTAAGACAGGAATAATCACCAGCCCTTGGTTCATGGCCAAATAGAGGTTGGAGATAGTTTGGGCTTCTACTCCTTGGGAGGCATCAACCAATAGCAACGCGCCTTCGCAGGCCGCAATAGACCGCGACACTTCGTAGCTAAAGTCAACGTGGCCAGGTGTGTCAATCAGATTGAGGGTGTATTTTTCTCCTTTATAGAAGTAATCCATCTGAATCGCGTGACTCTTGATGGTAATCCCCCGCTCGCGCTCCAAGTCCATGTCGTCGAGGAGTTGGGCTTGCATCTGACGGTCGGTGACGGTTTTTGTAAACTCCAACAAGCGGTCGGCCAAGGTACTTTTGCCGTGGTCAATATGCGCAATAATGCAGAAATTACGGATGTGTTTCATCAAAAAATTAATATTGAATATAGCATATTGAGCAGCAAAAAGTAGGGTGCTAAAATGAAGTCCATACGTTTTTTCAACCACTCAATACTCAATTGGTTTGCAAAATTACGTTAGATTAGTCGAATAACAGCGACTTCGGAAGGATTGTTTGTGTTGTGCGTCTTCTGTACTTTGTTTTAGACGCGAAAAGACCCTTTTTGAAGGGCGGTTCTAATTCCATTGAAGGGATTTTCTTTCTTGCCAATAAGCCCTAGGAGAAACGGCAAATGTTTTAAGAATTTCTAGTTCATCTTGGGTAAAACTAAAATTAAGAGCTTTGAGATTTTCGTCAATTTGCTGAGGCGTATATCCTCCACTCAATACGATACAGGGTGCCAACATCTCAAAACTAAACCTCAAAGCTATAGCATCTACACCAACCCCATAAGCGGTAGCTAATTGGTTGAGGGTTTGATACAAAGGCATATAATGTGAATACTGAGCAGTGGGAAAAAGACGACCATTGGCTAATGCTTCTTTTACGATAATTCGTTTGTTTTTTTGACGAAGTTCAGGGAGGGTGTCAGCCACACTTTGGTCGAGGATATTGTAAGTCATTTGAAAAGCATCAAACAAGTCCAAACCGTTGATTTGGATTGAAAGGGCTTTTTGTAGAATGGTAAGCTGCTCTTCTCCGCTTACCGAAAGGCCCATTGTTAGTTGATGTTGTTCTTTCAATTCGGCAAGTTGATGTAAGACTTCTTGGTTTTCCAAAACACCACTTTCGAGCGTGGCCGAATGTATTTGATAAGTTTTAAAGTAAGGCAGAAGGGCTTGCGACTGTTGCCATTGATGGTTGAGTTTGCTCAAACTATGCTCTTTGAGTTCATGAACGGGGGCGTTGATATCAAAGTTTGCAGTATAAGTATATCCCCATTTGGTGGCCACTTCTACATCTTGGGGTTGCTGTTGAAGAAGCCACTCGATGAGGAGTTTTTCGGCAAATCCATACCCAGGAGCAGTATCAAAATAGCGGATTCCAGCGGCATAAGCATGGTCAAGGGCGCGCCAACCTTGTTGCCAAAAAGCATCCAAATCTTCACTGACAACTTTTTCTTGTTTGATGTTGATATAATGTGGCCGTCCGATAGACGCCATTCCTAAACCTATTGTTGATAAAGTGCTGTAATTCATTTATTGCTTACAAATTAAACCAATACGTGACTTTTGCCTGAATCGAGCGATTGCGTGATTGTCCGTTGGTGGTATTGTAGTTGTCGATATATACCAAAAAGAAATCCGAAACTGGAGCAAAACGCCATTGAAAACGCGTATTGATATTCATGTTTTCAAACTGACTATTATACTGTAAAAAGGTAGTCAAAAAAACGGATTTAGAAAAGGTCCAATCAAGGCGAGGCCCTACCAAAAAGACATTGTTTTTCCCAATCGGAAGGTCGATTCGATTGTAGGTAAAGTTCATAGCCAAGGCGATATAGGGCTGATAACGATAGTTGAGCGACCCAGCCAAGCTCATAATAGTGCCGTTGTAATACTGTCCGATGAGGGGTTGGGCAAAAAGCCACCATTTTTTTCGCTGGTCTGAGAAGTAGTTGAGCGAGGCGTTGTAGTAAGTATAGCCTTCTCCTTTTTTCAGTGAAGGAAGTTTTCCATTGCTACGAAGGGCGTCAAAATCAGAAAAAAGATAGGTGTAATTTTGATTAATAGAAAACAGCATTCGAGCCGAGCTATTGAAAAACATCGAAAGAAAAGGCCCTGCGGTGCGGTCTGTTACACCTACATTGGGCATGGTGTATTGTTCGAGGGCGACCCCAACACTGTAGCGATTGACGAGTTTTGTGCGCGGATAAAAAGAAAAACCAAGGGTGGGATTGATACGGAAATAATCTTTGCGAGGCACAAAACCCACTTCGGCATCGTATCCTTTTCCGACCCAATCGTGCGCCCATCGAAAAGTGTATTTGAGTACACTGTACATCAGCGAAAAACCATTGGCAAAGGCATCTTTAGGCTTGTTTTCGCTAAAAGATTGGTGATAAAAAGCCTTGCCTTGCCAGCGGCTATCACGTGAGGTGAAGTTATATTCCAAACCGGCTACCCGATTGAAGGGCGTGAGATTAGGGCTAATATCGGGATGAAGGGTCTGTTTGTTGACAAAAATTCCTGCAATATTTGATCTACTAAATACTTTTCGTTGGATAGACGCTACCGTAAAATTAGCTCCCGAAATTCCCTTAAAAGCATCGTCGGCGGTTTGGGTATTGAGGAGGCCAATGCGCCAATTGTCGTCTATTTTTCCGCTCAGTCGCGCTCCATACAAAATGCGGTTTGGAACGCCCAAGCCTGTCGTCGAATCTTTAGCAATTCCGATCTGACGCGAAAAAAAGGGACTAATAATCTGATTTCCGGCACCACCTAAATTGCTCTGAGGTGGCAAGAAAGGATTGATGACATAGCTCCCAAAGCCCGAAAACAAATCGGAGTTTTCGAGAAAAAACTGTCTTTGTTCGGGAAGATTGATGTCAAAGCGCGTGAGATTGATGATTTGACGGTCGGCTTCTACATTCGAAAAATCAGGGTTGATAGTCAGGTCAAGATTCAACCCAGAAGTGACTCCGATTTTGGCATCACCTCCAAAATTAAGCCTACTGCCGTTGTTGGGATTATCGGGATTGACAAAATCACGCCCTGTACCTGCGGCAATGTATGGAATGAGAGAAATATTAGCCCCGGGTTTTTTGAGAGGTTTTTCAAAAACGACAGGGATTGAATACCCCAAATTCATAATAATCTGATTTTGGGGAATACGTATCAGCGTACTATTTTCGTTGATTTGGGTGTCAAACCGATAACTTTTGAAAAGCCATTGTTGTGTTTCATCCTTGAAGCGAAGGGTAGTAAAAGGAATAGCCACTTCTGTGGTCCAGTAGTCATCATAGATTTGGGATTCACCAACCCATTTATTATCCCAAAATTCACTAAAAAAAGAGTTGTCGGTAGCGCCATTGTACAACAATGCTTCGCGCATGACTCCCAGGGGATTCATACCAAAAAGAAAGGCATTGGTGCGGTCGTTGAAGGTATCGAAAATAAACGTAACATTGTCGTTACCACCGGCTCGGTAGTCGCGGCGATAAGAAAGGATGACAAATTTTTTGTTGCGGGTATAGCATTTGGCACTTACATAAACGTACTTGTTATCATAAGTCATTTTGACTTCTGTACGGTGTTGAGCTTTGAGAGTATCAGAAGGAAAATATTGCCAAAATTCACCCATTGGTTCAATATTTTGCCAAACTGCCTCGTCCAATACACCATCAATTTTTATTTTTTCATTTGTAAAACTGACTTTATAAGGAGAGTCAGCTTGCGAAAATGCCAAAAGAGGGCATAAAAAAAGAAGTAGAAATTTCATCAAATATGTTGTTGAGTTTAGGTAGGAAAAACAAGCTAGGTTGAGACAAATTTAGGGATTTGTTTGCTTTTATAAATTCTGTCAAAGATATTTTAGCATGGCCCAGGCTTTTCTTTTGGTAAGATAAGTAAGGTCTTTATCATTGCTATAAGCTTCGCGTTCAAAGCTGATATTGCGATAAGCCCGATACCGATGCCGGTACTGAATGAGTCGAACAAGATACTCAAGTATATACCAAATATAAAAAAGTAAGATACCTGTTTCGAGTTGTTGGCGTAAGTGGATACGCTCATGATTGAGGAGCCAAACAGGGGGATTGTTTTCGCGACAAAATACCCAAGGAAAAAAAGTGAGACCTTCTACCCACAAAAAAGGAGTATGAACGATAATCATGGGTAAGCGAAATTTAGAAAACATGCTTTATTTTTTGATGGTCGAGCAAATAAGTAGGGAAACTTTGGCGAAAATTGCCTTATAGAGTATCAGCAAAACAAATCATAATTTGTACCGCAATACATAAAATTATATTTTTAGATTATCGTAGACCCTTAACAACCCCATTGAATGATGCTTTTAACGGCCAATTTACTCAATCTCTTTGATCATACCATTAATTTGGCCGAAATACAGGTCGTAGATAAGCGAATCGTAAGTATAAAAATAATAGGAGAGGAGCAGGTCGGATTGCCCTATATTATGCCGGGTTTTGTGGATGCGCACGTACATATCGAAAGCTCCATGCTTACGCCTGCGCAATTTGCGCGCTTGGCCGTGGTACACGGTACTGTGGCTACGGTTTCAGACCCTCATGAGATTGGCAATGTACTAGGAGTAGCGGGAGTGGAGTATATGATAGAAGATGCTCGTCAAGTACCGTTTAAGTTTTGTTTTGGGGCTCCTTCTTGCGTTCCGGCCACTACATTCGAAACAGCAGGGGCTGTTATTTCTCCCAAAGATATTCGTAAGTTGTTGTCGATGAAGGAAATAGGCTATCTGGCCGAAATGATGAATTTTCCGGGAGTGCTGTATGAACAAGAAGATGTGATGATGAAAATAAGGCTCGCACAAGCATTCAATAAACCTATCGACGGTCATGCACCGGGCTTACGTGGGCAAGATGCTAAAAAATACATCGAAGCAGGTATCACGACCGACCACGAGTGTTTTACCTACGACGAAGCCTACGAAAAGCTTCAGTTAGGGCTTAGCTATGTATTGATTAGAGAAGGCAGCGCGGCCAAAAACTTTGAAGCCTTGATTCCGCTCATGAGTCAATATCCCAATAAGCTCATGTTTTGTTCGGACGATAAGCACCCCGACAATCTTGTAGAAGGCCATATCAATCAGCTCGTAAAGCGTGCTTTGGCCAAAGGTTTTGCGTTGTTTGATGTACTGAGGGCTGCTTGTCTCAATCCTGTGCTGCATTATCGTCTCCCTGTAGGTTTGTTGAGAGAAGGCGACCCTGCTGATTTTATTTTGGTCGATAACTTACAAGATTTCAATGTCTTATCTACTTATATCAATGGCGAAAAGGTAGCCGAAAATGGCATTACATTTTTGCCTGATTTGCGTAGCCCAATTGTCAATAAGTTTGACTGTCGTCATATTTCTTCTCTTGATTTACGGCTAGAAGCGCCTGCCCTCTCAGTAACAATACAAGTGATAGAAGCCCTCGAAGGGCAGCTGATTACCAACGCTTTGGAGGTAGAGGCTCTGATTGAAGACGGGTGCATAGTGTCTGATACAGAGCGCGATATTTTAAAAATAGTGGTGGTAAATCGTTATCAACCTGCACCCGTAGCAGTAGGATTTATCAAAAACTTTGGGTTGAAACAGGGAGCTATTGCGTCGTCAGTAGCGCATGATTCTCACAATATCATTGCAGTAGGCTGCGACGATGATAGCCTTGCGCGTGCTATCAACCTAGTGATTGATTCGCAAGGCGGTATCAGTGCGGTAGAAAGTGTATCCCAAAAAGCCCTTGAATTACCTTTGCCGATTGCTGGGTTGATGTCGGATGAAGATGGATACGAAGTCGCAAAAAAATATACCATAATAGACAACTTTGTTAAGCAAGAACTTTGCTCTCCTTTGGCCTCTCCCTTTATGACTCTTTCTTTTATGGGCCTTTTAGTGATTCCTTCGTTGAAAATGAGCGATTTAGGGCTTTTTGATGGGGGAAAGTTCAATTTTACCAAATTATATTTTCTTTAATTAATTGTAAAAAAAACACTTTTTATTTTGCAACTTATTATAAAGAAAATTACATTTGGGCTGTGATTGTTTCTAAACCCCAAACCCCTCCACCCAATGCCCCGGTTTCATCTAACTACACACGAAGAGGTGACTCTCTGGAATCAGTTCCGCCAAGACGACGAAGCCTCTTTTGCAAGACTTTATCAATGCTATGTTCAACTACTGTACAACTACTGTACTCAGTTTAGCGCTGATAAAGCTCTGATTAAAGATTGTATCCACGATTTGTTTGTGGAACTTTGGCAACATCGCCACACGCTTGGCGATACGACTTCGGTGCGTTATTATTTGATGGCGTCTATCAAACGTAAATTGGTAAGACACCTCAACGCCCAACAAAAAAATACAAGTAGTGAAGAAATCCCCTTGGAATATCATCACCTTTATACGGCTTCGTCGGAGTCGTATGTGATTGCCCAAGAAGAGTACCTCCAAACAAACCGTAATCTAAATGAAGCAATGGAAAAGTTGCCTCGCCGTCAACGGGAAGCTATTTTCTTGAAGTTTTATGTGAATATGACAAACGAAGAAATTTCTAACTTCATGAAAATCAATATTCAATCGGTTTATAACCTTGTTTTTGGTGCTTTAACTAGCATGAAAAAACAACTCAGCATGGAGCGCGTGACAGTATAAGATCTAGGATAATTAAAAGATTTACGCCAACGCCCGTAGAAAATCTCTACGGGCGTTGGTATTTTTGTGCCACTATTAACCGCCTTGCTCTATGCTTGCTCCTTTGCCAGAAAGAATGCGTCCTCGGTCGCTTGATGATTTCATTGGTCAGTCAAAACTCCTTGGTTCGCAAGGAGCATTAAGACGAGCCATTCAACACAATTTGGTGCCTTCCATGATTTTGTGGGGGCCGCCTGGTGTTGGCAAAACAACCCTGGCACTTTTAATTGCCGAATCGACCAAGCGTCCTTTCTATCCTTTAAGTGCCATTAGCTCTGGAGTAAAAGAGCTACGGGAGGTCTTGGGGCGCTCGTCGGGCTTGTTTTCGCCGATTGTTTTTATTGACGAAATCCATCGCTATAACAAAAGTCAACAAGATGCTTTGCTAGCGGCTGTTGAGAAAGGCCAAATCACGCTCATTGGGGCTACTACCGAAAATCCCTCTTTTGAGCTGAACTCCGCTTTGTTGTCGAGATGCCAAGTGTATATCCTAGATACGCTTTCCAAAGATGACCTGATTAGGATGCTACATCAGGCCGCCGAAAAAGACGAAGTGCTGAAAAAGAAGCAAATCCAATTTGAGTCGTATGATGCTTTGTTGCGTCTTTCGGGGGGAGACGGGCGCAAACTTCTTAATCTATTTGAGCTAGTAGTCAATGCGCATTTTAGTGAAGAAACGATAATAGTCACCGACGAATCGGTGACGGAAGTAGCTCAACAAAACTTGGCCCGCTACGACAAATCGGGCGAACAGCATTATGATATTGCGTCGGCTTTTATCAAATCAATGCGAGGTAGTGACCCCAATGCGGCGCTTTATTGGATGGCAAGGATGATTCATGCGGGTGAAGACCCCGAATTTATTGCGCGGCGGATGTTGATTTTGGCTTCGGAAGACATTGGCAACGCCAACCCTACCGCCATCATCATGGCCAATGCGTGTTTGCAAGCCGTAAAAGCGATTGGGTTTCCCGAAAGCAGAATTATTTTGTCGCAAGTAGTGATTTATTTGGCTACCTCTCCCAAAAGTAACGCCAGTTATTTGGCGATTGATGAAGCGTTGGCATTGGCCGAAAAAACGGCGCATCTGCCTGTTCCGCTTCACTTACGCAATGCCCCCACCAAACTTATGAAAGAGATTGGCTATGGCAAAAATTACCAATATTCGCACAATTATGAAGGTAATTTTGCTGAACAGAATTTTTTGCCTGATGAATTGAAAGGAACACAGATCTATCAACCAGGTCAAAACCCCCGTGAAAATGAAATCCGTAAACAATTGCAAAAATGGTGGGGCGAATGGTACGGATACTAAACAAGGCGCTTTTGCTAGGAGTTTGGATGGTAGTTGTAGCTTCGCTTTTAGGATTTTGGGGACGGCATAGTCGGTGGCTAGACCATTTTGCTAGCTTTCGAGTTCAGTACTTTTTATTGAGTTTGGGACTTAGTTTATGGTTTTTGGGACAATATTTATATCAAAAAAAACGTAGAGACGCATTTCAACTATTACTCGCTTTATTTTCATTGGGTTTGAATGGATGGTTTGTGATACCTTGGTTGGATTATTCTAAAGCAAATATCTCTACGACCGCTGATTTTAGGATTTATCATGCCAACATACTTTATAAAAACAAAGATTATGCTTTTATCACCAATCGTATTGTCAGCAATAAGCCTTTGTTTATTTCTATCAATGAAGCTACCCCGGCATTTATCCAGCATTTAGATAGTACTTTGGGGAAGCAATATCCTTATGGGTTTGATGTTTTGGCCAAAGCCAATACTAGAGTCGTAATCAGAAGTCAAGTCCCAGTATTATTGGATACAGCGGTAGCTTTCAAAACCAAAGGTATGATGCGTCTTACAACCCAAGTACAGGGAAAAACGCTGACCATTATTGCTTGTCATGCTTACAATCCTCTTTGGAAGGAAGATTTTTTGATACGTAATCGACAGGTAAAACAAATGGCAGAAATCATAAAACGCGAAAAAAATCCAACTGTGATAATCGGGGATTTGAATCTTACCCCTTGGTCGGTTTTTTACGAATCTTTTATTTCAGAGACTGGACTAAAAAATAGCCGTCAGGGATTTGGGGTACAGCCTACTTGGCCTACTAGTTTTTTACCATTGAGAATTCCGATTGACCATTGCTTGACCAATTCTTTGTTGGAGACCACGAGTTTTAAAATAGAAAAACCGACCAAGTCGGATCACTTGCCTTTGGAGATAGGGCTGCGGTTTTGCCCCTAAAAAAGGGGTTATTTTTTGAAATTTGCGATTGCTTTTTGAGTATGACTCGACAGCACTAAGGTTCCGCTCATGGCAGCTCGTTGTTTCAGGAGGCTATCCCAATGCTCCGTGGCTTCCCAAAATGCCTTTTTAAGCGCCTTTAACGCTTCAGGATTGTATTGAATAAGTTGATGAGCAAAGTTGCTTATGCCCTCGTCGAGTGCTGGAATATCATCATACACTTCGGCAAAAAGCCCTTTTTCTTTTGCCCAAGAGGCCGAATAAAAATTAGAAGGATGCAGGGTAAGTTCAGTAAATGCCGCGATACCTATTTTGCGCTCAATGGCAGGCCCTACCACAAAAGGCCCAATCCCGATGAGCAATTCGCTCAGACGAATGGAGGCATGTTGGGTGGCAAAACAATAATCAGTAGCAGCGGCCACTCCTACGCCACCACCTACTGCTTTTCCTTGTACTCTCCCCAAAATCAAGATAGGGCTTGTACGGCAGGCATTGATGACATTCGCAAAACCCGAAAAAAAATGAGTACCTTCTTCGGGTGTTTGGATGGATGCTAATTCATCAAAACTGGCACCCGCGCAAAAAGTACGTTCGCCGCCACTTTGAAGAATGATAATCTTGGTGAGGGGATTAGTGCTAGTGTGAGTAATCGTCTCGGCCAATAGCGACAATATATGGCTAGGCAGGGAGTTTTGGGAGGGGTGAAAAAACGTAATGGTAGCGATTCCCTCTGACGAAATATCCGTAGTGACGTATGCTTCCATCATTTATTTTTTTTGAATAGCCTTTTTTTAGGAGAGGGGTCAAAGCACTGAGTTACTTCTTTGGGTTTAGAATAAAGAATAGGTACATTGAGACTAAAATAAAAGTCGAGTCCTTGGGGTTTGCCTATGTCTAACAATCCACCTAAGTGGTCGGTACCAAGTACTAGTGGGCCAACACGAGCAGCCAAACCTACCGTAAATACTCGATAATTATCTATCATTGCCAAAGGGGTAGCTACTTCAAACCAACGGGTTTCGTAGCGAGGAGTCACCGCCAATACCGACTGTGTTTTGATGTGAAGGTTATTGCTGCCTCTTAATCCTTGTACCCACAAGCCATTTACGTACCAATTGTCCTGAATATGATAATCTACACTTACATTGGCTGAGGTGGGTAGTCCCACCGTAAAGGGGCGGGGGTTGTCAGCGGGACGTACATTAAGGTTTCGATTTATTGCAACAAATAACCCTTCTGTTCCTTTAATGTTACCAAAATCACGTGCTGTTAGGTTGAGTGTTGTAGTATCTACAGCTACTTCTCTGATATAATCTGGATTTCGATAGCGAACAGCGCCTACGTCGTTTAAGGCAGCTGATATACGGATTTTATATTTATTATTATGAAAATCTGACTCGCGCCCTCTACGAGGAACATAGCTTTTGAATTTTCGATAATCTGGCCGAAATTCATACACAATTCCTAAATCAAGGCCCCAGCCTCCTCCCGCAGATTTTTTACCAAACAAAAAACTGGGACTAGGGCTTATATTTGAATAAGCCCCCTCTGAGGTGTATCCGTATAATATTTCCAGTTGACGAGCTAAGATAAATTGTTGATTTGGATTTAGGTCGTCTACGAGTACTTCATAGTTGGTGTTTTTTAAATCTGTATGAAGGTTATAAACTCCCACGAGACGTTTGACTGTACCACCAACTTTCAAAAAATACTCATTTTCGTCCTTAATCACTGCCCCAAAAGTAGCACCTAGCTCAATGAGGCCATTAATTGAAACCAAAGCGCTTTGGTTAGTAAAAAGTTTTTCTTGAAGTTCAACAAATTTAGTACCATATCTAATAACGCGCGCCGTTTCTTCTGACACATTAGTAGCATTGAGATAATAACGCCCACGAGATGTAAGCCCAATCGCAAAACGATTGTTGTTAAAAGAATACAAAAAAGAAGGCCCTCGGAGGTCGCCTCCCGTATGTAGGTGCTTGGGTTTGCCATTGAGACGCTCGGCATAGTAAGATTCGCGCCAGATAATCAAGCCGCGCTCACTACGGTATTTTTTAGGAACAGTGTTGGTAATAAGTCCCAAAAAAGAATAAGGCGCATCAAATCGCAGGTAATTATTGATTAAAAAAAAATCGTTCCCAATAAGATTGATATAAAGCTTATGGCGAGAATCAGCCGCGTGTGCAGGATTAAGATAAAGGGCGTTTGTGCCCGCATAATTGCTAGAAGAAAGGCCTAACCAATGTTGACTATAGCTAGAAACGCCTACCAACAATCCCATAATAACCAAAACCAAATGTCGCGCTATTCTCACAAAATTGATATGATTTATTGTCAAGACTGAAAACGTAAAAAGTTGATGCAAAGTACGATATAATCCAATAATTTATGAAACCAAAGCAATATATAAAGCAATTCTGTAAATATGTTATAGAAAATTTGGCTAAATTGTTAATTTGTCCATATCTTGTTCGGTAAAACAAATAACTCACCTACGATATTTTGCCATTATGCAATTTTCATTTAAGAATTACGACACCGAAAATTTCTACGACGAGATGTTTACCCCTGACGGGAAGATGCGTCCGGGGTATGAAGTCTTCAAACAGCGCGTAGAACAGTTGACTCAGACGGAATTGATGAATCGGCAACATACCGCCGAGCGTGCCTTGATGTCGATGGGGATTACTTTCAACGTGTATTCAGAAGGAGAAGGAACGGAGCGTATCATGCCTTTAGATATTATTCCGAGGGTAGTAGCAGGAGAAGATTGGAACCGCCTTGAAGAAGGTCTCATTCAGCGTATTACGGCGCTCAATCTGTTTATTGATGATATTTATAATGACCAAAAAATCCTGAATGATGGAGTTGTACCACGCGATCTGATAGAGACTTCTAAATGCTATTTGGAAGCTTGCCGAGGTTTAAAACCCCCTAAGGGCATTTGGTGTCATATCACAGGTACGGATTTGATTAGGGGAGATGATGGTACATTTATGGTCTTGGAAGACAATCTTCGCTGTCCTTCTGGTGTATCTTATATGCTCGAAAATAGAGAATTGTCAAAGCAGATTTTTCCAGAGGTATTGGCGCGTACTGGCGTGAGACCCGTATCTGATTACCCCGCTCGCTTGTACGATATGCTTAAATTTATCGCAGACCGTCCCGACCCTAATATTGTCGTACTTACACCCGGAATCTATAATTCGGCTTACTTTGAACATTCGTATTTGGCTCAGCAAATGGGCGTAGAGTTGGTAGATGCGCGCGATTTGGTGGTATCGGGCGGGTATGTCAAAATGCGTACCACCCGTGGGTTTGAGATTGTGGATGTGATTTATCGCCGTTTGGACGATACCTTCCTTGACCCTCAGGTTTTTAATCCGCATTCACTTATTGGGATTCCGGGGATTTTTGATGTCTATAAAAAAGGACGGGTAGCCCTTGCCAATGCTCCCGGAACAGGCGTAGCCGACGATAAGGTAATCTATGCCTATGTACCACGAATTATTAAGTATTATCTCGACCAAGAAGCCATCATCCCAAATGTAAGAACCTACATTTGTAGAGAAGACGATGACTTGAAATATGTTTTAGAAAATGTCGAAAATCTGGTAATCAAAGAAGCCAACGAAGCGGGAGGATACGGGATGCTGATTGGCCCCAAAGCTACCAAAGAAGAACACGAAATTTTTCGTACCAAAATCAAAGAAAATCCTCGGAATTATATCGCCCAGCCTGTAATCTCTCTTTCGCGAGTGCCATGTATTGTGGATGACCACGCTGAAGGACGCCACGTAGATTTGCGACCTTATATCTTGTATGGTGACAATATCAACGTGATTCCGGGCGGGCTGACGCGAGTAGCTTTACGAAAAGGCTCACTGGTCGTAAACTCTTCGCAAGGAGGAGGGGGCAAAGATACGTGGGTAACCTACTAATAAGTACCCTCTAACTCAAACGACGTACTACCAAAATATGCACCAAAGCCTTCTACTAAAAAAGGCTTTGGTGTTTTTTTATAATTTTTTTTTAAAAAAACTTGACATACCAATTAGTATGTTTACCTTTGTGGCGTTATGTTAGATACTCGCTCCCAAATATTGCATAAAAACTTCGAAGCTATTCACCGAAATGGCTTTCAAGGAGTGCGTGCCGACAAAGTAGTGGCAGAGATGGGTATCACGAAAGGTGCCTTGTATCACTACTTTCCCAATAAGTTTGACTTGGGATATGCAATTATTGACGAAATCGTTGCGCCTCATTATTTGAGCCTTTGGCAGCCGCTAGAACATGCCCAAAAAGGCTTCGCTCAGGTAATCTATGAAGTATTAGACCGCTATCGCAGTTTTGTAGCTACTGAAGAACAGGTGATTCTAGGATGTCCACTTACAAATCTTACCCAAGAAATGCCACCTTTGGACGAAGGTTTTCGGGTGCGTTTATACCGTGTTACCAGCCGAATGCAGCAACAAATTGAGACCGGCCTGAAAAAAGCGCAGTTGTCAGGAGAATTTAAACTTGATTTTAATCCTACTCAAGTAGCTTTCTTTTATTTGTCGTCGATTGAGGGCGGGTTCAGTGTGGCCAAAGCAATGCAAAGTCGCGCAGTGTTTGAAATGGTCGTGTCGCAGTTAAAGCAATTGACCGACGGATTAAAATCTTAAAATTTTTTACCCAAATACATACCAACTGGTATGTATGTTTAAATTAAAAATTATCTATTTTTCACCCAAACTATCATTAATCATGTACGTAATCACAGGAGCAACTGGAAACACAGGTCATCTTATTGTTGAGTCACTATTGGCGTCTGGAAAAGAAGTAAAAGCAGTAGTAAGAAATGCCCAAAAAGCGCAGACTTTGGTCGATAAAGGAGCACAGTTGGCTGTGGGCGCTTTGGAAGATTTGGAATTTTTAAAAGAAACATTTCAGGGAGCAGAAGCGGTTTATTTGCTGATTCCTCCCAAATGGGACGTGACCAACTGGCGCGAATATCAACGCCAAATCACTCACAATTTTGTTGAAGCTTTGCAAGGTTCGGGGGTAAAATATGCCGTGGTGCTGAGTTCTATGGGTGCTCATATGCCCGAAGGAGCAGGGCCTGTCAGTGGATTGTATGAATTGGAGCAAGCCCTCAAAACTGTCGAAGGGCTGAATGTGTTGAACCTACGGCCGGGCTATTTTATGGAAAATTTTTATGGCAATATAGCCTTCATCAAAGCGGCGGGGATTCATGGTTATAGCCTGAAAGGAGACCTCAAAGTACCCCTTACTCACACCCGCGATATTGCGAGTGCTGCTACAAAGCACCTATTAGCGTTGGATTTTAGTGGGCATTCGGTGGTATTTGTGGGAGGTGCTGCCGACTATACCATGCACGAAGCTACGGCTATACTGAGTGAGGCTATTCAGAAACCATTCCAATACGTAGCGTTTTCGGCTACAGATGCTAAAGCGGGAATGTTAGCTTCAGGTTTGGCCGAAACCATTGCTGATGGCTACGTAGAGCTTTTTGAAGGACTGAATGCGGGAGAATACCTCAAAGGTTTTGTCCGTACTGCCGACAATACTACCCCTACTTCATTAGAAGAATTTGCCAAAAATGAGTTTGCTGTGGCTTTTTATGCGTAGGTTGCTATGAAGTGTTGATGAACTCTTGGTAACTACTTAGCAATAAGCCATAGGCTGCTTTTCATAAAAAAAGATTTTTTATTGACTAAGGCTAAGTAGTTACTCTATTTTGTGATTAAGAAGGTTTTTTAAAAGAGTAGGGAAGAAGGGCATAAGGCGGGGCGACTATTTGTTTGATTAAAGAAATGTCTATTTTTGCTTTAATCATATCATATATATTACAACCTGTTCATTCTGATGTCTCTTAAAACCTACCTTATCTTCTTATGTTTGTTGTTTAACCTTTCGCTTCATGCTCAGCGCAAACGCGAATATTTAGGATGGTCATTGGTATGGTCAGACGAATTTAATGTGGAAGGCAAACCCAATCCCGACAACTGGAAATTTGAAAAGGGATTTGTACGTAATCACGAACTTCAGTGGTATCAGCCTGACAATGCTTACTGCAAAAAAGGTAAACTCATCATCGAAGGCCGTCGTGAGAGCCGGCCAAACCCTAATTACGAACCCAATAGCCAAGATTGGAAAAAAAATCGTAAAGACATCGAATACACTGCTTCAAGCCTCAAAACCCAGGGTTTGCACAGTTGGAAATATGGGCGTTTTGAGATGCGTGCACGCATTGATACAAGAGCAGGTCTTTGGCCTGCTTTTTGGACTTTAGGGGTAGAAGGAGAGTGGCCACGCAATGGCGAAATCGACATCATGGAGTTTTATCGGGGTATGTTACTTGCCAATATCGCTTGGGGCAGCGAGACTCGTTTTAAAGGAGTGTGGCAAGACCTCAAAAAGCCAATCGAAACGTTTGAAGACCGCCGATGGGGAAAGAAATTTCACGTATGGCGCATGGATTGGGACGAAAAAGCCATTCGGCTCTATGTAGACGATGAGCTGCTCAATTTTGTAGAACTTGCTCAGACCGTCAATCGCGACGGTACCAATATCAATCCCTTTATGCAGCCTCATTATATACTTCTCAACCTCGCTATTGGAGGTGATAATGGGGGCGACCCTTCAGCGACCAAGTTTCCCGCTAAGTATGAGATTGATTATGTAAGGGTTTATCAGCGTTAGGATGCAATTTTGAAGTTTCATTGAAAGTCAATCTCTTTTGAGTTGGGCAACATCGTTTTTATTAGTAAATTGAAGCAACTCTGTCCTTATATGCCCAAAAAACACTTCCTATGCGTTATTCAATCAAAACTTCGATTTTTTTGTCTTTTACTTTACTATCTTCTCACGTTATGTTTTCACAGACAAGCAAATTGATTGCAGAAGGGGCGAGCTTGAAGCAAGTTTCTAAGCAATTTAAGTTTACGGAAGGGCCTGCCGTTGACAAAAAAGGTAACATCTATTTTACTGACCAACCCAACGATAAAATCTGGAAATACGATACTGAGGGTGAATTGTCGCTTTTTATGGACAAAACGGGTCGTTCCAATGGTCTTTACATTGATAAAAAAGGGAATATTATTTCTTGTGCCGACCAAAACAACGAGCTTTGGTCGATTTCCCCAAAGAAAAAAATTACCGTGTTATTGAGTGATTACCAAGGCAAAAAACACAATGGACCCAATGATTTGTGGATTGATGCGAAAGGTGGGATTTATTTTACCGATCCTTATTATCAGCGCGATTATTGGGAACGTAAAAAGCCCGAAATGGAGAAACAAAATGTGTATTATTTGCCAAAAGGTAAAAAAGAGGCTATTGTCGTGGACGACAATCTTAAACAACCCAACGGTATTGTAGGGACGCCCGATGGGAAATACCTCTATGTAGCTGATATTCGTGACAATAAAACCTATAAGTACGAAATCAGCGCGGATGGAAGCCTTGCCAATCGGCAACTCTTTGTAGCTCAAGGCTCTGATGGCATGACTCTCGACAATCAGGGCAATCTCTATATCACTGGCAAAGGAGTGACAGTATATGATCCAAGTGGCCAAAAAATAGAGCAAATCCCTGTGCCATCAGGTTGGGTAGGCAATGTTTGCTTTGGTGGGAAAGACCGTAAGATGCTTTTTATCACTGCTTCCGAATCGATTTATACCCTCAACATGCAAGTAAAAGGGGTTGAATAACTCAAACCTTACGCTATGAAAAAAACAATAGCATGGCTATGGTGTGGGCTAATGATGACCATCTTAGCTCAAGCACAAAAAAAAGAGAGTCGTCCCAATTTTGTTATCATCATGGTAGACGACATGGGTTTTAGCGATATAGGATGCTATGGCTCCGAAATCCAAACGCCTAATCTTGATCGTTTGGCGGCGAATGGAGCCAAGTTTACGCAGTTTTACAATGCCGCTCGCTGTTGCCCAAGTCGAGCGTCTTTGCTTACGGGGGTATATCCGCACCAGGCAGGTATGGGACGGATGGTGGTCAATACCGTCAAAGACCGTAGTCATGAAGAGGCCAATCAAGGGTGGCTCAGTAGGCAAACGGTCACTATCGCTGAGGTTTTGAAAACGGCAGGTTATCAGACTTTTATGTCAGGCAAATGGCATGTAGGAGAAGAACGCCCCGATTGGCCCTTACAACGTGGTTTTGACCACTATTTTGGCCTCATTAGTGGGGCCAATAGCTACTATGAATTATTACCCAATCGTCTTATTTTAGAAAATAATGAGCCTTACCGCATTCCCAAAAACTTTTATTTGACAGATGCCATTACGGATAAAGCCGTAGGATATATCGAGCAAGCCCATCATAAACAACAACCCTTTTTATTATATGTTGCCTATACTGCACCTCATTGGCCTCTGCATGCACCCGCCGAAGATATAGCACAATACCGTGGTAAATATTTAAAAGGGTGGGACAAATTACGAGAAGAGCGCCACGCTAAACAACGTGCTTTGGGACTTTTTCCACAGGATTTTGGGTTGTCTTCTAAAGAGCCTCAAATCCCCGACTGGGATAAAGCACCCAATCATGCCGAGTGGGATTTGAAAATGGCTACTTATGCCGCTATGGTAAGCAAAATGGATGCAGGAGTCGGCAAAATCGTGGAGAAATTGAAAGCAAATGGCCAACTCGATAACACCATGATTGTATTTCTGTCAGACAATGGCGCTTGCGCAGAAGTGCTAGATGGCAGAGCCAAAAAAGACTTGGGAGAAACAGCCTATGACGTCTCACTTACTACCCCAACGGGCGATAGAGGGTCTTACACTGCGTACGGAAAAGAATGGGCTGCATTGGGCAATACTCCCTTTCGGCTTTATAAGCAATTTACGCATGAAGGAGGTATTGCTACGCCGATGATTGTACATTTTCCTAAGATGATACCCAAATCTCTGCAAACCAACCAAGTGGGTCATATTATGGATATTATGCCTACTTGTTTGGAGTTGGCAAAAGCAAAATATCCGACCATGTATCAACAAAATACCATCAAACCATTAGAAGGCAAAAGTTTGGTTCCTATTTTGCAGGGCAAAAAGCGAACCCCTCATGAGTTTGTGGCGTGGGAGCATTTTGATTGTAGAGCGATCAGACAAGACAAATGGAAATTGGTATGGTCGAAAGATGTCAAAAAATGGGAACTTTATGATATGGAAAAAGACCGTTCAGAATTGCATGATTTGGCCTCTACAATGCCACAAAAAGTGCTAGAATTAAGACAGCTATACGAAAATTGGAGCCAAAAAATGGGGGTTTCATCCCTCAAGTAGTGAAGAAGCAAAAGATAGATTCTCAGGCAAATACAATATCAGGATGCAAGAATTAGAAAATACATTTAGAGAAATAGGACCCGTATATTCGGCCCTTATTGCTACTACCTTTACGTGGCTTGTGACAGCACTTGGGGCATCTTTGGTTTTTTTCTTTAAAAATATGCCTCGTAGTATACTAGATGCTATGCTGGGTTTTACGGGTGGTGTAATGGTGGCCGCTAGTTTTTGGTCCCTTTTAGCACCTAGTATAGAGCAAGCCGAAAAACTATTTCCGACCATGCCGTGGATGCCCGCAGCAGTGGGTTTTGTGTTGGGTTCGTTGTTTATTTATTTCCTCGACAAATTTACCCCGCACTTGCACATCAACTTCGGCGACAATGAGCGGGAAGGCATGAAAACCCAATGGCACCGAACTACTTTGTTGCTTTTGGCGATTACATTGCACAACATCCCCGAAGGTCTTGCCGTAGGAGTATTGTTTGGAGCGGCGGCTATTGGAGCAGGCGACGAAATGATGCCGGCGGCTATTACGTTGGCGATAGGTATTGGGATTCAAAATTTTCCCGAAGGTTTTGCGGTGGCTATGCCACTGAGACGTAATGGCGTAAGTCGCTGGAAGAGCTTTTGGTACGGGCAGTTGTCGGCGATTGTGGAGCCGGTAGCGGGTGTATTGGGAGCCATAGCGGTGATATATATGCAGCCTGTGCTGCCGTTTGCGTTGGCATTTGCGGCGGGCGCAATGATATACGTAGTAGTAGAAGAAGTAATACCCGAAACTCAACGAGATAAGTACACTGATGTGGCAGTGCTTGGGTTTATTGGCGGGTTTGTAGTCATGATGATTTTAGATGTAGCTTTGGGGTAGGGAAGAGTGATAGGAAGAGGAGATAGCTTAAAACTTAACATTTATATAACACGATATTTTTGTTTTTTCATTTTTTTAGTTATGTATTTGTAGATTTTTTTATTTTAATAATTACCAAGTACATAATCACAATGAAATCAGAGAAAAAAACAAACCTAGAGGAAGTAGCTCAGAAAATTGTAGCTGCGGTAGTGAGTGAAAATACCTCTAAAAAAGCTGCTAAAGCTATCCATAAAGCATCCTTAAAATTGGCAAAGAAGATTGCTAAAATCAAAAAGAAGGAGGTCAAAGTTCAAGAAGAAGAAGCAAAAGCTGCTGCTAAAAAAGCCCTGAAAGAAGCTGAGAAAGCAACAAAGACCACAGAAAAAGCAAACTCCAAAGTAAAAAAAGACAAAGAGGATTCAAAACCTAAAAAAGAGAAAAAAAACAGTGAAACTAAGGTCAAAGCTTTAGTGACTGAGTAGTTCTTATTTGATTGTGGATAATCTCACAATGCCTTATTGCTAGTTAGTTAACAAATACTAAACATTTTCATGAAAGCTGTTTTATAAGCAGCTTTTTTTATTGAATGCTTCTCAAAGTTTTTTGAAGTAGGGATGAAAGTCCTTGGAGCGAAATATGTCTTAAGAATCTAGTAGGCGTCAAAAGCAAAGAGTCATTCCCAGGTTGGAAATGACTCTTTGCACAAAATGACTTTTATGGGTAAAATTAGATAACTTTCACGTTAACGGCATTTAAACCTTTTTTTCCATTTTCAACGTCAAAAGACACATTGTCGTTTTCACGAATATCTTCACTAAGACCAGTGACGTGAACGAAAATGTCCTGACCACCATTTGATGGTGTAATAAAACCAAATCCTTTGGTGTCATTAAAAAACTTTACTGTACCTTCTTGCATTATGCTTTCTTTAAAATATTAGGTTCTAAAGGTAGGAGTATTAATTGGTAATACCTAATTATATTTTAAAATAATACTTCTAATGCAGCAAATAGTGCTTAAAAGGCCGATGATTTGAAAAAAATGTTCTGTAATTTTCGAGATGGGCTAAGATAAAAAGCGAGAAAGAGGGTTTATATCAGCAAAAATCTTATATTTGTTGATATTTTAAAAAAAATTAAAAACTCCACTCCCTATGAAAAAAAATCTTTATATCTGCTGCTTTCTGTGGCTTATGTGTGTGACAAATGGCCTTGCCCAGGACAATTATGCCTTTACTGAAGGGCTAGTAGTGGGGCCATGTCATCAATATGGACGAGAAGCGATATACACTGACCAAGTTACGTATCAAATTATTCAAAAAACCTTTGTAACTCCTGCCGAGGGGAAAACCGCCTTGACTGATGCCAAAGGACAAGAACTTAAATGGCAAAAAGTGGTGGCAGATACTTCAAAAAGATTTAGAAGCTCCGCAATGAGCAATGGTTATCTTTATCTGACTTACAACTCCCCCAAAGAAAAAGTAGCATTGCTGCATGTAGCCGGACAAGCAGGGTTGTATCTCAATGGCGTACCACGCGGAGGTGATGCCAATCGCTATGGATATATGTATAGTCCTGTAAAACTCAAAAAAGGACTCAACGAAATCTTAGTCCGTGTAGGCATGGGCGGGCGCTTCCAAGGGGTAACGGCTGAATTGATTTTCCCTGAAAAAAATATCCTTTTGAGTACGCCTGATATTACGCTGCCTTATATAGTATTGCAAGAAAAAACGCAGCCGCTTTTGGGAGGGATTGTGTTATTTAATCTTACCGACAAAGCGGTCTCTAACCTCCAAATCAAGGCTAACATTCAGGGCAAGGAGGTAATTACTAATGTACCTGCTATTACCGCTTTCAATTCCCGCAAGGTAGGTTTTCAGATGGACGCAAGTGCTGTTTCTCAAAAAGGAGAAATTGCCTGTGAGCTTACGTTGATACAAAATGGCAAAAACGTAGATCAAAAAACAATCACGCTGCAAGCCGTAAACAACAGTGAGCATTATAGTGGGACTTTTGTGAGTGCTATCGATGGAAGTGTACAGTACTATGGGGTTGCTCCACAAAAAGGCGGACATACCGATACTGCTTCTTTGTTTTTGTCGGTACATGGGGCGGGAGTAGAGGCAATTGGCCAAGCTAGAGCTTACAAACCCAAAGATTGGGGGACTTTGATTGCACCTACCAACCGCCGCCCGAGGGGATTCAATTGGGAAGATTGGGGGCGTTTGGATGCGTTGGAAGTACTCGAAATTGGTAAAAACAAATTCAAACCTCATCCCCAAAAGATATACCTCACAGGACACTCGATGGGGGGGCATGGAACCTGGTATTTGGGCGCAACTTATCCCGGCAAATGGGCGGGTATTGCCCCTTGTGCGGGCTATCCTACCTTGATGGGCTATGGTTCTGCCGACGGTAAAATCCCCGAAAATAGTACCAACAAAATAGAACAAATGTTGCTCCGTGCTAGCAATCAAAGTAATGTGATGGAGCTAGCCCGTAATTATAAAGCAAGTGGGGTGTATATTTTACATGGGGATGCCGACCGTACTGTATCGGTCGAATACGCCCGCACGATGCGAAATACGCTCGGTGCTTTTCACAATGATTTCTCTTATTATGAATACCCCAACGGGTCGCATTGGTACGGAGACCATAGCGTAGACTGGGATCCTTTGTTTGATTTCTTTAAGTGGCATCGCAGCCCTAAGGTGGAGGATTTGGATGTGATAGATTTTACTACCGCAAATCCCGCGATTTCTTCAAATTATCATTGGGCAGGTATTGAGCAGCAGCAAAAACCGCTCAATTATAGCCGTATCCAAGCCAAACGCAATGTCGTCAATAAGAGTATTGTGGTAACTACCGAAAACGTTCAGACGTTTATGATACTTCCCGGTGCGTTTCCCAAAGGAACGGCATTTAAACTAAGTTTGGATGGTACCGAAGTATGCAGCAGTTGTGTATTAGGAGACACCCCTCTGTACTTTACCAAAACAGAAAAATGGGCTTCTTCTGAAAAACCGTCCCTTACGCATAAAGGCTCACATCGTAATGGTACATTCAAAGCGGCTTTCAACCATCGAATGGTGTTTGTGTACGGAACTACGGGCACCAAAGAAGAAAACGAATGGGCCTACAACAAGGCGCGTTATGATGCCGAGACGTGGTATTATCGTGGCAATGGTGCGGTAGATGTTGTTTCGGATAAAGAATTTTCGGCATCGGCCTATGCCGACCGTGGGGTAGTAATCTTTGGAAATGCAACTACCAACAGCACTTGGGCGTCTTTACTAAGTCAAAGCCCTATTCAAGTACAAAGAGGTAGTATCAAGGTAGGAACCGAAACACTCACAGGAGATAACATAGGGGCGTATTTTACCTATCCTCGTCCTGATAGCCCTGTGGCTTCGGTGGCCGTAATTACCGGCTCTGGGTTGGCGGGTATGTTGGCCACCGAATCAAATCAATACTTTACGGGTGGAAGTGGGTTCCCTGACTATTTTATATTCGGAACCGGTATGTTAAAAGAAGGAACAGCTGGCGTAAAGATGGCTGGATTTTTTAATAACAATTGGCAATTGGATCAAGCAGATATTGTAAAAGCGCAGTGAAAATGCCTGTTTGAAATAAAATAGACAGGAGTTAACTAGCCTAACAGACTTAAGATTTATAGTCAAAAGCTAGTTAGCTTTAACTTCTCCCAAGTCCCTTGTTGTTGAGAGATTCACTCTACAAATGTTTGACTTCTCCGAAGCTACAAGACATTCCTGCCTCGGAGAGGCATAAAGTTTGTAGCAAATAAGTCCGAAAAAAAGCAAAGGACTTCGGAGAAGTCAAATATTGGGGTATTCTAGTAGCCTTTCTTGCAAAAAATCCAATCTTTCATGCCACTTATATTAGTGGGCATGAGACTCATTGCCTTTTTGGCAACATGTTGGTAGTTTGTCATGAGCCGTTTGATTGCATTGTAGATTGTCGGCATCATAGCCAGTATCCGTAATCACTTTACGAATAGTTGCTTCATTCGTTTTTTTAGGATTATATCTCACTGTCACTATTTTATCATCCAAATTGAGAATAGCCTCAAACACACCTTTACTCAAGGTTAGGTTTTTCTCAATACGTTCTTTGCAATCATCACATACTGCCGATGTTTTGATTTTTACTTCTTTCTCTTTACCAGGCTTGTTGGCAACGGTGCTAAATACCACTCCGAGTATTAAGGCAAAAATGAATGTCAATTGTTTCATTGTGTTGAATGGTTTGTTGGTTAATAAATAAAAAGTGTTGATTATTAAAGTTTGGAATTTTAGACTTTTTAAGTTTTTAATCTGTTGACTTTCAGATTTTTATAGACCTAAACTTGGAAAGTCTATTTTTGCTCAATTACTTAAAGTTTTGAGTTAATCTTTTACTTTGATACGGATACCTGCATAAATAACCCGCCCTACCACAGGACCCCAAGTTTGTCCTGCATCAAAATACTTGCCAAAAGGGTCTTGTGCATTGATGATAGGGGTAGGTTGTCGAAAATTGGCTAGGTTTTCTCCTCCCAAATACACCTCAAACTTCTTGAAAGCGCGAGAAGCTTGCGCGTTGATGTTCATAAATGATTGTGAAAACAAAGTAGGCATACTAGGCTTACCATCAAGGGTAGCTTCCAGTGATTGGAGAGGATTCGTGATACGAGCTTTGCCGTTCCATTGTACTGTCAGGTCCAGTTTCCATTTATCATAGGGAAGCGCATAACCGATATTGAACAGCACTCGGTCACGCGGAACCATCATCCGTTGTTGGAGGGTGCCATGCCCAAAAGGCTGTCCCATTGTTTGCCATACATCAAAGAGGCGATAGGCAAGTTTGACTTCCGTACGTTTGGAGAGTAGGGTGTTAAGTTCAATCTGAAAACTGTTTGAATAGGACTTCCCTTGTAAGTTATAAAAATACAAATACGAAGCTTGGCGAGTAGCATAATCTGTATCTGCAATGAGTTGATTTTGGAAATCTGTTCGGTAATAATCTATCACCAAATCCCAGTGTTTTTCAAACCAATGGAAGGTTTGGGTGAGGCTGATACCATAGTTCCATGAAACTTCAGGCTGAATGCGACTGCCCCAGAAGCTCACCTTGCGCCCACTTACTAAATATCCATAATATTCGGCAAAAGCATTGGGGGTACGTTGACCACGTCCTGCCGACAACCGCAATGTGGTGTGTTCGAGAGGTTGCCAACGCAAATGCAAGCGCGGTGTTACAAACGCTCCGAACAAATTGTGATAATCAGCGCGTAGTCCCGCTACTAGGGTGAGCTTATCAAGGTGATTGTAAGTGTATTCAAAAAAGGCACCCGGTACCGATTCGGTTCGTGTCATTAGGCTGTCTTTATAAGTTTCATGGTAATCATCAAGCAGATAACTAACCCCCGTTTTAAATTGATGATTGGTATTGTCAATGATAGATTGATAAATCAAATTCCCGTACAAGGTTCGTTGACGACCATCATAGTTAGCCAAACCAAAATACGAATCTGTATTGTGCATTGAGGCATTCAGCACTAATCCTAGCCCTTTGTAAGGTTTGTCTTGATAAAGCTTAGCGGTTTTTGAAAAAAGCTCAATGCGGTTAGTTTGATTACCGAATCCATACAATTTGGTGGTTCCTCGATGTTCGGAAGGATTAAAGCCTGTCTGTCCTCCAACACGATTTTCGGTCAAAGCTTTGATGCCAAACTGAGCCATAATTTTATCGCTTTTGTATTGCCAACGATTTACGCCGTTGAACTGCGTATAAAGTGGCAAATCCATAAATCCATCGCCGTTGTTGTCAACGCGGTTTTGGAGGGTGCTAGCGTGGGTCAAAAAGCCCGTTGACCATTTGTCAGAGAGTTTTTGATTAAGATTGAAATTGATTTCTCCCCTTCCTAAATGGTTAACATAGGCATTGAAATAGAGTTTTTCGCGGGCGTCAGGTTTTACAAGTTCCACATTTATAGCACCCGTTAGACTTTCATAGCCGTTTACGACAGAGCCTGCACCTTTGGCCACATCAATCGACTGAATCCACGTACCGGGAATGTAATTAAGCCCAAAAGTAGAAGCTAAGCCCCGAATCGTTGGGACATTTTCGACGTTGGTTTGAACGTACTGCCCTCCCAATCCCAAAAACTGAATTTGTTTGGCACCCGTTACAGCATCGCTATAGCTGACCGAAACAGAGGCGTTGGTTTCAAAACTCTCCGACAAATTACAACACGCGGCTTTGGCAAGGGCTTTGGTGGTGATGATTTCGGTATGTATAGGATTCAAACGGTCTATTTGAGAAGAGGAACCCCGTACGACTACTTCGCCGAGTTGTCCTTCGGCTTTCATCACAATCTCAAAATTGCTTTCTGATGATACTTTTAGAGTGTCTGTTTTGAAGCCAATATAACTTATCACCAAACGGTTGGATTTGGCCGAACGTGGAATATCAAATTTTCCTAAACTATCAGTGGCCGTTCCTAAAGAAGTCTCGGTCCAAAAGACATTGACGCCTACTAAAGGGGATTTTATACCTGCTTCAGTGCGCTCATATACCGTTCCTGTCACGCGCTGCGCTAGGAGCAAAAAAGGTCCAGTAAAAAAAACAAATATCAACAATAATGTTTTCATGGCTGTACATATCTAGTTCATAATCAGTAAAATAGCTCCTATGGAAACCATGATTGAATTTTCGATAATGGTAACTGTACTCATTGGTAGATTGAATACAGCGCCCAAACACGCACACCGAATCTTACGTTTGTCTAAGACACTTTTGACCACTCCCAGCGCTCCAAAGCCCATGATAGCAATGTCGGCAATATAGGTGAGTTGAGGCTGAAAATGTACCAAACACGCAATACCTAGCCCTAATTCAATAAAGGGATAAGCCAAGGCATAAAAACGTGAACGGGCTGCCAGCAGATCATACATCGCAAAACTATCTGCAAAGTCTTTGAGATTGAGTAGTTTAAAGAAGCTAAATAACAAAAAGAAGCCCGTCATGAAATTGTGTAAGAAGGTATTCAGGCCAAAAGAATCAAGCGTAAAGATATGATTGTCGAAAGCCGTGAGAAAAGCTACCAAAGCGATAAACGACGCAATCAAAAAAAGAGGATAGTAAGTAGTCCAGACGGAAGGGGCAGCTTCTTCCACGACAGGAGTTTGAACTACTGAAGTAGGAGCATTGGGTGCTTGCGTGAGTGGAAAGCTACGTTCGATTTGGTATTTTGAATGGGGTTTTAAAGCTGTTTTTAGCTCAGTAATGGGAATTTTACGGTCTGACTCAATCGTTGTTTCTCCCGTTTTAAGGTCAATATCCACGTTTTGTACACCTTCTATTCCCGCCAACACGGTTTTTACTTTATATTCACAGGCTTCGCAAGTCATGCCTGATACTTGGTATTTATTTTTGATTAATGTTTCCATTGCATGAGTTGTTTTTGTTCGATACAAAGGTATCGGTGAGCTAAGTCAAAACGCTTATACAATTTCGGATGGTTTTTATATGTTTTTTGAAACCAAATCCAACGACCGACGTTGATTCACTGCCGACTGCTTGTATTGACTAGGAGTGAGGCCCGTCACTTTCTTAAACTGAGTCGATAGATGCGCCACGCTACTGTATTGGAGAGTATCGGCGATTTGGCTTAGGCTGTGCTCGTCGTACATGAGTAGTTCTTTGACCCGCTCAATTTTTTGGCGAATGATGTACTGTTCAATCGTTATTCCTTCTTGGGATGAAAACAGACTACTCAATCCACTGTAGTCCCGGTGGAGGGCTTCTGAAATATAATCTGAGTAATTGATTTTGGGAGATACAATCGACTGATGATGAATGAGTTCGAGGAGTAGTGTTTTGATTTTTTCTACGGTACGGCTCGCTTTATCGTCGAGTATCTCAAAGCCAAAGGAGTGTAGAGTTTCGTTTAAGCTTTTGAGTTGGCTAGACGAAAGGGAGGAACTTGTTTCGATCTCGCCGAGTGCTACGCGGGTGACTTGTGCGCCTGCTTTCTCAAAAGCGGTTTTGACCACGTGCTTACAGCGGTCGCAGACCATGTTTTTTATATGAAATAAAGTGGACATTGCTTAGTCATTTTATTGAGATAGATAAACACCGAAAGGCCCTAAGTGCAACTTAGGTATACCTCTGAATGCTATTTCTAAATCAAAAATGACTGCACGAACACGAGCAAACTTCGGCCGTGGAAAATAGAGGAGAAGGAAGAGGATAGAGCAGAACTAGCCGAGGGAAATAGCAATTCGGCAAGGGCTTGAAATACCGCCACAAGCGCGCCAATGACGGCATCGGTCGCAACTTGGAGGAATTTGGCTATCCATTGTATAAGTGAAGAGGAGACTTCTACATTTTCGTAGCTTCGGACTTCCTCACAACAATCTTGCTTTTGAATCGCTGCTTGGGCAGATATTGCTGCTTTCCTTGAACTGTGTTGACAAGAATCGCTAGGATGCTGATTGATAGCGGCCAAATGCAAAGACTTTCCGCGCATCATGCAGTGATGCTCAATGACACCAAAACCTGTACTAGCCGTAAGGAGTACGAGGGCCATGAAAATGGTGAAATATTTGCGAAAAGTGTGCTTCATGTTTACAAAACTCCAAAAAAATCAGGAATGTTCCAAGTTTTTGAATGAACCCCCAAAAATATAAAGCAAAAAAAAGCGAGACTTGCGCCTCGCTTTTTCCAAATTATTTTACTTTTTCGACAACCGCCTTAAATGCCTCAGGGTGATTCATTGCAAGGTCGGCAAGCACTTTACGGTTCAATTCGATACCAGCTGCGTGTACTTTGCCCATCAATGCCGAATAAGACAATCCTTCTTGGCGAGCAGCAGCGTTGATACGTTGAATCCACAATGCGCGGAAATTTCTTTTCTTTTGTTTACGGCCAGTATATGCGTAAGCGAGACCACGCTCAACGGCATTTTTTGCTACTGTCCAAACATTCTTACGACGGCCATAATAACCTTTGGCCAATTTTAAGATTTTTTTGCGGCGAGCCCGCGAAGCTACGTGATTTACTGAACGTGGCATAGTTTTGTTAGTTTTTTGACAGTTGGTGGCATTGAAGCACTTGTATTACCAACAATCGGGTGAAACAATGTAACCTGTGCTTGCGCACTGTTGTTAGTAGTTATGAGTTAGTGGCTATCGGTCGTAAGACTCAAATAACGATTAACAAACAACTTAGATTTTGAGCATCAATTTGATGCGGTCCATATTCGTATCGTCAACTACTGTAAAGCCAACGAGGTTGCGCTTACGTTTAGTTGATTTTTTGGTAAGAATATGGCTGTGAAAAGCGTGTTTACGCTTGATTTTACCAGTGCCAGTCATTTTAAAACGCTTTTTGGCACCTGAATTGGTTTTAACCTTTGGCATGATACTGAACTTTTAAGTAATTGAAAAAGTAAAAAATTTGGGGTGCAAAGATAGGGTTTTTTTACACAAAATCCTAAACTATAATAGTTTTACCTGCGCACCTTTGGTATAATTAAATCCCTAACGTCAAGGTTGCTTGGTCTTTTTTGAAAATATAAGACTTCTTTTGGCCTTGGTAGTTGAGATTGACGAGGTTGATTTGGTCGTCGAAGAGGTCGTGCATGATGGAGTTTTGAATTGCAAAACCCGAAATAGATTCTTGGGTTGGAACCTCCACATATATCCAAGTGGCATCTGCTTCCTGTTCTTTGCCTAGGTAGTTATAGTTTTTCTTCTGCTTGTTAGCGGTCAAAAGTGCAAAGTGCTTGCGGATATACTTTTCGATGAAAGGGTCATTTTTGTCGTTGTTGATGACCACAAATTTTTGCCCACCGTTGTCTTTTGAAAGGGCTTTTTCGAGGTCGTCCGTAAATACCCTAATACTCACTTCAAACGATTTTTCTTTGGCGTTATAATCCACCCGTGCAATACTCGTATGAAAATCATGAGCGTGAAAAGCAAATAAACTCAATAAAACGAAAAATACCCCTCCAAGTTTGGAGAGGTTTGAAGGGGTATTTTTCAAATTTAAGACTAACAGACGCATTATTAAAAATCGTTAACGGAAGAGTTTGAAAATATCGTTGCCAAAGGCAAATACCATCAATCCCAACAAAATCACCATACCTACTTTTTGGGCACCTTCCAAAAAACTATCGGAAGGCTTGTGGCCTGTCACCATTTCATAAATCAACAATACCGAATGACCACCGTCAAGGGCTGGAATTGGTAAAATATTCATAAAAGCCAATACCATCGAAAGCAAGCCCGTAAGAAACCAGAACCGACTCCAGTCCCAAATGCCTCCAAACATCTGTGCAATACCAATAGGGCCGCTCAATGCTTTAGAAGCCGATACTTCGCCACGGAAGATTTTCCCAAATCCGCGAATATTGTCGGTTACTACGCTAAAGGCACGCTTGGTACCTACTGCTACCGACTCGCCCAATGAGTAGTCTATGTGAGTGACTTTGAGGTCTTTGTCGGCAACAAATCCGATAGTACCTTCGGGGGTAACATCTACGGGCAAAGTCAAGGTCTGACCCGCACGTTCTACGGTCAAGGTAGCCTTTTTGCCTTTGTTTTGGCTCAATGCTTCCTGAATATGATGATAAAAAACAATAGGAGTTTCATTTACTTTGACAATCTTGTCGCCCTTCTTCAGTCCGGCTTTTTGAGCTGGCATCGCAGGAACGAGCTCTCCTACTTTAAACGGAAAAATAGGGTCAATAAACTCACCTGCATTTTTCTTATCGCTGATTTTTTCAATAAAATTATTGGGCACGTATATGTCCAGGCGTTGACCGTTGCGCTCTACCGTGTAGTAGCTGTTGGTTTCGAGAAACACTTTGCGAACTTCGGCAAAATCGTCGAAAGGCTTCCCGTTGATAGCCACGATTTTGTCACCAGTACGAAGCCCCATTTCTTTGCCAAGTGAGTGCGCCACGATTCCATATTTGTTGACATCTTTGGTAGCAAAATAGTCGTATCCTTCTGAATAAGTAATAGCTATAAAGATAATGACGCCCGTGATGACATTGACAATGATTCCCCCAAGCATTACGATGAGGCGTTGCCAAGCGGGTTTGGCACGAAACTCCCAAGGCTGCGGTTCTGCGCTTAGGTTTTTGGTATCGAGCGATTCGTCCACCATGCCAGAGATTTTCACAAATCCCCCTAGTGGTATGGCTCCTACGCCATATTCAGTTTCTCCTTTTTGGATAGACCAGATTTTGGGTGGAAAACCAATAAAATATTTTTCGACTCTCATTCCAAACATCTTAGCGGTGATGAGGTGTCCCCATTCATGTAATCCTACTAAAATCGACAGCCCTAAAATCAACTGTCCTACCATTACTAAAATTTCCATTCTGCGTTTTTATGTGTTTATTAAATTCTTTGTTGGTTACTATTTAGCTAATATCTTCAAAAACAGTTCGTAAATCAATCTCTAATCCTTCTAACACATCGCCGCCATTGATAATTCCAAACGGCATTTTGGAAGGATTGGTATCATCAGCCCTAAAAATCATACATGTTTTTTGGCTGGGGTCGATGAGCCACCCAAGTTTGCAGCCATTGACGAGCCATTCTTGCATCTTACGGATGTGTTCGTCCCAAGTATCTGATTCTGAAATAACCTCTATTACAAAATCAGGGCATATTGGGGCAAATTTCTTACGTAGTTCACTCGGTATTTGCTCCCACCGTTTGCGACTAACCCATGCTACATCAGGCGATTTAATCGAGCTATCGGGTAAGATAAAACCTGTTGAAGAAGGAAATACAACTCCAGATTTTTGTTGACGATTCCAAAGTTTTATTTCAACGAATATTTCACCGTCATTGTGGCCTCCAATACTTCCAGTGGGCGACATAAATATAATTTGTCCATTTTTATCCCGCTCAAAATTCATCCCATTGCCACGATTAGCCTCACAAAAAGCGAAAAACTCTTCGTCGTTTAGGGTATCCATTTGGGGGATGTGAAGGACTTGTGGCATGCTAATTATTGAATCAATTTGAGATCAAACACAAACTCCGGTAAAATATCTTCCCCGCTCAATTGTTGGTCAAATGACTCCACTACGGCTAGCTCTTTTTGGGGACGATAGATATATACTTTTTCTTCCAAACGGTCGATGAGCCATCCCAATTGACAGCCATTGGCGATGTATTCGGCCATTTTTTCTTGTAAATATTTTAAAGAATCGGTTTTAGAACGTACTTCTACAACAAAATCAGGGCAAATCGGCGCGAATTTTTCTTTTTCTTCGTCAGAGAGTACTTCCCAGCGGTGTTTTTGAATCCAAGCCGCATCGGGTGACCTAACGGCGTCGTTGGGCATCAAAAATCCAGTCGATGAATCAAAGCAATAGCCTAATTGGCTCAGTTTGTTCCAAAAATAAATTTCTCCTAATACAGTAGAACTAGTGTTGCCAGTAGAAGAACCAGTAGGTGACATAAATATAATATTGCGATTGCTATCTCGTTCAAAATCAAGGGTGTCGTTCATCTGACAAAAAGTAAAAAACTCATCGTCAGTCATTAAGTCTCCCATTTTTATCAATACTGGCGTTTGCATCATTGTATTAGGAATGTACGTTGACCCATTCTTCGGCTACTTTGCGTGTCTCGGCGTCGGTTTCAATGTAATCGTCGAGGGTTGGCTTCTCAATAAACGTTACCTTTTGCATACAAGTTTCGATAAGGTCCGACATTTCGAGGAAGCCTACTTCGTCGCGTAAAAAAGCGGCCACGGCGATTTCGTTGGCGGCGTTGACGATACAGGCCATGTTGCCGCCGCACTCGAGCGCATCAAAGGCAAATTGCAAGTTACGAAAAGTTTTTAAATCAGGTTGCTCAAAAGTCAACGAAGGATATTGCATAAAATCGAACCTTGGGAAGTCGGCTTTGAGGCGATGCGGGTAAGTCAGGGCAAACTGAATCGGCAATCGCATATCGGGCAGGCCCATTTGCGCTTTGATGCTTCCGTCTTCAAACTGCACCATCGAATGAATAATGCTTTGAGGATGTACCACTACCTCAATCTGCTCGGCCTTGAGTCCAAAAAGCCATTTGGCTTCGATTACTTCCAGCCCTTTGTTCATAAGGGAAGCCGAATCGATGGTGATTTTTGCACCCATGCTCCAGTTGGGATGCTTGAGGGCTTGGGCTTTGGTGACGTGCAGAAGCTCATCGCGGGTTTTTCCACGGAAAGGTCCCCCGGAAGCTGTCAAGAGGATTTTCTCAATCGGATTGTGAAATTCTCCCACAATACACTGAAAAATAGCCGAATGCTCCGAGTCAACGGGATAAATACTTACGCCTTTTTGGTGAGCCAAGGCCGTCACCAATTCGCCCGCTACCACGAGTGTTTCTTTGTTGGCAAGGGCAATCTGCTTGCCAGCTTCGATGGCCTTGACGGTCGGAATCAGACCCGAATACCCCACCATAGAAGTCAAAACGGTGTCGATACTATCCATCTGCACTACATCAGCAATGGCCTTATCTCCTGCATAGACTTGGATACCAAGCGGGTCGAGGGCATCAAACACTTTATCATACAGACTTTCGTTGGCAATCACGACTACATGGGGGCGAAACTGCGCGGCCTGTTGGATGAGCAGATCGGCGTTGTTTTGGGCGGTGAGTATTTCTACCGCAAAAGAATCGGGGTTGGCAGCGACTACGTCGAGGGCTTGGGTTCCAATCGAGCCTGTCGAGCCAAGAATGGCTAAATGTTTTTGAGGAAACTTCATGCAATGAGCGGCTAATCAAAAGCAAAATTACACATTCTTCTCGCTTTTAGATTTTTATTGAAGGGTTAATGATTTATCGGGGAGGTTTATGCTGAGACATATATTGATTTTCAGCGAGTTAGCAAGCTGCTAAGTAACACAGATAGAGTTTGAACTCTGCCTGCGTTACTTAGGGTGTTTTACGGATAATTTTGACTCGATACAAGTTTTGAAATGCGTACTCGTGTTGCTATTTTTTTGTATCAATACATAAGTGTAAGACAACTATTTTCATAAAGGTATATTTGAAGATTCAGTAAAAGTTAGGAAGCTAAGTCAGGAATATATGGCTTATTGTTTGGGGGTTTGTCAAAAAGCCTACAGTAAAATAGAATCAGGAAAAACACAACTATCAGTAGGAAGATTGATTCAAATCGCTCGATTGTTGGAAGTAAATCCTTCTCAATTATTATTCACAAAGAATAAATAAAAAAAACGGTAGAAAACAGTAGTCATTTTAGACGAAAGACTTAGAGAGATATCATACTTCATTAATCTTATCTCTATGAACCGTCGCGACTTTTTCCAACAAACTACCGCATTAGGCGCAGCCACTTTGGCACCTTCTTCGTTGATTGCTACGCCGCCTGTAGCTTCACCTTTTAAACTCGGATTGTCTACGTATTCGTATTGGCATTTCAAAACGCCCAAAGTACCTATCGAAAATGTAATTGATGAAGCGGCGCGCCTTGGGATTGAGGGAGTAGACATCTTGCATCGCCAAATGGATAATGAAGACAATGCTTATTTACAAAAACTCAAACGTCATGCTTTTGTGAATGGGGTGGATTTGATATGCCTATCGATTCACCAAAGTTTTGTATCGCCCGATGCGGCCGAGCGACAAAAAAACATCGACCATACTCTACACTGCATCGAACTTGCCTATAAACTTGGCATCCCAAGCATTCGACTCAATTCGGGTCGCTGGAATACCATCAAATCTTTTGACGAACTCATGGCCAAACGCGGCATAGAACCGATTTTGCCCGGCTATACCGAAGACGACGGTTTCAAATGGTGCATTGATAGTATCGAAAAGTGCCTTCCTAAAGCCGCCGAATGTGGGGTCATGCTTGCCCTCGAAAATCACTGGGGCCTCACTTCTACACCCGAAGGGCTTTTACGGATTCGCAAAGCCATCGATTCACCTTGGTTGGGCGTGCTACTCGATACTGGCAATTTTTTGGAAGACCCTTACACCAAACTCGAAAAAGTAGCCCCTGTCGCCAATTTTGTACAAGCCAAAACCTACTACGGCGGTGGCGAATGGTACACGTTGGATTTGGACTACAAACGTATCATCAATATCTTACGCCAAGCCAATTATAAAGGCTATATCGCCCTAGAATTTGAAGGCAAAGAAGCCCCCGAATCGGGCGTGCGGAAAAGCATAGCCATGCTTCAGGAGGCAATGAAAGCCTAACGCCAATCCCATACCACTACATTCCAGAGGTCGGTGTGGTCTTGATAAGTATGAATTTGCTGGAAACCTACCCGCTCATGTGCCCGCGCTGAGCGGGTATTTCTTACCGCAATTTCGGTAACACACAAATCAAAATCAGCCGAAAATTGCTGACGATGCTGCGCATACAATCCGTCAAAAATGCCTTGCCCTCGGTGCGATTGAGCCACGCAAATTTGCCCCATTACATAAAACCGTTGTTGATGAATCGGGATGCTTTTCCATAACAATTCTCCCACAATATCAAACATAGGTGTAAGCTCTGGTACAAGTGCGCCAAAAGTGCGTGGCATCACCAAAGCATAGCCTACTACTTCGTCTCCGTCTTTGGCGATGACTTGTGGCAAGGCATCATTCATTTTTTTTAAGACTTCAAAAGTATGCTCTACCGTCGTAAAACCTTGGTCTTTTTGGTATTCTTGGGGCGTATTTTTATAGAGATTTTGTTGCTGAAGTGCTAGGATTTGATGCAATTCGGCATCGGTAGTTGCGGTAGTAAATAAAAGAGCCATTGTGTGATTCCTCCCAAAGAGGATTTATTTCAGAAATTTGATGCCACAAAAATAATATCTCCTTCTGTGGTAATCAATGCATTTTTTTTCTAAAAAAAATGTTGCAGGGTAGATCCTCTTAGGCTTTCCTCAGGAAGATTTTGGCAGTTATTTGAAAGCTAATGAGAATTGTATAAATTCGGCATTGATTACTCACGTTACAAAAACAAATCTTTCCAGCTCATGTTGGTGCTTAGGTGTACATTTTTATGGGCGTTGTTTTTTCACATTGTGACGGTTTCTGCGCAGCCTACCAAGCACGCACTCATCATTGCTATAGGTAATTATGACCCTGCCACTACAGGCTGGCCCAAATTGGCTTCTCTCAACGACGTTCCACTAATTCAAACAGTCCTTCAGCAGCAAGGTTTTATGAGTCAGCATATTACTGTGGTGCAGGATGTGGATGCAACAGGAATCTTGACTGCCTTCCAAAAATTGATTGAAAGTGTGCAAAACGGCGACATTGCGGTTCTTCACTATTCTGGACATGGCGTACAACTACAAGACGACAACGGCGATGAACCCGACCAATTAGACGAAGCACTTGTGCCACTTGGCGCGGCTTACAAACCCGAAGAATTGAACACCAATCATTATATTCGTGATGATGTATTGGGCAAACAAATCGCCTTGTTACGCCACAAATTAGGCCCCAAAGGTCACTTACTGTTGTTTTTGGATTCGTGTCACTCGGGAGCTGGTACACGCGGCAATGGCACTGCTCGTGGTGGATTTCCTCCGTTGGTTAAGTCTAATTATTCGCCTACGATTCCGCCTGCCAATCCTTCTCAGAGTTTGGTAGATAACCCCGTAGCTTCACGAGGAGCAGGAGATGAAGAATTGGCAAAGTTTGTGGTATTTGCGGGGGCAAGTTCTAACGAAAACAATTTTGAAACGACTGCCAATGGCAAACCTGTGGGCTCTTTGTCGTTTAGTATCAGTAATACCCTCTCTCAGCTTCGTCCCAATGATACTTATCGCCAAGTTTTTGCACGTATTCGCGCAGAAATGGCGGTGATTGCCCCCCGCCAAAGTCCCATTTTGGAAGGTGATGCAGACTATCTTTTTTTCAGCGGGCAACTCGTCAAACAAGAACCATACGTAGAAATCAAAAAAGTTTTAAATAACAGCACGCTTCAGCTCAGTGCAGGTTTGGTAGCAGGAATCAGTAAAGGAGATGTATTTGCGCTTTATCCCGCAGGTACGGCTTCAATTAAAGAGGAGCGCCCTGTTTTTGAAGGCGAAGTCACCGCTATTGATTATTTTACAGCTTCGTTATCTCTCAAAAATCCCATTTCTGCCGATTTTAAGGCTCCGCAATATTGGGCTTTTCGGACTCAACAATCGTTTTCTGAATCTCTCCTAAAAGTAGCCTTCGACTTTAAAGGGCTATCATCGGAGTCCACGAAAGTACTCTCTGATTCGTTGTCTCGCTGGAACTTTTTAAGTGTAGTAGCTTCATCAGAAGCCCCCGACATTTTACTTAAAAATACCGCAAATACTTCTAATGTAGGGGCTTTTGTGGGAGAGATGCCCTATTTAAGTAGCAAGCCTGTCAACTTGGAGGTAAAAGAAGGATTGGACTTGCTCAAAAAAACGCTGCTTTCGGCGGCCCAAGTAAAGTTTATGAAGGCGGTAAAATTGGCTACTGACGAAATTGTGGTAGAAATGTCGCTAGTAAGAGCTAAAATCGACCAAAACAATGCCGTCGTGGAAATTTTTGATACGCCCGTTGATACGCTCACTAGAAGGTTTTCGGAAAAAGACAATGTAGTTATCAAACTTGTCAATAAGGGCAAGCGTAGCGCGTACTACAACATCGTAGCGATTCAGCCTGATCATCGGATTGTGCCGGTAGCGCCTGGGCTAGAAGATCACAATGATCCCAATTCGTATAAAATTGCGGCTGGAGAAACTGTATTTCTTAAAAATCGCCCCATTTATGGTTTTTGGCCACCTTATGGAACCGAGATGATGAAAGTTTTTGCCACACCTCAGCCTATCAATCTCTTGCCCGCTATTGAAACTCAGGGAACATTGACTTCCAGCACAAGAGGTCAAGAAAATCCGTTGGTGTTTATTATGAAAAATTATCATACCCGTGGCGTTAGTAACAATATCGGTTCTACTTTCGAATACATTTATACCATTACTCCTTTTAATTCATCCATTACTAAATAAAAACAAGTAATGAACTAATTTAGAAATATCCCATAGGGGCTTTATATCGGTAGGAAAAAAACGATAATCGCCTAAACACAAAATTGCTCCGTAGGGGCTTTATATCGGTAGCAAAAAAATGGTAATTGCCTAAACACAAAATTGCTCCGTAGGAGCTTTCTATCGGTAGGAAAAAAAATGATAATTGTCTAAACACAAAATTGCTCCGTAGGAGCTTTCTATCGGTAGCAAAAAAATGGTGATTGCCTAAACACAAAATTGCCCTGTAGGGGCTTTATATCGGTAGCAAAAAAATGGTAATCGCCTAAACACAAAATTGCCCCGTAGGGGCTACACATTGATAAAAAAGCTTTTTAAAGACCCGTACGACCCAAGTTCGTTATGAAATACTTTCTTTTTTCTTTAATTTTTTTCGTATTCGTAGCGCATTATCATAAAGCCTATACCCAAGAAGCACGAGGGCCTAAAGTAGGTAATGTGGCTCCCCAAAATACGGGTCAAACATGGGCTTTGATTGTGGGGGTTTCCAAATACCAGCACATCGATTCGCTACGTTTTGCCGACGATGATGCATTGGCTTTTTACAACTATTTACTCTCTCCGGCTGGCGGAGCGGTGCCTCAATCCAACATCCAGCTTTTGTTGAATGAAAAAGCTACTTTCGGCCAATTAGACCGTGCGCTCGGCAATCTGCTGGACTTTGTAAAACCCAACGACCGCGTTTTTATTTATTTTTCTGGACACGGAGACCAAGAATCCAAGACCATTGCCCAGCGCGGGTTTTTACTCACCTACGACTCTTTCAGTAGCAATTACAACTCTACAGCCTTTGCCGTATTGTTTTTACAAGATTATATTGCGACCCTTTCCACCAAAAATCAAGCGCAAGTAGTGATGTTTTTGGATGCTTGCCGAGCGGGAAAATTGGCAGGTAGCGAAATAGGGGGTGTACAACTCACGGGCCAACAACTCACCAAACAAGTAGCCAATGAAGTGAAATTTATGGCTTGCCAAGCCAACGAAGTATCGCTCGAAGGCACTCAATGGGGGGGAGGACGTGGATTGTTTAGTTATCATCTCATTCGGGGGTTACAGGGCATGGCCGATGCCGACAATGACAAGAAGGTGACGCTTCGGGAATTGGAACGCTATCTGGAAGATCGTGTCACCTCCGAAGCCGCGCCTAGTCGCCAAAATCCCATCCTCATGGCCGCTGATAAATCGGTAGCCTTGGCCCAAATTGACACCCTGACGCTGCTTGCGGTCAAAGATAATAAGCCTCTTCCGCTTTTTGCGGCTGTGCAAGGACGGGGCTTTGCTGAGAATATCATCGAAGTGGCTGATAGTACTTTACAAAAATGGTACCTTGATTTTCAGCAAGCTCTTACCCACAAAGCCCTCATTGATACCACCAACTCGGCCGAAGAGCTTTTTGACAGGCTCACAGCCGCGCCTTCGATTGAGAAGTTACATCCTTTTATCAAACGCGAGTTTGTCGCCGCTCTCTTAGAGGCTTCTTCTCAGTTTTTTGGGGGATATTTAGAAAACAAAGATTTGACGCAAGCCTATCCCAAAAATATCCGTTATCTCGAAAAAGCCTCTCAAATTTTAGGTAAGTCTCATTTCTTATATCCTAATTTAAGCGCTCAGGCCTTTTATTATAAAGGTGTTATGGCTGAGATCACCAATCCCCCCGAAGCGCTTCACTATTATCAGCAAGCGGTATTGGCAGATAGTTCGTTTTCGCCGGCTTACAATGATTTAGGGCGTCTTCTGTATCTCAAACAGGCATACAAAGAAGCCAAGGTAGCTTTTGAAACAGGGCTAAAGTATGCGCCCCAATGGAGTTTTTTACACCTTAATTATGGTATGGTACTGAGCCATGAAGACCAGTTTGTGGAAGCAGAAGCCGCCTACAAAAAAGCCATTGAACTCAAACCTGATGATGCCTTTGCCTATAAAAATTATGGAAACCTACTAGCGCGACTCAACCGCGTTAGTGAAAGCGAAAAAGCCTATCTCAAGGCTATTCAACTCAAAGCCGATGACCCTGAAGTGTACAATAATTACGGGATTTTGCTCAATGCCCAACAACGCTATAATGAAGCCGAAACAGCCTACAAAAAGGCACTTATCCTTCAACCCAACGACGCTCAGGTACACAATAATTATGGGATTGTGCTGACTGTACAAAACAGATTTGCCGAAGCTGAAATCATGTTTCAAAAAGCCATTGAACTCAATCCCAAAGATGCCCAAGTCTATTTTAATTATGGTGTATTGCTTACTACCCAAAATCGGCAAGCCGAAGCAGAAAATGCCTATAAAAAATCCATTGAACTGAATCCCAACAATGCCGTCGTTTATAATAGTTATGGGGTATTGTTGGCGGCCCAAAATCGCTTGCAAGAAGCCGAAAATGCCTATAAAAAATACATTGAACTAGCACCTAACAATGCGCTTGTTTATGGAAATTATGGCAATTTGCTGTATCGTCAAAGCCGACAAAAAGAAGCAGAAACGGCTTATCGTAAGTCCCTCGAAATCAACCCTAATGATGCCAATGTTCAGAAAAGCTATGCGATATTGCTCAAAAATCAGAATCGTTTTGTAGAGGCAGAAGCGGCTTATCAAAAAGCTATTTTACTCAAAACCGACGATGCCGAAGTTTATAAAAGCTATGGAATGCTGCTGGCCGCCCGCAATCGTCGTGATGAGGCCGAAATTGCTTACAAACGCGCCATTGAACTCAATCCTAAAGATCCCTTTGTGTACAATAGTTACGGGATTTTGTTGGCCGTGCTGGGGCGGTTTGAAGAAGCCGAAAAAGCGTATAAACAATCGCTTGAACTGAGTACTTCTAATGGACTAGTGTATAGCAACTATGGCAACTTATTAGCCCGCCAAAATAGACTGACCGAAGCCGAATCTGCCTACAAAAGAGCCTTGGAAATAATTCCAAATGACGCCAATTTGTACAACAACTACGGTAACCTTTTGGAAGGCCTTACGCGTTGGACGGAGGCGGAGGCTGCCTATCAAAAAGTAATTGAACTCAACCCTAATTACACACGCGCCTACTATTATATGGCTGGTATCAAAGCCAAACAAAACCTTCTTCCTGAGGCGCTTCAGTGGTTAGAAAAAGCTTTTCAAAAAGGCTACAACAATTTTGAAAGTATAGACCGTAATGCCGCCTTAGACCCGCTTCGCGCATTACCCGAATTCAAGACTTTACTCGACAAATACAAGAAAAATTGACATGAATAAAAGCCTACTACGCGATGCCTTTATCGCTACTGTTTTGGTGTTTTTGCTCTATAGTATGCCTTCGCTTTTGGTGGCGCATGTCAATTTTTTTGATCCCCTTCATGCGGGTATTGATCGTATCAAGAAAGAGTACGAAAATGTGTTTGTGGATATTACAAAAGGCAAACTCACAAGCAAGCCCACCCAAGCCGATTCGGTGATTTATTTGGTCAATATCGATACACTCGACCGCACGGGCATCGCTCAACTCATCGAAAATATCAACCGATTTGACCCCAAAGTAATTGGGATTGATGTAGTTTTTAGCGAAAACATCAATCAACCCAATCCGCGCTTATCGGCGGCCTTAAAATCCGTCTCTGATAAGCTGGTATTAGGCTCTTATTTGTTGACCAATCAACTCGGAGAAATCCAAGAAAAGCCCGAAAGTAGTGCTACTCCCTATCTCTTTGGGGTAGAAGGCTTTGCCAATTTTGTAACACTCGAAGCCAACAGTACAGTGCGGCTGTTTTTGCCACAATTTTTTCCTAAAAACAAAACGGGCTCTGGCCCCAAGTATAAACCTCCGCTTGAATCATTTTCGACCCAAATTGTCAAGAAATTTGATGAAAAGAGTTATCAAAAATTTATTAAACATCGCCAATACACTACTGTACATGCGCCCGAAGTAATTGTATATCAGCATCAAGAAATCGATTATCACAAACTTCAGCCAGAAGAGTTTTATGAAGGCAACCCCGAACTCGATGAGCTCAAAGGGAAAATTGTGCTAATTGGACTTTTGGGCGACTCGACGGTGGCTGAAGATAAACACTATTCTCCTTTTAATCTCAATGCGCTTCAGCCCGATATGAATGGCTTGGTGATTCATGCCAATATCATTGAGATGATTTTGCGCGACGATTATGTGCGCTATGCTGAAGGCTGGGTGTTGAGGATTGTATCTTTTCTAGTGTGTCTGGCTTTGATGGTATTTTTTATTTATGAATTTGTCAAACACAACCTTTGGTTTCACCTCATATTCAAGCTGGTACAATTGATGTTGGGGGCATTGTCGTTTGCGGTAGGGTTATGGATTTTTTATAAATGGCAAATCAAAATCGATACCCTCAAGCTCATTGTGCCTATAGCTCTTACGGTCGATGTGCTGTATTTCTACAATACTTTTGCGCAGTGGCTTCATCGCCAAACCGGGTTTGTCACTTATTTTGATTCTGATACCAAAGTGGCAAAAAAAACCATGCGTCAGTTTTTTATCTATATGTTTAAGAAACACTTAAAAGTACAAAAATGAAAACATTTCTTATTTGGGGCAGCGGTGTATGTCTGCTACTAACGCTTGTGGCGTTTTTCCCCACGCCTCTGATTCAGTACGAAATAGCGTGGATAGAGGGTGACTTCTGGCATCAACCGAGTGGGCAGGTCAAATGGCAAAAGTTAGAAAACAAAACCAAGCACGTAGCTATCAATCCTGCCGATAAAATCAAAATTGGCAAAGGAGCACAAATCATAGTGACTGGAAAAGACGGCTCGGGCTATTTGCTCAACAAGGCCGGGGTATGGCGTTTGCAACAGCTCATCGACCAGCCTCAAATCAAATCACCTTCGATGGTAAAACAATATTTAGGTTTTTTGATGCAGCATATCAATCACGCCGAAAAATCAATCGACGAATACGCCGAGGGGTATATGCGCAAAAAAGGCTTAGTCAACCGTGGGCCAGGGCTGACAGCTCCGCTCATGGTTTCGCCTCAATTTGAATCTAATCTTGAAAACGAAACCGTAACTTTTTTGTGGAAGTCCAAGCCCCGCACTACTTCTTATACTTTTGCTATTTATGATGATTGGAACGCCAATGCCGACCCCATTTTTGTAAAAGAAATCCCGGATACTTCTCTACAAGTAAGTATGGACAAAACGCTGCTTGAAAGCGACCGACTTTATTATTGGAATGTAGCTCCCCAAAATACTACTCAGAGCATCAGGTATGCTTTCAAACGCCTCAAAAATGATGATTTAAAGAAATTTGAAGAAAAACTCATTGCTCTTCAGACCGATTTGAAATTCAATAAGGCGATGAATGCCTTTTTGAAAGCGGGCTTATACGAAGAAAATTATTTTTATCCCGAAGCTAATCGTCAATTTTTGAACGCGCTAGAGCTTGAACCTAAAAACCAACTTTTTCGACAAAGTTATGCGTTGTTTTTGGCTCGCCACGGTCAGCTCGACGACGCCAAAAAGTACTTAAATATGTGATAGTATTCGCTGATTATACAATCTGTAAGAGGGCATTTTTATCGACGGTATGCTTTCCATCAAAAGTGATTACTTTTAAGTGAGGAATCGCAGACTGGATATCCGCTACGTATTGGTTCAAATCAATTTTGGTTAAAAACTCGTCTTGAGTACCATATACAAGCGTGGTAGGAATCGAAGAAAGTTTGTTTGGATCAATCACATCGGCAACGCCATTGCCAAAAAAGCCCGCCCAAATCACGAATCTGTCGCAGCGAATGTGCCCATCATTGAGCCATCGTAGGGCGGTGGCATTCCCTTGCGAAAACCCCAAAATATTGATTTGAAATTGGCTGGTATCGTGGCCCTTCAGTACTGAGTCATATAGTTGATTGAGATAAAATATATAGTCATCTATTTCTTGGGGACGTTCTTCTTTGGTCATCCACGTGGCCCCTACGCGCCCGCTTACGCCTTCCAAATAAAACCGAGACAGTGCTTCGGGCGCTACCACAAAAGTGTTATCTTGGGCAATTGCCTCAAATTTTTTAATAAAAAACTGAGCTAATTGCCCATAGCCGTGGAGTACAAACCAAACTTGCTTGGTAGCTTCCCCAAGCGAACCAAGCGTATAATAACGCGCCGTGCGTTTTACTTCGAGGTGATGTTGTTGCATAAAATAAATTATATTTGTAGCTCTAATAAAAAACAAAGCAAAGGAACATAATCCTGGCGTTTTATTTGAACAAATCCTCAAAAAACACCCTGAGTGGTCAAGTTAAATCTGATGAAAAACAATCTTCCCTTTTACGTTCTTTTGGTTATTTTGGTGGTGGTGGATGCTTGGCTTTTAGCGCATCCTAATTTCATTGGGAGGCTGGGGATTTTGTTTTTCAAATACGATATGATTCGTACTTTTCCTAAAGCATTGGCTACGGTGGCCCTTACGACAGCAGTGTGCGTAGGGGTGACTTTATTTGTAAAAAGACTCGCCAAGCAAACGGCTCTGCTTGTGACGGGCCTGCTCACATTGGTCGCAGTGGGGGTTTTGGTCAATACCATTCTTAAATTTTCTTCTGGTTCTTATGCCATGACGGGCGCTGGTTTCAAAACAGGGGCTATTCTGATGCCTATTATTTTGGTATTGGTTTTTGCCAATGGTTTTTATGAAGCTTCTAAAATGAGAAAGCCCGACCAAACGGTTTAAGTGCCTCTCTTTTCGGTTCATTGTTGATTTTCGACGCTTTAGAAATCATTTGTCTTAAATGATGGCTGAAGGGCTGCATCTTTGTGCTATCATTTTACATACAGCTATGAAAAACATAAAGTATACCTTGGCTTCGCTCTTAGTCGCGATAGGACTAAAAGCTTGCTGGGTCGATGAAAAATCTAAAAAAATAGAACTCAAAGGTACATTTGTCAACGATTCGTACCTGCGGCGTTCCTCTGATAGCCTTTTGGCGGTGATTCCCTTTTATGCGACAGAGTTGGTTTTTGAGCGCCCTGATAGCGTGCTTATTCGTAATGGAGTAGAAGAGTATTCACTCGCTTACACGATTAGCCATGACACTTGCTACATTCATCAAGCTTACCAAAACCACGGGCTTTTGGAAGATTTAAGGTTGGTGATTTTATCGGATACTACTTTCGACGCTTTGGAACAGGCATTTACGGGGACTAAAGAGGCTGCCCATTTTGTAAAAACATCTGTTTTTGAGGGGTTTGAGTACCAACTTCGTTCCCAAATTGCGGGACAATATGATTTAAAAGGAAAAGAAAAGCAGCGAGTCTTCCTTCATGCCAATGGAAAAGTAGAGGGTTTGGATGAGTATGATACGTTTGAGCTTTGCTACGCGGGCGATTGTTTATCCGAACCAGCCAAAATAGCGAACGTGATGCGGCTCTCAAGTCCCAGAAAACAGGAATTTGTGGTGTGGGAGTATGACCAAGATGCGGGTGTGTTGCGGATTTATCAACTTCAAGCGGCTATGCCTGATATAAAAGGAGAACGAGAGATTGCGTCAAAACTCTTTGAGCTTAAAAAACGCTCCTAATTGGTCTGTTGTGATGAACTCTAAATTTAAAATTGTTATGCCTTTTAATCGAAAATATTTTGTGAATAAGATTTTGTGCTTTGTAAAAAGTAAAGCTCTTGATGAAATAACCTTGCTACTGCTGGTTTTGATAATGGTAAAATGTACAACCCAAACGCAAGAAACGGCCACTAACTTGCCCGCCGCACCGCAGCCTTCCGCAACGCACGAAAAAGCACCGCAGCCTCAATTAGAAGATTTTTCTTTAAGTTATAACCAACTAATGGAAGAAGGAAAGTTGAGTAAGGCGGAATTGATAGAAGGAAATCAAATCAAGAAATATTCGATTGATACGGGGGTTGACGAAAATTTTTTGCAGAATTACAAATACCACTTGTTACAAACTGTATTAGAAACACCCCAAACCAAGCTGTACCTTATCGGACGAGAATATGACAATGAGAATATAGTATGGCTTTGTGGCTATGATGAAAAGCACCGGCTGATGTTTACCAAAGAAGTATATTATGACAATGCCGAGGGAAATTATCAGGTGGAATCTCATCTCCAAAAAGATACTTTGACGCTTTCTATTGAAGATATAAACCAGGGAGCATCTACCCAAAAATACAGCTTTGACCCAAAAACAGGGTTGGTTGAAATGAAGCCTTGATTTGTTTTAAGTGTTTGTAAATTAGGGAGTAATTGTAAAAAAAACAGGCCTCAACTAAAAGTCGAGGCCTGTCCAACCCATACAGCCATTTTAAAAATATTTTACTTAACGTAAGTCTTTGTTGATAAATTGTGTAACTACTTCAGTTGTCATAACAATTAAATAACATTGTTTGCATACCAAAAAGTTCCATTGTTATTCTTGATTCTTCGGACGCCTCTCTAACTCTTTTATAAAGATATAAAAACTGAATAGATACATCCAAATTTACGAGGAAAAATGTAAGATACTAATCTTAATGCGACAAAAACGAGTAATAAATCGGCGAAAAGAAAAATTGTTTTCATGGTTGTTAACAAAATTCGAGTTTATCGAACTGTTTTTTATTAGATATTCTATAGTGAAAAAGGTTTAAAATTATTCCAATGTTTTTCTGTTTAGTGACAGCTTAACTCCCCCAAACCAGAATTGTCCGCGAGCTGGCTCGAAATAACGGCCATTGGCGGCGTTTATTTGAACATTCTGAAAATAAATGGCATCGAATAGATTGTTAACTCCTACGAAAGGTTCGAGCGCTACACGATGGTAGGTCAAGTGAAGCCCCATGCGTAGATTGACGAGGGTATAAGCATTGGCCACGACGGCGTTGGCGTCGTCGGCATAGAGGTCAGAAGCATGGCGAATCTGGGCAATCGCAAACAGACCTTTGGGCCGAAAATAGCGTAATTCGGCTTGGGCAGCGTGTTTTGGAATTCCGGGTAGGGTATTGCCGTCAAACTCACCGGCGGTAGTCACATATTGGCGGTACTTAAAATCGGAATAGGTATAGTTTGAAAACAGTGAGAGTCCTTTGGCGAGGTTAGCGTTAAGGCTCAATTCTACGCCTTGGCGGCGAGAGCTGCCAGCATTGCGATAAAATACCCGACCTGCTTGCCCCGTAATTTGATAAGGTACAAACTCATCCGATACATTGATATTGAAAAGAGCTAAATCCATTCTGACGCGTTGGTTGAAATAAGTTTTAGCTCCTATTTCGTAGTTGGTTGCGCGCTGAGGTTTGAGGTCAGGATTGAAGCCTCCCGTGCCCGAAGGGTTGTTGGAAAGCTCGCTAAGGGTAGGGGTTTCAAAACTAGTACCGAGATTGGAGTAAAGACTTATTTTGGGAGATGCTTCAAACGAAATTCCGATGGTCGGATTGAGACGACTGTATTGACGTTGGCCTGATTGGTCGCCGTCGGTCAACAAAGCATCTTCGGCTTTCATCCGAATGGCATCGGAGCGTAAGCCCGTCAAAATCGTCACTTTATGATACGAAATCTCTTGTGTAATATAGGCTGCGGTATTTTTGAAAGATTCGAGTTGGTCAAAAGTCAGCTTCCCGCGCTGACCCATTAGGTTGTCGAAACGGCGGCGGGTATCAGCTTGCGTTTCCAAGTCAATCCCAAGGCGAAAGCGATATTGAAGCTCCCCAAACACCTGATTGTATTGATATTGTAAACTAGCTCCTGCAAAAGTTCGATTGATAGTACCAGCCCCTGCTGCCTGAAATGCCAAAAAGTTGGAGAAGTCGCGTTTGGTACCAAATACCCTTGCAAAGAGGAGACTATTACCCATTTTTTTCTCAAACGTAATACCGATACGCCCCTGTGCTACCGACTCACCAGCCATAAATCTCAAATTGTTGGGATGCGCTTGGCGGCGGTTTTCGTTTACTTGTGCCAGCGTGAGGCCGCCAGGGTCGTTGGCAGTAGGGCCATTGCCATAATTGGCCAATATCGATAAGCGCGTAAGTGAGTCAAAATCGTAGCGTAGCTTTAGATTTAGAATCGAACTTTGCATTTGGCTGTTGCCTCTATAGCCCTCGGAGGCATTGCGAGTCGCGACAAAAACGTATTGAAATTTCCCTTTTTGGTAGCCTGTTTTGAGGCGATAGCTATTAAATCCATTAGAGCCTAGGGTTGCTTGTGCTTCCGCCAAAGGTAAGTCGGCAGCATTGTCGGTTTGTAAGCTAATAACCCCTCCTGCGGCATTTCCGTATAAGCCTGACGAAGGCCCGCGCATCACTTCCAAACGTCGCATAGCTCCCATGTCCAAGTTGTCAACATCGGCTTGGCCGTCGGGGGTGGATTCAGGAATACCATCTACCACAAGCCGAATACCACGAATCCCAAAAGCAGCCCTAGCCCCAAAACCCCGAATCGAAATACGAAGGTCTTGATTGAAATTATCAGGATTTTGGGCAAACAGCCCCGCCACTCCTCCCAGCGATTCAAAAAGTGAGAGCTGAGGCTGTCCGATTTGAATCCTGCTACCATCGAGTACAGTCAAGGCTGCTGGTAAGCGTTTTTCGTTGGTTTCGAGGCGGGTAGTCGAAACCGTAACGGGCGACAAAGACAATGTACGTAAAGAATCGGCTCTTTGAGCAAATAGTAGGTCAGGACAAAAAAGTGAGCAGACAGAAAGCCATATCATGAGCCTCAGACGAAAAAAAGACGTATGAGAACACAAAATGAATGGCATAGTGATAATTTTAATGAAGGTGGGACGTTGTTTTTGTATAAAAATAATCATAAAATTGTTGGAATTTGTACTATTCAAGAGCCTTGTTATTCTACATTAACTCTTTTTTTATGAACTCTTTTGATTTGTCTCGTCATATTCAATCTCGTAAGCTAGAGCTAGTAGTAGAAAACCGAACAGCTTATACCCTTGAAAATGCTGAACTTAATATCTACGAAACCCATCAAGTAGCCAAAAATGTAGAACTGACTTTCACTAATCCAGTTTTGGCGAGTATGATTCGTGGTAAAAAAGTCATGTATTTGGCCGATGCCCCTTCTTTTGATTTTTTACCGGGGGAGTCCGTCATTGTACCTGCTAATCAAACCATGACCATTGATTTTCCAGAAGCCCAGTTTGATAATCCTACTCAATGTTTGGCCTTGGCGATTGCACCCGCCAAAATCAAAAGTATGGTAGAAGCTCTCAACGAAAAAGCTCCCTTGGTTGATAACTCACAAGGATGGCAATTTACGAATGATAATTTCTATTTTACCAATGAAAATGCCATTCATCAGCTGATAGCTCGTTTGATTTACATTTTTACTGAAAACAACGAAGCAAAAGATTTTTTTGCCAACTTGGTTTTACAAGAGCTTATCGTTCGGTTGATGCAGACCAAAGCCCGAAATGTGTTGACCAACAATTTACAAGAGCTTGCCAACACCAATCGATTGGCGTTTGCCGTCAAATATGTTCAAGACAATATTCATAAAAATCTAACCATTCGTGAACTAGCCGACAAGGCTTGCATGAGTGAGCCTAATTTCTTTCGGTGTTTCAAACAGCAATACGGGATTACGCCCGTTGAGTATATCAATCAGCAACGAATACAACTTTCGATTAAGCTTTTGCGCAACACCCAATACAGCATTTCTGATATTTGTTTTGCGTGTGGATATAATAACCTCAATTACTTCTTGAAAGTTTTTAAAAAAGCCATAGGCACTACCCCTGCTCACTACCGTAAACAGTGGGTGATTTTTTGATTTTGCTTATCTTCCCTTGGTTTGGAAGGAGTCTCCTCTAAATCTTATTACTCCTAATTCTTGATAGAATAGTTCTATTTTTTTAGATAATTGTACCATTGGTAAAAGGGACAATGTAGTAGTTTTGAAATATTGTTATTTTTATAATATTTATAAATTTATCTCACTTTTTCATGGAACTAACAGGCACACACACCCTCCCAGCTTCTGCCCAAAAAATATGGGATATGCTGATGACTCCTGATATTTTGGCTAAAGTAACTCCTGGCATCTCACGTCTTGAGCTTGAAAATGAAGGCGTCTATAAGGCTGTCGCTGAGGTTAAGATTGGCCCCGTATCTGGCAAATTTGAGGGTAAAGCCATGGTAGAAAATCCCGTTGCCCCAGAGAGTTTTACTTTGAAAGTATTGCAGAATAGTAAAATCGGAAACGTGGCAGCCGATATACACATGAAACTCAAAGCCATCAATGATTCGGAAACAGAGCTTTCTTTTGAAGGTAAAGCAGATATGTCGGGCTTATTGGCTCGAACCGGAAACCGTGTCATGAGTGGTGTAGCGAATACCCTCACTAAGCAGTTCTTTAAGAATTTTGAAGACGAGCTAGCCGCTCAATGAAGGTGAGATTCAAAACAAGACATCGCTTTATCTCCTCCTTGAAAATAAACTATTCATTTTAACCTTGACCAATTATGCCAAAAATCACAGTAACCGTAAACGGAACTTCCCACACCAGCGAGGTGGAAGGGCGCTTGCTGTTGGTACATTATTTACGTGATACCCTTCATTTGACAGGTACGCACGTAGGATGCGACACCAGTAGTTGTGGTGCCTGCACGATTCATCTTGACGGTAAAGCTGTAAAATCCTGCTCTATGTTGGCGGCTCAGGCCGACGGAAGTACTATCACTACTATTGAAGGCCTTGCCACTGGCAATGAGCTACATCCGTTGCAAGAGGGTTTTAAAGAAGAGCATGGCTTACAGTGTGGGTTTTGTACACCCGGCATGATTATGTGTGCTGCCGATTTGTTGAGTCATAATCCTAATCCTAGTGAGCAAGAAATCCGTGAAGGTTTAGAAGGAAATATATGCCGTTGTACGGGTTATCATAATATCGTACGGGCTATTCAATATGCTGCTAACAAATCTTTAGTGGTTAGTGAATAAGGGTCTTTAGGAACCTTCACCAACCACCTTTCACCAACCACTAATCAAAAAGATAATGAGCAATAAATTCATTGGTAAATCAGTAAAACGTGTTGAAGATAAGCGTTTTATTACGGGTAGAGGTCGGTACACCGACGATATCGTGCTTCCCGGTATGACTTATGCCTATATTTTGCGTAGCCCTTACGCTCATGCGCGTATCAAAAGCATAGATACCTCTGCCGCAGAAGCTATGGAAGGGGTAGTGACCATCATGACGGGCGAAGAAGTAGGGCATTATGGTGTGCCGTGCGGATGGCAAGTCAATTTCAAAAACGGGGATACCATGAAAGAGCCTCCGCATCCCCTTTTGGTTAAAGACAAGGTACGACACGTAGGAGATGCCGTGGCGATGGTAGTAGCCGAAAGTAGAGAGTTGGCCCAAGATGCTGCCGAAGCCATCATGATAGATTATGAAGTATTGCCAGCCGTGATTGATGCCTCCAAAGCAGTAGAAGAAGGTGCGCCGCTTGTACATGACGATGTGCCCAATAACATATGTTTTGATTGGGAAATCGGAAATCCAAAAGAAGAAGTGGATGCAGCTCTGGCGTCGGCAAGCCATATCACCACCCTCGAATTTGTGAATCAAAGACTCGCTCCCAATGCGATGGAGCCACGTAGCTATATTGGTCAATATGATAATGTATATGATAAATACACCCTTTATACTTCTACCCAAAATCCCCATTTGATAAGGCTCCTCATGTGTGCTTTTGTGCTGGGTTTGCCTGAGCATAAAGTGCGGGTAGTAGGGCCAGATGTAGGAGGAGGGTTTGGTTCTAAAATTTATCACTATACAGAAGAAGCCTTGGTAACGCTTGCGTCCAAAAAAATCGGGCGACCTGTCAAATGGACGGAGACACGCTCAGAGGCTTTCTTGACCGATGCCCACGGCCGCGACCATGTTACGAAAGCCGAAATGGGTTTTGATGCCGACGGAAAAATCGTGGGATTGCGTATCAAAACCTTTGCTAATTTAGGAGCTTATTTATCAACCTTTTCTACGGCAGTACCTACTTATTTGCACGGCACGCTTTTGCAAGGCTTATACACTACGCCCAAAATCCACTTGGATATGACGTGTGTATTTACCAATACCACTGCCGTAGATGCCTACCGAGGCGCAGGACGACCCGAAGCCACTTATCTCTTGGAGCGACTACTAGATTTGTCAGCTTTAGAAATGGGGGTGGATCCTACTGAGTTGAGACTCAAAAACTTTATCCCTGCTTTTGATGGTGTAACCCAACCAGGGTATCAAACCAACGTAGCGCTCCAATATGACAGTGGCAACTACCACGGAGTGCTTCAGCGGGGCCTCGAAATGCTTGGCTATGAAGATTTTCGTAAGGCGCAAGCCGAAGCAGCCAAAACCAACAAACTGCTAGGGGTAGGATTTTCGACTTATATCGAAGCCTGCGGGATTGCACCCTCAGCGGTAGTGGGGTCGCTAGGAGCTAGAGCGGGTCTCTATGAAGTAGGGCAAGTACGTGTACAGCCTACGGGCAAAGTGAGTGTGTTTACAGGCGCACACTCACATGGGCAAGGCCACGAAACTACTTTTGCGCAAGTGGTAGCCGACCGTTTGGGAATTCCGATGGAAGATGTAGATATTATTCATGGAGACTCTGATACGGTAGCTTTTGGAATGGGTACGTATGGCTCACGTTCGTTGGCGGTGGGAGGGAGTGCTATCGTGAAAAGTTTGGACAAAATCATCGAAAAAGGTGCCAAAATAGCCGCTCATAAGCTAGAATGCTCAGTGGATGATATCGAATTCATAGACGGGAAATTTAACGTGAAAGGCACTGATAAATCACTAGGGTTTGGAGATATTGCTTTGACGGCTTATGTGCCACACGTATATCCTGCCAATCTCGAACCGGGCCTTGATTTTAGTAGTTTTTATGACCCCACCAACTTCACTTATCCTTTTGGGTGTCATATCGCTGTAGTAGAGGTTGATAAAGAAACAGGTACTACCAAAATCAAACGCTTCATTGCGGTTGATGACGTCGGAAACGTAATCAATCCGATGATTGTAGATGGGCAAATCCACGGAGGCTTGGCGCAGGGCATCGGGCAAGCGTTGTTTGAAGGCGTGGAATACGACGAAAACGGTCAAATCATCAATGCTTCTTATATGGATTATACCATGCCACGGGCCGATGATTTTCCGATGTTTGAGCTTGACCGTCAGGTCACTCCTTGTCCTCACAATCCTTTGGGAGTCAAAGGAGCAGGTGAAGCAGGGTGTATTGGTTCTACACCAGCCGTGACCAATGCCGTCATAGATGCTCTTTGGTCGGCAGGACATAAGGTAAAAGACATTCGTATGCCTCTGACATCAGAGCGGGTTTGGAGAGCGATGCAAAGTTGAGTTTGAGCTTTTTTTAACAATCATTTACGCATTAAAGACATGATTCCAAGTTCTGTAGATTATACACGGGCAAGTTCAGTGACAGAAGCTATCCAGTTGCTGACCGACAACCCCGACGCTAAAATTTTGGCAGGGGGCCATAGTTTGATTCCGGCTATGAAGTTACGCCTCAATGCCCCCTCTTTACTCATCGACATCGCACGTATTCCCGAATTACGTTTTATTTCTGATGAAGGAGATAAAGTAGTGATAGGTGCAGCTAGTACGCATCATGATATAATTTCAAACGAAGCCGTTCAGGATATGAGGGCTATGGTAGAAGCTGGCGAACTCATAGGTGATACCCAAGTAAGAAATATGGGCACCTTAGGTGGGAGCATTGCTCATGCCGACCCTTCGGCTGATTGGCCTGCGGTTTTGCTGGTGCTAGGTGCGTCTATTCAAGTACAAGGGCCTAATGGTGAGCGTTTTATTGCTGCAAATGAATTCTTTTTGGGCTTTTTTATGACAGGTTTGGACGAAGGTGAAATCGTCACGGCAATCCATATTCCTAAGCTCGCGGAAGGGCAGCAAACCGCCTATCGGAAGTTTATGCAACCTGCTTCTCGTTTTGCGATTGTGGGATGTGGTGCTTCTGTGACGGTGCAAGACGGCCAAATCACAGATGCTAAAGTCGCTTTTACGGGCGTATCGGATGCTGCTTTTCTGGATGAAGGAGTCACCGACGCTTTGATAGGGCAACCTGCTAATTTGGAGACCATTGAGGCCGCCGCCAACGCTGCCGCTGAAGGTGACATTCATATCAATGAAGACCATTTTGCCTCGCAAGCTTATCGCAAACATTTGGCAAAAGTCTATGCCAAACGGGCATTGGCGGGAGCTTGTGGTTTAGAATAAAACTTCCTGTTTGTTTTTGTATAGAGTCCAGCGGGTGGTGTTTTGCTTACTCGCTGGCTTTTTTTATACCTCCTCCGTCTGCAATTGTTTGTCATACAGCTCTTTGTAGATGCCACCTTTCTCTATTAGCTGGTCGTGTGTGCCTTGTTCTACTATCATACCTTCGTCCAAGACCACGATAAAATCCGCTAGTTTTGCCGACGAAACTCGGTGAGATATAATCACCGAAGTACGATGATTCATGATGCGCTGAAGATTGGTCAAGATGGTGTTTTCGGTATGCGTATCTACCGCCGAAAGGCAGTCGTCTAATATCAAAATTTTAGGATCTCTTACAATAGCTCGTGCAATAGAAAGCCGCTGTTTTTGTCCGCCCGAAAGGGTGATGCCACGTTCGCCTACTTTAGTTTCAAATCCTTCCGAAAAGCCTATGATATTGGTGTACAGGTCAGCATCTTTGGCCGCTTGCTCTATTTTTTCAAAAGGAATATGAGTATCTCCAAAAGCAATATTGGCTCCGATGGTGTCCGAAAACAAAAACACATCTTGGGGCACATAGCCGGTTTGGCGGCGCAGCGATTGTAGTTGATACTCTTTCAACGGAATATTATCTATCAAAATCTCTCCTTCGGTAGGGTCATATAAGCGGGTGAGTAGATTGGCTACACTACTTTTTCCAGAACCAGTAGTACCTAAAATAGCAACCGTTTCTCCCGCTTTTACGTTAAGGTTAAAGTTTTTGAGGGCCTTGATACCAGTATCGGGATAGACAAAATTGATATTTTTGAAAACAATGCTTCCTTCAATCTCTTTTTCGAGGTTTTTGGTAGAAACCAAATCCGTTTTTGTAGTCAAAAATTCGTTGATGCGCTGTTGCGAAGCAGCGGCGCGTTGGGTTTGGCTTGTGGTCCAGCCGAGTGCCATCACGGGCCATGTAAGCATACTTACGTATAAAATAAACTCGGTGATATTGCCTGGTGTGAGGCGTCCTGCCATGATTTCTTGGCCACCTACATACACAATCAGTACATTGCTAAGACCTACCAATACCACAATGAAAGGGTAAAATAGCGAATCTACGAGGGTGAGTTTGAGCGATTTGTTGCGATAATCGTTGCTCTGTACCACAAATTCATGAAACTGCTGACGCTCTTTGACGAAGGCCTTGATAACCCTAATTCCCGAAAAAGACTCTTGAACATAGGTAGAGAGGTTGGAAAGCTGGGCTTGCAACGCCTCTGAGCGTTTCATGATGATATTGTTTACTACATAAATACTAATCGAAAGCACGGGTAAGGGCAATAGTACATAAAATGTCAATTTGGCATTGACCGATACCATATAGCTAATGACCAATATAAAGAGTGTGATGAGGTTGATACCATACATGATAGAGGGACCTACGTACATTCTTACCTTGCTTACATCTTCCGAAATACGAGCCATCAAATCGCCTGTGTTGTTGCGTCGATAAAAACTCAAAGGAAGGGTTTGGTAATGAGCATAAATTTCGTTTTTGAGGTCATACTCGATATGTCGCGACATGACAATGAGTGTTTGGCGCACCAAAAACAAAAATACTCCTTTGAGCAAAGCCATTATCAAAATCAACAACCCATACAACAAAATGCTAAATGCAAATACATCATAGAGTTTGGCTTGAATGGCCGCCCCCTCAAGCAAAAAGTAAATATCAAGGGTATCGCTCACCAAATCGAGCGCATGACGTACCACTTGGGCGGGAATAATGCCAAATAAGTTGGAGATAATCGTAAAAAGCGTACCTAAAATGAGATACCACTTATACTTTACTAGATACTTATTAAGGTGAGCAAGTGCTTTCAAGGAGGAGATGTTGGGTTTGTGCTGAAATGTGCTGTATTGCTAGTAACACCAATTACAAAGAAAACGTTTGACGCTTGGTTTTTAATCGTCCTCAAATTCTTCGGTGTAGTATCTGTACCAATACAAGCCTGCGCTTGCCCCAAAACAAATAATCATGATGATACGGATAAAATTAAATGCTTGGACGAAGCCCGAAAATAAGCTTGATAATACCGCCAACGATATGATAATAGCGGCGGCTAAAGTCCATTTTTTTTTGTTTTTTGCCGTCATACGTCTACCTAATTAACAATTTTTTGAATAGGAAATGAGGAGGTTTTTATATTCCCGAATAGATACTTATCTCAATTTTCTTGCAAAGAAAGAATGAATTTGTCAGATAAAATAGAGGGCTTTTTGGATATTTTAGCTCATCTATCCCCAAAAAAATAAAATGAGAGTGGGTATATCAGGCGAGGTTAATGATTTTACATCTAAATAAACTTTTAACATTCTTACCAAAATACAACCATAGCATTATGAGAATCTTTAAAAACCGGCGCATTGCTTTGATGCTATTTCTTGCGCAGCTGATAGGAGTTACTTCAATGGCGCAGCAAAAAAAAGAGATAAGTTTTAAGAAGCATACATTGACTAGGATGTTTTTTTCGGAAGGAGTAGCGGTAGGAGATGTCAACAAAGACGGGAAAAAAGATGTGATGGCGGGTGCTTTTTGGTTTGAAGCTCCCAACTGGACGCGTCACGAAATAGCCAAAGGCGACACTTTTACCGTCAATGGAGGCTACAGCAATTCCTTCTTAAATTTTAGTATGGATGTAAACCAAGACGGTTGGATAGATTTTATCAGAGTAGATACCCCTGGCGAATCGGTCGTGTGGTACGAAAACCCCAAAAATAAGCCGGGACATTGGAAAGCAAACACCATTCATAAGTCTATCGGAAATGAGTCTCCTTATTTTGGGGATATTGACGGTGATGGTCGCCCCGATATTGTGGGCAACGACCCCGAAACCAAACAAGTCATTTGGCTCAAAAGCCCTTCTAAAAAAGGAGATACCGAATGGAAAAAATACGTGATTAGCGAAGGGCCGATTGGGGTTCATAAATACACTCATGGTTTGGGGATGGTTGATATGAATGGAGATGGGCGCTTGGATGCCTTGATTCGTGAGGGCTGGTGGGAAGCACCCGCCGACCGTACGCAGCCAAATTGGGTATTTCATAAAGCTAATTTAGGAGAGGAGTGCTCGCAGATGTATCTCTTGGATGTAAATCAAGATGGCCTGAAAGACGTGATTAGTATGTCGGCACATAAATACGGGATGTGGTGGCATGAGCAAGGAAAAGACGCTCAAGGAAATCCGACTTGGGAAAAGCACGAAATCGGAAAGATGTTTTCACAAACGCATGGCTTGAGTTTGGTAGATATGAATGCCGACGGCTATCCTGATTTAGTGACTGGAAAACGTTATTTTGCTCACAATGGTAAAGACCCCGGCGCTTTTGAACCAGCGGTTTTGTATTGGTTTGAGTTCAAACCCGGCCCTACACCTACTTGGACTCCTCACCAAGTGGATGATGATTCGGGAGTTGGGCTACATTTAGTAGTGGATGATATGAACAAAGACAAACTGCCGGATATAATCGTAGCCAATAAAAAAGGAGTACACGTGTTTTTGCAAGAAAAAAAATAACAAACCCTTTTTACAAATAGTTGATTCAACCGGCAAAGTTTATCTGCTTGGTACCTTTTGAGTTGTCAGATTGGATTAATTTTTTTTACAGGTTTCTACAGGACAGGGTTTTGGGAAAGAATCTTGTAAGTTTGCGATATGATGAAAGTAGGTTTATTTATTCCATGTTACGTGGATCAATTTTACCCAAAAGTGGGAATTGCCACGCTTCAGTTGTTAGAAAAATTCGGCTGCCAAGTTAGCTATCCGTCTAAACAAACTTGCTGTGGACAACCCATGGCCAACTCTGGGTATGAACACCTTACTCACGATTGTAATCGTTTGTTTATCAATAACTTTGCTGAGTATGATTATATCGTGTCACCATCTGGGAGCTGCGTTTTGCACATCAAAGAGCACCTGCACGCGCCCGAAAGTGAGACTCAAAATGAAGGAAAAGCTACGCATATTCGCAAACGCATCTATGAGCTTACGGAATTTTTGACGGATATACTGAAAGTGGAAAACTTAGAAGCTCGCTTTCCATTTAGAGTGGGCTTGCATCAAAGTTGTCATGGACAGAGAGGCCTGCACTTGTCCCAGATGTCAGAGCTAGTAGCGACTCCTTTTTCGAAGCCTGAGCAGCTTCTCAATATGGTAAAAGATGTAGAGCTTGTGAAGCTGAGCCGCAAGGATGAATGCTGCGGATTTGGAGGAACTTTTTGTGTGGCCGAAGAAGCCGTATCGTCTCGTATGGGTATCGACCGTATCGACGACCACGTCAAAAATGGCACTCAGGTCTTGACTGGAGGCGATATGTCGTGCTTGATGCACCTCGAAGGCGTGATTCGCCGCCGTAAGCTTCCGATTAAGGTGATGCACATTGCTGAAATTTTGACCGCAACAGAGTAAGAGACTACTCAAAAGACCATCAATCATGACCATCAATCACGCTACTGCTGCCGAAAAATTTAATAAAGATTTTGACCGAACTACTTGGCACGATGAGACGCTCTGGTGGGTTCGTCAAAAAAGAGATAGGGCGGCTTTTTCGATTCCTGAATGGGAAAAATTGCGCGATACCGCCTCTCAAATCAAACACAACGTATTGTCAAATCTAGACACTTACTTGGTGGAGTTTGAGAAAAATGCCCAAAAAAATGGAATTACGGTTCATTGGGCAGCTGATGCACATGAGCACAACGAAATCATTCTTTCGATTTTGAAAAAACAAGGGGTGACGCAAATCGTCAAAAGTAAATCAATGTTGACGGAAGAATGCCACCTGAACCCGTATTTGGCCGAAAATGGCGTAGAAGTCGTTGATACTGATTTGGGAGAACGAATTGTACAACTAGCCGACGAACCGCCAAGCCATATCGTATTACCTTGTATTCACTGGAAAAAAGAAGAAATTGGCGTACTTTTTCACAAACATTTGGGCACTCCCGAAGGCTGCGCCGACCCTACCTTGCTCACTCATGCGGCCCGCGAAAACTTGCGTGAGAAGTTTTTGACGCGTAGGGTAGCCATTACGGGCGTCAATTTTGCCGTGGCCGAAACGGGCGAGTTTGTAGTGTGTACCAACGAAGGAAATGCCGATATGGGAGCGCACCTAGCCGATGTCCACATCGCCTGTATGGGGATCGAAAAAATTATTCCTCAACGAGTGCATTTGGGGGTATTCCTAAGATTACTAGCACGTAGTGCTACGGGGCAGCCGATTACGACTTATTCGAGTCATTTTGCCAAACCTCGTGCCGGACAAGAAATGCACATCGTATTGGTAGACAATGGCCGTACTACCCAACTAGGGCGCGAAGAGTTTCGTAACTCCCTCAAATGTATTCGTTGTGGTGCTTGTATGAATACCTGCCCCGTATATCGACGGAGTGGGGGGCATAGTTATCACAATGCGGTGGCAGGGCCTATTGGTTCTATTTTGGCACCCAATTTGGACATGACCAAAAACGCTGATTTACCCTTTGCAAGTACACTCTGTGGTAGCTGCTCAAATGTATGTCCTGTCAAAATCAATATTCATGAGCAATTGTACGAATGGCGGCAAGTACTTACCAAAAGCGGACATTCTCCTACTGCCAAAACGCTGGGTATGAAAGCTATGGCGGCGGTTTTGTCTAATCCTAGTGTGTACAGACTGTCAGGAAAAATGGGAAGGTTGGCTTTGGCGAACGTGCCTTTTGTAGTCAACAATTCATTGAATCCTTGGTACAAACAACGCGAAATGCCAGAGCCACCCAAAGAATCTTTTGGGGAATGGTATAAGAAAAATAGGGGATAAAATGGGGCTGTTTTGTAAACGCCTCCTATACCAAATAAATAATGAGTCGAGAAAAGATATTGGCTGCGGTAGCCAAAAACAAACCTACTTCTACACCCTTACCCCAAATTCAAAACTTTGGGAATCAGTATGCTGATTTGGCAGAGCAGTTCCGCTCGGTACTTACTACCATTGGCGGAGAAGTAGTAAGGGTAAAAGATTGGGAAGAAATTAGGGCTTATATACAAACTCATTTTGTGGGTTTTAGAATCATCACTACCATCGGTGAGCTATCTGATATGGCCCAAAATAGCTGGTTGCAATCAGACCCTCATTCGCTCAACAACGTAGGATTGGCGGTTTTGCAGGGGCAATTTGCCGTGGCCGAAAATGGCTCTATGTGGGTGACCGAAGCCGAAATGGGACAAAGAGCCGCGCCTTTTATTGCTGAGTCATTGGCTTTGGTAGTTAAAATTTCGGAAATAGTGCCCAAAATGCACGATGCTTATGCTCGAATTGGTTCGGCAGACTATGGTTTTGGGGCATTTATAGCGGGGCCTTCCAAAACCGCAGATATAGAACAATCCTTGGTGTTGGGGGCACACGGCCCCAAGTCAATGGTTGCTTTTTTGATAGATTAAAAAAAAATGAAACCTTTGTCGGTATAGCATCATACTGACAAAGGTTTACTAATGCGTTTTCTGAAAATTCTTCTCAAAATCCTCGGCGGATTTCTCCTTCTTCTTTTGGTTTTGTTGGCCTGTATGGTTGCGCCGGTTGATGATACCCCTTATACCCAAATGCCGTATTATCAGCAATGGAAGCAAGAAGCGACTGCCCTGCCTGCCAATGCGCCTTCGCTCTTGGGCGACTCTCTCAAAGTGGGCTGGGCAAAAGTCAATTTTACGCCACTTACACCCACGCCCACCGCTGGATACGGTGTGAGGCAAGGTGCACATTACAAATCTGTACACGACTCTATTTATGTGCGGGCGATTGTGATTGACAATGGTCAAACGAGAGCGGCGATTGTGGCGGCAGATTTGCTCATTATGCCCCCTGCGGTGACCGAACAGCTCAAAACCAAACTAAAGTCCACGGGTATTGCTTTTGAAAATGTGTATCTGGGAGCTACACATACCCACAATAGCATGGGAGGATGGAGTGGGGGAATTGTGGGGCGATTGTTTGGAGGAAAGTTTAACCCCGACAACGTAACTTGGATTGCCGATGCGGTAGTCAAAGCAGTACAATTGGCCCAAAAAGACATTCGGCCCGCTTCTGTAGGATACCACGAAGTAGCAGATACGGCGCGTATTCGCAATCGACTCATCAAAGGAGGGCCTATAGACCCTTACATACGTACTTTACAATTGGTAAGAAATGACGGCACAAAAGCCTTGGTGTGTTCTTATGGTGCACATTCGACGATTATGAGTTCCGACAACATCGTTTTGTCGCGCGATTATCCGGGAGTATTGGTTGATTCTTTAGAGCAAGGCGAAGCCAACTTTGCGATGTTTATGTCGGGCGCAGTGGGAAGTATGTCGCCAAAAATCGAAGGAGAAAATGATATAATTCAGGCACGAGCAGAAGCGGATAGTTTGGAGGCGGATGTTCAGCAGCAGCTTTTAGGGATGCCCCTTTCTTCAAAAGCAGCCTTTAGGATGGTGACTTTACCACTTCCTTTGCGAGAAGCCAATCCTCGGGTCACGCTTGGCTGGCGTTTGCGGCCTTGGGTGTTCAATTGGGCATTTGGCGATTTTCCCAATTATGTCAAAGCCATGCGAATCGGCAATGTATTGATGGTAGGTTTTCCCTGTGATTTTTCGGGAGAACTGATTGCCGAGATGAGTGCTTATGCCAATCAGAAAGGATTGAAACTCATGGTGACAAGCTTCAACGGCGGATATATCGGCTACATCACGCCCGACAAATATTATGACAGAGACACTTACGAAACGCTCGTTATGAATTGGTTTGGACCTTATAATAGCGCTTATTTTCAGGAGATTACCCGAGATTTGGTTGACAAAATGTCGGACTAAGATGGAGCTACATATTTTATAAAAACCTCAGATTCCAAAGGAAGGGGCGCAGAATAATAAGCGCTAAGTAAGGTATTTTCTAATTGCACCTCAATTTTGTATCTACTTCCTTCAAAAGATACTCGCTTTACAATTGTTTTGACCCATCCTGTTTCTGCGGTGGTGGTGCTGGTAGAAAGCTGAAAATGTTCGGGGCGAGCCATTATTTGATGATCAAGCAGCGGAGCCGAGATGTTAAAATAATATTGGAAAAAAGAAGGCTCTATCAATATGATTTCCCCCGTCAAGGCTGCAATGTAAGTATTGACGGGGGTTTGATAGATAGTTTCGGGCGTTCCTTTTTGTAGTAATTCACCTTCTTTCAAAACAGCCATCTGATGACATAAGCTCAAGGCGTCTTGGGCATCGTGCGTCACAAAAAGACAAGCCAAATCCGTTTGGGTGGTCAATTCTCGTAAGGTGTCGCTGAGACGCCGCCGATTAGGTAAATCCAAGTGAGCAAAAGGTTCATCTAAAAGCAATACACGCGCTTCTTCGGCCAAAGCCCTTGCAATGGCTGTGCGCTGTTTTTCTCCGCCCGAAAGTAGTTTGGCAGGCCGGTCGGCTACGGCTTGTAAATGGCATAGTTCAAGTAATTCTTCTATTCGTTCGTTTCGGTATATTTTTTCGTAAAAACGTAAGGCATAATTGATGTTTTCTCGCGTAGTGAGCGGGAGTGATAATTGATAATCTTGGTGAACGATTTTGATGTCGGGATGCCCCGGAATCAACTGGTCACTGGCAGGGCGGAGCTTTTCAGCACCAATCCATACTTCGCCTTCGTCGGCATCTATCAAACCTGCCGCAATGCGCAATAATGTACTTTTTCCCGAACCACTTTCTCCAAGTAGGCCAAATATTTCTCCTGAATTTAATTCAAAATTGACTTGTCTAAGTATTGGTAATTCCTTGTAACTCTTGGATATGTGGTGAAGTCGAAAAAAAGACATGGTTCGCAAAACTATCGTTTATCTCTATACATTCGGGGCGTTTATCGCTCAATATCTCAACAATCTATTTGGTATAAAGTTTCTTCCTTAACTTGCAATCAAACGAAGTTTGGGTCTGGAAGGTAGAAAAAATACAATTTTCTGGGATTCCGCTCGTCTATTCTAAGTTTATATTTATCAAACTCTAAAAACCAAATTTTATGATTCGTCAACTACTTTATGGGGGGTTGGTGACAATGCTCGTATGGATGACTCCTCATGTAGAAGCCCAAAGTACGTATAATAGTCATGCACAGCTCTCAACACGGCTCAAAAATCTTTCTACTAAGTACAATGCTTTGGCTTCTGTACGGTCTATTGGTAAAAGTGGAGGAGGGCGCGATTTGTGGTTATTGACCCTTGGCAAGGGAGATGCTACCAAAAAACCAGCTATTTTGGTGGTGGCAGGTCTTGACGGAACACACCTAGCGGGTAGTGAGTTAGCGGTTCAAACTGCCGAAAAAATGTTGGCTGCGTCTAGTACCGACAGTATTGCCAAATTGCTCGAAACCAAAACTTTCTACTTTTTGCCAAGCATGAACCCCGATGCGCAAGAGCAGTTTGTGGCCAAACTCAAATATGAGCGCACTGGAAATGACACCGCTACCGACGATGACCGCGATGGTCGCCTAGACGAAGACCCGTTTGAAGATCTCAACAACGACGGCTTGGTTACTTGGATGCGCGTCGAAAGTCCCACCGGAACTTTTGTAACAAGCAAAGAAGACCCTCGTGTATTGGTAAAAGCCGATCCTACCAAAGGAGAAAGTGGCAAATATCTGTTGTTGACCGAAGGAATGGACAATGACAAAGACGGAGAATTCAACGAAGATGCTGCTGGTGGCATCAATCCCGAAAAAAACTTTACATATGAATACCCCATTTTTGTGAAAGGCTCAGGCGAATACGCCGCCGAGGCACCCGAAGTAAGGGCTTTACTGGAGTTTTTGTACCGTGCACCGCAGATTTTTGCAGTATTGACATTTGGCCCTAACAACAACCTCAGTGAGGCACCTAAATTTGAAGCTTCCAAAGTAGCAAAAAAAATATTGACTGGCCCCTTGGCAAAAGATGCCAAAGTAATGGAGCAAGTATCAAAATTATATAATAGCAAAACGGGCTTGAAAGATGCTCCTAAATTGCCCCAAACAAAAGGCAACTTTTCGCAGACTGCCTATTTTCACGCGGGACGTTTTAGTTTTACAACTCCCGGATGGTGGGTACCTAAGATTACCCCTGCCAAAGATTCTACCAAAAAAGAAGCAACTTCTGACCGTCCAAAAGGCGATGACGCTCCCAAAGCAGAAGCCGAGGGCGCCAAAGGGGCAGGTGGCGGCGGTGAGCCAAAAGCGAGCGACGAGGACATCAGATATTTGAAATGGGCCGATAAAGAAAAACTCACAGGAGTGTATGTGGAGTGGAAAACGATTCAGCACCCCGATTTTCCGGGACAAAAAGTGGAAGTAGGAGGAATTGCCCCTTTCAGCAAGCTCAATCCGCCCATTAGTTATTTGGAAGCTTCTGCTGATAAGCACCTCAAGTTTTTGACGGGACTAGGCCACCAAATGCCCGAAATTCAACTCGTAAACCTAAAAACCGAAGCGTTAGGTAATGGCATTTCGCGTATCACTGTGACAGTGGTTAATAAGGGTCTTTTGCCAACTTATGCCGAAATAGGAGACCGCGTGAAGTTTATACAAAAAGTAAAAACCGAACTAAAACTAGCTTCTGGACAAAGTATTTTGTCGGGCAAACGTCTCAACTTAAATAATGCTTTGGGTGCCGACGAATCAGAAGAATACACCTGGCTTATCTCAGGTGCGGGAAAAGTGACGATTGAAGCGGGTTGCCCCACCGCAGGTACCAAATCGGTAGAGATTACTTTAAAGTAGTTTTGTTCGGTTTATTATTCATTTCTAAATTGAGAAAAATCAATGAAAAAATATATTCACCTTTTTGCTTATGCATTTATTGGCACTTTGGCGGCTCTAAATGTAATTGCCCAAACTGCTCCTCAAAATGACCCCGACCTCAACGGAATGCGGGCGATTGGGTCGCCTGCCAACCCCAAAGTCAAATGGGCCTGGAATTATTATATGGATTATGCGGGTTTCAACAAACTTACCCAAGACCTCGCCAAAGCTTATCCTGATTTGGTCAAATATGAATCGATAGGAAAATCTTACCAAGGTCGTGAAATGTATGTTTTGACCGTTACAGATTTTAAAAGCGGAAAGCCTGAGACCAAACCTGCTTTTTGGATTGATGGCAATATCCACGCCAACGAATTGCAAGGAACACAGTTTGCGATGTACACGGCTTGGTACTTGGCTGAGAGTTTTGGCAAAGTTGATTTTGTGACAGAAATGCTCAAAGGGCGTACTTTTTATATTTTGCCTTCTCTCAATCCTGATGCTCACGAAAACTTTATTTATAAATCAAACACCACAAGCTCTTCGCGCTCAGGTATGATGCCTATCGATGACGACGGCGATGGCCTTATCGATGAAGATACCTATGATGATTTGGATGGCGACGGCAATATCGTAATGATGCGCCGCAAATCTCCCACAGGTCGCTATAAAATAGATCCTGATTTTCCGGGAAGAATGATACTTGCCAAACCCGACGAGCAAGGCGAATATGAAATGCTAGGCTTTGAAGGTATCGACAACGACGGCGACGGACGCGTCAATGAAGACAATCCTGGTGCCTATGATCCCAATCGGGACTGGGGGTGGGGATGGCAGCCCGACTACATTCAAGGGGGGGCATTGTTTTATCCCGGAACTTTACCCGAAACTCAAAACGTCAAAAAATTCTTTTATAGTCACCCCAATATCGCAGGCGCACAAAGCTATCACAATTTTGGAGGGATGTTTTTGCGTCCTCCTGGTGCCGAAGAAGATGCAATGTATGTGCCACAAGCGGATGTGGCGGTATATGATGTAATTGGGAAAGTAGGCGAAAAAATGATTCCGGGATATAAATATTATGTATTGTGGAAAGATCTTTACACCGTTTATGGTGGCGAAATTGATTGGATTGGGTTGGGAAGAGGAGTATTTATGTTTTCTAATGAAATAAATACTTCGTATCGGATGTTTAATAAAAACTCAACCGAAAATCGTAATCAAAATAGTGAATTTGAAGAATTCGACAAATTTTTGTTGTTGGGAGATGGCTACGTAAAATGGAAATCTTTCAAACATCCACAGTACGGTGACATCGAAATTGGCGGCACTAAACGTAATTATATTCGTAACACGCCCGGCTTCATGTTAGAGGAAGAAGGACATCGCAATATGGCCTTTACAATGCTACATGCCTATCACTTGCCTAAAATTGAAATTGTAGAAATTAAATCAAAACCCTTGGCAGGAGGGCTTACAGAGGTGACAGCCGTTATACATAATCAGCGGGCTATTCCTACTCATTCGGCTCATGACATCAAATTTAAAATAGAACGTCCTGATTATATTACTCTCAAAAATGCACAAGTAATTGCAGGAATGATAGTCGAAAATGAAGATTTAGGCATCACCAAAGAACAAAAATATACCCCTCAAACTATCGAAGTAAAAAACATCCCCGGTACTGTGTCTGGTGGTGGAGGCGGTGGTATGTTTGGTGGTGGAGCAGGCGGAAATAATGCCGTTAAGGTGCGCTGGATTGTAAAAGGGAAAGCCGATAAATGGACCGTAGAAGTCAATAGTCGTAAAGGAGGAATTGTGACTAAGACATTATAAAATTCATTAGTAAGGCATAAAATATTCTATAAATCACACGTATTAGTTAGGTGGTTGGCCGTGTAGGTCAACCACTTTTTGTTGATAAAATGGTGAGTTTTCCATAAGGCCATAAAAATTATTTTTGGAATATTTTTTGGAGTCATATATAATTGAAAAGGAATTTTTGAGATTAAAATTTACTTAATGAAAAAATATTGTTTGCTAATACCCAACTTTATTTATTATGTTTGCGTATTATTATACATTAATACTTCATACATTAATAAAGTTAAATTAAATGAAATCTTTCAGTATTCAATTTTTCTCGCTAAGCGACAATAGCCTCCCTAAGGAAAAGAAAGAGGCTAAACCTAAAAAAGTAGTTTTGACAGGATATATTTCTGGGGCAGGAAAGTTAGTGTTTCCTGCAAAAACGGTTGCTCAATTGGATTCAGATTTTGAAAGCTCTTTTTTTAGAATCGGAACACAAGAAGGTAAACGTAAAGCAAAATCTCTTTATCTGGTAAAATCAGAAGAAAGTACAGATTCATTTCAAGTTCAACCTGCTGCGAAAAGTGTTAGTATTTCGTTGCCGGTACTTTTGAAAAAAATCGGAGTAGATTTTTCAGAAACTAAGTATACTTTCATAATCAAACCATTTGAATATGAAGGTGCTGAAGGATTTGAATTAGAGTTGTCGACTGCCAACGAAGAAGAAAAACCCAAAGTAGAATACACTGGGAAACGTCGTGGTCGCAAGCCTAAAAATAGAGACGTAGAAGCTTAATACAAGCGCTTCATATTGAGTGAGTGTTTTTTGACACTCACTCAATACATAGCTAATAAAGCTTTGTATAAAAATTCCCCCATACTCTTCACGCCTCCTCACTTCTATTGTTTTTTGGAGGTAAAATAGCAACCTGGGATTAGTTTTTCCCACAATTTACTTCTTCTTAGTTTCAGCTACTTTAGTAAGAGCAGATTTTGTTTTTTTTAGAAAAATGCCTACTTTTGCGGCCACGTTTCATCCGAAGGACGTGTTCCTTCACAAGTAAACCTAAAAAATAAAATGGTAAGAATTCGTTTAGCGCGTCGTGGACGTAAAAAAGCAGCAATGTATGATATTGTTGTAGCCGATGCCAGAGCACCACGTGATGGTCGCTTTATTGAAAAATTGGGAACTTACAACCCCATCGCAAATCCTGCAAAAGTTGTTTTGAACGTTGACAAAGCCGTAAAATGGCTTTTGAACGGTGCCCAGCCTACTGATACCACTCGTGCTATTTTGAGCCACGAAGGTGTATTGTTGCGCAAGCACTTGCAAGTGGGTGTTATCAAAGGTGCTATCACTCAAGATGTAGCCGATGAGCGTTTTGAAGCTTGGAAACAAGGAAAAGCGGGAAGAGTCGAAACTAAACAAGACGGCTTGACCAAAAAACAAACTGAAGCTAAAGAAGCTCAGTTGGAAGCAGAGCGTAAAGTAAACGAAGCTCGCGCTGCTGCAATTGCTAAGAAAAATGTAGTAGAAGAACCTGCCGCCGAAGCTACCGAAGCCCCTGCTGAGGATGCACCTGCTGCCGATTCTGCTGAATAATTTCGAAAGCTTACGGAGTGGTATGAGCCTATCAATCAGGTTCGTACCACTTTTCTTTTTTAGAATTATGCTCCGTCAAAATCGCATACTTTTCAAGCATTCATTGAAAAATAAAAGATTGGTTTCTTGATACCAACTTTATAGATAAGTTATGAATCACAACGATTGTTTTCAACTAGGGCACATCACCCGCACGCACGGTACTCGCGGCGAAGTCGTGATTTTTTTGGATGTCGATTTTCCAGATGATTACGAAGACTTAGACTCAGTATTCGTTGAAATAAAAGGACAGCTTACGCCCTTTTTTGTGGAAAATATCAATATCCAAAAAGGTAGCAAAGCCATTGTCAAATTTGAGGATATCAATTCTATTGAGGACGCTACGCCTTTGATTAATTGTGGGCTTTTCCTGCCTGAAGATACCCTTGATGACCTCAACGAGTCGCAGTTTTATTATCATGAAATCATGGGTTTCAAGGTGGTAGATGAGAAGCTTGGCGAATTAGGAACTGTTGCTACGGTTTATAGTATGTCTACCCAAGATTTGATTGCGATGAATTACCAAGGCAACGAAGTACTGATTCCGGTCAATGACACCATCGTACCTCGTACGGATCGGACTCTCAGAACTCTTTATGTAAACTTACCAGAAGGCTTACTGGATGTGTATATAAGCGAAGAGAATGAGGAAGCAGACGACGAAGATTAATTTACCCCCAACCCATTAAGAACCCATGCGAATCGATATCATAACATGTTTGCCACGTCTTCTGGATAGTTTTTTTGGACATTCTATTTTGAAACGTGCCCAAGAAGGAGGTCATGTGGAAGTGCATGTGCATGATTTGAGAGATTATAGCACCAGCAAACAGCGCCAAGTAGACGACTATGCGTTTGGAGGCGGTGCCGGCATGGTATTGATGATTGAGCCTATTGCTCGTTGTATTAGACAACTCCAAAGTGAGCGTACTTATGACGAGGTAATTTATATGACTCCCGACGGTGAGCGTTTTGCCCAAAAAACCGCCAATCGCCTTTCTATGGTCGACAATCTGATTATTCTTTGTGGGCATTATAAAGGCGTTGATGAGCGGGTGCGGCAGCATTTTGTCACTTCCGAAATTAGCATTGGAGATTATGTGCTTTCTGGGGGCGAATTGGCCGCTTGTGTGGTTGCTGATGCTATTATTCGGCTTATTCCGGGAGTTCTTAATGACGAAACATCCGCCTTGACAGATTCTTTTCAGGACAATCTGTTAGCGCCACCTGTTTATACTCGACCTTCAGATTTTGAAGGCTGGACTGTTCCTGATATCCTTCTTTCAGGCCATGAAGCCAAAATCGCTGATTGGCGCTATCAGCAATCTTTGGAGCGTACCCAAGTTCGCCGACCAGATTTGCTGTAGTTTTTTCTTGAAAATATAACTTCTGACATTCTCTAATTCCTATTATTCTGTGCAGTATTGGCATGGAAATTGAGGCCTCATTTTATCCTTCCTTTTTGCTTCTCTGCTTTAGATATATTCCAATCAATCACTTCTTGTTGGTAAATTAGTGATTTTCGGTATAATAAAATATCGAAAGGTAAGTACTTGGTTTTTAGGTGTTTATGTATTTTTTTATTCTTTAAAGTAAAGGTAATTTTTGTTCAAAAAGCTTTTTTGGTATAAAAATTGTAACCAATAGGAATATATGCATCGTTTATGGATGTGTTTATTTAGCAATCCCTACTTTATATAAAAATCATGATAAATAAATCTTCTATCTTCTTTCGAGAAGATTTTGCACTAGATGCAATTCAATTAAAAACTCTTAAGGAGCTGAGTAATCTCTTTTTTATCCATAAGTCCCTCAAGCACTTCATAGAGCTTAAGGTTACTGCATTTCTTTCTATTTAAAAATATTATAACGTGTCTCTAGATGAAAACTAAGATTTCGTGATTTAAGGACTAAAATTACTTTGAGTTTTGGATCATGAAGTACGTGATTTTTGATAGACAAATATTTTATTCTTAAGATATAATAGAAGTTCTGTATATATAGTAGATAATAATATTTTATCTAATTAGAACTAGCCATAATATACTAGACTTGAAGCTGCCATTTGTTGACAGAGTTATATTTCTATGGGTTGACAATTGGAAAGAATAAGGTCTTACGAATTAGGATAGCGGTGTCAAAATCCATGATAAGACTAGAAGTAAAATCGTACTTCTAGTTTAGGCTAATGGAATGACTTTAAAGTGATGTTTTTGTATTAGCGTTTTATTTTACCCTACTCTATATGTTCATTTTACACAGAAGTCTTGAGGGGCTCAACTCTACGTTGAGCTCACTCTTGAGGCTTGTCTTGCACAAGTTAATTTTTATTTTAGCCCTACTAGTGGGAATGCCTATTGTATATATTGGCGCTCAAAATCCACTTGCTCCTGCGGGAAGTTTCAATGTTTTTTTACAAGGAAATGCCACCCTCCAATCCAATGAAAGTGAGGGGGCGATTGCCATTGGAGGAAATCTTACGGTGAAAGGATACCAATTGCTAGTCACACCTAGTAATACAAATGGAGCATCTCCTTTTCAGGTGGGTGGTGTCACTGTGGGGCTAGTAGTAGGAGGAGGGGTGAAATTGGTGCAAGGTGAACTTAAAATTTTAAATAATGGATATTTAAAAATTGGAAATTGTTTGGCCACCGGCAATGCTAATTTGGATCCACTTAAAGTATGGTATAAAGACGCCAACAATGCAGTTAGTAATATCAGAATTACGACCCAAGGGAGTAGCTACAATAGCCCTTCTCCTGCTTATATTTCCTTAACTTCTAGTTTTTCGGGACTAGGAGTCGATACCGTTAGTAACCCTGTGTGTCAAGCCAATGTAATTGATTTTGGAAATGCTTTTACACAACTCAAAACCAACTCTCAAAATCTTACTTTATGTCAAAACAATATTGAGACTTGGGCAGATGGACAAAAAATAACGGATATAAATGGAAAAAATTTACTATTAAAAGATGCAGCAGGAGCCACGGGCCCACGAATTTGGAATGTGACAGGGGCTGCCCTAAATTCAATCAATAACCTTAATTTAGATTTTACTCCCTCGGCTAGTCGTCCACTCATTATCAACGTGACTACTGGTGCTGATTTTACGTGGCAAGTCAAAAATCAGAATGTCAACGGAACCATGAATTATATCCTCTGGAATTTTCCAGCAGTTACCGGCAATCTGGTGATTGGGGGAAGTGCCACGGTGGAAGGAAGTATTTTGGCTCCTTATGCAAGTGTAGACAAAGAAACGGGAGGAAACAATTCAAACATTGAAGGGCAGCTCATTGCACAAAATTATGTAATGACTAGCGGAGAGATGCACATTTATCCTTTTCTAGGGAGTGTACCGAGTTGTGGCAATGTTGTGTGTGTTAAACCTAATGCAGGCAAAGATACGACCGTGTGTAGCACGAGTATTCAACTGACCACAGCAGCTCAGGGAGAAAGTTGGTCGTTTTTGTCATCAAGCAACAACAACACCCCCACCGTTTCGAATGCAGGTCTAGTGACAGGCTTGACCGTGAATGGTACTTACCGTTTTATGTTGAAAAAAGATGCTGATGCAAGCTGTAGTGATACAGTGACGGTCACAAAAGCCAATTTTGTAGTTGCTAATCTACCCGATTATGATATTTGCCCTGGTCAGACGTTGACTTTCGGGTATCAAGGTCTTTCAAATGTAACTTATAAGTGGAGCAACAATACTACCTCTGCTACTATTAGTGTAAGTCCTTTACAAACAACTACATATAGTGTCGTAGTTACTTCCAATGCCACAGGTTGCAAAATAGCTGACACTGTTCAGGTGGTGGTGCTTCCTAAGCCCAATGCAGGCAAAGATACGGTAGTATGTACCACCGATGCCAAAATCAAAGGTGCAGGAAACGGGGAAAGTTGGTCATTTTTATCTTTCAATGACCCCAACAATCCTAGCAATACAGATGCCGCCACGATTGATGCACAAGGAAACATCGCGGGTTTGGATAAAAATGGTTTTTATCGTTTTGTACTAACCAATACTAGCGGATGTAAGGATACAATAAGGGTACAAAAAACCTCAGTTACTGTTCCGCAAATCCAACTTAACCCGATTTGTCCGGGGACGGAGTTGAATTTTGGATTTACAAATACGACAGATTTTACTTATTTGTGGAGTACAGGTGCTACAACCCCCAAAATCACCGTAAAGCCAGACACTACCACCGATTATTACGTAACAGTTACCAATATTCAAAATCAATGTCAGGCTACTGATACAGTGACGGTAGTAGTAAAACCAACACCTACATTAGTACTGGTGTCGTCGGTATGTTCGCAAGACAACAGTAAATACATAACCACCGTGACTGTATCCAACGGGGCCGTTGTAACCGCCAACGCGGGCAGTGTGACGGGAAGTGGTACTACTTTTACGGTGACTGTAGGAAAAGATACAACTCAGTACAGCATTACAGCTACTTTAGATGGGTGTCTGAAAAGGCTTACTGTAAATAAGCCCGATTGTGGTTGTCCGCAAATCGCCGCTCCGACTACCACTTCTGCTACTCGATGTGGAGTGGGAACCGCGACGTTGACGGCTTCGGGTTGTGCTACTGGTACTACTGCTACATGGTATGGCGATATAGCACTCACCAATCAATTGGGTACAGGAAATAGTTTCATAACACCTTCTCTATCAGAGAATAAAATATATTATGTGGCTTGTGTAAGCAACTCACAGTCTATTTGTAGGAGTACCCCTGTGCAGGCGACTGCTACTATCAAACCCCTACCAGCTTTCAGCGGGATAAGTACCAATTGCGTTGTTCAAAGTTCTACTTATAACCTAACAATTGCCTCAACGGGACTCGTAACGGTAGTATCACCTAGTGGGACTAATATTTCGGGTTCAAATCCTTATACGATTGCTAATATACCCGCTGGACAAAATTTGGTGTTGAATTCAAACCTCAATGGATGTACAGTAGATACTACTATCATAGCACCCAATTGTAGTTGTACGCCTAGCATACCTTCTGCTTTGGCTTCTAGTGTGAGTATTTGTGAAGGTAGTACGATTCCTAATCCAACTTTCACGGCAGTAGTAAATACCAATACCACCGTAGATTGGTATAACGCGCCTTCCAATGGTACTTTACTTCAGGCCAATTCTCTCACCTTTACGGCGCCTTCGGTGGGTACTTATTATATGCAAGCAAAAAGTACGGTACAAGGATGCAACGGAGAAGTAAATCCGACGCGTGTTCCGGTGACTTTGTCAATTATACCTAAACCTTCTTATTTGGTACAAGTACAAACTCCAGAATGTGAAAACGGGCAACCCAAAAACAATGGTAAAGTAAGTATTGTTACAGGAAATGTTGACGGGCGTTATGCATTCAATACGACTGGTTTTGGAACGTTGCCTACTGCCGCTGCTGCCGCTACTACTATTGGCGCTCTACCGCTAGTTTTGGCACAAAATATTGCCAACAATACCCCTACAGTAACTTATTACGTAAGAGTTTTTGGGGAAGCAGGCTGTTTTAAAGATACTACTGTGACAGTATCGGCGAGTCCTTGTAATAGTCTATGCCCTACCATTGCCACATCAGACGCGCGTGATACACTTTGTTCGGGTAGTTATGGAGAATCTATGGTTGTGAATGTGTCTGATACTTCTCAAACCCTACGATTTGTTTATTTTACCACCCCACAAACGGGCAATAGCATGTACTCAGGGGGAACATTGCTAGAAGAAGTGAAGCCTACAAATGGGGTAGCTTCTATTCCAAATGGTTTGCCGGGGTTGGTATTGCCTGCCAATTCAGGTACGGTCCCTGTCAATTACTATGTGTATGCCATTTTGAAAAACCTCCCTACGAGCGCTCCTAATTGTGCGCCTTATGCCGAAAAGATTTACACCATATTGCCCCTTCCTCAATTCAGCTTGGATTCCATTCCTGCTTGTACGGGCGATACTACCTATAGTGTCAACTTACGGATTTCGGGAGCAGGAGTATTTGAAGTAGTGGTGGCTACGGGCTTTTCGTCGATAGGTAATGGGCCAGTTCCCACCGGCATAAAGCAAACATTGACAAATGTAGCTGGTAATAATCAACTTACAGTGCTGAATTTGTCGACCAATGGAGGGCATATCATTTTTGTGAAAAATGCTAACGGCTGTGCGAGTATTTTGCCTGCTCCTGCGCCTACTTTTCAAAACTGCGAAGGAGATTATGATCTTGCCCTTGATAAGTCAATTAATAAAAAAGTAGCAAAAATAGGGGATGCGCTTACCTATACCATCAAAGTGTGGAATGAGGGTACTTCTACTGCTACCAACGTCGTAGTGAGGGATACATTAAACGCTGGAGTAGCGTATGTTACCTATGCTACTGCCACGGGCAACTACGATTTTAATTCAAAACAATGGACAATAGGCACGTTGGCACCGGGCGATACCGCCACTCTGCAATTAGTGGTAAAAGTAGTACGGCAAGGAGTGTGGTTCAACACAGCGGAGATCTGTAGTATGACCCAAAAAGACAAGGACTCTACGCCATGTAATGGGGAAGAAGAGGAAGATGATATTGATTACGAATGCTTTACAGTTCCGATGGAAGTGTGCCCAGGGGAAGTCATAGAAGCCACGCTACCTGAGTTTTATAAAAACGTAAAATGGTTTAAAAACCAAGGAACCGAGGTAGTCGCTACAGGGAATGTGTTTCTTATCGCAGAGCCGGGCATTTATACCTTTGAAGCAACCAACAATACATGCCCTACGCAAGGATGCTGTGCTATCATTGTTGAACCTTCGACAAATTGTTGTCCTAAAGATTTATGTATCCCGATGACAATCAAAAAAGTTAAGAAAGGTGGGGTTATCCTCAAATAACTCCACCTTCCCCAACCCCCCTTATATATCCTGCTTTTTAATTTAAACTTTATGCCCGTTATGGCCACTTTTACATTTCCCAAACAGAAGGGTAAAACCCTTATAGAAGACTTACGGTTGTTGCTTCTGCGATGTATGCTAGGGGCGATACTGGTATTTACATCCCAATTTGCTTTTGCAACAGACGTCACGGGTTATGTCTTTTGTGATAAAGATGGAGATAGTGTATATGACTCTGGAGAAGGATTGAGTGGGATTTCAGTAGTTGTTCGGAATCTGAGTACCAACAACGTTATCCGAACGGTGACTACAAATTCTAATGGTTTTTATGATGCTTCTCCCATTAGTAATGGTACATCGGTAAGAGCTGAAGTGGTCTATAATGGTATTACGTATATGGCTACCGGTACTTCAGTGGTTACAAATTTGAATGTCAAAGTTACTTGTGAAGCATCATGTACTTGTCCCGACAATAAATTGATAAATCCCAGTTTTGAAGATGGAACCACGGGGTGGAGTTCTTCAGGAGGAAATTTCTACAATGGTACAGGATATCAAGTGTGCGGGGCTAAAAATGGTTATTTAGAAGAAAATACCGCCAATAATAATGCTCGCTTCTGGCAAGATGTATCGATTACGCCAGGGAGCACTGCTAGTTTGTCAATTTGGGCTGGTACGCATGATCCAAGCTTAAATCATTATATAAGGCTGATATTTTATAATGCTTCCAATCAGGCCTTAAGTACCCAACAAGTAGAAGTAAACAAGGATGTTGATTTTGGGCCTTACCCACGTACTCAGTATTATACTTTGAGTGGTACAGCCCCGGCTAATACTAGTTATGTAAGAGTAGAAGGTTTTGCAAGTGGAGATTATATTAAAGTAGATGCTGCGTGCTTGAATATTACGTGTCCTACACTCACAAATCCGAATCCTTCAGCGGTGAAGACCATTTGCCCCAATACCAGTGTATCATTTTCTGCAAGCACTACTGCGTTGTCGCCTGTTACTATCGAATGGGTACGCTTCAACACGGCGGTTACAAATCCATACACGGCGACTGGTAATGGTAAAACAGTGCTAGGGTCGGGGAGTATTTCAAATGGCTCGGCTTCCATTAATTCTAATAACTTCCCAGCGGTAGATGGACAAGTAAAATCTTACTATGTGTACGCTTGCTTAAAAGATGCAACCGATGATTGTCAACCCTTTGTGAGCTATCAAGTAGACGTAGTAAAGCCGGTGGTTTCGGCTACAGGAGGTGTGGTAAAATGTGTTCCTGCTAATTTGCAAATTACGGCAGTGGGAAGTCCTACTTCGGGGATTACATCTTCTAGTTATAGTTGGTCAGGTCCGGGTGGTTTCAATAGCACTAGCCAAAACCCATCTGTCACGGCGGCAGGTACTTATACGGTTACTTATTCAGTGACTAAAGGGGGCGTTACCTGTACGGCCTCTGATACCGCCTTAGTATCATTAAGTACCACCAAGCCCACAATCGCAGTCAATGGAGGGGTATTAACTTGTACTACTACCAGTTTGCAACTATCTCCTACGACTAGCCCTGTAAATGGATTGACCTATGTATGGTCGGGACCGGGCGTGCCTGCTAATACAACGACAAAAAACTACACGACTTCAACAGCGGGTACTTTTACCATCACAGCAACTAACCCTTCCAACGGCTGTACGGCGAGTGATACCGCTATCGTGAGTTCAAATACAACCAAACCCACGATTGCCGTGAATGGAGGAGTATTGACTTGTACTACAACGAGTTTGCAGCTATCTCCTACGACTAGCCCTGTGAATGGCTTGACTTATGTATGGTCAGGGCCTGGAGTACCAGCCAACACGACGACGAAAAATTACACGACTTCAACCGTGGGTACTTTCACCGTAACAGCTACAAACCCTGTTACAGGCTGTACGGCGAGTGATACCGCCATCGTGACTTCAAATACGACCAAGCCCACGATTGCCGTGAATGGAGGAGTATTGACTTGTACTACAACGAGTTTGCAACTATCTCCTACGACCAGTCCTGTGAATGGATTGACTTATGTATGGTCAGGACCGGGTGTGCCAGCCAATACAACGACGAAAAACTACACGACTTCGACAGCGGGTACTTTTACCGTCACAGCAACTAACCCTTCCAACGGCTGCACGGCGAGTGATACCGCCATCGTGACTTCTAATACTACCAAGCCCACGATTGCTGTGAATGGAGGAGTATTGACTTGTACCACTACCAGCCTGCAACTATCTCCTACCACTAGCCCTGTAAATGGATTGACCTATGTATGGTCGGGACCAGGTGTGCCAGCTAATACGACGACGAAAAACTACACGACTTCAACAGCGGGTACTTTTACCGTAACGGCTACAAACCCTGTTACAGGTTGTACGGCGAGTGATACCGCCATCGTGACTTCTAATACTACCAAGCCCACGATTGCTGTGAACGGAGGAGTATTGACTTGTACCACTACCAGCCTGCAACTATCTCCTACCACTAGCCCTGTAAATGGATTAACTTATGTATGGTCAGGACCGGGTGTGCCAGCCAATACAACGACGAAAAACTATACGACTTCAACTGCGGGTACTTTTACCATAACGGCTACGAATCCTGTTACAGGCTGTACGGCGAGTGATACCGCCATCGTGACTTCTAATACTACCGTCCCAACGGTCACTGTCAACGGTGGAGAGCTTACTTGTAGCACGCTGAATTTACAGTTGACGGCCAATGCTTCAAACAATGTTGATTATTTATGGAGTGGTCTAGGGATAAATGGACAAACATCTCAAAATGTAACGGTGTCTTCCTCTGGAGTATATCAAGTCACTGTCACTGATAAAACAAGTGGTTGTACAGCTTCAGATACGGCTATTGTGAGTCAAGATATCAATCGTCCTACTGTGATTGCGACAGGCGGGAAGATTACTTGTACCAATGCCTCTGTAACAATTGCAGCTCAGGCAGCGCCTCCAGGAGTATCTTATCAGTGGACAGGCCCTAATAATTTCTCTTCTACTAATTCAAGCATTACAGTGGATGTAGTAGGAGTATATACCGTCACCGTAACCAATACAGATAATGGTTGTACTGCTTCTGACACAGCAGTTGTTGCAACAAATACTACTAAGCCTACTATTGCGGTCAGTGGAGGTGTGTTGACTTGTACCACTACAAGTTTACAATTATCCCCTACGACCAATCCTGCAAGTGGGTTGACTTATGTGTGGTCAGGCCCTGGTGTACCAGCCAATACGACAACGAAAAATTATACAACGTCAACAGCGGGCACTTTTACCGTAACTGCCACCAATCCATCCAATGGCTGTACCTCAAGTGATACTGCTATCGTAAGCTCAAATACTACCAAGCCCACAATCGCGGTCAATGGTGGCGTACTGACCTGTACTACTACGAGCTTGCAACTAGCTCCTACCACCAATCCTGTGAATGGATTGACCTATGTATGGTCAGGCCCTGAAGTGCCAGCCAATACGACGACGAAAAATTATACAACGTCAACAGTAGGAACTTTCACCGTAACGGCGACTAATCCTGTTACGGGTTGTTCGGCAAGCGACACTGCAATCGTTTCAGAAAATAAAGTAAAACCAACTGTTTCTTTAAACAACATTAAACTAACTTGTACAGCTCCTTCGCAGATACTTACTGCTACTGTTACAAACGCAAGTGCTAGCATTAGCTATGCTTGGACCGTTCCATCAGGAGTGACAAACCCTGGAAATGTATCCAATTTTGGGGTAACAATCTCGGGAGTATATTCGGTAGTAGTAACAAATCTTTCCAATGGTTGTACACAAGAAGCGACCACGAACGTAACTCAAGATACACTTAAACCAAAAGTAAGTTTAGCGCCTCTTACCCTTACTTGTGCACAATCTACCAAAACCCTAACCGTGCAAGTATCAGATGCGGGTGCTAGCCCGACTTACACTTGGACGGTACCGTCAGGCGTTAGCAATCCGGGCAATGTAGCGACTTTTAGTGTTTCAGCGACTGGAAACTATGCGGTAGAAGTGACCAATCCCACCAATGGATGTAAAGCTACTGCCAATGCCGCAGTGACGGCAGATACTACTAAAGTAAAAGTAAGTTTGAATCCGGTGAAATTGACTTGTGCATCGCCTAGTCAAATATTAACTGCTACGGTTTCCGATGGGGGATTAAATCCATCTTATGTATGGACTGTCCCATCAGGGGTTAGCAATCCGGGCAATGTGTCGAGTTTTGAAGTAGAAGTGGCAGGACTTTATGGCGTAGAAGTGACTAATCCTACCAACGGATGTAAAGCCAATACGACAGTAACTGTGACTACCGACACTGCTAAGATATCCGTAGCACTGAACCCCATTGTATTGACATGTGCTTCGCCTACAAAAACCCTGACTGCTACTGTGACGAATGGCGGTGCTAACCCTACTTATACTTGGACAGTACCTGCGGGTGTATCCAACCCAGGCAATGTATCCAGTTTTAGCGTAAGCAAAATCGGGTTTTATACTGTAGAAATAACCAATCCAAGTAACGGATGCGAATCAAGTGCTACTGTATCGGTAGAAGCTGATACCGCCAAAGTAATTGTGTCTCTTAATTCGCTTAATCTAACTTGTGTAGCGCCTCAGGGTAAGCTCAAAGCATCGGTTGTGCATGGCGGCACTCCCAATTATGCATGGACAGTACCTGCGGGTGCTACTAACCCTGGCAATGTAGATAGTCTGCTGGTAAGTGTGGCAGGTAAGTATACTGTAATCGTAACCAATCCTGCCAATGGATGTAGTGGTACGGCCAATGTCACCGTTACGATAGATACTGCTAAAGTATTGGTAACCCTGCCGTCTATCACCTTAACTTGTGAAGAGCCTTCTCAAACACTTACTGCCTCTATTGTGAATGGAGGAAGCAGCCCTATCTATAATTGGACAGTACCAGCAGGCGCCATTGATCCCGGAAATAATCCTTCAGTTTTTGTTACCATGGCTGGGCTTTATACTTTAGAAGTTATCAACAGCTCTAATGGCTGTAAGGCTACTGCCAATACCACTGTCAAAAGTGATACCAATCGTGTAACCGTATCTTTGAATACTTTAAATCTTACTTGTGCGTTGCCAAGTGATACTATCAAAGCCACGGTTCAAAACGGGGGAGCCAATCCCACCTATGTATGGCAAGTGCCACAAGGTGTGGCTAATCCGGGCAATGTATCAACTTTTGTAGTAAGTGTGGCAGGAACTTATTCGGTCGAAGTAACAAACGCTATCAATGGTTGTAAAGGTAGTAATTCTACAACTGTAGGGGCAGATACTTCAAAACCCATATTGGAGATTTCCGAAAGAATTTGTGCTATTAATTTACAAACATATTCTTTAAAAGTAATTTCAAATGGCACGATTACGACAGTTCCCCCGTATACTGTTACCAACAATGGCGGTGGTATTTTTACAATCAATGGCATTCCTAGCGGTCAAAATGTAGTCGTAACCGCAACTAGCGCCAACGACTGTAAAACTACATTGGAAGTAGCTGCTCCTGTCTGTAATTGTCCTTCTGTAAACCCTCCTATTGGTACTAATCAGACTTTTTGCCAAGGAGATACGGCCACTGCTCTGACCGTAATTGTAGGAACAGGAGAAACGGCAGATTGGTATGATGCTGCTGTAGGTGGTAACAAAATTGCCGAAGGTACTTTGACTTATAAGCCTACAACGGCGGGTACGTATTATGTAGAAGCTCGTAAAATAGATGCTTCAAATTGTACAAGTTCACGTATTGCTTTGACGCTTACCATTTATCCCGCTCCAACCCTCACCTTAAGCGAAGCACCTAAGTGTGCCGATAATCAGCAGACTTATTCCTTTACAGTGAGTTCAAATGATGCCGTAACAAGTACATTAGGACAGGTTGTGAACAACGAAAATGGTACGTTTACAATAACAGGGGTGCCGGTAAATCAGAATGCAGAAGTGACGGTAACTTCTACCGATTTGTGCAAAACTAAACTAATTATCAATGCACCTGATTGTAATTGCCCACCTCAAAAATGTGTACCTTATACGGTTACTAAGAGAAAAGCCGTCACTACGTACAATCCAATAGGAGGAAAATAAAGTTTGTAAACACCGATATTCTGAGTTTTAAAAATTTAAAATATCGGTGTGTGAGAGTATCGTAAAAAGAAGTTATATAAGAGGAATAGTTAACGTGCAATGGGCTGGTAATTACCAGCCCATTGCATTTATAATATCCGAAGCAATTAGGGCAGGCTGGGTGCACTTTTGGGCAGCTCGATCGCCAGCTAGCCCATGTTGATAAACCCCAAAAATAGCCGATTCGATAGGCGAAATACCCTGAGCCAACAAAGCAGTAATAATCCCTGTCAGCACATCTCCGCTGCCACCTGTGGCCATTCCCGGATTACCAGTCGAATTAAAATGAACAGAGCCATCCGGAAGTGCAATAGCCGTATGAGCTCCTTTTAAGCAAACAATTACATTATGCTTTTGAGAAAAATTTCTCAGTTCTTCTATTTTTTGGAAATCGTTGTCCCAAGTTTTGCCTAGCAATCTTTGAAATTCTTTAGGATGAGGCGTAAGGATAGAATGATGAGGAACCAAACTCAATAATTCTGGATTTTCGCTTATCAAATTGAGTGCGTCGGCATCAATTACCATGGGTGACTCTACCGATTTGAGCAGTTCTTTGAGCATAATAAGCGTAAAAGAATCTTTTCCTAGGCCTGGTCCTACTCCAATCGCTGAATAAGGTTTTAAATCAGGAACGGTCGTATTGACCATCCAATGCCAGTCGGGGCTTACCATAGCTTCTGGTAGGCTAGTTTGTAAAATATCATATCCACAACGGGGCAACTGGACAGTCAATAATCCAACGCCAGCGCGCAAACAAGCCTTAGCTGCTAAAACTGCCGCACCGATTTTTCCGTAACTTCCTGCAATAAGTAATGCATGGCCAAAACTTCCCTTATGAGCGTATTTTTGTCGTGAGTTTCCTATATTAGGACAAACAGGTGTATAAAGATAAGGGGTTGAGGCTTTGTATTCTGGATGAAGCCCAATCTCTACTACCTGCCAATCGCCCACATAATCAGCGTTTTGAGGAAGCAAAAACGCAAGTTTAGGGCATTGGAATGACACCGTAAAAGTAGGTTTCACAATCACATTGTCGGGAGCATTGGGAAAATCTGCAAATAGCCCACTGGCAATATCTACCGAAATGATAGTGGCCGTGCTTTGATTGATATGTTGGATACAATCTGCGAGGGTGCCACTAGCGGCGCGTGAAAGCCCCGACCCCAAAAGAGCATCAATAATAATATGGGAAGGGAGGAGGGGTGGAAAATCTTCTGAATCAACCAACCATCGGGGATTTAGAAATGAGCTGAAACGGGCCAGATTGGTCTCAAAATCAGGAGAGCCCTGTGGCGAATGTTTAAGAAGAAATACTTCTACTTGGTAGTTTTGTTGGTGTAAAAGGCGTGCAATAGCCAGTCCATCGCCGCCGTTATTGCCCATTCCACAAAATATCTTGATAGGTTGGTGATTGTCAAAACGGGCACAAAACCATTTCACAAAGGCGGAGGAGGCTCTTTCCATGAGAGCTATAGACAAAATAGGTTCGTGAGTAATGGTATACTCATCCCAAGCTCTGATTTGAGAAGTCGAAAAGATTTTCATTTTAACTCCAAGTCGTCCAAAGTTTCATAGATCGAATTGTTGCTGATAAACTCGGGAACAATGATTTTGAGATTATTTACAAGCAAAGCTTTATCCCCTTTTTTAAGTATTCTTTTAAGTTCAATGAGAGAATTGGCTATTTCAAGAAAAGCCTGCGTATCAACTTGGGCAATTTGTATTTTAGGATGATAGGTAGGTAGGGTATGTTCTTTGTCACTTAGTAATTCTTCGTAAAGCTTTTCTCCTGGGCGCAAACCTGTGTATTGAATTTCAATGTCTTTGCCTAAACGAAGCCCCGAGAGTTTAATCATTTTTTGGGCTAAATCAGCGATTTTAACAGGTTCGCCCATGTCAAAAACAAAAATCTCCCCACCTTTCCCCATACTTCCTGCTTCCAATACTAGCTGACACGCTTCTGAAATAGTCATGAAATACCGAATGACATCAGGGTGGGTGACCGTAAGCGGGCCGCCTGCCTGAATTTGTTTCTGAAAAAGTGGTACCACTGAGCCATTTGAGCCAAGTACGTTTCCAAAACGGGTAGTAATAAAACGGGTTGAATGAAAGCGATTATTGAGGCTTTGCACATACATCTCAGCTAGGCGCTTGGTAGCTCCCATTACATTAGTTGGATTTACGGCTTTGTCGGTCGATATCATCACAAATTTTGTTACTCCCATTTCGACTGCCAAATCGGCCACAATTTTGCTCCCAAATACGTTTACTTTGACCGCCTCATAGGGGTGTTCTTCCATCAAAGGGACGTGTTTGTAGGCGGCTGCATGAAATATAAATTGAGGTCGATAATTCTCAAAAATGTAACGCATTCTGATTTCATCGGTGATGTCGGCTACTTGTACAACAATCTCGGTAGATTCGCCTAAGTATTGTCGAAAACGTTGTTTTAGTTCGTTCTCTAAATCATATAATCCTGATTCTGATTGATCTAAAAGGAGAAGTGTTTTGGGCCGAAACCGAACCAACTGCCGGGCTATTTCACTTCCAATGGAGCCCGCTGCACCTGTTACTATGGCGATTTTGCCGGCCAAAAGAAGGTTGATATTTTGGTTGTCTATTTGAATAGGCTCTCTTTCCAAAAGATCTTCGATACGTATCGGGCGTATTTCGGAGGATTTGAGCTGTTGATCTGTTATTTTTTCGTAAACAGACGAAACCACCTTTACCACCACATCCTGTTTTAGGAAATTTTCGATGATTTCGTTTTTACGGTGGGGTTTGATATGCTGGATTGCCAGCACCACTTCAAGGTTAGTGTCGGTTCGGTCTTTGATAAAACGATGAATAGCTTCTGATTCGGGATAGACCTGTACCCCCTCTACTGTTTTGAAATTCAATGATGCGTTATCGTCAATAAAACCTATAATGTTGTACTTTTTATAACGATTTCGCAAGAGGGTGTTTTTGGTCAAGATACCTAAAGCCCCTGCTCCGTAGATGAGAACGTCTACTTTTTCTCCGGGGGCATTGGCGATGAGGGTTTTATAAATATCTTTCACCAAAAAACGACTCGCTACCATCAAAAAAAGAGAAATAAAGTATTCGATGATAAGAATCGAAATAGGAATATAAAATAGGTAATTGTCAGTGGTATAGGTAAGTAAAGAAGACGTGACAATGGTAAGAAAACTACTAAGAGTGATGGCCTTGAAAATGAGAGAGGTGTCTTCTACACTAGTATGACGTACGATACCACTATACGAGCGAAAGTAAATAAAGCATAGGAGTCTACTTATAAATAGCGTCAATAAATAATACTTATATAGTGCCCAGTTGACATCCGAAACTTTGAGATTGAAACGTAAAATACAAGCAATTACAAACGAAATGACGACGATGCCTCCATCAATAGCTAATATCAAATAGCGAGAAACAAATCGATTTGAATAACTGGATAAAAATCGTTCAATCATAATGGGTAAGTGTACTATTAGCTGGCAAAAAGGCCACTATTTTTGAAGTGAAGTTAAAAATATGCTTGTGAACACTTCATACATAAACGAACAACTTCAAAGATAAGCAATCATTTTGAAATCCTTTTGTTGATGTGTCAGTTTTTACTTTTTAAAGAGATTTTCTAAAGCCTGTTCAAGGTCGCTAAATTGATAACGAAAATCAGTTTCTTTCGTAATCCGTTGGTTGATGATATAGTTGCCCCCTAGTACTACATTTGCCATTTCACCATAAATAGCTTTTAAGACAAATGCTGGAATATTAGGAAGCCACAAAGGACGCTGAATCACTTTTGCAATAAGACGGGTAAGTTCGGTATTGGTCACAGGGCTAGGTGCTACCGCATTGTACACGCCTCTCCATTGATTATTTTCAAGGGCTTCGATATACATATTACAAAGATCGTCGATGTGTATCCAAGATACCCATTGTTTGCCATTGCCCAAAGGAGCGCCTACTCCCCATTGGATAGGAAGGGCTATTTTGGGTAGTGCTCCGCCTTTATCAGTTAGTACTACTCCGGTGCGTAATTTGGTAGTTCGGATACCTACATGGGCTACCAAATCAGCGGCATTTTCCCAACTGCGTGTAACATGCGCCAAAAAATCGCTTCCAGAGGGCGTTTGTTCTAAAAGGTGCTTATCGCCAGTGTCAGTTCCATAAAAGCTGATACCAGAGGCTGATACAAATGCCTTTAACTTGTATGGACGCCCTTGCAGCTCACGCGCAATCAATTCAATCGTTTTGGTGCGGCTATTGATAATCGTTTGTTTGCGATGATTCGTCCAGCGTCCATCGGCGATTCCTTCCCCCGCTAAATGAACTAAATAATCCGCTTCGGCTAATGCTTTGGGGTCAATCCATCCTTTGTCGAGGTTCCATTTGTAGACTTTTACATCAGAAATTTCTACTTCTCGACGACTCAAGTATGCTACTTTATAGCCTTTCGCTAATAAAAGCTCCGTTAGTCGGCGGCCAATAATACCGGTTCCTCCAGTGATTAAAACAGTCAGAGACATCGTTGTGAATTTTTTTTAAACGTAAGAATACAATAAGGTTCATATAAAAGTCTTTGGATACAACGATTGTTTATAGAATTCATTACAAATCATCGGTAATTGTAAGAAAAGAAGAGGAAGACGATGGATAACCACAAACAAAAAGCGTCGTATTGTTACTATGGTATGTTTTTTTTGAATATTTTTGAGGGTAGTGCGAAATTTGGCATATAAATAGTTGTATTTTAGGTACTTATCTGTCATGTAATAAGAGGCTTAGTAATTACATTTTTTTGTAATTTGGTTAAAATAGTACTATTTAAAGTAGTGATAGATTTTTGGCGAGGTAGAAAAACAGCGTAGATACAACTAAATCTAAGATTTAAAGAGTTAAGATGCTGATTTTTAGTTGTTAATACAATTATGGTGGGACGATTTTTTATTTGTAGAGCGTTTTTTTAGAAATTGACCTTATCTTTTTTATTGTATTTTTTTTAGTTTAAATTATTTTATTTTAGATTTTTTTAAAATAATATCTAACAGTAGAGCCTGTCGATACTTACTCCTATAAGTTTTAAAAGTATACCCTAAAGTGTATTTGAGAGAAACGGTATCTAATTTGGCATGATAGTTGTTAGTATCTAAAGTATAATTTTATAGAGTAGGGTAATGTGGCACTTGCCTCACTTTTTGGAAGTGAGGCAATGTTTTTTTAGCGATATACCAACGAACTTTTGGGGTATAGAAGCTTGTTATATAAGCTACTATTCATTTGCAGCTATGCCCTTTGAACTTATTTCTGATTATCAACCTACGGGCGACCAGCCCCAAGCAATAGCTCAGCTCGTAGAAGGACTCACCAACGGCGAACCTGCTCAGACGTTATTGGGGGTGACAGGCTCCGGAAAAACTTTTACAGTTGCTAATGTGGTGGCTCAGTTGGATCGTCCAACGCTTGTACTTAGCCATAACAAAACCCTCGCAGCACAGTTGTACGGAGAATTTAAGCAGTTCTTTCCTAACAATGCCGTCGAGTATTTCATTAGTTATTATGATTATTATCAGCCCGAAGCATACATTGCTACGACCAATACCTACATCGAAAAAGACTTAGCTATCAATCAAGAAATTGATAAGTTGCGGCTTTCAACAGTATCTTCGTTGATGTCTGGCAGGCGAGATGTACTGGTGGTGGCTTCGGTCTCCTGTATCTACGGTGCAGGCAATCCCGATGAGTACCGCAAGAGTATTGTACAAGTAGGGTTGGGGGATAAAATCAGCCGCAATCAGTTTTTGTTTCGCTTGGTAGAGATATTATACAGTCGTACCGAAGCCGAGTTTACTCGTGGCAACTTTCGGGTCAAAGGTGATACCGTAGACGTCTATCCTGGCTATGCTGATTTTGCCTATCGTATTATTTTCTTTGGGGATGAAATTGAAGACATTCAACGTATCAATCCCAACAATGGTAAAAAAATCTCTGCCGAAAAAAAGATTGCTCTTTTCCCCGCCAATTTGTTTGTGACCGGACGCGATGTATTGTTGAATGCTATCCACGAAATCCAAGATGATTTGGTGGCTCAAGTTCGCTATTTTGAATTGGATGGTCGGCATTTGGAAGCGCAGCGTATCAAAGAACGAACGGAATTTGATATGGAAATGATGCGAGAGCTGGGCTATTGTTCAGGAATCGAAAACTATTCGCGCTATTTTGACCGTCGCAAACCCGGCGAACGACCCTTTTGTTTGTTGGATTATTTCCCAGAAGATTATCTCTTGGTGGTAGATGAAAGCCACGTCACCATGCCCCAAATCCGCGCAATGTGGGGCGGCGATCGCTCTCGTAAAGAATCATTGGTAGACTTTGGATTTCGGCTGCCAAGTGCACTCGACAATCGCCCTCTGACATTCCAAGAATTTGAAAACCTTTCCAAACAAGTCATATTTGTAAGTGCTACTCCTGCCGATTATGAATTGCGCCGTACAGATGGGGTAGTGGTGGAGCAGATTATTCGCCCTACGGGCTTGCTTGATCCCGAGATTCAGGTACGGCCTAGTCTCAATCAGATAGATGATTTGTTGGAAGAAATCGATGCCAGGGTAAAGCGCAACGAAAGAGTATTGGTTACTACTCTTACCAAAAGAATGGCCGAAGAGCTTAGCAAATATTTTGAAAGAGTGGGAATCAAAGGCCGCTATATTCACTCCGAAGTAAAAGCCCTTGATAGGGTAGAGATTTTGAGAGACTTACGCTTGGGGGTTTTTGATGTCTTAGTAGGGGTAAACTTGTTACGCGAAGGGCTTGATTTGCCAGAGGTATCTTTGGTAGCGATTATGGATGCCGATAAAGAAGGCTTTTTGCGGGATATAAGGTCGTTGATTCAGACCATTGGCCGGGCTGCTCGTAACGAAAATGGTAAAGTACTAATGTATGCTGATACGATGACAGGCTCTATGCGAAAGGCTATCGACGAAACCAACCGACGGAGGGCGATTCAGATGGCCTACAACGAAGAGCACGGGATTGTACCGCGTACGGTCTTGAAGAGTAGGGAGGCGATCATGGAGCAGACGTCGGTGGCCGATGCTAAAGGAAGTGCTAAACGCTACTACGTAGAGCCTGAAGAAATAAGGATTGCGGCTGATCCCGTAGTTCAGTACATGGGTAAATCAGAAATTGAAAAACTGATCGCCGAAACACAACGCAAAATGGAAGCAGCAGCCAAGGATTTAGACTTTTTGGAAGCGGCTCGTTATCGTGATGAATTGCTACAATTGAGAGAAAAACTAAAAGGGCAACAAACGTAAATGATAGAAGAAGCAAGCCCTTTCTTTTTTACAAAAGTAGTAGCCGAGGCTGATATTGATATGCTCAACCATGTCAACAATGCGGTATATTTACAATATTTACAAGAAGCTGCCATAGCGCATTGGGAAAGTAGGGCATCGACCGACCTCCAAAACGAAGTCAGTTGGATAGTACGTCGTCATGAAATAGATTATCTTAAAGCAGCGGTCTTGGGAGATAGCCTTCAAATCAAAACATGGGTGGGAGCTTACACTGCTGCTACTTGGGATAGACACTATGAAATCTATCACAAAGTGAATCAGCAGCTTTTGGTAAAAGCCAAAAGTGTATGGGTGGCCGTTGACCGGAGGTCGATGAGGGTGAGACGGATAGAAGGCTCTCTAAAAGATTGTTTTTTTGAAAAACCAAGTGAATAAAATATTAAAAATGAACCCCGAAATACTCCATACAGAACTCCAATTTCAAACCGCCCGTAGTGGTGGAAAAGGAGGACAGAACGTCAATAAGGTAGAGACAAAAGTAGAGTTGCGTTTTGATATTCCTAACTCAAACGTACTCGACGAAGATACCAAAGTTTTATTGCAAAATAAGCTGAGTCAAAAACTCACCAGCGAGGGGATATTGGTATTGTATCATCAAACCGAACGAAGCCAATTAGCCAACAAAGACAAAGTAATCAAGAAGTTTGACGCTTTGATTCAGAAGTGTTTTGAAAAACCCAAACCTCGCAAAGCCACACGCCCTACGGCAGAGTCCAAAGAAAAGAGGCTTGAAGCCAAGCAGCGAAATGCCGCCGTAAAAGCCATGCGTCGTAAAATCGTTGAATAAATACACACAAGTACTTGTCCTTACTTTGGTAGTCTTTTGATTTTTAGTGTATTATCTCTAAAATTTCTCCTACTACGCCCCTAAATACCAGTGCTGCGGGTTCGGGATTGTGGCGTACAGGTAAGCCTACCTCGCTCAAGATATTCCAACCTACTTCTTGTAGCTTCAAAGATAAATCATCCGTATAAGTGCCTTTCCAACAGGCGGAAGCTATGCCAGTTTTAAAAAAATCACAGGGGAAAGATTGGTATTGGGTCGATGATACACACACAGGGTCGAGAGAGAAAGCGTGAGCTGTACTATAACTTCCCGAATACTCTTCATCCATTACATTGGCTTCAGAATTTACAAGTTCGGGTACAAACGAAGGATTGAAATGCGTGGCAGGTGCAAACCCCAAAACTTGGTCATACAATTTGATATGTTCTTTGCTTGGCAGCGCTACAAGCGTATTAAAAGGAGCCTCTACGCCCTCTCTGCGCAAAAAAGAACTATTGAATGGAAGCTTTTGCTTATTTTCATTCACAATGAGCTGCTCTCCAGAAGGCCCAATAAAAGTAGCTTGACGATTCGAGCGAGCGCCTATTTCGCTAGGAGATACAATCGCCCCAAAACGTGCCCTTAAAACTTTCCAGTAAGCTTTTTCTAAATCAGTCGTAGTGGTCTCTATACATGCTAATCCGCTATCCCATGGATGAGCGCCTATACGATTGGGCAAAGCACCCGCATGTGATGTTTCAATAAGTCTTATGACGGCACCATCTTCGTGTCCTAGGAGAGCATATTTACCTAAATGGCGACCAAAAATTTCTTTTTGAACTAAGGTAAGTTCTCCGCGTTCGAGAAGAAAATATCCCAACGCCTCAGTATAAAATCGGATGCTTTGCACCCAGCTATTGGTAACTACCGTTACGGCTTGGAGCTTCCCCATCATTTGTGTTTCAGTGGCTTTTTTCATCTTTATATATATAAGAGGTGATATTCCAAAATCAAAAAAATTGTACCTCGTTATAGGGGCAATAGTAAAGAGTCGGGGGTTTTACAATGCAGAGAAAAAATATGATTTTATTGAGGCTCGTTGTGAGGAGGATACATAAAAAATAAACCCTAAAATTTTTTTCTCAATCAATCATAGGTGCCAGATAGAGGGGTAAATTATAGTAGAAAAAAATACACGCTTTTGGGGATTTTTGGGGAAAATAGGCGACGTTTTATTTTTGATAGTTTTTTCAAAAAGGGTAGATATTTGTGGTATCGCTCACAAACCCCTATCTTGCAGCATGGATATACGTGATTACATTCGGTTAGCAATTTCGGAGGATGTGGGCGATGGAGACCACACTTCACTTTCTACTATTCCGCGCGATGCTGAGCGTCGGGCTCGCCTCCTTGTCAAAGAAGACGGCATAATTGCAGGGGTAGAAGTAGCGAAAATTATTTTTGAGGAAGTAGACCCTCTCTTAGAAGTAGAGATTTTGATTGAGGATGGACAACCTATCAAAAAAGGAGATATAGTCTTACATGTAAGTGGCGATGCTCAATCTATTTTAAAAGCTGAACGCTTGGTTCTCAATACGATGCAACGAATGAGTGGTATTGCTACCTATACTCGTTCGTTGGTAAATCTACTAGAAGGTTTACCGACCAAGCTTCTTGATACCCGTAAAACAACCCCTAATTTCCGTATTTTTGAAAAGATGGCCGTGCGTATTGGAGGGGCTGTTAATCACCGTTATGCGCTATACGATATGATTCTTATCAAAGACAATCACGTCGATTATGCGGGCGGAATCGAAGCGGCTATCACCAAAGCCAATGACTACGTAAGGCGTACAGGCCGTCAACTCCAAATTGAAGTAGAGGTTCGTAACCTTAAAGAATTGGATGAAGTGCTTCAAGTAGGTGGTATTCAGAGAGTTATGTTGGACAACTTCAGTTTGGAAGATTTAAGAACTGCCGTTGAGAAAGTAGCAGATAAGTACCCTACCGAAGCCTCAGGAGGTATCAGAGAAGATACGTTGAGGGCCGTAGCCGAAACGGGCGTGGACTATATTTCATGTGGGGCACTTACGCACCAAATCAAAAGCTTAGATTTAAGCTTAAAGGCTTATTAATCAACGACGAATCTGCTGTTGATAGCGTCAGGTTCGTCTTTAGTTATAAATAGGGAAACTAAGCCCTAAATAGAGCATTTGTGACCGAAACCGAAACCGACGGTTGTCGTCTACCAACGGCTGACTAGTTTTGTATTCATTGATGGCAAATAAATAGCCTACCTTAATCCCCACCCTCTGAGTAAGCCGTAAACGAGCGTAAATCTCACTATTAAGACTTCCCAAAGCATTGTCGCCAAGTAATTGTAAATTGAAACGAGCGGGCTTCGCTTCTTGATAAGTCTGGTGAATGTTGAGCGAATCGGTAGCACTATAACCCCTTGACCCTAAGTAGTATCCGCTGCGTTTGGTGCCTAAAGCAAACCCAATAATATCGGCATTGACTCCTACGTCTAATCGGTCAAACAGCGCCACTTGTACTCCTAAATTGAAGTTTAGCAAAGTGATGCCAGTTTTGATTTGGAGTGTGTCTATTTGGCGTAATAAAAGAGGGGCACTCAGCGACGCAAATCCAGTCTTACCAGTGGTAAGCTTGGATGGAGCTGTAATAAAATCTAGGCTACTTCCTTGGACATGCGCCACTCTTAAACCCCATCCGATTTGAAGCAATCCCTGACGGTCTACTCGCAAGTATTGATTGTGCAAAAAGTTAATATTGAGGGCATTGTCTTTGAAGGCAACACCAGCATCCACTACTCTACGAATAGGGTTTACTGGCTGGGCAAAACAACTATAAGAGATAACAAAACCAAGAAGAGTGGATAGAGATGCTCTAAAAATAAGATGTACCATTGTTTGAGAATAAATGTCCCGAATTAGGGCATGGAAGCTAATTTCATGTTTACAAAAGAACATATATAATATAAGACGCCAAAGGATTTAGGGGGAAATTTTCGATAATACTAAAAAAGCCGGAGGCAAATGCCTTCGGCTTTTTCTTCCTAACCTAACCTATGAGAAAAAATCTTGCACCTGTTTGATGCTGATTCAACCAAACCCACTACAAAGGTCGTGCCTAAGTTTGGAATATTTTAGAGTAGAAATACGTGTTTTTCAAAAAAAGTAAATTTAGTTAAGTGATTGATTGAACGGTTTGGAGATTCGACTATGCCTTACTAGCTTGCAGCATTGTTAAACCTTTCAACTTTATGTAGTTATGTCCAAAGATTATAAGGAAGAATTATTAGGTGATGCAGGCAAGTATTTGTCGTCTGCTGAAATTAAATCATTTCGGGAAGCTCATCGGGAGAAACATATCCCTTTGGCTGGGGAAAAAAAAGATACTAAAGGAATTAGAAAAGGAGAATATTTTAGCGCAAAAGTATTTGAAGAGATGGCCAAGCGTACGGGATGCGTTGGATTTGTTCTTTACTATGGAGTAGCTTCGGAAGCAGAATATAAAATAGATACAAACAAAGGGACAGAAATCATGCCTCGGTTGTTTATTGTTCCAGTGGATGAAAAAGGCAATGAAATACCTTTCAAAGTGGATAGCACTGGTCTCAAGGATGGTGAGGAGTTTGGTGGAGCAGGAGAAGGTAAACCTATTCCTCCATTTGGCCAATAAAAATGAGTTTTCCAGATATTATTACAACTCTTTCGGATGTTAGTATTTTGTTGCCTTTCTTTATAATTCTACAGAAGAAAGCAGTTTTAAAGGATACACATTTTATAATAGCTTTATATATTTTAATGACTTTCATTAGAAATACGCTAAGTATTGTCATTGAAATTTTAAGGAATATAAAAGAAATTGACTTAAATACTGTCTTTCTGTATAATATCCACTGTATGGTTAATTTTTGGCTTATTTCATATTTATATGCTCAGTTATTGACTGGTAAATTTTGGCAGTATTTTATTATAGTTTCAAATATCTTTTTTATTATATTTACCTTATATGATTTTGAAACTGTTTCAAACTGGAATACAATCCATTTTAATCGATTTTCCTATCAACTTGCTGGGGCTTTTGCCATTATTTTGCTTTTACAGTACTTTTTCCAGTTGCTAAAAAAATTAGAAGTTCCACGGTTGAGTAACTTTCCCTTGTTTTGGTTTAGCTCAGGAGCTTTGATTTACTACGCAGGAACTTTTTTTATGTATTTGGCAATCAATAGTTTTAATGGCAATCCTGATTTGGGGAAACTTTATTGGCCCATAGATGCTATTCTCAGTATTGCTTTTAATATTTTAGCAACGGTCGCTATTTGGAAGGTTGACTCTCCAGATGCTGGAATTTGATGATAATGAGTTAATTGTATATTGCACTTGATAGCTGCTAATGCTTTAACCTCCCAATAATTTTGTTAAAGTGTTTGTCATAGAATTTACAATTCAATACCTTTGGTCAGTGAATTGTGAATTCTATTTTTTGCCTAAACCACTGCCGGAATATGAAAAGAAAATTAATCTCTATTAGCCTTGCTGTGTTAGCGTTCGCCTGTCAAAAAGATGAAGAAGTAAGCATAGCTCCTACAAAAAAATTACTGACCGCTGAAGAACAACGCGTATCGCCGAGTATTGGCTCTGTTATTTCTTTTAAAGATGCAAAAGAACAGATGGAAGAGTATCAAAAGACAAGCTCTGACGAAATCAGAGGAGTGGCTTTTGGAAAAGATGTAATCGAAAAGCTTATGAACAAAAAAGGAGTAGTGGGGTTACGTTTTTATTTTGCAAAAGATAAAAACGGCAAGAACTCATTGGTTTTTACTGGTATTGATAAAGACGGTAGAGACATTACAACCATTGCCAATGCACGTACAACTGATAGTGAAGTGGCAGGAGGAGAAGCACTACCATGCCCGGGTTTTTGCAATCCTTAATCTTGAATAAAAAAATTAAAAAGCCGAGTGAATAGCTCGGCTTTTTTTGTAGATATATTGCTTTCTATAACTATAAATCAATTGCTTAGGGGTAAGACGAAGGATATGTTTTTTTTGAACCGTTTACTAAAATTAATCCTACCCCACCGTTTTTCTGTGTATTTTTGAGGTGACTTCATAGAGTCATCAGAACCCGTATATGGAATCTCCCTATATCGTAATTATTGGAACGGGTATCATGCTCATCATGGCATTGTTCATTGTATTGTTTGTGATGTACTACCAACGCAAACAGATTGAGCAGCAGATTCGCGTCAAAGACATGGAAGCAGAGTTTCAGCAAAAACTCTTGGAGGTGTCTATGGCTTCGACTGAAGCTGAAAGACGACGCATCGCCCAAGACCTACACGATGACATAGGAGCACTGCTTTCAGTTACAAAACTGACATTCAATGCTTTGTATGGTCAGCTAGGTTCAAAAGAGCAAGCCGAGCGCCTAGCCCAACAAGTGCGAGAAGCTCTTGACGAAACCATAAGCCATGTACGGCGTATTAGTAGAGAGCTGGTCCCTACTACGTTGGAGCGTTTTGGTCTACCGGCTGCTTTGCAGGAGTTTGTGGCTAAAAGTAATTATGGCAACGACGTAAAAATTACTTTTGGCTACGCAGGAGACGAAAATTTCAGACTTGAGCCCAAAGTAGAATTGATGCTTTATAGGGTAGTACAAGAACTTATCAACAATGCGCTCAAACACTCGGGTGGGACAAACATACACATTCAGATGTCATTGCCGCCGCATTATTTTGGGCTTGTGGTGGAAGACAATGGCCAGGGTTTCAACTTGCAAGATATACGCAAACGGGTTTCGCCCGGACTTGGCCTTGACAATATAGAAGGACGACTCCGAATCATAGAAGGTAAAATAAAGTACGAAACCGCCCCTAATAAAGGATGTAGGGCCGTAATAGAACTAAAAAGTTGTGCTTTGGTGGACAAAAAAGCGAGTATAGAAAAAATGAATACTCAACGGTAGAAAGACTTAATTTAACATGCAAATGGAGAAGATAAAATTGGTAATAGCTGATGATCATAATCTTTTTAGAAAAGGTATGACCGCGATGCTCAATCAAATCAAGGACTTTGAGCTGATAGGAGAAGCTGCAAACGGAAAAGAACTTTTGGATCTTTTAGGGAAAGTTACGCCCGATATTGCCCTACTAGACTTGCAAATGCCCGTCATGGATGGGGTCGAAACTACCGAGCAGATTCAATTACATTTTTCGCATGTGAAAGTCATTATTGTATCAATGCACGAAGAAGACCGATTTATTATTCACTTGCTCGAAAAAGGGGTAAATGGTTATTTACTGAAAGATTCAGAACCAGGAGAAGTTGAAAATGCCATTCGGCGGGTAATGTCTGATGGCTTTTATTATAGTGATTTTGTATCCAAAGCTCTCCACCGGAAAGTAATCACTCGTGCTACGCCACCAGCGCCGCTTTTCAATAGTAAAGTGCAAATTTCGCCCCGTGAAATGGAAGTATTGCAGCAGCTTTGCGAAGGGCTGTCGACGCTCGAAATCAGCGAAAAGCTTTTTGTAAGCCCGCGTACTGTGGAAGGGCACCGTTTGAGATTGCTCGAAAAAACAGGTACCAAAAATACAGCGGGCTTAGTAGCTTATGCTTTCAAAAACGATTTGTTATAAGCTTTTTTTACCCGATGGCCTCATTCATGTCGGGAAGCCTTCCAAGCTGGTATAGGGTAGCCATGTGAGACTTAAGGGCTACTCCAAAAGTTGGATTTTCGAGATAAGGCACACCAAACTCCTGAGCAGTTTGTTTGACAATCCCCGACAAAGCCGGATAATGAACATGCGAAATCTTGGGAAATAAATGGTGCTCTACTTGAAAATTCAACCCACCCACGTACCACGACAGCCATTTGTTGTGACGTGAGAAATTGACCGTCGTGTTGAGCTGATGAATCGCCCAGTCGTTTTCGATAATCCCTTTTTCGTTGGGTAGTGGATGACTTGTACCTTCAACCGAATGGGCTAATTGAAAAATCGTGGTCAAGATAATTCCCCCTACAAAGTGCATCAATAAAAAGCCAAGGATTACTTCTCCCAAAGGAATATGAAATCCAATTGTAGGAATACCAATGATCACAGCGTAATACAGCACTTTGGCCAATATGATTTTGGACAACGTTACGGCATTTTGAGCTTTAGTGTTGGTATTGACACCGTTGCGGATATGAATCGTAAATTGAATAAAGTCTTTTAAAGTAACCCAATAAAGCGAAAGCAAACCATAAAAAAAGAAGGCATATAGCCATTGAAGCTGATGAAATGATTTGACGGGTGTATGGGGCGAAAACTTAAGCACGAGCTTATCGTTAATGTCTTCATCGACATGTACCACATTGGTATACATATGGTGCAAGACGTTATGCTGTAGATTCCAATTGAAAGTAGAGCCACCCAGCATACTAAGATAGATGTTGCCTATCCAGTAGTTGATGGTAGCATTTTCGGAATAAGCACCGTGATTTGCATCGTGCATCACGCTCATTCCTAAGCCAGCTAGGCCAATACCCATCAAAAACCATAGCACTAAACTGATTCCTAAGGGAGGATGAAAAACCAACACCCCAATAAACGGAAGCACATACAGAGCGGTAAGCGCTATCGTTTTTACAACTAAGACTTGGTTGGCATTTTTGGAAAGATTGCGTTCTTTAAAATAGGCATCTACTCTTTTCTTGAGGGTAGGAAAAAATAAATTCTTGTCTTTGTTGACAAATCTTGGATTACTTTTAGACTTCACTTGCTACAGGTTTAGAGATGTAAGCTCATCATAGATTGGTAGGAAACTGCATTGAGAGTAGGCAATATAGGGACTTGCAGACTGGATAGTGAAGCTTTCCTATGAATCGTGGTTGAACGAGGGTATAAATATAAGTTTGAATTATGGTAAAAGTACGAAATTTAGTCTAAAACTGCTAAAAATCATAAAAATACCTTTTGGTTCATTGGGAAAATTGTCGAGTCTTATTCGTAAAATTGTGACTTAAAGGGCGTATTTTACGTCAAAATTAAAAACCAAATAAGAATGAAAAAGATACTTATTATTGCTTTAGCCTGTGTTTTGGGATACTCAGCCAGCTCACAAACCGTTTTACCTGACAAGAGAGAAATTGACAAATCTACTTTTGAAGGCTTATATGTAACGACGAAAATCGAAGAAAAGTATTTGGGAAAGTACTGGGAAGATTATTTAAAACAATATGGTAAAGTCAATAGCTCCAGAGGCGGAGTGTATCGTGTAGCTACCGCTAATATTCCTAGTGTATCTTCATCATCGATCAACTTGGCAAGTCAAGTGACTTCAAAAAAAGGACTTTCGCAGGTTTTTATCTATTTGGACTTAGGAAATGGCTCTTATGTTACCCAAGGTACTAAAGGATATGCGGAAGCGGAGGCATTCTTGAAAAAATTTGCCGAAGATGCTATTTTGTATGATGATGCACGCGTAGCCGAAGAAGCCATGAAAGATGCCGAAAAGAATTTTAGCAAACTTACCCGTAAGGGAGAAAGTCTTAAAAAAGACATCGAAAAAACCGAAAAAGAACTAGCAAATCTTAAAAAGGAGCTAGAAATCAACGAGAAAGATGTAGCTACTTCCCAAACGGACTTAGAAACTAAAAAGAGAAGCTTTGATGATGCCAAAGCCAAAATTCCGACCAAACAGTGATTCAATTGACAGAAATGAAACTAAGGCTAGGGAGCAATTTCCTAGCCTTTATTCTTTATAAAAAACACGTTTGACTCGTTCGCTGATGCCTGTCAACAATTCGTAAGGAATAGTCCCGATCTGCTGGGCCAATTGATAAATCGGTAAATCGTTGCCAAAAATAATCACTTCATCGCCTTCCTGTACGGTCACTCCTGTGGCATCTACCATCGTCATATCCATGCATACATTGCCGACTACCGGGCATAGCACGCCATTAATGAGTACTTTGCCCACGCCTTTTCCAAAACGACGGTCGTAGCCATCGGCGTAGCCAATCGCTATAGTTGCAATAGTCGAAGGCTTGCTCAAAACTCCCATACGGCTGTAGCCGATGGTTTCGCCAGCGGGTAGTTGTTTGACCTGCGATACTACCGTCTTGAAAGTTCCAATTTGCTGTAAAGCTCTTTGTTCGAGACGATTGACTTCTACCCCGTACAGTCCAATCCCCAATCGAACCATTTCAAATTTATGCTCAGAAAAGCGCACTATACCCGCAGAATTGAGAATGTGGCGCAAAGGCTTGTAACCCAAACCTTCTTGGAGCAAGGCTGTACCGGCTTCAAAACGCTTGAGCTGTAATTGCGTAAAGTCATTATGAATCGCTTCGTCGGCACCTACTAAGTGGGAGAATATCGACGCTACTTGAATATGAGGATGTTGGGTTAATTTTTGAATTAGCAACGGTATGTCTGTTTCTGTAAACCCAAGCCGATGCATCCCGGTGTCAAGCTTGAGGTGGATGAGATAGTTGGGGGTAGAATCAGTAACGAACGAATTCAGAAAGAACAACCATTCGTCTAGTATTTTGTGGCTATAAATTTCGGGTTCTAGTTGGTATTCAATGAGTTTATCGAAGGTGTTGGGCGAAGGGTTCATGACCATTATTGGTAGCTCTATCCCATTTTGACGTAGGGTCACTCCTTCATCAGCGTAGGCTACTGCTAGATAATCGACCCGGTGAAATTGCAACAACTGCGCTACTTCTGCGCTACCACTGCCATACGCAAAGGCTTTGACCATTGCCATGATTTTGGTGTTGTTGCCCACCTTGTTTCGATAAAAATTGAGATTGTGAGTGAGCGCATCAAGGTTGATTTCGAGTACAGTTCCGTGCACTTTTTGTTGTAAACGGTGCACGATTCGCTCAAACTGAAAAGGCCTAGCTCCTTTGATAAGTATGAGCGCATCGCGGAATGAATGAGGCCTGAGGTTTGCCAAAAAATCGTCGGTAGAAGCAAAATAGGCGGCCTCGATTTGTATCAAATGGGCATTGCGAGCAAAAGCCTCGCCAATGGCTATAAGTTTCTGAATCCCTTTTTCTTGAAGTAAAGTATTGATTTGAGCATATAGCTCTTCTTCTTTCTGACCAGTTTGGAGCAAGTCCGACAAAATCGCTATTTTTTGAGGACGTTGTTCTTGTTGGCTCAGAAAATTAAGGGCGATACTCAACCCTACCAAATCGTTGTTGTAGGTATCGTCAATCAAGTAACAATTGTTAGTGCCTTCTTTGAGCTCAAGGCGCATCGAAATCGGGCGGAGGCGCAATACCCGCTGACGGATTTCGTGAGAGGGTATGCCCATTGTAAGCATCAGTATGATGCAATGAATGATGTTTTCGATAGAGGCTTCATCGGTAAAGGGAACAGAAAACAGATGATTGTCGTACACTTCTAATGCCGACTTCAGTACGATGTAGCTATTTTCTTGGTCGATTTGCCATTCTACTTGAATCGTAGCATGAGGACTTTGCCCCCAACTGACAAGCTCACATTGAGGATTGACTGGTTTCAGAATAAGCTTGATTTCTTCGTCAATATCAGAGTAGTCGGCTCGATAGATGAGCTGTTTGCACTGAGTAAAGAGGCGAAGTTTTTCGGTTACTTTTTGTTTGCGACTCCTAAAACCTTCATCATGAGCCGAGCCAATGTTGCTAAAAATGCCAATGCTAGGTTTGATGATTTCTTGCAGGGTTTTCATTTCGTGAACTTGCGAAATACCTGCTTCAAAAATCCCTAGCGTATGCGTCTCATTCATTTGCCATACCGACAGCGGTACGCCAATCTGTGAATTATAGCTTTTGGGGCTTTTAACAATCCGAAAATCAGCACTTAAAAGATGACTGAGCCATTCCTTTACGATGGTTTTGCCATTACTTCCCGTGATGCCAATCACTGGAATGTCAAACTGTGCACGGTGGCGTTTGACCAAGTCTTGCAGGGCTTTGAGACTACTTTCTACTTCCCAGATTTGAGCGTCTTCCAAAGGCTCCAGCTGCGCTATAAGCGCCTCAGAGAGGGATTTTTGTTCTACCACAAACTGCCGTACGCCTTTTTGATAGAGTTCTAAAATATATTGGTGCCCGTCGTGTCGCGCGCCTTTGATGGCAAAAAAGAGGGTTTGCTGAGGGAAAATCAATTGTCGACTATCAGTCAATAAATAAGTCGCATTGGTTTGAATATCTGTGTTTTGGAAGGTTGTGATCGTCATTTTTGTCAGAAAATTTCTGCCAAAAATAATGGTTATGCCTGATGTTTTTGGTAAAACTCAAAATGAGATAGATAAAATAGAGGTAATTGTTTACCTAATGTTAACTAAAGTCAGGGGCTTTATGTCGTTGTATTGGCGATACGATTCCGTACCGACCTCATGCTGGGATGAGCGATAGATTGACCCAAACTATCATTTGGGTCAAAAATGGTGCTGCGTCTCTGACGCAAATCTTTAGAGAATAAAAGGTACTTAGCTTTTAGGCTTTTTGTTTTCTAATAAATCCCATTTATTGCCGTATAAATCTTGAAATACAACTACGCAACCATAAGGCTCTTGCCGTGGTGATTCCAAAAAAATAACCCCTTGCGCTTTGAGGTGCTCATACGTTTCCCAGAAGGTATCGGTATATAAAAACAAAAAAACACGCCCTCCGCTTTGTCTCCCAATTTGCATTTGCTGATCTTCATTGGCGGCTTTAGCTAGCAATAAACTACACTCTGACGTAGGCGAAGGCGACACAAGCACCCACCGCTTTTGAGGAGAGAGAAGTGTATCTTCCAAAACAACAAATCCAAGTTTTTGAGTATAAAAATCAATGGCTTCGTCGTAATCTGCTACCAACAAGGAAATATGTCCAATGTGCATCGAAAAATAATCATCAATTTAGAGCAAAACATTATTTGGCCTCGTACAGCTTCATAATATCGTCGGGGATAGACGGCTCATGGTGAGGGAATTTGACGTTTCTACTTAGTTTCCAGCGATGAAGCCACGAAAATCCTCCTTTGCCCACGTAGGTTTCGGTACTCTGATAAATGGGGTCGGTGAGGGCTTCGTCTAGCGTTACAAATTCATAATTTCGTTTTTGCATCACCGCGATTACCTTGTCAAAATGTTGGCTATTAATCAAGTTGGCATGACAAAGCAAAACCTGCTTGATGGGGCGATTTTCGAGGGCAAAAGCCAATTTTTCAAAATAGTCAAACAAAGCCTCTAAATACGAGATATAAGCTTCTACGGCCCGTTTCATTTGGGCTTGATTGCCTTTCAAATAAGCATCGCGATATACTTTATTGAAAATATAATCTTCGTTGTCGATAGTGACAGGGGCTATTTGATAGCCACGTTGTGCCAAAAATTGGTTGAAGCCATATCTCTTGAGGCTATCGCTACCCGTTTGTAAAAAAGGATGCCGAAAATAACGCAACACACTGCCGTGTGTTTTGGTAAGTTTGGAGGTTACGTTTTCGCCTTTGAGAAAGTCAATTTTGTAATCTTCAAGGGAAGTCGTATTGAAAGAAGGGTGGGAATAGGTATGATTGCCGAGCGAATGCCCGTTGAGGAGCCAGGTATTGAGCAAATCAATGCGCTCATCGACTTCTCCCCATTTCCGATAAAGGGCCGATTCGTTGACAAATCCAATCGCCGAAATGTGATTTTTCTTCAAAGTTTGTGTGAATTTTTGCGTATTCTCAACGGAGTTTTGAAGCGAAATTTCATTTACAAACGGCAAATCATCGACGGTAATGGCGATTTGTTTTTTTTGAGCGTAGAGTTTTACAAAACCAACACAAAAAACCAACATCAGGAAGCGAGCAATCATACAAATGAGATTTTTGGGGTGTATTATTCTCGCTAGAATGATTCTCTCTTCTGCATTCTAGACTTGGCAAAGGTAAGCTACCTTTACCAAGTCATTTACTGTTTATGTTTATTTTTTAGCATCTTCGCTATCGCGGGTGTTTTTTTGAACCGCAATAGCCCCAAAGATACTGAGCAAAAAAGCAAAGGCATAGAATCCTTTTTCGCTCGGAAGCATGGTGGCATTCCAAAGCCCAACGGCTAATAAACTAATGGACAGAATGGTCGAAAACCAGCTGATTCCATAATAAATGTCCGTAACAGGGATGCCTTCTAGGCGGTCGCGGACGCACTTTTGGACCGACACTGCCGAAAACAATCCATACATTAAAATGGTAAAATAATATCCTTTTTCGTTGAGGAGCATTTCGGCTCTCCATAGGCCGATGATAAATCCTGCCATACCTGCGGCTAAGGCAATCCACGACGCCGCAATAAAAGCACCAGACGGTTTTTGGTACATTGGCTGTAATTGATTTTAGGTGAAAAAATTGTGAAGCGAATTTTTAAGAAAAACCACTCATATGCAACTAAATGACTGATTTTCTGAGGATACACTTATTTTAAGGTCTTTTTGAGCTTAGAAAAGATATACAACCTAAAGGTTTCTTTCTAAGTTTGTCCCCTCAAAACCACCTTTAATATTGATTATGAAAAATCTGTTTACTTCATTTTTAATGAGTTTGCTACTCAGTGCTTCGAGCCTTTTAAGGGCGCAAACTCCCCAAAAAGTTTCGGTTGGGCGTTTAGAATTGGATACATTATATCTTAAAGAAGTGATTGTCTCGGCTTCGCGTACTGCGGAACCCCTCATGGAAACCCCCATAACAGTGGAGAGAGTGACCAATGCCCAATTACAAAAGCAGCCTTCTTCAGAACTGATTTCTTCTTTAGGACGTCTCAAAGGCATTGATGTGAGTCAGTCGAGCTGGCTGATTACGAGTTTTAGTACGCGCGGCTTCAATAGCTCCAAAGCCGAGAGGGTAGTGCAGTTGGCCGACTATGTGGATGTAACTTCTCCTACTGCCTCGTTGTATTATGGAAATTGGGTCGGAATCGGAGAACTTGATCTAGAAAGCGTGGACATTGTGTTTGGAGCCAACTCTGCCCTCTACGGCTCTAATGCCTTCAATGGCGTACTGCTCATGCATTCCAAAGATCCCTTCAAATACCAAGGCTTATCGGCATCGCTTAGAGGAGGCAATCGAAGTATGATAGATGCCCAAGTTCGCTATGCCAAAGTATTAGGCAGCAAGTGGGCTATTAAATTGAACGCCAACTACTTTGAGGCTGATGAGTTTTTGTCTTCCAACAATGCAGCTATCAAACGAGTGACTTCTGGAGGCTTGGCCGGCTCTGACCCGCTCAACAACGCCACGGGCAATCCGGCGGGTTGGAACGCCATCAACCGCTATGGAGAGATTGGCTCTACGGTATCGACTCCTGCTTTGACCGCTCTCAACAACGGCGCAGCGTATCGAATATATACCCAAGGATATACCGAAGCCGAAATGGCCAACTGGAATGAATCGGCAGAAAATCCTTTTAAACTATTTAATAATGGTAACTATAAAGCAGGGAACTTCCGTATCAATCCGTCGCTACATTGGCAAATCAATAATCGTTTGAAAGCCGTTTATGAATATAAATTGGCTGTGAGTAATGGAATCTTTCAAAGTACAAGCCGCTACGCTCAGCGTGGTATGAAATACGACGTGCATCGTTTCGAGCTAAAAACTGATGAGTGGTTTATAAGGGCTTATACGGTGTTTGATTATGGCGGCAAAGCCTACGATATGAATTCACTGGCAAATGGCTTGATGAATGCTCCCATGGCTCCTGCCACTTCAGGGGTACGTTATCCTACTTTTGCCCAAAACTATTTTGCTTTATGGAATCAAGTATTTGCAGCTGCGCGTGGCAATGGACTAGCGGCGGGAGCGGCTTTGCCCAATGTATATGCGGCTAATCCTACGGGAGGAGTTCCGGCCAATTATACCTTGCCGCAAGCAGTGGCAGGAGGGCAAAGTATCGAAGCAGCGCAAGCATTGGCATCGCAATTGGCGTCAGGAGTGCAATTGCCCGTAGGAAGTCCTTTGTTTAATCAATTGCGCGAACAAATCGTCAGCGGTGTAGGTCTTATTGATATCAATGGCACCAAAACGGTACGTGGTGCTGCTTTTGCTAACACTGCTCGTTTTTGGGATTTTAGCGCGCAAAGAGAATGGAATATCCAAAAACTCAATTTGATTGCAGGAGGTTCGTACCGTACTCATTTTCTGCAATCCGCAGGGACTTTGTTTTCTGACGGCCCCAATTCCCCCATTTCTCCCAATACCAACGACCTCCAAATCCGTGAGCGTATCGTAAATTGGGATGGGGGAGTATATGGACAAGCACGCTATTCGCTTTGGCAAAATCGCCTCAAACTTGCGGCGGCAGGGCGTTATGATAGATTCCGCAATTTTGGCGGACGCTTTTCTCCACGCCTTTCGGCGGTTTTGAGTGTAGGCAGCAACCGTCAGCACAATCTTCGGCTCAATTATGCCCAAGCCTATCGTCAACCTGCGCAGTTAGACCAATTTATCTATCTTGATTTTGGGAGTTTGTTAGTGGCGGGCAATATAGCACAAGGCTATCAAGGACTCAATGCCGTTTCGGCGCTTCCCAATGGTCAAGCAAATCCTGATTTTCTGAAACCTATCACCATCAAAAAAATAGCTCCTGAGCAGGTCAATACGTGGGAGATTGGCTATAAAGGGCAGTTAGCCAGAGGTTTGTACGTAGATTTGAGCTATTATCGTTCTTTGTACAACGATTTCATTGGCACTTTGCGGTTTTATGGACGAGAAGACGGTCTCACCCCTACAGGTGTGCCACTTCCGGCGGCTACGGGTGATTTTGCCAAACCCACCACCGACCGTACCCGTGGGCGTTTGATTCAGACTTGGGCCAACGCCGACCGCCAAGTTCGGACGCAAGGCGTGTTAGCAAGTGTTGAATACTTTTATCATAAAAAGCTCAATTTCAACGCTAATTATACATGGTCAAATATCAACGAAAATGATGTGCCTGGGCTGATTTTGGGCTTCAATACGCCTATTCATAAGTTCAATTTGGGCGTCAATGGAGAGCCTATCAAGCATCTTACTTATGCGTTTAATTATCGTCATAATAGTGGTTATCAGTATTTTATGCCAGTAGATGAAGGATACATTGAAGCTTTCGGGACACTCGACGGCCAAGTCAGCTACCGATTGCCCAAACTAAAGAGTAGTTTACGGCTTGGCGGTACAAATCTCCTCAATGCCAATGCCGTTCAAGTATATGGCGCTGCGTCTATTGGGCGCATTGTATACGTAGGTTGGGTGCTGGAATAAGAAAAATAATTCTAAAAACAAGTTAAGAGGTGACTAGCTAATATAGTCGCCTCTTTTTTTAAATACCTTTGTTGTAGGTTCTATATTTATACACATGATGAAACCTCTATTCTTACTTTTTTGCCTTCTTAGTGTGCTATCAATAAGTTATGCTCAGCCTATACTCAGAAGGTTAATTGTTCCATGGGAGCCAAGTGAGGAATAGCAAATAAATAAAATTGCTCCGTAGGAGCTACATATCGATAGCGAATTGGGGGTAAATGAAATAAATTAAATGCTCCGTAGGAGCTACAAATCGTTAGCCAATAGCGGTGAATGAAATAAATTAAATGCTCCGTAGGAGCTATACATCGTTAGCCAATAGCGGTGAATAAAATAAATAAAATTGCTCCGTAGGAGCTACAAATCGTTAGCCAATAGCGGTAAATGAAATAAATTAAATGCTCCATAGGAGCTGCAAATCGTTAGCCAATAGCGGTGAATGAAATAAATAAACTTGCTCCGTAGGAGCTATACATCGGTAAACATGTTTAAAATCGTTAGTTCGTCGGCTGGGTCGGGCAAGACTTATACCCTTACCAAAGAGTATCTAAAACTCGTTTTACAAAACGAAAACGCTTATTATTTCAAACATATTTTGGCGATTACGTTTACCAAAGCGGCCACGCGTGAGATGAAAGAGCGCATCATGAGCAAGCTGAAGGCCTTTGCGAGTGGGCAAGATGATTCTATGCTTCATGATATTTTGCGTGAATTGTATCCCGAATCGTTAGCTGATAGAGAAGGCGCTTATGTGTTGCGGGAGAGAGATTTGCGCAAACGTGCCGAACGAATTTTTAAACAAATTCTGCACGATTACAGTGATTTTGCGATTCTGACTATTGATAGTTTTGTGCAGCGTGTAGTGAGTGCTTTTACTGACGAACTCGAAATCCCGTTTTCGTTTGAGGTCGAAATGGAAGCAGGCGAACTTCTTTTAATGGCAGTAGAGCGAATGCTCGAAAAAACAGGCGACGATTCTTATGGCGAACTTACGGATATTTTGGAGGCATTTTATTTGGAAGCAAGTCAACAAGGACAAAACTACCACAGCTTACCAGAAGCATTAGCTGCTTTTGCGCATGATTTGCTCAACGAACAGCGCTATGCAGCTATCAAACAAAATACGCACCTTTCGGCCAAAGACTTCAAGAAAATCAGGCGGCAGCTGGTAGGAGCTGTCAAAAAGTGGGAAGGGCAAGTAGGTAAATGGGCCGAACAAGGTTTGCAACTCATTCTAGAAAATGGCCTCGATGAAAAAGACTTCGCCTACGGTACGGTATTTAAGTATTTTAAGAAACGCACCGATGCCATTGAGGCAATGTCTACGCCAGGAAGCCGTGAAAAGGAGGCTTTTGAAAATGATAAAGGATGGCTTACCAAAACCGCACGACCCTTTGTGGTAGAGACCGTACAGAATATCAAAGCTGAATTGGTAGGCTATTATGAACACATAGAAAGGCTGCGTGAGCAAAATGGAGGGCTTTACTATCTCTATCAGCAGCTTACGCCGCACTTGTATCATTTGTCGCTGCTCAACGAAATCAAAGAGGAATTTGACCGACAACTGCGCGAAAACAATCGCGTTCATATTTCGGAGTTTAACCAAAAAATCCTCCAAATCGTAACCGAAGACCCTGTGCCGTTTATTTATGAACGAATGGGGGAAAAGTTTAATCATATCTTGATTGATGAGTTTCAGGATACTTCTAAGTTGCAGTTTGCCAATGTTTTACCTTTGATTGACAATAGCCTCGGTTATGATCATTTCAATTTGGCGGTGGGGGATTCGAAGCAGGCGATTTATCGATTTAGGGGAGGCGACATGGATCAAATCATCGCTTTATATTCCAAAAACTTTGACCGTCTTTATCAATCATTGGGAGATAGCGAGCTTACCATCGAACGGCTCGAAAATATTCGTTGGCATTTAGAAAGCGATGTATTGCGGACCAATCGACGTAGTGCCAAAGAAATTATTGAATTCAACAATGCCTTTTTTCAAACCGTAGAAGAACTTTACCGCGACACTTACCCGCTTTCTAAGGAAGTGTTTGAACAAGTTGCTCAAGAATTACCTCCCCAACCAAAAGCGGGGGGAAGCGTAGAGATTGAGTTTGTTGAGGCAGATACCAATACTACTGACGATGAAAACGATACGCCGGCGATGATTGAGCGGACGTTGGCACTGATTGAACAAAGTACGCAGAGAGACGGATTCAGTGTGGGAGATATTTCGGTACTTTGTCGCTATAAGAGAGACGCTAAAAAAATCGCTAATTATCTAAAAGAAAATGGATACAATATCATCTCCGACGATTCGCTTTCGTTGCGTTTTTCGGGAGCAGTCAATCTCGTCACGGCTTTTATGCGCGTATTGGTGAAGCCCGATAGCCGCCTCGATAAGTACGAAGCACTGTATCTTTTTTTTAGGATAATTTTGAAACGGATTCCTGATAACACCGACAACAAACAACTCAAAACGGTGGTAGATTCGGTAGAAATGAAGGATTTCTACGGTTATGTTGAAAACCTATTGCCCCACACTGTTCCAAATCATTCGGAGGGGATGTCTTTGTTGGATCCTTATAAGCTACTGCAAATCAGTGTGTATGAGTTGGTAGAAAAATTAGTGCAAATCTTCCGACTCTTTGAGATGGTAGAGGAACGAGATTATCTGTTTAGGTTTTTGGATGTAGTACTCGAATACAATACCAAAAGAGGAAGTCATTTGGCCGATTTTTTGGATTATTGGGAAACCCAACAAGATAAAGTTTCGATTTCGGCACCTTCTGACCCCAATGCCATTACGGTTCAGACGATTCACCGGTCTAAGGGACTTGAATATCCCGTCGTGATTATTCCTTATGCCGACTGGAAATTTGTGCCCGATGCCAAGCGAGATACGATGTGGGTACAGCTTGAGCCCACCGACGAACTTTCGCTGACCGATTATACACTTGAAGAGGTAGAAAAGGGCAGTAGCATAGAACACGCCGAACGAAAATGGATGAAGACAGGGTCGGTTCAGGTAAAAGCTGATTTAGAACTTACCACTACCCATATAGCTACTCAATACTACGACGAATGCCAAAGGGTATTTGTCGAAAACCTCAATTTGCTTTATGTAGCTTTTACGAGACCTACCAAAAAGCTGTATGTATTGGCCAAAGAAGAAAATTTTGCCAAAATCAAAACACCCCGAAAAGTAAGCTATTGGCTGTATCAATATTTGGAAAAAATGGGGAAAACAACTCAAGAGCTTCAAACGGTAGCTTCTTCCACAACACCTTCTAAATCAGATAATAATCATGAGAAAAGTTCATTTTTTTATGTGCCTCAAGTGATCTCTACTGACCGAAGCCGTGAGTTGCGTTTGCGAAGGTTGGCCAATCGTATTTTTGACGTAGAAACTTTTGAACACAAAAAAGACCACGGCAATAAAGTACACCATGCACTCTCGATGGTACGTACGCCCGAAGATGTGCCAACGGCGCTTTTACGGATGCAAACAGAAGGAATTATTGAACAAGCAGAGGCAAAAGACATTCAAAAAAGCTTGGATAAAATCCTTCAGCATCCAGATTTAGCAGGGCTATTTGACGAAGAAACAAAAGTCCTCAATGAACGTGAGATACTCACTCCCGATGGCAATTTGCACCGCCCCGACCGCATCGTTTACTTAGCAGATCGTGTAGTAGTATTAGACTACAAAACAGGCGTACCTCTCGAAAATCACATTCGTCAGATCAAAAGGTATGCCAACCTTTACAAAGAGATGGGCTATGAGCGAGTAGAGGCTCTTTTGGTATATATTGAGCGGAATGAAGTATTAAAAGTATAAGCCTTTGATTATAAGCTAAAAAGGGCATATAAAAATAGTTTGTTGTTACTATTTTTATATGCCCTTTCGTTCTTTCTATATATCCTAAAAAAAAGTTATGATAATTAGGGAATTTTAGTGACCTCAGGGGGTGTTTTGCGTATATATAGTTAAACGACTATAAGCAAACCCCTTTTTATATGGACCCATTTTTTTACTTCGACGAAGATGAAACCGAGCCTTCAGATGAGGCTGAGCCTGCCATAGAATCTACTATGGTAAACGATACACTGGATAACGCAAATAAGAGCGTTCAGAATACGGAGAGTTACGATAAATAAATTCTAATTGGGCCGCGCCACTTTTGGCAAAAGCTTCGTCTTTTTTCTTACGTTCCTCTAATTTTTCTTTCAAAACTGCATCTTTACGGAGCAAGTCTGCCGCTACATCCTCAAATACGTAGGCGGAGAAGTGTTCTTTTTGCCCTAATACACTATCAAAAAAGTTCCAAGCAAAGAAAGAATCTGGCCCTTGGGGTTCTAAGGTCTCAATGATATATCTGTTTGAGGGTTGGTTAGTATATATTATGTAGTCACCTTTATAGAAAGGCAGAGTTTGTTTTTCTTTTCTCAAAACTACCCCTGTATGAATATAATGCCCTTCATAAGGCTTGGCGGGGCTTTTGTAATCTTCGATATAATAGGCCTCTACCTCCATTGATATATCTTTGGCTAGCGGCTCTAGCTTCACCCCGTTTATTTTAAGAAGTTCTATCACCCTCGCCCAACTTTGCGGAATGATATAAGCCTTTGGTTTTTCGATAGTGATGTCAGGTACGTAGTGGTCAAAAAAAGGAATACGTTTGGTAAACACTTCGTTGCGATCATAATATAAACGATTGAGACCACTTACTTCACTTGGCTTGTATTTGGCGCCAAATCCTTTGAAAGTAATCGAATCGGCTACGGTTCGGTCTAGTTTCCAGCTTAAAGGAAATGTAATTTGAGAAGCTAACGCTTCGTCAGCTTTTTGCTTATTTTTAATCAAAGTCCCTGCGTGTTTGATACTAAGTTGAAGCGTTGCTTCTAAGAAAGCATAAGTACCTTTGACGCGGGTAGGGTAATCCTTGAGCATGTGCAATTCTACCACAAAAGTCTCACAATTAAACAAAGACGAATAGCCTGAGCTATAGCGTGGTGTATCATTGAAGCCATTATAACCTGATTCGGGGGTAGCCCCAAAAGCATTGACATAAGGTACAGGGTCAAAACCCGCTTTGGTAAGAAGCCCGTCTAGTTGGGGCTTGAATTGCTTGGTGAAAAATTCAGAAACCAGTGGGTGGAACTTGTCTTTTTGGGTTGGAAAATAAGTGACAGCGTGTTGATAATCAGCGCCGTTGGACGTGTGTGTATCCACTATGAGGTGAGGCCTCCATGTTTGAAACATCTTCTGCCATGATTCCGAATTTTTAGAGTCGGTTTTGATAAAATCGCGGTTAAGGTCATAATTGCGCGAGTTGGCCCGAAACCCATAGCTGTTGGGGCCGTTTTGGTTGATGCGTGATACCCCACGATTGAGCATCCCATCCACATTATATACTGGTACTACACACAATACAACATTGGGAGGCAATGTTTTTTTTGCCAACAATTCTCGTACCCACATCATGCTCGCATCAATTCCTTCAGGCTCACCTGGATGAATCCCGTTGTTGACAAGGATAGTGACTTTATCAGCTTGTGGTTTGAAGATTTTGTTGGCCGACATTACAAACAAATGTAGGGGCTTGCCGATGTCGGTAGTCCCTACTTGTACCAATGTGGCTTGGTCGTATTTTTTATCTAAATCTTGATAAAACCGAATGACTTCGTCGTAAGTGGCAGTTTCTCTACCTTGGGAGGTTTCGTAGGAGATGGTTTGGGCAAAAAGAGTATGACTCATTAAGACCAAAAGCCAGAGTTTGTTCATAAGATGAAGTGTATAAAAAGCTGAAAAGGTGGATTCAGCCGCAAGGTTTAGTTGCTTCGCTCAGGCGTTGCCTTTTTGTTGAGGCGGTGTAAGAGCATCTGAGTAAACATTTGCTCGGCTTTATAAAGCTCAGCCAACTGTCTCACGTTGATAACCTTCAAAAATTTGTTCATGTATTCGCGTTCCAAATCTACTTCTTTTTGTTGAAGATTAAGGGTCTCGCGAATATTAGACAAGATTTTTTCGTCGGGAGTGGTGAGAGTATTCGTTTCGGCAATGAGTTTTCGCATTTGTTTACGAATTTCCTTTTTCTTGCCGTCAAACTCATTGTACACTGGCCAAAACTCTTGCGACTGCTCGACGGTCAGATTGAGGCGATTGGTAATGAGACCAATTTTAGCGTTTTCGAGTTTTTGTTTACCACCTTCTTGGGCGGATACCGTTCCGACCACAATAGTGAAAAGCAATGCAATAAGAACCTTTTTCATGATTAAAATTTTTGATAACATAATAGACGATTGCGCTTAAATCATTTCCTCAATATTTTCATCTTGAAGCGCTTTCTTGAGGTCTTCGTCGTTGACGTTGAGTTGCTGAAACAACACATCTTCTTCGCTTTCAATCGGAGCTTGGGTTTGTTCAATCACCTCTTGCTGAGAAATGTTGTTGTCTTTTAGGTAAGTCAAAATTTCGTCGTTGGTGACTTGACTTAGTGTTTCTTCACTCAAAGAAAGCTGCTTTTGGGGATAAGTCACCCACAACAAAACACCCACAATACTAGCGGCGGCACCTGCAAGGGCAGTACGCTTCCACGACCAGCTCACGCTAAAAGGATTTTCTTTCTGAACAGTTTGCTCATAGATACGAGACTGAACAGTGGTCGGTAGTTGTTCGAAATATCCTGCGGGTTCACGATAAGGAAGCTTACGGTCGAGGTCTTCTAACTTTATCCTTTTCATTTTTCTCTAGGTTCAGCTATTGTTGTGGATGAAGAATTTAAGCATACAAACTTTTGACAATGCTTTAGTAATAAAGTTTAATCGCTATCGTTCAAAAACTTCTCAATTTTTGTGACAGCATGGTGATAACTTGCTTTTAATGCTCCCACCGAGGTGCCGGTGATTTCGGCAATGTCTTCGTATTTGAGGTCATCAAAATACTTCATATTAAACACCAAACGCTGTTTTTCGGGTAACGTCAACAAAGCCTTTTGAAGTTTCAATTGTACTTCATCGCCGCTCATAGGATTTTCGGATTGACTTGAAACACTTTCAAGTTTTTCGAGCAATTCCCCTTCTACATCATGAATGGGCATAAAAAAACGACGTCTTTTTTTGTTCAAAAAATTGAGACATTCGTTGGTAGCAATGCGATAAATCCACGTAAAAAGCTGAGAATCTCCTCGGAAGGTTTCGAGCGATTGCCAAGCTTTGATGAAGGTTTCTTGGGTGAGGTCGTCGGCGTCGTCGTGGTCAATGACCATCTTTCGAATATGCCAATATATTTTTTGTTGGTATTTACGTACCAATTGGTTGAAAGCAAAATTGCGGCTTTCAGGGTTGGCAAACTTCTCAAGGATGGATTGGTCGGTCATGCAAAATAAGAAGGTTATCCGTCAATGTAGGTAATATTTTTTTTTCAATCAACGGATAACCTATCATCATTAACTTTTTCTTGAAATGGCTTTTTTGGCGGCTGCCACAATGTCTTTGGCGGTGAGACCGTATTTTTCCATAAGCTGCGCGGGAGTGCCACTTTCGCCGAAGCTGTCTTTTACCGCAATAAACTCTTGTGGATAAGGCGTGCCTTGCACCAATAGTTCTGCAATGGCACTACCCAAACCGCCGGCTACTTGGTGCTCTTCGGCCGAAACCAAACAACCCGTTTTTTTCACCGACTTTAAGATAGCTTTTTCATCCAAAGGTTTAATGGTATGAATGTTGATAATTTCGGCGTTGATACCTTCTGCTTCGAGGATTTCACCGGCCTGAATCGCTTCCCATACCAAATGGCCTGTGGCAAAGATACTTACGTCGGTGCCTTCGTTGACCATCCAAGCTTTTCCAATTTCAAATTTTTGGTCAGCATCCGTAAATACTGGCACTACTGGACGACCAAAACGAAGGTAAACTGGCCCCTCGTACTCAGCAGCTGCGATAGTAGCCGCTTTGGTTTGGTTGAAGTCGCATGGATTGATGACGGTCATGCCGGGCAGTGCGCGCATCATAGCGAGGTCTTCGAGGATTTGGTGAGTGGCGCCGTCTTCGCCCAATGTCAAACCGGCGTGTGATACAGCGATTTTGACATTTTTGTTTGAATAAGCTACACTTTGGCGGACTTGGTCATAGACCCGTCCCGAACCAAAATTGGCAAATGTGGTAGCAAACGGAATCTTACCGCCGATGGTGAGGCCGGCAGCCATACCAATCATGTTGGCTTCCGAAATACCACATTGGATAAAACGCTCTGGATTTTCTTTGATAAAAGCATCAAGCTTGAGGGAGCCTACCAAGTCGGCACAAAGCGCTACGACTTCAGGATTGGTTTGGCCTAGTACCTGCATACCCACGCCAAAGCCGCTACGGGTATCTTTTTTTTCGGTGAATGTGTATTTTTTCATATAAAAAAATGTGAGCGGCAATCCGCTTTCAAGTTGCAATTTAGTGACTGATTGACTTTAATTTATCTAAAAAATATCGAGCACTTGGACAGTTTTCTGCCGAATGCTCAATCGTAAAACCATTTCTGAGTAGACTTTTTGCAAAAAGCAATTTGTCGCCAATACCCTTGCCATTTCTGGTAGCTATTGAAATTTCCTTCAGTTTTTCGCTAGGCTTTATGATTGTCTCTGGATTTGCTACTTCTGGAAATAATTCAAGAAAATTACTGCCAAAATAGGTTTTTAATAATGCTACATCTCCTAAAAACCAAGTTTCAATCTGTTTGACAACGATGATTTTTATGACGGTTTCATCAGTGTTTTGGATTTCTGTTTTAGCTGAACTAATGCAGGGTAAATCTTCTAAATCCCTCATACAAAATATATACTCTGCACCCATGTCGTGGAGCAGCTGAGTGAAGGAGTGCAATTTTTCTGCATTTTTGAAAACATCTTTTCCTCGTTCTCTTTTGTTGGTAGGAAAAATACCATTGATTACTTCTATACCTGCCTTACGGCACAGAGCTTTGAATAAGTCAGACGATACAATCTGCTTTTCGGTATCTCCTTCCACAATAAAACCTACTTTTACCATGGAGTACCTCCTCCTAATGCTCCCGAAAGCCAAGCTTCCGCCATATCTAGACCGTGGAGATTCAAGCCTTTCAATTGTTTGATTTGGGTTTGTCCTCCTACTTTATCTACCAGAATCACTTCTTCAGGCGTAAGGCAATCAACCAAAGTACCTGAATGCGTATTGAGCCAAATATAGTGCCCCTTTTCTTCACAAGCATCGCGAAAAAAATCTACTAGCTTTCTGATTACGTAGGGATTAAGGCCATTTTCAGGTTCTTCGATGCACAAAAACTGCGGTTGGTCGGATTGGTAAACGGCGGTCAATAGCGCTAGAATATTGTAAGTGCCATCCGAAAGTAGGTCTTTGGTAAAAGGCTTTTGGACTCCTTTTTCGTAGATGACGAGTGTATCGGTACTACTCAATTCGCTTGAGACAATTTCAACTCTTTCAAACCCAGGAATAAACAAATCTAACCATTCTCTGATTTCTTGCTTTTTTTCGTCATCTTGGAGAATGCGTTTGAGTACTTTTTCGAGATTATCGGTTGAGAGGTTTAGCCTAGTATTATCGGAGTAATTAATTTTTTGGAGTTCTTTATTTTTAACAAAAATTCTAGAAAAACTACTAAATAATTTATCAAGAGCTGTTTCTCTATCTGGAATTCTTTCTGTATACAATCCATGAAAAAAGCTGCCACTTGTATTATTTTTTGAATCCCCTAAGATTATTCTTGCTTTTGACTCAGCGTACCTTTCTATAGAAGTTTCAAATTCGCACTCATTGACTTCTTTTGTTCTGTTTATAATGTATTCGGCTCCCCCAAAGAGGGAAGAAAAATCCCAAGTATTTACTTTTGTAAAATAACTCCAAAACTCCAACGCCTCAAAAATATTCGATTTACCCGACCCGTTGGGGCCTACAAAGACCGTAAACGGGTTGGGTTCGATGATTTCCAAATCCACAATTGACTTGAAATTTTTGATATGAATGCGCTGAATTTTCATTCTTAATCTTTAAAAACTTCCCTCAAATCAACTTTAAGTTCGGGAAAAATGAAGGAGTGCATGATTTCGTCTTCGATAAAAGGCCGATGTCCAATAAAAATGCCTTGCTCGTTGAGGGTATAAACGAGTACGTTGTTATCGGTCGATTGAACAATCCAATATTCCCGTACTCCTGCCTCTTCGTACACCTCAAATTTATCTTTCATTTCCTTTTTGCTATTGCCTGGCGAAAGGATCTCAATGATTAAATCTGGAGCACCTACACATCCTCTTTTGTCCAATTTCGTCTTATCACAGATGACACACAAATCGGGTTGTACAACAGTATAGATTTGTTGCCCAGATTGAGTATTTTGGCGAGGTAGCCTCACATCAAAAGGGGCATGATACATTTGGCATTCATGCTCTTTAAAATGACTATACATCATACTGATGAGCTGCATCGAGATAGCCTGATGCTTTCGCGCCGGTGCGGGCGACATTTTGAAAATCCGCCCTCTGATAAGCTCTACCCTTTCCTGAAACCGCCATTTGAGGTAGTCTGCATAGGTGTATTGCTTTGACAAGTCGAGTTGGTCGAGGCTCGTAATCATGGTATTGAGGGATTAATAATCACCCAAAGTCTCTGGCAACTGTGCCAAGGCTTTGGCGAGTTGTTCGTCATTGGGAGCTACGCCGTGCCATTTGTGGCTGTGCATCATAAAATCTACCCCTTGACCCATTTCGGTTTTCATCATTACGGCGATAGGCTGTCCTTTGCCCACCAAGCGTTTGATTTTGCGAAGCAAGGTCACAAGTTCGTCCATGTTGTTGCCATCTACACTCAGTACGCGCCATCCAAAAGCCTTGTATTTAGCGCCGAGGTCGCGGTTGTTGTTGACTTTGTCGGTAGACCCGTCGATTTGTTGGCCGTTTACATCTACAAAAGCCACTAGATTGTCCACGTTGTTGTTGGGTGCAAATTGTACCGCTTCCCACACTTGGCCTTCTTGCTGCTCACCGTCTCCCATGAGGCAATAAACGAGATTTTTTTCTCCGTTGAGTTTTTTGGCCAAAGCCGCTCCAATCGCCACCGATAGACCTTGTCCGAGCGAACCCGACGCAATACGTACACCTGGCAGGTGCTCATGCGTAGTGGGGTGGCCTTGCAAGCGGCTGTTGATTTTGCGGAAAGTGGCTAATTCTTTGACATCAAAATACCCACGACGAGCCAATACACTATAGAATACAGGTGAAATATGGCCATTTGACAAGAAAAACAAATCCTCACCTTTGCCGTCGAGGTTGAAAGATAAGTAGCCTCCTTTGCCTTTACGGTTGTTGATTTTCATTTGTTGGAAATAAAGTGCCACAAACAAATCGGCACAGCCCAACGACCCTCCTGGGTGACCAGATTGGCAACCGTGTACCATCCGTAAAATATCGCGTCTTACTTGCGAAGCAATGCTTTGAAGTTCAGTCATTTGAATTATTGAAATATTGGTAGTTTGGAAATTGATACAAATATAAATGTCATATTGACACTTTTAAGACAAAATTTGAAAAAAAACTTAGTTGAGTACCTGCTCGGCGTGGTTTTTGGTATTTACTTTCGTAATTACATCCTCTATCATACCCTCTTCATTGATAATAAAAGTGGTACGTATGGTACCCATGTATTTTTTGCCATAAAGCATTTTTTCACCCCAAACGCCAAAAGCCTCGACGAGCGAGTGGTCGGGGTCGGCTAGGATTGGAAAAGGAAGGTTGTATTTAGTGGCAAATTTGAGGTGCGATTTTTGGTCGTCGATACTTACCCCTAGTACCACGTATCCTTTGGCAAGAAGAGCTTCATAATTGTCACGCAGGCTGCATGCTTGGGCGGTACAGGCAGGGGTATTGTCTTTGGGATAAAAATAGAGAACTACTTTTTTACCTTCAAAATCACTGAGTTTAACGACGTTTCCGTTTTGATCCTTTGCTTCGAACAGGGGCGCTTTTTCTCCTACTTGCAGTGCCATGCTTTTTTCGAGTAGTGGGTTTTATGACAGGTTCTTTGATTTCGGCCTGCAAGATAGCGATATTTCCGGCGCGGTCAGTCACTTCTAGTCTTAATTCCCCTTCAAAATCAAGGCTATCAACTAGCTTAGACGACCAAATATAATTTCGTTTGTATTCATAATTCATCAACACCCACTCTCCATTTACGTACGCATTGAAGGACGCAATACCCGACATACCATCTGAAATACGAGCCGAAATGCTTTTTTTGTTGGATTGAATCAATTGGATAGAAGGAGGCGTTTCGTCGGTGGCAAGAGAAAAATTCCCCAATTCACGCGTTGTAAAATCTAGTACATCGCCGCGCCATTTACCACCCATAAAACGCACCCGATTGCCATCCATGCGGTAGGCGTGGGTTTTGTCGGGGTTGGAAGGCATAATATCGGGGCGGAAATTAATCCCTAGTGCATCACGCAGTGGAATGATTTCATCGTTGATAACGAGGCCATTGGGGCGCGACTGAACTGCTAAATAAAGCGTATCAAAAATAGTTTGATTCCCAAATCGCAAGGTATAGCGGTCGCCTTCGTAAGTGGCAAGGGCATTGGGCCGGATGCGTTGTTTGAAATCAGTTCGGAGAAGTTTGTTGCCAATCTGAATCGAATCAGGAAGGTGTTCTCTCAAATCCAGCAAGTATACGGTTTCGCCACTGCTCTGATAAGCAGGGGCTAACTGAACGCTTTTGCTTTTTACAAATACCTCCGCATAACTGAGCTGAGACAATCCCAAAGCACTGATTTTAAGTATATTTTCTTCCATGTCGGTTTTGATATACGACAGCGAAGGCGCACTTTCGGTAAGAGGAGGAAGTAATTCCTGAGGAGGTTCCCCTTTGATTTTTAAAGTTAGTATTGCCGAATTTTCGTAAGAGTCAAACAAAGTGACCTGTACCTCATGCGTGAGGGTATCGCGGATTTGGAGTTTTCCACGGTAGCCGTCAGTACGGTGTATGTTGTAATTGTTGCCGTCAGGGTTATAGCATTTCAAATAGCGAGAGCCCGTTTTCTGTTCGGTTTTATAATCTATCAGGTTGTTGTAATCACGTGTTGACCAGCTAGGAAAAGACGTCATATTGTAAGCAAAAACTTCTTCGCCGTCGAGTTTGATTTCTACGCAATTGACGCCATTTCGGAAGTTAACGCCATTCATCGCATCAAAAGCGATGAGTTCTAGGCCGATTTCGCCCCAGGCCTTAATGGTTTGCGCAAAGCTATACACTCCAGATTTTTGGCGAACGGGGCGAAAGCTGATTCTTTCAAACTCGCCATTGACACGACTTTCTAGACCTATCGGACGAATCGCCACGGAATTGAAATAAGGTGGGATTTCGTCTTCGATTTCGTCAAAATCAAAAAAAAGAGGATTAAGATAATTGTCTTTCGAATCACGAATTTCAAAATGCAAGTGTGGCCCTGCCGACCCTCCTGTATTACCAGAAAGCGCAATCAATTGTCCTTTTTTTACGGGAAATTGTTCAGGAGAGGGATTCAATTCTATTTCAAAAGATTTCCTTTCGTATTGTTTTTCAAGTAAATAACTTCCAATAGGCTCCTCAAACGACAACAAGTGACCATAGACGGTAGTCATGCCATTGGGGTGCTTGATAAAAATCACGTTGCCATAGCCCGTAGTTTGCACTTTGATGCGTGATACATAGCCATCAGCCGCAGCCACTACAGGCAACCCCTCACGCTGCTGCGTCCGAATGTCAATTCCGGCATGAAAATGATTGGTGCGGAGGTCGCCTAGCACCCCCGCTAAGGTGTTTTTTTGCCCAGGATAGATAGGAAATAGAAAATATCCTTTAGGAAAAGATTCTTTTTGGGCAAAAACTGCGGAGAAACTTGAAAGCAAAAAGCTAAAAACCAGTAAAAAACGTTTGAATAAGAACATGCGAGAACCTCTTTTGTGACGAAATACTTGAGCTATTTTACTTCAAATTCAAGCATCTTTTTACCTTCAATGTAAGCCGTAAGCGTATCGCCGACCTTCACAGGGCTTACGCCTTTGGGGGTTCCTGTAAAGAGCAAATCGCCCGTTTTGAGGGTAAAAAAGCGCGAAACAAACGAAATAATATAGTCAATTTTGAATAGCATCAGTGAGGTATTGCCTTGTTGGCGGGTTTGGCCGTTGACATCCAAATGGAAATTCAAATTTTGCAAATCCGCAAATTCAGTTTTGGGAATAAACTCCGAAATAGGAGCAGAGCCGTCAAATGCTTTGGCCAATTCCCAAGGTAAACCTTTAGACTTGAGTTTAGACTGTAAGTCACGCGCGGTAAAATCAATTCCGATACCGATTTCATTGTAGTACTTATGAGCAAACTTCTCATCAATGTTTTTGCCCATTTTATTGATTTTAACCACAATCTCTACTTCATGATGAAGGTCTTGGGTAAAATCGGGATAGTAAAAAGGGGCATTGTCTTTTAGCAAAGCCGTATCAGGCTTTTGAAAAATAACGGGGTCTTCGGGAATAGCGTTTTGTAGTTCGTGAATATGATCTACGTAATTGCGACCAATGCAGATGATTTTCATAGATTCGGTTTTTTATCGTCCGCAAAGGTACGCATTTTCTCAAAACCCTAACCTTGATTACGTCCCTGTCATGGTAGGATATAGTTTGATTTCTTCGGCGCGGAGGCGGTTGTTGATGCTTTGAATCACTTTTTCGTAAATGACACCACTTTGGGCAGAAGGAGTTTGGTAAGAAACCGTGATTTCGATGCGGTCGCCGTTCCAATCCGTCACTTTTACGTCAGGGGCGAGGGTCAGGGTCTCATCGTTGAGCGTGGTCATCTGGTCAATGATGATTGCTTTCAAATGTTCCGTATCTACATCAGAAGTCGTAAAAATCTTAAGGACGCGCTTTTCATAGCCAGCCCTTGTGTGATTGATGATTGTATTGTTGAGGAGGGGGCCGTTGGGAATCATCACGCGGCGACCGTCTCCTGTGTCCAACACCGTGTTAAACATCAGAATATCACGTACTTCACCCGTATAACCCTGAGCGGTGATTTTCTCGCCTACTTTAAATTGTTTCATCAATAAGATAATAAAACCTCCCGCAAAATTGGAAAGACTACCTTGCAGCGCAAAACCAATGGCAAGCGTAGCGGCACTAAACAACGCTACGATACCCGTGACACGAATGCCCAAAAAACCACCTGCGAGCATGATAAGGCTGATGCGTAAACTGATAAACAACAAGCTTTTCAAAAAACTCTTGACGGAAGGGTCAATCTTGAGGCGTTTATCAATGAAAGATTTGATGGGGTTATTAAGAAAATTGATAAACCAAAAACCAAACGTAAGGATCAACGAAGCAATCCCCAATTTGATACCCCACTCGATAGTGGCTTCGCCGTATTCAAAAAAATCGGCTTTCATACGAGCAAAATATGACTTGGCCGCCGAGGGACAAACGGGGGTATTTTCATAAAAACGCAGCTTTTCGACAATGACTCTTTCGGCGCGACCCTCCGCCAAATATCCCTCAATTTCGACGTACATTCTATTTTCGCCTGCTTTTCGCACTTCCTCATAAGCGGTCATGAGGTCTTTGTAGGCTTTTTGGGGAAGGATATGCACAATTTTCCCCGTTTTGCAATCGCTAACCGTAGCGGTATTGTTGAGTTGAGAAAACATCCCCCGTATGGAAGTTCGCTTAACAGTATCTTGGGTAAGGGAAGGGAGCTTGAAACCTTGAAGTGATTGAGAATGAGCAAAAAAGGAGGTAAATGTCAACGAAATGAATAATACAAAGGAGGGGAATTTAGAACGTAAAAACAGCATAGGCGCGATGGATTGAATGAAAAACTATCAATCAAAGTTAAAAAAATATGCCAGTAAATGGGTGTTTTATGGTTAAAATGGAGGTCATTTGCCTTTCATCAAGCTTCTGAAACTCGAAAGTAAGGCATCCCTCTATAAAGAAATAAACAAACTTTGGGGATTCTAGGAAACGATTGAAATACTATATATTTTGAAATTAATTGCTCAGGGATTAGTAGAATACTTTAAATTAAAAATTTCCACACTTGATATTCTTTCGATTCTAAAATACCGTTCAGCATTTCTAAGAAGGCAATGAGCCACTAAATAGACACTGTCTATGGGAGAAGGTTCACTTACAACATGAGTTCTATGGGGTTTTACCGTTCTTGTTGTTACGTTGCCAGCTCGGTCTCTATATTTTATTCTGATATAGTTTTTTTGCTCAATTGCCTTCTTGATACCCGTTTCGATTTGAGTTTCAGGGTGCTTTTCAAGGTTAAAGCAGGGAAAGCGTTCTTGAATTAATTTGTACTCTTCTAAAGGATTATCTAAGTTTAATATCTCAACATTAATAGTTCGATTTTGTAAGTGGTCATAACCAACAACTGAATAGAACCCATGGGTATATTTGATTTTTTGAGGTGTGAAAATAGTTTCTTCATCCCCTATTTTTAATTTAATTGAGGTTGGTGATTTGATAAGTTTTTCAATTTTGCTAAAAAGCTCTTCATTAATAGGGGGTATAGAAATTAATGCTTCGATAGGTAGGAGTTTCTCAGACATTTTATCTGATGAACTATTAAACCATTTGCACTTTACCAACAATTCAGATACACTTCGTGCCTTTCCTGTTTTACTATCAAATTTTGGTTCTTTTGAATCGCTTTTGCTGGTTCCAATAACCTGCATTACAGGGCTGAGAAAAGAAAGGACGGGATTGATAGTTGATTTCTCTCGATTACTTTCTATTGAAAATGAACTTTTCTGCTTTGCAATTTCCAAAGAAGTTGTTTTCAAAGTTACGAGAGAGCCATAACCTATTGATTTATCAATAAATTGTTGTTTATCAATAGTATGGTTCAAATTCTTGGAAGTTATTTTTTTTAAAGCTTTAGATGAAAGCCATGATTCTTCAAATTGATGTGATTTTGTAGAGTACCAGATACACTTGCACTGACAACTTTCACCTTTTTCTTGTATTTGCATCCCAACATTTTCATCGAATGAATTTTGGGTATCGCCCACGGTTTCTACTACAATCATCAAAGGTGATATTAATTGAGGATCACCTCCAATCAATATATTAGTTTGATCAGAGTAGTAAGGGTGAGAATTTAGGGCTACAATGTCCCCGATAGAAGGTGTATTACTTATCATGAATGAAATAACTTTTTAACAAATCTACAAAAATTTCGTATCTTTGTTACACCTTGTTAGGGGATGTAAGATGACAGACATCTGGAATGGACTATAAAGTTTTAAAAAACTCACTGTATATGTAGATTATACAGGTCAAAGATTGTCATGAATAAAGCAAGCACTTTCTTGGATTAATTTCTTCAAGGAAGTTACTATGCTATTCACAGAATCGACTGTGCAGATAAATCTAAAAGTAAGTTCCATCATAAGGACAATAATTTGGGTTAAAGGTACAGAATTGCAAATAACAAGTGTGACTCAAGAATTTGGGTACTGGTCTTGCTCTTATTGAGCGTATGTCTGAATTAAAATCTGTTACACCGCCCCCTTTCAAGGTTTTTATGAATCAACATCTACCGCATTCTTGGCTAAAAAATAGAGGTTATCTTCACATTACCCCTCAAATTGATGTTTATGCAAGTCGCAAAGAAATCTTGTCCAAAATCAAGAATAAAAACTACGTAGCTAAGTATGCTTTTTTCCCTTTGATTCATGCAAGTATTGATGAGAGAAGGTATAAAGCTCATCCTGAAAAAGGAGAAAGATGTCACTCTTACCAAGATATAAATGGCAAATTTAAGAGACATATCAAAAGTCGGCCTTTGCACTATGCTACTCACATGGATGCGCTTATTTTGGGGTATTATGCCGAAATATTACAGGATAAATATAAAACTCTCTTAGACAAAAACCCTTCATTATCAGAGTGCATCATTGCCTATCGAAAAATATGGGACGAAGAGAGTCAAAAGAAAAAAAATACAATTCATTTTGCTCATGAAGTATTTGAGGAAATCAAAAATAGAGGAAATGAAGGCGGTTGCATGGTCTTAACCTTTGATATTAAAAGCTTCTTTTCAAGCCTTAATCATCAACTTCTCAAAAAAGTTTGGACTAATCTGATCAATGAAGATAAACTACCTGATGACCATTTTAATGTTTTCAAAGCAGTAACTCGTTTCTCCTATATACTTTTAGATGATCTTCGTATCTCTGACAGAAAAACGGGACGAAAAGCGGGTTTTGATGAAAAAAAATTGGCTAAAATCAGAAACAAATACGGAATACATGCCTTTTTTGAGTCAGCAGAAGAGTTTCGGAACAAGATTAAAAATCGAGAATTAAGAATCCATCGTTTTCCGTTTCGTGATAAAGAAAAACGGCCAATGGGTATTCCGCAAGGCTTGCCTATTAGTGCTGTATTAGCGAATCTTTATCTTTTAGATTTTGATAATGAGATGTTTAATCAAGTCGTGAAAGGACTAAATGGATTTTACAGACGTTATTCTGATGATATGGTTATTGTCTGTAATCCTGAATTTGCGGAGCAAATAGAGTTGATTGTAAAGCAAGAGATTCAAAAGTGTTTAATAAAAATTAGTGAAGATAAGACTGAAAAATTCTGGTTTACAAAAAGACGTTTCGGTAATCAACCTCCAAGACTGACTTCTATTAAATTGACTAATACAGTTTGTAAAATTGAAGCTCCTTTTACTTATTTAGGATTTGAATTTTATGGGAATAAAACCCTTATAAAGTCAGCAAACCTAGCGAAGTTTTATCGTAGAATGATTAGCACGGTAAAACGCAAATCAAAACAGGCTATAAAAATAGCAGAGAAGCAAGGAAGCAAAACTCCTGTTATTTTTAAACGCCGCTTGTTTAAACTTTACAGATTAGCCAACTTAAATAAAACTAAGATATTTACACGACGTAAAAGCTTTAAGATTAATCATGTTGGAGATTTTCGACTTCAAAGTGAAGAGAAACCAAAAAACTTACGCAGTAATTACTTTTCTTATGTAAAGCGAGCAAGTAAAATTATGAAGGAGGATGCAATTAAAGCTCAGTTAAGGAATCACAGAAAATTATTTAATCAAGCTTTACAGAGACATTGTAACAATAAAAAATAGCTATTTTATAAGAAGCATCTCCCATATATATTTGATAGTCTTTCAAGGGTATTCTACTCAATTAAACAATCTCAATTTTTCACTTTCGTAAAACGTTATAGAAGAGAGCTGTTTTTTGAGTATCATTCTTCATCTTTCTTTAGGTCAAATTTCAAAATAAGTCTTTGAAACCCAATCATCAAAAAAGTGCTCATATTTTTGTAACTAGTTGATAGTCAATTGGAAATAGTGCTTTAATAGCAAATTGTTAGACTTTAAATCTCAAATATCGCATCAAGCAGCAAACTGTTTGTAAATTTGTGCTCAAATGGATAATTTCTACAAGATACTGTTTCAGCACGAAACCCTCTATCGGGTGCAGGAAGATCAAAAAGTGGCACAAGCCCCTATTGCTGAGGCACCTGTGCTGGTAAGTGAGCCGGTAGCGGAGCCGATTGTGCCAAAACCTCCTGCACCTGTTCCTGCCGCTGTGGTACCGACTTGGGCTCCTCCTCCGCAGCTCAACCACAAAACCCTTATCTTGATAGACGAATCTCCCGCTTTATCGCCTAGCAATACTATTTTTTTGGAGAAAGTACTCAAAGCGGTCAATCTCAACCTCGATGGCGTAGATATTCTCAATATCGCAGGTTCAAAACAGATGGATTTTAGAGCGGTGCTACAGCACAAGCAAGTGCATCATTTTATTTCGTTTGGGGTACCTTTCATCCAAATCAACCTCGAAATCATGATGAACCGCTACGACCCTAAGCGCATTGCAGGTGTCAATTTCTTGTTGGCTGAGTCGCTTGATATTGTACAAGCCGACGACAAAAACAAACGCGCTTTGTGGGGATGTCTCAAAAAAATATTCTTGGGGTAACACTTATTCTTCATGACTCTTGCTTTTTGAGAATTAGGCTTTAATTTTGCTTTCAACAGTATGCAAGCAGAGTACTTATGCAATATTATCGGGTATCGGTAAATCTTGACCCGTCAATGTAATAGATAATGAGAATGTTATCAGGGCTAAAACCAAAAAATATCGTCTCTTTATTTTTCCCCAGCCTAAGGGCGTGGGATTAGGAGAGGTTCTTGTTACTTTATTAATAATGTGTAATGTAACTCACTGATTTTCAGTTTTTATTTTTCAATTAGGTCATCGTAGCGATTTGCACATTTACTTATTATTTTTCAAACTCCCCTATTTCTCATGAACGAAGCTTATGTGTATGATGCCGTGCGAACCCCGCGCGGACGCGGAAAATCTGACGGGTCGCTGCATGAGGTGCAGCCTATTCAGCTCCTAACGTCGGTATTGAAATCTATTCAAACCCGTAACCAATTGGATACCAGTCATGTAGATGATGTCATTGTGGGCTGTGTTACGCCTATCGGTGAGCAGGGAGCCGATATTGCCCGTACGGCTGTGCTAGAAGCAGGCTACGCCGAGAGCGTGGCAGGAGTGCAACTCAATCGGTTTTGTTCATCGGGTTTAGAAGCTATCAATCAGGCCGCCGCCTATGTGATGTCGGGGCAAGTAGATTTGATAGTGGCGGGCGGCGTGGAGTCCATGAGTCGGGTGGCAATGGGCACCGACGGCGGGGCGTTGTTCATGAATCCTCAAATTGTGGCGCGTCATCGCATCGTGCCTCAGGGGATTTCGGCAGATTTGATTGCCACCAAATACGGCTACTCCCGTACTGACGTAGATTCTTTTGCAGTAGAGTCGTACCGTAGGGCAGAAAAAGCGCAACAAGAAAACCGCTTTGCGAAATCGCTCGTGCCTTATCAAGATGAGTTAGGAATCACCCTCCTCGACCGCGACGAAGGCGTGCGCGCTGGTACTACCGTAGAGTCGTTGGGTAAGCTAAAACCCGCTTTTGAGATGATGGGTACGATGGGGCTGGATGCTTTGGCATTGATGAAATACGCCGATTTTGACCATATCAATCACGTTCATCATGCCGGAAACTCGTCGCAGATTGTGGATGGTGCCGCTGGGCTTTTGATTGGCTCGAAGGCCATCGGACAGCAACTTGGACTACAGCCTCGCGCCCGTATTAGGGCGTTTGCGGTGGTGGGTTCTGAACCTACAATCATGCTCACGGGCCCTGTACCGGCTACCCAAAAAGTCCTGAAAAAAGCGGGGATGACGATAGGCGACATTGATTTGTTTGAGGTCAACGAAGCCTTTGCGGCGGTGCCTTTGTATTTTATGGAGCAGTTGGGGGTTGACCATGCCAAAGTAAACGTAAACGGCGGCGCTATTGCGCTTGGACACCCGTTGGGAGCTACGGGGGCGATTATTTCGGCGACCCTTATCGATGAATTAGAACGTTCGGGAAAACAAATCGGCCTTTCTACTTTGTGTATCGGCGGAGGCATGGGAATCGCTACTATTTTTGAAAGGATTTGAGCGTCGGAGACGCAGTACCGTTTTTGCCCCAAATGATAGTTTGGGGCAAGCTATGTATAAAGTCTCCGACTTTATAAGGATTTAGGTGTTTGAACAAAATAATATGCTC
>NZ_KE384044.1:0-21003 GCF_000423565.1 Runella zeae DSM 19591 | reverse complement strand
ATAAAAACTGTTTCACGTACAGGTATTGCGTCGGAGCCGCAGTACCGTTTTTGCCCCAAATGATAGTTTGGGGCAAGTTATGCAAGTTATGCTTGGAAAGTCTCGTTTTTCTGTTAAATAAACATCACTATGTCAATTACTTATCAAATACATAATCATATCGCTATCTTGGGTTGGAACATGAGTAGCGCACCCATGAATGTACTCAACGATGAATCTATTCCGGCGTTTGAAGCAGCACTCGAAAAAGCTTATCAAGATGCGGATGTCAAAGGAATCATTGTTACTTCCGAAAAAAATGAATTTGTAGCTGGCGCTGACCTCAAAATGATATTGAGAAATCAAGACGCCGACCCTGCCGAAATGCTTAAAATTTCGACGGGCCTCAATCAGATTTTTCGTAGAATAGAAACCAACGGTAAACCCGTCGTGGCTGCTATCAATGGGACGGCTTTGGGCGGTGGATTGGAGATTTGTTTGGCGTGTCATTATCGCGTGGCTTTGGACAACCCTAAAGCGAAATTAGGCTTACCTGAGGTGAAGTTAGGTTTGTTGCCCGGCGGGGGAGGCACGCAGCGTTTGCCACGGATGATTGGGATGCAAGCAGCGCTGCCTTTGATGCTCGAAGGCAAGGATATGTCGCCCAAAGAAGCCCTTAAAGTAGGTATTGTAGATGAGGTCGCTAATACTCCCGACGACATGATGGCGAAGGCTGTGGCGTGGATTGAAGCCAATCCGCAGCCTGTGAAACCTTGGGACGAAATCAACAAGAAAACGGGTAAAATTCAGGCCAAAGACAATTATAAAGTACCCAATGGCAATGTGTTGAGTCCGGTAGGAATGCAGACTTTTACGGTCGGTACGGCCATGATGATGGACAAATCCAAGGGCAATTACCCCGCTACGCAGCATATTATGTCGTGTGTGTATGAAGGGCTACTGGTCAATATCGACAAAGGCATAGCCATAGAAGCGCGGCATTTTGTGCAAGTAGCCACCTCCAAAGTGGCGGGTAATTTGATTAGGACAATGTTTTTGGGATTAAACGAAGCCAATAAAGGCGCGAGCCGCCCGAAAGATATTCCTAAAAAAGAGGTGAAAAAGCTTGGTGTTTTGGGCGCAGGTATGATGGGAGCAGGTATCGCATATGTAAGTGCCGCTGTCGGAATAGAGGTAATATTGAAAGATGTGAGCCTTACACAAGCCGAAAAAGGCAAAGACTACGCACGTACTTTGTTGAAAAAAATGCAAGAACGCGGCAAAATCGACGCACTTAAAGTGGAAGCGCTGTTGGAGTTGATTAAACCCACGGTTGTGGTAGAGGATTTGAAAGGTTGTGATTTGATAATTGAAGCTGTTTTTGAAAATCGTGAACTAAAAGCCCAAGTTACCCAAGAGGCCAAGCCGATGCTGGCCGAGGGAGGTGTGTTTGGTACCAATACTTCCACTTTACCGATTACGGGACTTGCCAAGGCCTCCGCCAATTCTGCGAATTTTATTGGGATTCATTTCTTTTCGCCCGTCGATAAAATGATGCTCGTAGAACTGATTGTAGGCAATGAGACTTCAGATGAGGCCCTAGCTTTAGCGATTGATTTTACGCGAAAAATCAAAAAAACGCCTATTGTCGTCAACGATTCACGTGGGTTTTATACTTCTCGTTGTTTCAGTACTTATACTTCCGAAGGCATGGAATTACTTAAAGAAGGAGTAAACCCCATCTTGATCGAAAACGCTGGGAAATTGGCCGGAATGCCCGTGGGGCCGTTGGCGGTAGCAGATGAAGTAGCCTTGGATTTGATTTACAAAATCGCGGCGCAAGCCCTGAAAGATGGTGCCCTCTCGGCAGAAGATACAAGCTACCAAATCAGTAAACAATTTACCGAACTTGGATGCTCTGGCAAAAAAGCCCAAGCAGGGTTTTACGATTATCCAACCAATGCCCCCAAAACATTATGGGAAGGCTTGGCCCAATTGTTTCCTTTGGTGGAGCGTCAGCCTACTTTGGAAGAGGTAAAAACACGCTTGTTGTATCGTCAGGCAATTGAGGCGGTGCGGTGTATGGAAGAGGGAGTGATTCGTACCAAATTGGATGCCGACTTGGGGTCGATATTGGCGTGGGGTTTTCCACCTTACACGGGTGGTGCTTTGTCATTCGTAGATTTTGTGGGTACAACAACCTTCGTAGATACCCTCGACCGTTTGGCAGATACTTACGGGGAGCGTTTTCGTCCTACCCAAAAACTCAGGGAAAAAGCTGAAAAATAGAAGATTTTGAACTCCATTTTAGCATCCTGTTGGAGCTTTGCTAAAATGGAGCTTAATATTACGCTAAGTCTTAGAAAGTTTGCTTTATCACTTATCTTAAAATTTTTGCTTAGAAATTTGCGCAACCAATTAGTTGCTTATATATTTGCAACTGATTGGTTGCTTTTAAGGCCTTCTTTACCCTTTTAATTTTTGTAAGATGAAAGCAAATAGATATTGGCTCGAAGCCTTCCGTAAGATTTGGCAAGAGCGTTTTTTACAATTGGATGAATTACTACGACAACTAAAATTGAAACAAAATGGCTAGCAAAAACAAAACACAGATTGTAGCAGAAAAAGGAAAGCAAGAGCTTTTTATCTATCGCGAGTTTGACGCGCCTCGGGAGTTGGTGTTTAGAGCCTTTAGTCAACCTGAGATTTTGGTTCAATTTTTTGCGCCCAAAGGCGTCACTATGCACTTCAATACCCATGATTACTGCGAAGGAGGCCAATACAGATATACGCATACCAATGCTCAGGGCGAAGTATTGTGTGTATTTAGTGGAGTCATTCACGAACTCACAGCACCGGAGCGCATTGTGCAAACTTCTGAATTTGAGGGTCTTCCAGAGCGAGGTCATGTGGTGCTAGAGGTGATGCTATTTGAAGCATTGCCAGAAGACAGAACCAAACTCACTATTCACGATGTATGCCGCTCGGTAGCCGACCGCGATGCCATGATAGAAAGCGGAATGGAAGGAGGAGTAGTTTCGATTTTTGAAAATTTGGACGATTTGCTTCAGACTTCCGCAATCACTGTTTAAGCAGTTTTAGGTCATGGAAAAAAAAACAGCCAAAGATATAGACGAATACATAGCTTGGCAGCCTCTTGAAGTGCAAGCGATTTTACAGCAAATACGCGTTACCGTTAGGGCGGCTGCGCCCGCTGCCCAAGAAGCCATTAAGTATGCGATGCCTACTTTTGTACTCAATGGCAACTTGGTATATTTTGCGGCTTTCAAAAAACACATTGGGTTTTATCCCATTCCGCTAAACGATGAGCGGTTTGAGTCTGATTTTAAGGGTTTTAAAACCGGAAAAGGCTCTATCCAATTTCCACTTGACAAACCCATACCGTTGGATTTGATTGCAAAAATCGTAAAGTATAGGGTGGAAGAGAAAATAAAAAAAAGCTCATAAATCATCTCTGAATTCTTGCCTACACTCTGGTCAACTTGACAGGTGGTGTATAATTGGCGTTCCATTGGCAGATGTACAGGTTTTCGTCTTCATCTACACAAACGTCATGGCCGTGCTGGAAAATAGGTACTTCGGCTTGAAGTGTAGGTTGTAAAATACCATTTTTGTACACAGGGGCTTGACCGCCGGGGCACGAAATTACTTTGTTGTCTTTGTCTAAAATCGTAACAAAACCCGAATTAGCATTGCGTTTACCTTCTTTATCCTTAGACCAACAAACACCTGCATACACGTTTTGTCCGGCTATCACAGGGCGGCAAATATACATGCCGGGCAAATCAACCCGCTTGATGAATTTGCCGTCGAGGGTAAAGATTTTGAAACAGTTTTCATCGCGTGAGGTACAGATAAGGGTTGGATTGGCTTTATTGCGAATGTCAATAGCTACCCCGTGAGCATTTTGCAAATTATGCTCTGGGTTGGCATTGTGGTGCCCTCCAAAATGGCGTATATATTGTCCTTTGGCATTGTATTGAATAATATAATCTGACCCATATCCGTCGGCTACATAAATATCTCCGTTGGGTGCGACGGCTGTTTCGGTAGGCATAAATGGTTCATCTTGTTTATAAATGCCAATTGTTTGCGGGTGGCCTAAGGTAAATATAATACGTCCATTCAAGTCAGTTTTCACCACTTGCCCTGCTTGTCGATTCCATTTGCCTGTGCGGTCTTGGTACCATCCACAATCTACGATGTACAAAAAATCTTCTTCGCCTTCCTTGGCCAACGTCAAACCATGCCCACCTGCGTAGGCTGTTCCCCAATTATCTAATAATTTACCCGATTTATCGAAGATAAGGATGTTGTTCTGTACATTATCACCCAGCATAATCAGACGCCCTTTACTGTCTTGTACCATCTCATGACAATTGAAAAGGGGAGTGCTATTCACACTGATTTTAGCCCAATTTTTATCTACTTTGTACGTAAAGCCCTGATGACCAATTACTAAGTCGGTAGCTAAGGTGGGAGGGTTGGCATGAGCCAAAATGTTGGATGTTCCGAGGCCTAGGGTTGCGGCTAATGCAGTTTTACGGAGAAAATCTCTTCGAGTAGTCATATTGGGTTAGGATAGTATTAACTTCAAAAGTTTGTCAAAAAAAGCACTTACACACGCTGTGTATGGAGGAGGTCAAGGGAGAGGATTTCAATCAAAAACTTGTTTGCGGTAGCGGCTAGGTGGCACACCGAAACGGCTCTTAAAAAGCCTCGAAAAATAGTATATATCAAATATTCCTACCCGGTCGGCGATTTCCTGTAAAGAAAGCGAGGAGGTAGTCATGAGTACTTTTGCTCGTTCGAGGCGCTTATTGATAATATAATCAAGCGGTCTTATTCCAAGTACTTTCAAAAATTGCCTAGAGAAATAATCGCAGTTTAGACCCTGTAATTCAGCTAGTTGTTCTACCGTAAGTTTTTTATCTAAATGCGTATGAATATATCGAAGTACTAAACCAAATTCGTTAGGGGGGCGTTTTTCTTTGGGTTTTACGGGGTATTGAGAAGAGATAAAACGGGATACTAATTGAAGTAAAATTCCGTGCGTCTCTACCAGTCGATTGTCTTCTGCTTGCGAATAATTTTGATTAAAGCTCAGGAGCTCCGCACGGTTGTCATAAGCTTTAGGATCGGCTTTGAGGATAGCTCGGCCCGGATGCAGGTCTAGCAAACGTTGAAACAAAGCTTTGTCAAAATGTGAAGCCTTAGCTTCATATACAAAAGGGAGCATATCAAAAACGGAGAGGCCGTTTTCTGATTCATCCAAAAACGAAATATAGTATTGCTCCATTTGGGTATCACAATGATAACGACTCACCGAAAACTTAGGGATAAGATACATATATCCTGGTTTTAGCAAATACTTTTGCTGATTATGATAAACCCAGGCTTCTCCTTCCGTAATCAAGTACAGACGAGAGAAGGGGCTTAGCACTCCATCATATTGCCAATTGGTACCCAAAGAGGCGTACCCAATATGCAAAAGATGTAATTTGAGTGTATAAAGGGTATTAATCATTTTGGTAGGATATTGATTATTAATAACGAAATGGGATATAGGTACTTAGGTATGAAGATAGCTCTGTTTTATGGCTTATGTATATGAATTAGTTGGTTGTTTTTCAGGTGATTACTTTATTGTTTAGCTATTTAGGCTTATAAATTAACGATATTTTACGGGCTTACTGTCATGAACTTTAGGTTATTTAAGCGAAACAGATAACTATTTAAATAAAAGTGGTATTGCTACAGCGTAGAAATACCACTTTTAAAAGAGCATTCAAAGTACTAATATCCAGTGTTTTGGGTCAAACTTTTGTTTCTATCTACTTCCGATTGCGGAAAAGGTAATACATTGTTTTTCTCCCCAAAAATCAATGCTTGACCGGCAGGGTTTTTAACTGCTGCTAATTTTGACGACATAATATTCCAACGTTTTAGGTCAAAATAACGATGTCCTTCTAAGGCCAATTCCACCCGTCTTTCGTGACGTATAAATTCCCGTAACGACTCTTTGGTGTTGTATTTGGTTTGATCAACCGCTGGAAGTTTTACGCTTGTTCGGGAGCGGATGCTGTTGAGGGCTTCATAAATACTAGCATCTGGTCCCGACACTTCATTTTTAGCTTCGGCATACGCCAATAAAACTTCAGCGTAGCGCATATGTATGACGTTCATGTCCGTCAATGGAATCTTGGTTCTATCGTACGGTAATTTCGACAAATCCATGTATTTTTTCTGAGCAAACCCTGTCAGAAGTGGGTCTGTATGAATAAAATTGGTTGTTTCGGGGTCTCCAGGAGCTTTAATCGTCATGCGCAGACGTGGGTCGCGGTTGGCATAAGGGTTGGCGGGGTCATAGCCCGAACCTGCTTCAGAAATCATCTTCCCGTTGGTCATTTCGTACTCGTCTACCAGATTTTGATAAGGAGCAATACAGCCATACCAGCCAATTTCTACCAGCATCCCTTCGTTGCCTTGTGGGTTGTTAGGAGCTAAATATTTGGTAGAAAATATAATTTCGGGGTTGTTTTGCTGAGTGCTTGCCAAGAAAAGGTTGGCAAAACCTCCCTGATAAATTGAAAACAGCTTTGAATTGATGATTTCGTTGGTGATTGAAGCCGCCTCAGCCCAGTTTTGTTGATAAAGACGCACTTTTGCTTTCAAAAATTGCGCTGCGGCCTTCACTACTCTCCCAGAATAAGCAGTGGAAGGGAGTTTAGAAATGGCATAGTCCAAATCTTCCAACACAAACGCCAACACTTCCTCTTTGGTACTTTGTTTGATTTTAGCTTCTTCGGCAGTTTTGGGAGCTACTTTGTACAAGACCACTCCGCCGAACATTTGTACCAAATCAAAATAGTACATGGCTCGTAAAAAACGTACTTCTGCCGAATAGATGTCTTTGTTGGCCTGCGAAACAGCACTGACCGAGCCTACATTTTCTAAAAAATAATTACAAGCCGCAATTCCTACATAAGGTTGGCTATAAAGACCCCCGTTTATGTTACTAGGATTGATGACTCCTAGTGTCACCGCTTGGTACCCAAAGTAATTGTGGCGGTCATAGGCATTGTCTGAGTAAGCGTCGAAAAAAGGTTTACGATGCCCATAGATACCATTTTGGAGGGTACGATATACACCCGCCAAGGCCATAGTTACATCGGTTTCGGTTTTCCAGAACGTAGCGCCTGAAATAGCATTTAGAGGGTTTTTGTCTAAAAAGTCCTTATCACAAGAACTGAGTGTACCTAGACTCATCGCGGCTACTAAGCACGGAATGATTTGTTTTATGTTAAATTTCATTGTCGTCAAAAAAGTTAAAAATGAAAATCTTACTATTTGGATTAAAACTTGATGTTTAAACCTCCCGTGAAAATTTTCAACTGAGGGAATTGTGCAAATCTACCAGAACCAGCTCTTTCGGGGTCATTGCCTTCGTATTTGGTCCACGTAATCAAGTTGTCGCCTGAGAAATAGACAATCAACCCTTTGGCTCCTAGCTTACCGATAAGGTCTTGGTTGAAAGTATAAGATAAATAAAGGTTCTTTAAACGCAAATAAGAGGCATCTTGTAAGAAATAAGTAGAGGTATAGCCTGCTACGCCTGGGTATCCTACTTGATATACGGCAGGTACGGTAGTGCTTGGATTGGTAGGCGACCATGCATTTAGAAATCTCAACGGAGGCGCTGAACCTTGCTGGAATGGCTCATAACCCCAGCCACTTACTTGGGTTTTGATGCCTTGTACGCCTTGGAAGAAAGCCGTTAGGTTAAACCCTTTCCAGCCTGCGTTTAGGTTAAATGAGTAATTGTAAGAAGGAAAACGACTGATGCGCACTCTATCTTCGGGCCCTACGGTGCCGTTTCCGTCTAGGTCTCTGATTTTCAAATCACCAGGTTTGAGAGTGCCGGAGCTAGGCTGCTTAGGGGAAGTGTTGATTTCATCTTGGCTTTGAAAAATTCCCGCCCACTCATACATGAAAAAGTTGTTGTAAGGCTGACCTACTTCAATGGTTCCTAAAGTTTCAGCCAATACTTTGGTGACTTTGTTGCGGTAGCGGTGGAAAAGCACACTCACTCCATAATTAAAATCATTGATTGACTTGTTGTGTCTCAATTCAAGCTCTATCCCTTTGTTTTGCATGGCTCCAGCATTGACGATAGGAGCTGTAAGGCCTACGCTGGTAGGTAAATCTTGACGTTGAGTGAGGATGTCTCGGGTGTCGCGCTTGTACCAGTCGATAGTGGCTCCAAAAAGCCCCTTAAACAAGTCGATATCTACCCCAAAATCTAACATAGAGGTTTTTTCCCACTTCAAATCTTTGGTAACCAAGCGAGTCAACTGAGCACCGGTAGTAAGCGACGAACCCCAAGGATAGGCCGTAAGGTTAAGTACATCTTGGTAAGGGTAGTTACCGATTTCTTGGTTGCCAAGCGTACCATAAGATGCTCTCAATTTTAGGTTATCTACCCACGAAACATTGTTTTTGATAAAGTTTTCTTCAGAAAGTTTCCAAGCAGCAGAGCCACCCCCAAAAATCCCCCAACGATTGTCGATACCCACGCGAGAAGTGCCATCATAACGGAGGTTTCCTTCGAGGAAGTATTTGTTTTTGAAATCATAATTGACCCTTCCAAACAAAGACTGTAATGCCCATTCAGATGCATTTCCGTTGGTGGTTTGGTTGGTAGGACCGCTACCATCAAGTACCATAATAGAGGTAGTTGGGAAGTCGTATCTAGCGCCACCAATGTTTTCGGTCAGGTTGTCTTGCTGTTCATATCCTGCCAATACGTTGAGGTTATGATCAGTGCCAAATTGTGTATTATAGTTGAGTGTGCTAAAAAACGTTTTGGTAAGTGAGCGCGTTTCGTTTTGTTGTAAGCCGTTGAAGTTAGGGTTACCGTTGGCTACTTGTACGTAGTTTCCTGATGCATCAGGTTGATAAGCAAAAGAAGGTGAAGGATACTGACGGTTTTTGTATTGTTCATTAAAGTACGTAATCGCCGCTTTGTTCATCCACTTCAAATTTTTCAAGATAGTTACCTCCGCAAACGCCTGCGCGTTGGCATTGTAGGTTTTGGTAAACTGCCCGCCCGTAGCATATACTTCCTCTACGCTTCTGTTACCAGTACCATTTGTTGTAAAATCGCGGTTGGTAGCTCTTCCACTTCCGTCAGGCAAAAAAGGCATCATCGTAGGTGCAGAAGCATAGGCTAGTAGTAGGAGGTTGTCGTTGGTGAGCCAAGGTGCTTTGGCATCCTGAAACGACAAGTTGATATTGGTACCTACTCTTACGCGTTTGTGCACTTGTGACGAAAAGTCAATCAAGCCATTATATCTTTTGTACTTGTAACCTTTGGTAATACTTTGTTGGTCCAAATAATTAAAAGAAGCATTGTAAACCGTCTGCTCATTTCCACCCGAAAATCCAATGTGGTGATTTTGGATAGGGCCTTTTCCTAGTACATAATCTAGCCAGTTGAAGTTGGGGTATTTGTCGCTGTTTGGATTGTTTTTGTACAAATCAATCTGCGCTTGGGTATAAAGCGCCGGCTGACCGCTTCTGAGACGGGCTGAATTGTACATATCCATGTAAGTGGCCGAATTGGTAATAAGCTCAGGGTATTTGGTAGCTTCGCTTATACCCATGCTACCATTGTACTCGATTTGGGTTCTACCTGCTTTCCCTTTTTTAGTAGTAATCAAAATCACACCATTGGCAGCTCTTGCTCCGTAGATGGAAGCAGAAGCGGCATCTTTAAGTACAGTAACACTTTCAATATCTTGGGGAGAAAGGTTTTTGATTGAGGCAATGACCCCATCTACCAATATCAAAGGAGCAGAAGAGGCTCCAAATGAGCCAAATCCTCTCAATTGAAAAGACGCATCGTCGCGACCCGGCTCGCCCGTACTTTGAATAATATCCAAACCCGCCACGCGTCCTTGCAATAAGTTTTGCATGTTGGGGACCGGGCGTTGGGTAAGTTCGGCTCCCGACACAGTCGCTACCGAACCCGATAGATTAACTTTCTTTTGGGTTCCATATCCTACTACTACTACCTCTGATAAGGCGGCGGCATCGGCTTTGAGAGTCACATCCACCACACTACGACTTTCGACCGCTACTTCTTGGGTAATATAGCCGATGTAGCTAAAAACCAAAATAGCGGTATTGGAAGCTTGGACACTGTATTTGCCGTTTACGTCGGATATACTTCCCGTGGTCGTACCTTTTACTTGAATACTTGTGCCAGGCAGGGGTGACCCATTTGAATCATAAATCGTACCTGTAATAGCTCGGTTTTGGGAAATTGCCATTTGAAAACTCAGGAGTACTAGCAAAGCTGATAAAATCAGTCTCAAAGGGCTTGATTGGGAGCCAATTTTTGCAGGATTGTATCTAGCATCATGCCCTAATCTTTTGGAGATTGGCAAACTAGAATTACTCCTTTTAAAGAGCGTAGAATGAATTGTCATAAACATAAAGGGTTAAAATGTAAAATTTAGTACTCGTACTGATTTATAATGGAAGACGCCCAAAATTATAGCCTAATTCAGTGAATTAATTAAACAAAAGTAAGACGAAGCGGCCTGAGAAAGAATAGAGAAATACGCTCTATTTTTGCATAAATCCGACTTTTTTAGGATATAAAAAAACGGTTTTTTTATACTTATTATAAGAAGATACAAAGCAATTGCTATAACAACAGAAAAGACCATTGTTAAAAAAGGGGAGGATTGTCAAATGCCCTAAGCTTATGGTGTTTTTTACCAAAAAGCGTATTCAAAAGAGATTTTTAGCTAGCTTATCGCATTTTAACAGAAAAAAGGTAGAGTTTAGGCAACGAACACAAGCTGTCTTTTTTCTAAATTATGTATGGGTATTTAAGGTAGATTGCTTTATAAAAAGGCCAACAAATCATCTGCCATTTTTAGGGTATTTAGTGTACATTGTATATGATGATTAATAAACTATAATATACTGAAATGACAGATGATAAAGGGTATTATTTTGTGCTAATAAAATAGGTCTTGTTTTTTTGAGTTTTTAACTGCAACAAATATCCTTCTTCTGTTTTTGTTGATTCGAGAGTTGTACCTTGTACTTTTACGGGTTGGGAGGTCAGCAGATTCAAATCTTCGCCATTGAGGGATTTGATTTGGGCGTTGATCAATTTTTGTTTAGCCCAATTGATAGACACCTCAAATCCTCCCCGTGCCTTTAGTCCCTTTACTTGTCCTTCGGGCCAAGCACTTGGCAAGGCAGGCAACAAATGAATCTTATCTTGGTGACTTTGCAAAAGCATTTCGGCCATACCAGCGGTTCCGGCAAAATTGCCATCAATTTGGAAAGGTGGGTGGGCATCAAACAAATTGGGGTAAGTTCCACCCCCTCTGCTCATGATGGTTCCGGTCTCATTGGTATATTTCAACAACTGACGAATAAGCGTATAAGCGTGGTCGCCGTCCAATAATCTCGTCCAAAAATTAATCTTCCAACCTTTACTCCAGCCTGTTCCGTCGTCGCCGCGCAATTCTAGCGTCTTTTTGGCAGCATTAAAATAAGTTGGGGTATTTTTAGTGATTTGGCGCCCAGGGTGTAAGCCAAATAAGTGCGATACGTGGCGGTGACGCGGGTCGGCTTCTGGAAAGTCTTTGTACCATTCTAGTAATTGGCCTTTGCTTCCTACTTGCAAGGGGAAGAGCTTGCTTCTTTTGGCAATGAGCAATTCTCTAAATTCGCGGTCTTGGTTCAACACCGTGGAGGCATCGATAAGATTGGTAAACAAATCCCAAATGATAGACATATCCATCGTAGTAGCTACCGATACCCCTTGTTGTTTGCCATTGGCATCGATAAACTTATTTTCGGGGGTAGTAGAAGGGGCAGTTACCAAATAGCCATCTTTATCGGTCACTAGCCAATCAAGCGAAAAGAGCGCTGCTTCTTTCATCACAGGATATGCTTTTTCTCTCAAAAAGTTTTTGTCGCCCGTAAATCGATAATGCTCCCACAAGTGTTGGCATAGCCAATTACCCCCCATATACCAGTTGGCCCATACCGGGTCGCCAGCGCCACGGTCTCCTACGGCATTGCTCAAAGCCCATATATCAGAATTGTGGTGCGCTACCCATCCCTTGGTTTTGTAGTATTCTTGCGCGGTTTCTTTTCCGGTTTTGGCCAAATGTTGAATCCAATCTAGCAGAGGCTGATGCATTTCCGAAAGGTTGGTGACCTCGGCCGGCCAATAATTCATTTCAGTGTTAATATTGATGGTATAGTTTGAACTCCACGGAGCTCTCAATTCTTTGTTCCAAATTCCCTGTAAGTTGGCGGGAGGCCCACCTGGGCGAGAAGACGAAATCAACAAATAGCGACCATATTGGAAATAGAGAACCTCGAGGGCAGGATTATACTTCCCACTCGTATAAGCGATAAGCTGCTCATCAGTGGGAAGTGATGGGGGTGGGGTAGTAGTAGTATCTTTAATAACAAGCTGACAACGATTGAAATAATGGTGATAATCGGCTTGATGAGCTTTTAATAACGCCGCAAACGACTGTTTGGCAGCTGCTTTTAAGGTGTTTTCGGCGATTTGTTTTTCGTTTTTCCCCTCTTTGTCGGGGCATTTGTCAAAGCCATTGAAACTAGTAGCAGCAACTACGTACAAAATCACCTCCGAAGCCGACTCAATGTGTATGCCTGCGGTATCGGTTTTGACTGCGCCATCTTTGGCGATTGCTTTGATACGGTACTGAAATCTCATGCCATTGCAGCCCAGAGAATCTTCATAAATAATCGGCTGACGGCCTTTGATATTATAATAAGAAGGGTCAACCTTCGCAGGAGCTTTGCCATTGATGACCAACTCGCTCGCGCTAAATGCTTGTTTTTGAATCCGTAATTTGGATTGAGTACTGATGTCGAGGCTCAATTGCTTGGGTTTGTTGGCACTGAGCCGTATCACAAATACATTGGCAGGAGCTGATATAAAAGCTTCTCGTACATACTCCACACCGTCTACCTTAAAACGAGTAGTAGCCACGGCATTGGAAATATCTAAATCGCGATAATAAGAGGTAGAAGCCGTCGTAGAAAACCGATGCTTGATAAGCAAATCGGCCAAGGGTAAATAAGATTCGGTATAAAAACCCTGCATTTTCTTAGTCAGCTCGTCGGCTTTCGAATAATCTTGCTTGTTCAAAAGCTCTTCTCTGATTTGGCTTAAATAAGTATGTGCATTGGGGTTTACATTTTTTTTGAGCGGGCCTCCCGACCATAAAGTGGCTTCATTGAGCTGTATGAGTTCTTCATTCACACCCCCAAACATCATCGCCCCGATTTGTCCATTGCCCAGAGGCAATGCTTCTACCCATCTATCGGCGGGCTTTGAATACCAAAGCTTTTGAGGCGACTGACTTAAGACTTGAGCGGAATACAACAAAAACACCAAAGAAAAATGTAAAAAACGATTCATGATAAGGTAGGTTATCTTACAGAGTTGAGTTTTTGTGAATAAATGAAACAACGGCATTTCCATATTTGCAAAGTAAGTATGTTTCTTATCGACTATAATTTTGGAAATTACCAAGATTGTAAGCTATTTTAACTATAAAATGCCAAAAGCCAGAAAATTTATAGTAATTTTTAATATGAAACCTCAAGTTTTACAAGTAGCTACCAATCCCAATCGTTCGTTTAGTATTCGTAAAGATTCAATCCCCAATGTCAACAATCGTTGGCATTGTCATAAAGAAGTGGAGTTAGTGCATATTCATAGAGGTAGCGGCACTCAGTTTGTGGGTGATAGTATCCGAAGGTTTAAAGCGGGAGATATTGTATTGGTAGGGGCCAATTTGCCGCATTATTGGCATTTTGACCAAGAAGACAAAGCGGATTCATCCCTGCAACCCAATCTTCTGCCTTACTCTTCGGTTATCCATTTTACCGAAGATTTTTGGGGAACTCAATTTTTGTTATTGCCCGAAAATAAGATGTTAAAGAATGTACTCGAAAAAGCCAAGAGGGGGTTGGTGCTTCACGGAGCGATAGGACAGGAGGTAGGTAAGCAAATAGAGAATGTTTTTAATACCGAAGGTACTTTCCAATTAATCGCCCTGATTCAGTGTTTGTTGCTGGCTCAGCACTGCACAGAAGCTGATTATTTGTCTTCGTTGGGTTTTGAGTATGATTCGTCGGAGTTTGAAAATGAGCGCCTTCATTCTATTTATAAATACACCCTCCAAAATTTCCACGATAAAATCAAACTCCAAGAAATCGCTTCCTTGGCGGGATTGGCTCCTAATTCGTTTTGTCGGTATTTTAAGTACCGAACGGGCAAGTCTTACTCACAATTTTTGTTAGAAATCAGAATCGGTAATGCTTGCAAGCTACTCATCAACACCAAAATGAATATCAAGCAGATATGCTTTGAAAGTGGGTTCAACAACTTTACTTGTTTTTACAAAAAATTTAAAGCGTTAACGGGTATGAGCCCCTTTTCTTATCAAAAAGCCCATATTTCTAATTAATAAGCACTAAAGCACAATTGATTGCCAAAACGAGCTAATCCTCATCAGAATCACCTCGTTTTGGTAGTAAAAAATAACATGCCTATTCTCTTAACAGAAAAGCCATATTGAGCAAAGGGGAAGGAGGAAGGGAGGAGACAAGACATAATAATTGACTTTATTGGACATACTTAAGTTGGTACTTTTTAGGAGTAATACCAAAGTGCTTCTGAAACATTTTATTGAATTTGATGGCCGAATTATTCCCGTATCCTACTGCTTTTGCGACCTCATTACATTTGAACCCTTTTCTCAATAATTTGCTAGCATATTCCATACGTTTGGCCAAATAAAGTTGGTAAAACCCTTGACCATAAATGCGCTTAAACAAGGTCCTAAATTGGCTTGGTGCCATATCTATTTGTGAAGCAATTTCTTCTTCTGAGGGAATAGACTCGTTACACTTTTGTTGAATATAATATTCATAAGCCCATTCTATTTTTTGGCGCACACTCATTGAGAGAAGCATCTCTTTATTGAGCATTTCTCTATCTTGTGTTACTACCAACTCCTTTTGCTGTTCGGATACTAAGGTGGTTTTATGGTTCGGGGACTGGTATATTAAATCAAAAGAAATTTGTTTTGACAACAAAAACGAAAGCAACATAGGCGTGTCTTTCTGCTCAATCTGTATGCATACTGTCTGTTGCTGCATTTTGGAAGTATCATTCAAAGAGGGAATAGGGCTAACCTTCATAATCAGTTAATTTAGAGTGTTAAAAATGTGTAGGGTATCGAATAAACAAGACTAAATGTTTAAGTTTTAGTAGATATATACGGTGTATACGTATAGAAAAGACGTGTTTAGGAATCGAAAGTCACACATGTAAAAAAAATAAAAAATGACTTTGTTCTTTGTGTTTGTTTTTTTATGAAGAAAGAATATTTTTTTTGTATATCGGAATGTTTTCGACTAAAAGGTATAAAAACAAATCGGGCCAAGTTGGTTGTAGTAAGAAAGATATAAAAATAAGTCACTAGACATTAAATGTACGTACATCTAATATTGTGGTGGGATATTTAGAATAAAAACTCTGAAAAGTTGTATAATGCTTTAGATGACTAATTGGTAGTGCCCCGAAATATTATTTCAATATTCGTAAAAAAATCAGTGAAGTCTTAATTGTCTAAATGATGTGCAATTGTGGAGATGTGCGTTTTGTTTTGCCTTGGGGGGGAAGCTCCATGCAGTGTTAAGTACTAATACACACTTTCGCCCTATATTTTTCAAAACGCGTTTTTGAATTCAGTAAAAAACATACATATTTCATCGTTGGGTCACAAAACGGTGCGCAAAAGTCGATTTTGTGTTGTCGAAGAAAATATAACTAGATGAGCAGGTACGTTGATTGAGACGAACAAGGTGTTTGGTCACTTGCCAACTCTTGCAATCAATAGACGACTTTCCCCTGATGAATCAAAGATTTAATAGGTGAAACGCGCGCTACTGCTTCAGCCGAACAACTCGCCTCTACCAGCACTACATCTGCCTTATCGTTGGCTTTGGGCCATTGACGGTTACCATGCTCATCTAAGGGCAATACATTGCGGGTGGCAAGTTTAAGACAACGCGACAATTCTAACTCCGACGAATAGCCATAAAGCTGAGCCATGAGATTGGCTTTGTATAAAACACTGCCTGTACCAAAGGTATTCCAATGGTCGATGATGCTATCGTTGCCAGTCATAACCTCCACGCCATACTGATACAAGGTCGGAATGGGCATTATGGTATTACCAAACGGAATCGTGGATACAACCCCGATTTTGGCATGGGCGAGTTTATCTGCCATTTCTTCAAGCTTGGGCTTTTCGAGCCGAGCCAGTACAAAACAATGACTCAAATAGGTCTTACCTTTGAGTACAGGGTGCTCATTGACTCTATCAATCAAAAATTCTACGGTTTTGAGTCCAGCTTCGCCGCCTTCGTGTAAGTGAATATCGATTCCTTTTTGGTGTTCGAGGGCCAATTGTACCACAAAATCAAGGCTTTTCTGTATACTACCATCAATAGAGGTAGGGTCGAGGCCGCCGATGAAATCGATGTTTGTTTTGGCTGCTTCTTTCATCCACTGCGCCGATTCGGTATAAAAAAGCCCATGCTGCGGAAACGCCACCAGCTCTGCCCCAAAAGAATCTTTTTTGTTTTGAAGGGCTTGTTGAAGATGATAAAGAGAATCAAGCTTAGAAGTAGAGTCAATATTGACATGACTACGTGCAAAATTACTCCCGCGCGACTGCAACAATTCAATGAGTTTTTCGGCGCGGTAGGTAGATGTTTTGAGTAGTTCAGGGATTACTTTTTGCTCAAAAGCAATCATATCTTTCACCGTTCGATTTTTTTTGGAGCGAGCTTTCCAAGAGCCTCCATAGTAGGTTTTGTCGAGGTGAATGTGCATATCCCTAAAAGCGGGCAACATCAAAAGCCCTTTCGCATCTATTGCCTTGGTAGTGGGTTGGTTAGGTAAAACCGCGCTTATTTTACCATCGGTTATTTCAATCGTAAAGAGTTCTGTTTTGGTAGCTACGACTTCCCCTTCCTCGTATTCAAAACCCGTTTCCAATCTGACATTTTTTAGCGTCAATTTTGAGGCTTGAGCCTCGTCTAAATCTTGCCATAGGTTATCGTTGTCGACGGCGAGCATTCCACTGCTAAGCATCATTGAGGCATTTTTAATAAAATCTTTGCGAGAGAGGGATTGCGTAGCCATGAGTTGTTGATGGGTTGGAGACTACAAAAGTAGGTTTTTTGTAAACATTAAAAATATTTGCATTCTCCCCAATACCTACAAGCCCAAGCAATCCAAGTACTCCAATTGGGGCCAGTGCTATGCCCTCCCGCATGTTGGCGATAGGCGATGTCGCCTTCTACTAAGGGCGTACCAAGGCTAGGGAATTGGGTAGTACCTAAGCCTTTTTTGCCAAACAACCGATAAACAGGGCCGGCATGAACTCCACCCAAAAACATTCCTTTGGCATCTACCCATTGACCTTCGACTTGGGGAGAACCTGAACTAATAAATACTGGCCGAGGTGCACAAAGTGCCACCAATTCGTGGGCATCTACGGGCAGGTCGGAGGGAGTGAGGGGGCCTGCGTATTTTATAAAATTTCCACAAAACCAGTGATACTCACCCGAAGAGGCTAAGTTTTCGACTTGTTCACCAAACACCCGTCGTAAAATTTTGACTCCTCCTGCCCCTGACGAACCAATAAATGCTAACGAAAATCTTGGTTCAAAAGCCATCGCTACGACGGTGGCTTTGCCATATCTTGAAAGACCCTCAATCGCCACCCGTTTGGCGTCGATGTCTTGGTCTGTTTCAAAATAATCCAACGCTCTGCTTGCTCCCCAGCTCCAAGCACGCAAAGCCCCCCAATCTTCTGGTTTTCGTGGTTTTCCTTGGTTTACCAAACCGATGATGCCTTCTGTCAAACCTGCGCCATTGTCGGCTTGGATACTTGATGGTACAATGACAGCGTAGCCCCATCCTCTCGCAATCAATTGTTCTTTCCAAGTAGGTTCGCCAGCTGAACCCAAGCCAATGGGCATGACAGGCGGCGTATTGCCGAAGGGTGATTGGATAAAACCAAACTCCAACACAATCGGGACAGGCTTGGTGGTAGGACGAGGGGTTGCTACTAAAAGTTCAATTTCTACTTTGATAGAAGGAAAGGAAGAATTGTCGACTACACCACGTAAAATTTTTTCTTTGATAGGTAGGTTTGCGATCACTGTATCCTTGCTAGATACTACCTTCCACTGTACGGTAGGTATATGTGGGGGTAGTCGCCCATATATTTCTTTTTCAAAGTCCTCCACAATTTCGGGTCTTCTTTTCTGCCACCAATCTTGAGGAGTTTTAATTTTTTTGCCGTTTTTTAGCACCAACGGATCAGGAAGTGTGTAAGAATTGACTTTGTTTTCGTCTCTATTGGCAGCGTTGGCGTCTTGTGGATTGCCCGATACGCCTGGCCTAAGCGCTTTGATGCCTAATTGAGCCATCATATTTTGATGATCGGCGCGGGTTTGGCGTTGTAAGCGAGCAAAAATGCTATCTTGCTCTGGAGTGCGTCGTCCAAACTGTGCTAAGCTGTCATTTAAAGCCATTAAGACTACAGCAATAGCTAACCCATATTTTCTCATTTTGTAATGTTTGTATATTATTACAAAAATGACATTTTTAGCGGTATTTTTTTATTAATTCTTGCAAAAAGTAAATATGGGTTTTGATAAAGTAAATCCCTTAAAAATAAAAGCCACAGCTTTCCGCAAAGCTATGGCTTAAAATTGCTCCAACAACTGCTTATCTTAAATGGAAAAGAGTGATTTTTGAGATAAGCATACAAGTCTACCTTATCTCAAAAAAAGCCACCAATTTCCTATCGAAATGACGGTTTCTTCTCTCAACTCTGCAATCATTTTAAGATTTTTTATAAACTTGTCACGGTGCTCAATGAGCGAATTACGGCTTTCTATGTTTTGAAGTACATTTTCCGTAATTGAGACCACAAGATTGCCACTAACGCTCGGAATTTTGTAACGAAGTCCGGGGAAGTGTTCATCAGTAGCCTTGTACATAACAGCTTCTAGCCCCGTAATGGGGCAAAGTGGGGGATGGTTAGGCATTTTCATTATTTATCTAAGTAGGGTATGCTCAAAGTTACAACGAAATCTAAAATTATATTCAATAAAAGTAAGTTTTTTTATACCAAAACAATGATAAAAGGCATATATTTTATACTATTTCGGCGGAGAGTGTTCTTGAATAAATACAATTTTGTGTTTGGTGGTAGCACAAACGTTTCGGCATTGTTGGAAGACAACTACAAAGCAAGCTGGTCGAGCTACACAGACATGGGTATGCTTACCCTCAACCAACCCGCCGCCTCGCCTATCATTAGTGTTGCGGCTTCCGGTAGCGTTGCTAGCCGTTTCCTTGACCGGCAGCGGTTGCGCTACCACCGCAGACCGGTATATAAGTAATAAGTAAAAAATGGGTTACTCAAGCTCTATAAACGTACCAACTGCCGCCTTTCAGACGCTTATATGTCAAGGTTGTTGTAAAATGCCACATATTCAAACCGTTGGAGTAAAGAGAAAGGGAGTTGTTATAAATGGAAACGCTATCACTATTGAAGAAACATCAGGGATACTTTCAAGTACAACAAGGCATGGTAGAACGGCTACATTTCGTAGTAATATGAACCCAATTACAAGACAAGCATACTATGATTTAAGCCATTCACAAGCATTAAGATTTGATATTCAAAATCTAGTTGATATATATAAACAAGAGGGTGTTTATAATCAATCTATAATGAATAAATTAATGGCGTTAATAGACAATAAACAAAATAAATACCCTGATATTTTTAACGAAAAAAATAATAATATGGTAAATAGTAAACTTTTTGAAATAATTACAATCTTGATTGAAAATCATAAAATAACAAATATAAATCAAGAGAAAAAATTTATTGATAATCTTGAGGAACTTGAAAATATGTCTATGGATGTATTTGATGAATGGATGTTTAATAACTTATGCAAAGTAATTTATGATGATAGCCAACGGCCTGATTTAATTCAATCAATTATTAGTCTATTAGAACACAATTACAGTGATAATGACTATGTGACATTTTTACTCAATAACATAGAATTGTTGTTGAGGAATGCACATGACTGGTTTTTAGCAATGATAGGTTCGCTGTTACATACATCAGATGATGTTGTACACTTGTTGTTTTTACAAATAAGGTTGCAAAATAAAAAAGAAATTTTGCGACCTGTATTTGAAAAAATGAAAGAAGAAAATTTGATAGAATTAGAAGTGTTAAGTGAATTTTATTTAATAAAATAAACATTGAAGGCGTTTTGTAAGATATAGTAGCAAGTCTTTAAAACTTTAAAACAATATTATTTGTTAGCAGATGGAGATATGGACTTTTACTGTTACTCCTCTATAAGTAGACAGTATTGTGTTCTAACAAAAGGTTCATTAGAGAAAATGTCGATATTTAATACTTTTTGTGAACTAATGAAATATTTAGTTGAAACTTATATAAATCAATAATAGAGTTGTTTTCTTGTTGATTACTAACAAGTTATCTTTTTCTTAAAGTCGATTTTGAAGTTCCAAAGGCCTGCGCATAATTCAATACTTTCATCAAATTTTTCCTTAGATTTTCCTCTATACTTGTTAATTAAAATATGATAACGTTTTATTCCTGCAATTGCATTTTCTACAAAAACTCGCTTTTTACTAATAGACTTGTTGTAGTTTTTTTGCTCTAATGTTAAGCTTGGATAAGGATTTTTTTTGCTTTTTTTGGGCTTTTTAAATGGAATCTTTAAAGACAAAAATTTGTATTCTTTCTGAATACCAAGATAACCTAAATCAACATATAC
>NZ_KE384043.1:53549-194941 GCF_000423565.1 Runella zeae DSM 19591 | reverse complement strand
CGGTAGCTCTTCCGATGCCAAAACTAATAGCAAGAACATCATAAGTAGTCGCTACTTTATAATGATATAATAAAAAAAACAAAGCTTCTTTTGAGTTTTGAAATATACTATTGTTACCAAACCCATTAGGAAATCCTGATAGAACTGTTGGAGTATAATAACAAGAAAACTTTTCAGATAACCTATTAAACTCCTCTTTACTAAGGCCTGTTGTAGCTCGAAAATCTCTATCAGATTTTATATTACTAAATATACTAATTCTTTGTGATTTCATAATAACTTATTAAAATGTTAATTACCGCAAATATATCATAAAATATTGATTATCAGCAAAAGAACAAGTCTATTGATACGTCTGGGTTACACCAATTTATCAATATTTCTAGCTCAGAATCATCTATTTATAAACAAAAAGGAGATAAGTGCATTTTTTTTATAGATAAAAAAGTATACACTTATCTCCCCGATTCTTTTAAGAAGAAATTAGGAGACAGGAAAAAATCTATTTTTTTCAGAGATGATTCTAACCGTTTTCACTTCAATCAAGAAATTAGCAGCCAAGACAGTTTATTTCTTGTAAATTTTTTGCAAAAAAAACCAAAATACAATTTTATTGTAGTAGTACACTAATTTTCAATAAACAAGTTCAGCAGCATTTGATGATTTAGTCTCGAAAACAAGAGGGATTACAGACCAAATCGGTCTAATAATCGAAAACATAAACCGCCTATGAAGATATTATACAAACCGCAAAATACTATAAATCAGACACTTAAAGTTTAACTAAACGACATTGTACATTGGCGATTATAATATACAATACATTGACAACGGTAGTTTGCGCCAAATAGTGAGCGTAGTTCCCCAACAAATAGACCTTTTTGCTGGAACAGTTATTGAAAATATTGCCGTGGGTGAATTTGAACCAGACATGCAAAAGCTTGTTTTTTATTGTAATCTGCTAGGAATTACTGATTTTATTGCAAAACTACCCGACGGTTTTCAAACCATGCTTGGCGAACGAGGTGCAAATTTATCAGGTGGACAGAGGCAGCGATTGGCCACTATCTAAAATTTTGGAAACAGCAAAATGGAAATATGGTAGCATTGAATCATTACTAAAAATATATTCTACTAGCTCACTCCTTTACCCAACACCACTTCTTTGATAACACCCCTCCTTCCCCTTATCTTTGCAGCTCATTATAACCTTGCTTAATGATTTCTGTAGATAACGTAACCGTAGAGTTTGGGGGAAGGGCGCTATTTAGCGATGTCACTTTCAACATCAACGAAAAAGATAGAATCGCCCTTATGGGCAAAAATGGCGCAGGAAAATCCACCTTGCTCAAAATCATCGCCGGTGCCGACAAGCCCACCCGTGGCAAAATCTCCGCTCCCAACGACGCTGTCATTGCGTATTTACCTCAGCATTTGCTGACCAAAGATGATTCGACGGTATTTGAGGAAACATCCAAGGCTTTTGCTGAGGCACAGGAAATGAAAACTGAACTCGATGCCCTCAATCATCAGCTCGAAACCCGTACCGATTACGAATCGGACGAATACATGACGATTATCGAGCGGGTATCAGAACTAAGCGAAAAATTTTATTCCACCGAAGAAGTCAACTACGACGCAGAGGTAGAAAAAACCCTTTTGGGATTGGGCTTTTTGCGAACCGATTTTGCCCGCAAAACCAGTGAGTTTAGCGGAGGCTGGCGGATGCGGATTGAGCTAGCCAAGATTCTCCTGAAAACTCCAGACTTGATTTTGCTCGATGAGCCTACCAACCACCTCGATATTGAGTCAATTCAATGGCTTGAAGAGTTTTTGGTCAATACCGCCAAGTCGGTGATTGTTATCTCCCACGACCGGGCTTTTGTGGACAATATCACCAACCGCACCATCGAAATCACCATGGGGCGTATCTATGATTATAAGGTAAACTATTCGCATTATTTACAACTCCGCAAAGAGCGCCTTGAGCAGCAACAAAAGCAGTACAACGACCAACAAAAAATGATTGCCGAAACGACCGAATTTATCGAACGTTTCAAGGGCACTTATTCTAAGACGTTGCAGGTGCAGTCGCGGGTCAAAATGCTGGAGAAACTCGAAATCGTAGAAGTAGATGAAGTGGATACTTCCGCCCTGAATCTGAAATTCCCACCAGCACCTCGTTCGGGCAATTATCCCGTGATTGTGGAACAATTGAGCAAGTCGTATGGCGACCATTTGGTGTTCAAAGACGTGAGTATTACCATTGAGCGCGGTCAAAAAGTGGCTTTTGTGGGTAAAAATGGTGAAGGAAAATCTACCCTTGTCAAAGCCATCATGGGCGAAATCGACTATCAGGGTAGCATGAAATTAGGCCACAATTCGATGATTGGGTATTTTGCCCAAAACCAAGCTTCGTTGCTAGATGGTGAGCTTTCCGTTTTTCAAACCATCGACAACATCGCCGTGGGCGAGATTCGCACCAAAATCAAGGACATTTTGGGGGCATTTATGTTTAGCGGTGAAAGCATCAACAAGAAAGTAAATGTATTGTCGGGAGGTGAACGTACGCGTTTGGCGATGATTAAACTGCTGCTCGAACCCGTCAACCTACTTATTTTGGATGAGCCTACCAATCACCTCGACCTCAAAACCAAAGATATTTTGAAAGACGCCCTCAAGGCTTTTGATGGTACTATCATTTTGATTTCGCACGACCGCGACTTTCTTGACGGATTGGCCGAAAAAGTTTTTGAATTTGGGAATCAGCGCGTAAAAGAGCACTTGGAAGACATCAATGGATTCTTGCGCAACAAAAAAATGGAAAATCTTCGGGAAATCGAGCGAAAAGCCAAATAAACATTTCCAAATCACTGAAACTGAGGTGGCTATTTTCTAAATAGCCACCTCAGTTTCAGATGAACAAAAATCGGAAGCTTACACAAAGCCTCCGATTTTGAGTCAACTCCTAACCTGTATTAACTAACCTAATACATTATCTTTCAATTACACTCTGTGATAGTAGTATTTACGGCATTTTTATACCATTAGAAAGTCGCGACTTATCCGAAAGCGTCGGAAAAATCTGTACATTGCTTGAAGGGTCGCTGTAAGTACTCGTTGATGTAAATCCGTATGCGTTGGCATATAAGTTTTGGGCTGCAAAACGACTCAGCGAATTGATGACGGGCAATATATAATCGAAGTTTCCATTAATAGCCGTAGCAAAATAATACTGCTGATACTGCAGACCACTAACCTTATCGTTTGTATCCAGAAAAATTATGACCCTTCGGCTATCTGTAGTGACCGGGGTAATAGTACCTTTAAAACGTACCACATCCTGACCATTTTGTTTTTCGAGTGAAATAGCAAAAGACGTAACTTCGGTGGTGGATTTGAGCCCCAGCGTAGTTCCCCCCGCAATTGTCTCTAAGGGACCACCTACATGCTGCCGCGAGATGATTCTCACTTCTCCAAAACCATTTCGATTTAGTCTGAGATTGTAAGTGCCTTGAGGTACATTGACAAATCTATATTTGCCCAACTCATCGGTTTTCACGTTGATATTAGTACCATCTATAGCTACAGTGACCCCCGACCGATCACTCACCACTGAGCCTGATTCATTAAAAAGCGTGACTTCTCCCACAATATCTCCCGTACGAATTGGCTCTGCGGGGCCTTGTACTCCTATCGGTCCAGCAGGCCCAGTAGGCCCTTGGACTCCAGTAGGGCCAGGGTCGCCAGTAGGACCTTTGGGTCCTATAGCACCCTCTTTACAGGCAACTAAAATCCCAATCCAGCATATACTAATAGCTATATACGCAATTATCTTTTTCATTTTAATACAGTTTTAATGATGAAAACCAATCACGCATTTAGGGTAATACAAAAGCAGGAACTAACACTTTACTAGCAGTATTGTATCCACTAAAGGTATTTTTACCCGTAACATAGTTATAACCCGAACTAGGGTAATTTGATGCCCCATACAATGCGACATACATTTTGTCACCCGTTTTAAACCCTAGTTGTTTTACCCAGTCATACTGCGCTCCCACATAAAAAACCACCTCGCCTGTTTCGCTCAAAGTGTAGACAGCAGCATATTCATAATTGTCGGCCGAGACTTTGTCATCCTTTCCTACTACTATAAGCACAGATCGATATTTACTTTGCGAGTATACAGAGGCCGTGCCCTTAATAGGTATTTCTATAAAACTAGGATTGGGAGCATAGGGTCGTGCCGTTATGTTTTGTGCAATTGTTGTAGTCGAGTTTTGAAAAGTGATATTGGTTCCTAAAACATTAGGCGCATCGCCCCCTACGTGTGTTACTCCAAAGCGAGATACTGTAGCATAGCCCGCTTTTTCAAAAATCAAATTATAAGTACCCGCCTTTACACCTTTGATGGTATACAATCCTTTGGCATCGGTAGTAGTCGTAAGTACGGGGCTAGTGCCTTGCACTGTTACTTTAAAGCCTGACAACTCTAGAGCACTATTATAGTTATTAAATTCGTCGTAGGGCTGTAAGCCTCCTGCCATATCGCCTGTTAATGACGACGAGGGTCCTACAGGGCCGGGAGGACCTTGGGGGCCAACTGGGCCCTGAATTCCTTGAGGACCAGCTGGTCCAGTATCACCTTTAGGCCCCATAGGACCTTGGGGGCCTTCACATGCCCCTAGTCCAAGCAACAGCAATGCACCGATCACCAACGATACACGCGAGTACACTTTTTTCATGATGTTTGAGAATGTTTTGTAGGATAAACTCATTTAAGTTTTTCGTAATGAATAACGGCTACAAAGGTCATTTAGAACTTGAAAGCATTCAATGGGAAAAATACGTTAGTTGGTCGGTGTTTTTTCCCATGTAGAGAAGTACAAAACACCCTTTCTCATAGAATTATACTACAATCTACCTAAATAGACAGACTTTTTCATTAACCAAACTTTTGCTTATTTCACTATTCATAGCTATTTTTACTATTATTTTTAATATTACTTTCTCCATATTTTACCTTTTTAATCCAAAAGCTTACAAATTTCAATACATCTTGAATTAGTACAAAAAATTATCATATTTATATAATAAACCGTCAATTTGTTGTATAAAAAATGGCCAATGTTAAAAAATATAAAATTTTATTTGGTGATTCCATAAAAACACCTTAATTTTGAATCCGTAAAAAGTACAACAACTACAAAAGATTTATTCAACCACCTAAAAATTATACTGTCAATGGCAAAGGCTAAATTGGAATACATCTGGTTAGACGGCTACAAGCCCACCCAAAGTTTGCGTAGTAAGACCAAAATTGAGAACAACTTCTCTGGAAAATTGGAAGATTGCGACATGTGGTCATTTGATGGTTCGTCAACTGAGCAAGCGCCAGGCGGGTCTTCAGACTGTTTGTTGAAACCAGTATATATCGTTTCAGATCCAGAACGTTCTAAATTGGGTACCCCTGCTTACTTGGTGATGTGCGAAGTGTTGAATTCAGATGGCACTCCTCATGAGTCTAATGGCCGTGCTACTATTGATGATGATGACAATGATTTTTGGTTTGGTTTTGAGCAAGAGTATTTCTTGTGGAACCTTGAAACTAACAAACCGCTTGGCTTCCCTGCCAATGGCTACCCTGCCCCTCAAGGTCCATACTACTGCTCAGTAGGTGCAAAAAATGCCTTCGGACGTGATATTATCGAAGAGCACCTTGAATATTGCCTCCAAGCTGGCCTCAACGTAGAAGGTATCAATGCTGAGGTAGCTGCCGGTCAGTGGGAATTCCAAATTTTTGCTAAAGGTGCCCAAGAAGCTGGCGACCAAATCTGGATTGCCCGCTATATGTTGGAGCGCATCGGCGAAAAATACGGCGTAGGTATCAACTGGCACTGCAAGCCTCTTGGAGCTACCGACTGGAATGGCTCAGGTATGCACGCCAACTTCTCAAATACTGTACTTCGCACAGCTGGTAACAAAGAAGCTTATGACAAAATCTGCCAAGCTTTTGCTCCAGTGGTAGCTGAACACATCGCAGTATATGGCGCTGACAACCACCTCCGTTTGACCGGAAAACACGAAACACAATCTATCGACCAGTTCTCTTATGGAGTTTCTGACCGTGGAGCCTCTATCCGTATTCCTATTGCAGCTGTACAAAAAGGCTGGAAAGGATGGTTAGAAGACCGCCGTCCAAACTCAGCGGCTGATCCTTATAAAGTGGCAGCTCGCATCATTAAGACTGTCAAAGCTGTTAAAATCTGATTTTTGGAATACATAGCACTAAAAAACCCCGTTTCTGACGGGGTTTTTTGTTTTATTGAACTTTTAGATTATAATAAAGTCTATTATTTTTCGTTTAAGCTTTCCAAAAAAAAGACATCCAGAACGGGTTTTTTGAAAAAAATACGTTTATTTACGGTCAAAAGCCTAACAGCATCTTTAATTCCGTTTCTTTACCCGTTATGCCTCAACTCATTGAACTCAACACCTACGGCTCAACCGAAGGAAAACTTACCGTATTTGAAAAAATTTTACCCGGCGATATTAAGCGTGCCTTTTACATCTATGGTGTTCCAGAAGAGCAAGAACGCGCCAAACATGGTCATTATACTACTTGGAATGCTCTTATTCCTGTTGCGGGAAGTTGCCGTATCACAGTTACCACTACTGACAAGACCGAACATACGTTTCTGCTGAATCAACCTACTCAATGCTTGATTTTGCAACCAGGTGATTGGCACATCATGGATCAGTTTTCAAAGGATGCCATTTTACTAGTGCTCTCAAACCAGTATTATGATAAAAACGATTACATCACCGAAAAACCATGATACCACATCTAGATCTTCAGCGTGTCAATCAACCTTATCAAGCACAAATTGAGGAAGCTATTCAGCGCGTGGCTAGGTCGGGGTGGTATGTACTGGGAAAAGAAGTTGCTACTTTTGAGCAAAACTGGGCGGCTTATTGTGGCGTTAACCATTGTGTGGGTGTAGCCAATGGTCTTAATGCTTTGGAACTGATTTTCAAAGCATTTGAATTTCCTAAAAATAGCGAAGTAATCGTACCCGCCAATACTTACATAGCCTCTATTTTGTCAGTAACTAGCTTGGGGCTCAAACCTATCTGGATAGAACCCAACGCCGATACCCTCAATATTGACCCCAATGAAATAGAAAAAAAAATCACGCCTCGTACCAAAGCTATCATGGCCGTCCACTTATATGGCAAATGCTGCGATATGAAGCCTATTTGGGAAATTGCCCAAAAATACAATCTCAAAGTAGTCGAAGATGCCGCCCAAGCACATGGTGCTACCTATGAAGGTCGAAAAGCGGGCGCCCTTTCGGATGCTGCTGCTTTTAGCTTTTATCCTACCAAAAACTTAGGTGCCCTCGGCGATGCAGGTGCTATCACTACCAATGACCCCCTCCTTGCCCGTAAACTCTGTAGCTTACGAAACTACGGCTCTACTATCAAATACTACAACGACGATATCGGTACCAATAGCCGCCTTGATGAAATACAAGCCGCAGTGTTGAATGTAAAACTCAAATATTTAGATACCGAAAACAAACGCCGCCGCGAATTGGCTAGAATTTTTGCGCTAGGTATTCAAAACCCTTCGATTACATTACCTAATCTCGAAACACTCCAGGAAGATGCTTGGCATTTGTTTGTAATACGTCACCCTAAAAGAGAACAATTCATAGATTTTCTGATGGACAATGGCATTCAGGCGACGGTTCATTATCCTGTACCTCCTCACAAACAAAAAGCCTACGAAGCCTACAATCATCTATCGTTGCCTTTGACCGAGAAAATTCATAATGAAGTAGTAAGCCTTCCTCTAAACCCCTCTTTAAGCAACGACGAAGCTGCCTATATAGTCAAAACTGTTAACCAATCTGTGTCTCAAATCTATGCGCCTGTCGATTATTATTCCAGTATATAATAGCGAACAAACAATCGGCAGTTTGGTTGAGCACGTACTACAGACTTTAGGAAATAACGACTTGGAGATTGTTTTGGTCAACGACGGAAGTAGAGACCAATCTGAAAGGGTATGTATTGAACTTGCACAGCGATTTAGCAATGTCAAATTCATTGCCCTCCGTCGCAATTTTGGCGAGTTCAATGCTGTCATGTGCGGGCTCAATCACGCCGAAGGGGACTATGCGGTCATGATTGATGATGATTTTCAAAATCCTCCTTCCGAAATCCTGAAACTGGTACAAACCGCCCAAGAAGGTAATTTCGATGTTGTGTATTCGTATTATACCCAAAAAAAACACTCTCCTTTTAGAAATTTCGGAAGCTGGCTCGTCAATCGTATCACTACTTGGTTATTAGAAAAGCCCTCAGATTTGTATTTATCTAGTTTTAAGCTTATTGCAAAGCCCGTAGTCAAAGAAATAATCAAATACAAAGGGCCTTATCCTTATATCGATGGTTTGATATTCAGGGTCACTCGTCACATAGGGCGTGTAGAAGTATCTCACAACCAACGCCAAGAGGGGCAGTCGGGTTATACACTTCGCAAACTTACCTCTTTGTTCATGACTATCTTGTTTGGCTACTCCCTCAAACCTTTACGGATTTTGACTGGCGTGGGTTTGTTTTCGATAGGACTTTCGGTGGTCGTCAGTTTGATAGATATTGCTCTTTTTGTGATTCATTCCAAATTCTTTTTTCTTAATTCAAACCTAATTATACTGATTTTTTTCGGCGGAGCTATTCTGACAAGCCTAGGGATAGTAGGCGAATATATCGGACGTATTTTTATGGTACAGAGCGGTTTACCCCAATACATCGAAAAATTTGAGGTTTCACAGACCAAGCCCTGAATGTCGTCAATTACTCTTCATCAACTTTATTTTAGAGACTTTATTTTTATTGATTATGATAGGCAAATACGACGAATACGAAAGGATGTTTAATGCCGAGCGGCAACTGTGGTGGTATCGTATTTTGCACCAAAAAGTGAGTCGCATTATCAACAATCATTTTCCTAATCACAAAGACATCGACATATTGGATGCTGGCTGCGGCACGGGTGGCATGCTTGCCCACCTCAAAGACAAGGGTTTCACTCGTATCGAAGGCTTTGATTTTTCTGAAGATGGTGTGCATTTTTCGCAATCAAGGGGATTGGCAGTAGTGCATTTTGACCTTACCAAGGTAACCGACTACCGACCTACCAAAACGTTTGATGTTATTGTTTGTAATGATGTTTTTACGTACTTTGACGATACTACTATCATCAGCATCCTAAGTGCGTTTAAAGAAAAACTCAAGCCGGGAGGTATTTTTATTACCAACAACAACGCCCACCAAGCTTTTGCAGGCATCCACGACGTAGTAGTAGGTGGACAAAAAAGATTTGTAAAAGAAGATATGGAGCGCCTCGCTCAAAAAGCCCAGCTAAGGCTCAAATATGCTACCTATTGGAGTTTTGCTTTAGCACCTTTGATTATGACAGTACGGGCTTGGCAACGCTATCAAATCAAACAAGGCAAAGTTGATTTTTCCAAACAATCGTCTGACGTAGCTGTGCCGCCTGCTTTTATAAATGAACCGCTTTATTGGTTGGTCAAGCTAGAAGAAAAGATTTTAGGACGTGGCCCTTTTGGTAGCTCTATTTTTACGGTCATGTCTTCTCAATAATCATGCTTAACTCCACAACAACTGATACTCGTTGGAATTGGGCTTTCGTAGGCTCACTTTTGATAATGATTATCATAAGATGGTATCATCAAGTCCCAACGGAGTTGGACGTAGATACGAGCACGTGGATAAGTTCGGCTATCAGTACAGCACAATCCCCCCGCCCTTGGTGGACGATTCTCAACTTTTGCGACAGTCGTCCGCTGACTGTACTGCCTTTGGCATTAGTAGAAATGCTCGGCATTAGGGTCACATGGGCTATGGCCGACGGTATCGGTGTTTTGCTGTGGGTAGGTACTTTGATTTTTGTTTTTTTGACTTTTCGGCATTGGTTTTCTGTGGCCAAATCTTTTCTTTTTACGGCTCCTTTGGTCATTTTCCAAGCCACTCATTTATGGTTAGGATTCATGACTTACAACTCCGAACATATTTGCATTTTGATGCTCACTGTGGGTTTTTGGGGATTGACCAAACTCCAAAACAAACCCTCTCATAGCTCGCTTTTTCTGGTTTTTGGGCTATGGCTTGGCTGGATGCCCTTTGCCAAAATTCAAATCGTACCGATGGGGCTGATGCTAGCGGCTTATGCTGCTTGGGAGGTGATTCTGAAATCCCAATGGCGGAGTTTAGTAGCACTTATCGTGGGAGGGATTTTGCCTTTGGTGATTGTCAATGGCGTTTATTATCATTATGACCACATCGAAACTTTTTGGAACGATTATTTTTGGAATTACTACTATTACTCTTTTTCAACCGTCCATTCTGATTTAGAAATTAGCTCGCGTTTTAGTCCTCTTACCATTGGAAAAGCTCTATTTCGCCCTGCTTCTACAAGGATTTTTTGGATGGTACAGATATTACTTGTTTTGATAGGAGGATTCACGTTTTTACGTTCGTTCAAAAAAAACGTTTCACCTGTCCCCATTTCATTTGTATGTTTTTCTCTTGTCTTAGCGGCGGTCAGCCTCTATGCAGTGCTACAAGCTGGTAATCCTTTTGACCATTATTTGTTGCTTTTGTACGTTCCCTGCGTCATAGCGGTCTCGTTCCTATCTTTGTATCTGCCCACAAACACCTTTCGTAAAGCTCACATCACAGGCATCTTATTAATAAGTGTTGAAGGAATAAAAAACATCCTTTTCTTTCCCCAAACCCCTATTCCGACCTTACCTTCTACCGATGCGGCTATTACAAAAGCAATAGAAACTTTATGCCCCAAAAACGAAAAAATGACGATTTGGGGATATGCCGACCGTTTTTTTGTATATACACACAAAGCCGCTGGCAATCGCCTTTCACACGCGTACTGGGTGTATACTGAAAGTCCTTTGCAAGCGTATCGCCAACAGCAATTTATCAAAGACTTGGAAGAAAACCGCCCCATTTTGTTTTTGGATGCTATGGTAGCCAAGGCTACTACTGCGTATCTACCACCAAATGGCAAAGCTCGATATACGCACTTTCCGCTCATTCGAGCCTATATCAATCAGCACTACAAGCTCGTCAAAGAAGTAGAAGGAGTCTGGTTTTTTCAAAGAAAAAATCAATAGAAATACTACAAAATTCGTCATTGATAAACAGGTTTCGGGTGGATTGCTAACTTTGCGTTATCATTAAAGTGAGTATTTTACCGACAACTAATAAAGCATCAGGAATTTATGTCAGACAAGAGCAACGAATTTTTGTACACCTATCTCAACAATGCCTCCCCTACTGGTTTTGAAGCCTCTGGTCAGCAAATTTGGCTAGATTACTTAAAACCCTACATTGACGATTATTTTGTGGATACCTACGGCACAGCTGTGGGAGTCATCAATGAAGGCAAACCTTATAAAGTAGTGATTGAAGCCCACTCTGACGAAATTTCGTGGTTTGTCAATTACATTTCAGACGATGGCTATATTTATGTGATTCGTAATGGTGGCTCCGATGCGGTGATTGCCCCTTCGATGCGGGTCAACCTTCATACCAAAAAAGGCGTAGTCAAAGGCGTATTTGGATGGCCGGCGATTCATGTTCGCGAGCTAGCCAAAGATACTTCTCCCAAAGTTCAAGATTTGACCATCGACGTAGGCGCAAGCAACAAACAAGAAGTGCTCGAAATGGGCATTCATGTGGGGACAGTGGTTACTTTTGTGGATGGGCTTTTTGAAATGAACAACCGCTACTATGTAGGGCGCGCCCTCGACAATCGCATGGGCGGATACATGATAGCCGAAGTAGCACGCCGTTTGGACGAAAACGGTATCAATCTTCCTTTCACTCTTTACATTGTCAATTCGGTACAAGAAGAAATCGGTCTCCGAGGGGCAGAGATGATCGTGCGCCGCCTGAAGCCCGATTTGGCGATTTGTACGGATGTTACGCATGATACCCAATCGCCACTCTACAAAAAGAAAGAACAAGGTGACTTAAAGTGCGGTCACGGCCCTGTACTCTGCTATGGCCCTGCGGTACAAAACAACGTCTTGGATATGATTATCGGGATAGCCGAAGAGAAAAAGATTCCGTTTCAACGCCAAGCTGTAAGTCGCTCCACCGGAACCGACACCGATGCTTTTGCGTATGCCACCGAAGGGGTAGCCTCGGCGTTGATTTCACTTCCTCTCAAATACATGCACACTACCGTCGAGACCGTTCACAAAGACGATGTGCAAAACGTAATCAATCTCATGTACGAAGTACTCATTCAACTCAAAGGAGATGAGGACTTTAGATATATTAAATAGTACCAATTTTCGCCCCCGAATTGGTATTCGGGGGCAATTCTTCACAACCTCTCCAAGTCGCTTAGCCCTATTTGAATCAAATCCCAGAAAATATTATTTTTAACTGATAAAAAGGGAGTTGGGTTTTTATTCCAAAATACACTACTATAAAGAATTTTGGTCTAAATTCACACATTCATTCACAAACTCCCCTTTTCCATGCTTCAAATCAAACATCTGTTGTTGGGTGTGTCACTGTTGAGTAGCTCAGTCACACTAGCCCAGCCCGCTCCCATTAATTCGCTTTATCGACAAACCAGCGATGTACATCATCTGATGACCAACTACGCCGCCGACCGTGGCAGTTTGACGCGTTTTTATGTAGTTGAAAATTCGCCAGAACGTCGCCAACGACTAGAGCAACTCAGCAATGATTATCTGCAACAATTACAGAAAATGGATTTCGACAAAATGCCCGTCGATAGCCAAGTAGATTATGTATTGTTTCAGCGTAATTTGAAGGTGGATTTAGAAGAACTTGCCACTGAAGCCAAAGAAGTGGCCCAAACCCAAGCTTGGTTTCCATTTGCCAATCAAATCTATGCGCTCGAAAAAACCAGACGTAGAGGAGCTTCGGTGAGTGGCGAACAAATCGCTAGTGAGCTAAATGCGCTCAGTAAAGAGATTTTGGAAGCACGTAAAGCCGTCGAGAAATTGGACAAAATGGATCCTTCACTTGCCGAAAGAGCCGCCGGTACAGCCAATGGACTCAAATCTGCCCTTAGAAGTGTGTTTGAATTTTATAGCTCTTATGATCCCAACTTTACATGGTGGGTACCAGAGCCTTACAAAAAAGTAGATACGTTGCTCGCTTCTTACGCTAGTCTTTTTACTAAAAAAGCCAAAGTGGCTACTCCCAAAAAAGACGATGGTAGTGGCATCGACGGGGTAGCCGTAGGGCGAGCCGAGCTCATTCGTCAATTGGAATTTGAGTTTATTTCTTATACTCCCGAACAACTCATCGAAATCGCCAACAAAGAATTTGCGTGGTGCGACCGTGAGCTACTTAAAGCTTCGCGCGAAATGGGATTTGGCGATGATTGGAAAAAAGCCCAAGAAAAGGTCAAAAATTCGATGGTGCCCGTCGGCAAACAACCCGAAATGATTTTGAGGCTATATAACGAATCGGTATCTTTTTTGAAACAAAAAGACTTAATCACCATTCCGCCTATCGCCGAAGAAACTTGGCGCATGGCCATGATGTCGGCTGAGCGTCAGAAATTTAGCCCTTTCTTCTTGGGAGGCGAAACCATCTTGATTTCGTATCCTACCGAGGCCATGTCGCACGAAGACAAATTGATGAGTATGCGCGGTAACAACCCTCATTTTTCGCGTGCTACGGTGCATCACGAACTCATTGCAGGGCATCATCTCCAAGGATTTATGAACAACCGCTACAAAACCTATCGCCGCTTCCGAACTCCTTTCTGGACCGAAGGCTGGGCATTGTATTGGGAGATGATTTTGTGGGATATGAACTTTCCCCAATCACCCGAAGACCGCGTGGGCATGTTGTTTTGGCGTATGCACCGCTGCGCTCGTATTATATTCTCGCTCAACTACCACCTAGGCCAATGGACGCCTCAACAATGCATCGACTTTTTGGTAGATCGCGTAGGCCATGAGCGTGCCAATGCTGAAGGAGAAGTGAGGCGGTCTTTTGTGGGCGGCTATCCACCGCTTTATCAGCTTGCGTATATGACAGGCGCGTTCCAATTTTATGCCCTCAAAAAAGAATTAGTGGACAGTAAAAAAATGACCTACAAACAGTTTCATGATGCTATCATGCAACAAAACTCCATGCCCGTGGATATGGTGCGGGCGATTATGACCAACAAGAAACTGAGTCGTGATTATAAATCAGATTGGAAGTTTTATGTCCCTCCCGTATTAAAGTAGCAGCAGGGCTTGCCTCTGCTGTCTATACATTTAGATGACTACAAATAATTAAGCTCCTCCGAGGTTAATTTTAAGGCATTTAATTTAAGAGCCAAAGCGCAGCTAGCTGGGTCTTGGCTCTTAATTTTTTATAACCCATTTTTATTGGCAAATTCTACCAATTCAACCACATTTTTAACACCCAGTTTATAATAAATATTTTTTCGGTGAGATTTGACTGTTTCTTCCGCCATAAAAAGTTCTTCGGCAATTTGGGTATTTGAGATTCCTCGTTTAATCATTTTAATAATTTCTACCTCGCGAGGCGTAAGTGAATACGTTTTCACAAAATAATCATCGTGATGAAGATTGGAGCGTAAATCTTGAAATTTAGAATCAAAGTACTGACTACCTGCTAATACTTTTTGAATGCCTATTATCAGCTCTCTTTTTGTAGAATGTTTCAGCAAATAACCGTCGATATTAAGCTGTTTTGCTTGCTCTACAAAACGCGGTTCGCTGTACATTGAAAGAAAAATTATTTTGAGGGCTGGAAAAGAATGTTTTAGATTTTTAGCCAAATCTAAGCCATTGATAGTAGGCAAATTAATATCGAGTAATACAACATCAGGATTTTTAGATTGTATTTCATGTAATACATTTTTGCCATCATAAACTTGCCCAATGATATGATAATCATCTTGCAACAATTGGCGAATACCTTCATTAAAAAGGGTGTGATCGTCAACAATTAGTATTTTGGGTTGCATTTTATGCACTTAAAACGGGATAAGGTAGTTCTACAATAACAGTCGTCCCTCTATCACGACTAGAATCAATAAACAAATGAGCTTTCAAAAATTCGGTTCTTGAAGATATATTTTTCAACCCTATTCCCCAAGTATTTTGTTCGGTTTTGATACCTGTTCCGTTATCTTCTACCGATACATGTAAGTAATCCACATGAAAAATCATTTGAACAACGGCTTTTGTGGCCTTTGAATGCTTGACTACATTGTTGAGTAGTTCGGCTATGATTCGGTATAAATTCAGCTCATATTCTTGAGAAAAACGAAACTCCGAACCAAAAACGATGTAGGTAAATTCAATTTTTGACGCGTTTTGGAGGCGTTCTATCGTGAAGCGAATGGCGCGCGACAGCCCCTCTTTTGCCAACTCAGGAGGAAGCAAATTTCGTGAAACGCTACGAAGGTCTTCGATGGCTTTATCAATTAAATCAAGTACTTCGGCCTGAGGAGCATCGACCGCCACTCTCCATTTTAGCGCCGACAGTGTACCTCCTAAATCATCGTGCAAATCTTGGGCGAGGCGTTGGCGTTCGGCTTCTTGAGTCTGTATAATCTGCTTAGCAATTGTATTTTGGGTTTCAGAGAGTTGAAGAGCTAATTTGTTGTTATGTTCCTTATATGAATTATATCGCACGGTTAAGCCTAGGGTCAAAGTCACGACCTCCAATAAATTGCCTAACATGACAAAATCAGATGAACGCAGCCAAGGGATTTCGTATACCACCGATAATACATAAAGAATGGCTCCCACTATAAAAAAAGAGATAGATACCGCATAAATTTTTACAAGAGGATTGTTTTTTTTGAATTGCTCCCAAATCACTAAAATTATTAATAGGGCAGCGATTCCGATAATCCATAGTAATACATATCGATAAGCCACTATCAGCCATCCAGGGTAATGAATTATTTTAATAAATAAAAAGGGGAAACTTAGCACTGCCCATACTGCCAAAAACCAACCGAAATATTGAATAGGTCGAAAAAATTGACTATTTCCTTTAAGTCCCAGAAATTGTGAAAGGAAGAGAAGGTTAGTAGCTGCCCCCAAAATAGCTAATATGCTATTGATAATAGACTGCTGATACGTAAAGTAAGGCCACAGATATTCAAAACCTAAGCCAAAAGCATTGAATACCAAGGTAGCATTACATAATAAATTAAGGATATAATAGAGATGAATTTTATCTTTAAGGTTGAGCCAAAGAAAAACATTAAAAATTAACATAAAAAAAATAGCCCCTACATAAAAAAAGATAAGTAAGTAATCTTGCCGAACATCATAGTAAAACTTCTGCTCTGATTGGAGACTAAATTCGGCATTGAGTTCTTCCCAGCGTTTTTCCAATAAAATAAGGATCTCCGCTGCTTCATTAGGACTCACAGAAAGGGAAAAACAAAAATCACTTACTAAAATAGGGCGTTGCATAAAGGGATACGCATCTCCCGTAAAGGCTAAGGTATCTAGATGATTAGAGGTTTTCTTAAACGCCTGAAAATGATGCAAGTCATGACGTTTAAACCTGAATACAACGGTTCGACTAATGGAGTCGTTTTGAACTCGAAAATGCAACCAGTAAATTTTGTTCAAAGCCTTCTCCCCAAAATACGACTTGGGCAGCATGATACCACGCCCTTGCTCTATTTTATCAAACACCTGTGAAGGCTCCAACCAAACGGTATCTTTATAATACCGTACAAATCCTTCCAGAGCGTAGTCATCACGTCCATCTAGCCGAAGTACCGGCTGTCCAAGTAAAGAAAAGGAAAACAAACAACCCACTAAAATTTGGAAGAAACAACGTATCATAGCTCAAATATACCACAAAGAAAACTGAGGTATTTATGATATACCGGAGAAGAAACGGGAGAGCAGCATATTACTTCGGCATCTACCTAAAAGTAATAGGCCTACTCTCCCATAAATGAAGAGGAAATATTATTGATTTACCGCCACTACGCTTTCGGATATTCCCAGCCCTTACGGTAAGGTCTTTCTAGGAGTTTGTTGGCTTCGGGGTCATTTTTGATAATTCCTTTCTCGCCGTCCCATTCTACGCTTCTTCCTGCTTTCATCGAAAGCATCCCTAGCAAAGCCATATTGGTAGAGCGGTAGCCGATTTCGATATCACATACTGAGGGTTTATTTTTCTCAATAGAAGTTAGAAAATCACTCCAAAGATTAGCGATATTTTGCTGGTCGGGCATATCAAGCTTGGCATCTTCATGAATAACGGGCTTTTTGGAATCTACCGGATAGAAAGTCCAGCCGTCGAGCCATCCCATATGAAAAGTCCCTTCGGTACCATAAAAATAACAGCCTACAGCTTGTTGGGGATGGGTTTTTTCGGCGTTATTGCCCGCAAACTGCCGATGCTCCCAAGTAGCCGTAAAGTTTTCAAATTCGTAAGCTACTACCTGATGGTCAGGTGCGTCGGTATTGTCGGTTCGGATGGCTCGCCCACCCGTCGAAAATACTTTACGGGGGTACTTTTCTTCCATTACCCACAGCAATTGGTCGAGCCAATGAATCCCCCAATCGCCCAGTTGACCGTTGGCATAATCCAAGTATTGACGAAAACCCCGTGGGTGAATTTTGGGGTTGAAAGGGCGCAAAGGCGCAGGTCCACACCACATATCCCAATCCAATCCTTTGGGGGTTTCGGCATCGGGCGTAACTTGTCCAGGCCCTCCTCCGTAATTTACAAAGGTACGCACCATGCCTATTTTGCCCACTTTGCCCGAACGAATAAAATCCCGCCCTGAGATATTATGAGGTGAAACCCTCCGGTGAGTTCCTACTTGCACTATTTTTCCATGTTTGCGCGCTGCCGCCACCATTGCCTTTCCTTCGTTGATAGTATGGCTAATGGGCTTTTCGACATACACATGTGCCCCTGCTTCTACGGCAGCGATACAAATCAACGGATGCCAATGGTCAGGGGTAGCCACAATCACAATCTCAGGTTTTTCTTTTGACAAAAGCTCCCGAAAATCCCGATACTGCTTGGGTTTATCACCACTGAGTTTTTCGACCTCCGCCGTAGCTTTTTCCATTTGATTTTGATCCACATCACACATTGCTACCACTTTGGATTGGCCAGCCGCCATGGCTACTCTCAAAATATTCATTCCCCACCATCCCGTACCAATCAAGGCGGTGCGGTATTTGCTAGCCCGAGGAGCAGCAATGCCATAAGGAGAAAAAAGGGTGACAGCTGCGCCAGCAGCAGTATTTTGGATAAAAGAGCGACGATTCATAACCAATTGTTTTTATACCACATAAAGAGCTTGAAGTATCAAAACTCCCCAATTATATAAGCAAAAATATTTAGTACTTTTACTTTATATACAACATTGACAAGTTATGAAAAGACTGAAGCTTCTTTTGTTTGGTATATTTTTAAGCTCTTATCACACCATTGCCCAAACTCTCTCCGATACCGAAGCAAAAACGACATGGAACGAACTTCAAAAACAGCCTCTTACTGAACAATCATTTCGGAAAGCTTGTGACCTCATTCAGGATACTGGAAAAAGCAATTTGAATCTAAGCTATGCTTGGCTAAAAGATTATATCCCTAAAGTACAAGCGGCAGGCCAATGGCAATGGGCTCATATGCTGCTCATGGCTTGGGCACGGGCCAAGGAGTCGTTTGGGGTATTTGATGAATCAGAAATACTTTATCAAAAAACCCTTCGCAATGCGCCTTTGAATTCGGAACAATATCGAGAAGCCTTGGTAGGACTTGTATTTTTATACAATCATTGGGAAAAAGCCGACTCATCAGCCAAATACTTAGCCCTGGGAGAAGCAAGTGCCAGGGCAGCTAATGACCGCGAAAATCTCGCCTTTTTTTATACACTACACGCTGCATATCACATTCCGCCCAATGATGTTAAATCTCGCGAAAACTTTTACCGTCAGGCTATTAAGCTAACCGAAGGACTCAACGACAAAAATGCCGAATTTACGGCTCGCTATAATTTTGTTGTCAATTTTTTGGATGAAAACCCCGCTCAACAAGTAGCAGAAGCGGAAGCATTGCTAGAGCTAGCCAAAGATTCCTCCTTGACGCGACGGCCAAGGTTTTATGAAAGAAGTAATTTTTGGTTTAGAAATCCTATCCCCACACTTTACTTTTATATGCTCCAGCAAAATCTCATTTTGGCCGACAACTCCAACGCTAATCAATTTGCGGATTTATTGAATGAAGTCGTCATTAAGCCCAACCTTATTCCTACTCAAACGCCTTTTTTTACGACCCAAATGGCTTTTACAAAAGCGACAATAGGCCAGTATAAAGAAGCAAAAAACTACTTAAAACAGACCCAAACTTTACTTCAACTCCCCGAAAAAGACATTCCTTTTCCAAACTATTTTACGGCGGCTGGGCTGATAGCAGAGTATGAAAAACGCCCTCAATCGGCACTTTTGTACCATCAGCAAGCACTCGAAAAAGGCAGCACAGCGGCGTTTTATTTTATGCCTGCCCCTTTATACTATGCCCATGCTCTTACTCTTACAGGAGCTTTTGAGAAAGCCAAAAATATACTACAAACCTTTGATACATTGGCACATAGTCGACCTTACTCGGCTACTGGGCTTTATTATTATCAATATTTGGCAGAGTTGGAGAAAGCCCGAGGTCTGTTGCCTCAACATCTCCAACATCTTCAAACTTACCATACCATCAAAGATTCGCTTACCAACCTCAACCGTTATAGAGCTATTCAGCAAGTATTGGCAAAAGTAGGTTTGAGAGAAAAAGAACAACAAGTGGTGAGACTAAACAAAGAAAAAAATGCCCGCGAGCTGCAAATCAAACGCGAACGTCTTTTGTATGGTGCTATCATAAGCACGGCTGTGTTGGCTATTGTTTTTTTGATGCTTTATCTACGCAACCGTCAAATTAGAAATCGTCAAACCTTAGAACTCAAGCAGGCCGAGCTAGAGCAATTGAAAAAACAGCGCCATATTTACCTCATCAAAGGAATCATGGAAGCCGAAGAAAATGAACGCCGCAAAGTGGCCGACCAGCTCCACGACGAAGTCAATTCGTCGCTCGCACTTGTCTCTCTCAATGTATCGTCGGTATTAGAAAAAGGTCTCACCGATGTTCATAGCGAGCCAAAGCTTACCAAAGCCTACGAAGTCTTGGGCAATGTGAGCACTACGATTCGGAATATCAGTCACCGACTCACACCCTTACTCATCGAAAGGTATGGATTTGGTCATGCCGTCCAAGATTTGGCTGATACTGTCAACCTCTCTGGCAAATTACATCTTGATACCCTTGTGATAGGCATCGAAGAAAATCCTCATTACTCTATTTCTTTTCTTCATGATGTTTTTAAAATCATCCAAGAACTTATCCAGAATACCCTCAAACACGCTCAGGCCACTGAAGCATTTGTAGAAGTAGTAGAGCAACCCGACCACACCTTGTCTGTCATGGTTGAAGATAATGGCTTAGGTCTCAAGCCTTTTCCTCCAAGCGAAGGCAAGGGTTTGAGCTCTATCCGAGCTAAAGTAAAATATCTGGGAGGCAAAATAGAGATACAAAATGCCCCTAATGGAGGGACTTTGGTCGTCATCGAGCATTTAGTTCCCCGCTCCGAATAGTTACTACTAACGATTTTTGGATTCGATTAAGAACGAGATATTTGTCAATCACTCTATCCTTGACTCTCAATCTTATGCGTCTATTGCTTGCCGACGACCACCCTCTACTTATCGATGGCTTACTAGCGGTATTGAGAGAGGTACCTCATTTAGAATTACTTCCTCCTGTCAACAACGGTCACCAAGTCATTGATTTTTTACACAAACATCGCGTTGACCTATTGCTGCTTGACCTCAATATGCCCAAAATAGACGGTTTGAGTGCCTTAAAAATTATTCGTCGGGATTTTCCAGAAGTGCGTGTTATTGTGTTTACGAGCTATGATCATCCCGCTTTTGTAAAGGAAGTTCAAGGGCTTGGCGCGGCGGGGTATTTACTCAAAACATCTTCGTCAATACAGCTCAAAGCGGCAGTGGTGGCGGTGATGGAAGGACAAAAATGGTTTCCTAATCTCAAAACCATTGCTCCTCCTAACGAAAAGCTTTTGGATGATTTCAATCATAAATACCAACTCACTCCCCGCGAAATCGAAATCATAACCTTAATTGTACAAGGACTTAGTACTAAACAAATAAGCATTCACCTCTCAGTAAGCGAATTTACCATCAATGCCCACCGTCGCAATATCGCTCGTAAGACAGGAATTGACACCCCTATCGGTTTACTACACTTTGCCAAAGAACAGGGGCTTATTTAAAAGCCCCCCTATTTTGTTTTTTCTCAAAACCGATACGATAAGGCAAGCCCCAATGCTCTTACACCATAATAAGGCCCTTCTAGGAGGGCTTCTATCACGGGCAAGTTGATGCGGTCAGTAGCTGTATATCCAGGCAGCTTAGTACTTGTAATATCTCTTTTTATATTTTGAATATCTTCGGTCGTTAGGCTTTGCCAGAGCGGGTCGTATCCTACAAAATCGGCTTTAACATTGGTGCCATAAAAGGGACCCAACAACCACAAATCTATCCCAATACGCTTTCCTAACATCCATTGATAACCTAGCAAAATACCCGCCCCTCCCGCATTAAACTGCGCCTTCAAATTGGGACGATGTAATACTCCCTTTAAGTCGGTATAAGTATAGTCTTGGTTGATAGTCATATTGATATAACGTACAAAGGGGGCAATATACCACCCTGTGGGAGCATGTCCCGCCAAATAAAATCTATACTCGAAGGTACCAACATATTTGGTAAAAAGAGTAGTATTGATAGCCCTCACGGCGTCGGCATTGTCGCTAAATCTATCTAATAAAGCTTGCTTGAAAGGCAAGGGAGCATTTTGAGAAGTACCCGCCGTAAAAGTAATTGAGCTATTTTTTGTCAAAATTCTCTCATACTGAGCTGTATAATTTTGAAACACAGCACCTGATACATTGAACTTTACTAAAGTTCGGTTTATCAATTCTTGGGCTTTCCCCAAAGTCGCCATCAGCAATAATCCGCTTATTAAAAGTTGTGTTTTCATAAGTTTCTGAACGAGTAATGTTTGATAACCCAAAAGTGTACATTACATCCAGAAACCGAAATAGTTAGAAGCAACTATTCCACAAAGAAACCTCGCCTTACAATTTTGTAAAAACTTATCGCAATGAAAAAAACTATCACTTCATTATTAGCAGGATGCTTACTTATAAGCCTCGCAAATTGTAGTAAGCTCAAAGAAGAAACTACCGCTGAAGGAAACTATCAAGGCACAGCAGTAGACAAAGCTAATGCGTCTAATTCCAAAATACTCCAAATAAATTTGACGAATGCGACCAATCCAGTCACAGGAACTTATACTCTCATAAGTGGAAGTAGTAAAGTAGAAGGTGATGTAAACGGCAGCGGGCTAGGGCTTATTTACACTCTTACGTTAAAGCCTAAAACGTCTGGCATCATCTACACGATAGACGCGACGTGGGACAGAGTTAAAGCACTAAATGGCACAATGAACGGCGTTGAGAATAGTCGCAGTGTCACGTATACTATTGATTTGAGAAAATAATAAAAAATAAGGCCAATACATACATCTCTGTTCGATGTTAATATTGGCCTATCAACCCTTAACAAAGGATAAGAGTTTTTCACAGCGTCGTATAGCAAAGATATATACTAAAGCATCTTACCTCTTTGGTATACTCATTTATCTTTAACTAAAAAGAGACTATTTCAGTTGAAATAGTCTCTTTTTAGTTAATAAGTCGACTAATCTACATGCAATATTATGATGCTAAAAACAAAGTAGCGACTGCGAGCACTTGCTCTTTAGTAAGTGGTTCATCAAATGCTTCGGAGGCAACATTGGCCGAAATACTTCCTAGGCTCGTAATATTTACGCCTCCTTGGGTAGTATTTTCTTCCCCATTGTAGATAGCCTGCACCACTGAGTTGTCAATACCACTTTCTTTTCCTGTAATCCAAGGCTTTACACTAGCTCCATTTGCTTTACGCATTTGGCGGATATGAGAAGCGTGGCGAGCCTCCACCGAATGGATATTGAGCGCTGCGGTAAGGACGGCATTTTGCTTCACGAGATTGCCCGCCTGGCCTTTGTAAGCTCTCACGCCCGTGTCTTCAAGAGCTTGGGCTACTGCCAAAAACAATTGATAATTAGAAAATGCACTTGCAAATGGCCCATTTCCCGTCCCTTGACCTCCTGAAAAATCAAAAGTAGGTTCAGCTACTGGCGTACCACCCGCGCTGGTAATGGCTTGTTTTAGAAAATCAACGTGCGCTTTTTCGTGATTCATAATCGTAGTAATCGCCCCATTGGGTGCACCCGCCGGAATCAACCCTGTACTAGCCAAAGCTTTTTCGTAGAAACGATACTCCAAATACTCCAATGTCAAAGCATAATTGAGTACATCTACTACTGTAGCGGTAGATTGTCCGTAAGCTTTTTGAAACATGCTTCCCATAGCTACTGGTACTGCTGCCATCGAGAGTTTTTTACCTAAATCGGCAAAATCCTTTAATGCTTGACGGCGAGTGTTGAGGCGGTCGCTCATGTCGGGATCGCGCTCTTCAAGAAGATTCAATATTTTTAAGAAATCCATGGCGTTGAAGGAGTTTTAGGCCAATGCGCTGGCGTTGATAGTATTTTTTATAAAAGGAGCTGCGGCCTGCAATACGGCTGCGGGGTCTTTCGACATTTCCAAGCCATTGCTATCTACCACGGTATTGTCGGCAAAAGTACCATTGCTCAACAAATCACGGATATAGGCAGCATGACGCGCCTCTACCGATACAATCTTTCCTGCCAAAGTAAGATAATCAGGTGAAGTAATGAATCTTCCAGCACCATTGTAAGCTGCGACTCCCAAATCTTCAAATGTTTTGGCGGTATTGAGTACGCTCTCTCTACTCCCAAAGTTGATTGAACTAAAATCAACGTCTAGTCCACCAATAGCATTGCTACCTAAAGCGGCTTTGAAAAACTCCCGGTGTGCTACCTCGTGGTCACGAATGTCAGTCAATAGCGCAATTTCATCTGCTGTAATTCCTGAAAACTGCGATTCTATCACTCTAGTGTAAAACGCAGCCTCAAGCTGTTCTAACGCATAAGCATAATTCAGCACGGCAAAATCACCTGTGCCAAGATTTACCTCCCCTACCACTGGTGTGGTATCGTCTTCCTTACAGCCCGTCAAAACGAGAGTTGTGACAGCGGCTGTTCCACCTGCCCATTTTAAGAACGAACGGCGATGCACGCTTTTTACTAGCTCTGGATGACCTCCAAAGAGCGACGGTGTGTTTTTCATGATGTTCATACTACTGATTTGTTAAAAAAATACGTACTAAAACTATTTTTTTACTCTTTGGGATATTTTCATCAAAAAACCTATGCCATTCCCCAAATCAACCCAAAAGCACTTCTACGCTGCCCCAGCCTTTCCTCAAATAGGGAAATGAGATGTTGTTATTTTTCCTCAAATTCCTCAAAAATGTTTTGGAACAAAGTTTTCGACGTATAGTCTTGTCCAACCCCTATAAAACAAATCAGCATTATGAAAAGCAATCAAGAAAACGTAGGTCAAAGAAGCTCTTATTCCAAAAATTTTATTCCTTTATCCACTGCCGAGACATTATCTTACCAAAGACAGTGGCTTCAAGACCGGACCCAGTCTCAAAATCGCCCCAAAAGGCGCAGAAGAAGAATCAGTGGAGAAGATGAGAAGGCTGTGAAAAACGTAGAAATCCAACCTGATAGTTTTGATCACGAAATGGAAGAACCAATGCTAACGCCTTCCGGCTTTCCCGAAAAAATCTCACCTGAAAATACGGCAGTTTTAGAAAATCATTAAAAAAGCGGCGAGGGGTAGCCCTCGCCGCTTTTTTAATGATTTTCAACCAAATGCTAAAGCATTATTTTCTTTCCACCCGCCGCAATCGACTTATAGATAGCATCTATGATTTTCATATCTTTTAGTCCTTCTTCGCCAGTTACATTGGGGTCAGGTTTTCCATTCAAAATACAATCTGCCAGACCATCCATTTGCCAAGTTTGATGCATTTTTGAAGTATCCCAGCTCATTTCGCCTTTGTGGGTACGTCCTTTGATAGGGCCATATCCATAAGCAGGGCTTAATTCTACAAATCCTTTGTCGCCTACTACGTAGAGCCGCTCAAAATTATTGAAGTTGTAAGTAGTAGCACATGAAGCAATCACACCACTCGGAAAACCCATTTGCCAGGTGATAGTTTCATCTACTTCCTTAAACTTCACGGGGTCAGTTTTGGCCTCTTCGGCCGAAATCCACACGGGTTCTTCGCCCGTGGCATAGCGAGCTGCATTGATACAATAAATCCCTACGTCCATCAGTGCTCCACCTCCTGCTAGTGCTTTTTTGAGACGCCACTGATTAGGGTCGCCACTTTTAAATCCAAAATAAGCATTTACGTGCATGATTTTGCCTAGCTCTCCCGCTTTTCGCATCCGTATGAGTTCACGGGTATAAGGCTCAAAATGCATCCGATATCCTATGTAAAGTTTTACCCCTGCTTTTTTGCAAGCAGCTATCATTTCTTCTGCTTGCTTGACACTCACGCTCATCGGTTTTTCACAAATCACGTGTTTGCCCATTTTAGCCGCTCGTATCACGTATTCGTGGTGCATGGAATTGGGCAAAGTGACGTACACAGCATCTACGTCAGGATTATCTTTGAGTTTTTCAAAATCTTTGTAACTGTAAAAATTGGCTTTGTCTACTCCAAATTTACTCGACCAAGTATCGATTTTAGAAGGAGTTCCGGTTACCCCTCCCACCAACCTGGCCTTTTTGCAGTCTTTCATAGCCGTAGCCACGCGCTCTGCATAGCTACCAAGCCCTACCAATACCACGCGGAGTTGTTTGTCAGGAGCTAAGGCCTGAGCCTCAGTACTTGCCAAAGATGATAACAAGGGCAGGCTAAAGGCCGAGCCGCCAAGTTCAAGTAAAAAATCACGACGAGATTTCATGAATTTATTGAAGTTAGTTTCTTTAAAAAGCAATTACACGGTATTTTCTATGGTCATTATGACTAATTTTATGAGATACTTTCAAAATAACTTTGTCTATATTTGTTCCTACATTACATCAGCAATAGTCTGTTTATCTTCAAACCAAACCAAATGAGAAACTTTACTTTCGTCTTTCTTGGACTACTCCTTGCTTTCCAGTCTTTTGCGCAACTTCAATCTCCGAGTCAATTTTTTGGGTTTGCTCCAGGTGAGCAACTAGTACCTACGCATCGCCTGTACCAATACGCCGAGCATGCCGCCCAACAAGTACCCACCAAAGTAAAATTGATGAGCTACGGTACTACTTTTGAAAAACGCCCCTTGATGATGTTGGTCGTTAGTTCAGAAGAAAATATGCGTAATTTAGAACAAATCCGTACCGACCACCTCAAAAGTATCGGTCTGATGAGTGGCGCCCCTACTACCAAAACCCGCCCTTCCGTCATTTGGATGAGCTACAACGTACACGGCAATGAAGCCACCAACTCCGCCGCTTTTCCTAAAGTATTGCACGAATTGCTGGCAGGGGGAGCAGTAGCTGACAAAATCTTAAAAAATGCTATCGTGATTTTGGCTCCTTGTCTCAATCCCGACGGCCACGACCGCTACGTAAATTGGTATAATCAAAAAATTGGGGTTTCGCCCAATGCCAATACGTCAGCATGGGAACATGGAGAGCCTTGGCCCGGCGGACGCTACAATCATTATCTCTTTGACCCCAATCGCGACTGGGCATGGCAAACCCAAGAAGTGATGCGGCAGCTAGTAGCCGAATATCATAAATGGATGCCTCACGTTCACGCTGATTTTCACGAAATGGGTCCCAACAGCCCCTATTATTTTGCCCCTTCTGCCAAGCCTTATCACGAAGATATCACTCCTTGGCAACGCGAAATGCAAGAAGTAGTAGGTAATTACAACAAAAAATATTTTGACCGTAACAATTGGCTATACTATACCCGCGAGCGTTTTGATTTGCTCTATCCTAGCTATGGCGATACTTGGCCTACTTACAACGGTGCCATTGCGATGACTTACGAACAAGGTGGCGGTGGCATCGCCGGACTTGCTTATGAGCGTACCGAAGAAGGAGATACACTACGCCTCACCGACCGCGTAGCGCACGTATCTGCCGCTAGTATTGCAACAATGGAGGCCATCGCCGACCGTTCTACGAAGGTTGTAGATGAGTTTATTAAGTTTTATGACCGAAACCAAAACAATCCTGTAGGGCCATACAAATCATATGTTGTAAAAACTACTGGTGATGAAGGACGGGTAAAGGCCTTAAAAGAACTTCTCGACAGAAATCAAATCCGATATGGCTATGCTTCTGACACCAAGTCATTGACGGGTTTCAATTATCTTACCCAAAAAGACGAACCTTTCAAAACCGAGGCTGGTGACTTGGTGATTAGCGCCTATCAACCTAAATCCAACTTATTGAAGATTTTGTTTGAAATCAAACCTATGTTGGAAGATTCGGTCACTTATGATATTACCTCATGGTGTGTGCCCTTAGCCTTTGGTGCCAAAACATACGCTACCAAAGAAAAGCTTACCCCTACCGCCTCCCCTAAAGCTACTCCCGTGGCTCCTATTACCATCAATAAGCCTTATGCGTACATAATCCCCTGGAAATCAGCCGAAGATGCTAAATTTTTGGCAACTATTCTAAAAAATAAAATCCGTGCTCGCGCTGCCGAAAAACCTTTTGAAATCGACGGTAAAACTTACGCCCAAGGTACACTTATCGTCACCAGAGCAGGAAACGAATCTCTCGGCGACGCTTTCGACAAAATCATCCAACAAGAGGCTAGTAAATTGGGAGTGCCTTTGGTTGCTACGGCCAGTGGCGCAGCTAGCAAAGGCTCCGATTTTGGCTCAGATTATGTTTTTAATATCAAAGCTACTCCACGCATTGGGCTCATCGCCGGGGATGGTACTTCGATGACAAGCGTGGGCGAAGTGTGGTATTTCTTTGACCAAGAACTCAAATACCCCATTACCTTGCTTGATCCAAACAGCCGTTTTAGTGGAGGGATTCCTTTCTCTAAGTTAGATGTACTTATTATCCCAACGGCCTTTGGTAGTAATTTGCTGAGAGAAAATCAGTTCCCTGCCCTACGTGATTGGCTTCGCGGCGGTGGTAAGCTTATTTTGATGGAAACAGCCACCAATTTCTTGGCCGACAAAGACGGTTTTGGTCTTAAACGTAAGAAAGAAGATACTAAAAAAACGGACAAAAAAATCGCCACAGATTCCTTAAAAGTATACGCTAACCGCGAAAGAGAATCGGTCTCAGACGAAAGTCCAGGGAGTATTTATAAAATCAAATTGGACAATACTCACCCACTCGCATTTGGGTTTCCGGATTATTATTTCGCTCTCATCAACAATGTCTACAACTACGATTTTCTCAAAGATGGTTGGAACGTAGGTTACCTCAAAAAAGAAAAAGATAGCTATGTTGCGGGTTTTACAGGCAGCAATGTCAAAGAAAAACTGCAAAATACCTTACTTTACGGAGTAGAAGAGGTGGGTCGTGGCAAAATAGTATATATGGCCAACAACCCGCTTTTCCGTGGATTTTGGTACAATGGAAAACTGTTGTTTTCAAATGCCGTTTTTATGCTTCCTTAGTAATATTTACTTCCAACAAAAAAGGTGTTTCTCGTCAGAAACACCTTTTTTGTTGACTCAACTTCTATTTTCTTGCGTGCCTTAGCCCTTAAATAAAGCCTTCCTTTTTCATAATCTTTTCTAAGGTAGCCCCCAATTCGTCCGATGCTTTTACCAATGGTAAACGCACTTCTGCCCCACAGATACCCTTGATTTCAAGGCATTTTTTGATACCAACTGGATTTGATTCTGCATACAACGGAGCATCCATATCCAAGAACCTACCTTGAATTGACATCGCTTCTTCAGGCCGGCCTTCAAGGGCATGCCAAGTCATCTCCGTAAATTCTTTGGGAAACGCATTGGCTATCACCGATATGACTCCCTTCCAGCCTACACTAATCATAGGAGAAACGTGATTGTCGTCTCCTGAAATCAGTAAAAAATCGGCAGGACAAACCTTCGCCAATTCCATATATTGGTCAAAATTGCCACAAGCATCCTTGATTCCGATGATATTTGGGTGATTGGCTAACTCCGCAATCGTCTCTACTTTCATATTAACTACCGTACGGCCGGGTACATTATACAAAAACACTGGTACCGGACTTGCATCCGCGATAGCCGTAAAGTGCGCAATCAGTCCTTTTTGAGAAGGTTTATTATAATAAGGACATACCGACAAAATCGCATCTACTCCTGTCAGGTCTGTACTCTTGATAGTTTCTAATACGGCACGCGTATTATTACCCCCTAAACCATACACGACAGGAAGCTTTTTGGGGTTATTTTCTTTCACAAACTTCAACAAATCCAACTTCTCTTGGGAAGTAGTCGTAGAAGTTTCGCCGGTGGTACCCTGAACCACCAGATAATTTACCCCTCCTTCACTCACAAAATCAAGTAGTGCTTTAAGGGCCGAGAAATCAATATCATGATTGGCGTCAAAAGGAGTGACTAGCGCTACGCCTACGCCGAAAAATTTGGTGTCCATTTGGTTTGTGTTACGGACTTCCAGTCCGTCAATAAATACTGGTAGGTGATTTCAATAAACGCTGCAAAGGTATCAAAATTTGTCAATCAATTGCTTCTAAAATTACATTGCAGGCCGTGAGAATTTGTGATTCTGAAATAATGAGTGGCGGAGCCAATCGCATGGAGTTGTCACAAAACAAAAACCAATCTGTAATTACCCCATTTTCAATCGCTCGGTCAATAATGGGTTTTAATGCGTCAAAAGACTCAAACTCGACAGCCAACATTAAGCCTTCTCCTCGTATTTCTTTGATTTTAGGATGAATGAGCGTCTTCTTTATCAATTCACCTTTTTCTTTTACGGTCAACGTATCGCCCTTGCCGCCATATCCCATTCCTTCCCCTATCACTTCCAAAGTAGCCAAAGAAGCCGCACAGCTTACGGGATGCCCCCCAAAAGTGGTAATATGCCCCAGAATGGGGTTATTTTTAAAAACCGACATTACTTCTTGCGAAGCGATAAACGCCCCAATCGGCATTCCGCCTCCCATACCTTTCGCACAAAGCAACACATCAGGTCGCACGCCGTATTGCTCAAAAGCCCAAAAACTTCCTGTTCGTCCAAACCCAGTCTGAATTTCGTCAAAAATCAACAGCGTACCTGTTTCGGTGCATCTTTGTCTTAATGCTTGATGATACTCACGCGTCGGCACCCTTACGCCTGCTTCGCCCGAAATTACTTCAATAATAACAGCCGCCGTATGATTAGTGATTTTCCCTAAATCGTCTATACGTCCGTGCGTTATGTGTTTAATATCTGGTAACAAAGGCCGAAAATTACGCTTAAAAAACTCCGCCCCTGCCAAGCTCAAGGCCCCTTGCGTAGAACCATGATAAGCATTGTAGCAAGAGATGATTTCGTGACGACGGGTATATCTTTTGGCCAATTTCATGGCTCCTTCTACCGCTTCTGCGCCCGAATTGGTAAAATACACATTATCAAGTTTGGGGACATTATCGTTGTTTTTTACTTCCAATGTTTTCACCAGCGCTTGTGCCAATCTCACTTGGGGTGTTTCGATGTATTCGCCATACACCATCAGATGTAGGTATTTGTCCAGTTGCTGCCGAATCGCCTCCAGTACCTTAGGATGCCGATGCCCTACATTGCTTACCGCAATCCCCGAAATCATATCTACATACTTTTTTTCTCCTTTTCCATATAAGTAAATCCCCTCGGCTTTTTCGATTTCTAAAGCCAATGGAAAATCGGAGGTTTGAGCAAGATGATTATAAAAAAGCTGCTGACGATGCGAAAGAAAATCTGACATACTTACTTCAAAATGGTTGATAATAGCTGCAAATATCTACAAAAAAACCCTGCTCACCGAAGTAAGCAGGGTTTTAGTGATGATTATACTTCTATGATTTAGTATCCTTCATTTTGAACCAATTGCGTGTTTACATCCATTTCGCGTTGGGGAATGGGCAAAATCAGCTTAGGCGAGTTAAAAGGCAAAGCCCCTACCGTTCCTCCTGTACGTTTGATATCATGAAGCGCATGACCTTCAAAAGCAAGCTCTAATTTACGCTCTTTTAAGATAGATGCCAAAGTAACGCTTGTCACGCTAGGAAGTCCTGCACGTGTTCTGATGGTATTGATATCTTCTACAGGAGTAGCCCCTACCGCAGTACCCAATCGAAAATTGGCTTCGGCACGCGTCAGAATCATTTCGGCTAAACGAACCACAGGCACATGTCCAAAACGATCCAAAAACTTATAAGTGAAAGTATTGGCCGTGGGTTTGATAAAAAAAGCACCACGTGCATCCCCTGCTTCATATAGAGCAATGTGGTCAGGTTGGACACGAATATCGCCACGCCCAGCCGTCCCCGGAATAGAGCCTATAGTAGTTCCAAAAAACGTATTCATCCCATTAAACCCATCTTGGTCGTTGACTTGAATGGAGAATACATACTCTGCGGGAGTACCTCCATTATTGTTAAGTTTTGTATTAAAAGCCATCCCAAAAGGTGTTACCAAACGATAGCGATTTGAAGCAATCACTCTGTTAGCAGCATCTCTAGCGGCGGCATAGTTGCCTTGCTGAAGGTAGATACGAGCCAAAATCGCAGCCGCAGCGCCTTTAGTAGCATAAGCCCCATTTGTAGCAGGCAAGAGTTCTTCGGCTTTAGTCAAGTCTTCAATTGCTTGCGTATACACTTGTGCTACTGTACTACGTGGAACTTTATCAGCATCTGTAACATCAGCGGTGGGCTTCAATACCAGCGGTACGCCTAGATTGGTAGTATTGCTGCCATCACCCCATTGTTTGGCATATAAACGTACCAACTCAAAATAAACTGCTCCTCTGATAAAACGAGCCCCCCCTTCAACCGCACTTTTTTTGGCGTCTGTTACCTTATCAATATTTGCCAATACATTGTTGGTGCGGTTGATAGTTAAATAAGAACGCATCCAAAGCCCCTCAGCCGTCGAATTGATGGTAGTAATTTCCTTTCTGAAAAGTTCTTGCAAATTAGCAAATGTACCTCCGAAACGAACCTCATTAGTAACTGCCGCCAATAACTCAGAAGTATATTGGTATCCTCCAGCGTAAGTATCGCCGTTGGTATTGGCCCCCTGCAAGCCGTCATAAGCTCCAATCAACGCTGCTTCTACGTCTTTAGAAGCACTGAGTGCCACATTCTGATCAATGGTTTGGGTAGGAGACACATCCAAACGCGACTGACAACTGTCAAGCATTACCAATACGCCTATGATATATGGAATGAATATTTTTTTCATAGTGAATAATGTTTTTTTTGATGGTGAAGTGAATTAAAATCCGATGTTGACGCCAAACAAAATGGTACGAGGCTGCGGTGGTGTGTAAAAATCATTGCCTTGCGCAAAATTGCTCGTAAACGTATCAGAGTTTACTTCAGGATCCCAACCTTTATATTTGGTAAAAGTAGCAAGGTTCATGGCGGAGAAATAAACCCGCACACGGTCTATTTTCAAACGTTGAGTCAAGTTTTTAGGAATCGTATATCCAAGACTGAGAGTCCGCAACCGCAAATAAGAACCATCAAATATATAACGGCTAGAAGGTTGACTACCATTCGTAATCAGATAACGTGCCTGTGGCACATCAGTATTACGATTTTCGGGAGTCCATGCATTCAATTGGTCGGTAGTTTGGTTATCCTCATAAATACCATTGGCCGATGAGTACTGTCCTACTCCGTAAAAATTAACATCATTTCCTGCTACTCCATTAAAGAAAATACTGAAATCAATACCTCCATAAGAAAGGGTATTGGTAATACCTCCGATAAATTTCGGATTAGGATTTCCTACCACTACTCTCTCGGTTGAGTTATAGCCGCTGTTGGTAACTGTGCTACGATCTATGCTACCATCAGGATTTTTGGTGTTTTTATAAAACAAAGCGTCCCCGTTGTTAGGGTCAACTCCTGCATACTCACGCGTAAAAAACACGCCGATAGGTTGACCTTCCATGACACGGTTCATGTTTCTTACCCCTCCTTCGATAATCTGCCCCTGGACGTCGGTTACTTTATTGGCATTGGTAGCGATGTTGAAAGAGGTGTTCCATTTGAATTTACCAACTGTATTTTGAGTATTCAGTACAAATTCCAAGCCTTTGTTTTCAAGCGCACCTACATTTTTGAATTGACGTGCAAAACCCGTTGTACCTGGCACATTTACTTCCAAGAGTAAATCAGTTGTCTTTTTTACGTAATAGTCAATTTCACCGTTGATACGATTGTTGAGAATACCAAAATCAATTCCTATATCTACCTGACGACTACTTTCCCATTTCAAATCAGGGTTAGCAATTTGTGAAGGTCGTTGTCCAGGAGCACCTACGTAGCCCGCATCTCCCTGAAAAAGACCCAATTGTGGAAAATCTCCAATCTCGGCATTCCCAGTCAATCCATAACTTGCCCGAAGTTTGAGGAAACTAATGAGGTTATTATTTTTCAAGAAATTTTCTTCCGAAATCACCCAACCAGCGGATACTGAGGGGAAGAATCCGTAACGAGAATTTTTACCAAACCGCGATGACCCTTCTACCCGCGCACTTGCTCCTAGCAAATAGCGGTCGTTGAAGCGGTAGTTGACCCTTGTGAAATAAGACAAGAATCGATAATTGGTTTCGGTACTAGTTCCATCAGATTTGACAGCAGCACTCGCAATTTTACGGTATGAATCAGAAGGAAACTGAGTACCTTCTACATAATTACGCTTGGTTTGAGATTGTTGATACGACATTCCCAAAGTGGCATCAATACTATGCCTTCCAAAATCCTTTAGATAATTAAAGAAATTATTGGCGTTATAATTGGTCACAAAAGTCCCATAATTGGCACCGATTCCATTAGAAGCACGGCTCTGATTACGCACCGTTTGGCTTTGGAAATAGGCCTCTTCATTCATATTCAATAAATCCAGTCCCCATTCGCTACGAAACTTAAGCCCTGGCAAAAGATTTACTTGTGCATAAGTATTGGTCAGGTTGCGATAAGAAGTCTGTACAAAATCTGCGTAATCAATACTCAAAATAGGATTGTAATAAAGCGGGATATTTACATCACCCGGAGGCGCACCTGCGGGCAAATTGGTGTTAGGATCAATAAAAGGCGTAAACGGTGTCAAGGCTGCCATCTGCAAAGGATTTGAGAAGGCATTGTCGTCGGGCAAACGCCAGTTGTCAGTACGAGCCAAACTCATCATAAGACCTACATTGAGCCAATTAGTCGCTTGGTGATCTACATTCAAACGCCCAGAAATACGCTCAAGTTTGTTACCGATGATTGTACCCGTTTGGCTCAAATATTGACCCGACATAAAAAATTTAGTTTTTTCATTCCCTCCACTCAACTGAAGGTCAATCTGTTGCATTGGCCCTTTTTGGAAAGCTTTCTCTTGCCAGTTGTTATCAGTTTGTTTGGGAGTACCGTAAGTACCATAGCTGTAATATTCCAAAAACCCATCCGGTCCAAACAAGTATTGCGTATTAGAGCTAGGGTCTTCAGGACTTAGGCCGTCTAGTTCATCCACGTAACCAGCTGCTTGGCGATAAAACTTCTCGTATTGTTCGGTATTTAAGAAAGGCAAACGGCGCGTAGCTTGCGCCACCCCTGCCTGATAGTTAAACGAAATATTGGTCTTGCCTGCCTTACCTCGTTTGGTTGAAATAAGCACAACGCCGTTAGCAGCCCTAGCTCCATAAATTGCCGCTGCCGAAGCATCTTTCAAAATCTCAATTGATTCAATATCATTTGGATTAATATCGGCGAGGGGGTTAGTTTCACCTCCGTAGTTGGATTGGTCACCACTTGTTACAGGGATTCCATCTACTACATAAAGTGGCTGACTACTCGCACTGATGGAAGAGTTTCCACGCACACGTACTGTGATTCCTTGCCCTAGTTTTCCACTACCCGAATTGACAAATACCCCGGCGGCCTTTCCTTGCAAAGCAGCATCCACACTAGGCGTAGGCATATTTTCAATATCCTTGGACTTTACTTGGGCGATATTGCCCGTCAAATCTCGTTTGATTTGTGAACCATAACCCGTCACCACGATTTCGCTCAAAGTTTTGGTATCAACACTAAGCTGTACATTAATTACAGAACGGGCACCTACTTTTTCTTCGATAGAAGTAAACCCTACAAAACTAAAAACTAATGTAGCATTATTAGGTACAGATACCCGATAGTTTCCTTCTGCATCGGTATTGGCACCGCGAGTGGTACCTTTTACTGAAATAGATACTCCTGGCATACCTACTCCATCCTCAGCCGTAGTGACTTTACCTGTCACTACCGTGTCTTGTGCTCTTAGAGCAAGACCCGACATACACGCCATCACTAATAGGCTCATACGTAGAAATTGTCTCATACTTGATTTGTTAGAAGTTGATAAAATATAAAAATTGAAAAATAAATACGATAAATACCTTCCCTCTGTCAAAAGATTGGGTTTATTCTTAAATAAGAGCCATAGCTACTACAAAGTAGTTAGCTATCCCCTATATCACAGCTGGCTCGAAAAATCTTACAAGGAGATAAATTTGTGAAAGCCCTTTCTTCACAAACACAGGAAGTACAAAAATGGCAGATAGGGTGATATAAAAAATCACCTTTTTTTCGGTATTTTCCAGCTTTTACGTAAAAGTGTTTCAAAATATAAAGCAAAATTTTAGTGTAGATAACCTAATCTCTATACAAAAATATAAAAATCAAGGTAATAAATTCAAAATTGTGCAATCAAACATTTCCCCCAAAAAAGGGGAAGCCCAATACACCATTTTAGGCTATGGTTCGTAGAAGCAGGTAGTCCCACCCACCCAAGTAAAGTCTTTGTTGAAACTTACTCCAATCATTTCACCTCTACTCAGACGGCTCAAACTCGTCAACAACTCTGGACGAGGGGCATTGTCTTTCCATACATAGAGCATTCTGATTTCGCATTTTACAAGCCCATCTGGCGCTTGAATGACTGGCTCATAATTCACTTTTCTTTGCAAAATCCAATTTTCCGGATCACAGATTTCTTTTAAATCTTGTAATTCTACGTGGATTTTTACGCCACTTCCCGCAAATGAAAAAAGCGGTTTGAGTACATAATTTTCTAAATCTGCGGGAAACTCATCCCCATATTCGCTCAAAAAACGGGTTTCTGGCACATAGGGACTCTGAAGATACGGAAGCGTATATTTGCTGATACGAAAAAACCAGTTGGGATGCCCTACCCATGTTACATCTATGTCGTCGGTAAGATTAAAATCGGTCTGAAGGTCAGGAAAATTGGTCAAATCGTCAAAAATCAAACGATTGTAAATACGCTTAATTTCAAGCTCACGACCGTCTTTTTCGTAATATAGTTTACGATCCTTTTTCTTTATTTTGGTATAACACACCGCTTTTACGCCCAAAAAAGCCTCAGTAACCGTAAAATCTATCCGTGTTTTTTGCTGCTCAGGATATATTTCTAGCAAAATCACATTTTCAGGGTTTTCGTCTGCCACAATCACCTCTTTCAGCTTGGCGATGTATTCGGCTTGGGTTCTAACTCCACTGAAATAATTACTAAACTCGGCCGGAATAGGGAAATACTCACGAAATTTTTCTGTCACATAGCTCTGAAATCCAAAAATAGAAGGAAAACCCTGCAATTCAATTAGTTGCGGAATCAGTTCTCCGTCACTATCCTTACATATTGCAAAGTCGATTGCCAAAAAGGAAGCATGGTCGTTTTCATGGGGTACATGTTGGCCCAGAGGTATGGCGTGTTGAGTTTTGACCTTAAAATGTGGTCCTACAATGACATCGACAAATGACTCACAAGCTTCAATAAGTTTGTTTTTAAGAGCCGCTGGCACAAACACGGGTGTTTCGGCTACGCGAAAATCCAGTTGTTCAGGCCAATCAGCCTTGATACCTTCCACAAATTCGTGGTATTTTTCTTCGCTAAAAGCTGCGTTGTAGTTTTGCCGGTACGTCGAAATCATAGGTTATAAAGGCTTTTGTTTTGATGAAAAGGGAGTTGTTTTGATTAATACCCCAAATACGTAAAAAAAATGCTATGATACTACTGCCACTGCATTCATCAATTGCTCGGCAGCACGTCGGAGAAAAGTGGGAATAATCGCCGTCTCCGTACGCATAATTTTTTCAGGGTCTTGCAAAGAATCAACCATGCTGTTGTATTTAGCTTCTCCGTAGTTTTTGATGATACCTTCCCGCTTTTCGTCTTTCTGAAAATGCCGAAGCATTCCTTCAGCATCCGCTTCAGGATGAAACTGTGTTCCAAAAATCTCCCGCGAAAACCGCACCGCCATCACCGCCCGTTCGAGGTCTACATGTAAGCGTTCTTTTTCAATACAAAGCACTTTAGCGCCCAAACGCTCCAATTGTTTTGGGTCGGTTTTGATCACTTGAAAATCCCTTGAGTCTACTGCATAAAAAGGATCTGGAAGTTCTTTAAAAATAGGCTCTTGAAGTCCAAAGTGGGTTTTGTGCATCGGAAAAATCCCGAAAGATGTTTTACGTCGTTTACAAACCAGCCCTATTTCCCAGTGAATACACGCCATTTGGAAGGAATGACAAATCAACATTAAATGTTTTTTTTGCGGATGATGAGGCTGTCGATTATACTGCCAAATCTGATCAAGAAGCATAAAAAATGGTTTCTCCCAAGGCTCCCCCGAAGGTACGGGATTGCCTGGCCCGCCAGAAGAGATGAAAATATCATAACTTAAGTCAGGAACCTCATTTTTTTGTCTGACATCAAATACATCGTAAGTTCCTACTATTCCTTCTTGCGCCAAAAACTGACCCACCAAGGCTTTGATACAACGCATGCCTTCGTTGGCATAGCCGTCGTACATATCCAAAATCGCAATCTTAATCCGCTCCATGAGCTTTGGGGTTAATTGGTACTAAACAAAATAAGAAAAATCGTACTTTCACCTGATTTTTAAGCGCTATTTCTAGACCTTTAAATGGTGGAAGTACGATTTGAATCAAAAATAAATTCGCCGCAAAGTTACGAAATTATTATCGTTTTGTCCAGTATGCTTACTGATTGTCAGTTACTAAACCTGAACCCAACGCTGCTCGCGGCTACTTTGTACAATTTTATCGCACAATTTTAGCTCGCGCAATCCATCCGCAAAAGTGGGATAATTGGGCTTTTCGGGTTTGCCGTTGCGAATAGCCGCGTACACTTCTTTAAACAATTGCTTTGAGGTATCGGGGAAGCCCTCATTGTGACCGCCCGGGAAAGTAATCAACGCTCGCGCTTCTTCGTGTACCAATGCCGGGTCGCGGATGAGTGATTGATTAAATCCATCGCGACGACCAATCCACATTTCGTTAGGGGCTTCAGAACACCAATTGAAGGTTTGGTTTGAACCACTGATTTCGAGCGTTGCGCGGTTTTTACGCCCTGCCGATACCTGACTCACTGTAGCAACTCCTTTGTTTCCGTTTTCGAAACGGTACAAAATAGAAGCATAATCTTCGGTAGTAATAGGAACTTCTTCATAATCAGAAGCTTGTAAAAGCTTACCCGAGTAGGTAGCAATCGCTTTCTTAGGTTTCATACGGGTTTTGTGAACCGTATTGAAATCGGCCATTACTTCTGTGATGTGCAAGCCCGTGATGTACTCAATCAAGTCAAACAAGTGAGAGCCAATGTCGGCCACGGCACGCGAATCACCCGACTGCGACGGCTCTAAGCGCCAGTTGTAGTCAGTAGGTAAGAAAAGCCAATCTTGCAAATAGCTTCCTTGTACTGAATATACTTCGCCTAGTTCACCTTTTTCACGCATGGTTTTCATCTGGCGAATCAAAGGATAATAGCGCAAATTGAAGTGTACCGCATTGACCAACCCTAGCTTATCGGCTAGTTCAACGAGTTCTTCAGCCTCGGCGGTGTTGGTGGCCAAAGGTTTTTCACACACTACGTGCTTTCCAGCCAACAATGCTTTTTTCGACTGTTCATAGTGTAAGAAATTGGGCGTACAAATATGAACACACTCAACAGAATCGTCGCGAAGCAAGTCATCAAACGAATCATAGGCATTGGTGCCGAGCGTTTGGGCTCTTGCTTGGGCGATTTCGGCCGAAAAATCGGCAATCCCGGCTACTTCTACATCCGGCAATCGACGGAGCGCTTCGATGTGTGCGGGGCCAATGAAGCCGAGCCCTACCACAGCTACTTGAGTTTTTGACATAGTAGTTTAGTTTTGGAACGTGGGTTTTGAATAATGAGATTGGTTAGTGACCTACTAAAATTTTTGGGTTACGATATTGCTTTTGGTATAACCTATCCGATGTGCAATCACGTAGAGCGAATCACCCGAAGTGACACTTATAGGCTGAGTATATACCTTCCAACTAGGCTCTTCCCAGTGTTTTTTATAACCGATAGAAGCCCCTTTGGTGGCGCAAGATAAAGCAATTTTAGAAGATTTGGGAAGTATCTGTGGCGTTTGGGTCAGCGGAGGCTCGTCTTTTCCTCCCCACCATCGCTTTACCATGTCCATTTCAGGTTCTTGGGCCATATCTCCCACTTTCTGAATCCAGTCATTATATACTTTACGAAGTTTTGTCAATTGTGGCTGATAAGCAGGGTTTTCGGCTAAGTTGTTAAACTCAAAAGGGTCTTTGTCACAATCATACAATTCTTCCACTGCTTTGGTAGGTCTAAACCACTGCATCTGAGTCGGATTGAGCTTTCCCTCTTCTTTGAGCCTAAGAATCGACTGCATCGAAGGCTGCTGAAGCCGATAGCCTATATTCTGATAATGAGGCTTTTCGGGCATATAATTCCTTACGTATCGGTAGCGGTCGTCTCTTACCGTACGCACTCGATCGTATTCAGAATCCATGCGGTCGCGGGCGGCAAATACAAATTGCCGAGGATTTTTTGCTTTTTGTCCTCCCAAAAACGCCTGACCTTGCATATACTTTGGCACAGGGATATTTGCCAACGACAACATGGTAGGTGCCAAATCCACAAAACTAATCATCTGATTGTCAACCACATTTTTTTTATTATCAAAAGGATTCTTGATAATAAAAGGAACTCGTAAGCCTCTATCAAGCACTTCACGTTTGACAAACGGCAGCCCGTCGCCGTGGTCTGAAAAGAAGAAAACAATCGTATTTTGCTCCAATCCATCTTCTTTCAACTGCTGAAGAATGTTGCCCGCTTGTTGGTCCATGACCATTACATTAGACAAGTGCCGCGCTATATCCAAACGTACTTCTGGGGTATCAGGATAATAAGGCGGAACCTCGACTTCTTCGGGTTTCACTAAAAGCGGCTCTTTGGCTCTCACCCATACTTGTGACTCGTGCGTGGTAGTAAAATTAAATATGGCAAAAAAAGGTTGATTTTTGTCGGGGCGATTTCGCCAATGCGCTTTGTTGCTGCTCTCGTCCCAAGCAGTAGAAGGAGCTACAAACTGATAATCTTCCTTGGAATTGTTGGTACAATAATACCCCCCCTCACGCAAGTACTCCGAGAAGCATTTGACTTCCTCTGGCACTACCGCCGAATACCCTTTAAAACCAGAAGGATAAGCCTCTTTAGCCGCCGCCGAAGCTGCCAAGGTGCGCATGTTGTGAGTACCAATCGACTGCTGATACATGCCTGTGATAATCGCCGAACGGCTCGGCGCACACACTCCCGCTGTAGTAAACGCACGGGTGTATCGAGTGCCATTGGCTGCAAGTTCGTCTAAATGAGGGGTTTTGGCTAGCTTACTTCCATAACAGCCCAAATGAAAACTCATATCTTCGCACGTAATCCAGAGAATATTGGGGCGGGTTTGAGGCTCATGAGTGAGTTTATTTTTCACATTGAAACCCGTGGCAACCAAAAAAACGCATACCAAGCAAGCAAAAAAATATTTCATATAGAAGAGCCGATTAAAGAGAATGTTACCTTTTAAGTTGTTTTTGTGTGATTTTTACTGATATTTTCTACCTGTATCACTTATTCTCTCTTATCAATTTGATTTTCAATCACTATCCAACATCCCTTTGATTATCAACCCTTTCACACCTCTATGCACTTATCATTTAATAACTTTTAACAAAGTTTCCGCATTTCCAAACGCGTAATGATTTACTTTTGCGAATAAAGCACTTGTAAAATTGTCTTTGAAAAAATTAAAAGTTCTTGCAAAAGCCGCGAAATGGCTATTTTGGCTTCTGGTGTTAGGAGTCCATTTTGGGTCTTTCGCCCAAACATTAAGCCCGCGTAAGATTACGAATCCCGTTCGTTTGGACTCTATCAAACGAGCTACTCCCACCATTCCTGCGGTACTTCCTATACCTTCCGACAGTACCAAGTCTGATACCCTAGAAGCAGAAAGCGACCTCAAAAATACCGTACAATATAGTGCCCAAGACTCTACTATAATGGATCCGGGCGGGCAGGAAGTGCACCTCTATGGCAAAGCCAAAGTAACTTATGGAGCTATCATTTTGGAGGCCGACTATATTCGTCTCAACTGGAAAACCAACGAAGTGTTTGCCCGTGGAAATTATGATTCGACTTCTCGAAAGTGGATTGGTCAGCCTATATTTCAGGACAATGGAGAAAAATACGATACCAAAGAAATTCGCTATAATTTTAAAAGCAAAAAAGGCTTTATCAAGGGGGTAGTTACGCAGCAAGGCGACGGTAACATACGAGGCACGACCGTCAAAAAGGACGAAGAAAACAACATGTATATTCGAGGCTCGATTTATACCACCTGTAACCTTGCCCAGCCTCACTTCCACATTGCTGCAAAAAAAATCAAAGTCATTCCCGAAAAACAAGTCATTTCGGGGCCGTTCCATTTGGTAGTTTCCGATGTCCCTCTTCCATTTGTAGGGTTGCCTTTTGGTTTTTTCCCTGTTCCTAAGAAAAAAGAAATAGGCACCTCCGGTATTTTGATGCCTACTTATGGCGAAGAACCCAACGGGCGGGGGTATTATTTGAGAGATGGCGGCTATTATTTTGCCATTAGTGAAAAAATTAACTTGAGTCTCACTGGTCAGATTTATTCACGCGGGAGTTGGGGGATTGGAGTAGCCATGCCCTATGCCGTAAAATATCGCTTCAGTGGAAATTTCAACTTACGCTTCAATCGCAATGTTCAAGGCAATGAAATTAAGATTTTGAATCAGCCACGCAATGATTTCAGTCTCAATTGGAGTCATTCACCCGTACCACGTGGGACTTCAAGCTTTGGGGCTTCGGTCAACCTAGGTAGCAATAGTTTCAATCAGTTTAATGAATTCAATACTCAGAAATATATCCAAAACGTAGCTAGTTCGTCGGTTCAATATACCAAGCAATTTGGGCAGTTTGCCCGTATGGGAACAAGCGTGCGTGTTAATCAGCGTTTCCCAGATCGCTCTAAAGTCGATTCTACTGGTAAGCAAACAGACCCTGGTTCGATAGATGCCGGGATTGATTTCAACTTTGGAATTAACCAACTTGCCCCCTTCGCCCTCAAAGGGGGTACAGGCGCTTGGTATGAGAGTTTTCGATTGGGTCTGGATTTTAGTGGAGGCATTACTGCCAACAACACCATCGTATATGCCGACACTTCTAGTTCTCGTTTAGGATTTACTCTGGCGAATGCTCCCACAGTAATCACTCCCGAATCTGGTGCCCCTACCACCTATGCTCTCAACGCCCAAAACCTTCCTGAATTTATTAAAAACTCACAAATTACAGGTCGTTTTTCACTTCCTATTTCTTTGCCCAACATCAAGCTTTTTAAATACATCAATATTACTCCAGGCATTTCGCTTTCGGGTGAAACATTTACCAAAAAATTCAATTATGAATATGTAGGTAATAACCAAGTGCGAGTAGATACCCTGAATGGTTTTTATTTTGCTAACAACGTCTCGTTTAGTGCGAGTATGAACACTCGGATCTATGGGATGTTTCGAGTAGGAGGTAAACGCCTTGAAGCTATACGTCATACATTGATTCCATCTGCAAGCTTTAGCTATGTACCAGACCAATCTAACCTACTCCAACGTCTCACTGTAAACGAGCGCGGTGATGTAAGGTATCTTAATAGGTATCGAACTATTGGGGGCAATCTTACCACTTCTGGTACTTCAGCCGCAGGCATTACGTGGAGCCTTAATAACCTCTTTGAAGCCAAAGTACGTCCCAAATCCGACTCAAGTGGTAAGCAATTTGAAAAAATAAACATCCTCGACAACTTTAGCTTTAATGGCTCTTATAATCTTATGGCAGACTCTTTAAAAATGTCTGATATTAGTTTTAATACCAATGCTCGCATTTTTAAAGATTTGAACTTCAACCTTTCTGCCAACTTTGACCCTTATGCTTACGTAAAAGATGAACTCTATGGTACTACAGGGCGTAAAATCAATCGTTGGTCTTTCACACAAAATCAAGGTTTGGCACGCCTAAGCAATGTCAATGTAGCCCTCTCCAAAAGGTTTGCGCCCAAAGGAGCCGATAAACCTAAAAAAGCAAATACGCCCAATACCGAAGAACAACAGCGGATGATCAATGCCAACCCTGATGCTTACATAGATTTTAATATCCCTTGGACCTTGAGCATGAGTTATAGTTTCAATTATTCGCGCCAAGGGCTATCAGCTGGGACTACCATCCAAACCTTTCGTATGAATGGTGATTTTAGTCTTACCCCCAAGTGGAAATTTGTATTTGATACGGGTTTGGACATTGTAGCCAAAGCACCTTCTATTACCAATATCGGTATCACGCGCGATTTACACTGCTGGGAAATGTCATTTAACTGGACACCGTATGCAGGTTCAGGATTCCGTGCCAACAATTACAGTTTTGAAATCCGTGCAAAATCAGCCCTTCTGCGCGACTTGAAGCTTTCGCGACGTCGTACTTTCTATGACCAAGGTGGTTTTAGATAGACAATAACCATTGGGCGAGGTTTACTTCCCGCACAAATCGCGCAAGTCCCTTATATGCAGGGTTTGAAAACACTTGAATTGCCTTTTCAAAATAAGGGGTTAAGGTCTGACTTTGTGCTTCATCAAAAAACGAAGGCAATCGTTTTTGAGCTTTTATGAGCAATTCTACCATGTCCGTTCTTACCGCATTTAGTTGATTTTCTACTGACTCATTCATTGTCACTTTACTAGTACGTAGCCTTACTTTTTCGGGCAAGAAATCCTCCATCGCATGTCTGAGTGGCCCTCTCCGATAGCCACTATCAAACTTGAGACGATTAGGAATAGCTAAACATAACTCAATCAGTCGTTTGTCATAAAATGGATGTGCCACTTCATAGCCATACCAAGCCCCAATTTGCTCAAATTCTTCAATGCTTTGAAGCATTGCTTCATGCAAAATTTCCCCAACCAATTGATTCTCAACCTCCGAAAAACCATACGATGTGTTGATTTCTTTTGGGGTAGAATTTGGCGAAAAACTATTTTTCTTCTTTAAGATACGCGCATTGACATCTAATGGAACAAATTTCAAAGTAAAACTCCAACGCAATATTTCCAAGATTGCTTGTCCATAGTGCTTTTTATACCATTTTTTCTTGATATGCTGTTTGAAATAAATTTTTACAATGAATCCATATTTTTGACGAAAAGACCACGCATTCCACTCCTTGATTTGTGCCCCAAAATCTGCCACTAAAGCATAGTCGTGCATGAGTTCCATAAACTCTTTTTTTTGATGAGTTTCCAACAAAGAAAGAGGATATCCATGCCCGTATCCTACTACGCTATCACCATCATGACCTGTAAGTAAAAGAGTGCATTGACAAGCAGCTAAGGCTTCGGATGATGTGACGATATAATTTGGTAGTACCAAAAAGTAATGGGGATGTCCTAGTATATTAGACAAATTCCGACTTGATTCGCTCCAATCTAGGATAGGAAGTATATTTTGATGATGGTAATCGTGATGTGCTAACATCTCATTCACAAATTCTTTTTCATCCGCATTCCCTCCAATATCGAAGTACTGCGTCAAGAGTGATTGACCAAACACCAAATTTACTACGGCACAAATAGAAGAAGAATCTACCCCTCCACTCAAATGCGCGGCTAATAGCCCGTAACTGTCTATACGACATCTTACAGCCTCAAAAAAAGTAGCCCTAAAAACATCAAAATATTCTTGATCGCTCCTCAAGTTCTCAAAACGTTTCAAATCCAAATCCCAGCACTGCCGTGAGTCACATTTTCCAGCCTCAGCCCTCAACACATGCGCAGGCTGTACTGCCCTAATCCCTTCATAAAAAGAAGTAGGTTGATAAGGTTGACGATGCGCTTTCCACGAGACATATTCATGTATTTTTTCAAACGAAGGCCTGATTTGAACATTTGGCAAGGTCAATAATGCTTTGCTTTCAGACGCAAACGCAAAATACTCTCCTTCCAAATAATAATAATACAAAGGACGCGCAGCCACGTGGTCTCGCCCACAAATGATTTTTTGACGAGATTTATCCCAAATCACAAAAGCAAAATCACCCATCAAATGAAAGAGCAAATCTTCTCCCCAAAATTCGTAAGCAGCCAAAATAAGGGCTGTATTGCTGATTGAATTACGTAATTGTTGAAGCTCTCCCTCAAAAAAAGTTTTGAGCAACGTATCTCGATTATCAAGTCGAGCATCTGCTACTATCAGTATCCCTTCTGTACTTTCAAGCGGCCCCGTTTCTATTTTTGATAAGTCCGATACATTAAGTTTTAGATAAGCGACTGCTGCATGTTGGGTTGTTTTTTCAAAAACGCCATCTCTTGCGCGATGCTTCATGGCAAGTACCATGTGAGGGAGGTCATGCGGCTGCGGTTGTTTCTCAAAATAAATAATACCACAGATTCCAGACATGAGTTAAATGCTCAAACGTCTACTAATTTATTTTTATGATTCGTTGCTGATAACTAGCTCCCGTTTGAGTTTTAATCTTCAGGATATATACGCCCGGCCTGAGGTCAATTATGGAGACTTTGTCTGAGCCAGCTGCATAACGCTTCACTATCCTGCCCGTCAAGTCCAGCAGCTCTCCGTTGTTTATTTCTTCCTCTTGCGGTAATTCTATTTTCACTTCATTCGTTGCAGGATTGGGATATACTCGAAAACTATGCCCCTGACCTTTAGCACGTATATCTCTGATAACACTGTAGCTGTATTTGCCATCAAAATCCACTTGTTTTAATCGATAATAATTCAATCCTTGTAGGGGACTGCTATCCAAGAAAGAATAATGCTGGGCAATTGATATGGTACCTTTTCCTTCTATCGTGCCTATTTTTTCAAAGGATTTAGCATCAAGACTGCGCTCAATCTCAAAACGTTGGTTACTTATTTCTTCCGAAGTTTGCCATGATAGCTCCACACCTCCACTACGTTCTTCTGCTTTGAAAAACGTCAGTTTTACAGGAAATACATCATTCCAACCAACAATAAAATCATCGATTCGAAAATTGGCCGGGCTTCCTGTGCATAAGCCCGAGTTTGTAGCCGTATAATCAAACCTAAAAATCACACTTGCTTGATTGGCCGCAGCAGGAACCGAAATGGGTCCCAAAAAAGCCCATGTAGTATTGGCCGCTGACGATACGTCGCTGCTTAAAGTGCTAAAAGTACTACCCCCATCTACACTAACCGAAAACGCTACTGTGGCGTTGAAAGCACTAGTACGCCGCCGTCCAAATCCCACGATGACATTGCTCTTGCCCGTTAGGTCAAAGGCCGCCGTAGTAACCGACACTGTCGCGCTACCGCAATTTTTCATTGATAAGTTGTTGGTACCAGAGGCACTCACCGTAGGGTCTGTAGTAGGAATAGTATACCCACTGCTACTAGAAGCATTTTCTACTACCACATTAGAAGTTGCGGTAGTGCTCCATCCTGTCGGTAATGCCGATGCAGCATCAAAGGTCTGCAAAATCCCGCCGCCTTGGGAGGTCGCTTTAAATAAGACACCTAAGAATAGCACAAAAAGGTATATTTTTTTCATATATTTTCAGGACATTAAAGTGTAAATCCATTTGTTTTGACCAAGCTATAACTCCTAGAATCAGGGCGTAAAAGAATTAGTACTAGTCAGCATATCAAACTGACTACCAGTTTTTTTAGTAAGCTTTGTCACTTTCCCTATTTTAAGAAGGCTTGGTCTAGAATAGATACGGCGCGGGGAAGAGGTATTTTGTTTCACCATAAAAAAAGTCATTAAAAACCATATTTATCATTACTTATATTAGACGAAAGTTCGCTAAAAAGTTACAATATCTTTCATAAAAATTTCGTCAAAAAGGCTTCTTCGACACTTCTTCAAGGGGAGGTTTCTGCCAATCTGTCAGTTGTGGTGATACTGGCAAAATAATTGACGAACTTTGTAGCAGAAAAAATGTTTCATTGTGAATTGATTTGTCATGACAACCGATAACCAACACATTCAAGAAGACACACCCATAGAAGACGAATTGGCAGCCAATGCTGCTACTGAAATACCACAAGAGGGCGAAGAAAATGTTACAGAAAAATTAGAAGCAGAACTTACAGAGTTAAAAAATAAATATTTGCGTTTGTACGCCGACTTCGAAAACTTCCGTCGCCGTACTGCCAAAGAAAAATTAGAATTAATTTCAAGTGCTAATGAAGAACTGATGAAGGCTGTTTTGCCCGTAGTTGATGATTTCGAACGTGCGATGGCCTCCTTTGAAACTACTACCGACATTGCTCCTCTCAAAGAAGGCGTGGGTCTGATTTTCAATAAGTTTTCAAAAACTCTCGAAAGCAAAGGCCTCAAACCCATGACCTCTAAAGGTGAAGTATTTGATGCTGATTTGCATGAGTCAATTACCCAATTCCCGGCTCCAAGTGAAGACTTAAAAGGAAAAGTAATTGACGAAGTCGAAAAAGGATATTTTTTAAATGAAAAAGTAATCCGCTACGCTAAAGTCGTAGTAGGAAGTTAACTTTGTGATATGTTGTGAATACTTGAAAAAGTATTTATGATGATTAACCCACAAAACAATGGCACAGAAAAGAGATTATTATGAAGTCCTTGGCGTCGGCAAATCAGCATCGGACGATGAGATAAAAAAGGCTTATCGTAAGCTAGCCATCAAATATCACCCCGACAAAAACCCTGATGACCCTTCGGCTGAGGAAAAATTTAAAGAGGCAGCCGAGGCCTATGGCGTATTGAGCGATGCCGAAAAACGCAAACGTTACGACCAATTTGGCCACGCAGGCATGGGTGGGAATGGTGGTTTTGGCGGTGGTCAAGGATTTGACATCAACGATATTTTCTCTCAATTTGGCGACATATTTGGTGATTCTTCGCCTTTTGGAGATATTTTTGGCAATGGCGGCGGAGGCGGAAGGCGCGTCAGGCGAGGTACTGATTTGAGAATCAAACTCAAACTTGACCTCCGCGAAGTAGCCGAAGGTGCAGAAAAGAAAATCAAAGTAAAAAGATACGTAAGCTGTAATGCTTGCGGAGGAAATGGCTCTAAAAATGGCGCCTCCCTCAAGACTTGTCATACTTGTAATGGTAGTGGGCAAGTTCGTAAAGTAGTAAGTACCATGCTCGGCCAAATGGTCTCGACTAGTACCTGTCCTACTTGTAATGGGGAAGGTAAAATTGTATCTGAGCGCTGTGAAGTCTGCGCCGGCGAAGGACGTGTACTAGAAGAAGATGTAATCAGCATCAAAATCCCTGGTGGCGTAGCCGACGGCATGCAGCTCTCTATGAGTGGCAAAGGCAATGTGCCCCCTCGCGGTGGTGTAGCAGGCGACTTGCTGATTGTAGTAGAAGAAGAAGAGGACGAAAACCTCAAACGCGACGGCAACAACCTTGTGTATGACCTTCATCTTAATTTTGTAGATGCGGCTCTGGGTACCAGTGTAGAAGTTCCTACGCTCGACGGTAAAGCGCGAGTACCTATCGAAGCTGGCGTACAAGGCGGTAAAATATTAAGACTTAAAGGAAAAGGAATCAAAGAACTCAACGGCTACGGCAGAGGTGACCAATTGATACATATTAATATCTGGACACCAAAGCAGCTCAATAGCGAAGAGCGAGCCTTGCTTGAAAAACTCCGAAACTCACCTAATTTCCAGCCCAAGCCGGGTAAAAATGAGAAAGGATTTTTTGAGAAGATGAAAGATTTCTTCCATTAATAAAAGCGGTCTATTGACCGCTTTTATTATTTTATTGGCTTCCTCCCATGACAAATTCTTACGTTGTCAAACTATTTTTCTAAAACTTAGGTTGCCCCTCTGTACATCATTCCAAAAACAGTAGTTCATGCGTCGCGAAATTTTAGCAACCGTCAAGCTTAGTATTCCTATTATTATTGCTCAGCTTGGAGTCATTTTGATGGGAGTTACCGACAACCTGATGGTAGGACGTTTTCTGGGGGCGGTTCCCTTAGGAGCGTCAGGCTTAGCTACTTCGCTTACTTTTTTGGTTTCTAGTATTGGTTTTGGGGGATTAGGAATCGTTTCTAGCCTTATTTCACAAGCCAAAGGACAAAACAATACACCAGAAATTGGGAATTTATTTAGAGCAGGCTTGAACGTAGGCATACTGCTAGGTATTTTGCTTGGCATAGTAGGAATAGGATTGGGGTTAAGTTTAGACTTTTTTGGGCAAACTCCCGAAGTGACACGCCTCGCTAAGCCTGTCATTTACATCCTAAGTGTTTCTATATTACCCTTGTTAATTTTTGTTGCTGCTCGGCAGTTGGCAGATGGGCTTTCTTATACCAAAGTAGCCATGTTTGTGACCGTATCAGCTTTGTTTTTCAATGCCCTCATCAATTGGGTATTAATTAAAGGAATATGGATTTTTCCCAAAATGGGGCTTAATGGTGCAGCCTTAGGCACTCTGATTTCACGAGTGTATATGGCGATTGTTATCTTAATATATATTTTCAGAAGTAAGTACTTCAAAACATACCTCCATTTTCCTAATCAAAATATTACGCCCTTAATAAAAAGAATCATCAAGCTCACAATTCCGGTAGGGTTCCAATTTTTCTTTGAAGTAGCGGCTTTTTCACTTGCCGTAGTGTTGATTGGATGGCTGGGAGAAAGTCAACTAGCCGCTCACCAAATCGCCATTAATTTGGCCTCTACCACCTACATGATGGCGACAGGAATAGCCGCCGCAGGGGCGATCAGAGTGGGACAAGCATGGGGACAAAACAACCTCCCCAAGGTAAAGCAGGCAGGCACGGCAGCCTTTGTGATTGTGACAGCGTTTATGGGAGTATGTTGTATTACTTTTCTGACAGCCAATGACTTTTTGGTTTCACTTTATCTCAAAGACAACCTCGCCGTCACGAGTATTGCTTCTACTCTGGTGATTTATGCTGGCTTTTTCCAATTATCCGACGGGATTCAAGCTACAGGCTTAGGCACATTAAGAGGCTTAACCGACGTCAATGTTCCTACAGGTATTACATTAGTGGCTTATTGGGTTATTGCTTTACCATTGAGTTATATCTTAGCTTTTACTTTTAAAATGGATGTAGAAGGAGTATGGATTGCCTTATCTGCTGGCCTTACGTTTTCGGCGCTTTTTCTTACCATCCGTTTTTATTGGTTGATTGATAAAATGCCTAGTAATATCAAAAAAACAGCGATAATGCACTAAAATAAGAACTTTCGGAGGAGGGATACATCAAACTATATGCTTTAAAACTATATTTGTTGGTCTAACACCTCTCTCTCTATGCGCCCGCTTGTTCAAACTATTTTACTGATTTGTATTATCAGTTTTGGTTACGCACAAAAAAAAGTCCCCCCCCCTACTGACCCGCTTGTGGGGTTCGATAACTTTGTAAACCAAATGCTCATCGAATGGCGCGTACCAGGAGCCGCCGTGGGGATTGTCAAAGATGGCAAAATACTTTACACCAAAGGATACGGATTTAAAGATTTAAAAAATAACCTCCCCGTTACAGCCCAAACGCTCTTCCCGATTGCGTCGTGCACTAAATCATTTACGGCAACAGCTTTAGGTATATTAGCAGACGAAGGCAAACTTGACTGGAACAAACCCGTCAAAGATTATTTGCCTGATTTTCAACTTCATGACGAATACGCTACCCGACTCATCACCGCCCGCGATTTGGTATCACACCGCACAGGCCTACCACGCCACGATTGGACATGGCTCTATGCAAACCTCGACCGCCAAAGTCTGTATCAGCGACTCAAGTACTTGCCACTTTCAAAGCCAGTCTATGCCCAATACCAATACAACAACCTGATGTATATGACAGCAGGTGTCTTAATTGAAAAAATCTCGGGAAAAAGCTGGGAGAATTTTTTGAGAGAAAAAATTCTTTCTCCCCTTCAAATGAAACAAACTGTACTTGCTTATCCCGAACTTTTTCAGAGTAGTGATTATTCTCTCTCGTATCGAGACAACAGCGGCCAATGGCTTGAGCAGGGTTTTGGAAGTAATATAGATGCTATCGGCCCTGCGGGGTCTATCAAATCCAACGTGATAGATATGTCTCATTGGCTCCTGATGCAACTGGGAAAAGGAAAGTTTGACAATCAACAAATCATCTCGGAAACAAACCTGAAAGAAACCCACACGCCCCACATAATCGTATCTCCTGCCGAAATCACCTTTAGTGAGTTGGGCTATGCCAGCTACGGTATGGGCTGGAATATCAATACTTATCGCGGTTTTTTAAGATTGAGCCACAATGGCTCCATTGAAGGCTTCCGTTCGCAAATGACCTTTTTCCCGAATCAAAATTTTGGCGTAGTAGTCCTTACCAACACTGGTGCCGTAGACTATTATTTTGTCAACTCAATCTGCAATTATGTGGCTGATAAATGGCTCAACCTTCCAGTGATTGATTGGGCGAGCCGCCTCAAAACAGCCCAAGCAGAAGCCAAAGCCAAACAACAAAAAGCCAAAGAAGAAAAAGCCAACAAACGCAAATCAGACACAAAACCTTCGCAGGGGCTGAGTAGCTATCGGGGCAAGTATGAGCATCCTGCTTATGGGTCGTTTGTATTGGAAACTCGCGGCGACGAAGAGTTTATCGGCGTATTTCACGGTTTACCATTTACTCTCCAACATTATCACTACGATGTTTTTGAAGGTACAGGTGCTTTTGACCAAGCTAAATTTGATTTTAGAATCAATGCTACGGGCGATATTGACCGTGTCGTTGTCACCCTTGCCAATGCTGGAGATATTGAATTTAAAAAAACTGCGCCTTGAGTCTTATTCTTTTAAATTGCTGAATTTGAAGCGTTGATAAACTTATTTCACCGCTTATCCAATTTTCTTAGAGGTAGCAAATTTAGTTTTGTAACCTTGAAGATAAAATCAAAAGGACAGCGATGAAAAATTGGTTACTCGCCTTCTCGCTTGGTTTAAGCCTATACAGCCAAGCGCAGCAAAAATACTCACTTCAACAATGTGTGACGATTGCATTGCAAAACAATTTGCAACTGCAACAAAGTCAACTTCAAATTCAGAATAATCAAAACCTACTTGACCAATCAAAATGGCAAAGGTACCCCACGCTCAACTTTAGCGGGGGGCAAGGGTTACAATCAGGACGTAACATTGACCCTTTTACGAACCAATTTGTGGAACAAACGGTCAATTTTTCGAATTTCAACTTGAATACTGGCATTAACCTTTTTAATGGATATCAACAAAAAAATACCATTAAACAAAATCAGTATAACTTACAAGCCAGTCAAAAAGAGCTAGAATCGAGCCGTAATACACTGATTTTGAATGTTGCAACAAATTATCTTTCAGTTCTTAACAACCAAGAACAACTAGAGTTTGCACGTCGTCAGTTAGAGACTACCCGCCTCCAGCTCGAACGTACCGAGAAGTTGGTAAAAGCCGGATCCCTTCCCGAAATTAACCTCTATGATATACAATCTCAACTTGCCAATGATGAACTTTCTATTGTAAATGCACAAAACAATATAGAGTTATCAAAGCTTGCCCTCAAACAACTTATGAATATCTATGGTAGTGAGGTGATTGAAGTAGAACCCATCACTTTACCGCTTCCTTCTACCTCAGCCCCTTATGATGCTACCTTAGAGCAGGTTTATAATGCTGCCATCAAGTATCTACCTGATATGGAAGCAGCAAATCTTCGTATAGAAAGTGCCAAAACTGGAATTGATATTGCCAAAGGTGCTAAATTGCCTTCGTTGTCGTTGGGAGGAGGGTTGAGTTCTTCTTTTTCTAGTGCCGCTCCCAAACAACGTTTTGTGGGAGATGGAGGTGCTTCGCAAGTACGTGACATTCCTTCTACAACTCAATACATCACTTATGGAGGAGTCACCTTGCCGGTCATCGTTCGGACTACCGTTCCTAGTGGTGCCATTCAAAATTTTGGTTATTTTGATCAATTAGGTTTCAACCGAAACGCCTCTCTTTCATTGTCATTGAGAGTGCCTATTTTTAATGGCTATCAAGTACGCTACCGGATAGCAGGGGCACAAATCCAACAAAAAAATGCGGAGTTTCAAGCACAAATCGTCAGAAATCAAGTTCGGCAGACTATTGAGCAAGCGTACTACAACATGCTCAATGCCGCCAAGCGCTATGAAGCTACAGCTCGGCAAGTAGCAACCCTTGAGCTTTCTTTTAAAGCTGCCGAAGCACGCCTCAACGCGGGTGCCCTCAATGCCGCTGACTACAATATTGCTAAAAACAACGTAGACCGTGCTCGAGCTAGTCTCATTCAAGCCAAGTACGATTATATATTTCGGACCAAAATCCTTGACTTTTACCAAAGCAAGCCGCTTTCATTAGAATAATAAGCCCCCCTTTTTGTGGCGTACTGATTTAATAACAAAGTCAGGCTATATTTAACTATTTACTCAATTTGTCATTCACATTTTTTATTAACTCATATGGCTAAGAAATCTTCTTCTCGTTTATGGTGGATACTAGGCGGCATCGTAGTGGTATTGATTGCAGGGTTGTTGATTGCCAAGCAAGCTGGTTGGATAGGAAAAGTCAAACCTACCGAAGTAGAGTTTGCAAAAGTCAAAAAAACAAACATTATTGAGCGGGTTAGTGCCTCAGGGCGCGTCCAACCCGAAGTAGAAGTCAAAATCAGTCCTGACGTATCAGGGGAGATTATTGGCTTGTACGTAGAAGAAGGCGACTCCGTAGTAAAAGGGCAACTGCTAGCCAAAATACGTCCCGACAACTACGATGCCCTAGTGGCCCGAGCACAAGCGTCTGTCAACTCAAGCAAAGCGGAGGTGGAGCGCGCCAAGGCAAGTCTTGCTCAATCAAACGCTCAAATGATTCGGGCCAAAACCGACTACGACCGCAATCAAAAACTACTCGCTGATAAAGTAGTATCAGAGGCAGATTTTCAAAGAGTAGAAGCAGATTATAAAGTGGCACAGCAAAACGTAGAAGCAGGAAAAGCCGCCGTAGAAGCCTCTAAATTCAATGTACAAAGTTCGGAAGCAGCGCTAAGAGACGCCACAGAAAACCTTCGAAAAACCACCATCTATGCTCCCCAAAGTGGTACCATTTCAAAACTTAATGTGGAGCTTGGTGACCGCGTGGTAGGTACATCCCAAATGGCTGGAACCGAAATGATGCGTATTGCCAATCTCAACAACATGGAAGTCAGAGTCAATGTCAACGAAAATGACATTGTAAGGGTCAATCTGGGAGATACCGTAGAGATTGAGGTAGACTCCTATGCAGATAGAAAATTTGTAGGCTCAGTGACCGAAATCGCCAATACTGCCAACGGAATGGCTACCACGAGTGCATCCGCTGCTGCCTCTAACTCTACCGATGCTGTCACCGAATTTGAAGTAAAAATCAAAATCTTGAACTCTTCTTATCGCGACTTATTGCTGAAAAAAGGCAAAAAATCATACCCATTCAAACCCGGTATGACTGCCTCAGTAGAAATCATCACCGAGCGTAAGCTAAATGTGCTGTCGGTGCCGATTGCCGCCGTTACGACCAGAGGAAAAGAAAATACTGAGACACCCGACAACAGTGAAGCCTCAAATTCTTCTACCCCAGAAAATCAAAAAGCCAAAAAAGAGGATAAAGTCAAAGAACTCGTTTTCATCAATGACAAAGGCAAAGCAGTAAGTCGTGAAGTAAAAACAGGTATCAGTGATTTCGAAAACATCGAAATTATCTCGGGTCTTAAAGAAGGCGAAGAGATTATTTCGGGGCCATTCATCGAAGTTTCGAAACGCTTAAAAGATGGTGCGCTCGTTGCCAAAAAAGTAGAGAAAGCAAAAGATACAAAAGAAGAAAAATAGACAATTTCTTGGCTAATGGAGTTTCGTCACACTCAGCAATTGTTGGGTGTGACGATTCTTTTTTTACGTAAACTCACTAAATTTGCGCCCCAATCACCTTACCCTATGAAGTCTATTTTAGTTGTTTTATTGTTGCTTTTAGGAAACATTTGTTCAGGATTTTCTCAAACGCCTTTTCGCCTGAGTATCGAAGTCAGAGACAAACAAACGAAACATATCCTTATTCCTATCATATCTATCCTCCCTGCCAATGCTAGTACGGAGCTCACCGGCTATTTTGAAAACGACCTTTTTATGGTAAAAGTACAGGCAGGTATCCAATATCAAGTAGTAGTGGCTTTTCAGGAGTACAAAACCTACCGCCAAACCCACGTTTTTGAGCCGTCTAAAACCAATACTCCTTTTCTCATTGAGCTAGAACCTCTCAAAACCTCTTCTACTCCCTCACCTAACTTAGGCGCTGGGCATACCATCCTTGTCATCAATAAAGCCCAAAAATCAATTTTAGCAAATGCATCTATTTCTTTAAAAGACCCACGAAATGGCAAAATTGTCGCAATCGAAAGTCATCCTAATATCCGTGGGGGGTGGAAAGCTGACCTCCAACCCAATGTCTCCTATGAAATAGAGGTCAAAGCTCCTGACTTTGAAACTTATCGAAGTATTCTCAAAATAAATAGCGGCCAAGCTACTGAGATAGCCCTCTCAACTATTCCAAAACAAGAGTTGAGTTTTCAAGCAATAGATGCTCTCACTGGGCAAGCTATCCCCGCTGATTTTAAACTAACCGACGAAATCAAAGAAAGCTACTCTGGCAGCACTACTTCTGAGCAGCGTTTGTTTATGCCCACTGTGGTGGTACAATCACAGCCTTATTACCTTACAGTCATAGCAAATGGCTATCGAAAATACGTCACAAAACTTAACTTAGATGCTCCGCAATCCTCCGAACGAAGTTCTCACATTATCAGACTCTCAAAATCAGATGTTTATCTGCAAGTGAGTACTTTGGCCGAAAATACCAATAAACCAATTGCGGCTACAATCAGGGTGGTTGACAAAAACGACAAACGCGACATTGTTTCCCTAAAAAATGCCCCAGATGGACGAGCCTCTGTGCCACTCAATCCCGCGCATCATTATGTAGTAGAAGTGACCGCCGATGGCTTTATGCCTTACCAACGGGCACTCGAAAAATCATTTCCTTCGTTAGAAGAAAACAACGAGCTAGTGGTCAAGCTAGCTCCCATTACCGAAAATTTTTTAAGCCTCTCAGCGGCAGATTCTACCTCTGGTAAGCCTATCTCTGCTAAGTTTAGAATCACCGCAAACTCCACTCACCAAACCTCCGAAATCACCGCCTTGGCATCGGCTATGCCCATTAAATTCAAAATCACCGAGCCAGACATTTATCAAATCGAAACCATTGCCGCTGGATATTCTTCCCAGAAAAGCATTATCGATGCCGAAGAAATGCGTATGGGGCAAGTCTTTTCTCTTCAAGCAAAATTAAAGGCGGGCCGTGCAGCTGCTCCTAATATTGTCAAGTTGTTTACGCTTAAGTATTTTGATTCTCAAACCCAGCGCCCATTAGTCCGACTAAAGGTGAAAGTGTTTGAGGAATCTACTCGTAGGGCAATTCCTGCGAAATTTTATAAGGGAGTTTTAGAAGTAAAATTAGCGCTTAGCAAAACCTACGTAATTGAAGCCTATCATCCCAATTATGAAGAAAATACCCTCAGGATTGAAACTTCAGTTTGGGCACAGAGAGGTGAGTTTTTGGCAAATCTCTATCTTCTTTCTCTTAAACACACTACCACAAGTGCTGCTAAATCCGTTATCAACGAAAGAATTTTTGATAATATCAAAACAGGACAATCCGTAACGATTGAAGACAATGTATATTTTGACCAAAGTAGCTACATCTTACGTCCCGAATCCCATGGACAGCTAACAAGGCTGGCCAATATCATGCTTCAAAATCCAGCTATCCAAATTGAAATCGTAGGCCATACCGACAATGTAGGTGACTCACGTCTCAATCAAACACTTTCCGAACAACGAGCTAAAGTAATAGCTAGTTTTCTGACAAACCTACAGGTACCAGAAAACCGCATCAAACACCGAGGAGAAGGTGCGAGTAAGCCTCTCGCCCCCAATGATTCGGAAGAAAACCGCCAACGTAACCGTAGAGTGCAGTTTTTGGTGAAATAAAAAACCCCAACTCCTTTTCTATCTAACTACTCATAAGGAGTTGGTGTTTCTACAAAAAATCTAAAACAATTCATCCTCTATTCCTTCTTCTACATTGCTTTTTCCTTCCAAAATCTCAAGGATAGGTTTGATTTGATAAATGCTACGGTTATAACGATTACTCAAAAGGATAATCACAAATTTGTCTTTAGGACTAAACCACATCAAGGTATTGTAGCCTTTCCACCAGCCTGTATGGTAGATATATTTGGGCTGTCGAGTTGCCTCATCTACGTGCATCCGAAACCCATAACCGTAGTTTTTGATGCCATGGCGCTCAAAGCTACGAGGGGTAAAAGCCTCTTTCATCGTCTGCGGCTTAAGCACACACCCTCCACTTAGCCCTGTGTACCAGCGCAAGATATCATCCATGGTAGAATACACTCCTTTGTCACCCACTACATCATCGTAGTTGTCTTTGGCGAGGCGGCGATTGTACTGATACCCAGCGGTCCGAAACATATTAAGCGAGTCATTTTGGCTCGTCGCAAGCCATGTATTTTTCATGCCGAGTGGCTTAAACAAATTTTGTTTCAAAAAATCCTCAAATGTTTGCCCTGATACTTTTTCGACAATCGTAGCAAGCAAGGCATAGTTGGTATTGCTGTAACTAAAATATCGATTGGGAATGTTGTAAAGCTTGGGCTTGACAGCACAATACCACCTTACAATATCATCATTTGAAGGATATGGATTGCGTTTTCTCACGCTATCAGCTAGTACATAAGCATAATTAGGCAATCCACTGCGGTGCGAAAGTAGGGTTTTGATCTGAATCCCCGAGTAGGGGAATTGGGGAATAAACTTCTGAATCGAATCTTCTAAGCTCAACTTACCCGCTTCATAAAGTTTGAGAATCGCAACCGCCGTAAAAGTCTTTGACAAAGAAGCCAATTGAAATTTAGAGTCCGAACACAACGTATCTTTCTTTTCTACTTGCGCATACCCGCACGAATTACGATAAAGTACCACCCCTTGCTGTGCCACTAGTACGTTTCCGTTAAACCTTTCTAGCTTAAATTTTCGTTGAAAAAACGAATCAAGACGTGCCGATTTGCTATCTGCATCAATCCTATTTCGTGCTTTAGTGATTTGGTCTGAAGATAGCGAAGCCTCTGTTACACAATCTACGAGAGACTTTTGAAGGGCAGTAGATTGCTGTTGATTAGTGGTGTTGTTACAAGAAAAAACAGCTACTAAAGCTAAAATGATTACGGTTCTAAACATCGTTGTGGGTGATAGTATAAGAGACTGGGCGCATTGAATATGAAAGCAAAGCAATACACAGACTCTCCACTTCATACCCTCTTCTCAAACGCAAATCTAATAAAAAAGGCTATGACTGCAAGTCATAGCCTTCTTGAGTTTTATGTAAATAATATTTCTTAAGCAAGATTAAAAACAAACGCTATCTCGCTTTTAGATGAATAGTAGTGATTTATTTACCGCCTTTCTTAGCTGCGGTTTGAGCTTCGGCAGCTTTGTTAGCAATCACTTCACCTTTAAGAGTGAGGTACACGGTGCCATTTTCACCATTGCTTGGGATAGTCACTGTTTTATTAAAAGGGCCCATAACACCCGCGTTGAAAGTAGCTTTGACATTACCTTTTTTGCCAGGCATCACTGGTTCGCGAGTCCATTCAGGAGTAGTACAGCCGCATGATGCAGATACATTTCCTAACACGATAGGGTCAGTGCCAGTGTTGGTAAATTCAAAAATGTGAGTTACTGGTTTGCCTTGTTCAATCTTTCCGAAATCATGCTCATTCTTGGCAAACTTTACTACTCCTTTTTGCGCGTAGCTAACTGCACTAAATACTAAAATTGCTACGAAAAGTGAAAGAAACTTTTTCATGGTTTTTGTAAAATTTAGTTTTGTAAAAGTTGGTTGCTTATCTAACAATGATTGTAAGAGCAAAAGTTTTGCCAAACGTTGTTTTTAATGAAATATTTATGACAAAGTAACAGAAAAAACTCGAATTTTGAAACCTCGTAGGTTTTGCTGTATATTTACTTGCCAAAACAACAAATTGAAGATTCTTTAGTTTTATTTATACTTCCATAAGGAATAACAACTTAATTTTTCATCAAGAAACGTGATAGAGAACGAACTTACAACCGACTTTATTGCGCTGACGCGCCAAAGTATTCTAGACGACTTTCGTTTAGTATGTGAAAGCCGACAAGCGAGTTTGTTGGGCCGAAAAGATGTAATGGGGGGACGGGCTAAGTTTGGGATTTTTGGAGATGGAAAAGAATTGGCCCAGGTGGCAATGGCAAAAGTATTCCAAAAAGGGGATTTTAGATCGGGATATTATCGAGACCAAACAATCGTCGCGGCCTTAAAAGGCCTTACTTGGCGGCAATATTTTGCCCAACTTTATGGTCATGCGGATGTGCATTTTGAGCCTCATACTGCCGGGCGCTCCATGAACAATCACTATACCACTCGCTACATAGACGACGAAGGAAACTGGAAACCCCAAACCTCCACCTACAATCATATCAATGATCTTGCTCCTACGGCGGGCCAAATCCCACGCTCAGTAGGATTAGCATATGCCTCTAAATTGTACCGTCATAATGAGCAGCTAGCCTCTATGACTGATTTCTCTTACAATGGCAATGAAATAGTTTTTGCTACTATTGGAGATGCTTCTACTTCGCAGGGGATGTTTTGGGAAACAATGAACGCCGCTGGAGTGCTACAAGTACCGCTTCTGATGTCGGTGTGGGATGATGGATTTGGGATTTCAGTTCCTGTCAAATACCAAACCACAAAAGCAAGTATATCAAAAGCCCTTGAAGGCCTGCAACGTAGCAAAGACGAGGAAGGAATTGAGATTATTACGGTAAAGGCTTGGGACTACATAGCCCTCATTGAAGCCTACAGCAAAGCTGCAGAAATCTGCCGAAAAGAACATGTGCCTGTACTAGTACATGTACAAGAAGTAAGTCAGCCACAGGGGCATTCGTCTTCAGGCACTCATACTAGATACAAATCGACCGAACGACTGGAATGGGAAAAAGAATGGGACTGTAACCTAAAGTTTAAAGATTGGATTATAGACAACGGCTACGCTACTCATGAAGAACTAGAAGAAATAGAGGATGAAGCCAAACAACATATTCGCCTAGAGCGAAATGCCGCATGGAACGCCTTCTCTCATGCCACCTCTAACGAACGAATAGAAGTAAGTGAACTCCTCAAAAACGCGGCTGAAGTAAGTAAATTTAAAAATGATTTACTCCAATTAGTGGACGAACTTAACCGCGAATTTGTACCACTTCATCGTCACAGTACAGCCGCCGTTAGAAAAGCCCTTCGTGTGCTTCGAACTGAAAATATCCCTGCCAAAAACGCTCTCACTACATGGCTCACTCAAAACAAAGAAGTCAATGAAGACCGTTTCAGTTCTCATGTTTACAGCGAATCTTCTGCCTCTCCCCTAAAAATCACGCCTATAGCTCCCATTTATACTGACAACTCCCCCATTGTTGACGGACGCGAAGTAATAAGAGGTAATTTTGAAGCTCTATTTGCCACCGACCCTCGTATTGTAGCTCTTGGCGAAGATGTCGGAAAAATTGGGGATGTAAATCAAGGTATGGCTGGTTTACAGGAAAAATTTGGGGAATTACGCATTACGGATACAGGCATTAGAGAAACAACCATCATCGGGCAAGGTATTGGACTTGCCATCAGAGGGTTACGGCCTATCGTCGAAATCCAGTATTTTGATTATATTTATTATGCCCTTGCGACCCTCACCGACGACTTAGCATCGCTCCACTATCGTACCAAGGGCGGCCAAAAAGCCCCCCTTATCGTTCGTACCCGTGGGCATCGCTTGGAAGGAATATGGCATTCTGGCTCACCTATGGCCACGGTGATTCATAGCCTTCGAGGACTGCACGTGTGTGTACCTCGAAACTTTACTCAAGCGGCAGCCATGTACAACACCCTCATGCGTGGCGATGACCCTGCTCTTATCGTAGAGCCTCTCAACAGCTATCGCATAAAAGAACGGCTTCCCGACAATCTCGGTGAATTTTGTGCTCCTCTCGGACAGCCTGAGATTTTACGTACTGGTACCGATGTCACTATTGTTACTTATGGCTCTATGTGCCGGATTGTGCTGGAAGCAGCCGAAGAGCTTTCTCAAGTAGGGATTGAGGTAGAAGTCATCGATGTTCAAACGTTACTTCCTTTCGATACAGACCATCGAATTTTGGATTCTATCAAGAAAACCAATCGCGTAATTTTTGCCGACGAAGACATGCCTGGGGGCGGAACCGGCTATATGATGCAGCAAGTAATTGACCACCAAAACGCGTATCAGTGGTTAGATTCGCCGCCTAAATGTATCTCCGCCAAACCACACCGACCCGCCTATAGCTCCGATGGTGATTATTTTTCAAAACCGAATATAGAAGATATAGTTGAAGAAGTTTATGCGCTTATTCATGAAGTGGCGCCAAACAATTTTCCTATGTACCTATAGTCTATAGGTGGGATTCCACAGGCATTTTTTGTACTAAACTTCACTGACTACCTTCCCTTCCTTTTAGCCCGCGATGAAATTCGCGGGTTTTTTATAACAATTTGACTAAAATCAGGTTATTTTCTGGCTTGATTTAGTAGGTTGTGGTTTGAATCGCTAATTTTGCGGTTCATTGTCAAAGACATACCTAACCAACAAGTATGAATTTTAAACTATCACAAGTTCCAGACCGCACCACCAAACCACGCCAATATGGTCTGACAATGGTCATGGACAAAGGTCTAAGTATCCGGCAGATAGAGGATATGCTTGATATTGCCGCTCCTCATATAGATATCGTAAAACTAGGCTGGGCCACTTCTTTCGTTACTCCAAACCTCAAAGATAAAATTGCAGTGTACAAAAATGCCGGTATTCCGGTCTATTTTGGAGGCACTCTTTTTGAAGCTTTTGTGGTAAGAAATCAGTTTGAAGACTACCGCCGCTTGCTAGATGAATACCAACTTGAATACGCCGAAGTTTCGGATGGCTCGGTAGATATGCCAGCCGAAATCAAATGTGATTTTATTAAGATTTTGTCGGAGCAAGTAAAAGTACTATCAGAGGTGGGTTCTAAAGATGAAACCAAGATTATTCCTCCTTACAAATGGATTCAACTCATGAAGGCTGAGCTCGAAGCAGGCGCTTGGAAAGTAATCGGCGAAGCCCGCGAATCTGGAAATGTGGGGTTGTTTCGGTCAAGTGGAGAAGTGCGTCAAGGTTTGGTGGAAGAAATCTTAACCCAAGTGCCCTCCAAAGACATCATATGGGAAGCACCTCAAAAAACCCAACAAGTGTGGTTTGTAAAACTCTTGGGTGCCAATGTCAACCTTGGTAATATTGCTCCTCACGAAATCATCCCTCTCGAAACTATCCGCTTGGGGCTTAGAGGAGATACCTTTGCTCATTTTCTTAACGACAAGACCCGCAAACGCTGGAAATTGACGAAGTAACATTTATTTATTTTTCACCCCGTTTCACAGCCACTTAACTCAGATAAAGTTGTGAACTAAATCACAAACAAATGGAAATCCTCACTCAGATTTTAGACTTTTTTTTACACCTTGACAAACATCTTGCCCAAATCATCAATGACTATGGCACGCTCACTTACTTGATTTTATTTTTGATTGTATTTACCGAAACAGGCCTCGTTATTATGCCTTTGCTTCCGGGCGATTCTCTTTTGTTTGCTACGGGCGCATTAGCCGCCTCCACAGGTGCGCTTAATCCTTGGTTTGTGATACCGCTGCTCATTGTAGCCGCATTGATGGGCGACAACGTCAATTATTTTGTAGGGAAATTCTTAGGAGGCACCATCAAAAAACGCGAACGAATTTTATTTTTCAAAAGAGAATATCTCGAACAAACTGAGCAATTTTATGCCAAACACGGCGGTAAAACCGTCATCATGGCTCGTTTTATTCCGATTGTACGTACTATCGCTCCTTTTGTTGCAGGTGCAGGTAGCATGACTTATTCTAAATACATCGTATTTTGTATCGTTGGCGCTCTCTTGTGGGTTCCTTCACTTACGATGTTGGGATATTTCTTTGGAAATTTACCGATCGTAAAGCAAAACTTTGAATTGGTAATTTTTGGCATTATTGGTCTTTCCGTTTTACCGATGATTTGGCAATTTGTAAAAGCTAAATTCTTCTCTGCCGAAAAAACCACTGTATAGTATCTTATATCATTCCACAGAAAAGCCGTCGCGAATATCTTCACGACGGCTTTTTTATGTTTTCACCTTCTCATTTCAATACTTCAAAGTAGTATCAGCAGGGCTATCTGCGGGACCTTTGTCTTTTTTACCAAATACCGACACATTGACATAGCGCTTGGGATATTGACGAAAATTGGTCATTAATTTGTTGACACTTACGATAGTACGATTGAGATTTTGGTACAATGCGTCGTCTTTGAGCAACTTCCCGGCTGTTCCTTGACCTTGCTCCAAGGCCGTAAGGGATTTTTGCAAAGATGCCACTGCCGCATTGGCTTGAGCGAGGGTTTGCCCCAACCGAAGCGATTTGAGGGAATCGGTCGTAGTTTGGAGATTAGCCAAAATAGGCTTAATACCTTTTTCAGTTTCTATCAATGCCGCCGAAAGCGCATTTACATTGGCTAAAGAAGCCGTAATGGCTTGTCGATTTTGCGCTACCAATCCATTGATACCCTGTGCTGTTTGGTCGGTAGTTTCGAGAAGTTTGGTAAGAGCGTAGCCTGTTTTATCAAATTGATTGATGATACGATTGAGACTTATAATAAGTGAATCAGCATTTTTGACTACCGGCAAAGCTTGCTCTTGCAACAACGACTGTATCCCTTTTTCGGCATCCGCAACCAAGGTATCGCCTTCTTGGAGTTGGGAACTTCCTACCTTAATCTGCAATGCCAACGCACTTCCTCCCAACAATTCAGAGGTAAGCAATGCTCTAGTTCCCTTGGTAAGTATGATGTTTTTGTTAATATCAAGCGTTACGAGTACCTTATTGTTTTGTCCCTGCAAAAGTTCAACAGCCTTGACTTGTCCTACGGGTACGCCGTTGAGTTTGATGGCATTGGAAGGCTGCAACGAACCGATATCATTATAAACAACGTAATATTTGTTTGTACTGGAAAATAAGTCGGAACCTTTCAGAAAACTGAAGCCAAAATACAACATTGACATGGCTACCACTGCTAATATTCCTACTTTTGCTTCTTTAGATATTTTCATGGATGAATAAATGGTTTTTCAAAACCAGAGATTAGAGGGCATGGATATATTTTTCGCTCTCTGTTTTTGGAATATATACTAAATTGTACGCTAGTTGGACTCTACTTCTTCTTTGTATTGTTTAAAAGCTCTAAAGATAGATTCAGTTATTTGGTCTTGCCCCTCTTCCGAATTTAGATATCTTTCTTCTTCGGCATGGCTCAAAAAACCCGCCTCTACCAATACACTCGGCATAGCCGTTTGCCAAAGCACCATAAAACCGGCCTGCTTTACACCCCTGCTATTGCGGTCAGCATATTTTTGAAATTGCCGTTCGATTTTCCCTGCAAAGTTCAGACTACTTGCGATATACGCATTTTGCCGATTGGCAAGCATGATATACGCCAAAGGTGAATTAGGGTTAAAACCCTTATACCGCTCTTCGTAATCTTTTTCTAACAAAATAACGGCATTTTCGCGCTTCGCTACTTCAAAGTTTTCATCACTTTTGTGCAATCCCATCACAAACGTCTCCGTACCTGCGGGGCTTACTTTATTTTTGGGAAGTGAATTACAATGAATCGAAATAAACAAATCAGCTTTGCGGCGATTGGCGATACTAGAACGCTCGCTCAGGTCTACAAACTTATCGCTAGCACGCGTCAAAATCACTTTTACCTCGGGCATGTCGGTCTTGATTTTACGTGCAAGCTTCATTGTCAAGTCCAAGACAACATCTTTCTCTTTCGAAATTCGGCCCCGTGTACCAATATCTTTACCACCGTGCCCCGCATCGATTACTACCACATTGATACCGCCATCTTCGTCGGATTTGAAGGCAAAACTACAAGCAGCGATCCAGCCTAAAATCAGTAAGGGTTTGAAGGAATATAACATAACTTGTCCAAAATTAGGTATTCCAAAAACAGTAGAAAATAGCATTTACAAAAAAACGTATTTTCAAATTTCTCACAAAGAAACTCAAAAATACGTTAAATATTGCACTATAATAAACTTTAAACCCCCTCAGCTACTACTTCTTTCACCTGCGGCACCATCTGCGTGAGTAGATTTTGAATGCCCGCTTTTAGGGTCAGCGTAGACGACGGGCATCCACTACACGAGCCTTGCAAAAGCACTTTTACGGTACCCGAATTCTCGTCAAAAGAATGAAACGCTATCGCTCCACCATCAGACTCTACCGCAGGGCGTACATAATCGTCCAAAATAGTCTTGATTTGACGCACGGCAGCGCTATCAGTATCTACTATCGTGGTGTTTTTATCAATAGTTTTTTGTTCGAATACGGGTTGGTTTTCTTCAAAATAAATTTTGAGAAATTGCTTAGTATCCAAAATCACCTCGCCCCAGTCTGTAGCGTCGTCTTTGGTAAGGGTCACAAAATTGGATGCCAAAAACACCCGTTGCACATAAGGAAACTGAAACAAATCTCCCGCCAACGGCGACGATTTGCCTTCTTCTTGGGTAGAAGCCAAATCAGGGTAATCGAAAGATAGGCCTTGTGGTACCAATTCAAAGTTCAATACAAACTTCATAGAATTGGGATTGGGGCTCGCTTCGGTATAGACAAATACAGGTTGCATAACAATATAGTAGCAGTGAATAATCGGTTCAAACAAAGAGATAGCGTATTTGCAATGCTATCCCTTTTGAAACAAAAGTTTTTAGAAATTGGTTTGACGACGGCCTATTTAACGTTTCAATCTCTTCGGTTTAAAGTATACTTCCGTCACAACTGAGCATTGTTAAGAATATTTTCTTCCAGCAAAAACCGTTCAAAGCCTTTTTTCAACATGTTGCTTCTTGTCATAGCCAACTATTCATCAAATCGCTTATTTATTTCTCCACCAATCTGTCCAATACCTGCTTCACTTTCGGGTCGCTTGGGCGCGGGGCATTGGCATTGACTACTTTACCGTCTTTATCTATTATCATGTACCTCGGAATTGTTGTAATCTTATATTCCTGAATAAAACTTGACCCTTGGGGGTCGAGGACTTTTAGACAATTACCCTTATTTATGCTTTGCTTGGTAGCCGCTTTCTCCCATTTTTGAAAACTATCATCCATAGAGAGGAAAACCACTTCTAAACCTTTATCGGCGTATTGGTCTATTAAGCTCCGAGAGTATTTCATTTCCTGAATACAAGGGCCACACCAACTAGCCCAAAAATCAATGTATAATATTTTGCCTTTCTTACCTGCAACAAACTCTTCGATTGTAACCTGAGTTTGGTTCAAGGCCAGCAAATGAAGGTTGGAAGGCGTAGTGGCAGGTATGACATCTTTCTGATACTTTAGGTTAGCTTTTTTTACCAGAATAGAATCGGAAGTATTCTCAACAAATATTTTCAAATAGGTTTCTACTTCGTCCCGAAAACAAATATCTACCTGCCCTAAACTCAAAAAAAGCAGTCGATCTTTTACTTTTGGATTGAGCAATTTGGAGTTTTTTACTAATACGAACCCTTCTCTATAGTCTCTAATATTAGATTGTTCGTAAGGAATTATTTTAGGTTGATAGTTTATTTTTTGAAAGCTCTCAAGGCATTGATTAAAGTATTCGTCGACATAAGCTTTATCGTCAAATACATTATTAATCTGTCGAGCCATTGCTATTGAATCTTTCGATTCGGTCATTATTTCGAGTTTCAGTAAAATATTAGCATATTTATTTTTATAAAAATCGTAAATAGGCTGAGATATTTGCTTACTAAAAAGTAATGAATCCAATACCACTTGGGTTTTCTTTTGTAAAGAAGTCATTGAGGGCAATAAATCTTTACAAACCTTCACTTCAAGTTGCTCTATGGCCTTAACCTTGTCGCTCCCGCTACGTTTTAGTTGAGCGGCGGACTCTTTTGGATCATCAAAAAAATATTTGAACGATGACATTCTAAGGTTTGTTGCTTTCCCTACATAAGTATGTATGTTGGAAAAAGTATTATCTAAAATATTTTCTACATTGAAATCTTGGGGCGTATATTTAAAACGAGAGTATTTAACCACAATAGGCTTTTTGGCATCAAAACTCATTATAATGGAATCTCCTTTGTGTATTAAAAATTCTTGAAACTCAAAAAAACCAGTATACCTCCTCATCACAACAACCTCTGATTGAGGAGAACATGAAATTACTTTTTTATCTTTCAAATCACTAAACAAGTATTCTTCTTTTTCTAAATTATCATAAATTTCGATATATGATGAGCCATGAACAATTTTACCCGTTTTAGTTTTCAACACATTATTGTAGAAGGGTTTATCGATCATTTGCAAATGAATATTTTCGCTATTTTGTTTTACATTAAAAGAAGAAAAAAGTGGGCTTTCAAGTTGGCTATTGTTATCTAAAAAAAGAAAAGGTATCTTCAAAAAAAGGCTCATTAATAAAAACATTAGCGAACAGTTCATAGCAGCATAGCGTTTAGGAAAATTTAAAACATGATAAAGTGTATTTAAACAACATACTATATTTGAAAAACCGTACACTTTCTAGTTTTATGATAACGAAAAAAACATTTTATTAGTACGCAAAAGCTACTTCAATAAGGCATTTGTTATTTAAAATAAAAATCACCGTTTCAATATCTTCCTAAAGTCATAGAAAAGTCGCTCAATCAATTTTAAATCTTCGGTGATGATTTCGCCTGTTGCGGTCATACCATTGCGAAAAGGGAGGGCTTTATGAGAGGAGGTCAACAAGCCTTTCGGAAAAGTCACTTTTACTAAATAACTCGTATCCTTAGGGATATCAGAAATAGAAGCAATACGCCCTCTGACTGTCCCAAACTCTTGATAAGGATAACTCGCAAATTTCACAATTACTTCTTGACCTGATTTTACTTTACCAAAATTATATTGTCCTACGTACATTTCTCCTTCATGGCCAGTATGAGGAGGCAATACATAAAACAGCTCTTGACCGTTTTTTACAGTTTGTCCTTCTTGTAAGGGTGTCACAAATGATATTTTTCCTGTTGTAGGAGCTATTGATACAAAACGTTGCTTCCAAGCTTCTATATCACTTTTGAGGGTATTTATTGCCTGAAATAAGCCGTTTAGTTGTTCGACACGCATTTTTTCTAATTCTAACAATTCCTGATTTTTTTGATTTTGAGCCATTCCATTGTTATTAAATGCCGTCTGTGCTTGATCCAAGGTTTGTTTTTTAGATATATATTGGCTTTGACTACGTCTCAACTCCACATCCGCAATTACCTTTTCTTCATGTAGTTTGCGGTTCATTCGGGTATCTTCTTCAGTAAGCTCAAAATCTTTCTGGTAATTCTGAAGTTGAGTTTGTAGGTTTTCTCGCCACAATCCCAGCTGAACCAAATCGTTATTAAGAGCTATGCGTTTTTGTTCTACTGCTCCTCCTTTGAGCAAAGCTTTAGAACGAACATAGGCATCCTGAAAAGTCTGATAAGATTTTTGAAGTTCTCCTAATTGAAAATAAAGCGGAATCGAAATTCCATGAATACGCTCTAAGTCATTGGAGCGTTGGTTTTTTACTAACTGACTTACTACCGTATCCAGTCCTAAGATTTCGTCTATATTGGCAGTTGTTTCCAAATAAGCCAAGTGTTGTCCTTTTTTTACGTTCATTCCGTCTTTGGCCCATAGTTTTATCAATACCCCTTCGGATTTAGCGTTGACTGCTTTAGGAAAGTCAGTAGCCACTACTTTTAAAGGTGCTTTTACTAAATCAGGGTATTCGACAAACCACCCTACTGCCAGTAGAATCATTAATACCATAAAAAAAACGGTAATCCCCCAACGTATCAACCAGGGCGGGGGTTGGCTCAAAACTTCATCTACCTCAGAGCTACGTAAATCAATGAAACCCTGCCCAAATCCCGACGGCAGTGCTTCTCCATTTAGACGCCCGCCCGTATTGGCCTTTAATTCTTGGGGCGATATAGGTATTTTACTGTTCATATGTTGATGTGTGTGCACTTATACCCCAAGCTCTAGTTGATTGCTCACCAACTCAAAATACCGCCCTCTCTGCGCCACTAACTCTCCATGAGTGCCTATTTCCACAATTTCCCCTTTCTCCAACACCACAATCTGGTCGGCGTTTTTGACCGTACTCAACCGATGTGCTACTACCACCACGGTTTTGTTTTGAAAAAATTCTTCCAAATTGTGCATAATTGCCCGCTCATTGTTGGCATCAAGTGCGTTAGTGGCTTCATCAAAAAACAAATAATCGGGGTTTTTATAGACGGCACGAGCTATCAGCAAACGCTGACGCTGTCCTTGACTGATGCCATTTCCCTCGGCACCGATTTTGGTATTGTAACCCAAAGGCAGCTCTTCAATAAAAGATTGGATATTAGCTACCTTTACGGCATGAAGTAGCTTCGGAATATCGGGAACTTCGTCACTCACCGCAATATTGTTGGCAATAGTATCCGAAAAAATAAACCCATCTTGAAGTACTGTACCACAAATAGCCCGCAACCCTCTAATCGAGCCGTCGAACCGTCCCGAAAAAGGGGAGGTAGGATACGTAATACTACCCACTTGCGGATGATAAAATTTAAGCAAAAGCTTGAGTAAAGTCGTTTTTCCACTTCCACTACTACCCACAATAGCCGTCACTTTTCCTTCTGGAATACATAAATTTATGTTTTTTAGCACTGGCTCATTTCCTGCCCCGGGATAGGTAAACGAGACATTTGTTAACCTCACCCCTGGCCCCTCTCCTTGCTGCCGAGGGGAGAAGATATACAATCCATCTTTGGGAGAATGCACAGTAAGGTCAGGTCTTTGTAAGGATAGAGAGTGGTCTTCGTCTTCTAGCTCGTGGATTTCATTTAATCGCTCTAAGCTCATTTGAGCATCTTGCCATTGCTGCATAAATTGCACAAGCTGCTCCACAGGGCTATTCAATTGGCCAATGATGTATTGGAGAGCCATCATTCCACCCAAGGTAAGTTGCCCATTGACTACGGCCGTAGCCGCCAAAAAAGTAATAGCCATATTTTTTCCTTCATTCAAAAACAAGGCTCCTGCTTGTTGATATTGTCCTACTGCCAATCCCCTCATACTGAGGCGAAACTGCCGTACTTGTAAATTCTCCCACTGCCAACGTTTAAGATGCTCGGCATTGTTCAATTTGATTTCTTGTACGCCCGTGATAAGTTGAATTAAGCTGCTCTGATTTTGGGAAGCCAATGCAAAACGTTTGTGGTCTAATTGCCTTCGATAACGCAGAAAAAGCACTACCCACAAAGAATACAAAATACTACCTAACAAGAAAACCCCAAAAATAGTGAGATTGTAATAGACCAAAACAACACTAAAAACAAGCAAATTGAACAGCGAAAACAAAGTGTGTAGTGAAGTCCCTGTCAGAAACTGCTCAATACGATGATGATCTCCGATACGTTGCAGAATATCGCCCGTAAGCTTGGTATCAAAAAAAGATAGGGGCAACTTGAGCAATTTGGTCAAAAAATCGGATAGGATGTTGAGGTTGATATGGGTACTAATGTGCAATAATACCCACGACCGAATAAAATCCACTGACATCCGCCCCACAAACAACATCACTTGCGCGGCTAACACAAGCGTAATAAAATTAAGGTTGCGCGTTTGTATACCTATATCTACGACCGATTGGGTCAAAAATGGAAGTACCAACTGTAAAATACTCCCTACCAACATCCCTAACCCCAATTGTCCCACTAAATCCTTATACTTCCATAGGTATCCCAAGAAATAACGAATACCCAACGCTCTAGCTCCTGAGGTGGGAGTGCTTTTTCCGCTATCGGAACCTAGCGGGCTATAAAACTGAGGGGTGGGCTCAAGCAATAGCGCCACCCCTACTTTTTCACCATTGGCTACGGTTGTAGCCCATTTGCTTTCAAATTCTTCATAGGTATAAGCAATAAGACCCCCAGCGGGATCGGCAACGCGAATCTCACCGCGCGGGTTGGGGGTAACCACCACAAAATGATTTTGCCCCCAATGTACGATACAGGGCAGCGGGGCTTCTTCCAGTAGCTTTTTTAAGGTAACTTTTACGCCCAGTGTTTTGAAACCAATGCTTTCGGCGGCTTGCGCAATACCCAATAGATTGACGCCCTCTTTCCCAATCTCAGCCGCCGCCCGCAACGGTTGCACCGCGTAGCTCTGCCCATAGTACTTAGCCACCATCCGAAGACAGGTAGGGCCGCAATCCATGGCATCGAGTTGGCGGTAGTGGGGGAATTTTTTAGGCATAAACTACTTTTTTAGGAAATTGATTTTTTTGTAAAAACTCACTACTATGAGTACCTATACAAACTATGTTGTAACTGACCATCGCATCATGCTTGGAAAGCCCATTTTAAAAGGCACAAGACTTACGGTGGAACTCATACTGAGAAAACTCGCCCAAGGAGCCACTCATAAAGACACCCTTCACAAAATCAGAACAAGGCCATTGTAGCCTTCGTTTCTTATGCTATTAGTACAGAAATCTCATGTTGTTTTTTCTGCTAAAACCGATTGCGCAAAAGCTTCAAATTCGGGGGTGGTTTTCATTAAGCCTAATTCAACTAACTGCTGCAAATTTTCAAACTTGACCGAACCTTCATGATAGAATTGAATATCAGGCGTTTCTTTTAGCTTCTGGTGAAAGATTTTGTAGTAAAACGCGTTGCCATAGTGCTGCTCGCGCTCACACTCTTCCTCTACCTCCGTAATAAAATCTGATAAAAACTTGGTGTGAAACACTACTCCCTGTACTTCACTCAAGGTAGCCCCGTTGATGGCGTGCATACCTTGCGAAAGGTAAGTGCCTTCGGTATTTTTGAAAAAGGGGACTTTAGACAAAATAGAAGGCGGATTGCTCCTACCAAAAACCCGATCTCGCATCCCACCCGTGAAAATCTCAAAAGTGTACGACTTCCCCGTGCTTCTATCAGGAAACGAAAATGGAATCTTTCGATAATCCTTATCAAAATAATTAAGCATCTCCAACGGATTTTCCCCACGACTATACGATGCAGCCACTACGCTTTGATCTGAGTACATATCCAATAGAAATGTACGAATCGCTGTTTCGTTTCTACTTTCTAAAAATACCCGTAGTTCTCTTAAAGAAAGGTGCTCCGCAGAAGGGTAGGAAAACAATTCATCAATATCCACCACTACACACCAATGCCCTTTACCGTAGGTATCCAACAAATGCTCCATCCAAAACCAATGATTTTGATAATTTTCCTTTGTCTCAAAAACATGCACCTTTTCTTCTGCCAAAGCCAACGTTACCGAATCATCCGTTGAATTGTTATCTATCAAAAAAAAACGCTCTACACCTAAGTTTTTATAATAGGTCATAAAATGCGGCAAGCGCAGTGATTCATTGCGCATGATGGCAAAGAGACGGATTTCGGATATATTTTTTGGAATAAACTGATTATCAATTCGTTTAATGGTAGATATACTCAATCTCTTTGCAGCCCGATAGCGTGATTTAACCTGAATTAATTTTACTTTTTCTATGATTTGATAATACAAAGGGAGGAATTTGTATTTAAGATTATTGAGCATACAAAAAATTATTTATGCACCAAATCGGCAAGAACTTCTTTGATTTTCGGGTCAGATGGACGGGGTGCGTCTAAATATTCAACTGTGCCCTTTTTGTTAATGATAAAATATTTTGGGATACCATTCGGAGTCAAGAATTTAGCCAATTTAGAATCTGGGTCTAACAAGTAGTGTTGTTTTCCCTTACCACTGAGACGTGTTTCTGTAATTGCTTTTAGCCATTTTGCCTTATCATTATCAATTGAAATATAAACGTATGACAACTTCTCGTTTGATAATTCATTTTGTAATTTGATAGAATAGGGCATTTCCATACGGCAGGGTCCACACCAACTCGCCCATATATCTGTATAAGATACCTTTCCGGTATTGTTTTCTAAAATATTTTTCCATGTCATATTTTTCCCATTTATATCTATCAATTTTTGACTAAGAAATATCTTATCATATACCAATGAATCTTCGGCTAATTTCGCTGCCGCTATTTCTTCATCCAAATGATGAATATACTCTTTTATAGGGCAAGTTTCCCTAAAGTCATTTAGACATTCTTGAAACAAAACCGATAACTTATTTCCTTGCTCATGTAAAATATGAAATTGAACAAAATATCTTATTGATTCAATGTAGTTCTGTTTGGCAGAAAAATAATAATGTTTAAAAAAAACAACATCTGAATCAGTCCTATTTAAATAAATATCATAACACAGAATAGCAAGACGATAAAAAAAGCAATATCTTAATGTAGTATCAGTATTTATCCATTGTTTATAACTGTCTAATTTAGCAAAATAAGATTGTGGCAAATTCTCTGTACTATTAAGTTTTAAATAAGGCTGTAAATAACCTAATAAATATATTAACTCTATTTCATTTTTAAAAATTTGGCGATATTTGGCTGCAAATTGTAGCGAATCGGCATATTGATTTAGGGCTTTCAAGCGCGCATTGTACATTCGAGTATGTTCTTCCAAAATAGCCTCAACATTAATTTTATCATGCCATGATAATGTAGTTAAATCTAAGGCATGTATTCTAATATTATTAATTTCCAAAAAACTCGGAAAATTAAGCTCAGGGGTATATTTACTTTTAAAAGTATATCCTGACCCTGAAGAAAAACGTACATAAATAGTATCGCCAGGAAACACATAAACAGGATTTTGTTTATAATCTTTAGGAAATCTCAATTGCAATGGCTGATCTGAATCAATTAAAACTGTATCAATAGCAGAAGTCAAAACACTATCCTTTTTAAAGTGGAAGCGTTGTATATGATTAAATTTATCAAAAAAGTATAACGACAATTGCTGTTTTGATGTATTATTTACAATTACCGCAATTTTTGTATTGTTATTTTTCTGGGCCATATTCTGTAAAGCACAAAACATAAAACATAAAGCAACAACTGTAGAACGGAAAAATAGAATCTCAAAATAACATTTCATAGCATACACAATTTATTATTTTATTAAGATATCCAAAAATTAAATATATAATAAAAATTACTTTTTAGACAAAAAAAACAAAGAAAAATAAGTATCTAACAACTTTTACTTATGAGTTAGTATTACAAGTAAAAGATAAAATTAATTATAGACTCTATCATAATATAATAAAACATAATTTGTATCATTAACTAATTTAAACGTTAAAAAATGTTTTATATGCTAAAAACAAAAACGCATGCATTTCTTAATATCTCCTTAGAAAGTACTATTTCGTTTTTTAGCAAAATATGACAAAGTCTATAATCTCAGAAAAAGCCTCAAAAATATTAAGAGCAATTAGATCTACAACCCAGTGTTGAACTTCCACCAGTAATCATATAGATAGTACATAATTCCGCCATAGATTTTAGGCATTGCGCTTGCGTGCCAGAGCACGAAAGATTGTCCCATTCCTCAATAGCCGTATATGAACCTTTTTCATTTGATGCTTTGTATTCCAAAGTATAGGAACACGTTATACCTCCTTTAATTTTCTTCATTTCTGCCCGCGTCATCGTAGCATCCATAAAACTTGACATTGATTTTTTCATTTTGATTGGTTGTGCGGTTCGCCGCACCGTTTTAAGTTTTTGAAAATGATTTATGTTGATTCGGCCAAATCCTTAGGTTAAGATGCCATCTCTGGCGCTAAAATGCGGCACAGGTTTTCTACATCACTAAGGTGATAGGCAAGCGGCATTTGTCGCCCGTTAAGATAAAGCGTTGGAGTTGCCTGTATCTCGGCCAAATCACACCATTGGCGGTGTAGTTGTATTTGTTGGTTAACTTCTGCATTTGGGGCATCGGCATTTACGTCTTTGCTCCACGTCTCTACATCTCGGTACTTACCCGCGTACCATCGATGCATGGCTTCCACGGCACGTTCGTTGGGCAAGCTTATGATTGTCTGCACCAACGGCTGCGCATTGGCAGAACCCAAGAATACAAATTGACAATTTACCATGTCGGTATTTTCAATAAAATCCTCAATTTCAGGGTGTAATCGTACGCAAGGTCCGCACATCGGGTTGGTTACTATCGTCAGTGTATGTTCCGCCTCGGGGTTACCAATTTTCACCACGCGCATATCTTCAAAAATAGGCGGCATTTGGGGCTGCTTAGCAAAAAGGCTTTCCACGTACTCGGGGTTAAACTTAGCCTTTTGGAGTTCACGCCTTAGCGGCCATACCTGCGTAGCATCCTGCAAAGGTTTTTTTATGAACACTAACAATACTGTAGGCAGTAAAAAAGAGAAAATAAGCGAAGCTATCACCCTCGGCTCCATTATCAACCCCTCTCTCGAAAGAAGAGGAGCAGGGGTGAGGTAAAACTCCACCCAAATCAGCACCTGCACTATCAGGCATAGCGTACACCAAGTCTTAGCCACCCGCCACTGATACCAAACTGACCAAATCGTGTAAGGCAACGCAAGGCCTCCCAATCCCCAAAGGGGGAGCAAATAATTAGTTCCCTCATTGGAGTCGCCCCCTAGTAGGCTTAAAGGGCAAGTCAGCAAATAAACCAATCCCCCTGCAAAATACACAAAGCCAATATCTGCCCAACCCAGCCAACCCCAGAGTTTGGCGGCTTTAGAAGATAGTACGTTGTTGCAATCAGTACGGCTATCGAAACCACAGATAGAGCGTAAAAGCGAACTATCAGTCCCCAAGGTGGATAACAATAATAAACTACTTACCCCTACACCCAACAGCTTCGTAACTAACAAAGCTAAAAATTGCCATTCCTGACGTGCCAAGGTAGTAACATTTGTCCCTCCCCCTAACAAGGCACAAACAATCAATCCTCCTATAACAAAGGGGGTACGGATATTAGTAAGAAAAGCCTCTTTACGTTTTTCATTATATTTTGCTTCTTGAGAATTTTCATTGGGTTCAAGTAGCAACACTACGTGATTCCATTTGCGATAAAAGTCTTCTAAAGGTTCTTTTTGCCATCCTTTTTGGGTATCCAACCACTCAATTTCCGTAGCAGTTACGTTTCGGATAGGAGCAAAACACCCACCCTTTATCTCCAGATAAGCCACCGCAGGTAGGGGGATTTCTACTAACTGCTCACGAAATACCCGAGCGGCAACATTTGGAATTTTCCACTCGTGCAAGGTATCACTAAATGATAATATGGAAGGAAAATCTGGGTGTAGGAAGAGTTGTTCCTTCACTGATTTTGCTGTCACTTTTACGCCCGTCGTTTCTACAATGTACGTAAGAGCATCAATTGCGTTTTTTTCAGAAAAATTTAGTTTCATAGACTTTTATTTTTGTCACCCTACAAGGGTCTAAACTATCTTAGGCTAACACGACTGAATGCTTATCCACAAGAAGGCTCTGCACTGTCTCTTTTATTTTCTCTTCCTTGTATCCATCGTCAATCACTTCCCTAAACTGTCTCACTTTCTCGCGAAATGTTTTTTCTTCCAGCAATCGTTCGAGTTTCTTTTTCAAATCCCCAAGTCGCTCGTGCGCAAAAGCACCGCGTAGTCCCAAGCCATGATACTCTATTTTGACGGCGTTGCCATTTTGGTCGTAGTGAGGGTCGAGGGGATACGCCAGCATAGGTACTCCGTAATAAATTGCTTCTTTGATAGAGCCAAATCCCGCATGAGTGATAAACACGTCGGCTTCGGCCAGTACTGTCAGCTGCGGGACGCGACTAAAAAAGTGGGTACAGTTGGTGAGTAGTTTTCTGGCGCGGAGGGTTTCTATGACGTATTTGTTGACCGAGCATACCAAATGTACCTGCGGTAAGTCAGCAATCACCTCTAGCAGGTTAGTCACAAAACGCAACAGCATGGCGTCAGCCCCTTCATAAAAGGTACCAAAACTGCAATAAACAAGGCGCTCTCCGTTTTTTTTCTGAGCTTTAATTAATTCCCACACTTTTTCAAAAGCAGGGTCAAGCTCAGTGTCTTGCCGATGCTCGCGCATACACAGCCCCAAATAATGTTGATTTGGTTTGCGTATTTCGGGCGCAAATTCAAATTCCAAGGGCGCTAACACAAATTCGGGCACGTTGGCAATCACCTGAGTCACAGTCGCGTCTTGCGCAAGGGGAGAGATTTGTTCTAGAAATTGGCGATGACGAGTTACCGCTTGACGCAACCAAGTCTGTCTGGGATTGCGTAAAAACTGAAGGAATAAGTCCCTTCGTTTTCTCCACCCCAACTTTAATTCCCCTTGTTGGGCGTTGGACTGACTCGTGTGGCTGCTTCCGCTGAGTATTAAGTCCCCCATCGGAGGATTTACGGGGCTTGACACTATCGGCCACTCTCCTACCCGATACGTAGAGGGCATGGGATTAAAAAAGGCGATATTAAATTCTGAACGGCGTGGATACAATACCCAATAATCAGTATAAGCAAACAAGTCTACCAAAATAGTTGTGGGACGAAGCTCTTCAATAAGCGCATCCAATTCTCGTTTTCGTTCCCAATATAGCTCGTTTGTACGGTAAGCTTTTAGTAATCGCCAGTACGAAACCTTTTCCTTTTTAGCAGCTAAATACGAGGCTTCCATGCCGTAACCTACACGCCAACCCGTGTTTTTCACAGCTTGATAGCCATTTTTAGTGACCAACTCCGCCAATACATCATTTGTAACAGCGTAATATACTTCATACCCCTCCTCCGACAGCCTATCAGCCACGTACAGCGAGGGCAATACATGGCTGCGGATACTTGCGGGCAAAATAAGTAAACGGGGTTTCATCGGAGAGATTAGATGGCTTAGGATTGTATGCCACAAACCAATATAAATTTTTTCAGAAATTATATCGGATTTCCGATATTCTCAATCGGTTTTCCGATATTTTTTCCGGTTTTACCGTTTGATAAATTTTTTAAAAAAAATTTGCAAATGCAATACTTTGTATTTTAGTTTGTCCGTTAACACATTATAATATACCTACTTTGAGTCGTTAAGAGTTTAAATCTACCAATAGTATCATTGGTAAAAAATTAAGTAATAGGTTTCTCCTAAATAACAAGGAGAATTTGTTTCACCTTATTACTCTACCAACTCATGACATTAGCAACATTTCTACAAGAATCACACCTCCGATTTAACCTATCTCAAAAAAGAATCGCCCTCTCCATCGTTGTATCTCAAGGTGCATGTTACGAAAGAGACATTCATCATCCCAAAGCCTTGTATCTCAATCTTCTGCCAGAAAAATTGAGAGTAAAAACCGATGAAATATTGCAGATTTTTTAGGTTAGTTAATCTCACTATTTTCTCATTTCTATAAGTTTTTATAACTTACATATATAATCAAGACAAATTTCTTTATTACAGTTTCAAATGTCTTATTTGAAGCTGTAATAAAAGTTTTACCTCTACATCCATTTTAAAATTTAAAGCTTGCATGACATTAGGAACATTTCTACGAAACAGACGTATTCACCTACGCCTTACTCAAAAAGAGATAGCAGCGACTATCAATGTAGCCCAAAGTACTTACTGTGATTGGGAAAGCGATACCAACACTCCCAAAATCAAACATCTTGGGTTGTTGGCTCAAAAACTTAAAATTGAAAAAGAAGAGTTAATAAAATATTTAACCCTGCCCACGCTCAAAACGTCGGCAGGGTTAGGACTGGATTGACGTTAATCCCTGCTTTTAACGTCGGCAGGGTTAGAGCTAGTGTTGACATTGAACCCCGCTTTTAACGTCGGCAGGGTTAGAACTAGTGCTGACGTTAAACCCTGCTTTTAACGTCGGCAGGGTTAGTCCTGATGCTGATGTTAAACCCTGCCGACGTTGTAGCGTTTTTAACGTCGGCAGGGTTAGAGCTAGTGCTGACGTTGAACCCTGGTTTTAACGTCGGCAGGGTTAGTCCTGATGCTGATGTTAAACCCTGCCGACGTTGTAGCGTTTTTAACGTCGGCAGGGTTAGAGCTAGTGCTGACGTTGAACCCTGCTTTTAACGTCGGCAGGGTTAGGGCTAATGCTGACGTTAAACCCTGCCGACGTTGTCGTGGTGTTTGGAACGTCGGCAGGGTTAGGTCTGGTGCTGACGTTGATCCCTGCCGACGTTGTTGTAGTGCTTTGAACGTCGGCAGGGTTTAGGTCTAGTTAGTTGTCATAGCTATAAACAGTGATAAACGCTATGATTTATATCGTCGGAACTTTTACAGCTTTCTTCCTTGCCCTTATCATCCTTACCAAAAAAGGGCGCACTACTGCCGACTTCATTTTGGGTATTTGGATGATGATAGTGGGCATTCATGTATTTTCGTATTATGGGTTTATTGATCAATTTATCTATGATTATCCAATCTTCTTGGGTGTCAATTTTCCCCTTCCTTTTTTGCATGGCCCTCTACTCTACCTCTATACGCTAGCCCTGACCCGCCCCGAAAAGTTTCAAAAAAAACAATGGCTTTGGCACCTGGCCTTGCCTTTCGTAATCATTGGAATCTATTCGCCTTTTTGGTTTTTAACCGCTGACCAAAAAATTGAGGTATTCAAACACAGCGGTAAAGGCTTTGAAACCCAACTCCACCTCATCGATATTTTACTCACCTGCTCGGGGATTCTCTATGTCTTAAGCACTAATTTACTGCTCAAAAAACACCGCAAATGCATCCTACATCAATTTTCTAACCAAGATAAAATCAACCTGCATTGGCTACAGTTTCTTTTTTATGCCATGGGTCTGATATGGGCTTTGATTATTGGAAATCAAGACGACCAGTTGATATTTTCTTCGGCTAGTATATTTGCAGTAAGTGTGGGGTATTTTGGTATCAAACAAGTGGGAATTTTTACGAATCAATATCCAGCGGCTATTGCTTCAAATACGCCGCTTGTTGTTCCATTGTCTCATGAAGAAACTAATCTTGAAAAAAAGAAATATGCCAAATCGGGTCTTAATGAAGAAAGTGCCCAAGAGCTTCATAAACGCCTTTCAGCCCTGATGGAGCAACAAAAAACTTTCAAAGAATCCGAACTAACGCTCGTTGATTTGGCTAGTCAATTAGATATTCATCCCAATTATTTATCCCAAATCATCAACGACATAGAAGGAGTTCATTTTTATGATTACATCAATAATTTACGAATAGCTGAATTTAAAAGAATGGCTATTTTACCCGAAAACCAACGTTTTACAATTCTTGCTTTAGCCTATGAATGTGGCTTTAATTCAAAGTCATCTTTCAATCGTTGTTTTAAAAAAACGACTCAGCTTTCTCCTTCCGAATTTATGAAACAAGCAGTGGAAGTAACACAAAATAGGTCTCATCTTACAAGCAAGGGCGCATAGGAGCATATTTGAGGGGATTTTTGTGGCGAAATCAAACTTTAATGCTCATGATTCCTTTCAAAACAAAACTCATTTGTTGCGCGTTTTTGGTCGTTCTTATCTTTTATAGCCCCAAAACAATCGCCCAATTTTCCCCAAAAACCGTACGGGTTTCTTTCTTCAACGAAACCCTCGGTTTGCCTTCTTGGAAGCTCACCCAATTGCCTATCAACCCAGCCTTTTCTGTCGGTACCGACTTACGAGTGCACTCAGGTAAGCATTGGCAAAAAGCGTGGGGAGTAGATTTTTATTATTACTACCAACAATCCCTCGAACATGCCCTCATGCTCGATGCTTCTTATCGGTTAGGGTATCGTTTGCCTTTTGGTTTACAAGCCAATCTCCATGCGGCGCTGGGTTACAAACACGCCATATTGGCTGGCCAGAAATATGAACTAAAAAATGGCGAATATCAACGTGTTACACATTTCGGCAAAGCCCAGGCCAATATCAAATTAGGTCTAGGACTTGAGTATCCACTTTCTAAGCGTTATGCCATTACTACCGACTACAAAACCATGGTGGTGGCTCCTTTTGGCGACCGTATTATTCCTTTTTCAATTCACACTTTTTTGGGTGTAGGTTTTAAAATCAATCTCCGCCCCTAAATCATCTTACTACAGCTCATGAAAAACATTCAGCTATCAGCTCTAGCAATGTCATTTTTATTGCTTACGGCTTGTCAAGAAAATCTTGAAAAAGCCATGCAGCAGTCCACTTGTAGCTTTGCCAATGTAGTCCATCCTCGCTCCGTCCAATACCAACGTATCGTCGATAAGTTTATGCAAGCAGGGGCTGTGGGTGTAAGTATCACTATCAAAACCCCAGAAGGGGTTTGGAGCACTACTGCCGGCAAAGCCGACCTCCCAAACCATATCAATCTTAGCCCTTGCCATACGCTTGGCATAGGAAGTATATCCAAGACCGTTAGCGCTGCTACTATCCTAAAACTCCAAGAAGAAGGCAAACTTCACATTGATGATTTGGCCAGCAAATACCTATCTGACGAATACACTAAGCATATTTCCAATCTCGATAAAGCCACTATTCGACACTTATTACAACATACGTCTGGTATTAGAGATTATTTGGGCATCCGTGGGATACTAAACATCCATAATCAGTCGGTAAAAGCCCAGTCGGCTAAGGAAAATTTACGAACGATTTTTGACAAAAAAGCTTTGTTTGAGATAGGTTCGCAGTGGAGTTATTCCAATACCAATTACTTAATTTTGGCGTTGATTATTGAAAACATTACTGGTAAAAGCGCGTATGAAGTAGTGACCGAAAAAATCATCCAACCCCTCCATTTACAAAATACCTATGCTTCTTCTACCCGCCCCGCGAGCCTTTCAAGGGGGTATTATGATTCTTTCAACAATGGTATGATGCGCGACCTTACAAAGTTTGATTATTATGCTGTAGGAGGGCAAGATATGCTCGATGGCGGATTGGTATCTAATTCGTTCGATTTAGCTATTTTTATGGAAGCCCTTAAGACCAATCAGCTACTAAAACCTTCTTCAATCGCTCTGATGGAAGCCCCCACAAATCTCCAAATCGACGATATTCCAGAAAATCTATCTTATATCAAAGATTATGGTTTGGGACTTTTTCTTCTGGATATTGATGGCAAAAAAGGAATCGGCCACGGCGGCAATGTTCATTGTTTCAACGGAGTAGCCTATTACTTTCCCGAACAAAAAGTAAGTATTGCTATTTTATTAAATAGTTATTCCAAAAAGTTGGATGAGGTATTATACGACAAAGAAACCCTAAAAATGGCGTTTTGAAGCTTTTTAAACCTCGGCTACGTTTTGAACGTAGCCGAGGTTTCAGAAAAGTTATTTTTTGTCTCCTCCTTTTTCTCTTCGTCCCCGGTGCTGTTGATTCCCTTTAGGAGATGGATTGGGATTTCCACCTTCTGCCTTCGCTTTGGGTTCTTGTGGAGAAGAAGGGTTTGTCTTTGGGTTGGGATTTCCACCTTCTGCCTTCGCTTTGGGTTCTTGTGAAGGAGCAGTTGTTTTTGGGTTAGAATTTCCACCTTCTGTTTTTGCTTTGCCCTCTACTTGCGTAGCAGCAGTATTTGTTTTTGGATTGGGATTCCCCCCACTGTTATTGGGATTGTTTCCGCCACTTTTCTTCTTTTTATTTTTGCGATTTCCTCCTTGGCTTTGCTCTCGGCTACTGAATTTTTTATCCATTTTCGCCAAGTCACTATTAATTCCAATGGCAGGAACTGCCAACACTACCTCCTCAATATCAAGTACGTCAAGAGAAATAGGTTTTTGACCTTGCGCGTTTAGTTTCAGAATTTTATTAACCTGCTCAAGCGTAATAGGATGCCAAGTGGTACTGTCGTTTTCGTAGCCAAACCACATTATTTTTTTAAAAATGTCGGTTTTTTGGAGATGAGCTAGTCCTTTTTGGGTTTTGAGAGGGGCATCCACGTGCGGAATATCCTTCAGCGCATCGATATAGGTTTCCAACTCATAATTGAGGCAACACTTCAAGCGCCCACATTGCCCAGAGAGCTTGGTAGGATTAAGCGATAGATTCTGATACCTAGCAGCAGAAGTTGTGATATTTTTAAACTCGGTAAGCCAAGTAGAACAGCAAAGCTCTCGTCCACAAGCCCCAATCCCGCCCAAGCGCCCGGCTTCTTGACGAAGACTGATTTGGCGCATTTCGATACGGGCTTTGAACTCTCCCGCCAATACCTTGATCAATTCACGAAAATCGACACGATCATCGGCCGAATAGTAGAATGTGGCTTTGGTATTGTCAGATTGAAACTCCACATCTGAGAGTTTCATGTTGAGTTTCAGGTCTTTCACCATTTCGCGTGCGCGATACATGGTAGTAAGATCACGAGCGATACTCTGCTCATGCTTCTCCAAATCTCTGGAAGTGGCAACCCGATAAATACTTTTGATGTTTTCGTCATCAGCGATTTTGCGCTTGAGCATCTGGACTCTTACCAAATCTCCCTGCAACGACACCGCTCCTATATGATACCCGGAGGCCATTTCACAAACGACATAGTCGCCTGTATGGAGGTCTAACTGATTGACATTCCGGAAGTATTCTTTTCTTCCTCCTTTAAATTTTACTTCTACTATATCAAATCGTTTACCGAATGGCATATCCATATCACTTAGCCAGTCGAAAACGTTCATTTTATTACACCCGCCTGTAGAACAGGCTCCGTTATTTTTACAACCAGCAGTTTTTCCGTTCAGTCCGCGCGTTCCGCAACCACCAGTTGAGCACGATTTACAGCTCATTGTTTCATGGTTAGTGAATAGTGGTCAACAGTTAGTGATTTCCCCTAACCATCCCCAACCACTAATCGTTGTATCTAATCAAGTCTAAACCAATATCTTTACGATAATATTTTCCCTCAAACTGGACGGCAGCAGCCGCCTTTTGCGATTTATTTACAGCTCCTTCGAGGGAGTTGGCTAGTGCGGTTAAGGCCAGCACTCGCCCTCCGTTGGTAAGTACCTCTCCATCGCTATTGGTAGTTGTTCCGGCATGAAACACCGTCACGTCGTCTATCCTTTCAAGCTCTGCAATTTTCTTGCCTTTTTCGTAAGCATCAGGATACCCTCCTGATACGATGACGGTAGTCACGGCTGTCTGATTTGAGATTACAAAATCGCTATCTAGGAGTTTTTGATCAGCCGCTGCCAGAAGCAAAGTCACCAAATCTGACTGAATGCGAGGCAATACTACTTCCGTTTCGGGGTCGCCCATGCGTGCATTGTATTCTATCACATAAGGTTCGCCTTTGACGTTCATCAATCCAATAAATATAAAACCTACATAATGGATTTTTTCTTCTTGAAGTCCTCTTAAAGTAGGTTTTACAATTTTTTGTTCTACTTTTTTGAGGAAGTTTTCATCCGCAAAAACCACCGGCGATACGGCTCCCATACCTCCTGTATTGGGCCCGGTATCACGTTCTCCGATGCGTTTGTAGTCCTTGGCTTCGGGCAAAATTTTATAATTGACCCCATCAGTGAGTACAAACACCGAAAGCTCAATGCCTCTCAAAAATTGCTCGATGACCACTTTACTACTAGCCGCTCCAAATTTAGCATCTACCAACATATCGCTGAGAGAGGTTTTGGCGACCGCCGTAGTTTCGGCAATAATCACGCCTTTGCCGGCCGCCAATCCATCGGCTTTAAGTACTACTGGCAAAGAATGAGTATCTAAGTAAGCAAGCCCTTCTTCAAGACTTTCGACCGTGAATGTCCGCGAAGAAGCCGTCGGAATACCATACTTAAGCATGAAGTTTTTTGAAAAATCTTTACTTCCTTCTAGCTGTGCTCCTAATTGATCGGGGCCGACAATTTTGACACGAGCTAGTTCGGGGCGAGCTTTCAAAAAATTGACAATTCCGTTGACGAGGGGTTCTTCAGGCCCTACGATTACTAATTTAATTTTGTGTGCGACAATCGCCTTCGCCACTGCTTCAAAGTCATTATAACTAATCGGCAAATTGGTGGCAACTTGAGCCGTCCCAGCATTACCAGGGGCTACATAGAGTTCATCACAGTGGGGGCTTTGGGCTATTTTCCAAGCAAAAGCGTGCTCTCGCCCGCCCGACCCGAGGATTAGAATATTCATCTTTTTGATGTAAAGTGTCAAGTTGAGCGTTTTAAGCGATTCACAATAAAAAAATTAGAGTTTTTCACTTCAAACTTTCCACTTTCTACTTAGTTTGCTACTTCTGACAAAAATTTGATACGCATCAGTCTAAGTTCGTCTTCTGTGACATCTTCGCTCGCCAATTCATCCAAGGCGATCTTGATGCTATCTGTTTCGGCCGTCATGAAATAGTCATATATATCATGTTGACGGTCGCGATCCATTATTTGATTGATGTAATAATCTAAATTCAATTTGGTGCCAGAATAGCAGATGTGTTCTATCTCCTCTATCAACTCATCCATACCGAGTCCTTTGGCTTCGGCAATTTCATCTAAATCTACTTTACGGTCAATCTGTTGAATAATAAATATCTTAACTTTTGACTTATTGGCAGCCGATTTTACGACTACGTCTTTAGCCGTTTCGATTTCGTTTTCTTCAACGTACTTCGTAATTAAATCAATGAATGGCCGTCCAAATTTCTGCACTTTTCCCATGCCTACGCCATTGATTTGGGCCATTTCTTGGGTAGTAGTCGGATAGGTAGTTGCCATTTCCTCCAAAGAAGGATCTTGGAAGATTACGTAAGGCGGTAGGTTTTTATCTTTCGCAATTTTTTTACGAAGAGCTTTGAGCAGGCCCAGCAAGGCGTCGTCGTAGGCATTACCGCCACCCGAAGGAGCTAGTTCTGTCACATCTTCATCTTCGCTGGCTTTCTGTATTTCGTTTTCGTCGAAAGTATGATCTTTGGATATGGTGATTGGATAGGGGTCATCAATGTACTTTAAGCCTTTTTCGCTCATTTTCAATACGCCATAATTTTCAGAGTCTTTGACAAGATAGCCAAAAATCACTAACTGACGAATCAACGAACGCCAATACTCCACCCCATACTCTTCACCCTCTTCTTCATCTTTATATTTGCCTAGTCCGTATACGTCTAGCTTGTTGTGTTCGTAGCTAGTAACGTATATATTGTCGGTGGCCGTGATCAAATCCGCAATGTGATCTCCATCAAAACGCTGGTCGGTTTGTTTGATAGCTCTCAATACCAGCACCGCTTCATCTTGTACTTTGATTTTAGAGGTAGGTTTAAGACAGTTATCACAAAAACCGCAATCTTTCTCCATGTATTCGCCAAAATAGCTCAACAATTGACGACGGCGGCAAGCTCCCAAGTTGGAGTAAGCTACCATTTCGCTGAGCAAATGTCGCGCATTGTCTCGCTCAGTAACAGACTTATCTTTATTGAATTTTTCTAATTTCTGAATGTCGTCAATACTATAAAACATCACACAATTCCCTTCCAATCCGTCTCTACCTGCGCGTCCTGTTTCTTGATAATACCCTTCGAGAGACTTAGGCGCATCATAGTGAATCACAAACCGTACATCGGGCTTGTCGATTCCCATTCCAAAAGCAATCGTGGCCACGATTACATCGGCTTCTTCGTTCAAAAACGCATCTTGGTTGTTCATGCGGGTAGTTGAATCCAAGCCAGCATGGTAAGGCAACGCCTTTATATCATTGACATTGAGCAAGTTTGCTACTTCCTCCACCGTTTTACGGCTCAAACAATAAATGATACCCGATTTGCCTTTATTGTTTTTGATATACTTGATGAGCTGCTTGTTGACATCTCCAAGTTTAGGACGTACCTCATAATAGAGATTCTTGCGATTGAAAGATGATTTGAACAGGTCGGCTTCTTCCATTCGCAAGTTTTTCACAATATCTTGCTGCACCTTGGGAGTAGCCGTAGCAGTCAATGCAATGACGGGTAGTTCGGGGTTAATGTTATCAATGATTCCCCTGATTCGACGATATTCGGGCCGAAAATCGTGCCCCCATTCTGAAATACAATGAGCCTCATCGACGGCTACAAAAGAAATATTAGCTCTTTGCAAAAAATCCAAGTTTTCTTCCTTGGTCAGCGATTCGGGCGCAATGTAGAGCAGCTTCAAAGTACCATCTAATGCATCCTTTTTGACTTTGTTTATTTCTGCTTTGTTGAGCGTGGAGTTTAAAAACTGCGCGTTGATCCCAAAAGCATTGAGTTGATCTACTTGATTTTTCATCAAAGCAATCAGCGGTGAAATGACAATAGCAACCCCTTCGCTCGTAATAGCCGGCAGCTGATAGCACAAAGACTTACCTGCGCCTGTAGGCATAATCACAAAGGTATTATGGCCACTCATGACGCTATTAATGATAGCTTCTTGCTCTCCTCTAAACTGACTGTAACCAAAAATCTCTTTGAGTCGTTCTTTAAGCGTCTGTTGTACGCCTGTATCTACCTGAATCATCCTCGTGACTTATAATTTATTTGGCTCATAACTCCCTGTATTACAGAGAATTAAATAACCTTTTTTAGTGAGTTAAAATGTTAAAAAATACAAGTTAGATGCTATTTGTTCTCCAAAATCAATGAATCCGTATCAATAGTCATAACTAACTTTGAAATTAGTAAAAATTATCAAAACTGACACAACAAATTTTTATCATCAAAAAAAACTTTTTTTTTCGATGAGGGGGTTTATTCTACATCAAACACCCTGATAAACAAAACATTGAGTAAAATAAAAGCCGAAAAACAAATAGAAATAAGGAGTCAAAAAATCTCGTCAACTTTCATTTTATTTATCTCATTCTCTCCTGCGAACGCACAAATTTTTCGTCGCGGCGGATAAAACGATTAGCTAAAACGTTGGCGAGCATGGCTACTATAAGCGAGTAAAACCCAAAACTAAAATCGCCCGAAGCCGATACATCAAAAAGTTTTTTTGCTTTTCCAAAGATAAAATACATTACTAAACCCATAATAATCGTCATAAGGATGGAATTGACAGCACACAATCCTGATTGAAGAAGACGGTTTTTGTATTGAAATATGGCAAACAATGCCACCCCCGCAATGAGTGCTCCTAACAAAGCTAGGTACCACGTAGGGGTAATCATCGAACTATTGCCTGCGGTATGAGTAAGCCTAAGCGCGGTAAGTTGGACTGACTGATTGGCGTCAACGGCGATTTTCTCCCAAATCGGGAGTGAAATCATACCAACCATACCCACTACAACTATCGCCAAAAAAAGTGTCTGAATACGCTGTAACATAAGGTTTTAGTGATATTTCTTAAATTATTGAATGTGGTTCTGATTTTAGAAAATGACGACAAAGGTAAACATTTGAAGCAGATTTTGGAATACACTTTTATAGGAAGATTTTAAGAGCCTTGCCCCACAAACGGTTTGGCTCTAGTGAATTAATTTAATGGATTTACTCTATTTTTGCGAAACTAAGTAAGATTTTTAATTGATATATCAGTATGCTTTCAAAAACTTTTGGTAGTGCAGTCTATGGCGTCAATGCCACTATTATTACGATTGAAGTGGCAGTAGGACAAGGTATGCGTTTTTTTATGGTGGGTCTCCCTGATAGTGCCGTAAAGGAAAGTGAGCAGCGGGTAGAAGCTTCCCTAAAGTATTTTAACTACCGTATGCCGCGCCAAAAAGTGGTTGTAAATCTTGCACCAGCCGATATTCGCAAAGAAGGCTCTGCTTATGATTTGGCCATTGCATTGTGTGTATTAGAAGCTTCAGAGCAACTATCGCCCCAAAAGAAATTGGAAGAATATATCATTATGGGCGAACTTTCGCTTGATGGGAAATTGAGACCGATCAAAGGCGTGCTTCCCATTGCCATCGAGGCTCGAAAGCTCGGCTATAAAGGTTTTGTGTTGCCCGCAGCCAATGCCCAAGAAGCCGCTATTGTCAACAACATCGACGTTATCCCCGTCGAAACGCTCAAAGAAGCCATCGATTTTTTTGAAGGTACCCACGATATTAAGCCTCTTACGATTGACACGCGCGATATTTTTTTTAGCACTATCAACGACTACGAAGCTGATTTTGAACATGTTCAAGGACAAGAAAATATCAAACGTGCGCTCGAAATCGCCGCTTCAGGTGGGCACAATGTAATCATGATTGGGCCACCGGGAGCCGGAAAAACCATGCTTGCAAAGCGTTTGCCCTCGATTCTCCCTCCACTTACGCTGCAAGAAGCGCTCGAAACGACCAAAATCCATTCAGTAGCCGGAAAGCTCGGCTCCAAAGCGGCCCTTATATCACGTCGTCCGTTTCGGGCTCCGCACCATACGGTAAGCGATGCCGCCTTGGTCGGTGGCGGTACTTTTCCCCAGCCCGGCGAAATCTCTTTGGCACACAATGGCGTTTTGTTTTTGGACGAATTACCCGAATTCAAACGTACGGTTTTGGAAGTCATGCGTCAGCCCTTGGAGGAGCGTCGCGTCACGATTTCGCGCACCAAATGGGCCATTGAGTTTCCTGCCAATTTTATGCTCATTGCCAGCATGAACCCTTGCCCCTGTGGGTATTACAATCATCCCGAAAAAGAATGCGTATGTCCGCCGGGGACAGTGCAGCGCTATCTCAATAAAATCAGTGGTCCCCTCCTCGACCGCATCGACCTGCACGTAGAAGTGACACCCGTTTCGTTTGAACAAATTGCCTCTACGCGCAAAACCGAAAGTAGCGTAGCTATCAGAGAAAGGGTGATTAAAGCGCGCGAAATCCAAACCGAAAGATTCAAGTCAAATCCGGGGATTTATTGTAATGCCATGATGCCTTCGCAGATGGTAAAGGAGATTTGTGACATTAACCCTGCGGGTAAAGTTCTGCTAAAAACAGCAATGGAGCGCCTCGGGCTTTCGGCGCGTGCTTACGACCGTATCTTAAAAGTCGCGCGTACCATCGCCGACCTAGCCGATAGCTCCGACATCAAAATTGAACACCTAGCGGAGGCGATTCAGTACCGAAGTTTGGATAGAGAAAACTGGGCGGGCTAACTCACATCTCTCAACAACTCATCCACGGCTCTACGGCTTGATTCGATAGCACCGTGGACAGTCCCGCTGTGGCCTCCGTAGTGAGTAGCTTCGCCCGCAAAATATATCCTTCGTTTTACGGGTTGAGAAAGGGCTTGCCGCGTCAATAAGCCTCCTCCGCCAACCAAAGGATACGAAAAAGCTCCTTTGATGTAAGGCTCTTTTGTCCAATCAGTAATGCGGGCATTGGTCAAAGAAGCGGTAGCAGCCCCTTTGCCATACAGGGTATCCAAGTCTTTCAGAATAGACTGTACTAAGACGGTTGCCGATTGGGTACTCAAAAACTCAGCTTTTTCGCCCATTATGGTAGCCGTCAATACAAAAGATTTGGCCTCTCGTCCATACGAATTTACCTTAAACTGCGGTACTACTCCTGCGGTATAAATAGCGGCAGTATTGCTGTCCCAAAAGCGCTTATTGAAGAGCAACGTCACTTTCATTCCTGCTCCCATACCGATATTTTTGAGGGCATTAGTATGGGTTTCGGGCAAAGCAGGGGTGAGTTGCAAATCCCCTGACTGTAAAATACTTAGCGGAACAGTAATGATTACTTTATCCACAAATCGGCGTTGTGCTTGACTGTCTTCTAGCATGATTCGCTCGTTGCTATAATCAATACGTCGAATGGGCATATTTAAGATTACTTTGGGAAGTATATTCTTAAATTTTTCGGTCAATACATTCGTTAAAGAAAGATTGGTGGAAGTATACAAATCGGTACCTGCACTCCATATATTTGATTGCTCGGCCATCGACTTTACGCTCAATCGACTGGCCGAAGTACCATATTTGTTAGCCAAAATTGATTCAACCACATATCGTACATCGGTGGGCACCGAGCGAGCATTGAGAAATTGAAGCAACGTCACATCATCTCCTGTATAGCTAAGAGCCTCTCTTACAAGAGAGAGTGCCGCCTGAAAATTAGCATTTGTTTTCAGTTGTTCTTCATTCTGAATTTGAGAACCTATTTGATAAAAATCATTGGCACTATCACTTTTAATCAGCGTAGCTCCTGCTCCTTTTACCCAATCATACCACTGTGAAGGAGGGCCGTAGATTTCTTCTGCGCCAAGCTCAAGGTCAAAATCTGCCAAACCTTTCAGTGACCTGATTCGCCCGCCGATTTGGTCAGAAGCTTCATAAATAGTGTATTTAGCTTCTTGTTCTTCCAACAGCTGCCCCGCGTACAATCCAGCGGCTCCTGCACCAATGATGGCGATTTGTCCTTCATATTTACGATTGGCATCAGGGGTTTTGTCTTGACAGCTTCCCAGTGCCACTGCTCCAGTTGTAATGAGCGTATTTTTGATAAAATCGCGACGTTGCATAACTTTCTAAGTGCTAAACCACAACGGGGTTAAAAAATAATATCCGGTCAATTCCTCCAAAAATCCCTCTTTTAGGAAGTTAAAAACCTCTCTACTTAGCTTTTTCCAAAGTCTAAATCTCTATTCACAAACGTTTACGGAGCTATCATCAGTACAATCGTTCAGTAATTCTTGGTTTGTTTTTCTAAAAATGGGATGAACGAAATCGGGGGCTATTTCTACCAACGGCACAAGCGTAAACCGACGCTCGTGTAAACGCGGATGAGGTAATGACAAGGTTTCTATCTCTAAAATCAGATCATCATAATACAAAATATCAATATCTATAACCCTTGCGCCCCAGCGAAGCCGCCGTTCGCGCCCTAATTTTTTTTCGATAGCAAGTGTATTTTCCAACAATTCTTGCGCCGAAAGGTGGGTTTCAATCTTCAATACTTGATTTAGAAAAGCCGGTTGGTCGGTCACCCCCCAGGGAGCTGTTTCGTACAACGACGAGGCAACAATCTGAGTGGCTAGTTGCTCCGAGATTAAACGCCTTGCTTCGGCTAATGTCCCCTTTCGGTCTCCTAAATTGGCTCCCAACAATATAAAAACGGGATTTTGATTCATCTCGCAAAGGTAGGCAAACTATTAATAATTCTGTTTTCGACCTTCAAAAACAAATAAAGTCTTTTAGAATATAAGCAGAAAAAGAACGTAAAGTGCTTTTTCAAAAAAATAGTAAACCTCTTTCCATGATGACACCTTACAGAAGCCTATTTCTTTTTCTGACAATATTTGTTTGGGGGGGTGCCTGTGTGGCACAGCAAGAAATTTCTTTGTACAACGCCGCAATCCCCAATGCTACCAACGCTCCCAATGAGGAAATAAAAACGCCCAATCATGTGGTGTCTAAAGTAGCAATACCTACGCTTAGCGTTTTTTTGCCCCCTAAAGAAAAAGCTACGGGCGTAGCGGTGATTATTTGTCCAGGGGGAGGCTATGGGGTGCTCGTCATCAAAAGAGAAGGATATGATGTGGCCGAGGCATTTGTAAAACAAGGCATTGCGGCATTTGTACTCAAATACCGTCTTCCTAGCTCCAAAACCATGATTGACCCTTCCATAGGGCCATTGCAAGATGCGCAGCAAGCTATCAAGACGGTTCGTCAGCGTGCCAATGAGTGGAATATCAATCCTCAAAAAATCGGCATCATGGGCTTTTCGGCAGGGGGGCATTTGGCTTCTACGGCAGGGACGCATTTCGGGCGTACGATTCTTCCCAATCCAGAAGGCACTAGCCTGCGTCCTGATTTTATGATTCTGGTGTATCCGGTTATTAGTTTTATGGAAGGCATCGGTCACAAAGGCTCTGGTGCCAATCTCTTGGGAAAAGACGCTTCGGCTGAGCAAATCAAGCTTTACTCTAACGAAATCCAAGTCACTCCTCGTACGCCTCCGGCTTTCATTACCCATGCCAGCGACGATACGGTGGTGCCAGTAGCTAATAGTTTGCTTTTTTATGAAGCTTTACAAAAAAACAAGGTAATGAGTGAGTTGCATATTTATTCGAAAGGAGAACACGGATACCTCAAAGTCCCAGCTTTCGACGAATGGTTTGGACGTTGCTTACTCTGGATGAAAACGGCAGGATTTACGCCTTAGAGAGAAAGGAATAATTCTGGGTTATAATTTGCAGAATACTATTTATAACAAACTCTCTTTCAATGAATTAATGCTGATTTTCAACAAACGAGTGAAGCCATTTTGCCTCGCGATAGGTCAGGTCTTGGTACTTGTTAATGGTATAAAATCATATCCCACTTACAGTTCGTTTGACTCGCAATAGATGATGACCCGTGCAACGAAGCGCAAGCTTGACTTTTTCGTCAAACCATTTTAGTAGACAAACCTCACAAGTAGGTAAAATCCTACCAAGGGCCGTTCTTTTTCACTTGATAAAACCGTTGACCGTCAAAGCGATAGAGTCCTTGCCCCGTACCCCACCACATGTTTCCAGCTTTATCTTGAAACATACTTTGAACACAGCAATTTAAGCCGTCAGCCGGGGTAAACACCGTAAAAGCTTTTGGATTCGGTAGGGTAACGGAAGGATCAAATCGCGTTGTACTGCCTCGGGCGGTAATCCAAATGATACCCGATTGCTCAATAATGATCCCCCAAAACTCCGTTCCGCCCAGACCGTCTTTGGAAGTATATTCAGTGAACGTTTTTCCGTCGTAACGGCAAATGCCGTTTTTCATGGTAAACCACAAATTGCCCGCTTTGTCTTGGGCAATTCCTCCTGCGTAGTTCTCGCCCAATAATTCTTTTTCTGCCAAATGGCTCATGGCATTATCACCTTTCTGTTCAGGGTCATAGCGAAAGACCCCTTGATTAGAAGACGCAAACCAAATGTTTCCATTTTTATCTTCCATAATACCTGCAATATTGACCTTGCCAAGTTCTTTAAATAGGGAAAAACTTTTTCGGCCTTCGCTATCGGCCACAGGGTCATAGCGATAAACGCCGCCGCGTGTCCCAACCCAAACCGTGCCCGATTTATCAACAAGAATGCCTTTTCGAGTAATATCAACGTAGGCCAGACCATCTTTTTGGTTATAATTTTTAAACCTTTTTCCGACAGCCTGTCTGGAGTCATACTTGTACACACCTTGGTCGGTGCCAAACCACATATTGCCTTCTTTATCTTCATTGATAGCATAGACAGTTTGGTTATAGAAACCGTCAGGATTGGAAAAATAGGTCAAGGTTTCTTGGTCGTACCGCACTACGCCTTCGCCTATGGTACCAAACCATAAATTTCCTTTCGAATCCTGAAAAATACTTCGGATATATTGGCTGACCAAGGTCGTGTCAAAATCGGGTGCCAACCTCACGGCCTTAAAGTTTTTTATGACTTTAGGGCTTGGTTTGGGCGTATTTGAGCCTTTTTGTCTATTTGTTTTTTCTTGTCCGCCGCAAGATGTACAAAAAAGAACCACAAGGAGCAGTGATGTTAAAAGGGTCGCTATTTTTTTCATAATTTTATTTTTACCCGCAGAAAGCCGCAGAATTACAAACGCTGATTCTCGCTGAAAAAGGGCTTTATATGGTCATTAATCAGCGTCATCTGCGACTTTCAATCGGCGTAAATCAGCGGGTAATAGTTAAAGAAAGCTGCCTAGCAATATATATTTTGGGCTTTTAGTTAATATTTTCGTTCAAAAGACTTGCCATTGAAACGATACACACCATTGGGGCCTCCGCCAAACCACAATTCACCCGCTTTGCTTTTGTAAATAATCCAAACAAAGTCACCATCTAGGCCATCTTTTTGGGTAAAATTTTTCATGGTATGGCCATCATATCGCCACACACCTGACGCTACTGTTCCAAACCAAATATTCCCCAAAGTATCCTCACCTATCGAAAAAACTCTGTCCAAGGAATTACCTTTGGTGTCTTCCTTTCTTAACTGATGTTGTTTTGTAAAATGGATGAATTGTTTGCCATCATATTTTAATACCCCGATGCCACCAATTGGACTGCTACCGCTATTGTTTCCAATCCATAAATTACCTTTGCTGTCCTCCATTATACACCGAATATGCAGAGATTCGGTTGGGGAGCCTTTTAATCCTAATGAGTCATCGGTATATATTTTAAATTGCTTACCATCATGCCCAATCAAGGCATTATAAGTTCCAAACCAAACCGTTCCATTTTTACTTCTGACAAAAGGGGTTGAAATTGAATAAGCGTTTTCCTCTCCTAGTTTTGGTTTTATTGGGAAGCTGCGGTAATTGAGTTTTTTTCCATCATATTGATACACGCCTGGCACACCTTCAAGTTTATTGTAACCCGCCGTTTCATCCCCTTTAAACCAAAGGTCACTATCCGTTAATTTCCACCCGTTTTCTGAATCATACTTTCTTTCATTGTAAACGGTCATTTTTTCACCATCATATCTACTTAACCCAATTCCACACTCAAACCAGATGATACCATTTTTATCTTCATAAATGCTCCTCACCTGGTTGTCACTCAATCCGTTTTGGGTTGTAAAATAGTGCAACCGACCATTCTGAAGCATACACACACCTTCGTTATGACTGCCAAACCAAATATTTCCTTTACTATCTTCTAAAATTGAACGAACTCCTTTCGTGTATTTCAACCGTGTGATGTCAATTTGAGAATGAACAATCTGATTTTCCTTAGTTGATTGACTTTGACTATTGCAAGAGTTTATTACTATAATCAAAACTGTCCAGCCAAGAACAAACAGGTTTTGTCTATCTGATTTCACTTTCATTGTAAAAGGGTCTTTTAGTAGGACGCACAATAGAAATGATACTGATTAATGATAATTGACAAATGATTTTAAACTCAACGATTCATATTATTTCTGACCCGCTGCATTCAATAGATAAATTAATCCCGAACGCAACGAACAGATACAGCGTAAGAAACAGAGCCAGGGAAACGGAACGCTTTTGTTTTAAGTGGTTTTTCCCCTGGGCCACCATAACTGAAGTTCCATTCCCAAGCTTTACCCTCCTCATCCGTGGGTGTGGACGTCCACCAGAAACCCATCACACTCATCACCTCATAAAGATTATTTCTGCGAATACCTGCTGGAAGCCCGTTAAACCCGCTGCTGTTAGTGCCGTTGCCGTCTTCAGCCCAACCTTTGATGCTTTTCAGGGCTTCGCCAGCCTTGTCGGTTCCACCAAATTTAGTCACCAACATAGACCATTCACTATCCGTTGCTAAATGCCAACCGCTGGGGCAGGCTTTTTTCGCTGCTTCCCAGGTGTAAAGCAAGCCTAGCTCTTTTCGATTGCTATCTTTGTCATCATAAGCATAGCTCTCCTGCACTTTGTAGTTCAAGTTTTGGGCCATCCAAGTAACCGTGGTGTTGGTTAAAGCATTTTTAAAGCTGAACGTTTTATACGTTTGCCCATCGCGTGAGTCGGTAAAAGTGCCAGTGGATTGGGCAATGCCTACCTGAGTAAAAAACAAGGTAACAAGTAGCGTAAGGATGTGCTGTTTTATCATAAATGCCTAGCAGCCGTCGCCATTTTGAACCGTCACTTTCTTAAAAATCAGTGGAAAAAGGTATTTGGTAAATACCACTTTGGGCTTTTGATTTTCGGCCGCATTCCCGACGGTTTCTACCACCAACGCGTCACCAAAACGTGCCCGTGACACCAAAAAACCAATTTCAGCTTCGTATTGCTCTTTCCCGTTGGTTTGCCCTCCAAAACTCAGTTTTTGGTCACCGCGTTTTAGGTAAATGCGGAAAGGCATTTTTGAATCTGATTCTAAAGAGTTTACGGTCAAAACACCCCTGCTCACGGTTGACAACCCTGCTTGGTCTAATGGTTGGCCGTCTAAGAGCAAAGCCACGGACATTTTAGCGTCGTTGGTCGAATTAGCGGTTGGGACAGCGGTAGTTGCTGCTACGCAAATGAGAATACCAAGTGCAGCAAGTCCGATAAATGATAGCGTTTTCATGATTTTAGGTTGTTTATAGGTGTTTACTTCTTTGATGTTGACAAAGGTATTTTCACCCACAAAATCTTCTGAATTATTCCTGTAAAAGAATGTAAATGAAATGTAAAAGTTTGTTATTCGACTTTTATCGAATGTGTATAACCTGATAATGAAGCCTTTATGGCTTGTACACTTACTAGAAGAATGATAACAATTCTATCCCGTAATCTGTATCCCAACGCCCTATTTGCAGTAGCTGATTTTAAAACCGAAAGAATCCAAATTCGTCTTTTTCACTTTGATAAAGTTTTGCTGATGACTACCCTACACCCTCATTTGTGTCTCCACAGATTAGGGATTGAGAAAACAATGGATTTTGTCCATTATCCCAGCGATTTTAACTTTTCATATAATGCCTCTGTTGCTTCTGCATAATTTTTGAAACTGTCAGGATAGTCTTTCTCAACTTCTCTATACATGTTTATTTGTATATTTAAAGAAGAGTGTATATCAAACTTATCATTTACCTTGTAATCAATAATTATTTTACGAAGTAGTGTGGGACTAGAAAAAAAGACAGCGATTTCATCCTCATTCATTTTATTACTGGCTTCAAAGACATCATTGAGGGTCTGGTATTTATCTACAAAATGTATCTTAGCATAGTCAATGGCTTTTTTGATTTCAACCATTATTGTCTTCATTAAATCTTCTAAATCCTCATTACCAATTTTGTAGGTAATAGGTTGCTCTAATTTTGATGCGTCTAAGGGCAACAACCAACTTTCTTCGATAAATTCATAAAATATATCAGAAAGATTTGGAATTTGCTTGAAAGGTAGTACCTGTTGAATGGTAGCATTGTAATTACCATAGCTTTTATAATGTATCTGATGCTTTTTTAGAATAGGCACAATGAGTTTTTCCACTTCATCAAATCGTTTCATAATCATTAGTTTTTCTCTTACACTTTTACTATTGGGATAAGATCTAAATCCAACAACAAATGCAAAATCTTTATGGGGTTTTGCTATTAAATCAAAACCGTCTGAGGCTACTTTTACATGATATTCTTCCCCAAAAATATCATTAATGACTTTTTTCAATAGTTCCATTTTTAAAAATCAGTTGTTATGTCAGTGATTACATTTTCTACACCTGCATCATAGGCTTTTATCCACTTGATTGTGCCGTCTTTAAAAGCTGCTGTCCCTAAAACGCCTAATTTTGACCCTCGTATCTAATATTTATTCAACCCCTTGGCAATTCGTTGGTTGGGTGTATGACTCGTTGACTGGGATAATTTGGTTTCTTAGCAAGTCTGTTAATGACTCCATCGTTTTTGGTAGCAAAAATACTGCGGTTAACTCTTATCCTGACGGTTATGGTGAAGACACAGACCACGGGTTTGTGTATGTTTTCACTCACTTGGTGCTAATCCATCAAAAAACTCTTGTAATGAATCTGCTAATTTGAAAATGAGGTAATTAACCTCATCAATTGGGTTATCAGTCTCTATCCAAAAAATTTTTCCTAAATCCTTCCCCGTATGTCCTATACATATAAAACAAGCTCCACAATCTGAAAATGCTATAAATCTATTAGTACCAAAATCACCTAAACCAGCAGCTTCTGTTCCTTTAAAAGTATGTAAATAGGTTGTTTTTAAGTTTTCTATATCATAAAAAATATTTATACCTCCAATCCATTCGGCGTCATGATAAATTTTGTACGATGTCTCATTAGGCCCAGCATAACCACCATTATTAATCTTATATAGCTCCCTTAATGAAATAGGGATTTCTATACCAATTTCACTTTCAACAGTTTGCAATTCCTCCTCGCTTACTGGCGGCTTTTTTATTGAAAATAGATTTTCAAATGTTTTCATTTTAATTACAGTTAAATTTAGTAGGTGATGGAAATGATTGTTTAAGATTATTCAAAACTAATGACCTACACCGTGGCCTCAGGCCTTTGGAGAAACGGATTACAGATTGAGGCTGTCATAAACTTGAAGGAGGAAGAAAACTAACGGTAAAACCACCGAACTCCTCATACCAAATACCTGAAATATTGGCTTGCTCTAAGGCATCTTTCATTGGACTACTGATAATAACCTCGCCATCAAGCATAGCCAAATCAGGCAATTCGTTGATTACTTTTTCAAAAAAAAGCAATTCTTGATTACTTTCCCTGCATTCCTTTATTTTTACAAAAAAAGAGTCTTCATCTAATATCCCAATTTCACTACCTACATGTATGCTTGCGGATTCTTCTACAGGCTCTTTTTTATCGCCTTTATATTTCATTGTGTATTTACTGCGGGCATAATCTATCGGTAATCGACTCCCTAATTGAAAAAGGTAGTAGTCTAAAAAATTGTTTTTATACAATAATTTAGCTGGGTAAAACTGATGAGGTTGATAAATAGCAAACTTTTCCATAATGCTTTTCAATTTTGGCGATACCAAATAGCCAATAACCGTAGTCAATTCCTGCGATAAGTAATATAAATCGAGTAAAACCCAGTTGTATCTATAATTGCGCATCAATACATCCCTTAAGATAAAATGGTCAAACACAGGGGGATTGTCAAACATAGCAAACTGAGGCCAACTACTGACAGGGAATCTTCCGGTGCGATAGGTATGGGCGGCAATTGAGCCGGGAGCGGCTTGGGCATAAGGATGGGCTCGTCTTTTCTTCCCTTTAGTTTGCCAACTAGCGGCTGAGAATTTGTAATATTTCATGAGAGAATAGTTATTTTGACTTAATAGATAGCGTGCTTAAAGATCGATTTTTTTTAATACAATCGTCCACGATTTCGTCTTTTACCTTTTCAACAAATTTCTTAATAGCTTCTAATGCTTCTCCCTTCTTGGCCTCGTCTTTTAAATCGTATTTGGCCATTATATCATTTATCTTCTTATTGATCTGTCCTGCATAGGTAGGAGAATTTGAATGATGCCCTATTCCATTATGGACGGGGAGCATCATCAAGCCATTGTCACCACCGATAAAATTAAAGATTTTTCCTTTATCCCATTCTATAAGATCAGCTAGGCGTGTATTTGTTCCTAGGATACTTTCTGGTATAACATGGTGAGCTTCGCTTGAATTTACGAAAACCATATCCGACCAACCTTTGGTATCGGCTCCTCCCTCTAATTTTACATCATTTTGCATTTCACCGCACGGCTTTTGAAGTCATTCTGTTTTTTAGGGTTTTTATGTACTTTTGTCAAATTATCATTCCGCCTTCTCATCTGATTGATTGACAAATGAATTACATCAAAGCTTTTGCCCCAGCTACCGTGGCCAACGTAGCTTGTGGGTTTGATATTTTTGGTTTTGCGCTTGACCAACCCGGCGACATCGTAGAGCTACGTAAACTTGATACTCCAGGGGTCATTATCAAAGACATTATCGGCGACGACGGTCGCCTTCCACGAGAGCCTGAACGCAATGCCGTAACGGTCGTGATGCTCAAATTCTTGGCGCATATCGGCGCTACGCAAGGCGTAGAGGTGATTCTTCACAAAAACATGCCGCTTGGTAGCGGAATGGGCTCAAGTTCAGCGAGTTCGGTGGTAGGCATTTTTGCCATCAATGAGCTTTTTGGTCGCCCACTTACCCAAACTCAGCTCCTTCCTTTTGCCATGGAAGGCGAGCGTATCGCTTGTGGTGCTGCCCATGCCGACAACGTAGGCCCGGCACTTTTGGGAGGTTTTGTCGTCATTAGGAGCTACGCCCCTTTGGATGTTTTCAAAGTCAAAGTCCCCGACGAGCTGTATTGTACCCTTGTTCATCCCGATGTAGAAGTCAATACCAAAGACGCCCGTTACATCTTGCGCAACGAGGTATCCCTCAAAAATACCATTTCTCAAATGGGCAACGTCGCCGGACTTATCGCGGGATTGATGCAAGAAGATTATGATTTGGTGAGTCGTTCGATGGTCGATGTCATTATTGAGCCTGTGCGTTCTATTCTTATTCCCGAATTTGACCACGTAAAACAAGCCGCTCTCAACAGCGGCGCATTGGGATGTAGCATTTCTGGGGCAGGGCCATCCATGTTTGCCTTGAGTCGTGGGCAAGAAACCGCCAGCAGAGTGGCACAAGCCATGAGCGAAGCTTTTGGAAGCGTGGGCATTACGACCAAAAGCTATGTCTCGCAAATCAATCAGCAAGGCCCAAAAATCCTTGAAACTGCCTAAAATCACTTCATCATGTTGAAATACTCCCCCAAATCACTTCTTGCTACCACTCTTATCGCCGCTTGTGTGAGTTTGTCGGCAGCTGCCCAATCTATCAAAAAGCTGCCTGAATCACAGATTCAAAAAGCCGAAGTCGAACTAAACATGCGTTTTCTGGCCTCCGACGAGCTGCAAGGCCGGCGCACGGGCGAGCAAGGCAATTTAGTAGCAGCTCGCTACTTGGCTGAGCAATTGCGCTTTTTGGGTGTCAAGCCAGTGGCAGCACAAGCTGATTATTTGCAGCCTGTGCCGTTTGTACTTCAGAAAATGGCTAAGGAAGGAGTATTGATTGCCAACGGTGATACCTTACACGTAGGAAAAGAATTTGTGATTTTGGGTAGTGATGCCGTCAATTTTAGCGCCGATGTAGTATTTGTAGGATACGGCCAAGCAGCCGACTACACCAAAGACGTCAAAGGCAAAATCGTAGTAGCGCAAGTAGGCACGCCCGAATCCAAAACACCCCAAGAGATATTTGCCGCCTCCAACGAAAAACGCAAGCTTGCCACTGAAAAAGGGGCCGCTTTGTTGATTGAATTGTTTACGGCCCAAATTCCCTGGGGTTTTGCGTCTCGCTATTTTGGCAACGAAAAACTGAGCTTAGGCACTGCTGCCACCGGTACGCCTCACATTTGGGTCAATGGCCAGCAAAAAAAGTACGTGGATTTGTTTAAAAATGGGGCCACTTCGGCTACCTTCTACACTACTGGTCGCGCCCAGCAAAATGTAATGTCTTACAATGTGGTAGGAGTAATAGAAGGCACCGACCCTGTGCTCAAAAATGAGTATATTGTGGTAAGTGCTCACTTCGACCACGTAGGAATGGGTAAAAAAGGAGGCAATACCTACACCGCTGCCGATAGTATTTTCAACGGTGCCCGCGACAATGCCTTCGGTACGGTAGCTATGCTTACCGCCGCCAAAACCCTCACGCTAAAACCTACCAAACGCTCGATTCTTTTGATAGGATATACCGCCGAGGAGGTTGGTCTTTTGGGAAGTAAATACTATTCAGAACACCCGCTTGTTCCTCTCAAACAATGCGTATTCAATCTCAACAGCGACGGCGCAGGCGTAGGCGACCGTTCGATAGTATCGGTGATTGGGCTCAATCGTACCAACTGCAACACCGAAATCGAAGCTGCTTGTAAAGCTTTTGGGCTTGGTGTTTTTGCCGACCCTGCTCCCGAACAAAACCTTTTTGACCGCTCCGACAATGTCAACTTAGCAGCTAAGGGTATTCCAGCTCCTGATTTTGCGCCAGGCTTCAAAAGCTTCGACGGTGAGATTGCCCAATATTACCACCAAGCCGCTGACAACCCACAGTCGGTAGATTTTGATTATTTGCTCAAGTTTTGTCAATCTTTCGCCTATGCGGCCCGCCTTATCGCCAACAAGCCCATTACGCCTTATTGGGTAGCAGGCGACAAATATGAGCCAGCCGCCAAAGCATTGTATGGAAAATAAACGGTGTTTTTTTATTAGCTTTGTCCTAAAACATACACTAGTATGCTAGAAACATCCACCAGAAAAAAAGCCCACGAATTAATAGATAGTGTAGAAGACGAATCTATTTTAGAAATAATAGTGGCTTTATTAAAACGAGAATTAGAGCGCGAGTACACCGCTAATGATTACCGAAAAGCCGCAGTCCTCAACGGCAATCGCCTGTTGGCTAAATCACTCAAAAACTATGAAGGGTAAAGTATCTCAATGGGAAGTTGTCGAAGTAAATTTTCAAATGCCTGATGGACGCTTTTTACCTCACCCAGCCTTAGTAGTGTCAAACGATGAACTGTTTTATGATGAGGATTTTTTTTATGCCGTCTTAATGACTACTAAAAATTATTTTCCAAAATACACGATTGAAATCAAACCTGAAATGCTCACTAAAGCATCTTCTCGTAACGGATACTTCGCTACCCATATTGTCGGTATGTTTAATATGGATAGTGTTATGAAAAAACAAAATACTTTTTTAAAACCTGAATATTATGATTTCGTAAAACACAAAATCATAAATTCTATTTTTTAATTCCCCACATGATTCGTAAAGCCGTTATACCCGCTGCAGGTCTAGGTACTCGTTTCTTACCTGCTACCAAATCTCAACCTAAAGAGATGCTCCCTATCATCGACACGCCCACTATTCAGTACGTAGTGCAAGAAGCGGTGGATTCGGGCATCGAAGATATTTTGATTATTACTGGCCGTGGCAAACGTGCCATCGAAGACCATTTTGACCGTAACGTCGAACTTGAAGCAAAGCTAGAAGAAAAACATGACGAACTTCTCTGGAATGAAATGCGCCGCTTGTCAGACATGGCCAACATCCATTATGTTCGTCAACGCGAAACCAATGGCCTCGGCGATGCTATTTACTATGCCAAGCAACACGTTGGTAACGAGCCATTTGCAGTACTTCTAGGAGACACTATCATGGATTCGGTGATTCCGGTGACTCAACAACTCATCGACACCTACGAGCAATACCAAAGTACCGTGATTGCGGTAGAAACCGTACCGCGCGAGAAAGTAAATCGCTACGGAATCGTAGGGGGTACTGCTTTGAGCGATACAATTATGCAATTGGATGCGCTTATCGAAAAGCCTTCTATCGAATCTGCCCCTTCTAATTTGGCAATCGCTGGACGCTATATTTTATCGCCCGAAATTTTTACGGCTATTGAGCAAACTGGCAAAGGAAAAGGCGGCGAAATTCAGCTAACGGATTCATTCCAAATCCTGCTCCGTCGCGAAAGTATCTACGCCCACCGCATCGAAGGAGAGCGTCATGATATTGGTAACAAACTCGATTTCTTGAAAACTACTGTGAAGTTTGCCCTCAAACGCAAAGAGTTTTCTGCTCCTTTCTTGAAGTTTTTGAAAGAGACATTGGCAGAATATGACGTAAAGTAAAAGTGAATCGCTATCCGAAGTTAAGTAACTAAGCAATGTTAACTGTGTTGAATATCAAAAACTTAATCACATAATTAATTAGGATTTTGTCACAACCTTATCAAACCCCAGGCCGCATCGGTGTTCAGACTTTAGGCTGGGGACAATAACCAACAACTACAGTAATGGCTTTAGCCCTGATTTTTGACCTTATACTTGAAAAATCAGGGCTAAAGCCCTCGTTATATCCTTCTTATTTATAGGCCCCCGCCTAAAGGCTAGGGTTAGAAGATGACACTTAGTATATCAATTAATTTTGATAACAAACGCTCCTCCATGGCAAACCTCCTCCTCATTGATGATGAAATTAAGCTACGCGGGTTGCTGAAGCGCATCTTGGAGTTGGAAGGATACCACGTCAATGAGGCTAGCGACGCCCGTTCGGCCTTTCATATTTTAGAAAAACAAGATATTCAAGTAGTAATTTGTGACGTAAAACTCCCTGACGCGCACGGTGTAGCCCTTACCCAACAAATCAAAACTCAGTTTCCTCTCCTAGAAATCATCTTGCTGACCGCTTATGGCACGATCGCCGATGGTGTGCAAGCCGTCAAAAATGGGGCTTTTGACTATCTTACCAAAGGTGACGACAATGACCGCATTGTACCGCTCGTAGCGCGTGCAGTAGAAAAAGCCGAACTCCAGCAAAAAGTAAAGCGACTCGAAGAAAAAGTAAGTCAGAAGTTTGGGTTTGGAAGTGTGATTGGCTCTTCACAAGTAATCAAAGAATCCCTCCACCTCGCCCAAAAAGTGGCGCTGACGGATACTACGGTTTTGTTGTTGGGCGAAACAGGCACGGGCAAAGAGGTTTTTGCCCAAGCGATTCACCAAGAAAGCCCAAGGCGCGAAAAATCTTTTGTGGCGCTCAACTGTAGTGCTTTTAGCCGTGAGATTTTAGAAAGCGAATTGTTTGGCCACCGGGCCGGTGCTTTTACGGGCGCGCTTAAAGACAAAAAAGGGTTGTTGGAAGAAGCCCACGGAGGCACTTTGTTTTTGGATGAAATTGGTGAAATGACGCTCGAACTCCAAGCCAAACTTTTGCGGGTTTTGGAAACCAATTCTTTTTACAAAGTAGGCGATACCAAACCCACCCAAGTCAATGTACGCTTTGTGGCCGCCACCAATCGCAACCTCAAAGCCGAAGCCGAAAAAGGTCTTTTTCGCCTAGATTTATATTATAGATTGTCGGTTTTTGAAATCAATCTTCCTCCTCTTCGCCAACGCCCCGACGACATTCCTGCTATAGCTCAACATTTTGCTCAAATATATGCAGCCAAAATGAATCGCCCTATGCCTAAGTTATCAACAGGCTTTGTGGATAAACTCCGCCAAAATCAATGGAAAGGAAATATCCGCGAACTCAAAAATATCATCGAACGAGCTGTTATTTTAGCCAACAATAACGAGCTAACCCCGCAAGAACTTCCCTTTGAGCTACAGTTTGGTTTTGAGAATGCGATTCAAGGAGTGGCTACTTTGGCAGAAGTAGAGAAAAGGCATATTCAATGGATGCTCGTTCACACTCAACACAACAAAACCGAAACCGCCCGTTTGCTAGGTATTGGTCTTACTACTCTTTACCGTAAAATCGAGGAATACGGATTATGATTTTTGGTCAATTTTTCAAAATGAAAACATAGCCTTCCAAAATGGAAGGCTTTTTTATGGCCCTTTCAACACTCCAATTCCATAAAACACTGTTTTACAGACACTTTCATCTTTTTTCTTTTTGGTGGCACAGCTTTGGCATCTATCATCAGCAATTCACCAAAACAGTATTCATTATGATTATGCTCCTCTCTCTTTTGCTCACAGGTGTTGGGTGTTTTGCCTTGTTTTTTGGTTCGATTCGCTTTTTTGAAAAAATCTAAAACTATGTTTCTTATCCTATTTGTGCTCGCTCTGGCCGTTTTAGGCTATTTGGTTTATGTCTTACTCAAACCCGAAAAGTTTTAAATCTGTACCACTATCATGTTAGAAGAAATCTTAGGCATCGCTTTTATCTTCGTCATTACTGTACTTTTGGCAATTCCGTTGGGAAAATACATAGCGAAGGTATATTCAGGCCAATCTACTTGGCTTGATTTCATGTCGCCACTCGAAAAAATAATCTACAAAATTTGCCGCATCAATCCCAAAAAAGAGATGACTTGGCAAGAGCACCTCACGGCGCTTCTTACGATCAATTTGATTTGGTTTTTGTGGATGATGGTTGTATTGATGAATCAAGGGTGGCTTCCTCTCAACCCCGACGGCAATCCCTCTATGAGTGCTGATTTGGCTTTCAATACCGCGATTTCATTTTTGGTCAACTGCAACTTACAACATTATTCGGGCGAAACGGGGGTCACTTATCTATCCCAATTGGGTGGGCTGATGTTTATGCAATTTGTGACGGCGGCTACGGGTATGGCAGCTGGAGCCATTGTTTTTAAAGCCATGAAAGAGCACCAAACCACTCAGCTGGGCAATTTTTATGATTACTTCCTAAAATCCTGCACCCGAATTTTATTACCTATTTCGCTCGTATCAGCCATTATTTTGGTATTCAACGGTACTCCAATGAACTGGGAAGGCAAGGCCGCTATCACTACGCTGCAAGGCGATTCGGTACAGGTATCACGCGGGCCAGCGGCGGCGATGATTGCTATCAAGCAAGCCGGAACCAACGGTGGCGGGTATTTTGGGGTCAACTCTTCCCACCCCCTCGAAAACCCCAACTATCTTACCAATATCGTCGAAAACATCCTCATCATCCTTATTCCGATTGCTTTTGTGTTTGCATTGGGCTTTTATCTCAACCGAAAAAAATTGGCTTGGATGATTTTTGGAGTCATGACGCTCGGTTTTTTATTACTTCTCAGTACGTCAGTTTATTTTGAAATGCAAGGCAATCCTGCCCTTACTAAAATGGGAATTCATCAGAGTCTTGGAAGTATGGAAGGCAAAGAAATTCGTTTTGGGGCGGCGGCTTCTGCGTTATGGGGCATTACGACTACCACTACTTCCAATGGCTCCGTCAATGCCATGCACGACAGCATGACTCCCCTATCGGGCGCGATGCAGATGATCGATATGATGATCAACGCCCTCTATGGTGGTGTAGGTGTAGGTTTTCTTAATTTTTACGTCTTTATCATCATTGCGGTATTCATTTCAGGGCTGATGGTAGGGCGTACACCCGAATTTTTGGGTAAAAAAATAGAAGCCAAAGAAATGAAAATTGCTACGTTGGTAGCCCTGCTGCATACGTTCTTGATTTTGTGCTTTACGGCATTGGCGAGCTACGTATTTACCAAAGATACGAGCGTAGGCTGGCTCAACAATCCTAGCTTCCACGGATTTTCGGAGATGCTCTACGAATACACCTCTTCCTCGGCCAACAACGGTTCGGGATTTGAGGGCCTTGCCGACAACAATCCTTTTTGGAATATTACCTGTGGTATTGTACTGATTTTGAGCCGCTACTTACCTATCATTGGTCCCGTGGCGATTGCGGGGATATTGGCTAACAAAAAATACATCCCCGAATCAGAAGGAACACTCAAAACCGATACTACCACTTTTGGTTTTATGGTTTTTGCCGTGATTTTCATTATTGCAGCCTTGTCATTTTTTCCAGCGCTTGCGTTGGGTCCTTTGGCGGAGTTTTTTACACTATAATTTTAGATTACAAAAAATATGAAACGTTCTCAATCGGTTTCTCTCTTTCAGTGGGACATGACCAAAACGGCTATGATAGAGTCGTTTATCAAATTAAACCCTGCTACTATGTTTCGTAATCCTGTCATGTTTACGGTCGAAATAGGCACAGTAGTGATGTTTTTTGTGTGCCTTCAAATAGCTTTTGGAGGGGATACTTCCCAAGGTAGCCTGGCGTACAATATCGCCATTTTTGTGGTTCTTTTACTCACCCTTCTTTTTGCCAATTTTGCCGAAGCGTTGGCCGAAGCCCGTGGCAAAGCCCAAGCTGATAGTCTCCGCAAAACCCGCGAAGACACCCCGGCCAAGGTAATCAGAGCCGTAGGTCAATTGAAAGTAAATGAGCTACAAATCATGCCTTCGTCTCAGCTCGAAAAAGGCGATATCTTTATTTGTGAAGCAGGAGACATTATCCCTTCCGACGGCGAAATCATTGAAGGATTGGCGACCATCGACGAGTCGGCCATCACAGGCGAATCTGCGCCCGTGATTCGGGAAGCGGGTGGCGACAAATCTTCCGTAACAGGTGGTACCAAAGTTCTTTCTGACCATATCAAGGTCAAAGTCACTACGCAGCCGGGCGAGAGTTTTTTAGATAAAATGATTGCTTTAGTGGAAGGAGCTTCTCGCCAAAAAACACCCAACGAAATTGCGCTTACTATTTTGTTAGCAGGCTTTACGCTCATCTTCGTGATAGTGTGTGTCACGCTCAAGCCTTTTGCTGATTATGCCAATACCCCCATCGCTATCTCTGCTTTTATCGCGCTCTTTGTATGTCTTATCCCTACTACCATTGGTGGGCTTCTTTCGGCCATCGGTATTGCGGGCATGGACAGAGCGCTACGCGCCAATGTCATTACAAAATCTGGCAAAGCCGTCGAAACGGCAGGCGACATTGATACCCTCCTGCTCGATAAGACAGGTACTATCACCATAGGCAATCGCAAAGCGACGCATTTTTGGCCTACCGCAGGAGTGACTGAAGAGCAATTTACGTTAGCAGCCATGTATTCTTCTTTGGCCGACGAGACGCCCGAGGGCAAGTCTATTATCGAATTAGGCTTACAAAAAGGCACCAAACTACCCACCATGCCTGCCAATGCCGAAATGATAAAATTTACGGCCGAAACACGCTCTTCGGGCGTCAACTTACCCAAAAACATCAAAATCCGTAAAGGTGCGCAAGATGCGATTCGGATGATGGTAGAGCGCGCTGGCAATGCTTTCCCCAAAGATACTAGTGATAAAGTACGCGAAATCGCCACCAACGGCGGCACGCCGCTGGTAGTGTCTGAAAATGATAAGGTACTGGGTGTGATTGAATTGCAAGACGTAATCAAACCCGGTATCCAAGAACGATTTGAAAGACTACGAAAAATGGGCGTCAAAACTGTGATGGTAACGGGCGACAACCCTCTCACTGCCAAGTACATTGCCACGGTAGCGGGGGTAGATGATTTTATTGCAGAGGCCAAACCCGAAGACAAAATGAACTACATCAAAGCCGAGCAAGCCAACGGCAAACTTGTAGCTATGATGGGCGATGGTACCAACGATGCCCCTGCCCTTGCTCAAGCCGATGTAGGTGTAGCCATGAATAGTGGCACGCAAGCGGCCAAAGAAGCCGGAAACATGGTAGATTTGGACAACGACCCTACCAAGCTGATTGAAATTGTCGAAATTGGGAAACAGCTCCTCATGACGCGTGGTACGCTTACCACCTTCTCTATCGCCAACGACGTAGCCAAGTACTTTGCCATAGTACCCGCTTTGTTTGTGACTTCGATTCCGGCCCTGCAATCCCTCAATATTATGCAGCTTAGCAGCCCTCAAAGTGCCATTTTGTCGGCGGTGATTTTCAATGCCATCATTATTCCTTTGTTGATTCCTCTGGCACTCAGAGGAGTAGCTTATAAGCCTATCGGAGCTAGTGCACTCCTACGCCGCAATCTCCTCCTTTATGGGGTAGGTGGGCTTATTGTGCCTTTTCTTGGTATCAAACTCATCGATTTGCTAGTAGGAGTCTGGTTATAAACAAAATATTGACCTTCTAATTTATTTCCCAATGAAAACACACCTCGTATCCGCCCTCTGGATGACCCTTGCGACCTTTGTTTTGCTAGTGGTCATTTATCCTCTTCTTGTTTGGGGTTTCGCGCAGTTTGCCCCCGAAAAAGGCCGTGGCGAAACCGTCTCTGTCAATGGAAAAATCGTCGGTTTTGCTAAAGTGGGTCAAAAATTTTCGGAAGACAAGTATTTTTGGTCGCGCCCATCAGCAGTAGAATACAACGCCGCTGGCTCAGGTGGCTCCAACAAAGCCCCTTCTAATCCCGAGTATCTGGCTCAAGTTCAGGCCCGAATTGATACATTTTTGGTGCACAATCCTACTGTAGCGCAGTCAGAAATTCCTTCCGAACTTGTCACTGCCTCAGGAAGTGGACTCGACCCCCACTTATCTCTTCAAGCTGCCAACATCCAAATAGCACGGATTGCTAAAGTACGCAACCTCCCCGAAGCTAAAATCAAGGCCTTGGTAGATGCCCACGCAGAGCCACCACTTTGGGGATTGTTTGGCCCCACAAAAATCAATACATTGGCATTAAACATTGCCCTAGATAAACTCTAACATATTACGAGTCAAGTTTGGGGCAATTAGGTCATTCAAATACGAAAGGCTTTCTGAGTTTCATATTATTTGCCTCGTTAAGTAAAAAATTTCAATTTTTACCCGCAGAAACTCGCTGAATAATACAAACGCCGATTTTGGCAGAAAAAGAGTTTTATGTAATCTCCCATCTACATTTATCGGTGGATTTCAATGGGCGGGTAAAATTTTAAGTGTCGTATTAAAATGTCTCCAATTTCAAAAATCAGATTTACATGAATCAGTTATTAAAAATAGTGCTCATGGCTCTCTTGCTTTCACCCTCCTTGGCCCAAACTACCGATTCAACTTCCCGAATCTCCGTCAGTGGCTACATAGAAGCCTATTACAGCTATGATTTCAATCAACCTTCTAACAATGAGCGCCCCTCGTTTGTATATAGTCACAATCGGCATAATGAATTCAATATCAATTTAGGCTTTGTGAAAGCATCGTATAGTACCAATCAAGTACGCGGCAACTTAGCGCTTATGGCAGGGACATACGCCAACGCCAATTTGGCCGCCGAGCCTGCTACTTTACGGCATATTTATGAAGCTAATGTGGGTTTCAAGATTTCAACAGCCAAAAACCTGTGGATAGATGCGGGGGTTTTTAGTTCGCACATTGGTTTTGAAAGCGCTATTTCAAAAGACTGCTGGACACTTACTCGTAGCCTCATGGCCGACAATACGCCCTATTATGAAACGGGTGCCAAAATCGGCTATACCTCCGACAACGGCCGCTGGTTTTTATCAGGATTAGTACTAAATGGCTGGCAGCAAATCCGCCGTCCTGATGGCAATACAAGATTGGCAATAGGCACCCAAGTTACCTTCAAGCCTAGCAGTAGGGTGACGTTAAATTCTAGTACTTTTTTGGGCGGTCGGCCTGATGCCTCCAATCGCAATCGTTTTTTTCATAATCTCTATGGTATTTTCCAACTTACTGATAAATTGGGCCTTACTGCCGATTTTGACTACGGCATTGATCAGCGGCAAGCTGGTGCCTCCCAATACGACGCATGGAGTAGCTGGGTAGGGATTCTAAAGTATCAATTTTCTCCCAAAATAAGCATGGCAGGCCGTTTAGAGAAATATACCGATAAAACAGGATTGGTCATCTCCACCAATACGCCCAATGGCTTTCAAGTTTTGGCCTATTCGGTCAATATAGATTATGCTATCTTGTCCAATTGTGCGTGGCGTATAGAAGGTCGGCGTTTGGATAGCCAAGATGCCATTTTTGAGAAAGCGGGCAAAAACACCTCTTCTGATTTTGTCCTGACTACATCTCTCGCGCTTTCATTCTAATTCTTTACCTTTATGCCTACACCCGAACAAAACGCCCAATATTTCCTTGACTTAATCAAAAAGTCGAAACAAGGGAAACTAAAAGTATATATCGGTATGAGTGCGGGTGTAGGCAAGACTTACCGAATGCTCCAAGAAGCCCACACCTTGCTTCGCAATGGAGTCGATATTAAGATTGGTTTCATCGAAACCCACGGTCGTTCCGAAACCCATGCGCTCTTAGAAGGCTTGCCGATGATTGCCCTCCGAACGGTTTTCTATCGAGGCAAAGAGCTTTCTGAAATGGATTTACAAACAATCATCAATCTGCATCCAGAGGTTGTGATTGTGGACGAACTTGCTCATACCAACATTCATGGCTCAAAAAACGAAAAACGCTGGCAAGATGTACTCGACCTTCTTTCCGCAGGTATCAGCGTGATTTCGGCGGTCAATATTCAGCATCTCGAAAGCCTCAATCACGAAATACTTCAGATTACGGGCATAGAAGTCAAGGAAACGATTCCGGATAGTATTTTGCAACAAGCCGACGAGGTCGTCAATATCGACCTTACCGCCGATGAGCTTGTGACTCGTCTCAAAGAAGGAAAAATCTATGACAAATCGAAAGTGGCCACCGCCCTACAAAATTTCTTTCAAGCCGAAAAAATCCTACAACTTCGCGAATTGGCGCTGAAAGAAGTAGCTTCGCAGGTAGAACGAAAAGTAGAAACGGAGGTTCCGAGAAATGTCAGTATGCGCCCCGAGCGTTTTTTGGCTTGCATCAGCTCTAACCACGAAATCGCCAAAAAGATTTTGCGCAAAACGGCGCGTTTGGCAAGTTATTATCAAGGAAAGTGGTATGTATTGTATGTACAAACTTCTCATGAAGATACCGACAAAATCGGCCTTGCCGCCCAACGCCACCTGATCAATAACTTCAAACTAGCCACTGAACTGGGAGCAGAAGTAGTAAGAGTCAAAAGCAACGACGTAGCACAAAATATTTTTGAAACCGCCCAAAAACACCACATCACTACCGTATGTATAGGCAAGCCTCACGGTAGTTTTTGGAGGATAGTGACGCGCACCTCACTCTTTTATAAGCTTTTACAAAAAGTATCAGACACCGACATCGACCTTGTAGTAATCAGTTGATACCATGAAACTCAAAACCAAACTTCGTTTAGCCCTTACGTTTTTGTTTGCCGTAATACTGCTATTGGGCGGCCTAAGTGCATGGTATCTCAAAAAACTTTCCCAAGAAGCGCAAGGGATTCTGAAAGATAACTATATCTCTTTGGAATACGCACATCATATGCGCGACGTCATTGACAACAACAATTGGAACGAAGAAGATTTTCGCATTTTTGAAAACAATCTCCGTCAACAAGAACAAAACCTCACGGAGGTGGGCGAAGCCGCTCTGACGCAAGAACTGCGTGCGCATTTCAACGCCTTCAAACAAACCCCCGACAGTAGCCGTCTTCAGCTTATGAATCGACAGCTAAGCCAAATCACGGATATCAATATGCAGGCTATCATTCGTAAAAATGAGCAAGTCAAAAAGACCGCCGATAGCGTGTATTCTTACATGGTGCTCATCGCCACGATATGCGCATTGGTAGCGTTTTCGTTTATCATCAATTTCCCTAAAACAATCTCTGAGCCTATCCAACAAATCACCGACGGGCTTCGAGAGATTAGCCTGCGAAATTATGAGTCGCGTCTGGGTACCAATCGCTCCGATGAGTTGGGCGAAATGGCCAAGGCTTTCAATCAAATGGCCCAAAAACTCGATGAATATGAGCACAGTAGCTTGGCGAGAGTGCTCTTCGAAAAACGCCGCACTGAGACGATCATCAATCAAATGAACGACGCCATTATCGGATTAGACGAAACCAATCACTTGCTTTTTATCAATTCGGTAAGTGCCGAAATGCTTGGCTTAGACGCTTCTCAAGTACCTGGTCGCTACGCTCCTGACTTGGCTCTTAAAAATGATTTGCTCCGTACACTACTCAATGATGAATCCTCACCAAAACCACTCAAAATATTTGTCAATGAGCGCGAAAGCTATTTTACCAAAGAAATATTGGAAGTAAAAAACGGCGACCAACGCATCGGCAAAGTGATAGTTCTGAAAAACATCACCCCTTTTCACGAACTCGACCAAGCCAAAACCAATTTCATTGCCACGATTTCGCACGAGCTCAAAACCCCCATTTCTAGCATCAAAATGAGTCTGCGTCTTTTGCAAGACCAACGCATCGGTAATCTCAATGACGAACAAAAACATCTGCTGACGCAAATTTTGGAAGACAGCCAAAGATTACTCAAAATCACTGGCGAGCTGCTTGACTTATCGCAAGTAGAAACCGGCAACATCCAGCTCAATTTCAAAACAGTACAACCCCAAGAAATGATAAATATGGCCGTAGAAGCCGTTCGTTTTTTGGCCGAACAAAAACAAATTCACTTTCAAATCGACCTGGTACCTCCTCTCCCTGCGGTACAAGCAGACCTTGATAAGACTGTTTGGGTATTGATGAACTTCCTCTCCAATGCCCTACGCCACAGTCCCGACCATTCTACCATTCAAATCCAAGCACGACTACACGAAGCTTTGCACAAGGTAGAGATTTCGGTAAAAGACGAAGGCAAAGGCATTGAAGAAAAATATCAGCAACGCATCTTTGACCGATATTTTCAAGTACCAACTCAGGGGCAACCCAAAACAGGCACAGGGTTAGGATTGGCTATTTCAAAAGAATTTATCGAAACACAAAGAGGAAGTATCGGAGTCGAAAGCGAATTGGGAAGCGGAAGCCGTTTTTGGTTTCAACTGCCCGTCGCATAGCCTTTCATAAGTTGTCGAAGTGCCACTAAATGTGAGAACAAAACAACAGGTACCACAAAACCTGGCAACCAAATAAATGTAGGCTTCAGAACGCCCACGTTGGGCTGTTCAAAGCCCCATTGTTGAATCGGCAAAGGGGATGACAGTATCGCCATAATGATGATATTGAAGAGTAATCCTAAAGAAACTAGATTCCACCAAAACAAAACCTTACGCGACCATTTGCCCTTTTCAAATATCATCCATGCCATCACAGGAGCTGTAATTCCAGCCAAAATATCCCAATTTTTACCCTCAAACGTCATAATTTGGGGGATTTGATGCGCTAAATAGAGCTCCCACAACAGCCATTCTACTACTATCCGAATACTATGAATCCATGTCAAAGGTTTCAATGGAAGGGCGTCTATCCAACGTTTTCCAGCAGCGTGTACAAATACCCCTCCTAGCCCACCCAAAGGAGGAAGTATCGCCACCAAAAAACGCGGTGGCATGGTCGCGAAATGTAAGAAAAACCCGTGCTGTGCTAGCAAATACAGCACCAATAACCATCCTCCGCTTCCCCCCAAAAACCACCAAGCAGTTTTAGGAGATACTTTACGAAAAATAAGAAACATTGCTCCTACCAACAGCAGCACTAGTAAGCCAAACGTAATAGAAAGCCAAGAAGGAATAGGGCTTAATAAAAAAGCAAAAAAAGTCTTCATCGTATTTTAATAAAGTGAAAAGCGACAACTTAGCCGCTCTTCAAAACAAATCGATTTTGACAATTTCGAGCGACAATCTTAGCCCATATGCCGCCCAATAGTACCTACTCAAGGGATGAATGGTCAGGGGTGGGGGCTTTGTCGAGCCATTTTCGAAGCTCAGCACTACGGTAGCGGCTTACGACCACTTCCTCTACGGTTTGGTTTTGGTGCAGGGCTGGTATGAGCGATACCAACATTTTACGATTTTCGACGTTTTTCAATGCCCTAATAGCACCTCTCCCAGCCACAATTTGACGACTAAGCGGAAAGAAATAATCGCAAGGAAGCTCGGGTACAATTTCATTTAATGAATCATAATCGGTCGTGACCTTACTTCCATCTCTCTTAACCATCAACACGACCCCCGCTGTCGAATAAAAATATGCAATCTCACTCGGTTCCAAGAGCAGTTGCGCTTTATTGAGTTTTACCTTTATCAAAGTAGGAGACAATGCTTTCTGAGTCAAATCTGGTAGAGAAGGTAATTCTTCCCTTTGTTTTTCCCAATAAATGGTTTTCATCAAATAAAAAACGATATAAGCTCCATTGAAAATAGTCGCAATCGTAGCACAAACTACCATGCCTGTCATTAAAATCGAAACAGTGGGCCATTGTTGACGATAGATACGCTGGGCAATGGGAAACACGACCAAAAACGTCAGCATAGTAGCCAGAGCATTCAGGGTGATTTGGCGTGTTATCCGGCGAAGTGGGTTTACATAAAATGGCAATTGACGATCCATCCACTCAAACAAGCGCCAATTGACCTCCCAGCAGCAAAACATGACCGTGCCTACCGTAAAAAAATAAGGCCAAGGAAATCGATAATCGATATTCCAAGGCCATAGTTTTGTAAATACCACATGTGATGCAACAAAGGCTGCCGCAGGAATGCAAACCAGACGAGCTATCCAATCTTTTTGCCGTGATATTCCCTGCATGTGTCAAGGTTGCTTATTTATGCTTCCTCTTTTTTGTCAAAATCTTTGTAGACAAGGCCAATTTCTTGGCGTACTGCGTCGAGCAAGGAGATCAGATTCATACTATCGGTCAGGGACCAGCCATCGCTTTCGAGCTTGCCAGCCGCCAAACACGCATTTACTTCTTCTATTTCGTACTGATATCCCCACGTAGGACGCTCAAAGGTAAAAGTTTCGGTAGTGTCGTCGTTGTATTCTACCGTGATAGCCTTACTTTCATGCCAGCGCGTATGGATTTTGATGTTTCCTTTTTCTCCCAATACAAAGGCTTCGCAGGGGGTTTTGGCCATGAAAGTGCAGTCTAAAAAGGCAAATTTTTCATCATCATACGTCAGTACCATACCCGTAGATTCGTCTACGTTGGTTTCTCCAAAAATAGCCTGCGCTTTGATTTTGGAAGGTTTACCCAGCACTAAATAGGAAAAAAACAAAGGATAAATTCCAATATCTAGCAAAGCTCCCCCGCCCAGACTTTTGTTGAAAGTACGTTTGTCTACATCATAAGGAGCTTTAAAACCAAAATCCGCTTTTACGCCCAATACTTTGCCAATCGCCCCTGATTGGATGATTTCGAGGGTTTTGAGCGTAGTCGGTAAAAAACGCGTCCAAAGTGCCTCCATCAAAAAAGTGTTTTGGCTCCGTGCCACATGAATCATCTCGCTGACTTGGGCGGTATTCATGGCAAAGGGTTTTTCGCACAGTACCGGAATACGGGCATTGAGGCACAAAAGCGTGTGATCGAAATGCCCCACGTGCGGTGAAGCGATATAAACGGCGTCTAACTCAGGACAATTGACGATTTCTTCGTAACTCCCATACGTATAGCTAGCACCGTACTCGCGGGCAAACAACTGCGCCCGCCCCAAATCGCGTGAAGCTACCGCCATAAGCTTGGCTCCTTCTACTTGCATTAAGTCTTGGGCAAATTTGTGCGCAATGCGCCCCGGCCCAATGATTCCCCAGCGTATCATGTAAATTTTATGGTTTTGAGTTTTGACAAAGAAACACTTAGCCAAGCACAAATACCAAATAATCGGCAGAATTAATCACTAAGGTGCCTAGTAGGGGGTAATTTTGGAGATAGCATTCTAAAAGAGACATACTACTATTTCTCTTTGAACTTGAAGACTTCTTGTCTTATCATAAAATGATAAGATTTTGCTGATACTGCTCAACAAACAATTTTTGATTTGCATAAATTACTTTGCTTTTTGAGTCACAAGTATCTACATCGCTATCAAATCACAAAACCCGAAACTTGCTGCACTTCCTAAAGGTCATTCTTGGGCTTTTCAGAAAATATACCATAAAAGCGACAATAATTATTTCCGTTAAGTAATTTTATCCTAAATTAGAAGGCGCAAATCGCACAAAATCAGTACATTTACCCTATTCTTTTTGACTTTCTTGTATGAAAAACTGGTTTTTAATAGGAAGTTTTTGCTTGATTTTTTGTCAAACACTAGCTCAAATACCACGGCTCGACCATACACGCAATCACAATCGTGCCTACAAAGACAGTCTAAAAACCGTGGCAAAAGGGCTTCTTTCGGCTATTTCTTCTAAAAATACGATTGATAAGGCATCTTCTGAGCAAAAAATGAAAGTGCTGAATCTTCTTAGTTCCCTTTATCTAGAAGGAGACTATCGAGACCTCGACACAAGTATGAATTACAACGACCAACTCTACCAACTTGCCTCTCAACAAAACGATAAAGAAATGATGATATCGGCCTTGCTAAGGCGCGAGATCAAATACCGTCGCAATCATGACTATGGCAAATCGCTAGAAGTGACCATGGAAGCCCTCAAAATTTGTCAGTCGATAGGCCCTTCTTGCTCCAAATCATGGATGATTAAACAAAATTTAGGTTTGAGTTTTTTTCATTCGTCCAATTACCCCAAAGCCGAAACCTACTTCCAGCTCGCCTTAGAACAGCTCCGCAATACGCCTATGGACGACGAGCCTCTGAAGAAAAAATATTTTTTGGGACTTTATAGTATGCTCAATAGCCTCTACCAACAATGGGGAAAGGACGAACTCGTAATGGATATGTTTGAGAAAGAGCTTGAAGTAGCACGTACCCTCAACAACAAACACTCTCTAGCAGGGACTTACGAAGAAATAGGTGACTATTACAACAAAAAAGGACATGCGGGCAAGGCTTTGCCGTACTTGAGCAAAGCCTATGCGCTTTTTTCCGAAATTCAGCATTTGCGCGGTGTAGCCTCGGTAACCAATAGTCTAGGCGAAGCTTTTTTGATCCTTAACGACTACGGAAAAGCGCGTCATTATGCCCAAAAAGCCCTTGACTTAGCCAATCAACACAACTACGCCTCTCTCAAACCTTATGCCTATCAAACCTTAGGGGCGTCGCAAGAAAAACTTGGTAACGAGCTTGAAGCCTTGAGAGCTTACCGACTCGTATCTGCCTTGAGAGATAGCCTAGGACTTACGCGCCGCTTGGTGGCGTTGGCAGATATGCAGCGCGTATATGAAGTAGACAATGCCCGCCTTGAGCAGCAAATCGCCCTCCAAAACCGCACCCGTAATGGTCTCTTAGCGGGGCTTTTGCTTGTGAGTGCATTTGGGATTGCACTAATCGTATATAGCCGTATTTTGACCAAGAAAAACCGTGAACTTGCCCGCAAAAAAAGGGAAATAGAGGAAGCTTTTTTGAAAGGTCAAACCACCGAAAGAAAACGGGTAGCAACTGAACTGCACGATAATCTTGGGGGACTACTCTCAGCCGCAAAGCTCAGTTTGCAAATTTTAGACCCTTCTCAGCTAGACCGCAACGAACGCGAAATCTATGACAATGTAGTAGAAATGATGGTAGATGCTTGTCGGCAAGTGCGTACTTTATCACATAATATGCTTCCCGAAGATTTAGAAAAAGAAGGTCTGTGGATGGCTTTAGAACGCCTTGTTCATAAACTCAACCGCGCAGGCACTACCCAATTTACCCTCCAAATCGGCAAAGACATTCCCAAACGTCTGTCGCCCGAAACCGAATTTAATCTCTACCTGATTAGTTTTGAGCTTTGTAACAACGTACTCAAACACGCCCAAGCCACCAAAGCCTATATCAATCTCCAACGCTCAGGGACTCGATTTATGCTATCGGTATCTGACAACGGCAAGGGCATTTCGAAACTCCAAAAAACGGAAGGTATGGGGTTACAAAATATCAAACAACGCGCTAGCGACATTAAAGGAACTTTCTCGTTTGAAAGCCAGCCTCAAGGAGGAACTATCTTTATCATCAACATTCCTTCTGACTCCACTAAACAGGGGCAATTGGCTTTTCAAAACTAAAAACGCTAACATACATTTTCGCTAGCAAAAATCCGGTATTTGTATTCTTGCTCGTTGAGGCGATCCTGGTATTTAATCAAAAAATCCTCCGAAGTTTTTTGAACTTGGGTCGTACTTACCGTTTTAAGCTCTTCATTACGATTGATGACCAAGTCGTTATTGATATCTCCATTTCCTCCCAAATCATGAAATTGCATGATAGCATCTCCGGTATAGAAGAGGTTGTTGCGTTGCCATTTTTCAAACCATTCTTCCCGTTGTTTGATTACCTCATCGCCATAGAGCGTCACCGACGACCAAGCGTGGCTTTGGGTGGAGTCCAATTCTTTAACATGCATTTTTTGGCCATCCCAGCGCAATTCTGTCAGCCGAATCACCTCTTTTTCCTCCACTACCACTAGCGTAAACGGCTCTATTCCGTTCCAAATGTATTGGTTCAGGAAAATAGTAAGAGTGTCGTATTTAAAAAAATCCAAAATGACCAATCCTCGACTCTGCCGATAAGGAGGCCGGTGTTCATGTCTTTTGAAAGCGCCATTGAGTAAGCAAAGCGTCGCATTGGAAGAGGTGGCTATCCAAGTTCCTCCTGCCAAGGTATCTTGAGGATAAAACACCGTTTTGCCGTTGATATAATATTTTTTAGGAGGAGAGGCTTTAGGTCTACCTACATGTTCGTCACGATTAGAAGTGAGTATAAAGCCCTCTTGGTATGGAAGATATGTTACAAAACACATTTTGATGATGCAATTATAGAAGAGAAAAATTCTTTTTTTTTGATACCCCTTATCTATTTCAAAGCACTTTCTCGATATCTGAGCGTTGAGAAAGCGATTCCAAAATGAGGAGGAATCTGTATTTCGGGGAATTGCCCAGTAATAGCAATCTTAATAATGGCCAAATGATGAATAGCGTGTTCAATCATATACACCAATTCCCGAGACAGCGATGTATGAATGGTATGCTGATCTTCATTCCCCAAAAGAATCTTCATAGACAAGGAAGTATTTAACAATGATTCGCTGAGCCAATTTTTGAGTTGTTGAATCAACGAACTGCTAAATGCCAAGTCTGTTTCTAGTCTTAAATCACGCGAGCGAGCATCATAATCTACAAATCCCAAGGGTGCTTGTTCGTATAAACATTGATAGAATTCAAGGGTATGCCGTACGTGCTGCCCTATGGTACTACCATGCAACACCTCCAAGGGCGAAGAATAAGCCGAATAAGACATTACTTGGAGCAACTCATCAATTTGGGACAGAATGTCTTGGTTGGTTTTTAGAAGCAAATTCATTGTTGAATGGTGTTAACGATAACATAGATAGCCACATCATTAGACATACCAAGGGTGTTGCCTCCAATCGCCCAATCTCGACGATTGATATTCACATTTCCGACAAAAGTCGCTTTATTGTTTGTTTCAGAAAATGTAAAGGGCATTTTTACTTCTTTAGTGACTGATTTGATAGTCATATCGAAGTAGCCCATATATCCATTGGCTGTTTTTACGATTTTGGTTGATTTAAGTAAAATCTTAGGGTATTTGGTTACTTCAAAAAAATCTTCTTTCTCGCGCAAATGCCGATTACGTAGGCTATTGTCGGTATCGATAGTAGCTGCATCGACACTCGCTACGATACTACTTGAGGTGGGAGCATTGGGGTCAAAATGAATAGTGGCCGATAGCCCTTTAAATTTTCCTTCAACCGTCACCCCCAACATCTTGATTTTAAACCCAATATCAGCAGAAGTAGGGCGCCAAGTTTGACAAACCCCATATCCCGATATACTTACGCAAAATACAAATATCAAGATTGTTTTCATAGATTTTTAGGGATGTTTGGGTCAATTGATTACAATCTGATAGATAATCCGACAAATGGCATCAAAATTTTGTTGCGAAAACGGTCATTTTCGAACGTAAGTTTTTGGGAAGTAGTATATTCAGTAAACTGAAAACTTGCCCCAAATCTCAATCCCACTTTTTCTTTGAGCCAATACCGCGCATATAGTTCAGAGTTTAGACTTCCTAAATCATTGTCACTGACAAGCAGCAAATTAAAGGCCGTAGGTTTAGCGGATTGCTGGGTATTGTGTAATCGAGAACCCGTCGATTTGGCTATAAAAGTCCCTTGTTGTTGTGTCCCAAAAGTGACTCCCACGGCATCAATATTAAAACCTATGGCTAGCTTCTTGATATTGTATTCCAAATGAATGACCAAGTTGAGGGCGTTGGTTTGGGTACTTGATAGCTTCAACGTATCAATATTAGAAAGTATATTTTCCACAAACAACACTTGAGGGCCTGTTTGCCCCGAAGTAAGGCGAGCTGGGGCCGTGGCATAATCTAGATTTTTACCAAAAAACGAGGTCAATCTTGCTCCCCAACCTATTTTAAACCTGCTGGATTTGCCTATCCCATACATTTGATTGTAGGAAAGTGCTCCTGAGAAGCCCCCACCCGCCGAAATTGCCACATCAGCAGTAGTTACTTTTTTTGGATATATATTTTGGGCATGTCCCTCCCCGAATGCTGCGCAAAATAGCAGCAGCAAAATACTTTTTCTCATTGATTTTTAAGGTTTTAAAAATTTAAAGGGAGAATTTATTTTAACTCCGCATTTCCAAATAGCACCGAGAATGCTTTACACCATATTAAGACGAATTTTTGGTTTTTGGTATCGGCATTGGCAGGAAGCTCCACAAAATAATCACCCACATTTACCTGACGGCTTACTTCCACAAATCTAGAGGCTACTTTGTCTTCTGAAAGATAAATACGCAAATCGGGGCCAGAGTCGGTTTTAAAATTCTCAAAAACGAGCGTTTGTTTGCCGTCTTTTTGATACAGCTTGATATTGCCCGACGTAGGATGCACATTAGACATAAAAGCGCCCTGTGCTACTAGCTTTTGTCCCGCAGTATCAAATTTGTCCAAAGGCTTGGTGGATGAATTGGGGTCATTGCTTACGGGAGTGAGTTCTTCCGTTTTTTGACACGCTACCAAAACTCCCGCGAGCAATGTAATAAGCCATAATCGTTTCATGGAATAAGTTTTTAAAGTTTACATTACAAATATCAAAAACTTACCTCACCCCGAATGTCGGCTTCCTGACATTTGGCTACGATTAGTTCACTAAACTTTTAAGTCGTTTTAAATCAGGGATAATGATTGAGCTACGATTATAGTCTATCAGGCCATGCTGCTTAAATTCATTGAACAGTTGTGAGACCGTTTGGCGCGTACTACATACCAACCCCGCCATGTCTTGGTGAGTAAGGTAGTTTTTGAGCATGATAGCATTGTTTTCGACCGTACCTTCTTTTTCGGCCCAATCTTCCAAAAAAAGAAGCAATCGCGTACGTACATCCTTAAACATAAGGTTGGAATAACGATTCTCTAGACGTCGAAATCTCATCCCAATTAATTTTGTGAATTTTATGGCCAATGAAGGGTGCTGTCTAATCACTTCCTCAAAATCTTCGATCAAGAAACTACAGCAAGTGACATAATCAGATAGCGCAATGGCATACTCTTCCATTTCGGTATCGTCGAGGGTAAGCTGTCCAAAGAGGTCTCCTTTTTGAAGTACATCTTTGACCGTTTCGGTGCCATCCTCGTCAAGCTCTACAATTTTGATGATGCCCTTTTTGAGCAAATACACTCTATTTTGCTCGTCATGGGCAAAATAAATAATCTCGCTTTTTTTGGCAGTTTTAAAATTTGTAATCAGGCAGATTTGGCGAAGTTCGGCGGAATTGAGATGCCTAAACAACTGATGATCACGAAGATACCAGTATCGGGTTTCGAGCGGAAATTGAGAGGCCATTAGGCAAGTATTTTTTATCAGTAGGTTATAAGTAGTGGTAAATATACAAAAACTATTTGCTCTACTACAACTGTCCGCTCATTGCAAAAAATGCCCGCGAAGTTTGAACCAATTCCCCCAAAGGAGTAGGTTTGATTCCTCGGCGCATGTTTAAGGCACTAATATCGGCCACGGTTTTCATATTGTACATAATATCTCTGTAGGCTTTCCAAAGCGTATAGTTTGGGTCATACACGTGCCCAGGCTCGGAAGTAGCACCGTTCAATTCTAGGATTTTGATGTTGCGACCTCCATACAAATCTTCCCATGTAGGTACTTTCAGGTCGAATCTCCCATAATAAAATCCCTCAATTGGGATCGCGATTTTATCAAAGACTTTTACCAATTGTTCGTTGATGAGGTGATTGGCGTTCAAAAACTTCGTTCCCAAACAATGATTCCCAATAGGCTGTAGAAACATGGTTTCTCCTTTTTTGGGCACAATGTGCCACTGCTCTTTGAGGCGTTCGCGAAGTTCGTCCATCGAAAACCTTGCCCGTAGGTTTTGACTTAACAATTGTTCGACGGTCGATTTCCCGTCACCCGTTATGTGAAGAAACTCTTTATGAACAATCGAGGTGATCTGACCTGAAGAGGCATTGGGCATACGGGCATACATGACACCTAGCTCAATGTCATAGTCAATAAATTCTTGTACTATCACAGGCTGTAAGGAGGCTTCCAAGTAAGTTTTGAGTGCAGCTAGTGTTTCTATCTTATACACTTTGAAGCCACGTCCTCCTACGTCAGGCTTCGCCACTACCGGAAAATTGATTTGGGCCAGGGTCAGTTTTAGCGCTACATGTTCCCAACTCTCTCCTTTGAACACAAAAATATCGGCGGGGCGATAAGTCTTATCTATCAAATCAAGAATATCTTTTTTTGATTCGCCAAATACGCCTCCATTAGGAATGCAGGGGTTGACGGTAGTAAAATAAGTAAGTGAGCGATTTCGGATAGCAAGGTAAAACCAATAGGGAGCCAAAGGCAGAAAAAATATCCACCATGTCCAATACTCATAGTTAAAAATTTTAATCAGCCACAGGGGTAGATTATGTTTTGAAAACATACGATATAAAAATGTTAAAGAATAGCGAACCTATCTTACAAGATACGTTTTACAGCAATATACCTAGCTTACGGGCAAAAGCACGTAGTGGTTCAAAGTTTAAAAACACTACTACACCACAACAAACAAAAGTAATAATGGCTAGTCCAAAAAGCTGTCCTCCGTCGCCCATGATTTCAATTCCTAGCACTGTAAGATGCCCTATAATCGCTCCCTTCATGGTGCCTAGTCCTAATAATGCCCCCGCCCAACAATATCGGGGAGTAAGGAGCAAAATACCAGCAATCAGCTCTACAACTCCCGAGCCAATTCTACCATAAGGCTCTATACCCAAAGTCGAAAATATATACACACTTTCAGGCGCAGCCGTGAACTTAAACCATAAAGTTTGTAATAAAATCACTGCCGCCGTGATTTGGGCTATCCAAGAGATAATCCTTTTAATTTCCATGTCTTTGTTCTAAAATTAGTTGAAAGCAATTATTTTACAAGTTTCATCCAGTTGGCATCTGCCTTTTTTTTCAGATTGCTTTCATCCTTATTCCAGTCAGTGAGGGTATTGTTGAAGAGCCGATTGTAAAACAAATACAATTTACCTTCCACAATTTTATAAGTTTCAGGATCCACTTCTACCTTTTCGCCTTTGGCACCCATGGCATAGGCACACCAGCCGCCATATTGAGGTTCATAAGCAGCTGGATTTTTCTTAAAAGTCTCTAGGTTGGCCGCATTCGCAAAGTAATACTTAACTCCGTCTTGCGTAAATACATACGTTTTAGAACCTTCCTTGGGATTTTTAAGGAAATAACTAACTGGGTCATAACCCGACAAAGCAACTCCTTTATCTAAGTTAAATTGTTTTGTACGGTAATTTAGATTTTGTTGAGCACTAGCTATTCCAAGCATCAACAGCGCGGCAAGCAAAGAAATTTTTGTTTTCATGACATAAATGTTTGTTTACGACACAAAACTGCTTTCTTTCTGTCATACCAAATGTCGGCTACCTGACAAAAGAGTGAAATAGTGATTTTGAACAAAAAAAACTAGCTACCAAAGGCCCACCGTAAAAACTCAGGCATGATAGCCGCCCAAGTTTCTTGGTTGTGTTGACCACCCTGCACTTCTACATAGCATACCTCCTCTCCAAGGCGATAGCCTTTTTTTTCGAGTTCTGCAATCAAATCTAAGGTATCATCTATGGAATCTATCACGCCATTGTTGTTGCGGTCATCTGTCTCATCTTCGGTGCCAGTTTGAAGCCAAAAGCGCGGTTTTGAATGAGGAGGAAACCAAGGAGACTCTCGTACCAATCGGTGCATGATACGGTCGTGATAGTCGTCATAGTACTCATCAAAAGCCCTTTGCCGCCACCAAAAAGAACCCGAAAACACACCCGCTTTTCCAAAATGAGAAGGATGATGCCACGTAATATCAAAGGCCGACAACCCACCGAGCGAAAATCCACAAAATACGGTGTGCTCAGGGCCTTTCAAAACACGATACTTAGATTCGATATAAGGCATCAGCTCATGTAGCACAAAAGAAGTATAGTCACCAGCCTTAGCTCCTCGCTCTTTGTAATCTGCTTGGGAGGCCACGCCATATTCCATGATACGCTCCCCACAATGAACCGCTATTACGATAAATGGTGAAAGCATTGATGAGTGGTGCGATTTTTTTAGCACATCAAGCAAATGAAGGCGCTCAAGGTCTTGGCCGTCATTCATGTAAAGCACTTTATAAAATTCTTGAGATGAATGATAATGAGACGGCAGCACAATATCCAGCACGATATTTCGCTGTAAATAGACCGAATACAAAGCGGTGTCGTGGTGCACCGAAAAATCGAATGAAGTGTAAAAGTGGCTCAATAACGTAAAAGCTTAAAAAATTAATTCAAAGGCTAACCCAATATGTGGGATTAATTTCAAATAATTCATTCTGCCAAACTTTTTTCTGTAAATTTTACGTTTATTTACGAAAACTATTAAAAAACTAAATTCATCCCAAAAATAATTACAATTGCATGAAGCGTCTCACCTCGTTGTTTTGTTTGATTCTTGTTTCAACTTGCGTATCCATTGCTCAAACTAAAAAAACACCCACCCCTGCAAAAACTCCCGCAAAACCCGCCACTGCTGTAAAAAAAGCCCCTACTCCTGCCGCACCCGCTAGTTCTAAAATGAGCACTGAGCTTGACTCTGTTGCTTATGGAATAGGCATGAACATTGCCCAAACGCTCAAAAGCCAAGGATTAGAAAACATCAATATAAACTTATTATCTAAAGGTATTCAGGACGTTTTAAAAACAAACAAAACCGACTTTGACGAGTCACAAGCACAGATGGTGTTAGGGAAGTTTTTTTCTAAGCTACAAGCTGAACGCCAAGCTTCCGAAGCCAAAAAATACGAAGGCAATAAACTTGAAGGGGAGAAATTCTTGGAAGAAAACAAAAAGAAGCCCGGAATCGTTACACTACCAAGTGGCTTACAATACGAAATCCTGAAAGCAGGAGACGGCCCTAAGCCTACAATCAACAGTACCGTCAAAACACACTATCATGGAACTCTGATTGATGGAACGGTTTTTGACAGCTCTGTACAGCGCGGTCAGCCTGCCGAATTTCCTGTGGGAGGCGTTATTCAGGGATGGGTCGAAGCCCTTCAGCTAATGCCCGTAGGGTCGAAATGGAAATTGTACGTACCTCAAGCCCTCGCCTATGGCGAACGCTCACCCGGTGCAACGATTAAGCCCTATTCTGCCCTGATTTTTGAAGTGGAGTTGTTAGAAATAGTTAAGTGATTTTGATTGGTTTTGTGGGCGTAGTTTGGCGTCTTTTCACCCCCAAAATCTCACACCAAAGTCAATAAATCAGTTTATGAAAATGAAAAGCATTTTAATCGCCTTAGCTCCCGTGTTGCTGCTGGGTCTGCAACCCGACGACGCGCGCTCTACGCGCAATTCTCGCCCTTTTACTGCATCCGACGATGATTTGAAGCCAACCGTCACACAAGAAAAAGTAGAAGCTTATGTGACCAAAATCTTTTCGGGCTATCATTATCGGAAATTTACTGTCAATGATTCCCTGTCCTCAAAGATGTATGAAAATTACCTCAATGAGATTGACCGTGGGAAACTGTACTTCCTGTCATCGGATATACAGTACTTTGACAAATATCGTTTTCAGCTAGACGAGTCTCTCAACAACGGTGACTTAGTAGCGGCTTATGATATTTACAACACATTTCGCAAACGCTATCGCGAACGCAGTGTTTACATTGATAAACTGCTAGCCAATCCTTCGTTTGATTTTACGGTAGACGAATCTTTTAATACCGATCGCGAAAAAGTAACGTGGGCTAAAAATACCGACGAGCTTAACGAAGTATGGCGCAAACTCATTAAAAATGAGGCATTGGAGCTGAAACTCTCTGGTAAAGCGGATAGTTCTATTGTGACCCTGCTAAAAGACCGTTATAAAAATCGGGAACGTAACCTAGGACGCTTTAAAAGTGAGCAGGTATTTCAGATGTATATGAACTCATTTTGCGAAGTGCTAGACCCACACACTCGCTACTTCTCTCCCATGGATTCGGACCGATTCAAGCAAGATATGTATCAAGCCTTGGAAGGAATTGGGGCGGTATTGCGCGAAGATGGCAACTACATCAAAGTAGTAGAAGTAGTACCTGGAGGTCCTGCATTCAAAGATAAACGCCTCAAAAAAGACGACCGCATCATCGGAGTCGCACAAGGCGCCGAAGGAAAATATGAAGACATTGTAGGCTGGTATGTGGATGATGCCGTCAAAAAAATAAAAGGTGCTAAAGGAACCGTGGTAAGATTGCAGGTTTTGGCAGCCGACGCACTTCCCAATGACCCTCCAAAAGAAATACAGCTTATTCGGGAAAAAGTAAACTTACAAACATCACGCGCCAAAAAAGAAATCGTGACGATTACCCAAGATAAGCATGATTATAAAATCGGGGTTATCAATATTCCTTCTTTCTATCGTGATTTTGAAGGCGCCGGCAAGCGTGATAAAGATTTTGCCAGTACCACTCGCGACGTACACAAGCTCATCGACTCTTTGAAAGCGGAGAATGTTGACGGATTGGTTATCGACCTACGCAACAATGGCGGCGGTTCTTTGACTGAAGCAATTTCGTTGACAGGTCTTTTTATCTCAAAAGGCCCAGTAGTTCAGGTGCGCGAGTCAAGCGGTGATACAGAAGTACAAACCGACCCCGACCCAGCTGTTGCTTATGATGGCCCTGTGGCTGTACTTATCAATCGTTTTAGTGCCTCAGCGTCAGAGATTTTTGCTGCTGCTATCCAAGACTACAAACGTGGTATTATCTTAGGAGAACAAACCTACGGTAAAGGCACGGTTCAAACTATGGTAGATCTAAACCAATGGATACGCGATACCGACAAATTGGGCCAAATCAATATCACAGTAGCGAAGTTTTATAGAATCAATGGTAGTAGTACTCAACGTAAAGGAGTAACACCTGATATCGAATACCCCTCGGCATTTAGCGCGGAAGAATACGGTGAAAGTTCGCAACCTACGGCTTTGCCTTGGGATCAAATCTCCTCGGCTCGTTTTGATCTTACCAAAGCGCTCAACGAAAAGCAAGTCGCAAAACTGCGTGATAAATACCAACAACGTCTAAAATCAGAGCAAGAAATGAAGACTTTTGTGGAAGAAATAGACCTTTTCCGCAAAGCTCGTCAAAACACGATTGTGTCGCTTCAAGAAACCAAACGCAAAAAAGAACGCGAAGAAGCGGAGAAAAAGCGGGAAGCACTCAAAAAACTTGAAACTGACGAGGACGACGAAGACGAGGATACTCAAACTGCGGCCAAGCCAGCTGACAAAAAGAAGAAAAAGGATATTTATATGAATGAGACTAGTCGGATTTTGGCCGATTATATCACCCTCATTAAAGCTCCTTCAGTAGCCAAAAGATAAGTCATCCCATTACTAAAAGTTGGGCGTTGGAAAGGTAGATAACTGCTATTTTCCTGACGCCCAACTTTTATGTTGTTACTTAGTTTACCAATCAAACAATTATGAAATATAAAAAGCACGTTTTTATTTGTACCAACCAAAAAGATGGTGGCAAAAAATGCTGTGGTACAGAACATGGCATGGCTCTCGTAGATGCCTTCAAAAATTCCCTAAAAGACAAAAATTTACATATTGACATCCGTGCCCAACGAGCCGGCTGTTTAGATGTATGTGCTTTTGGGCCAGCATTGGTAGTATATCCAGAAGGAATCTTTTATGGAAAAGTAGAGCTATCTGACGTAGAAGAAATTGTAGAAAGCCATCTTGTCAACGATACCCCTGTCGAGCGTTTGAGATTACCATTCTAAGAATATTGATTATTTTATTGCCGTTGTTGAGGTAAATCTTCCCCAAGACTTTATTTTCAACAACGGCATTCTTATTTTTACCTCTTTCCCAAACCTTCTCTGTGTATGCTCCAACGTTACTTTTTACTCTCTCAAAATGGCACCAATCTTCGCACAGAAATAGTGGCAGGCATATCTTCTTTTCTGGCCACTATGTACATTATAGTCGTCAATCCTGCCATACTTAGTCAGTCTGGAATGCCTTTTGACGGGGTATTGACGGCCACGGTTTTGTTGTCTTTTTTTTGTAGCGTCATGATGGGGCTTTATGCTCGCAATCCTTTGCTAGTAGCCCCAGGTATGGGTCTAAATGCCTTTTTTACTTTTAGCGTAGTCAAAGGTATGGGTGTAGCATGGCAGACGGCGTTAGGAGCGGTTTTTTGGGCGGGAATTATCTTTTTGTTATTGTCTTTTTTCAACATTCGTACCCACATAGTAAGAGCTATTCCCAAACCTCTTCGATATGCTATTTCGTCTGGGATTGGCTTGTTTATTACTTTGATTGGCCTTACCAATGCCAAATTCATCGTTAGCAACCCTGCTACTTTAGTCAGTATTGGCAATCTCAAAGATCCTATTTTACTTACCTTTCTTCTGGGGTTGGCCATCACCGCTATTTTAGTGATTAAAAGAATCACGGGTGGAATCGTTATTGGTATCATTTTGACTACGCTAGCCGCGATACCCATCGGCAGATGGTGGGGCGATGCTTCTGCTATTAATTTTGGTCAAAAAATCTTGGTACAATGGAGCGGTTTTTTGGCTCCTCCCAATTTTAACCTTCTTTTTCAACTTGATTTGGCAGGCTCTTTATCCTTGTCTCTTTGGCCGGTTATTTTCGCTTTTGCTTTCACAGATTTGTTTGATAGCCTCTCTACTTTTGTAGGAGTAGCCGAAGCTGCCAATCTCTATGATGCCAACGGTGACCCACGAAATATCAAGCAATCACTCCTTACCGATGCCGTAGCTACGACCCTAGCTGGCCTCATTGGTACAAGTCCTGGCACCGCCTACATCGAATCAGCGGTGGGTATCGAACAAGGCGGTCGAACGGGCCTTACGGCTGTTGTGGCAGGCATACTTTTTTTACCTTTTATGTTTTTGTCGCCCCTGCTTTCCATGATACCGAGCATCGCTACCGCACCCGCTTTGGTATTGGTGGGGGCATTTATGATGAAACCGGTGGCTAAAATCAATTGGTCACAGCTCGATGAAGCCATCCCGAGTTTGTTGGCATTGGTATTGATACCTTTTAGCTATTCTATCACCCAAGGTATTATATTTGGCTTTTTAAGTTGGACCATCCTCAAAATAGCCCTTGGTCGATGGCGAGATGTTTCTATGGCTCTGTGGTTTATTAATTTGTTTGCATTATTGTCGCTTATCAAAGGGCATTAAGAAAAATACTTTTTAGCTCATGGCTTCCATAGCCGAAGAATAAAATTCTCTCCAATTTATTCATCCATTAAAAGTACTTTCGCTTTTTCAATAACTTTATTCCGTCAATCAATCCATTCATATCTTTTAAATTAAATTCAAAAACCATGAAAAGAAGTGCATCAGCCAATTGGCAAGGAACTGGCAAGGAAGGACACGGTACAGTATCTACTCAAAGTACGGTTTTGAACGGCACCCAATATTCGTTTAACACACGTTTTGCCGACGGTATCGGTACCAATCCTGAAGAACTCGTGGGCGCAGCACATGCAGGGTGCTTTACAATGAAACTGAGCTTTGTACTCAATGAAGGAGGTTTTACGGCCGATAACATTGATACCAAAGCTACCGTTACCTTCGAAAACGGCGCTATTCCCAACATTCATTTGTCCGTAAAAGCTACCGTACCGGGTATGTCGGCTGAGCAATTTGCGGCAGCGGCACAAAATGCCAAAGAGAATTGTCCAATTTCAAAATTGTTGAATACCGACATCACCATGGATGCGGAGTTGGTTTAGTTCCCTCATAAAAAAGGTGATAGCAGTCGCTATCACCTTTTTTATGACACACAATCTAATTTTTGATTAGATATACTGATTCAAGATATTTTCAAACAATTCTTGCTTACCACTTATTTGCTTAGGCTCTCCAGCGGCAATCGCATAATCCCGCAAGTCTTCCAGAGAAAGTTTACCTTCTTCAAACGCTTTGCCAGTACCGCTATCAAAAGAAGCATAACGTTCAGTGCGTAATTTTTGGTAAGGCGATTTTACTAAGATGTCATTAGCAATTACGAGCGAACGAGCAAACGCATCCATACCGCCTATATGCGCAATGAAAATATCGTCAAGGTCAGTAGAGTTACGACGTGTTTTGGCGTCAAAATTGATTCCACCCGCCGTGATTCCACCTGCTTCCAAAATCACCAACATGGCTTCTGTCAACTCACTCAAGTTAATTGGGAATTGATCCGTATCCCAACCATTTTGATAATCGCCACGATTGGCATCGATACTACCTAGCATACCCGCATCAGCCGCGACTTGAAGCTCATGCTGGAAAGTATGCCCTGCCAACGTAGCGTGGTTTACTTCGATATTGAGCTGAAAATCTTTGTCTAAGCCGTATTGGCGCAAGAAACCAATCACCGTAGCCGAATCATAATCATACTGATGTTTAGTAGGCTCGCATGGCTTAGGCTCAATAAAGAAAGTTCCTTTAAAACCGTTTTTGCGGGCATAATCACGAGCGACGGTCAAGAAACGCCCCAAATGATCTAACTCACGTTTCATATTGGTATTGAGCAAGCTCATGTAGCCTTCACGCCCACCCCAAAATACGTAGTTTTCTCCTCCAAGGGCAATGGTAGCATCTAAGGCATTTTTTACTTGCACGCCTGCGTGTGCCAATACATTGAAGTCAGGATTGGTAGAAGCCCCATTCATGTAACGAGGATTTGAGAACACATTGGCGGTTCCCCACAACAATTTTACCCCGCTTGCTGCTTGTTTTTCTTTAGCATAGTCCACCACCGCTTGCATACGACGCTCATACTCAGCGATATTAGGACCTTCATCTACCAAGTCTACATCATGAAAACAATAATAAGGTACGCCAAGCTTGGTAATAAATTCAAATGCAGCGTCCATTTTGTCTTTGGCACGCTCTACGGCATCTGCCTTAGCATCCCAAGCAAAAACTTTAGTACCTGGCCCAAAAGGATCAGCACCAGTACCACAGAATGTATGCCAGTAGGCTACCGCAAAACGCAAGTGTTCTTTCATGGTTTTGCCACCAATCACACGATTTTCATCGTACCACTTAAAAGCAAGTGGATTGTCAGAATCACGACCTTCAAACTGAATTTTGGAGATGCCTTTGAAATATTCGGTATTTCCGAGTGTAAGAGACATAAAATAAACGGTTTTAAGTTTTTTCAAAAAGGAATAATACTTTTAAAAGTAGTAAAAACTGATTCTTACTTGTGCAAAAGAATAAAATAATTGTCAAATTGACAATTTTAATTTTTCAAAAAAATAAAGAGACATTCCTCAGAAAGATATTTAGCACACAATAGCCTATTTTAAAAGAAATTAAGTAGTTATAAAAGTTGCCAATTACGTTGTCCAAGCCATTTTAAATAGCCCACTACCGCTGTACCACCTTCATTTTTTATGAAACTATATCGTACGTCAATTGGCTTTTATGTTAATTATGAAACATATTATTACCATCTCCCACATGCTGACTGGGACGTTCTTATTAACAGAGACGACTTGTATGATTATCTAAAGACTTTCATACAAACCATATCACCTGCTGATTTTGTGAATTTTTCAACTCTTTTAGCACCCATTGGTACGCAAGAGGTATGGGCTTCAGGCGTGACTTACTACCGAAGTAAAATCGCTCGTATGGAAGAGGCCAAAGAAGTCGGAGGAGAGGTGTTTTATGAGCGTGCCTATGAGGGTGAGCGTCCTGAATTATTTTTTAAATCTATGGCCCAAAAGGTTATTCACCCAAGAGGTACGGTCAATATTCGTCCCGATTCTACTTGGAGTGTACCTGAGCCCGAATGGACACTTTTTGCGACTTCCTCAGGCAAAATTGTAGGATATACCATCGGAAACGACATGAGTTCTAGAAGTATTGAAAGCGAAAACCCACTTTATTTGCCCCAAGCCAAGGTTTATGATGGCTCGGCTGCACTAGGGCCGTGTTTGCATATTCCTGCTCAGCCCATGTCATTGTCAACTGCCATTACAATTGAGATAAGTCGTGCCTCAAAGTTGGTTTTTGAAGGCCGTACTACGCTCGACCAACTCAAACGTCAACCAGAAGAGTTAATCAGCTGGCTATTTCGTTCCAATACTTTTGCCACGGGTGTTTTTTTGATGACCGGAACTGGACTCGTTCCTTCTTCAGACTTCACGCTTGAGCTTGGCGATGTAATCCACATCTCTATCGACACGATTGGAGAATTAATCAACACCGTAGGTATCGCCAAAGGCTGATTCATTAGATTCTGATAGTCTAAGCCTTATTTACGATATATTTGGCCCAATAAAACTCACTAATAACTCGTGCTTCAGCACCAATTTGATTATTAACTCATGCAAAATTCACTTCCCCAAGGGTTTATTCCCGTGATGTTGACTCCTTTCACCGAAAATGGTGAAATTGATTTTGAGGGACTTACCCAATTGACCGAATTTTATCTCGAAGCGGGCGCGGCAGGTTTGTTTGCCAACTGCCTTTCTTCGGAGATGTTTGAACTTACCGAAGAAGAAAGACTCGCTATTACACAGCATGTAGTAAAAGTCACGGATGGCCGTGTACCAGTAGTCGCTACCGGCACTTTTGGTGGGCCTATCGCTCAGCAAGCCAATTTTGTAAAACGCATTTATGAAAAAGGAGTACAGGGAGTTATTGTAATTACGGGGCTTGTTGCGGCTGCTGACGAGCCTGACGAAATTTTTATGCTCCGTATGCAAGAACTCATGGATCTCACACCTCAAATTCCGCTAGGATTGTATGAGTGTCCTGTTCCGTACAAACGCCTCGTACAACCTGCCGATCTTGGTAAACTTGTAGATACCGGACGAGTGATTTATCATAAAGATACCTCGCTAGACATCAATCACGTAAGAGCCAAACTCAATGCAACAGATGGGCATTATTTTGGACTTTACGACGCCTACATGGAACATGCAGTAGCTTCTCTCAAAGAAGGCTCGGCGGGCTTGTCATGTATTCAAGGCAATTTTTTCCCAGAAGTTATCGTATGGCTTTGCAATAATTACAACAATCCTGAGCAACAAGAGAATGTATCTAAAGTACAAGACCTCCTGATACAAACCATGCCGGTGATTCATTATGCCTACCCCACAGTAGCCAAATACTACCTTCAAAAACGCGGTTTCCCTATTTCACTTTATACTCGTCGCAAAGTAGAAGCTTGTACTGAAGAGGTAAAAGCGGAAGTCGATGAGCTTTTTGAAATGGTAACAAAGTTAAGTCAGGAAATAGGAATTGCCTAAGCACTGTTTTCTACCGATACATAAAGGTGACATTGGTTGGGAGAATTGACAAAATGTCTTTGTCTCTCTCATGTTAAAAACAAAACCTTTCGTGCTTTGTATCGGTAGAATAACAACTCCTATGAAATCTAGATTTTACTTCATCATTTTGTTTGTGTTGGGTGGGCTAGAAGGGTATAGCCAACGCCAAATCACCCCCGTCAATTTTTCTAAGGTTACGGTTAAAGATTTTTTCTGGAAACCCCGCATTGAAAAAGTCCATTCGGCTACTTTGCCCGTTTGTATGACTTATACCGAAGATTCTACCGCCCGTATCCGAAATTTTGAAAATGCCGCCCGCCGCACTGGACAGCACAAGGGTATTTACTTTGACGACTCGGACGTTTATAAAGTGATTGAGGGGATTGCGTACACCCTCAAAACCACTCCCGACAAAACCCTCGAAGCCAAAACGGATGTATGGATTGATAAAATAGCTGCCGCTCAATTAGCAGACGGCTACCTCAATACTTTCTATACTCTAAAAGGTCTGGAAAAACGCTGGACCGATATGGAAAAACACGAAGACTACTGCTTGGGTCATCTTATCGAGGGGGCAGTGGCCTACTACGACGCTACTGGCAAACGCAAACTTTTGGATGTTTCAATTCGATTCGCCAATCATTTTGACTCTACGTTTCGACTCCAAAACCGACCTTGGGTCACGGGGCATCAAGAACTTGAACTTGCGCTAGTAAAACTCTACCATACGACTCAAAACGACCGTTATCTCAAATTGGCCGATTGGCTCATTGAGCAGCGAGGCAAAGGCCACGGACGCGGCCAAATCTGGACCGATAAGCATTTTGATGGTGCTCGTTATTGTCAAGATGATGTGCCTGTAAGAGAAATGACCGACATCAAAGGTCATGCCGTAAGAGCCATGTACTTATATACAGGAATGGCCGACGTAGCTGCCGAAACAGGCGACCACGGCTACACCCAAGCCCTCGAACGTGTATGGGCCGACGTAGTGGAGCGCAATATGTATATCACTGGAGGCATTGGCTCTTCCACCAAAAATGAGGGCTTTACGGTAGATTATGACCTTCCCAACGAATCGGCCTACTGCGAAACCTGTGCTTCAGTAGGCATGGTATTTTGGAATCAACGTATGAATCTCTATTCGGGCGAGGCCAAATACGTGGATGTGTTAGAACGCTCACTTTATAACGGCGCTTTGGCTGGCGTCCAACTTACAGGGAATCTCTTTTTTTATGTAAACCCTCTGGCCTCCTTTGGGTTACACCACCGCAAACCTTGGTACGGAACCGCTTGCTGCCCCAGCAATGTATCACGATTGATGCCTTCGGTAGGAGGTTATATTTACAACACTTCCAAAGATGCCTTGTGGATCAACTTGTACGTAGGCAGTGAGACCGAAGTTCAAATTGCTAATCACAAAGTAAAGTTTGCTCAAAAAACCAATTATCCTTGGTCAGGTGAAGTAGAACTAAAAGCAATTCCTGATAGTAGCAAAGCTGACTTTGCCGTCAAGCTCCGTATCCCAGCTTGGTGCGACAAATACACCCTTGAAGTAAACGGCAAACCCTTTTCCACCCCCAAAGCCGAAAAGGGATATATTACCATCAATCGTACTTGGGCTAAAAATGATGTGCTCAAACTTCGCATGGACATGCCCGTCAAAATCATAGCTGCCGACCCTCGTGTCAAAGCCAACGTAGGCAAACGCGCCGTTCAGCGGGGGCCGTTGGTTTATTGTATTGAAGAACAAGACAATCGTCACTTGGATTATGACCAAATCGTATTGTCAAAAAACACCCAATTCAGCACTAGTTTTGAACCTGCCCTGCTGGGGGGAGTAGCCACAATCAAAGCCCAAAATGGAAAAGACAACTTTACTTTGATTCCTTATTATTCGTGGGACAATCGCCAACCCGGCCGCATGAAAGTATGGATTGATTGGCAAGAGAAAAAGTAAATACATAAGACTTCAAGCTCAGAGACTTTATACCATTCTCGTCCCGACATAATGTCGGGACGAGAAATAAGAAAAACCCACGTTTGCCCAAAGTTCGCATCAACGAAAAGCGGGGCAAAGCCCTTATCTACAGCGTACAGCAAGCCCCCATCAATGATGATTTCAGCAAAAACAAAAATTCGGAAAGAAGCAAAATTCCCCAAGAACTCGCCACCCACTTATCCGACACCCTAGACTACTACCTCTGCGGAAAATACGGCAGTCGCATCGGTCGCTTTGGAGCTTCTACCTCAGTAATCCCTACGGTAGGGTGGTTGTGAGGGGGTAAATATTGGTTAGTTGAGCTTAAAAAGAGAAGTATTCTTGAATAAACCAATCTCTTTGCATTCTGTACTCTTGAGAAGTTTCAATGTCTATATTTCTTTGATTGGCTAATACCAATTTCTTTACTTTTTGGCCTAAATAGGTTTTCTTAAGCTTTTGGATTTGGTCTTCTGTTATTTTTAACTCAAGCAAGCTCAAAGTCTCCAATTTAGGAAAGTTTTTAGATTCCATAAATTTCTCAATAACTTCAAATGGCATTACATACTCCTCTGGGCTTTGTGTAAAAGCAAGATTAATATCTTGATAGCTAAAATATTTAAGGTTCGGAAAGCTTTTACATTCAGTAAGCCTTTCTAAAAACATATTGTTATCATATCCTGCTCGGACTTCTAAAGTCTCAATAGGATGATAGTCACGTTTAAAAAAATTATCATTAGGGGCCGATACTAGATTTAATATTTTAACCTCAGGCATCATATCTAAAATTTTCCCTCCTAACCCATCTTCGTCATATCCACCGTTCATAGAAGCTATTAATGCCCCATCTTTAGAGAAGTGCTGGGTATAAAAAAAGGATAAATTGGGGAAGGAATTATATGATAGTAGTTCAGCAAAATAAAGCTCGACTGTTCCATTGGCTTGGCCACCTTTATGCGCGAAACGAATACTTTTAATCTTCTCTGCATATTCCGAACTTGCAATTATCTTAAATATTGTTTCGGAATCAGGGGCGTTATCAACGCTGATAAACAATTTATATAAGCCATCATCAGTAGGTTGTATATCTATTAAATAGCCGTAGTTGACGGAACATATACGTGTGAATTTATATAAAAATTCATCGTTTTTATATTCGTCATAGTCTCTTGCTGAGGCCTTGATTTCTGAAACTCTTTGGGAATGTATAGCAGTTTCAATGTCAAGGAGTAATTGTGAAATCATATTTTATATAAATGAATAAGATTGTCGCTTTGGCGCATCCACCTCAGTAATCCCTGCGGTAGGGTGGTTATGATACGTTTTTGAGTTGTATTATTACGCAGGACTTTTTTATAAAAAGTATAAAGTGCTTGTAACCTGAGACAATATGAATTTTTTTTAGGTTTGTTATAGCCCAAACCCAAATTTTTGTTACTCATTCAATAACTTTAATCGTAAGCAAATGTTTTATTGCTGAGACTAAGGTGTTGATTTTTGTAAAGAAAACTGTATTGGTATACTATCTCAAATTTGCGAAGTATTCCTAAAAGTTATTTTAACATTTCCAAAGGTTAAAAGTCTAAAAAAGTATCCTTTTTGTACCTTTATGTGCCTAATATACCGGAATTCCAGTATTTTTTTTGAGAAAATTGTACTTTAATTTGTATTAAATATTAATTTCTACGGCTATGAACAAGATATTAGTACTTCAAATTAAAGTCACTGTTTTAGTGTTGTTATCACAAACACTTACTGCGCAAGTTGTATCAAAATCAGTCTTTTTAAATGGGACTTTATCATTTAGTGAAAAAAGTAACCAAACTAGTGTTTATTCTAAGCCTAATAATAACCTTACGGAGCTTGGTAGAAACACCTCAGATTTAAACTCATCATTGGGGGTGGGATATACATTTTTTAACCGACTGGTAGTAGGTGGTGTGTTTAATTACAATTTCAGAAGAGATAAGTATGGTATAGACAATAATAATTTTTTAAATACTCGTGATTACTACACTTTTTCGTGGGGGCCTTTTGGCCGTTTTTATGTCATTAACAAAAAAGCTGGGCTTTTTGCTGAAATAAAACGATTACAGGGCAAGCACAGCGATATAGGGGGATATAATGCACTTGAAATAGAAAAAGGAAGTTTATCTACGATGTCTTATGGGATAGGTGGGAATTATTTCTTACTTAAACGATTGTCAGTGGAGGTGGTAGCTTCTTATCAAAACGAGAAAAGAGAAGGTGTTTTAAAGGCAAATCAAGATCCTACAGCTAATACAAGGCTTATCGGTAATTCCAAATCGATTTTTCTAAACTTCGGCGTATCATATTTTCTTAAAACTCATTAAAATTATGAAAAAGCATCTACTCCTTTTTATTTGTTTGTTATTTGTATTTATATCCTATAGAACTTATTCTCAAAACTTAGTTCAAAATCCTGGATTCGAAAGCGTTAATTCTCTACCATTTAACTCTACAAATTGTGCAAGAGCTTTTGAAGGGCAGTCCTTAAATTGGTACTCAACTCACGGGTCACCCCATCTCCGGGCACCAAATGGTGTTAGCTGTAGTAATGCTGGTGAGCCTCGGAATGGGAATTACAGTGCCGTTATGGTTACTGCAGCTGGAGGAGTTGTAGCACCGTACAGTGAAGACATTTTTCAATCCATAAATTTTACTAGTGGGAAAGTATATAAAATACTTGGGTCAAAAATGATGTGCTCAAACTTCGCATGGACATGCCCGTCAAAATCATAGCTGCCGACCCTCGTGTCAAAGCCAACGTAGGCAAACGCGCCGTTCA
>NZ_KE384043.1:0-53324 GCF_000423565.1 Runella zeae DSM 19591 | reverse complement strand
GATTGATTGGCAAGAGAAAAAGTAAATACATAAGACTTCAAGCTCAAAGATTTTATACCATTCTCGTCCCGACATAATGTCGGGACGAGAAATAACTTGACCCAAACTATCATTTGGGTCAAAAATGGTGCTGTGTCTCCGACACAAATCATACAAGCAAATATCAATTTCCCTTTAAATAAAATTACGAGCTTTCTCTTTTGAAACTATTGGCTTATTTTTATCTTGCTCAAGAATACAAAGGGCATCCATTTGCTGGCTTATCTATCGGGTGCTTATCTTATGTCTATCAAACGCTATACACAAGCCTTACCCTTCTAAGAAAACCTGTTTTATAACTTTCAAATCATTTAGTTAAAACAAAAACATGGTTTCTACAATGTATTCCTAACAGCAAATCAATCCTAAAGCATCATCGACTTAAATTATTAAAAGGTCGCCTTTTATTTGTAAACTGATGGATATCCAAAAGCTTTACAAACACAACGTACGCTCTTTTGAAGAGTGAATAACTTCCTGCAAATACGATTCAAGAATCTCAGCCTCATTTTATTTTCATAAAAATCAGTGTATGAAAACTCACTTTTACCTGTCCTTTATTTTTGTATTTTCAATCATTGGGAGTTCGGCCTGGTCAGCGCCTTCCCAAACTACCCCCTATATCAAAATTGACCAGTTTGGCTATTTGCCTACTTCCAAAAAAGTAGCGGTTGTGGTGGACCCCCAAGTCGGCTACAATGCCGCCGAAGCCTTTAGTCCAGGCACGGGAGCCAATCAATATCAAATCCGCCGTTGGAATGACGACGCCGTCGTATTTAGTGGCACGCTTCAAGTATGGAACGGCGGCACTACTCATACCCAATCGGGCGACCGAGGCTGGTGGTTTGATTTTTCGAGTGTCACTAGCCCTGGCTCTTATTATGTTTTTGACCTGACCAACAACGTAGGTTCTTATCGGTTCGATATTGGTGCTAGTGTTTATGATGAAGCCATGAAACACGCCGTCAGAACCTTTTATTATCAACGTCTCAATTTTGCTAAACAAACACCTTACACCGATTCTAAATGGGCAGACGGGGCAAGTTATGAAGGAGCCAACCAAGACCGTTTTGCCACGAGCCGTTACAATAAAGGCAATGCCTCTACTGCCAAAGACCTTCATGGAGGCTGGATGGATGCAGGTGACGTCAACAAATACACCACCTTTGCCGAAAGTGCTGTTATTCAATTGGCTGAAGCCTATCGCATCAATCCCGCCGTATTTAAAGACAATTATAATATCCCCGAGTCAGGCAATGGAACACCCGATATTTTGGATGAATTAAAATACGAACTGGACTTTCTCAAAAGAATGCAAGATGCCACTGGAACCAATGGTTTTTTGTTGAAAGTGGGCGTCGATAATTATAACGAAGTATCCCCTATTAGTACCGATACTCGCCCACGTTATTATTTGCCCGAATGTACTTCAGCCACGCTCGCAGGCGCAGCGATGTTTGCCGTAGCTGGACAAACCTTCAAAACCCATGCGCCCCTTCTTACTTATGGAAACGACCTCATCACACGAGCAGAGGCGGCTTGGAATCGGGCTAAGATTACTACTAATAATTTTACAACTTACGAAACCGCTTGCGACGACGGAGACATCAAGTCGGGTGATGCCGACCAAACCGCCGATGGTCAATTAGGAAGTGCTTTTGTGGCGGCGGTTTATCTTTATGAAGCTACTGGAAAAGCAGAATATAAAACTTTTGTAGAATCCAGATATACCTCCGTAAAACCCTACAGTGACAATTGGTGGGGACCGTATTGGATTCCACAGCAATTGGCCTTTTTACGTTATTCGACCCTCTCAGGTGCTTCTTCAAGTGTGGCCAACAATATCAGAAATCAAAAAGCTGGTATGAATTATTTGTTCTCACTTAATGATTACAACAACGCCACCGACCTTTACCGAGCTTATATGGCCAATGACCAGCACCATTGGGGCAGCAATCAAGTCAGAGCCAACTGTGGGCTACTTAGTCTAGATTTCATAACATTCAATGTCAATACGGCCAATCATGCCCAATATCGAGAAGTAGCTGAGCAGTATCTTCACTGGATGAACGGCGTCAATCCGATGAATTTGGTGATGCTATCCAATATGTCTGTAGCAGGTGCCGAAAACAGCGTCAACGAGATTTATCACACTTGGTTTACCAATGGCACAATATGGGACAATGTACAAACCTCTAGTGCTGGCCCTGCTCCAGGATACGTAACGGGAGGGCCTAACAAAAACTACACTGGATCGGTAGCAAACATCACCAATCAACCGCCACAAAAAGCCTATAAGGAATGGAACAACGGATATCCCGAAAATTCTTGGGAAATCACGGAGCCTTCTATTTATAATCAAGCGGCTTATATTATGCTTTTGGGGCGATTGATGAATACCACTTCTACCGTCGATACGCAAGCCCCTACCGCTCCGACTAACTTGACGACGTCTAACATTTCGCAAACAAGCCTGACTCTAAACTGGACTGCCGCTACCGACAACGTAGGCGTCACGGCTTATGAAGTATATCAAGGTGCGACTTTGGTGAATGGAAATGTAGTGGGGAATAGTTTTACTGTCACTGGCCTTACTTGCAATACCCTTTACAATTTCACAGTTAAAGCCAAAGATGCCGCTGGAAATAGCTCCGAAGCAAGCAATGTCGCTTCTGCCACTACCTCTGCGTGTGATGTACAAGCGCCAAGTATTCCTACCAACCTCACCGCCTCTAATATCTCCACAGGGAGCCTCACGCTCAACTGGACTGCCTCCACCGACAACGTGGGCGTCACGGCCTATGAGGTGTATCGAGGAAATACCCTTGTGAATGGGAATGTTTCAGGCACGACCTTAAATATCACTGGCCTTACTTGTAATACGACTTACAGTTTTACGGTTAAGGCCAAAGACGCTGCCGGCAATATCTCTGCAAGTAGCACCTCCTTGGATGTAAATACTTCGACTTGCCCCACAGGCACTTTTATTTATGACGACGCTTTAGCGGCTGGTTGGGAAGATTGGTCGTGGAGTTCTACTCGCAATTTTTCTAATACCAATCCTACGCAAGCGGGTCCGAACTCCATACGGGTTGATTATACTGCATGGGGAGGTTTATCACTACGACAAGCCACCGCGATAAATACCACTGCCAACACTGTTTTCAAATTTTGGGTATACAGTACTGGCGTAAACAGCATTCGTTTTTCGGTACAAACCGAAGATAATTCTCCTTTGACTACTGAATACACTTTTAGTACAGATGCTAATCAGTGGAAAGAAATTACCGTCACTAGAGCCCAAGTCGGCAACCCCGCCCTTATCAAACGTATCAATTTCCTGAACAATTCTGCCAATAATGCAACAGTGTATTTTGATCAAATCAGAATTGATACAGGCGCCTCCTCAGATACCCAAGCGCCCACTGCTCCTACTAACCTGACAACATCCAATATTTCCCAAACAGGACTAGCACTTTCTTGGACGGCCTCGACCGACAACGTAGGCGTCACCGCTTATGAAGTTTATCGAGGTACTACTTTGCTTAATGCAAATGTTACGGCTACTTCTTTCAACGTCACGGGGCTTACTTGTGGCACAGCTTATACTTTTTCGGTCAAGGCAAAAGACGCCGCTGGGAATATTTCCACTGCTAGCAACAACGCCAACGCCACCACCTCCAACTGCCCTGATACCCAAGCGCCCACTGCTCCTACTAACTTAACAGCGTCCAATATTTTCCAAACAGGACTGACACTTTCTTGGACGCCCTCCACCGACAACGTAGGAGTAGTAGCGTATGAAGTATATCGAGGTACTACTTTGCTTAATGCAAATGTTACGGCTACTTCTTTCAACGTCACGGGGCTTACTTGTGGCACAGCTTATACTTTTTCGGTCAAGGCAAAAGACGCCGCTGGGAATATTTCCACTGCTAGCAACAACGCCAACGCCACCACCTCCAACTGTCCTGATACCCAAGCGCCCACGCGCCCTGCGGGTTTAGTGGCTAGCAATAAAACACAAACTGGCTTTACGCTCTCTTGGACGGCCTCAACCGACAATGTAGGAGTAGTAGCGTATGAAGTATATCAAGCAGGGGTTTTACTAAATAGCAATGTCACAGGTACATCTTTGAATGTCACGGGCCTTAGTTGCAATACGAATTACAGCATGACTGTCAAAGCCAAAGATGCCGCTGGAAACATTTCGCAAGCAAGCTCAGGCTTGACAGTAAGAACAGAAACCTGCTTAAGTCCCGTCATCTATGATGATGCTCTTGGGACAAATTGGAGCGATTGGTCTTGGGGAACCACTCGTAACTTCTCCAACACTAGCCCTGTCAGAGTAGGTAGTAATTCATTAAAAGCAGACTTCACGGCATGGAGTGGTATTTCGCTCCGCCACGAAAATGGCATTAGTACTATATCTACTACGGTATTACGGTTTTGGATAAGAAGCACAACCGCAAGCAGCTACAATGTCTATATCCAAGCTAATGATAATGGAGCCGCAGTTGGCAATTATACATTTACAAGCACCAACAACACTTGGCAAGAAATCGTCCTGAATTTGAGCCAGTTAGGCAATCCTTCCATTGTTAAAAGGGTCAATATTCAAAACAATTCAGGCAACAACGTGACTGCTTATTTAGATAATATTCGCCTCACCAATGTCAACAACGCTCGAAGAGCCTCAGAATGGAAGCCAGAAACAGAGCTTTTGGAAAAGATGCTAGTATATCCAAATCCGTCAGACGGGCCTATCAGCATCAAATATCAATCTTCTATAGCCGAAAATATCAATTTCTCTTTGATAGATTTACGGGGTAATATTATCCAAAATCACAAAAAATTTGCCGAAAAAGGATTGAACGTGTTTGAATTAGACCTTTCTCACGAAAAAGCGGGGCTTTATTTTATTCAATTAAAAGGTTCGGTAGAGACACAAATGCAAAAGGTGATGATTCAACGATAACACCGCGTTATTTTCTATTACAAGAGGCTGTTTCAAAAGTAACAGGGTGCAAAATATTCTTTGGTTTCAACCTCATCCCAACCCTTCTCCTGGCAGGAGAAGGGCTTTCAAAGTCCCCATCTCCAGAAAGGAGAGGGGGATTTAGGGGGTGAGGTTAAATAGGCACAAAAGAAAATTTGGTAACAAAGACTTTTGAGACAGCCTCTTGTATTTAAAAAAAGGGCTGCTTATATTTATTGCCTATACTTTTCTAAACCTTAACTCATGGAAAATAAAGACTTCAAACCCTACATCCCCAACGAAAGCAACATTGCCGAGTTTACCATCAAATCGGTCGTCATGGGAGCTATTTTTGGTATTCTTTTTGGCGCGGCCACGGTTTATTTATCACTCAAAGCAGGGCTATCGGTATCTGCTTCTATTCCCATTGCCGTTTTAGCGATTTCGCTGGGACGCAAGTTTTTGGGTACTACGATTCTCGAAAATAATATTATCCAAACTACTGGTTCAGCGGGAGAGTCGATTGCTTCGGGGGTTGTGTTTACATTACCGGGTTTTTTGTTTTTATCCATGACCGAAGAAGGCAAAAGTATCGGTGCCGACTTTTTCAATTATTGGACCATTTTGACTTTGGCCATTTTGGGCGGTTTTCTCGGGACTTTTATGATGATACCGCTGCGTCGTTCGCTGATTGTTCAAGAACATGGCACCCTTCCCTATCCCGAAGGAACGGCCTGTGGCTCAGTGCTTATTGCGGGAGAAAAAGGGGGAGATTTAGCCAAAACGGCCTATCAAGGTCTAGGCGTAGCCATGCTTTATGCTTTTTTTCAGAAGATACTCCACGTTATTGCCGAAGTTCCCAAACTTGCTTCTTCGCAAGCAAACAAAATTTTTCCGTCGGCCGTAGTCAGTGGCGAAATCACCCCTGAGTACCTTGGGGTAGGCTATATCATTGGTTTTCGTATTTCTGCGGTTTTGGTAGGAGGAGGCTTATTGGCATGGCTAGGATTGATTCCTTTATTGGCGACGCTTGTTCCGGCAGATACGATTGCAGAGCAGCTTATCAAACTTGGCTACTTACAAAGCCTCACTACCGCAGGCGGGCCTGGCGGCTGGGACCCCGCCACTCATGGCTTTGCCGATACAGCGTCGGCTATTTATCGGGCTTATATTCGGCAGATTGGCGCAGGGGCAGTGGCAGCTGGTGGTTTTATGGCTTTGATGAAGAGCATCCCTACGATTGTGTCCTCTTTCAAACAAAGCTTGGCTTCGATGCAAGCAGGCAATGAAGGTGGACGCGCTCGCACTGAGCAAGATTTATCTTTTAAAGTGGTTTTGTTGGGCTGTTTGGCCTTGATCATCCTCATGATTATCCTTCCCCAAATCCCCGGTGATGGCTTCCTAACCAAAACACTAATCGCCATTTTGGTCGTGGTATTTGGGTTTTTCTTTGTCACCGTAGCAAGTCGCATTGTGGGTATTATTGGTTCGAGTTCGTCACCCGTTTCAGGGATGACCATTGCCACTATTATGGCTACCTCTTTGGTTTTTATTGGATTTGGTCTTACTGGAAAACTCTACGAACCTGCCGTATTGGTCATTGGAGGTATGATTTGCATCGCTGCCGCCAATGCTGGCAACACTTCCCAAGATTTAAAAACAGGTTACTTAGTAGGCGCAACGCCTCGTTATCAGCAGATTGCCCTCTTTATTGGGGTGATAGTGTCGTCTTTGGTCATTGGGGCTACGGTCAAGCTTCTCGATACGCCCACTCCCGACTTAGCGGCTCAAGGTATCCAACACGCCATCGGCACTGATAAATTTCCTGCTCCCCAAGGTACCCTTATGGCAACCCTTATCAAAGGACTTTTATCTTTTAATCTCGATTGGCAGTTTGTGTTGGTTGGGGTATTTATTGCGCTTACTATCGAAATCATGGGTGTAAATGCGCTTTCCTTTGCGGTCGGTTTATACTTACCACTCTCTACTACCCTTCCAATTTTTGCAGGAGGTTGTGTGAAGGCTTTTGTCAATTGGAATAGCCAACGTAAAGGCATCGAAGAAGAAGACGCCGACTTAGGCAAAGGCAATTTGTTTTCGACGGGTCTCGTAGCAGGCGGTGCTTTAGCGGGTGTTGTGGTAGCATTGCTATCGGTCAATGACTCCATTTTCAACGCCCTAGCCAACATCAATTTAGAGCCTAGCCTAGCTCACAGCCTTGGAGAAGGAGGTTATCATATATTAGGGACATTATTGTTTGCAGCTATGGCGATAGTATTGTATCGCACCGCGATGAAACGCTAAATCTAAGTTTGGCAAGTTGGGGATTTATCGTTCTCTCCACTTGCCCATTCTCTAATTTTCCTAACCCATGATGCTTTTACGCATAGCAGTAGCGATTATCTTGTTGACGCACAGCCTCCCAGTCATGTTAAACAATGGAGTCAACGATTTTGGCAATCTATTTCTTAACCAAATTGGTTTTGCACCCTTAGGGGTTCCTATTGCATGGGCTGTCAAAATCTCTCATGTCGTTTGTGCACTGTTATTAATAGTCAATAAATACATCAAATGGGCAGGATTTATGACAATTTTGGTACTCCTTGGCGGTATCATACTTGTGCATTATCCCGAAGGATGGTTTGTGGTCGGAAATGGCCGCAATGGAGTTGAATACAATTTTCTGTTGATTTGTACTTTGATAGCCATTATGTATCCTGACGGATTCAGAACTTCCTTTTTCTTGACTAAAAAGTAAACAACACTTCCCTACACAACTACTATACTTTACTGTTGCATAGATTTTTTTTCCAAAATTTATGAGTACACCTGCTGTCAGCAAATAAGCTGGGGAGGTGACCTCTATTGTATAAACACCTAAAAATCAACAACAAAACCCATTTTATTTTCAATATTTTATTTAAAAATGTACACTTATGAATCATTTGTGTCGTTATTGAGTTTTCTTTTCAGCTAATAGCCGATAGACATACGCATTTAGTTTTTGTTAAACAAAACCTTAAACAAACCAATGAAAAAAGTAGTTGTACTTCTCTGTGTTCTTCTTTCAGTAGGTGCTTTTGCCCAAGGTATTAAGACACCTGCGCCAAGCCCCACCCAAACAATCAAGCAAGATTTTGCCCTTTCTTCTATCGAAATCAACTATTCTCGGCCTGTTATGAAAGGTCGTAAAATCTTTGGTGACTTGGTACCTTTCGGAAAAATCTGGAGAACTGGCGCCAATGGTGCGACCAAAATTACTTTTGGCGAAGATGTAAAAGTAGGCGGTGTGCCTGTCAAAGCGGGTTCTTATGCTATTTATTCAGTACCTAACGCCAATGAGTGGGAAATCATCATCAACAAAGGTGCCAACAACGGTGGCCTTACTGGTTACAAAACTGAAGATGACGTAGCTCGCTTCAAAGTAAAAGCGATGCAACTGCCTTTTGAAATTGAATCTTTCACTATCATTTTGGCTAACGTTACGGCATCGTCAGCTACGGTTCAAATTTTATGGGAAAATACCGCCGTCGAATTCCCGGTTGAAGCCGACATCGATAGCAAAATCATGGCACAAATCAACACCGCTATGAGTGTAGATAGCCGCCCTTATTTCCAAGCAGCAAGCTATTATTTCGACAATGGCAAAGACATCAGCAAAGCACTTGAATGGGCAAATAAGGCTGTAGAAGCTCAACCTACTGCTTTTTGGGTATTGCACCTTAAAGCCAAAATCCAAGCCAAAGCAGGTGATAAAGCGGGCGCTAAAACAACCGCAATGAAATCTATCGAATTGGCAAAACAAGCCAAAAACGATGATTATGTAGTACTGAATCAAAAGCTAATCGCTACTTTGTAAGATTCTTAGCTCAACGTAAAATCCCTTGGTTTTCAGTGAAAAACCAAGGGATTTTGTGTTTTAAGCAATAGCGCAAAATTTTTCCCGTATTTGAGCCTTGTCCTGAAATAGTTTGCCCAATTAATTTACAATTAAACAGGTCGAAAATAAAGGTAGAAATTACCTTTTTAGGAATTCGAAAAACTTTGATAAGGTTTGAAACCTTATCAAAGCTAAACTTTCGCGCCTACCCCTTTTTTAGTTTGTTTCCATGTTAATCAGAGTCCTTCCAAGTTTTGAAAACTTGGAAGGACTCTGATTACTCAAAAAAGAGGCAGATGCGTTTTGTTTTAGCCCTTAAAAGTATTATTTAGAAATTCTGAACTACGGTTTTGCCAACAAAAACTCCTTTACCAATTCTAGTTGGTCGGTACTTAGGAAATCTGCACCCGCCTGCCGTAACTTTTTCCAAACTACAGGGTCTTCGGGACAAGCCCACAAACGTAGCTTTTTACCTTCGCTGTGTACTTTTTGTACCAACGTCTTCAATTTCTGAAATTCGGCTTCTGGCATCTCCCCTTTTCCTCGCCATGTCAGGTGATTGGCGTAATTGTCGCTTACGACAGGCATTAAATTGGCACTCATTTTCTTGCCCAAATCCCCCGGACGTCCGTCCAAAGATGCTAATCTTTCTTTGGCTTTTTTTAAGGTTTCGATAGGCCGATTACCCGAAATAAATACCGTCACTGCATTTATCTTAGGGGTATTACCTTTATAAGAAGTAAACAAAGGTCGGTACTTTTGTAACAATTTTTCTAAAGCAAGATACGTACTTTCAGCCTCGGTTTTGAAATCAATCATCAAATAAAACGGCCCTTTATAGTCCGCATACACTTGTCCATTGTTTTGTGAGATACGTTCTTGAAGTGGTTTGAAATACAAATTTTCGAGCGTATTTGCTGCGTTGTTGAAAGTAGGGCGCTCATGCGCCACAAAAAGCGTATCATTGATAAGATATACATCTGCTTCTACACTCGTAAATCCTTGGTCGAGCGCATCCCACAAAGGACGCGATTGTTCATAATCATTGTGGGCATGTGCATTGGGCAGGGGCACGACATTCGCCCTGACAGGAGGAGCTTGCAGTTTTGCTATGGGTTGAAGCCAAGCCGTTTCGACATCTCCCGCCGCAAAAGGATTGTATTTAGGTTTGTTGGAAATAATTTTAGCCCGTACCATCAAATCATCTTCGCCCAATGTATAACTTGATTCTGTGCCCTTGATTTCCTTAAAAATTTCTGTTTTATCTTTTCCTTTTTTGAGACCAATCCACTGAATGGTATATTCAGTCTTAGGTTCTGCCTTGATTTTAAAAGAAATAGACTCGGGTGTTTGGACACATTTTTCAAGCTCTACGCCGGAAGTGGCATAAAACCGCCCTGCTTCCATCGCTTCTATGAGAGAGCGAGGTGATAAGTCAACCGCGTTGACCATTACCCAACCACGGCCGGTATTGCTAAATTCTAAGCCAAAAAACTGGTAATTATGGCTATCGTCGGTAGCAAGTCCATACATTAGCGGACGCCCTTGTTTTAGGAAATGTACATTGATTTTATCCCACATGGTTTCGGTGCCGTCGCGCTTATCATCGCCATAATTGTTGACCAAAGGATGCCCATTAAACACCTCAAAAAAGCGTTCGTAGCGCAATTGCATCAAATCTTGCGCCGTAATGGCATAATAAAAATTGGGGTGATTGATATGAGGAAACATCGGCTGCCCTGTCTGACGGCGCTGCGCCACTACCAAATCAATATTGTTTTGCATCACCTCTGCTACGCTGTTTCCCCTTTGTGGCCTAATGAGGTTTTGTAGATTGGTCATATTGATATGGATAGGCTTGCTATCATAACCCGTAGAAACCTCCTCGCTTTTGATAATCAAAAACTTACCCACTTCGTCAAAATAGCTGCGGTATTCTTGGAGGTTTTTGAGGCGAACCTTGAGGGAGTCGTTGGGGCCTTTTTTGTAAGTGACCCAATCGGGGCCAAAAGTGCGTAGATAGCGCTCAAACGTACGGCGACGCTCTGGTACACGTGGTACATTTACCCACTTTTCGCCTTCTTGAAAGGTATTATGATCTGATAATCCCACAAAATGATAACCGTTGGCTTTGTACCACTCCATAATCATTTCGGGATAATCGTCGCCGTCGCTCCATAACGAATGCGTATGTAAATTGCCTTTGTACCAGTTTTGAGCCTGAGCAACCGATAGCCCAACAAACAAAAAAAGGAAGAATAATAAGCGCATCTCAGAGAAGAATATTGATTGATGCTCACATAAGGCGCTTATCTTCCATTTCTAACATTATGATATCATTAAGGCTATTATGGTCTCATTGTTCCAAGTCTTACAAATAAGCCTACTTTTCACAACCACACCTAGCACTACTTCGGAATCACCGTGACTTGACTGAGGGTATCTGCTTTTTCTTTTTCGTCGTTTTGTTTTTTCTTTCTGAAATATCTTCTAAACAAAAAGTTGTGTTGTAATGCTTCTAGGTTTTCGTCCAGTTTGGCCGAGCCACTCTCAAGATTTTGAAGGATTCCTTTTACATTTTGGGCGGTTTTGGCATCATGAAGCAATACACCCACCGTACTATTTCTGTCATTGGCAAGTTTTTCACTAGTCTCTTGTAGATTGGCCATCATGACTTTGGCCGAGGTTGAAGTTTCGCGAAGCATACGAGAGGTTTCACCTAAAGTATTGACCGTTTGCTTCAAATCACCATACATCTGCTTATCTGTCATCAAATCGTTGACAAAATTGCCTTCCGTATTGAGGTTCTTGGAAAATTGAGCCAAAGAAGCCGTAGTGGCTTTAGCATTGACGGTAGCGGCTTCCAACCCACTCAAAGTAGTGTTTAATTTGGTATATAAATCATCTTGAGTCAAAAGCTTACCCACTGACCCTTGACCACCTTTAATACTATGAATCAGTTCTTTGAAATCGGTCGTAATCGCCAGCAAATTTTTATTGTTTTCTTGTAAGGTTTTTATCATTTCTTGCTGCGATTCTTCTTTAGATACGTGAAATTGGTAGCCATCTTCTACCATATCGGCAGCAGCGGAGCCCCCCGATACCACGATGATAGTATTTCCAATGAGCCCGTCAGAACTTACTTTGACGGTCGCATCTTTTTTGATGAACTTTTGGGAAGCTTCTTCAATCCCAAAAGTCACTTTCACTTTTGAGTTTTCTACAAAATCAATATGTTTAACGGTCCCTACTTTTACTCCCGAAAACCATACATTGCTTCCCCGAGTTAGACCATTGACATCGTCTAAGATAGCATAAGCATCTATTTTATTGACAAACGTCTTGCGCATAGTGCCAATCATCAATATCCCTGACACTAAAATAAGGATACCCAAGACTACAAATAGACCTACTTTTACTTTATAGTTGTTAGACTTCGGCGCAGATTTCATGCTGTATATATGTTTTAGTCTTGAAGTTTGGATTCAATAAAATTATAATCATAAAAGCTACGAATACGAGGATCGGCATTAGAAAACACCTCCTCAAACGTACCTTGATACTTAAATTTTCCGTCAAAAAGCACGGCTACTCGGTCGCCCGTTTCTTTGGCACAAGTCAAATCGTGGGTAATAATGATAGAACTTGTTCGGTATCTTTCTTTCACCTCGTTCATCAACTCATTGATTTCTTGGCACGTAATAGGATCCAAACCGGCCGTAGGTTCATCATAAAGCATGATTTTGGGATTCATAATGAGCGTACGAGCAATCCCAATCCTTTTGCGTTGCCCTCCCGACAATTCTGAAGGCATTTGGTCGAGTGTTTTTTTGAGCCCTACTCCATCTATTACCTCTTCTACGGCCTTATCGATCTCGGCACGTGTCATATTTTTAATGTTTCTGACGAGCGGAAACTCCAGGTTTTCGCGCACGGTCATACTATCGTACAAAGCACTATTTTGGAACGAAAAACCTATTTTCAAACGCAAGGCGTTGAGTTCTTTTTTATCTAAATCAGGTACCGACTGCCCAAAAACTTTCACTTGTCCTAGGTCAGGCGAGAGCAATCCCGCAATGATTTTAATCAATACCGACTTTCCCGTTCCCGAGCGCCCCAATACTACCACATTCTCATTTTCGTACACGTCCAGATTGACACCAAGCAATACATCAAGGCTTCCAAATGATTTATATAGGTCTTTTATTTCAATGGTTTTCTCCATGATTGGGGTCTATTTTTAACGAAACCAATTGGTGACTTGTACAATAAAAATCTCTTCAATAAATATCAAAAACATGGAAAGTACTACCGAAGAGTTGGCCGCTTTTCCTACACCTTGGGTACCATTGCTGGCGTTGAAGCCTTTGTAGCATCCAATCATCCCGATGGTAAAGCCAAAACTGACGGCTTTGATGACGGCCGTAATCACATCCAAGAATATGATACTATCAAACCCTTTTTCAAAAAACGCGAAGAGATTGGTGCCTTCGTTGACCGCAACATTTAAAAAACACCCTGCCAAAGCCACCAACGCACAATAAAAAGACAAAATAGGAATCGTAATCGTAGAAGCCAACACCCGCGTAACCACTAAGTATCGGATAGGATTTACGGCCGATACTTCCATGGCATCGATTTGCTCGGTCACTTTCATAGAACCTAATTCGGCGCCAATGCCCGACCCAATTTTACCAGAACAAATCAGAGAAGTCACCAAAGGTGCCAACGCCCTCACGATAGCAATAGTGACCAGAGAAGGCAACCATGAAGTAGCCCCAAATTCCATGAGCGAAGGCCGAGACTGTTTGGTAAAAACGAAACCTGTTACAAAACCCGTCAACGAAATCAACGGCAGCGAACGCAGCCCAATGTGATAGCATTGACGTACAAATTCATTGAATTCAAAATCGCCCGAAAAGGCTTCCTTGAAAACCAATTTTACAAATTCGAAGGCATTGTAAAAACCTAATAACCAATCATCTATTTTTTCAGAAAAAACTGGCTTTGTTGCTTCCCTGCTCATATGTTGGTACTAGTGTTTCGATTTTGTGACGTAGATTTTACTCAAAATTTTAAAGAAGTAACCTTAAAAAATTATTCCACAAGACACTGTAGAATAATTTCCCCAAAAGTATTGTACAAAGCAAATACATTTCTAAAACGTTGATTGTGCAAAAAAACGTAGAATTTTGGGTAAAAAATTTCCCTTCTTCGCCCACTACAACATTTTTAGCATTTTGACATAAGGAATAGGACCTTTGTAGAAAATTACTCCTTCTTGGTACATCCCAAAACGTTGGTAAAAAGGAGCGGCCTCTAGACGCGCATCACACCAAATTTGAGTAGCTTTTTGTAAAACAGCCTCCTCAAATACCGCTTGTAACAAAGCCGTGCCGATGCCTTTTTTTTGATAATTGGGATGCGTAGCAAACTTGCGAAAGCGGGCGTGGTGCTTGGTATCTATAAAAAGAGAAATCACTGATACGAGCTCATTTTCTATAAAATACCCATAATGATAGCCCGCCTCATCTTCGGGCACTTTTACAAAATCAAGTGGCTGCTCAGGCCACAAAACCTGGTGACGAAGTGGGTAGGTATCAGCAGCGGTTATTGTACGAATCATGACCAAAAACAATTGCGGCACTGCCTTTGGTGACAGTGCCGCAACTTTAATTTTGTGTACTAAAAATCCCCTCGGGGTCGCATTTTTTGGAGAGCAGTTCTTTCATAAATTCATAATCTAGAAGCTCCGCATCTAAGAGCCTAGTTTTATGAAGATTAGCCCACGCAGCGTCATAGTTTTCTTTGTGGTATTCAAGAACCGATTTTTTGAGGTAGGCATTGGCGTTGGTACTATCGATTCGGAGCACCCTAGTCAAGATTTGGTCGGCCTCTATCAACTCCCAATTGTCTTTGCTTTCTTTGAAATGAATCAAATCTACCGTAGCCAAATCTACCAAAAGCCCCACATTCATGGAGTCGATATCAGCGCCTTTTCGGAGCATTCTTTCGGCATCGGTAAGGTGGCCTTGATGATAGCACATCACACCCAATCCCCACAAACAATCACTGTTTTTATTGTCGAGGAGATAGGCCAAATTGAAACGATAGCAGGCCGTATCTAGCTCTCCTTCTTGCAGATAATCCCAACCACGAGCCGAAAAAAACTGACTTGCCTCGCTACGACTTGCAAAGTTTTGATCACACTCATTTAAGAAGTGTATTTCAAACTCTATTTGTTCTACACTCTTACTCGTTTCTCCAAAAAGAGGAAGCAGATGAGGGTTTTTGACAGCAGGAGCGGATTCGTTAGCAACTTGTGTACTAGTATCGGCAGGGCGACTACTACTCACAAACTGCATGGCCTGAGCCGATGCTACCACAGGGGCTAAGATTGCCCAAAAAGACCCCAATACAAAATGACTAAGTGACAATATCTCTTTCATACGCTACCAACTCATCAGAACGTCATAAAAAACGTTTCATTCTTCACATTATTATCTCAATCTTCACTTTTTTCGTTTGTTACCGTTTTTTCTTGGCGATATGGTTTGCTTTTTTTTAGGCTTCGAATCTACAAATTTTTTATGTTTCTTTTCATGAAATGCCCCTTTAAAATTTGGGTCTTCTTTTCGACGCTGATTGTCGAGTTCACGAAGCATTTCCTGTTTTTCTTCAAAGGGGGTTTCGGGCACATCTACGTTTGGGGGCATAGGAGTCCGCGGAATCGTCATCCGAATGATTTTCTCAATTTTGGCAATATGATATTCATCCGACATGGTTACAAACGTAATGGCCTTTCCTTCTTGGTTGGCACGTCCCGTACGCCCAATACGGTGTACATAGTCTTCGTAGATAAGAGGTACATCAAAATTAACGACATGACTTACCATCGTCACATCTATTCCTCGGGCGGCTACATCTGTAGCGATTAAGATACGAACATTGCCTTCTTTAAAAGCTTCCATGGCATTGATGCGGGTATTTTGGCCCTTATTGGCATGAATTACCCTCACTTCGTCTTCCGAAACTACCTTGCGTTTCAAAAATTTGTAAATATTCTCCGCTGCTTCTTTTGAACGTACAAAGACCATTCCCCGCTGAAAAACCGCTGCATCCTGAACAAGATACTCCAACAAATTGATTTTGGCTCTAAAATTGGGTACTTCAAAAATCACCTGCGCTACGCGTTCGGCGGTGGTGGCTTGGGGGGTTACTTCTACGCGAACGGGTGCTTCTAAAAAATTTTCAGACAGGCGCTCAACTTTAGGGGGGAAAGTAGCCGAGAAAAGCAAATTTTGTCTTTTGCGGGGAATTACCTCCAAAATCCGATTGATTTGGGGCATAAAACCCATGTCCATCATCTTGTCGGCTTCATCAAGAATCAAAGTCGTAAGCTGCTTGACTCCAATCTCCCCTCTCAAGTACAAATCCATAAAACGCCCTGGGGTAGCCACAATAATATCTACTCCTTTTTGGATATTTTCGATTTGCGTTTTGGGACCTAAACCGCCATACAATGCGACATACCTCAAATCCGTAAATTTGCCTAATACGCCAATTGCTTCGTGGATTTGCATCACCAATTCACGCGTGGGTGCCAAAATGAGCGCTCGAGGAGTTTGTCCTTGGGCGTATTTGATACGCATCAACAAAGGCAACACATAGGCGGCGGTTTTGCCAGTGCCTGTTTGGGCGATTCCCAATACATCGTGCCCCTGCAATACCAACGGAATGGCCTGCTCTTGAATAGGGGATGGCGTTTCGTATCCTGCCTCTGCTATGGCATTGAGAAGCTGTCGGTTGAGGTTAAAATCTTCAAAAGTCATCGAAATCAATTTAATTCTAAAAAAGAAAAGGCGTTAGTTTTAGGTACGCTTTTCGGTGCTTGGTTGTTCGTAATTCAAACAAAACCCACCCAATCACAAGGGAGGGAGTGTTTTTACGGATTTATTCAGAAAACAAACTAAACAACTGAATATCAATCATATAACACATAATTGATTGTTCAAAAACAAAATGGCTTAGTTGTGCTTTATTATTTCTAACGTACTCAATTCCAAATACATTCAAAGTTACAAGAAGTTTTGTTACGAATAGCCCAACGAAAATCTTAACTTTGTGGCCGAAAAGTCACTTATTCATCCGCTTAGTTACTCCATCTTATATTATATATGAAATTCGGCGTAGTAGTATTTCCAGGCTCCAATTGCGACGATGACACCGTCTATACCTTACGGGTCAATTTAGAACAAGAAGTTGTTAAACTTTGGCACAAAGACCACGACCTCCAAGGTTGCGATTTTATCATTTTGCCGGGTGGTTTTTCGTACGGTGACTATTTACGTACGGGGGCGATTGCCCGCTTTTCTCCCATTATGAACGAAGTAATCGCCCACGCCAATCGGGGAGGATATGTAATGGGAATTTGTAACGGATTTCAGATTTTGGCCGAAGCAGGTCTTGTACCGGGGGTATTGCTACGCAACAGCTCTCAACGCTACATTTGCCGCAATGTGTATCTAAATCCCCAAAGTAAATCAACGATTTTGACGGCAGGTCTCGACCGCGCTGCTTACAAAATTCCGATTGCACACGGAGACGGACGGTATTTTGCCGATGAAGATACCCTCAAAAGCCTTAATGACAACGACCAAGTGTTGTTTAGATATTGTGACGAAAATGGGCTTATCACCGAAGCCGCCAATCCTAATGGTAGCTTAGAAAACATAGCAGGAGTTTCTAACGCTGGTAAAAATGTGTTTGGAATGATGCCTCACCCCGAAAGAGCTTCTGATGATGCTCTAGGTAATGCCGACGGGCGCTTTATCTTAGAGCAACTTTTGGCCGTAACTGCCTAAAAAAATTAAGATCAAAAACATGAATCATCCCGACTTTAGATGATTCATAAAAAAACCTTCAGATTCGTGTTTGAGTAGGTATAAACTCTCAAATGCAAACAGAAGGTTTTTTTTGCTTATTATGGTAGCTTTTTACAAATATCTTTTGATTTTACCCTTCCTGTTATGTTTGACTTCTCCGAAGTCGTTTTTTTGTTAGGGACTTGAGAACTACAAACATTGAGCCTCTCCGAGGCAGAAAATAAGAAGGCTGTTGTGAAAGAATAGCATCACAGAAGCCTTTGCAATAGGAAGTTCTTCGCCTTCACACCAATAACTTCAGAGAAGTCAAATCTAAACTATTTGTCTTAGCTTTTACGACAAAAATTTTCAGATCTTAAATGCTTGCTTGGGATGATTCATGTTTTAGAGGCTAGAATGAATACCCAACGGCAATATTGAAAACCAGATTTTCTTTCCGCCAGCTTTTGTTTCCAAAATCAAACTGATTGAATACCCATCTCTCATTTTCGGGAAGCCAAGGCTTACGGAAAGGCGTAGCCAAATCTAAACGTAACAACACAAAAGGCGTAACAATCCGCAGCCCTAACCCTCCTCCTACGGCTACTTGCTTGTAAAATTGATTGGTAAATACGGCATTATCTTCGGGTAGATAAAATGAATCATCATAATTTCGATACATCCATATATTACCGGCATCCACAAACATCGCTCCTTCAAAATATTGGCTAAATCTCAACCGTAATTCAGTACTCGCTTCCAAGCGAATATCACCAAAAGAGGCATTTCCGAAAATACTCGCCGTAACCGAATCGGGCTGATAGCTCCCCGGGCCTAAAGTACGCGCCCTAAAAGCCCGAATACCGTTGGTTCCCCCCCCAAAATACTGTTTAAACTGCGGCATTGATAACGAATTCCCATACGGTATCCCGACTCCTGCCAATACCCGACTGGCCCATTTCATGGTTTTACTCACCTCTCGATAATAACGCATCTCAAAATCGAAGCGAGCGTATTGTTCATAAGGGATTCCAAACACCATTCCCACTTCATCACGCCCTTTGGCAAGTAACCCCGCTACATTACCAGCTATATCGATTCCGCCCGTAAATACAAAGTTGTTTTTACTTAATGGCCGAGGTGTAGGCGTATACGTAACATTGTATTGTGCCCCTAAAATGAGCCTATTCTCCAAAATTCTGAAATAGCGAAGTAAGTCTTGGGGTTTGGCAAAAGGGTCTGTAATCAAATTCAAAAATGCCTCTCCGTTGATATTGGTAGGCTGCACTATATTGAGCGCAATCGGCAATAAGGTATGCTCAAACTCGGTGCTTTTACGCCAGCTATACCCCCAATTAAACTTAATGGAGGTTTGGGTATAAAGCCCCTGCTGAGTCAACCGTTCAAAACCCGTAGTCAAAGTGGTTTTGGGAAGACCTTGACTTTTTTCGGGCCTTACTCGATAAAAAGGCAAAACAAATCTTGGAAAAGACAACTCGGCTTCAAAACTTGTACGATAAAAATCTCTGACATTGGCGTTGCGATTACCCCCTAGCTGTACGTCCAAGCCAGCCGTGGCATTGAGACGAAGCTGCTCTGCACCTCTAAAAAGATTGCGGTTGAGCCAGGTTAGATTAAACTGCGTACCAGTGAGGTTATTAGACTTGGTCACGGCACTTATTTCGGCCCGAAGTGTTTTCTTTTTGAGCGGAGTCAAGTAATAATATACATCCAAAAATGCTGAATCTGAACGAGGAACCAATTCAAATTGATTTTTGACAAACTTAAAATTTTTGAGGTTGATGAGGCGCGAAAGCGACACATCATGCACTTCGCTGCTATACATAGCCCCTCTACGAAATCCAATGGCATCAAAAAAGATTCTTGGTTTATACGATTGGGAAGGGTCCACAATTCGGACACCGCTTCTTCGTCCCACTAGACTCGGCACAGTATCTTTTTTCAGACTTCCATTGTCAGAAATAACATAGATGTTTTGAATAAAATACGTTTTTAGAGCCAACTGCGTCGTATTCGGTTTAAGCTCTACGTACAAATTTACCTTATGATTATTGAGGTTAGTATCCGCTTTGACGATGAGGTAATCGGGGCGAAAATAATAAAACCCTTGTTTTTTAAGTTCACGTTCTACACGATTCCGCTCTTCCTCAATCACACTCAACCGATACGGATTTCCTACTTTAAGGAGTGTTTTTGGGGCAACATCACCTAGTCTTTTAGAAAAGACGCTAATGTTTGAATCAGGTTTTATAAACTGTACACTATTGATAGTATAGCGAGGTTTCAGATATACCGTATAAGTCGCCTTTGATTTACGCTTGCTTTCGGTCAGCTCTCCCGTAGCGCTCGACCTAAAGTAGCCTTCATTGTTGAGATAATTGCCTATGATAGCACTGTTGGTGGTGACAGCCCGACGGCTCGCAAATACAGGTGGCTCCCCAAATCTCTTTCGGAACCATCCACGGAAGCTTTTTTCTTTTTTAGGCTCTCCCAGTACATAGTACAACCATACTTTGTAAGGAAACCCCAGCAGCACCGTATTGGGTTTGGGCCTTATGATAGGCTCTATTTCTTCTTTTACTGTTTTTGAAACTTTAGATGCAATCGTCGAATCCGCCACCATTTTTACTTCGGCACCCGTATATATGCTTTCATTGGGAGGCAAATAACGCGAAACCGAACAGCTAGAGAGCCATACAGCCAATAATACAAAAATGATGTTGAATCTTGTAATCACGCTTAATCCTGTTTTCTAAAACTATTTTTTGAAAATTTCCTTGATTTTGTCGTAATCCATTACCACCGCAAAACTCACTCCTGTTTCCACAATAAACCCTTCCAAAACCGCTTGGTATTGGTTTTTGCGATAAGCACGGAAGGCATAGCGGCCATCACGAGTAAGGTTGTAATTGATATTGACATTGTCAACAATCTCCGTCGAACGGGCTGCTCTCGCTCCGTTTTCAATTTCAAAATTACGTCCCACGTTGACAGTCAGGCGGTCGTCCAAAAACGCTTTGCTCAAGCCCACATTCAAATCGGTTTGGGCAGCATTGCCAGTAGCCGTAGCTACCGAAGTAGAGTTTAGATTGAAATCTAGCTTTACCCCTTTTATCAAGTCAGAAGCCAACATATTGAGCTGATCGGTAAGGAGTTTGCTTACACTTTCACGGGCGATAAGCTCAGGATTGACATTGGAAAAGAAATCGGATGATTGCTCTCCCGAAAATTTATTCAAAACCAATAATGAAAAAACTTGCTTGTTCATCATTACGGCGTTGTTTCTCATTTCGCCAAAAATATTATCGTTATTGAGTTTGCTAAGATCATCACTTGATAGCTTAGTAGCATCAGGACGTATATCAAAACTGATTTGCGGTTTTTCTAAGCTTCCCTGCATTTTGAGCAGTACTTGCAAGGGTACTTTACCATATTTAGCTGCGTCAGCGTTAAGTGCTCTTAGTTCGGCCGTAACAGGATACACCGCCGTAATATCAACATCAGCTTTCATGGGGTCGCCTGCCCAAATAAGGCGACTACCTTTTTGGATGGTAAATCCACGCTTTAAGATTTCAAATGTCAAATCATAAGAACCTTGCGTGATTTCGTATAATCCTAAAATAAACACTTGTCCACTTTCTGAAATACCAGCATTTAGCTGAGCATTTCCCCTTACTTTGAGATTGTCGCCGTTGAGTTCATCCACCACAATAGTCAGTTGTGAACGGTCATCCGCTTCTAGATTGAGCGATATTTCGGAGCTATAATGTGGTGCTTCTTCTTTGGTACTATCTACCCCCATAGCCGCAGGGTTTTTGAGATTGACAAATTCCACAATCCCTTCGGCGGCATTTTCTCCAAGCGATTCATCAGGCAAAATAACCGTAATGTCACTTCCTTCTTTCAACTTCACTGACCCATCAATCGTAGGTGTACTGCCTACGCCTGCCACGTGTAAATTTGCATCTACAATACCTTTGCCGTAAAAGAACTCGTTTTCTTTGCGGGTAGCATTGAGTACCGTAAAATTCTTCCCAGCTATATTGAGATCATAAGCTACTTCGGGTACCTTAGCTATATTGATTTTACCGTCGATTTGTAAGGGCTGATTAGTAGTATCACTCACTACAAATTTCTGAAGGAGGATTTCTGAACCCTTAAATTGCAAATCGCTTTTGTTGATTCGATAAGTGGCGCCCAGTTGGGTCACATTAAATGAAACACTATCAAAAGCCATTCGACCTTCAATCTGAGGCTTGTCAATCGCTCCTTTGATAGTAGCTTGCCCCGATAAGCTTCCTTTCGTACGACGTAGCTGACCTGCGCTAAACGCCTCTACAGTCTGCATCCCTAAGCGAGCAATGTCTAATTTGAGATTCAGCGGGTTTTTGTTTTTAAGAAGATAATTACCCGTCAGCCTTACATCATTTTGGGGGCTTTGAAGGGTGGCTTCCGCAGCGATATTATCAGCTGACTGATTATCGGCTTTCACCTTCAAGTCTCCTATCAAGATGTCCGTAAACTTAAGATTACGAATCGAAAAATTGCCCGTAAAAACAGGCGTTTGAGTATAGTTTTGCAGAAGCACATTACCAGCCAATACTCCTCCTACGAGCATAGAATCGGCAGCTATCGCTACCAATGGGCGTAGATTGAGGCTATCCATTTCTACTCTGATAGGCCCATTGGGGATATTTGTTTCGCTATTTACAAAAAGCCTTTGACGGTTTTGGGATAGTACAAATTGCCTGACCAATAGCCCTTCTTTTCCAAATTGGACATATCCCGTAGAATCGGCCTGCCAAGGCTTATAATCTAATAGCAACGCCCGACGACGTAATTGCAGACGGTAATTGCTCCCCACTGCCGCAAGTGCTCCTTCTACTCCATGTCGGTCTTTATCAAGAGAATCTTTGAGCACGAGATTAAAACCTACGATATTATTGGCAATTTGCCCCTCTAAGTTAGTACGTTTTATTTGGTAGGTATTGTACGTAATTTTGTCAACATGGGTATGGTATTGGGCTTTATTGTTAGCGCCTATCAAGCTAAAAGTTGCCTTTTCGACGGTTGAGCTATCGTACTCTATCAAAGGCGCGATAAGGCTCATTTTTAAAGTAGTATCTTGCTGACTATTGAGCTGCATCGAAAACCTCACGGTATCCATTTTGGTCAGCTCTGGTACAAAAGCTTTGATAGCAGGGTGGTTGGCCACTTTTCCATCCAACACAAGCTGATAAGGCTCCGTAATAGGTTTGTATTTGATATCAGGAACGGCAAAATACCGATTGATTTCGGTCAACACTATATCCGCCAATTGGGCATAGCGAAACTGTCCACTAGCTTGGGCTTTCAAAAAAGGAGCTTCTATGAGCGCCAAACGTTGTCCCTTTTGATTCTCTAGTCTTACTTGAACCTCTTGAAGCGGTATTTCTTTGCCGTCTTGGATCAACACGCCATTTTCTACGCTCAAAGTCCCGCGAGGGTCCTCAGGATTGGTAGATACAAAATCTACTTTAATCTTTCCTTTTATTCCCAAATCCTCCGCATACAAATTCAGTGGTTTAAAACGTAGCTTTTCAATCTCTACTTCCGATTTTACGACCGGAAATTCTGTGCTCAAATCAGCCTGCGCCGAAAGCCGTAGGGTAGCATTTGCGTCTTCTATGTCGGCTTTAAAATCTGCCACTTGTTGCCGATAAGTCCCCGCTAAGTTTAGATTGTTGTAAGTATATCCTTTAACATCTGCGCTCTCAAGCGTACCTTTCAAATCAGCTTGCAGCGTTTTTGGGTCAATCCCTTGTCCATCTACGGTTACCGACAACGACAACTTACCCAACTGCTCAGGGGGCTGTTTCAGCAATTTTCCCGCATTAAACTCTTTTAAAACTAAAGTCCCTTGATAAGCTTGATTTTTGGCTTTTGCAAAATTTTTCAAATTACCGTCAAAAGCCGCTTCTCCCAAATCAGACCCTAATTTAGTATTGATAGTGAGGTCATCCGCTTTGCCTTTTAAAGTACCAGTCATCACCAATCGGCCAGGTATGTCAATCGACGTAGGCAAGGCATCTTTGGGCAAGAGTCGTTCGATGTCAGCTTTGGTGGTAGCCAGTTCGCTTAGTTTTAAGTCTAATATGACTTTTGTAGGTTCGGGCAATCCCGCTATTCTACCTTCCATTTTTAGACGTGTTCCTTGCAAGGTACTTACGTCTATTTTTTTCAAAATAAGATTTCCCACTTTGCCTTCTACCACGCCATTGAGTTTGACAACAGCATTGGGATTTTTGTCAAAGGGCGGGGTTTTACGAAGCGATGGCATCCAAGTCAATACATCCTTAAAACCCAGCTTGCTATCTTGTAGATTGATTTCTACGGCTAGATTCCCGATATTTTTTGATAATTCTTCGGGCGAACGATAGCGGAGTATGGCTTTGTTACGAAGCGTAGTTTCATTGGTTTGTACCAACAGATTTTGAAGAGACGCCTGCGTATCCGAATACACAAAGTTGGTTTGAAACTGCCGTAATACAAACCCTCTTTTTTCGGCCATACTAGCCGATTTAAGCTTACCTTCAATCAAATTGGAGGTAAACTTAAAATCTTCGAGTAATGTATTGACTTGACTAAGGTCTATGTCCAAGCTATCGGTTTTATAAACCAAACTTGAATTGTTTAAGGCTAGTTTTTTGAGTGATACGGCTAGTTTTTCTAAAAACAACTGTTCACTTTCAAGCTCCAACGTCCCAATCTTTGCGCCTGTTTTGAGTTTTTGTGTTTCGTCAACATAATTTAACTCATAGTTTTCTACACGGATTTTACCCAGCTTTATATCTAGAGAATCAGAAGCTGAAGACACCACCACGGCACTATCAGAAGCTACGGCAGGAGCGCGGAGCGGCGCATACATTCTCACGGAGCCTTTGCCTTCATTGAGCAGTGTAGTGCTCAAATGATAACGATTGTAGGAAGGATTGAAAGCCGAAAATGTCACTTTTGAATCCTTCAGCCATAGCTTCGCATCGGTCCCGATGAGGGCATCGCGGTATTGTAAGTTGACGTTTTTGAGTGATATAGCATCAAGGCGCATATCCAAAGGGGTCGATGCCGTATCGGGAGCAGCATCAGGACTTGCAAAAGCTTGTGTAATAAAAGCAAAATTGAAAGTAGTATCAGGTAAAGTTCGGTGGACATTCAGTACAATATTTTCCAATTGTATTTCATTGATACCTACTTTATTTTGTAAAAGGCCCCAAACATCCAAATCCACAAACAAACGCCCACCCGCCAGTAAAGTATCCCGATGTTTGTCTTCCAAATACACCTCCTTTAACTCAACCCAGTCGGGCAGTTGAAACCTCACTTGAGCTACTTCTACCCGCGTTTGGAGTTTTTGCCGCAAATACGACACTACCCTCCGCGTAAGCCAGTCTTGACCTGCTCCTGTTTGCAACCAAACAATCGCAGTTCCCAAAAACAGCAATAGCCCCAGGAAAATAAACAGGATGATTTTACCGACTTTTCTCAAAATGCTATAAAATGCTAACGCTGCACTTCTAAAAGCGCATAGTTAAGGTGGATAATTCGAGCAATAAATTACTCTATTACTTCACAAAAGAGTCATCCGGGAGTTTGGCGTTGAACTCTACTGTGGTAGTTACTTTCATTGTTTTTTTGTCGATGCTACTCACAAAAGTCGATTCAGAAGGATACGACAATCCATACGCTGACTTAGTGTATTGAGTATGGTCACGGGTCTGGATTTCATTGGTAGGTAGCGTCAACTTTTCTCTAATCAATTCTCCTTTGAGAGCATCAAAATAGAGATTGTATTTTACGCCTTTCCCTTCCAATTCTACATTGTAAGCTTGCTTTCCATTGATGGTTTCTTGGCCCACTACGGTAGCAATGTAGCCTTTTTGGGCATAATTGTAAAAAGGCACCAAAATGTCTCCTAATTCCCGGCGCATGGTTTCTTTTTCTTTATCGCTTAAGGCACTTGTTTGGAATTGGGTTACTTTATCACGGCTTCCAATAGGTATCTTTACCCAGCCATCGGTACCTCTCACACCATATATAAAATCACGCTTCATGATAGTCCTGATTTTGGAAATTGCTTGAAGTGGCATTGAGCCCCTTATTTCTAAATCATAGTCATTGGCGGTACCCGCCCGATACGATTGCTTGATAGAATAGGTCTGAACACCATCCCAAAGTGCCTTACCACCCGTAGCGGTATAATACTTGTTAAAGATACTGTCGGCCGGAATGCTTGTCTGAGCAATGACACCCACTTGAGTAGCCGCTACAATCAAAAGAGTTTGGAGGTACTGTTTCATAGGTAAAAAGATTTTTGGATTAATAACTCCAAAAATATTGGTTTATGATATTTAAATCCTCAAAAAAATCGTGCCAAACAAAAAGCCCCTTGATAGGGGCCTTTCATTATAGCAAAAAAACTTTAGTCTTTTGGTATATTTCTAAAATCGAACTCAAAGCAATTAATTTTGGTAAGTCACTGCTTTTACAGCATCGATGGTACGTTTTACGCTTGGCAATGTTGCTTCTACCAAAGTAGGGGCATATGGCAACGATACGTCCATGTTGTTGACACGGATTACGGGCGCATCCAAATAATCAAACGCTTTGCGTTGAATCATGTAAGCCAACTCAGTAGCGATTGATGAAAGCGGCCAAGCTTCTTCTACTACTACACAACGGTTGGTTTTCTTTACGGAATTGATAACAGTGTCATAATCAATCGGGCGTACAGTCCTCAAATCTACTAGCTCGGCATTAATGCCCATTTTCGCTAATTCCTCAATCGCAGGATTGACTACCCGTGGAATCATCTTACCAAAGGAAACAATCGTCACATCACTTCCTTCTTTTTTCACTTCAGCTTTGCCCAATGGAATGATATATTCTTCTTCGGGCACTTCCCCTTTGTCGCCATACATCAACTCTGACTCCATAAAAATCACCGGGTCATTGTCACGAATAGACGCTTTAAGCAAGCCTTTGGCATCATATGGATTAGAAGGAACGACCACCTTCAAACCAGGTGTGTTAGCGTACCAATTTTCAAAATTTTGTGAGTGCTGCGCTCCCAATTGCCCCGCATTACCGGTAGGTCCCCGAAATACAATAGGGCAGCTATATTGCCCACCTGACATCGAAAGGATTTTAGCAGCCGAGTTGATTACTTGGTCGATAGCTACCAAAGAGAAATTGAAAGTCATAAACTCAATGATAGGCCGCAGTCCGTTCATACCCGCTCCTACTCCAATCCCCGCAAAGCCCAATTCGGCGATAGGGGTATCAATAACTCTCTCTGGCCCAAATTCGTCAAGCATCCCTTGACTCACCTTATAGGCTCCATTATATTCGGCAACTTCTTCTCCCATCAAGAATACGCTCGCATCACGGCGCATTTCTTCAGATAGGGCCTCACGCAAGGCTTCACGGAAAAGTATTTGTCTCATTGTATGTCTAAAATTCGGATTTGAGTTGAAAACGGGCGTAAAAATAGGAATTTTTTGCAAAAATGGTCTAACCAAACCAGATATACCCCAAAATCCCTGCCTTTAACATAACAATATCTTTGATTTTGCTCCGAATTAGTGCCTTTTTCAGAGAGTTAGGTATCTATTGTTTTAGGTACATTTTTAGGTTCTTTTTGGAAGGTAGCGTCACGAGAAGGGTTAGGTTCTACTTTTTCTATATTAGCCAAAACAAAATCATCCTTTTGAATCAATGTCGCCAACACACCTTGCATCTCCATCAGTGCAAATTATAGTCGTATAAGCACACGAAAAATTTTGCTCTATTACTTACCACCTTTCTGAGATGAGTAAGAATTTTGAATTTTTTCAAGAAAAACTAACCAATGCCAAGGTGTGACCTACCCAAAGCAGCTTGTGAGCTACTGAGATTGATGGAAGTTTTTTTTGCTTCAATAGCATTCAAAAGGCATTTTTTAGTAATTTTGAGGCGTATACTTCCTTCATTAGTTTACTTTCTTTAAATTTATTTTAAAAAAGCTAAACAAATCGTTAAAAAGCTCAGATAGGCGTAGCCCTAAACGTACAAATTGGCGTAATTGGTATTGAAACAAGAGGGTTTTTAAAAAATCTATCCCAACTAACAGTAAAAAGTTATAGAAATGGGCTTACTTTTGCAGTAAATTTGTAAAAGTATCCTAATAATTTTCAATAAAACCTAACTACAAACATCCACTTTAACCTCATACAAAATGAGAAAAATTATTTTGTTTTCCTTATCTGTTCTTTTGTTTGCATCTTGCAATAAGAAACAATTAGCACAATTAACCAAAGACAAAGCTGAGCTTCAAGCCTTGCTCGACAAAAACAAAGCTGATTGTGACGCGCTTACGGCCAAACTCAAAAATGACGTGAGCGATTTGCAAGGCCAAATCAAATTGAAAGATGGCGACATCACCAATGAAAGAGCAAAATTGAAAGCTCTTGAAGATGAAATCGCTTACTTGAAACGTACCAACACCAACTTGCTTGACCGTCTTTCGGACTTGTCGATCGTAAGTAAAGATGGTGCCGAAAGTATCAAAAAATCATTGGATGCACTTAATCGCCAAAGTTCTTATATCCAAGACCTTAACTCTAACTTGCGCCGCAAAGATTCTCTTAACTTGGCGCTTGTGATGGCACTTAAGCGCTCTTTGGAAAATATCAACGATGAAGATGTAAACATCGAAGTGAAAAAAGGAGTGGTGTATGTTTCTCTTTCAGACAAAATGTTGTTTAAGTATGGTAGCTACGATATCACTTCACAAGCTGAAAGTGTATTGGGCAAAATCGCTAAAGTCGTAAACGACCGCAAAGACTTCGACATTTTGGTAGAAGGCCATACCGACAACATCCCTTACAACAGTGCCTCAGTGTTGGAAGACAACTGGGATTTGAGCGTGAAGCGTGCTACTTCAGTGGTACGTTCACTTCAGAAAAAATACGGAGTTGCTCCTGAGCGTATGACTGCGGGTGGTCGTGGCGAGTTTGTACCCAAAGTCGCTAACTCTGATACCAAAAGCCGTAGCGTAAACCGCCGCACTGAAATCATCATCTTACCAAAATTGGATCAATTCTTCCAATTGTTTGAAGCTGGTAAGTAACCTTTATAAAGTAAGGTTTTAGGTCCTTGCTTGTATGCGAGCGATGTCTTTTGGGGCATCGCTCGTTTTTTTGTTAGAAATACATAACTTCGTAGGGATTTTTCGTTATTTTACCACGAAGTATAAACACTCAATCGACCTGCCACAAACTTTTCTTTGGATTTTGACCACCATGAAACATTTACGTAAATTCTCTTTAGCCGCTGTTTGTGTTGCTGGATTGGGATTTTTTGCCTTCCGCAACGATGAGCGTTTTTTTGAAATCGCTCGTAACTTAGACATCTACGCGACACTGTTCAAAGAACTGAACCGCTATTACGTAGACGAAATCAATCCCAACAGACTTACCAAAATGAGCATAGAGTCGATGCTCAAAAACCTCGACCCTTACACTAACTTTTATGCCGAAGATGAGATAGAAGACTATCGCACCATGACTACCGGTCAGTACACGGGTATTGGAGCGGTGATTTCGAGCGTCAAAGGTAAAAATATCGTTTTTTCAATTTTAGATGATTCCCCTGCCGAAAAGTCAGGCCTGCACATTGGGGACGAAATCGTCAAAATTGACGGGGTAGACCTAACAACTCGCAAAGATGCCAATCCCGACAAACTTATGAAAGGACAGGCGAATTCGTCCGTCAAATTGACGGTCAAGAGAGTAGGAAGCAAAGAGCCTATTGACATCAATGTGACGCGTGAATTTGTGAAAACGGGCAATGTCCCCTACTATGGAATGCTCAACGACGAAGTGGGCTATATCGACCTCAAAGATTTCAACCAAACGGCTGCCCGCGAAGTAAAAACAGCTTTAATCGAACTAAAAGGCAAGGGCATGAAGAAACTTGTCTTGGATGTACGCGAAAACCCCGGCGGACTGCTAGACCAAGCCGTTTTGATTTGCAATCTCTTTATCCCTAAAGATGCAGAGGTAGTATCAAACCGTGGGAAGGTAACAGAGTGGAACAAAACCTACACGGCTCCCATGGCGCCCGTAGATACCGATATCCCGTTGGTAGTATTGGTAAACGGCCGTAGTGCCTCAGCTGCTGAGATTGTATCGGGCGTAATGCAAGACTACGACCGTGGCGTGTTGATTGGACAGCGTACTTATGGCAAAGGCCTCGTCCAAACGACCCGCGACTTATCCTATAATACCAAACTTAAAGTAACCGTCGCTAAGTATTATATTCCAAGTGGCAGATGTATTCAGGCCATTGACTATAGTCATCGCAATGCTGACGGTAGCGTTGGTAAGATTCCTGATTCTCTTAAAGTCGCCTTCAAAACCCGCAATGGTCGCGTGGTATATGATGGCGGTGGCGTAGAACCAGATATAGTGACGGAACTTCCCAGCCGTTCGCCCATTGTCACTAGTCTCAGTGCCAAAGGTCTTATTTTTGATTATGCTCTCAAATACCGTGCTGAGCATCCAACCATTAAGCCCGCCAAAGAATTTGAACTTAGCGACAGTGATTATCAAAACTTTGTAACTTGGCTCAAAGACAAAGAATATGACTATACGACCCAAGTAGAAAAGGATTTGTCGGAGCTGGAAGCCTCGGCTAAGAAAGAAAAATATTTTGATGCCATTCAAGAGCAGTTCAAAGCCCTCAAGACCAAACTTACCCACAGTAAAGACGCCGATTTGGCCAACTTCAAAAAAGAAATCAAACACATTTTAGAACGCGAAATCGTGTCTCATTACTATCTCCAAAAAGGCGAAAGGGAATTTGTGTTTCGAAACGACCCAGAAGTAAAAACGGCTCTAGACTTGTTTAAAGACTCTTCACGTTATACCAAAATTTTGCAAGGGCAAAAATAAATAATCGACATTTTACAATCCCTTATACAAACAAAGCCGCTGTCAATTGACAGCGGCTTTGTTTGTATAAAAAGAAAAAGTGGCAAACTATTCAGGCGTAACATACGCAGCGGTGATACCACCGTCTACCAAAAACTCTGTACCTGTCACGTAAGAAGACTCATCAGAGGCAAGGTAGAGGGCAGCAAAAGCCATTTCTTTGGCTTCGCCAAAACGTCCCATTGGAATATGAACCAAGCGGCGCTGTTTTTTCTCCTCAGTATTCAAAAATTTCATCAAAAGCTCAGTCCGCAATGGGCCAGGACAAAGCGCATTGACACGAATATTTTCACGAGCATGAATCACCGCCAATTCGCGGCTCATCGACAATACCGCCCCTTTACTCGCTGTATAGGCAATTTGAGGAGTAGCTGCTCCCAACAATGCTACGAAAGAAGCTGTATTGATAATACTTCCTCCTCCCGCACGGCGAAGGGCAGGAATAGCATATTTACATCCAAAAAACACCCCTTTTACGTTGATATTCATAGTGAGATCCCACACTGACTCTTCAGTTGTGATGGCATTGTCATCATCACTGTGCATGATACCCGCATTGTTGAAAATGATGTTGAGCTTGCCAAAAGTTTGCTCGGCAAAAGCCACCATATTTTCACAATCAGAAGCTTTCGAAACATCTGTACGAATGTAGGCCGCTTTGCCGCCTTGTTTTTCGATCAGCTTTACCGTTTCTTTAGCAGCTTCGTTGATATCAGCCACTACTACTGCAGCTCCTTCTTGTGCAAATAACAATGCCGTTTCGCGGCCAATTCCGCTGCTTCCACCCGTAATAAGGGCTACTTTATCTTTAAGGCGCATAATATAATTTAGATGTTATCAATTAATTTATAGTAAAATGAGGGTTTTTCGTCTATGTTGATAAGTGTATTACTCGGAGAAGAGTCAGGTTTACTATTAAAGTTTATAGATAAAGTTTTTGAAATTAATCAAAGGCTTTCATAAGCGCATACTTGCAGGAATCATTCCCATAAAAGCTTTGTAAACTTTCAGCACTGATTCAGGGGCTGGATGCTTGGCATCCCCCCATGTGACTTTATGCTCTTTTTGGCCCGTTTTTAGAATAATAAAGTACGAACTGCGGCTTGGATGTTTAAAATCTATCTCCTCAAAATTTACATCTTTTAAGGCTTTAAATGCTGTTTCAACATTTTTTTTGGTTTGTTCACCCAAAACTTCAAACTCCTGAGAGGTATTCATACGTCGATAAATCCCCCCATCTTCTAGCAAACGGTATTCTTTCTCTAATCCTCCGATGGACTGGCCTACAATCATCTGCCGACCCGTATAAGTAAAGGGATGTTTGGAAACCGCAAAAGGCGTAGGCTTTGCCGTATTTTCTTGGGCAAAAGATACCCAAGGAATCAAAAAACAAATCAAACGGAGGGTTTTATTCATCGCCAAAGTATTAGCTAATTTTTAATTCTTCTAATGCCAACCAAGCCATCAACCCAGGGCCAATTTCCAAGGCAGATTCGTCGATATCAAAAGTAGGCGTATGCACCCCCGATACGATACCCCGCGCCTCGTTGCGGGTTCCTAATCGATAAAAACAGGCGTCAGTTACTTGCGAATAAAACGCAAAATCTTCTCCTGCTAGCCACAAATCCAAATCTATCACGTTTTCGGCACCCATATAAGTCACGGCAGCAGCTTTGGTACGCCGAGTAAGTTCGGGATGATTTTTGAGAAAAGGATATCCTTTTCTGACCTCTACTTCGCAGCTTCCGCCCATGGCTTCGGCCAACCCTTGTGCTATCTTAGTGATTCGCTTCCAGCCTTCTTCTCTCCATTCTTCGTCCATACACCGGAATGTCCCTTCTATATATACTTCATTAGGAATGACATTGGTAGCACCATTGGCAATTACCTTCCCAAACGACAGCACCGAAGGTGCTGCTGGCTTACGATTACGGCTAATTACCTGCTGTAATCCTACGATGATATGTGACGCAATCAGGATAGGATCAATAAGCGTATCAGGCATAGCCCCGTGCCCTCCTTTTCCTTTTACAGTTAAGTAAAGTTCATCGGTACTAGCCATGTACATCCCCTCTCTAAAGCCAATTTTGCCTACAGGTATATTGGGAGCTACGTGTTGTCCCAAAATACTCGCAGGGGCGGGGTTTTGAAGCACTCCTTCTTTTATCATCAAAGAAGCCCCGCCGGGGATTTTTTCTTCACCGGGTTGAAAAATCAGTTTTACTGTGCCCTCAAAGTCATCTTTCAGTTCATTCAGAATACGCGCTGTACTGAGCAACGACGACGTGTGTACATCATGCCCACAAGCGTGCATCACGCCAGGGTTTTGTGACTTATACGAAACCTCATTTGCTTCGATGATTGGTAAAGCATCCATATCCGCACGAAGTGCCACAACGCGACTTTCGGGGTTCTTTCCTTCAATCATTACAACTACCCCCGTGTCGGCTACTCCTTCTTGGGGAGCAAGCCCCATATCTCTCAATCTTGAGGCTACAAATCGAGCCGTATTATACTCCTGAAACGATAATTCGGGATGGGTATGCAAATGTCGACGATTAGCAACAGTATGTTCGGCATAAGCCTTAGATAAAACTTTGATTTTTTCTAACATCTTAAATAGTCTTAACTTTGACCAGACAAAACTACAAAATAGAATGCGGATGACGCAGTATCCACCCATTTAGCTCCTTAAAAATCTATTTTGCCACTTTATTTTGGTACTCACAACAATGAAAATAGGATTATTCTTTGGGTCTTTTAACCCTATCCACGTAGGTCATCTCATTATTGCCAATACTATGGCAACTTCTACCGATTTAGAACAGGTCTGGTTTGTGGTATCTCCCCAAAATCCTTTTAAAAAGAACAAAGGATTGCTACACGAGTTTGACCGTTATGATATGGTAGACAAAGCCATCGCCGACAACCCCAAACTAAAAGTAAGTGATGTAGAATTTTTGATGCCCAAGCCAAGCTATACGATTGATACACTGACCAAACTACAAGAAAAATACCCCCAGCATACTTTTAAGCTTATCATCGGAGAAGACAATTTAGCACAATTTAAAAACTGGAAAAACTACGAAGCTATCCTAGAATATTACGGCTTATATGTATATCCACGCCCAAATGTCCCTCCTCATGAATTTGGGAATCACCCTGCGGTACGTTTTTTTTCGGCACCTTTATTAGATATTTCTGCTACTTTTATTCGCGAATCCATCAAAAATAGACGTTCTATTCGGTATATGGTAGCGGATGTTGTGGAGGAGATGATACAAAGGAAGAAATTTTATATTTGACAATCTGCTTTGAAATACATTACTTTGCAGCGTTTTTGAACCAAACTCCTCAAAAAAATGTCAGAGATTGCAGAAAAAGTAAAGAAAATTATCGTTGATAAATTAGGCGTTGATGAGTCAGAAGTGACCGAAGAAGCCAGCTTCACCAACGACCTCGGCGCTGATTCGCTCGATACGGTAGAATTGATTATGGAATTCGAAAAAGAATTTAACGTTTCGATTCCTGATGACCAAGCTGAACACATCGGAACAGTAGGTCAGGCGGTCAAATACCTCGAAGAAAACGTCAAGTAAGCTTATTTTTCTTAATTTATAGATCCATTTTATGATTTTAAGACGAGTGGTAGTGACAGGGATGGGGGCTTTAACTCCTATCGGTAATACGCTATCGGAATACAAAGAGGGGCTTTTTAGTGGTACCAGCGGGGCTGGGCCTATTACCCGATTTGACGCAACTAAGTTCAAAACCCGCTTCGCCTGTGAAGTCAAGGGGCTAGACATGTCGCAGTTTATTCCCCGTCAGGAAGCCCGTAAAATGGATTTATATACCCAATTTGCGGTAGTTGCGGCCGCAGAAGCCATCAGAGATGCTGGCTTGGATGAATACCTCAAACCCATTGACTTCGAAAAAGGTATCCCTACCGATTTACCTGTCAACCTACACCGAGTAGGATGTATCTGGGGTGGCGGAATCGGAGGTCTCAAAACTTTTGAGGAAGAAATTATTAGCTTTGCCAAAGGTGACGGTACTCCACGCATCAACCCGTTTTTTATTCCGAAAATGATTGCCGACAGTGCTTCGGGTATTTTATCTATCCGGCACGGTCTGTTAGGGCCTTCCTATGTTACGGTATCGGCTTGTGCCTCTTCCAACAACTCTCTGATTGACGCTTTTAATTATATCCGCCTCGGCAAAATCGATATTTGCGTGTCAGGCGGGTCAGAAGCGGCCATTACTCAAGCGGGGGTAGGTGGCTTTAATGCCCTCAAAGCAATGTCGGAACGTAACGATGACCCTAGTACGGCTTCTCGTCCTTACGACAAAGACCGCGACGGTTTTGTCTTAGGAGAAGGTGGGGCATGTTTGATTTTGGAAGAATACGAACACGCTATTGCACGAGGTGCCAAAATCTACGCCGAAATCTTGGGCGGTGGTATGTCTTCGGATGCGTATCACATCACGGCTCCCCACCCCGACGGCATCGGTGCTTATATGTGTATGAAAAATGCGCTTGAAGATGCCGAAATCACTCCTGATCAGGTAGATTATATCAATACTCACGGTACTTCTACTCCTATCGGGGATCCCCAAGAAATCAAAGCTATCGAACGTCTTTTCGGCGAACATGCTTACAATATCAACATTAGCTCTACTAAATCAATGGTGGGCCACTTGTTGGGAGGAGCAGGCGCTGTAGAGGCAGTAGCTTCTATTTTGGCCATCCAAGAGCAAAAAATCCCTCCTACCATCAATCACGTCACCGATGACCCGGACATTAACCCTCGGTTGAACTTGACCTTCAATGAGGCTCAATCTCGTAAGGTAAATATTGCTATCAGCAATACTTTTGGTTTTGGTGGACACAATACCTGCGTGGTATTTCGTAAATTTGAGGGATAAATAATTTTAACAGTAACGATTGATTTTTTCAATCAAAAACTGTAGATTGTAAAAACTTTAAATTCACCCCCTTTGGCTACGGTGTTAAATCCCATTATTGATTTCTTTAAACCGGGGAATATGTCCCCCGAAAAGAAATTTAGAAAGGCCGTAGAATTAATCATCGGCGAAAAACCTTCAAACTTGGAGGTTTATCAGCTAGCTTTTCGCCATACTTCCGCTTCCAAAGAAACCAACATCAAAGGTTTTAGAGAATCAAACGAACGCCTGGAGTATCTCGGTGACTCCGTGCTTGGTATGGTAATAGCCGAGTACCTCTTCAAAAAATTCCCTTACAAAGATGAAGGTTTTTTAACTGAAATCCGCTCGCGGATTGTCAATCGTGAAACCCTCAATGGTATCGCTCGTAAAATCGGCCTCGACCGCCTGATTGAGTTTGACGGCAATCGCAAAGGAATGCCGCCCAATTCTTCTATGTATGGCGATGCCCTCGAAGCACTCGTAGGAGCTGTGTATTTGGATAAAGGTTTTCGTTTTACGCGGAAATTTATCACCAAAGAACTCCTCACTCACTACGACTTAGACGCGCTTATCAACAACAACGCCAACTTCAAAAGCCGCCTCATCGAATGGGCACAGCGCGAAGGGAAAGAAGTACGCTTTGCGATTGTGGAAGAAAAAGGAAGCCGTCATTTCCGCGAATTTATCTCTCAAGTGACCCTTGACGGTGAGGTATTTGCCCAAGGTAGTGGCTATTCCAAGAAAAAAGCCGAACAATCGGCCGCCGAAAAAGCTTGTGAACAATTGGAATTGAAGTAAATACTTCAAACTTTATCAGCTCCCTCTTCACTCAACATTCTTGAATACTCTCCAAGAGTTTTATCGTGTATTTATTCTTGCCCCCACCAGTTGTAGTTGTACACTTCTTCATGTTGTCTCCTTATCAAATGAACTCATTTCATTTATATGAACCAGATTTTCAGAAACATATTGAAAAGTATATCTGTAGTTATACTTATAAGTAGTTGTGCCCCAACTAATTCTTGCCCAAGTACTTCTTTAGAATACAAAGGCCACATTATTTCTTTTCCTATTTCAGCCAAAGACGCTATTTATTCGTATGATCTAAAGTTCAAAAGAGGAGCTTTACTTGCAGATACGTCTTTAGCAGAATCTAGAAAGATAGTTGCTTATTATCGAAAGGGTTATGATGATAACAGATATACGATGAATGAAAATCAAAAAAAAGACGAACTATTAAACAAAGGAATTTATAGTATTAGTTTTTTTGATTGGAACACCAATGATACGAAAATGATTGCTACCCAATTAAAAGATTTATACAAAAAACCAATAATAATAAACAAAACACAGTTCCAAAAAATCACCTATTACAAAGTTGAAATAAACGAATGTGTATCTGTCATCGTGTTTGGTTTTCAACCAATTAATGTATCTTTCTGCTATCTCTTAAATGACCAAGAAATGGACAGATTTGTAGAATCAAACGGTAGTATTATTTTGGATTAACTAAAGTCAGATTAAATGTTGACTTTTTGAGTTAATTTTTCAAATATATTTTTTGGCTGTAATTGTCCACAACTTTGTAGATTATAAAAAATAAAGGTTTATGAAACCATTACTTATCCTAATTTTCATCTCCTTTATGGCCTGCTTAATCGCTTGTAATCCTCATAACGAGCAGGATTCTCTTACCGAATCAGATACGACCCAAATAGTACAAGTTCTCCTTACTACACCTATTTTAGAGAAATATTTGAGTAGTTTTCAAGATAAACAACTAAAAATTGTTCAGAATCAAACTATCTCTAAGCAATATAATATTTATAAAAATGGGAAGTTGGTTGTTTTAAGTCAGGTAGATTCCACTGACGAACAATTGCTAAACCCTTATAAACCAGCTTTTTTCTTAGAAGTTACAAAAATTCAGTTTTTAACTCCCAATCAAGCCAAAGTTTTTATGATATTTAAAGGTACAGGTCTCACTCTTTCAGCCGACTTACAAAAAGAAAAAAATAATTCTTGGAGCATTATTAGTTCAGCAATAGGATTTATATAATAATCGTTTGGCAGAATACGGAGACAGCCCCAATGTTTATTCCATTGCTGGTGTTTTACCCGAATACCAACAATGGCTAAATTGTACCTACCATGAAAACGCTACTTTGGATTTGCTACTTTACTTTTTTTACCAGCTCTTATAGCTTTGCTCAACCTAAAAAGGACATCCCTTATTTTTCAAGAGAAATAACCTTTAGCGACACGCTGACTTTAGGGGTTCTGAATCACTATATCGAAAAAGTCCCTTCCTACAGAGTTGTACATTTATCTATGGCAGTGGTCCCAGACACGGTTTTTTATCGGGTGGAGGCTATTACCACTTTCGAGGCAATTACCGAAAGTATTAAGCCTTTTTTGTGTTCAAGTACAAAGGCTACTTCTTCTTGATTGACAATGGTCTTGGCAAACTAATGCAAGGAAATGAGGCATTTGCGAAGTATCTCACCAAAAAATTAAAGAAATATTTGGTCCACCAACAAACCTCCAAAAAGATTAGTAAAGACTTAATGGAGACTTCCTTATCAGTTTTTGACCCTCCCGTATTGTCGGTAACTTTCTCAAAAAATGGAGTAAAGCAAATCAAATGGTACGGCTTATGAAATTCTTAGATTAATTTTTTTCCTCAAAACATCATTCCTAAGCGTAGTGCCATCCGATTATAAACTCGGTCTTCCCACTTTTCGATTTCACCCCAATTGAGCGGCTTGGTGACTTTGGCATTTTGACGCTTATAACTTAACGACAATACCAAAGCACTGCCCGATTTGAAGCCAAATTTGAGCCCCAAACCAGGATTTAGCATCATGCCTCCTTGGGTTTTATAATCGGTGGCATCTACGTGGAGCCAATTAGAGCTGTAGCCAGCATCAAACAAGCCCAATAAGGTTACATTCTTTTTAGAACGGGCTAAATCATAACGCACCCCTGCTGCTACGGGTGCAAGCAACACCGCCTGATACCAATCTACCCCACAACTGACGCCAAGGGCAAGGCGCGGTTTGAGTTGAATACCATTGAAGGTCTGAATCGTAAGGCTCAGGCGATTTTCGACTTGTTGGGTAGCTGGCACACTCCCCGGAATATCGTACACAACTCGCCCAAACAACCCTCCTACTTCAGTCATGTTGACATAATGCGGTTTAAAGGTAGGTGCCTGCGCACGAAGTGAATCGATAGTATGAGCCAGTATAAACCCCATCCATAAAAATTTGAATATTGTTGGCATAGATGAATAGGCAAATTTGGAAATGAATTAATAATCAAAAACTTGGCAAGTAGGCGACCTCTAAACCATCCAACTTTCCAAGTTTTGAAAACTTGGAAAGTTTAAAAGTTCAAGCCTAAATATCCAGTCTTTTTACAGGGATTTTACTGAGTTGACGTAAGCTACTTGGATTAGAAATATCAAACTGATAAAGACCGTCTTTGCCTACCATCATCAAGGTTTTGTTGGCAAGGGGAATTACGTCATAGGCATCCATGCCTGTCAAATGTTGCATTTGTTTGACATCGAAATCATTGGCTACATTGAGCGATTTGAGACCGTGGGTTCCTTCGCACAAATACAAATTGGGATAGTCGACCCCCAACCCGTGCGGATTTTGCATAGGATACGATTTCAATAACCGTGGATTGCGCAAGTCTGTAATATCAATGACATCTAGCTGATTGAGACCACGATTGCAAGTAGTACCCGAACGAAGTGTGACATAAGCGCGATTGTCGGTTACAACGACGGGGTCGCACGACATAGCATGTTGGAAAGTAGAGAGGCGTTCGGGTTTTTCGGGGTTGCTGTTGTCATAAATAAACATCCCCGTCGTAGAACCAATAAACAGCTTGTCGCGATACGGAAAAATAGTTTCGATGCCCCAGCCTATGCTGATTTTGGTACTACGGGCAGGTTTGGAAGGTGTGCTTATATCGAAAAGCAACATATCATTTTGACCGACGGTATAAAGATACCTGTCGTACAATGCAAAACGGGCCATCGAACCTGCTTGTCCTTGTCCGCTATTGGCGCTATTTCCTGTAGAGGGCGCTGCTGAATTGAACGCCGCTCGGTCAAACCAAATTCCCCCACCCCACCATGAGTTGTTGGCATTTTCGCAACTTACCTTTCGGGTTTCGGTCACAATATCCACTTTTTGGTCGTTGATAGCTCCAGTAGTCGTATTCAAAAACCACGAAACTCCATCAAACATCCCTGAAGGGAAAACTTCTTTTTCGCGGCTGATTTCTTTGACATCCAGTGGATTAGAAATATCGAAAGCTACTAAATCTGAATAACTATCGGCATACAAAATATTGCCCCGGACGGCCATATCGCCATTGCCCGGAATTTTGATAAACGAAACCATCTTAGGTGCACTCGGATTGGTATTATCCACAATGTGCAACCCTTCTTTCATCTCATTGATAAACAGATAATTTCCTTTGGTATAAATTTTGCCGGGATTGATTAAATCGCGCGAAGTCTCCGTACGTACTCCCTGACGTATCTCGGCCAAAGACACCGTAACAGGGCTAAATCGTTTGTATTTGCGGGTTTCGGTGCATTGGTCGGTACAAGACCACTGCAAAAGGCAAACCAAAAATAGTGAGAATAGAAGTGGTTTATTCATGGTGAACGTTGGCGTTTAGGATTTCTTTTTCCTAAGACGCAACTGCCTGATAAGAAGTTGGAAACACTTCTTAAATAATCTTCTTACGCCACCATTCTCTGCTCCATCTTCGCTCAAAACGCCAACCTTTATTTTGGAGCTGTAAAGGTAAATAGGCATGGGCTTCTTTGGCCGAAACCGCCTGTTGGTAGAGACTGTCGTCGGTTAGTATTACACTTTCATAGAGATTTTTTTTTTTGACCGTAATATCCGCAAAGGGGAGTTGTAGATGAAAAGTGAAAGGCAACGACTCATGCGATGTGTGAGCTAAAATCTGATTTTTAAGATTCCAAGTGTACTGGTTTTGCTCAGTTATGAAGGGACTAGGAACAAACCGTTTTTCCGACACATCCAACGCATACTGTAAATATGCTTTTAGGAGTTTCGGCCCTTCATGTAAAGTATCGTCTACTTTGAGTTCATGAGGCAAGATACTCGTTACTACAAATACTTTCTCACGGGCACGTGTGACCGCGACATTGAGCCGATTTTCGCCGCCTTGGGCGTTTAAACTCCCAAACTGCGCTCTCAATTTGCCTCGGCTATCGGGTGCATACCCCACACAAAAAATAATAATGTCTCGTTCATCACCTTGTACATTCTCTATATTTTTGACAAACAATGATGTATTATTCTGCTCGTTTTTTCCTACAAAATTAGCTTCAAGATGCGGCTCTAACATCTGTTCAATCAACTGCTGCTGAGGATGATTGAAAGTAACCACTCCCACCGAATACCCCACGTAAGTATTTACCAGTTTTTTTACAAGCATTGTCACCTCTTCGGCCTCAGCAAGGTTGCGGTTGTTTTCCCACACGCCATTTACTTTGATAAATTCGATAGCAGGTTCGGGCCGATTAATATCCTCAAAATGAGGAAGTAACTGAAGTTTATTTTTGTAAAAATGGTTATTGGAAAAAGTAATCAAATCCAGCGAACGACTCCGATAATGCCCTTGAAGGAGCGTTTCTGGCAAAAACTGTTTGGCTAAATCAAGTAAAGATTCTACTTCGAGGGCGGCCTTTTCTTCTTCGTTTTCTGCTTCATACCGCACCCTGTACAAATCATAAGGCGTAAGCTGTTTGCTATCACCCACCACTACCACTTGCTTGGCTCTATAAATAGCCGGAATGCCGTATTCGGCATAGCACTGAGAAGCTTCGTCGAAGATAACAATATCAAAAAGCCCCTCCGTAAGTGGAAACACCGCCGAAACCGTCTCGGGCGAAGCCAACCAACAAGGCACCAAATGAAACACTTCTTCGGTGTGGTTTTCCATGAGTTTGCGAACGGGCCAAATTTTACGCTTTTTGGTGACTTGATGCTGCAAATCGCGGTAAGTGACGCGATTTTGGAGACGATTAAAGGCCACATTTTTGTAGGTTTGTTCGCGCAGTTGCATCAATAAAATCTCTCTGCTAAGCGCCTGTTTTCGCAAAATAGCTTCTTGGAGTTCTTGCTCTAATTGCCCGATTTTCAAAGAAGAAACAGCGCGAAGTATTGGATTTTTTTCTTCTAAATATGCCAACCAAGCCAAACGAAGAGAATTCAGGAATACCTCCCCTATGTCTTCTTGGGTTGTTGTTTTTTCTCTCAGTGCTTGATATAGCTGATACTCTTGCCCCGAAAAATCAGCTTTGAGAAGGTCAGCTTCTTTCAATAGTTCAAAGTCGGTACGAAGTTGTTGAAGCAGTTTATCTTCAAAGGCATCTTCTTCAATCAGCCGATTGATTTGCGAAGGCAGCAGGTAGGTTTGCCAATTTTGATATTGTTGGATAGTATCTTCAACATCCTTCCATTGCCTTTGAATTTCGTTGGCAAACTCCCCAAAAGTCGAAGCAATACTAACCTTTTTTTGAAGAAATGGATAGGTGTTTTCTAAAGTCTTAAATGCTTTTTGGGCATTGTCATAGGCATCCAACAGCGCCTCTAACTGATGTTTAGAAGAATCGAAATATTCAGCAGTTAGGGGTATTTCTAATTTGTCAGAAAGCTCTTCTAAAAGAGCTTCCCAACGCAGTCTATGCTCTAGTAATTCTTGAAGTTTGTACAAATCACTCATCGATAGTCCCAACCCATACTTCTCCGTTAGGGTACGAAAATAGGTTTTATCCCCATAAAAAGGCCATTTTAAAATTGATTTACGGACTTCAATCAAATCCTGCAAACGAGCCAAAACAGGCTTCAATTGGCTCTTTGTTAATTCTTTTTCAACGAGTTGGTTGGCAGCTAGCAGCGAAAGTTCGTCAGTAATCCGTTTAAACCACTTTTTACGCGAATCCGCCCAAAGACCTTGTTGCTGTTTTTTGAAAAATTGCCACGTATTATCCTCTTCTAGCAGAGCCAACCACGCAAAGAGTTGTGGTTTTTGAGAATGAATTTGTAAAATATTGTCCAATGAAATATGGGACTCCCATTCTTCCCGAAAACGCCCTAATATCTTTTCTTTCCACTGTTTTACTTCCCCAATAGTAGCTTCAATCTGGGTTATTTCTTGAAAACCAATTTTAGAAAAATCCACCCTTTCATGCCAAGTATGAGCTTCGGGTATGCGATTTTGATAAGCTTCGTAGCGGCGTAGCTTTTGTACTAATTCGTCCAAACGCTCGTCAAACTTAAAGTTTCTAAAATCTTTTATTGCAATAATGTCAGCGTGCGGACGACTTGTCAGATAGAGTTCTTTGGGCGATACTCCACAATCTGACCTATCAAAAAGAGCTTTTCTAAAATCCTCTAACTCATTCGTGATCTGCTCAATAGCCCTACTTGCTTGCAAAAACTGACGTTCGAGAACGATATTATCCAAACTATAATTTTGCTTCTGATACGCTTCCACATTGTCGATTTGGGCTGCCAATTGCTGATACAACGCCGAGCGGTCGTTTTTGAAATCATGTACCAAAGCCAAAAAAGGAGACATCCCAACCTGCGTGAGCCGTTGACTGACCACATCCAAAGCCACCCGCTTTTGACACACCAACAACACTTTTTTACCCCGCGCCGCAAAATCAGCCATCAGGTTTGAAATCAGCTGCGACTTACCCGTACCAGGCGGCCCCTGTACCACCAAAGATTCCCCTTGTTTGACGCGTTTGAGGGCGACTTCTTGCGTAGCATCCTGCAAAAAAGCCGTAAAAGTATTGGTCTCGCTCGTGGCATTGCGGTGTAAGGAAGGTTCGAAAGAAAAAAGCGCAGTAGCAGATTTTTCGAGCTCAATCAAAGCTTCATAGTCGGGTCCAAGATAGCTACCGGTTTGTGGAAAAATACCCAAAACCGCCTCTGGATAAAGTTTCAACTCACCATTTCGTTCTATCAAATCAAGGTCGGCTTTTGATTGCGCTTCAAAATACCGAAGTGTCTCTTGAAAAAGCTCTTGATTAAAATTGATTTCGAGCGTAGAATTTTTGAGTAATTCATACAATTCAGTCCGAAAGGCCAAAGCATCTTTGCTCAACTCATCTAAGTTTTTTTCGAGCAGTTCGTCGGAGATACTTACCTGATTGAAATGCCCATAAGCCAGCAAAAAGCTACGATTGAGCAGAGTCGGTTCGTCGCGGCGATGCAGCTCCCAATATCCTTTTTGACTAGATTCGGACAAAGATTTGAGGGACAAACCCACTGGAAAAAATGCCAAAGGAGCATGAATAACGGTACCGTCCATGAGTTTTCCTCTTACAAAAGGATAGCCTATATATAGGTCTTGTGAACCACGTTCTTCTTCAATGAATTGAGCTGTACGGGCTATTTTAGCCAATTTTTTGCTTGCTTCATTGCTTTTTTCTGAGCGGCTATCCAACCGTTGACAGAGTTTTATCGTCTTTTTTTGAGCAATTACCTCTTTAAGTACCTCAAACGCCGACCGTCCTTCCAAATAATCTAAAGCCTGCCAATCCAAAAACTGCTCAGAAGGAAGAGAAGTTAATAGCAACGAACGATTGCGCGTGCTGAGGTTGGTAAGGCGACGAAGGTACACTTTGAGGATGTCAGCGGTCAGCATTATCTACGTGAAGGAGGTGAAAAAAGCGATGAATAAATGGGGCAAACAATACGGAAGTAGCCGATAAAAAAGTAATGCCACTGAATAACGCATAGAGAGAGGCAAAAATTTTGGCAATATCAGATTGTAAAGGGTCAACAGGTCCCATACCCCCCAAAATCATGGCCGCATTGTAGAAAGAATCGACCCAACTTAGGTGAGGATCCGTCAAATAATGATAGCCTAGCGCTCCTATCCACCACGATACGCCAATCATCGTCAAAGCGAAAAGCGCATACTTAATCACCCGACGCTGGAAATGAGGCCGCGAAATGACTTTCTGGCTTTTGTGTTCAAACATAAGTACAATGTCTTTTGTAATTGAAATCGTAAAATAGCATTTTGTAAAATAATTTGATAATGACATCTCTAAACCTCTCTTTCATTACAATGCGAAGTATAACTTTTTTGAGCATTATCTTATCTTTAGTGTTTTACAGTTGCGAAGAATGCGGTATTGATGGCGAACCTACCCTAAAAGTCATATACCCTTCTCAAGATACGTTGTCGCTTAAAAGTATCAAAGCTATCGGAAGCTTATCTCCTATCCCCAAAGAAGGAATTGCGAGTTATCAACAATCGGGAGTAATTACCCTACCTTTCAACCTTACTGCTGATTCGACGACTTATATTTTTGAACAACAAACCAAAACCGATACCCTTACCGTATTTTACAAAAAAACGGTAGTCAATGTCAGCAAAAAATGTGGATATATAATAGATATAGTACGCCCTGAAAATAATAAAGAGGTAGAATCGACATTCGAAGATGTATTTGTTAGTTATATCCCCTATTATAAAAATACCAAGGGCATTCAGTCAAGTGGTGGCGAAGGGGTGATTGTCCAAATCATAAAATTATGAAAAGTGTACTTTTAGGGGGTTTTATACTACTACACACGATGCTGTATGCCCAATCTACCGGCTTACGATTGAGGGCAGTCGGTATTGATGTTTTCAAAAATTTGCCATTGATGGCTTCTTTTCCCAAAATGGGTATCATGGCTGGTCAAGAACGAATACAATACAGCAACCCTCTTGCGCTGGAAACTTTTTTTCAGTTTTCTACCCGACAGCCTCATCACTTCAATCATATTGGGGTAGGATATACCCAACTCAACCAACAAATAGCTTCTCGCTTAACTCAAAATTCAGAAGGATATTTCATAAAAATGGGACATGAACAACATGCCCAAAACACCCATTTCAAAAGCTATGCTTTTTGGGGATATAATCTGACACTTACTTACTTAAAAGTCCAAAGTCAGCTTTCAATTAGAGGCCAATACTTTCCTCATTATCAGCAATCATTGCCTGACGAATCGGGACTAGGAGCATATCTTGAAATGAATGGGGGCTATGCTTTCTTAGTTTATGGGCGTTTAGAAACACGCATTGTAGCTCGCGCAGGCTTAGCACTGTCAGAAGTAGGTAGTCCCAATTCGTCTTACTTACCCGGTGCCGGAATGCGCTTATGGGCGTATCCTCTCAGTCCCGTTGGTGGCATCACTGTTCAGGTTTTTTATCTCACAAAACCTACTTTTAAGTAAAATCTAAGCCTGTGAGATTTTTATTTGCCAAACCAAAACCCGAACTTTGTTGTTGTCAACTAAAGCTTTGACTATTAGGCTATTCTTATTTCAACCAATTATTCTTAACAATGCTCTCTCGCCGCCAACAACGCGAACAAATGAAAAATACCCTCGGCTATCGTATTTGGAGCGTAGGGTTCACTATTTTTTATCCTTTTATTTCTCTATTCACGCTGGTATTCACTGGTTTGGTAAGGTTATTTTCGGGCTTGTCGCAAGGACTCGTATGGCTATTGAAAGGAGGTCGTAGTATCTAATGACTGATTACGTAGCAGAATTGCTCGACAAAAAGGTCGCTCAGTACAATCAGCCAGATTTTATCCCCTACGACCCCATCAGTATCCCCCACCAATTTTCGCGTTTGCAAGACATCGAAATCATGGGTTTTTGGGCAGCGGTTTTGGCTTGGGGACAGCGTAAAACAATCATCAATAAATGCAATGAGTTGATTCAACTCATGGACGGTGCACCGTATGATTTTGTAAAGAATCACACAGAACAAGACCTCAAAAGATTTTTAAACTTTAAGCATCGGACTTTCAACGCCACCGATACGCTTTATTTTCTGCACTTTTTCAAACAATATTACGCCCAGCATTCTTCGCTCGAATGGGCTTTTGTGCAAGATTTGACGCCTGATGATACGCATGTAGAAAGAGGGTTAGCAAGCTTTCACAATCTTTTTTTTAGCCTTGAAGACTTTCCCGAACGTACCCGCAAACACATTGCTACGCCCATGCGCAAATCTTCTTGCAAACGGCTCAATATGTTTCTGCGCTGGATGGTGCGCAAAGATGACAAAGGCGTGGACTTCGGACTTTGGCAAACCCTCCAACCTTCGCAACTCATCTGTCCTTGTGATGTACACGTAGACCGCGTAGCACGTAAGCTAGGACTTATTCAGCGTCCCACTACCGACTGGCAAACGGCACTTGAGTTGACCGAAAATCTTAAACAATTTGATGCAAACGACCCCGTTAAGTACGATTTTGCGTTGTTTGGTTTGGGAGTAGAGGGGGAAATGTAAGTTCCTAAAAATATTCAAATACCACAGCTTCTTCCCTTCCAGGATATACGCTTGCAATTTTTTTCATCCCTGACTTTTCAAGTACCTTGCGCGAATTTGCGTTTTGAGCTTGGATAAAAGCGATGATTCGACGACCTGCAAAATGCGTTTGAATATACTCAATAGCAGCTTTGGTGAGTTCGGTGGCATAGCCCTTTCCCCACGCTTCTGGTACAAAAGCATAGCCCACTTCGATGTCGTCGGTGGGGTCGATATGTTTTATTTTTGCCAAACCTACGTAAGTATTGGTTTCTTTTTCAAAACACGCATACAATCCTAGTCCAGGATATGCCTCATTATAGATGATTTCTTGTTGGATTCGTGCCAAGCTTTGGGAAGCATCCACCGCCGGCGGGCGAATGTAGCGCATCACATCAGGATTTCCTTCGATACGAAATAAATCTGCGGCATTACTTTCTTGAAAAAGGCGAAGAACAAGGCGGGGAGTTTCTAGATAAAACATGATGAAGATGTTTCGCCAAAGTTACGTCAATTGCATCAGAGACGCAAAACCGAATTTCGCCCTAATTTGGAATTGGGCAAGGGAGCTCGTCCCGAATTCTGATTCGGGACGGACGCGGCTTAGCGTCTCCGAAGCGTACAGAATAAAAGCGTCAGAGACGCTAAACCAAATTTCGCCCCAAATGGAAGGTGGGGCGGGCATCTCACGAATTCTGATTCGGGACGGGCACGGTCTAGCGTCTCCGACGCGTACAGAACAAAAGCGTCAGAAACGCTAAACCGAATTTCGCCCCAAATGAAAGGTGGGGCGGGTTTCGGGAACCTCGTCCCGAATTGTGATTCGGGACGGGCACGGTCTAGCGTCTCCGACGCGTACAGAACAAAAGCGTCAGAAACGCTAAACCAAATTTCGCCCCAAATGGAAGTTGGAGCGGGCATCTCGACGAATCCGACGCGTGTTAGTCTAAGCTATATGCCAATTTTTGAGCTGATTAGATTTTTCTTTGAACTCAGTAGGAGAAAGACTTTTCTTTTTCTTAAAAATACGGCAGAAGTAAGAAAAACTATTAAATCCGCTAGCCATAAATACTTCTTTGACACTCATTTTAGGGTCACGTAGTAGGCTTTCAGCGAGTTTGAGGCGTTCCTCAATGATAAAATCAATCGGGGAAGCTCCTGTTTCGTGTTTAAATGTACGGTAAAAATTAGACTCACTCATGTAAGCTTTTTCGCTCAGTAACTCAATCGTGAGATCTTCGGTGATATTTTCCCGAATGAAATTAAGCACAAACGAGATACGGTCGTTGTTGGGTTGGGTGTAAGACTTTTTAAGGTAAATACTCTTCGATTCAGTTTGCAAAATGCGAATGATAAGCTCTTGGAGCAGCATATCAGCAAAAATGTCTTTGGAAGGATGGTTTTCGGTGAAAATAAAAATAAGCCGTTGGAGGATTTGGTTGATGGCAATGTCGTTGGTAAAATGATAATTGTAATCGGTTAGGCTCCATTCCTTCCCATTTTGTTTGACACCCCGTTCATTCAATAAATCAACGGTTTGCTGAAGTTTGGACTTGTTGAATGCTAGTGCCAAACACTGCGTAGGGTTTTGCTGAGTAGCTTCAGGAAAATCAATACACATCAATTCATTAGAGGGTAAAATCACTGATTCGCCGGGCAAAAAACCAAACGAGGGAGTATTCTGAAGATGCATGATTTTTTTACCGCGTATCATACTTGCCAAAACAGGTTCATGAAACTGCAACATCACTTGCGCTGCCTTTTGGTGGGTCTCAAAGATGTTGAGTTCGGCATTATTGAGCGTATGCAGGGTACGATTCTCTACCAAGGTTTCGAGGCGGCGATTTTGGTAATGCAAGGGATTTAACTCAACCATAGGTCTATATTGCTAAAGAATTTGTTGTATTAATTCTTAAAATCATACTAAAAGTAAGTAAAAAATGGACAAAATGGTAGTATAGTGCAATAGTTGATAGAATAGTGCAATCAGTTGATAGGATAGGGAAAATAGTGAGCAGGATAGGTCAATCAAATGTAATTTTTTGAAGGTTGTTTTGTGCAAAATCTTTTTGTAACACAAAGCCCTTACAACTATGTCAACCCTAATCACCCAACAAAACAACTTGGTAGCAAAGCCAATCTTCAAAACCCACTACGATAATTTCATTGGCGGACAATGGGTCAGTCCTGTCAAAGGCGAATATTTTGAAACCACCTCACCCGTTGATGGCCAAGTATTTACGAAAGTCGCTCGCTCGACCGAAGAAGATATCAACCTTGCCTTGGATGCAGCTTGGGCCGCAGCTCCTTATTGGAACAATACATCGGTGGCAACTCGGAGTAATATTTTGCTCAAAATCGCCGATGTCATGGAAGCAAATTTAGAATTGTTGGCAAGCGTAGAAACGTGGGACAACGGTAAGCCAATCCGCGAAACCAAGGCCGCTGATTTACCTTTAGCGATTGACCACTTCCGCTACTTTGCGGGCGTGATTCGGGCAGAAGAAGGCTCGGCGTCGGAGTTGGATTCAAACACTTTATCGCTAATTGTACACGAACCCCTTGGAGTAGTAGGCCAAATTATTCCTTGGAACTTTCCGTTGTTGATGGCAGCTTGGAAAATAGCACCTGCACTCGCCGCTGGAAACTGTGTGGTCTTGAAGCCTGCCGAGCAAACGCCCGTGGGAATTATGGCATTGGCCGAATTGATTCAGGAAGTATTGCCTGCGGGAGTTTTGAATATCGTGAATGGGTTTGGTATCGAAGCAGGGAAGCCGTTGGCATCTAGCTCCCGAATCAACAAAATAGCTTTTACGGGAGAGACAACAACAGGGCAATTGATTATGCAATATGCCTCTAAAAATATCATCCCTGTTACGCTTGAACTGGGAGGAAAATCACCAAATATTTTCTTCAAAAGTATCATGGATGCCGACGACGAATTCTTCGATAAATGTTTGGAAGGAGCTACGATGTTTGCCCTCAACCAAGGCGAAGTATGTACGTGTCCATCGCGTATTTTGGTGGAAGAATCTATTTATGACGCCTTTATCCAGCGGGTGGTAGACCGCATTGAAGCTATTAAACTTGGCCACCCGCTCGACCCAAATACGATGATGGGGGCACAGGCATCAAACGATCAATACCAGAAAATTCTTCATTATATCGACCTCGGTAAAGAAGAAGGAGCCGAACTACTAACAGGTGGAGGCGCAGCTTACAACGAAGGCCTTGAAGGTGGGTATTATATCAAACCAACGTTGTTTAAAGGCAACAACAAAATGCGCATTTTCCAAGAAGAAATTTTTGGGCCAGTGGTGTGCGTCACTACTTTCAAAACGGAAGAGGAAGCGATTTCGATTGCCAACGATACACTTTATGGCCTCGGCGCGGGGGTATGGACGCGTGACACCCACCAAGCCTACAAAGTAGCGCGTGCGGTGCAAGCGGGTCGTGTCTGGGTAAACTGCTACCATGCGTATCCTGCGCACGCACCGTTTGGCGGGTATAAAAAATCAGGTATTGGCCGCGAGACGCACAAAATGATGTTGAATCATTATCGTCAGGCCAAAAATATGTTGATTTCGTATGACAAAAATAAATTAGGATTCTTTTAGGCTAGTAGGGAAAAGGGTAAACCTGTGGGGTTAAACCCTCACAGGTTTTTTAATAAATATCGCTATGTCCAGAATCGCAATTACCAAAGAAGCGGAGCAAGTCGTTGATACATTACGTGCCAAATATGGAGAACTGATGTTTCATCAAAGTGGAGGCTGCTGCGACGGGTCAGCGCCCATGTGCTTTGAGGTGGGGGAGTTGATGTTGAATGAAACTGATGTGAAGCTGGGAGAAATCCACGGCTGCGAATTTTATATGTCCCGCGATCAGTTTGAGTATTGGCAACACACGCATTTAACGCTCGACGTCGTCTCTGGTAGAGGGGCGAGTTTTTCTTTAGAGATTCCGATGGGGGTACGTTTTATTATCAAATCGCGGCTCTTACAAGCCCATGAGACCTAAATTCATTGTCTATCAAGGCATATGGATTTAGCAAGGACTGTATTCTCATAAGTGCACGGTGCAATCGCTTCCAAATGTTGGAGTCTATCAGAATTCATACCTTCGGGTATTTCTTGAAGTGGAATAGAGCAAAGCCCCGTATAGCCACCGTTCAAACGGTGGCTATACGGGGCTTTGAATGTATGTTTGTCAGTTGTTGAATCATTGTGTTAAGATTTGCCAAAAAGCTTTTAACTACCTAACTTTAAAAATAAATACATCAGAAAATAACCATGCAAATTACTAATTTCACTTAAATCGTTGCTGATGCAGGCATTTGCCAAGGTTTACCACGAGTCAAAGATACGCGTATTACGGTATCATCTATTTTGGCACATATTGCTGGTGGAATGTCGGTTGGTGATTTACTTGTTGCTTTTTCTCAATTATCTGAAACTGCTATTAATGAGGTGATTATGTTTGCGGCGCAGCGCATCCAAGAAATATACATTCCTATGAAAGCAGCATGAAGTTTCTCTTAGAGGAAAATCTGCCTTCGTATTACAGTAAAGTATTCTGTATTGACAACAATCACGAAGGCTTTCATGTTTCTGATTATGGGCTAACCAATACTACTGATGAGATTATAAGGGTATTTGCGCAGGCAAATGGTTTCACTATTGTAACTTTAGATTTTTCTCGATTAGCGGCTTTAAATAATGAGCCTAAACCTTCTGTATTAACATTCCGAGCTTCAAAAATGAGTAAAACATTTTTAGAGTCATTTGTCGAAGACCACTTATCAGATTATCAGAATTGCTTCCTCATCTTGAAACTGGAGCCACTGCTACGGTAGATGACCGTAAGATTAGGATTAGACAGCTGCCTTTTTAAATGATTATTATCAAAGCCCCAAAATAACCACCCTCCAAACGATGGCTAGGTGGGGCTTTGACAGTACGTTTTTAACGTTTTGAATCAGTGATTCTACAAATGCTTCAGCAACTCAGCGCCCATGGCGTCGGTGCCTAGGATTTTGTCGGCTGGAGTTTCGCTGTTGGCGATGTAAAAATTTTGAATAAGAAGGCCTTTATCTTTATGTATAGGGCATTCCATTGAAGAATCAGTAATATTCATTAGGATAATTTTCATTGAAGTCGTCATTATAATTATCAAACGATGATAATGACCCCATTTTTCCGCTTTCACGACGTTCATTACCAAATCCTACTGAACCATCTTCTGAAATACCTCCTTTATATGACACCTTATCAGAATTTTCGAGCACTAAACTTTTATGAGTTGAATGTGATGTATGTGTCGTAGGTATTAAACCATGCTTTCTTAACTCTTTTTGACAGTTCTCTAGCCTTTTTTTATAGTCATCTTTCTCTCTTTTTAGTTTTTCTATTTCTTTTTCCAACTTAAGTTTATCACTAAGAACAACATCTATTCTAAAACCTTCATTTTTAGTTATTTTATTTTCTTCCTTTAACCTATCTAAATCTTTTTTCAGGTTCTTATTTTCAACTTCTAGCGTTCGAATTCGTTCTTTATTATCTTTTTTTATTTTTTCCATTTCTTGATTTTTCAACATTAAATCACCCCCTAATGACTTAACTTTATATTTTAATAACAAATCAGTTTTTTGCGATTTATTGCTATTAATCTCATTAATCAGTTTTCTATTTTCTTCAAACAACCTTTTATTCTCTCTACTTTTTTCAATACGAAGGTTTTCTTTTTCTTCGGTCATCCTATACACTTCATTTTTCGCATCTTCTAGCTTACTATACAATTCACTCAACATTTTAATACCTTTTTCTTCTGAACCAACTTTAATTTCTTCAATAATAGAGTTGTTTTCTTGTTGATTACTAACAAGTTATCTTTTTCTTAAAGTCGATTTTGAAGTTCCAAAGGCCTGCGCATAATTCAATACTTTCATCAAATTTTTCCTTAGATTTTCCTCTATACTTGTTAATTAAAATATGATAACGTTTTATTCCTGCAATTGCATTTTCTACAAAAACTCGCTTTTTACTAATAGACTTGTTGTAGTTTTTTTGCTCTAATGTTAAGCTTGGATAAGGATTTTTTTTGCTTTTTTTGGGCTTTTTAAATGGAATCTTTAAAGACAAAAATTTGTATTCTTTCTGAATACCAAGATAACCTAAATCAACATATAC
>NZ_KE384042.1:60481-216479 GCF_000423565.1 Runella zeae DSM 19591 | reverse complement strand
TAACCCGCACATTCCGAACTCCTGGCTCACCTGAATCCTGCTGACCATTATCATTCAAATCTTTCCATACAAAATCTCCAATGCTGCCCAATGGACTGTAAAGTGCTCCATCGATAGTAGGATTGTCTTTATTGATACCTCCCAACGTAGGATTGATAGCAATAACTTGACTCAATCCTGTAGTAGGATTAAAATCATTATCTAAACCATCATTACCACCTTGGTCAGTAAGAGTACTTAATACACAACCTACTGGCAAACTACTAGTAACGATTTGTACTTGGTATTCTCCTAATGACAATCCGTCAAATAGGTAATAGCCTGGCGCGCCTCCCACTGGATTATTAACAGTCAGAGTCGTATCAATAGGTACAAAAGTGCCTCCTTGGTTTTTTTGGTACAATATAATTTGTACATTATTAACCCCCGGCTCGTTTCCGTCTTGAATACCATCGTTATCTAAATCTTTCCATACAAAATCTCCAATACTACCAAGCGGACTAAATACAGCCGCATCAATAGTTGGGTTATCTTTCAACAAACCTCCTTGTTCAGGATCAATAGTTACGATTTGACTAAAGCCTGTGGTAGGATTAGCATCGCTATCCAAACTATCTGGTACCCCAGCTTGATTTTGTTTAGGAGAGAGAATACAGCCTATTGGTAAGTTTGTACCTACAAACTGAACTTGATATTCACCAGGATACAAACCGTCAAATTTATATGCACCTATACCTGATGTATTTGTTGAGTCAATTTTTACAAAATTTCCTAAATCGTTCTTCTGGAACAATCTCACCAAAACCCCGCTCACGCCAGGTTCGCCGCTATCTAACCGACCGTTATCATTGACATCTTTCCATACGAAATCGCCAATAGACCCAAGAGGCCCAAGAATAACCACAATATCACAACAGCCCGTAGCCGGACAAGAATTATTTACTTGTGCTGCAAACGAAAAACGCCCTGTACCTTTTATGGTAAGGGTATCGTTGGAAACAGATGCGCTATCACTTGGAATACCTGTAATAGGTACTAGTCCATTTGTCCCTAACTTAGACCAGACTACATTTGAGTAGGTAGTCCCTAATGCTGATAGTGATACTGTGTACTCATCTCCAGGATACCATAATAAAGGTACCGAAAAACAAGCCGTTGCAATATCATCCTCGCCCAAATCACCATTTCCTGGATTTGAGTCAGAGTCTTCACTGCTCGAACCCAGAGCTACTAATTCGGCTATATTAAAATAAACGCCACGTCCTGTTACTGTTCCAGTCAATTCTAGTTTAACAGAGTCTCCAGCAGCAATGCTAGGAATTACCCACTTACCATCAACTGCTGTATAAACAGTCCCAGCAGTCGCTGTACTAGTACCGAAAGTGGCACCAGCAGTAGGGAATACATCTCTAACAATAACGGAGTCTGCACTTTGTGGTCCTTCATTTTTAGCATATATAGTAAACTTGATTTGTTGTCCGATGGTTGGTTGAGCATTATCAACCAACTTAGACAACTTAATATCTACTACTTTTTGCCCCAATGCTGAAAAGGCTGTAAACAAAGTCAGCACTAGCACCCCCGCAAATGCCTTAAACGATTGGGTTAAGTAACGGGCAGAGGAAGGTAAATCAGTACGTTGCACTGATTCATGACAATTTACCCCCACATCCGGTAAAGGAGGAGAGGTCGATACCCATCGCTTCGATTTGTCATCGAAGCGTGCCCCCAGAGCTCGCATTCGCTGCTTATCCGGAGGAGGTGAGATGGATAATTGATTCATAATCTGCGACATAATTGGTTGAAAAAAGGTATATTTTGGAGTAAAACTTTGATGGGTGAAGCTTAAGCTATCGCAGGTGGGGGGTGATGCGCCAGGCAGATTGTAATGGTAATCTTCACTCAGTACGGTTACAGAAGAAGCTCTCTGTCCTCCTTCTATGAGGTCAGCAACAAAAGATGTTCGGATGAGTACAGCCTTAAATGGTTGTTTTCGATTGAGCAGAATCCACTGTAAGCACGACGCTGAATTCCTCAAAAAATCCCAAAACGTCTTTTCTGAGGATGCTGTTAGGCTGGATCTCTGATGCCCAAAAGTCTTATTAGAAGGGGTAATAAATTGTGATTTCATCTGCCACTTTTGTTGTTTTAGATTATATTTCATTGTCAAAAAGCATACGATGGTATTGTATGCGATTTTCCATTCAGAAATCGATGCTTCTGCTTTGGCATGAAATAAGGCTTTGACCCAATCAAGAAGTATCTAAAATTATGCCAAAGTCTATCGCTAGTCCGACAGACTTTCCAACAAAAGAGTTAATACACTATAAAACAGAACGTTACACACAAACAACTAGCTCATCTTTTATAGAAGTAAATAGGGGCATTATTGGTGATTTACCTATTTTATTAGCAAAGAAAGAGTGAGGGGGAGTTAGCCAAAACCGTGCCAAGCACTCCCTTAATTTACCCTAGAAAAGAGCCTTTTGGGGTACCTAAAGCGCTTTTTGGGGACACGGTATGTCGTTTAAAACTATTTTAAGAGTAGGAATAAAGATTTATAAAAGACATAAAAAAAGCCGAGCATAAGAGCTCGGCTTTTTTAGATCAAAATTATATACTATTTAAAAATCATATCCCAAAGTTAGATACGGAATCGGCTTATTAACTTCTCCATTATCTAGTCCCCATCCATAATCAAACTTCACATAAAAACCAAACAACATAGTACGTGCACCTACCCCATAGCCTACTAAGAAGGGATTTCTAAAATTGGTCACAATCGCACTAAAGAAATCTAAGTTAATCGGTTCGGTATTCAAACTGTTTTGACGGTTGAAAGGCCATTTGCCAGTCCATGCAGTACCTACATCAGTAAAACCTACCAACTGGAAATTTCGTAAAAAATTAGAGGTAATGGGGCCTCTATAAAAATACTTCACCAATGGCATCCTTAGCTCTCCATTAAACAATAGGTGGCTTGTTCCTGATACTTTATTGAAATTAAAACCTCGAAGATTGGTTGCGAGTTCTACGAAGAAAATATCTCGATTATCAATTGGAGTAAGTGTACTTTGACTAATTCCCACACGTAGAGGATTCACTACCCTACCTTCTTGATTGTTGCCAGTCCAGTTTTCCATTCCTCCCAAAACACTCTGCTTGGGTGCTTTACCGCCCGATTGGGCAAACGAAATACGTGTTGCAAAAATCAAGTCGCGGTGTATTTTTTGATAATGTCTAAAATCAATGGCTAAACGATTAAATCCTTTTGTATTGCTAATCCCCCCAAATACATCATATCTCACCTTGAAACGAGTACCCTCCATCATATTCATCCCGTTGATGCGAGAGTTATCATATACAAATTCTGCCCGTGCGCCTAGATAAGTCGAAGCTGCATCACCTGTTGAGATATTGACATTTCCTACGTACAACAGCCTTGATTCGGCAAAGAATGGACTCAAGGAAACCCGCGCGTTGTTGTTGAACGGATAAGAGGCCGTAAAGGCTACCCTATTGTATCTATATTTTTGACTAGCAGGGGGTTGTACATACAAACTTTGGCGATCTACTCTTACCCCAAAATCAATCCTATGGGCCAAATTGTTATATTCAGCCCAAAGGTTGTTGGTACGAAAATTAAGAAGCCCTAAAAAAAAGCCAGCCTTGATGATATGGTTTTCTAGCAAATCATTCATCGTCAGAGATTGGGCAAATCCAAATCCGCGGATAGGGTCAATTCGCCAATCAGAGGTAGCATCATTGCTAATAAATAAGCTTTTATAATTAATAGGGCCTTTGATCGTAATATTGTCCCGCTTCCGATTACGAATAGGTAAGTTTGCCATACTTGGTACCGAGGTACCCCTTCTTTGACGATATTCAAAAGTTTTCAGTACATCGGGGTCAAACTCATAATTGTCGGTATCAATCTCTCCAGAATCTAGCTGCATTTTACGCGGATTTGCCATTTGAGCGATGATATTTGCATCAGCTACGGGATTGTTTCGTTGTTCGGTTTTGTATACCGACATCCCTGACATGCTCTGTACACGTGGAGTAGGAATGTGTTCGGCTGTCACTGGCGATAGTTTCCGTTGATAAGTCAACATCTCTTTGTCTTTGTACCAATTGATACTCACAAAAGCCCCCGACGACACCAAATAGTCATAGTCCAAAATACCCTGGCTCATGGCAGTCATAGGAGTAAGCTTCTTCACATCTAGCTCATATTTGTATAGATTGCTGACACCTTTATAATCTGACAGAAAATAAAAAGTGTTTTCGTCAACTGTACGTGGATTAGAAATCACTCCCAACGAATCGGCTATTCTCCTGACGGTCTGTGCTCTGGGATTACCATCATGAATAAAAAGTGTATTTTTTTCTCTGACCGTTTTATAAGAGCCTTTGTCTGCCACACTCAAAGAATCTTTGAGACGGTTGGAACAAAATAAAACCTTAGTAGAAGAATATCCCACAAAATGCGGATGACGGTCATCATATAGGTCATTGGTAAGTTGTAATAAGGAAGACCGACCTATGTTAAACAAAAACAAATCGTTTTGTCCTTTGCTATCAGCACTTAAGGCAAGCATGGAGCCATCACTCGAAATATCAAAATCGACAATTTGATTTATCCCCCTAATCTCTCTTGTTAGGCGTAATTTGTATTTTCCTTTCTCTAAAATATCAAAAATCTCCACAAAAACCCGTCCATTTTCTTCGGATATGATAGCGAGGGCGTTGTTGCGTCCCCAAGCGACTAATGGCGCACGCGTCAAGAAAGTACGTTTTTCTAAAGAAAACTTACCTTTGAGAATCGTAATCGTCGAACGTTTTTCGGTATTGATAACCTCTACATTATACCTTCCATCTTTTTTATTAGTAACCGCCACATATTGATTATCAAGGCTTATGCGAGCATTGTTGGGAAGATTTCCTAATGAGTAGTTCAACTCCTGCTGCCAATCTCCGCTAGGAGCCTTATAGTTGGCATTGGTAGTAGTAGCCATATTGGTATAAAACTCTCTCCATTCTTTTAAAAATCGAGAAAATGATATACCCAAAGTACTAGCAACGCTCGTTTGCTCAGTACGAATGATACGAGTAAGATTCAGGATATTAGAAATATTATCTTTTCCGTAGCGTTCGGCAATATAATTCCAAATAGACTGACCTATCAGCGTAGCCTCAGGGCCATTCAGGAGAGAAGGTTTTTTCATCTGACGATTCACGATGGCATCTCGCATATAATCGTCTAATTCAGGACTCCAGCCTTCGGAAATATACGCCGCAATACCTGACATAAACCAATCTGGCAACGATAAAAGTAAGGTACTCTGTAAGGCATCTTTCAGGCTCCCACCATACAGCATATCGTAGACAAACAACCGCGCAATCTCACGAATAAGCTGCTTACGAAAACTTATTTGATCTCCCGAAAACGCGATTTCGAGGCGGGATTTAGCCAAATTGAGCTCTGTTTCATTGAGGTCTGTGCTATTAGCCATTCCTACATTACTTTGTAGAAGCTCCTGCGGCGAATTGTAAAGGAATATTTTGATACGGTTGTAAGGCGTATATCCTAGTGCCTCCGTAATACGGTCAAATTCAGACTCTGCATACTGAGCTGCCAAGGTGGCTAGAGGAGTACCATTGCCGTAGTGATATATTTCAAAATTATTAGTTTTTAAAATCTTCCATTCAAAACGTTGGTATTGAACCCTGTTTTTACCAAACTGCTCTTGTGAAGGATAATTTTGCGCCCCTACCGATTGGGACAACATAACTACCACCCCCATCAACCAAAATTTGTATATAAAACACCTTTTCATATGATATATGTTAGCAGCAAAAAGCGCGAGAGTTAGGTATTAAATGTTTCTGTGTTTATTTACCGCTTTTTATTTATTCAGAACGAAAATATAACGAAAAAACTCGCTCAATATTCACCTCAGGGTCTAATTCTTCTACAGATTCTAAAAATTTTGCAAATTGCTCTGCAAAGTAAGGGGCTAGCGTGACTCCTTTAGTACCTAATCCATTAAATATCGCAAGTTGAGGATATTCTGGATGGAGGCCAACCAAAGGACGTCTATCTTTGGTAGAAGGCCTAATTCCCACTTGCTGCTCTAGAATCTGATAAGTAGGTTTCAAATATGTTTTTACCTTTTCTTCTAAAAACTCTTTTGCGTCCTGAGTTGTTTGCCAATCGATGTCATGCCACGTGTAGGTAGCTCCAATTCTGCATTTTCCTTTACCATCCAACGGTAACACAAACGTGCCCTGATTGATGATTTCAGCGATAGGATAGCCTTCTATCAACGCAATGAGATTTTGACCTTTTACAGGGTTGAACGGAAGCCACTTAAAAAAAGGATTCTGACGTGCTTCATACCCTTCACAAAATATTATTTTTTCTACCTCTACATTTTCATACTTGGCTTTTTCAGTCTCCAAATCAATGCTTTCGTAGTTGACATGTCCTTCTATATATTGTCCTTTTTCAATAAAATACTCTTTGATTTTTTCGAGTACCTTTACACAATCTACCCAGCCAGACTGAGTGATTTGGAGTCCACCGTAAGGATTTTCGATAAAATCTCGGTATTTTTCATCTTCTGCCTCTTCTCGCACATATTTAGCAAGGGAAGGAGCAGCAGTTTGGGACAAATATGCGTTTTGCTCTTCAATAGATCTGAAAGGTCGATAGATGTCACAAAAATGTAAAAGCTCTCCTCCGAGTTTTTGCTGCAAGTCTCCGTAAAATTGCCGCGCAAAAGGAAAAAGCTCATCAGCCTTCCAAGTACGATTTAGTTTTTTGCCTGTCAAAGGATTGAAAATCCCCGCCGAAGCTTTGGAGGCAGACGGCAAAGAAGAATCATTTAAAATCAATACACGATGCCCGCGCTGGTCGAGCGTCCAAGCAATTACAGAGCCTGCCAAGCCTTGTCCCACAATCAAATACTCCGCCTTCATAGTGCTGTATTGTTCTTTCTGATTGACTCACTAATCTTTTCGTCAGCCAAACGCGTCACCAAGTCTATTTGCTCATCAAGCGTCATAAAGGAGGTATCTACAAGTACGGCATTTTCGGCTTGTTTCAAGGGGCTATCTGCTCTAGTAGTATCAATTAAGTCACGTTTACGGATATTTGCCAAGATATCATCTAAGTCAAGCATTTCTCCTTTTTGTAGCAACTCAATCTGACGGCGCTGCGCTCTAATCTCCGGTTCGGCAGTCATAAAGACCTTTAGCTCCGCATCTGGGAATACGACAGTCCCGATGTCTCTTCCATCCATTACCACTCCCCTATTGCGTGCCATGCGCTGCTGTTGTGCGACCATCGCTTTACGTACCTCCGATACGGCACTCACTTCACTCACCCAATTGGCAATGTATAATTTTCGAATTTCGTCTTCTACATTCAAGCCATTGAGATAAGTCTCGTTGCGGCCTGTTTCTTGGTTTCTTTTAAAATCTATTTTTATATTTTCTAAAGCCCTACTCACTTCTTTGGGATTAGTGAGAGCCACATGATGCGTATAAAAATACAGCGTCACAGCGCGGTACATCGCACCAGTATCAATATAGGCATATCCAAGGTAAGCTGCTACGCCTTTGGCAGTAGTGCTTTTGCCACAGCTAGAATAGCCGTCTACAGCAACAATTATCTTTGGCATGTATTCATCAAAAAGTTCAAATGCAAATATAGAAAGATAATTAGGATGCCTTGCCACCCTCTTTCGAACTTGTTGTAAAGATTGAGCGATGCTAATCACGCCGAGCCCTTCATATCCCAAAAGATTAAAATTTGATAAAGATTTGTTATTTCAAGTACACATTTCTAGCTTTACCAAGTAAGCCGAACTCTGCATACCGAATAATAAATTTTAGGGTGCGAGTATCCCAATACACATATTTTTATATTTTCTTTGAAGCGTTTTACTAAAATCACAAGTTTACCATGAAAAAAATACTTCTTAGTTCGTTGCTGGCTTTGACCGCAATGGTATGTCTTCAAATTACAGCTCAAGCACAGTCTTATCAAAAAGGCGATAAACTTTTAAACCTAGGGATTGGACTTGGTACTTATGGTGCTGGTGGTATCGGTCTTGGTGGGTCATTTGAGTATGGTATCCATGACGCTATTAGTGTGGGCGTATTAGGTGGATATTCTGGAAGAAGCAACTATTTAGGTGCTGGCAGATGGTCCGTACTTACCTTCGGAGCTAGAGGCTCTTATCACTTCAATGAGCTTCTTAAACTTGATGATGATAAAATTGATGTATATGCAGGGCTAGGACTAGGTTACAGAAATATTAGTTGGAGTTATAGTGGCCTTGGAGGTTACAATGATTCTTGGGGTAGTGGTATTCTTTTCCTTGGTCATATTGGGGCTAGATATTATTTCAAACCTAATTTAGGTGTATTTGCTGAACTAGGTTCAGGCTTTGGGACTTTACAAGCAGGGGTTTCATTTAAGTTTTAAAAAAAAGCTCTTTTCGTTGGCTTCTTAATTTGTAAAGTTTATTTTTGAAGCTCATTAAAATAAATCCTTCAAGTATAATTATGAAAAAACTATTTGCTCTTGTATTTTGCTTTGCACTTTTGCTCGTAGGAAAAAGCTATGCTACTACAGCTGAGTATTTTGTTGACGAACAAGCAATCGAACAAACTCTTAACTCAGGGGATCAATTGGACATCACCAATGAGGCTCATGCAGCTACTGCCCTTGAAAGCTTAATGGGTGGCGAAGGAAAAGAAACAACTAAAATAATGGCTGACAAAAATCCAGCGGTTGCTTTCATCCTAGCTTGGGTTGTTGGATTCTTAGGAATTCACCGCGCGTATCTTGGTACTGCGGGTGGCGTTATTGTAGGTTATATTCTAACTTGCGGTGGTCTCGGAATCGTAGCCCTTATCGACTGGATTGTGCTATTGCTTGAAGTAATTGATGAAAAGAAATTTGATAGTTATGTAGACAATAAGAAGTTCTTTATGTGGACTAACTAGTTTCTACTTTTTTTAACAAAAAGCGGAAGTAGCTGAGCTACTTCCGCTTTTTGTTTTCGGTGTCTACCAATAGACTCCTCATTTTTTGATTGTGACTAGCTTTTCTCTTCCGATTTGTTTCTTCAGCCATAATACCTGCCCTTCTAGCACCTCCAAAATAAAAAGACTGAAACAAGCCCGCTCCCGTAAAAAAGCCAATAAAATAATAACGATGCCATACATGGTACACGCCAAAACTAAGAGCAAAAGCCTGTAGCCCCATCGATACAATCCCCTTGGCGGGATAGCCAGCGTATACTTGTCCAAGACCTGGAAAAATAAAAGATAACAACTGTGCTTTATCGGCACTTTTAGGCTTTTTCTTTACTTCACGGTATAAGTTGTCAATATCTAAAAATAATTGATTCTGAGCCGCGTATTTTTGAAATGCTGCCTTTGACTCGTCCCAACGCCCTAGCTCATTCAACAGCATAATCTCAATAATTTTTAATCCTTCTGTCAAAGTAGTATCCTGAACATAATAGCGCGTTTGTTGAAGCTGCCCGTACGCTTCTTCGTAGTGCCCGCTCAGATACCCGCATAGGGTAGTTTCATAACGATACTTAAACATGAGTGTATCATTAGGTTCGTTTAAATCAAATCTCTGTGCAGCTTCCCATGCCTCTTCAAATACCCGTAGGGATTTTTGGCATTGAATTTTTTTATGCAACAAATTATTTTGAAGTAGCCGATACCTTTCTACAGATACTATAGGCTGAGTACTTTGTTCAAAAAGCGCTTTTTCATAATATACCGCTGCCAAAGCATAGTTATTTTGTCTTAATAGGCTATCTGCCATCAGCAAAGATTGCCCACACAACTTACTACTGACCAAACACAACCCGCAAAGGAGTTTGCATATTAAGCAAAATTTGTCCATTCATTTTATCATTAAACTCCTGCTGACGAATATGCACACTGAGGGTACTCCCCCAAATATTTCCTACATAAAAAAAGGTAAAAAGCCCTCCATAGATTATAAATCTTGGGCTCTTCCACCCATCACGGCGATACGCTTCATATGCTTGTAGCCCCAAAGCCAAATTTTGAATAAAAGTAATTATTCCTTGTCCCGTTTTTCCAGCATATATCTTGCCACTCCCCGGGACTACGACCGACATCGCCCCCGCAAGCAAAGGAGACTTTTTTTTATGTTTCCGAATCAAAACACCAATTTCTTTCAACTTTTCTTCTTCTTGGCTAAAAGCAAAAAAGTTGCCCCTAAAGTTTTTTTGATATGATGCAAAAGCAGAGGTGTCCCTTTGAAGTAATGCCAATCCCGCTAATTCAAAATTTTTAAGTGCGCTTTGGAGGGTATCTTCTACTTTACTTTGCGTAAAAGTTTGGTAAGACATCTCGTATTTTTTAAGGAATGCTTGTCCAAACCCCACCAAAAAACGTGATTTTATAAAGGACGGATGCCCCACCGGAAGCTTGTCAAAATTGTAAATAGCTGAGTCGATTTGCTGTTGATTATAAAAAGCGAGCCCTCTATAGTAAGAAAATGCCTGCCCTTTTTGCTCCGTCCATCTAATGATATCGGCATAATACTTCTTCTCGAATAAATATTCAACAAAAAGCGAGTCTGACTGTTGTCCAAATAATGTGTTTGAACAAAAAATAAAGAAGCATAGGTAATTAAAACATACCCACTTAAAGGGAGGGATATGTATCATTTTAGGTTATGGCTATTGACACGATACATCTGAGGTGTATCTATTACGCGTCCAGTTTGAGGCGAAATTCTTATCAATTCTATACTTGTGGCCGCTACCCTATTACATCTCGAAATCCGATCAGCACTTAGCGCAATTCCCTTAAAAATGCCAAATTCTTGAATAGCAACTCTACTAAATCGAGAGCACGACAATTCATATAAGCAGTCAGCCGAAAGCTGGGGGGAAATGATTTTTTGATAACCAGTCAAAGCGCCATTGAGTAGCCAATACAAAGGATTAAATCTTATAAAAGGTTTAGACTTAGGTTTTTGAACTTGTCCAAACTTCACCACAGGAGCAGAACCTGACTCCGCTAGAAGTTCTAAATCTGAAGTTTGAGCGTAAAGATTCGACCCAAATACTAACAATAGTAGTAGCAATATTTTTTTAAAGAATACCACTCTTATGTTCATTTAATCACTTTGGCGTTGGCAGGAATATTAAAATCTAACAAATTAGATTCTACTTCGTCATTTACTTTTAGGGCTCCATAAGCCGTTTTTGTAACGATAGAATCACTCGCGGTCAGATAGTCTATTTGAGTAATGGTAGTTGGAAAATCAACTACTCCCAGCTTGGTATAGTTGTAATAGTAGACTTTTTTAATGGTCCGTTCGTTAGGGTCTACATATTTCATAAAAATTGGATTTTGACCTTTATGAACAAGTTCTACTCTTTTTATATTTTTAGCTACAGGCGCTGGTGATTTCCAAGTAGTAATCATAACGCCATTTTCAAATTTTGTTTGTCCTAAACTAAATCCCATGCTCGAAAGCCCCAAGTCTGCTTTACGATTGTGTAAAAAATAGAAAAACTGGGTAGTTTCGGTACTATTTGTAGGGTTTTGTTGTTGCAAAACCGTGTTTTTTGAAGGGTCATAAACACGCATTTCACCGTTCAAATTGTTGATTACATACAACTCGGCTGGTTTGGGAAATTTGGTTACCATTCGGCCCGAAGTAGCGTAACAAAGCTCCGCCCGGGTATTAGTTGTTTTTCCCTTGTGAGCCGTTCTCATTGTCATTGTTGCGCTTACTTTTCTTACATTTTGAGCGTAACAAAAAAAAGGAAATAACACTAATAAGACAATTTTTCGTAACATTGTATCCTCCACATCTTCATAAAAACTAGCTTCCTGACTACGCAAAATTTGAATCGCTTATAAGCCTTCTTCCGACAACTTGGCTTTTAGGATTCTATCTTTACCATGCATATCTTGTATAATTTCAACCTTTTTAAAACCTTTCTGTAAAAAAAGATTTTTGGTGGTATCACCAAACTGCTCATTGATTTCGACGTAGCAAGCCCCTGTCAGTTTGAGATGTTTGAGGCAAAAATCGGCTATGGCTCTGTAAAACAACAATGGGTCTTGATCTTCTACAAACAATGCCAAATGCGGTTCAAATCGAAGTACATTGGGCTGCATACTAGTTTGTTCAGAATAAGTAACATAAGGTGGATTGCTCACAACACAGTCAAACTGCCCTTCAAAAGTATCTTGCTGTAAAATATCGTATTTTTCAAAAATTACTTCCGACAACAAGCGATGAGCATTTTCTTGGGCTATCACAAGGGCATCATCGGATACATCCCACCCCCGTACTTTTGCAAAAGACATAAACCTATCCAATGCAATCGCAATACAACCACTTCCAGTACCAATATCAACAATTTTGACAGGGTTTTCGTCCCAAAAACAATCTTTCACGATTAAACGAACCAATTCTTCGGTTTCTGGGCGTGGAATCAAAACAGAAGGAGATACTTTAAATTCTAAACCACAGAAAAAAGCCGAACCTATGATATGCTGGATAGGCTCGCTTTGGTTGAGGCGCGCTACAATTTGCTCCCAATCGGGCTGTGATTCAGTAGAAGCAATAGGCTTATCTACCAATACATCCACGTTTCTTAGGCGTAAATAATGCTCCAACAACATAAAAGCAATAGCTTTAGTCTCTTTTGAAGAATAGGCTGTTACATTCTTAACAATATAGTCGAAAAGAGGTTTGGCAGAATTAAACATCACTCTTGCGTGCTTACACACAGTTAGTTACGGGTCGCAGCGGCGATTGTCCGTTGATTAATTAATTATAAAAAACAAGCACCTAAAGTCTTAAACGGATGTAGATCGTGATTGACTTAAAGAATGCTAAATACGCCACTAGAGGCCTTGCTTTAACGTAAAGCCTCTTTGACCCTCGCCTGAATCGCAAGTTTTTTAGCTAGTTCTTTTTTGCTACTTCTGTACCACAAAAAAGCAATTACCCCTACTGTCAAGTACGGAAATACAAAAAGATACGCAATGCCAGCGTTGATTCCGTTTCCGATCACATTACGTCCAGTACTCATATTGGTTTCTACTGCGCCTTTGCACATAGCACATTGTGCTAAGGTAGTACTTACATTTAAAACCAATAGTATGAAGGCGATAAACAAAAATTTAAGTCTTTTCATGGTAAATTATTGATAATAAGGCCTAATCATTAAATAAACAACAACACCTGTAATGCTTACATAAAGCCATATCGGGAATGCCCATTTCACTACTTTACGATGTAAATCTATTTGATTGCTCAATGCAAAATATATGGCTCTTAATACAAACCAAACAACCCCTATAGAAAGTGTAATATGAGAGATAAGCAAAAAATAGTAAATGGGTCTAATAATGCCTTCACCTCCAAAGGGAGTAGAATCGTTGGATAGGTGATACAATACATAACTTACTAAAAAAATAGCTCCTAATCCAAAAGCTATCGTCATAGCACGACGGTGCATCGCGATGTTGTTTTGTTTAATAAAATAAAACCCCGCCAGTAATGCTAAAGTAGTAAGCGAGTTGATAACTCCATTAAGATGAGGAAGCATTTGGGTCCATTCTCCCAAATCAACTTTTGGAATCCGTGGATTGAGCAATATAGCCACCACCACCGGAATCGCCACCGCAATAATATTAATGATGCGGTTGTATTTTTTATCATTAGGAAGAGAAAGTGTAGCCATTCTACGTTTTTTCCTTTTTATAAATATCCAGCAATATCTTCAACTCTGCTATTAAACGATCCACTTCAACTGGGTCGCTACCGTCATAAAAACCCCTTATATGGCCTTTTTTGTCTATTAAGACAAACTGTTGAGTATACGGAATGGTTTCTGAAGATTGATACTTTTTTAGAGGTGTGAGTTTATAGACGTTTACAAATTCATCCTCTTCGCTTCTAACTCTCTGAAATACAATCTCCTCAGAAGCCAATTTTTGGACTCTTGAAAACTGTCCTGCCAAATGACTCGCTTCTTCATCTTTCCAGAACCCCACCACGTTGATTTTGGATTGTACTACCCCTGGAACCTTATAAAAAACGGTATCTCCACCCATCATTTGAATCGCCCCTGTCGTGTCTTTGAGAGGAACTAAATAGGGCAGCTTGAAATGATTTTCGGCAAAAAGGTGTAAAAATAAAAGAACCAAAGCCGGCAATACCAACACAATGGTTAGTAAGCCGGCTTTTAAATATTTCTGCATAATACTTATCTCAAGTCAAAAATCGAACCTCCTTCACGCATTAGCGCAATAAGTAACCAAACTACAAAAATACAAGGGATTAAAAGGGACCAAATCAATGATTTGACTTCATGCTTTAAGTGCATAAACTCCCCTACTATGTAGAAAGCCTTTACAATAGTCATCCCCACAAATATCGCTGTCTTAAGTATTCCCGCTTCTAATGTAAATGCAATCAAGAACTCTAAAGCAGTAATAGCCAGAAGAATCCAGAATGTCCGCCAAATTGCTTTACGTTGCTCTGCACCAGCGTTTTCATCATGTTCGTGCTCGTGTACGTGTGCCATTTATATTAATTTTTTTAAGTTAACAACAACAGTAAAAAGGAAAAATGATGTATTGAGTGATTTGAATTATACAAGATAGAAGAATGTAAATACAAATACCCATACCAAATCTACAAAGTGCCAGTATAGTCCAATTTTTTCTACCATTTCATAGTGGCCACGTTTCTCATAAAGTCCAGTAGCAGTACGATAAAACACTAAGAAATTCAAAATTACGCCAGATAATACGTGTGTACCATGAAACCCTGTAATAAAAAAGAAGAAATCAGCGAAAGCTGGCGGGCCATATTGGTTTTGGGTTAAGTTAGCACCAAAGACCGTATGCGTAACCCAGTCTCCATCTACCAATTCTTTGACTACAGTTCCCGAATCTGTACCTACGATAAAGTGAGTCCATTCCCAAGCTTGGCAGCCCAAAAACGTGGCACCCCCTAAGATAGTCCACAACATATATTTTTCGACAGCAGCACGATCCATGCGGTGACCAGCCTCAACAGCTAAAACCATCGTAACCGAACTAAAAATCAAAATAAATGTCATAATACCTACAAAAACTAGGGGAGCATGCAACCCATGAAAAAATGGAATAGCATCAAATACCTTTTCAGGAATAGGCCAGTAAGCTGGTGAAGCGACAAAATCTGCCACTTGTCCAACATAAGCGGGAGAACTAAAACGAACTAATCCATAAGCAACTAGCAAAGCCGAGAAGGTGAAAGTGTCGGAAATCAAAAAGAACCACATCATCAACTTACCGTAGCTAGCTTTCATGGGTTCAACCCCACCCAGCCATACATTTTTTACATTTGGTTGTGCAGTAGCAGCCATCGTTATTCTATTATAAAATTCAGGTTTTAATTAAAGTTTTATCTCAACGGAAATACAAAAGAAATACAAACAAATAAATCCACAAAATATCTAGAAAATGCCAATAGGTAGCACAAATTTCAATACGTCGTAGATTTTTGGCGTGAACTTTCAATCTCATCGAGGCAGTAAAAGTCACGAACAAAACTATCAATCCAGTAATCAAGTGCAGCCCATGAAGCAATGTAAATACGTAAAAAAACGAACCCGAGGGGTTTCCTACAAAGTACACGTTTTGGGCTACTAAGTCTTTCCAGCCCTCAAATTGCATCCACAAAAAAGCAAGCCCCAACACAAATGTAATAGAAATTGCTATTTTGAGTGTACTGAAATTGTCTTTTTTTGCTGCCACATATGCCCAATGCATCGCGATACTACTTGCAAGCAATACAGCTGTACTGTACCAAAAAATGAGGGGGACCTGAAACTCAACCCAATTTCCCTCCGCTCTCCTTACTAAATAGGCACTAGTTTGAGAAGCAAACAACATGATAATCGTTACAATGAACCCCCAGAGAATAAACTTCTTAGGGTCCATTGAAAGCGTATCTGGTGCTTCCTCGATACTTAATTTTTTAACCTCTGCCATCTTCAACTTTTATTTCTTTTCTAAGGTTAAACTTTATCAATCAGGTAGGCAATCTGCACAATGGGCAAATAGGCAAAAGATCCAAACATCAACTGAAGAGCAGTCTTGTCTGTGCACTTACGCATGAGATGAAAAGTCTGTGCCAAAAACATTGCACTAAACAACATCGCTACCAATGCCGAAACCATACCTGTCATACCTAATTCATACGGCAGCCAAGCGACTGGTACCAAAAACAAGGTATAAATCATCATCTGTCGGGCGGTATTCAAGTCTTTCCCCCCTTGAGCGGGCAATAGTCTAAAGCCTGCCTTTTTATAATCATTGTCCAATACCCAAGCAATAGCCCAGAAATGGGGGAATTGCCAAAAAAATTGAATTGCAAATAATATCCCTGGTTCTAACCCAAACTGATTAGTAGCAGCTACCCAGCCTATCATAGGTGGAAAAGCACCTGGAATGGCTCCTACAAAAACGGCAATCGGACCCACTTTTTTGAGTGGTGTATATACAAATCCGTAAAGGATTGTTGAGAGTATCGCCAAAGCACAAGCTCTCAAATTAAATTCAACCAAGAAGATAAAAGTAGCAAACGAAAACAAAACAATCGCTAAAACTACTGCCTCTTGTACCCCCACTCTCTCACTTGGCAGTGGTCGATTCTGTGTGCGATTCATCAATTTATCCAGATCTACTTCAATGATTTGATTGATGATATTTGCCGCACCAGTAATAGCAAAAGCTGCCAATAAAAACAAAATAAGTGGATTCCATTCAACTTTGTCAACCGCAAGACTGTAGCCAAAAGCCCCCGAAAAAGCGACAAGCCAAGCCAATCTAAGCTTCATGAGCTCTAAATAAGCTTTTGCTTTTTCAATCAAAATATCAAAAGTAAATACCATTTTCAAACATTAATGGGGCTGCTTTTCACAACCGATTTTTGGGTAAATACCACCTTTGCATTTATCAACAAGCCAATCACAAATTGTAAGCCTAAAGCAAGGGTAGCCAATGTAAGGTGGATGGGCTGTATAAGTGCGGGAACGCTCAAATAAGCCAATATCACCCCTGAGACAATTTCAACCGCAACCATTATCAACAAAGCCATCGTCAGTTGGGATAAAACTCCTTTCGCTATTGTGTTCTTTTTAAGCCAGTAAACAAGCCCTATGTGAAGAATCATAATCAATATTGAAAAAGAGCGATGTACGTAAAATGAAAGCCCTAAATTTTCAATCCATTCAGCGCGTCTTTCATTACCGAGTTTGTCAATCACCACATCCATAGCCTCTCTCACTTGAGTTCCTATCAACACTTGGATAAGCGACAATCCTATGGTCATAAATAGCCACCGATTCAGCAGCGTTTTATTTTCTATTTTCTCAATTTGGATATTTCCCACATAGGTACGTGCTACCACATACAATAGAAAAAAAACAATCACAATCGCCAAAAGCATGTGCAAAGTCACCAACCAAGGTGCCAATTCGGTGGAAACGACTTTTGACCCTAGCCATCCCTGAAAACCTACCAGTAAAAAAGTAAGCAAGCTTACCGTAAATACAGGGCGGTCTTTTTTGATATATGACACCGAAGCAAGCAAAGTTGCAAAAATCATAAGACCTGTAAATGCCCCAAAAAGACGATTGAGGTATTCTGTCCAAGTCTTGAAGGCATTAAACTCAATTTCACCTTTGAGCTTAGCCCCATATATTTCCTGATAATTTGGAGGTAGCTGAGACACCTCTGTGGGGGGAACCCAGCTTCCAAAGCACTTTGGCCAATCAGGGCATCCCATTCCAGAACCAGTACTTCTAACGATACCTCCAATCAGTATCAAAAGATAGACTACAACTACCGTTAGAAGTGCCAGTCTTCGAAATAGGCGATTATTGTCGTTTGAATTAATGAGCCGCGAATTGGTCATTATAATTTTGAGCCTCAATTTCTTTCTCCTGAGCTATATACTCATTCTCATGCGGGAAGTTAGATTCGGGCGTTTGGGAATGAGGTATATTCTGAGGAATAAAGTCAACTTCAGAGCCAGGTTTGCTATAGTCATATGGCCAACGATATACTGCTGGAATCTCACCAACCCAGTTTCCATGACCTACGTTTACTGGAGTAGTCCACTCCAATGTGTTTGATTTCCATGGGTTTTGAGGAGCTACTTTACCTTTAAACATGCTGTAGAAGAAATTCCAGAGGAATATAAATTGAGCAAAGAAAGTGAAAATTGCCGCAACACTTATAAACATGTTTAAATCAGTAAACGACTTCGTAAAATCAAAACCGGTGAATTGGTAATAACGACGAGGGAAACCAGCTATACCTACATAGTGCATTGGCATAAATACTAAATATACCCCTGCAAAAGTCAACCAGAAGTGGATTTGTCCTTGAGTATTATTAAGCATTCTACCAAACATCTTAGGATACCAGTGATAAATACCTGCAAAGAAACCAAAAGCAGAAGCCGCTCCCATTACAATGTGGAAGTGAGCAACTACAAAATAAGTATCGTGCAACTGAATATCAAGAGCAGAGTTCCCTAAAATAATACCTGTCAAACCACCTGACACAAATAAAGATACCAACCCAATCGAAAATAACATTGCAGGAGTAAATACAATGTTACCTCTCCAAAGAGTAGTGATATAATTAAAGGCTTTTACGGCCGAAGGCACCGCAATGATAAGGGTCAAGAACATAAAGATTGATCCCAAGAATGGGTTCATTCCTGTCACAAACATATGGTGAGCCCATACAATAAAGGCTAAGAAAGCAATTGCCATGATAGAAGCAATCATCGCACGATAACCGAAGATTGGTTTGCGAGAATTGGTAGCAATAATCTCAGAAGTAATACCCAAGGCAGGCAAGAGTACGATATAAACTTCAGGGTGTCCTAAAAACCAGAACAAGTGTTGAAATAAGATAGGGCTACCGCCGACATTTGGCAAAGCTTCACCATCAATATAAATTTCAGAAAGATAGAAGCTAGTCCCGAAATGACGATCAAAAATCAACAAAAGAGCAGCTGACAACAACACGGGGAATGAGATTACTCCCAAAACGGCTGTAATCATAAAAGCCCAAATTGTTAAGGGTAAGCGCGTAAAGGTCATACCTCTTGTGCGAAGGTTGATGACTGTTGTAATGTAGTTTAAGCTACCAAGCAATGACGACATGATAAAAATAGCCATACTAGCCAACCAAAGCGTCATCCCCATTTCAGATCCCATGTGGGCCTTGGGTAAAGCACTTAATGGCGGATAAATTACCCATCCACCAGCAGCAGGGCCTGTTTCGATAAAAATAGAAACAAACATCAACAATCCTGAAACAAAGAAAAGCCAAAAAGATAGCATGTTCAAAAAACCAGATGCCATATCTCTCGCTCCTATTTGAAGCGGAATCAAGAAGTTACTGAATGTACCACTAAGACCAGCAGTAAGTACAAAAAATACCATGATAGTGCCGTGCATTGTTACCAAAGCAAGGTAAAAATTAGGATCTAATGCACCTGTATCAGTAATCCATTTTCCTAAAATTGGTTTTAGCCAGCTTAGGTTAGCGCCCGGAAACCCTAATTGAAGCCGGAAAATAATTGACATCGCTGCCCCAATGATTGCCCAAAATATACCAGTAATCATGTATTGTTTAGCAATCACTTTGTGATCTTCTGAGAAGATATACTTACGCCAGAAGTTTAACTCTTCATGATGTTCATGCTCATCATGAGCGTGAATATCGTGATCCAAATTGGCCTCTACTACCGACATTTTTATAAGAGTTTAAAGTGGTTGGTTAAATTAACGTAATGACGCGCTTGTGGCTGCCGCTGATCCTGATTCAGCAGTTGTACTATCAGTAGCTTCTTCCACATATGGCGCATAATCCATCGCCTTAGCACGCAATTTCTCAGGGATTTTGGAAATAAACTTGGGGTTTGATTCCAAAATCAACGAAAGTTGTGGTTTTTGTTGCTGTTTCCAAGTGTCTACCGCAGCCTTATCCTCAACTATCAAGCGAAGCTTCATTGCAAAGTGCCCACGTCCACATACTTCAGTACAAGCGATTTCATAATCAAAATTAGGATTATTCAATTCCGCTCGCATTTGTGCAGTAGATTTATCAGGAATGAACCAGAATTTGGTAGGCATTCCAGGAACTGCATCCATTTTAACTCGCATATGAGGAATATAAACACTATGTAATACATCACGAGCACGAATTTTCAACAATACTGGCTTACCCACTTCTACGTGCATCTCACTAGGATTGATAAAATCATCCATAGAGGCTTCGTCTGAATAGTCAATTCCCATTTCATTGTCTGATGAAATAAGCTTGTAGTTATAATTGCCAAGTTTGTTATCTTGCACACCTCCATAGCGTACAATCCATCCAAACTGCTTACCCATGATTTCTATTACTTGTGAGTCGGCGGGGGCATCGGCCATGATCTGAGTCCAAGTACGAAAGCCCAAGAATACCAGCACGGCCATTATCACCGCTGGTACAGCCGTCCAAATCAATTCAAGTTTGTGATTTTCAGGATAAAATGTGGCTTTATAACCTTTCTTATACTGGTATCTCCAAGAAAAGAAAAACAACAAGAAATTAACTGCAAAAAAAGCAATGGTCAATAATGACATATCAAACCAAAACTGACTATCCGTCTCACGTCCGTGCGGCGATGACGCTTCAGGTAAGAAGTAATCTTTAGCCGACCAATAAGACGCGACCACACCGATTGTTCCTAAAATCAAAAAAACAATCCAAAGCGCACCATTAACTTTGTTGTTAGGAACGGGCATATCATCCTGATTTTCAGGCTGAACACCTTTCATAACCTTTTGTAATTTTGCTGCTATTGCGATTGCTACGCCTAACAGCACTACTAACAATATTCCAACTAAATAAACCATCGTATTAGGATAAGTTGTAAACTAATTATTTTAAGCAATATCGTGATGCAAAGACTCCTCTAGCATTGGGTGGTTACGAGGGATAAGATTTGCTTTAGTAAGTTGAGTTGAAACTGACCAAATAAATCCGCAGGCAAACAACAGTACAAAACCAAACTCTACTGCTCCAAAACCACCATTAGCACCAACTGTACCAGGCATAATATTAGTATAGAAATCAAAATAGTGTCCTACAAGAATTGACCAACAGGCGACTTTCAATATTATCGAGGTACGTTTTGAATCTCTTGTCATTAAAACTAAGAATGGAAGTACAAAGTTTAAAATAATATTCACAAAAAATGGGCCTTTGTAGATTCCTCCATATCCTGAAAAACGCTCACGGAAATAAATAGTTTCTTCTGGCAAGTTGGCATAGTAAATCAATAAAAATTGAGCAAACCATACATAAGTCCAGAAGATTGAAAACGCAAAACAAAACTTACCTAAATCGTGTAAGTGGCTTGCATTCACAGCTTTCAAATATCCTTTCTCTTTCAAAGTCACAATCGTCAAAGTCATCGTCGCCAAACCAGCCACGTGCCAGCTTGCTAATGTATACCATCCAAACATAGTAGAAAACCAGTGCGTATCAATTGACATCACTAAGTCCCATGCCGAGGTAGAAGAAGTAACTGCAAAAACAACCAAAAAGGCAGTGCCAAATTTGATTGACTTATAATAGTTGCCTGTACCTCCAATCTCGTCTTCTTGAAGAGAAAGAGTACGAATTACTCTCCATAATCCATACCAAAGTCCAAAATATAAGACCAAGCGAATATAGTAGAATGGCTTATTTAAAAAGCCCTTTTTACCAGCGATGATTGCATCATAATGCTCACTAGTAGGATCCATAATTCCTTCGTGCATCCAATGGAACAGCTTGTCGCCAAACAAAACGGCTATAACAATAATAATGATAGCTGGAATTGGCAAGAAAGCAGGCATCGCTTCTGGAACACGTTTAAAAACGGCAGACCATCCTGCTTGGGCAAGATAATTGTACGAAATAAAAAACATCCCCACCACTGAAATGCCGGCAAAATATACACTATTTACCCACAAATTGGCAATGATACGTTGTGTCCAGTGATAGCCATGACCATGGTCATGAGCATGCTCGGCAGCATGACCAGCAGCTGCATGAGCAGCATCGTGAGCTTCGTGGCCATGCCCTCCGCCCTGCGACAACAAATATGCTCCCACCAAAACCAGTGCGGCACCGATACCCATGCCAATCAGCAGATTACGTTTTGATTCGGCGGTAAATTCAAATTGTTCTTCTACAGAAACAACTTCGTGATGATGTGCGCCCATTATAAATCTTTGTCGTTAATTGTTTATTGTTTTTGTTAGTTGTAAATGGATTGACTCAATATTATTAAATCTATATCCATTGACTTTTAACTTCTTACTTAGCTTTTCTGTAATTTATGAACATAATGAGCGATTTTCCAACGCTCTTCTGGAGTCACCTGTGAGCCATGTGGCCACATACGTCCTTTTCCATGCGTGATTACATGAAAAATATGTCCATCTGTCATATTCAGATAAGCATCTGCTTTATAATTTGGTACCCCTTTGTACATATCTGCTACGGGACCATCACCTGCACCACCTTCTCCGTGGCAGTGTTGACAATAGCGTGTATACAAAGCTTTCCCTTCAGCTAAGGTTTTTGCAGTGTTAGGGACAGGATTTTTGAGTACTGCCTCCGCAGTAGCCAAATCATCTTTTCCCAAATGATAAATCATCAAGTCAACACTTGCGCTATCAAATTGAGTCTTATAGTTTCGACGCGATACCGTTCCGGCTACCGGTTCTCTCATGTTTTTACCATCGGCATTAATTGGGTTTTTCTCAATTTGAGTATACGGTTCATACCCAACCGAATTGTACATGTTAGGAGCATATTCCAAGCCAGTATCATCGTGACCACGCTTACATGAAGTCATGGCAGCAATCCCAGCAAAAACGGCAATTATCAATGTATGTATTCTTTTCATCGTATTTTAATGCATTACAACTGTTTTATACTCACTTCTTCTGCCCCAGACGCTTTAACAATACTAGCGATTTCTGCTTCTGACAATTTGTTTTTGCTAAGGTCAATCGCCATTACAAATTTATTGTCGGTACAACGTGGGTCAAACAAAAGAGGCTTTACAGTAGGGCCTAATCCATTTGTGATAAAGAAGCTGATTGTCATTCCAAATGCAGTAAACAATACAGTCAACTCAAACATGACAGGTACATAGTTTGGAAGCGAAATAGGGTCTTTTCCCCCAATTACCATTGGCCAATCTATTCCCATAGTCCAAGTCGTAAGAAGCAATGCACACAAAAACCCAGTGCATCCAAAACAAAAAGCAGCAATACCTATTCTAGTACGCGGATGCCCGATAGCGGTATCCATACCGTGAATCGCAAAAGGAGAATAAACTTCATAGATTTTCACCCCTGAGTTTTTCAACTTACCAACGGCCGACAACACCACATCGTCATCATCGTAAACACCTACTAAAAACTTTTTATTAATATCCGTCATTTTTTTGTCAGTTAAATTTTAGGATTTGAGATTATGTATCTTTTCAATACTATCTCTTATTCAGCATCTTTTTTGTAGGCGGGCGAAGCCAAACGATCCGCTTTTGATACACCAGAAATTTTCTTAGGCAATTTCTCAGATGATGTTCTAATTACAGCTTTTACTTCGGCCATGTTAACCACTGGCAAGTATTTAGAAAACAAGAAGAAAAGAGTAAAGAAAAGCCCGAAAGAGAAAATATAATCTCCAATATCAAACATAGTAGGATAGAACATTGCCCAGCTTGAAGGAATGTAATCGCGGTGAAGTGAAGTTACGATAATCACAAAACGCTCAAACCACATACCGATGTTTACTACTACTGACAAAAAGAATGTCCAAGTGATACTACGACGAATCTTACGGCTCCAAAACAACTGTGGAGAAATTACGTTACAAGTCATCATCGCCCAGTATGCCCACCAGTAAGGACCAGTAGCACGGTTGATGAAAGCATAACTTTCGTATTCTACTCCAGAGTACCAAGCAATGAAGAATTCAGTAAGATAAGCTACCCCCACAATTGACCCAGTCAAAGTGATGATTGTATTCATCATTTCAATGTGCTCAAAAGTGATGTAATCTTCTAATTTGTACACTACCCGTGTCACAAGCATCAAGTTTTGTACCATGGCAAAGCCAGAGAAAATCGCACCTGCTACGAAGTAAGGAGGGAAGATAGTCGTGTGCCAGCCCGGAATAACCGAAGTTGCAAAGTCAAATGATACGATAGTGTGTACTGAAAGTACAAGGGGAGTTGACAAACCAGCCAAAATCAAACTGATGTATTCGTAACGTGCCCAAGTTTTTGAAGAACCGTTCCATCCCATAGCCAAGGTGCCATAGATATACTTAGAAACTTTGTTTTGGGCCCGATCGCGAATCGTAGCCAAGTCAGGCACTAAACCTACGTACCAAAACAAACACGAAACAGAGAAATAAGTAGAGATTGCAAATACGTCCCATACAAGAGGAGAGTTGAAGTTTACCCACAACGAACCAAATGTGTTAGGAAGAGGTAATGCCCAGTGCGCCAACCAAGGACGACCCATGTGCATTAAGATAAATGAAGCCGCACAAATAACGGCAAAAATGGTCATCGCTTCTGCAGCACGGTTGATGGATGTTCTCCATTTTTGGCGGAACAACAACAAAATAGCTGAAATCAACGTACCTGCGTGACCAATCCCAACCCACCATACGAAGTTGGTAATGTCCCATGCCCAGCCGACCGTTTTGTTTAGGCCCCAAACGCCCAATCCTTCCCACCAGGTCCAGAATAAGCAGGCTGTCCCGTAAGCTAAAACCGCTAATGAAATACCAAAAGCGACTTTCCATTCTTTGGTAGGCTTGCCTTCCACCTGCTTGCAGATATCCTCTGTCACATCGGCATATGTTTTGCCACCAGTTACGAGAGGGGTTCTTACGGGTGAAGTAACGTGCATATCTATTGAAAGTTATTTGTTAGTAGTTATCTTTTAATTTAAAACCAATTTTTGTTCACTAAGTATATTAGTGTCCTCCGTGCTCAGCATGTTCTGTGGCAGCAGCAGCTTTCGCATCAACGTCTTTGTTACGAATTTTGGTCAAATACGTAATTTGTGGTTTAACGTTGATTTCTTCCAACATCGTAAAGGCACGATTATCTTTCTCTTCTGCCAACAACTTAGAAATGCGACTTTCTGGGTCATTCATATCGCCAAAAATAATCGCATCAGTGGGGCAAGATTGCGAACATGCTACTTCGATTTCGCCATCAATAGGACGACGACGCTCCTTCTTAGCATTGAGTTTACCTTCTTGAATACGCTGTACGCACATTGAGCATTTTTCGATTACCCCACGTGAACGCACTGTTACGTCTGGGTTGATTACCATCTTACCGAGGTCGTTGTTGAAGTGATAATCGAAGTTATCGTTATCAAAATACTTAAACCAGTTGAAACGACGTACTTTATAAGGGCAGTTGTTGGCACAATAACGAGTACCTACACAACGGTTATAAGCCATTTGATTCAGACCTTCAGTACTGTGAGTCGTAGCCAATACTGGACATACCGTCTCACAAGGAGCATTACCGCAGTGCTGACACATCAAAGGTTGGAAAGTCACCTCTGGGTTTTCAGAAGCGATTTCTAAACCTTTCAAATCTTCTACCGCATCACTGCTATAATAGCGGTCGATACGAATCCAGTGCATCTCACGACGATTGATAACTTCCTGACGTCCTACTACAGATACGTTGTTTTCGGCTTGACAGCTAATAACACAAGACCCACAACCTGTACATGAATTGAGGTCAATCACTAAGCCCCATGAATGGTTTGGTTTTTCATAACCATTCCATAGGGAGATTTCGGTCGAAGATTTTACGCCTTCTGAAGTAAATACGTGAGGGAAATAACGCCCCGCTTTTGTATCTTTTTGGTATTCTGGCAAACGAGCTTCTTGCAATACCGCCTTACGAGCCATTACGGTCTCGTGAGTTTGAGTTTGTGCAATTTTATGAGTGCTTCCTGTTTTACTTACAATACCTTCACCCGCATTGAAACTGACAAATCCCGCCTTGTACTGTGCAAATGGGAATACATTCACACCGACTCCATTACCAGATTTACCAGCTTTCTCACGACCATAACCAATAGCAATTGCAACGGTTCCGTTGGCTTGACCGGGTTGTACCAACACAGGCAATTCTACTGATTTGCCTTTAACTTCTACTTTTACTACATCGTTTTGAGAAAGCCCTAGTTCTTGAGCCGTTTTCTGCGAAACACTTGCGTAATTGTCCCAACATGCCTTAGTAACAGGTTCTGGGAATTCTTGCAACCATGGGTTATTGGCAAGTGTACCTGTGCCCATTCCCACTTTTTCGTACAAAACTACTTCGATACCTGAACCTGACTTGTAAGTATTTTTTACAGCAGCGATAGCAGTATCTACTCCGGCAGGAGCACCAGCACCACTTGCCGTAGAAGCACCAGCACGCTCAAACACGCCATCATGCAATGCTTTAGTCCATGCGCTTTCAAAATCACCACCTCCAAGGATATTGGTTTTCCAGAAGTTGCGCAAGTAAGCGTAAAAATCGTCGCTTAAACCAGCCCATTTAAGAAGGCTAGACTGCGCTTGGCGTGTTTTATAAATCAAAGAAATAGTTGGCTGTTGAAGGCTGTAAGAACCAGCTTTTGGCTCAGCGTCGCCCCAAGACTCCAAATAGTGAGGAGCAGGTGTGATATATTTACACAAAGAAGCTGTTTCTTCTGGGCGATCTGCAAACGATACCGAAAGACTTAATTTTGAAATACTGTCTTTCAATTCAGCACCTCTAGGATGGTCGTATACAGGATTACATCCATAAAAAATAACTGCACTTACTGCGCCGTTTTTAACACCGTCCACCAATTCATTCATGGCAGTATCGTTTCCTTGGCGATAGTAAGTAGGCGTGCCTAAATCAATAGTAGTTCCATAAGAACCCAATGCACTATTCAGCGCATTGACTACAACTTGTACATTGGGGTCATTAGAACCGGACACTACCAATGCAGCTCCTTGAGCAGCTTTCAAATCTTTAGCAGCTTTGTCGATGAGCTTATCAACATCTGCTCCTAAAGAAACACCGGCAGCGCCAGTGATTTTATTATATAAAGCCAATGCTACCAATCCCTCTTGAGAAGGCTTAACGGCAGCACGATAATCGGCATTTGAACCTGTTAAAGAAAGAATAGTCTCAAATTGATAATGGCGCGACATATCGCGTTTTCCACCTTTGGCACTGCTCAACTTACGCCCTTTTACGTATTGACGAGAAAATTCATCACCTGAAAGCCAAGTACCTAAAAAATCACAACTAAGACCTACAATTACTTTGGCTTTACTAAAGTCGTAAGAAGGGATAACAGCCTTAGAAAAAGAAATCTCATTAGCTTTTACCAAACCAGCCAATGAGTTAGCATCGTAAGTGATGTGTTGAGTAGTAGGATATTTTTTTGTAAAATCTGAAATAACGGCTTTGGTTGAAGGGCTAAGAATAGTCGAAGATACGATACGAATCTGCCCACCTTTAGCAGCGATAGAAGCTAGCTGAGACGAGATTTCTTTATCAATAGTATCCCATGCCGCATCTGACTCTCCTTTTTTAGGTCCTTTGAGTTTTTCGACGTCATAAAGTGCCAACAAAGATGCGTGAGCACGAGCACTAACACCTCCACCCGAAACACTTGACTGGCGATTTCCCTCAATTTTGATAGGGCGGCCTTCTCTTGTTTTTACCAAAATGCTGGTATAATCTCCTCCTTCTGCATAGGTAGAAGCATACCAATCAGCAATAGAAGGAAAAGTATCAATAGGTTTATTGATATAAGGAATTGACTTTCTAACAGGAGCATCACAAGCCGCCAATGAAACGGCAGCTACCCCAAATCCCAATACTTTTAGAAAATCACGACGATCTGACCCAATGCCATCTACAATACTCTTGTTTTGGCTAGAATCTGTAGGTTCAAAACTGCCGAACTCATTATGGGCATTTTTTATAAACGTCTCGTCATTTCGAAGTTCCTCTAATCCTTTCCAATACCTCTTTGTTTGGGTTTCCATATATTTGATAGATTCTGGATTCTTGTTTTTGATTTGTGATTTGTGCCTTAGTGATTAGAATCACAAATTTTTAATAATGACACTTTGAACATTCTAAACCACCGATGTCAGCAACCTTCAATGGTTCTTTGCTTTTCGACTTGTGAAGTTCAACTAGCTTATCATAGTAAGCATTTTCTTTTGTATTAACTTCTGTCTTACGGTGACAGTCGATACACCATCCCATAGTGAGAGATGAGCGTTGCTCCACTACTTCCATGGTCTGGATTTCGCCGTGGCATTGTTGACACTGCACTCCTCCTACGTTTACGTGCTGAGCGTGATTGAAATAAGCCAAATCAGGAAGGTTGTGAACGCGTACCCATTCGATTGGCTGATCTTTTTCGATAGCAGTGTATATTTTTTGAATCTCAGGAGATTCTTTTTTAATAACTCCGTGGCAGTTCATACAAATGTTGGCCGAAGGAATAGTGGCAGATTTACCACGATTCACCCCTGTATGACAGTAGTTACAATCAATTTTGTACTGACCTGCGTGAAGTTTATGTGAGAATGCGATAGGTTGTTTAGGAGCATATCCTTGCTGAATCCCAACTCCGTACATTCCATCGATGGTAGCTTTGGTTACCATCAAAACAAAAAACCAAACTGTTGCACTTCTTACAGCAGAATTACGGCTCAAACCTACAAGACCATTACGTAGCTTATCAGAAAATGAACCTTCTTCACCGGCTGTAGCTGTACCACTTACCGCTTTTGACAAAATAGACACGATGGCCATCAATACCCCAAGTACCAGAAGCATCACTATCAGCAATGCTACTAATATATAGGTAAACAAATCTGACGGGGCAGCATCTCCACTAGCTTGCCCACCAGCAGCGGCTCCAGGAGCGGCCGCAGTAGCAACAGGAGCTGCATTTGCTTTTTCGATATAAGCTAAGATGTCTTTTACTTCTTTCTCACCGAAAGCAGGAAAAGCGGTCATCTGAGCTTTGTTAAATTTGTTGTATAACGCTACAGCGTACTCATCTCCAGATTGAATGACACCATTCGGGTTTTTTACCCATTTAACAATCCAAGCTAAATCGCGGCGTTTTTGAACGTCTTTCAATCCTGGGCCTACTGCCACTTCGTCGGAAGTTGCGTGACAAGCCTTACAGTTATTATTAAATAGCGTTTCGCCATTAGCTGCATCGCCATCTTGTGCCACCGCTTGGGTGATGCTCGTAGTAGCTATTAAAGCAACCAGAAAGAATTGGGCAATACTGCGCATTTTTTTGAAAAATAAACTACTTTTCATTCGTGTATGAATTAACAAAAACATGATACTCCTTGACCCTACAAAAGTAATGCACGATTGAATACGTGCCAAAGCATTTCTATCGTTAATTTGCAATAATTTATTATTTAGATTTCTTCTAATTAAGCCACTAATAACCTACTAAGTATATTCAAGTGCGTTATTTTGGCCAAAAATCAACCCTATTTAAAACAAAAAATACCATTTTAGCCATAGTAAGTTTTTTTGGCCAAAATGGTATTTTTTCTAGAAAATAACCTTTAGTAGTAGAGGTCCCGAGCGGATTCGAACCGCTGTACGAGCTTTTGCAGAGCTCTGCCTAGCCACTCGGCCACAGGACCTTTTTGTAAACCTTATAGGCTTTTTGAAGCCTATAAGGTTTGGGAGCGCAAATATAATAAATTATTCGGTTTCCGCTTCTTTTGTTTTCTTAGAAGGAGCAGATTTTTTTCTTTTTTCTCCTTCTTCAAGTTGCTCTTTCAAAGCAGAGAGTGCTTCCAAATCCCCTAGAGTTGCTTTTTCAGCATCTTTAGGTTTTTCTGCTTTTGCAGCGGGCTTGAGTTTCTCTTCTACTTTAGGCTCTTCTTTCTCTTGCCAAGTTTTGGTGTGAGAAAGTACGATGCGTTTTTCTTCTTTGTGGAACTCAGTCACTTTAAAATCAAGTGATTCTCCAACTTCAGCAACGCTACCGTCTTCTTTCACAATATTTTTAAGGATAGCTACTCCTTCAATACCATAAGGCAATTCGAGAGTGGCTACTTTATCGCCTTTTGCTACAATAGTACACTTGTGAACAGATCCTACAGTAAATACGCTTTCAAACGTATCCCATGGGTTTTCTTCAAGGTGCTTGTGACTTAAAGACAAGCGACGGTTTTCAGCGTCTAGTTCGAGTACCATTACATCAAGCTCATCACCTACTTTGATGAAGTCACTAGGATGTTTGATTTTTTTGGTCCAAGAAAGGTCAGATACGTGTACAAGTCCGTCGATACCTTCTTCCAATTCAAGGAAAAGACCGAAGTTTGTCAAGTTGCGTACTACACCTTTATGTACTGTACCTACAGCATACTTGTCAATGATTTCTTGACGAGTCCAAGGATCAGCAGTGAGTTGTTTTAAGCCAAGTGACATTTTACGTTCGTTACGATCAAGTGTCAATACAACGGCTTCTACTTCATCTCCAATTTTCAAGAAATCTTGTGGGTTACGCAAATGCTGCGACCAAGACATTTCAGATACGTGAATCAATCCTTCTACGCCAGGCATGATTTCGAGGAATGCACCATAATCTGCTACATTCACCACTTTACCTTTTACTTTAGAACCGATTTCGATTTCTGCCGCAAGTGCTTCCCAAGGATGAGCCTGCAATTGCTTCATACCAAGAGAAATACGCTTTTTGTCTTCGTCGAAGTCAAGCACAACCACGTTGATTTTTTGGTCGAGGTGCAACAAGTCCGAAGGATCATTGATGCGGCCCCAAGAAATATCAGTAATGTGCAACAAACCATCCACACCACCAAGATCGATAAATACCCCGAACTTAGTCATGTTTTTGATTACACCTTCAAGTACTTGGCCTCTTTCAAGGTTAGTAAGGATTTGTTGACGTTGTGCTTCAAGGTCTTTCTCAATAAGTACTTTGTGAGATACTACCACGTTGTTGTTGGCATGGTTGATCTTCACAACTTTCACTTCCATTTTCTTACCTACGAAGATATCGAAGTCGCGGATAGGCTTCACATCGATTTGTGAACCTGGCAAGAAAGCTTCGATACCATAAATATCTACAATCAGACCACCTTTGGTACGGCGTTTTACGAATCCGTCGATTACCAAATCATGATCAAATGACTTCTGGATATTGTCCCAAGCAGTGATTACACGTGCTTTTTTGCGGGATAAAATCAACTGTCCGTTGGGATCTTCTTGATTTTCGATATACACTTCAATTTCGTCGCCGATTTTCAGATCCGTCAAATCACGGAATTCTGAGCGCGGTACGATACCGTCAGATTTTGAGCCAATGTTCAAAATCACTTCGCGGTCATTCATACCGACCACGACTCCTTTTACAACTTCTTTTTCGGCGACTGGTGAGAGTGTCCCATTGATTAATTGTTCCATCTGAGCTCTCTCAGATGCAGTATAGCCGCTACCGAAGCCGCGGTTATCAGCTCTATCCCAATCGAAATCAGTTAATTGAGTTTTACTCATAAGAGATTTTAAAATTGCCTTTCTATACATCAGCCATCAGGCAAAGTGGCTGAAATTTGGTGAAAAAAATCTTAGCTTTCGCAAACGGAGTGCAAAAGTAGATACTTTCACCAAAAAAAGCAATTTTTTTAATGAACCTTTTCTCTTTTCATCAAAAAAGGCTTCCACGATTCCTCTGTCGAACCAGAAAACTCACGTAAAAACATAATGAAGGAGGGTTTAAAAGGGCGATGCTTCATCGGCATCGAAGCCTCATCGGGTGTATAGTCACCTTTACGGGTATTGCACCTTTTACAAGCTGTTACTAAATTATCCCAACTAGTGCGTCCCCCGCGTGACTTTGGCATTACATGATCTAATGTAAGATCTTCTTGCGCCCCACAATACACACACCGATGCGAATCTCTCTTGAATATATTTTGCCGAGTCATCATCACTCCTTTATAAGGTAAGTTGATATAACGATGTAACCGTATGACCGTTGGCATCGGAAACGTATCACTTACTGTACGCAAAAAATAAGAGGAAGACTCGGCTACTAACTCTGCCTTGTTGAGATAGACCAACAAAAAGGCTTTGGGAACGGAGCAAATACTCAACGCGGAGTAATCTTGATTCAATATTAAGACTTTCCTACCCATACCGATACAAGGGGTTTTTAGGTTTGTGCAAGATACAAAAGATTATTATTAAAATTTATTTCTAATCCAATTTCTTAACATAAATTTCTTAAATGGAGAAGCATAAAATCTATACAAATACCTGTTTCTCAAACAATTAAAAAGATAACATTTGTCTACATTTCGCAATGAGTAGCAATATCAGAAGAGGACATTTTTATAATTTTTGAAAAATTATTTGCTCACTAAACACTGTTCAGTATATTTGCATTGTTTATTCACATATAAATAAGATTTACTACTAAGTACGATGGGTATTGCAGAGAGAAAAGAAAGAGAGAAAGAAGATATGCGTAAGCTTATTTTGAATGCTGCTCGTAAGCTTTTTTTGGAACAAGGTTACGAAAAAACAAGCATTCGGGGCATTGCTGACGCTATTGAGTACAGCCCTGCTACTATTTATTTATACTATAAAGATAAAAACGAACTATTGTTTGCACTACATGAGGATGCCTTCCTCAAAATGATGCAAGAACTTGGCCAAGTAAGAAGTATCCATGACCCCTTTGCTAGACTACTCGAAATGGGACACCAATACATCAAATATGCCATAGAAAACCCCGAATTATACGATTTAATGTTTATCATGAAAGCTCCAATGGAGGCTTTGGCCTGCCGTGAAGAAATATGGGAGGACGGCCTTAAAGCATTCGGTTTTTTAAAAGAAGTAATTACCGAATGTGTGAATGCCGGCTACTTCAAAAATAAAAACATCGAAATATCTGCTCTTACGATATGGTCTTATATGCATGGATTGGTGAGCATATATCTCAAAAATCGTATGACCATGTTTCAGGATGGTCAGGAGCTACAAGGTATGCAGCAGTCTTTTGTTTTGTTTACGTCGATGCTAAGAGAATCATTATAATAATCTGATATACAACCTATTTTACAATGTATACCTTTTTTGCATTCGCCTTAATCTGTACCTTTCTGTCGATTGGAGTGCTGCATCTTTACTGGGCCGTAGGCGGCAAAAAATGGATAGATCTAGCAGTTCCCAAAACAGTAACGGGACAATTGCTTTTCAAGCCTGGGGCTGCTGAAACTATCATAGTGGCCTTAGGACTATTTGGGTTTGCGGGAATCATTGGCACAAAAGCCCATTTTATTTCACTTCCCCTGTGGAATGAAATCTACCTCAGTTATGCCACTGCCGTCATTGGTTTTCTTTTTTTGATAAGATCGATTGGCGAATTTCGGTATGTGGGTTTCTTCAAAAAGATAAAGCATACTGATTTTGGAAAGATGGATACTCTCTATTATTCTCCCTTATGTTTCATTATTGCAGTCATGTGTTTGATTATCTTAGTTTTATAAATAATACAGCCAACATAAATTCTCTTAAAATCAAGCGCTTATGCCGACAAACATCTTTCCATTTTCACCCTCAGCAAGAAAGCATATCTTAGGCTATGTCCCTAGTTATCCTATCTTATTCAAGCACACTTTTTTGGGAATAATCAGCAAGTAAATTTTTTTATCGTTTTTCTGAACACTGTTTATTAAATATGATATGATTAGGAGTTTTTTTTTAGTGGTATTGCTCCTACTAGGTGAGGAAGTAATCGCCCAACAATCAGCCATTTTGGAAGCATATGTACAAGAGGGCCTACAAAACAATCTCATTCTCAAACAAGAAGGGCTAGAAATAAAAAAAGCCAGCGAAACGATTCGACAAGCCAAGGCGCTGTTTTACCCCAAAGTAAGTTTTAATCCTACTTACTCATTGGCAGCGGGTGGGCGCAGGTTACAGTTTCCGGTGGGAGATTTGCTCAATCCCGTCTATAGCACTCTCAACCAACTTACCCAATCGAGCGTATTCCCACAAATCTCCAATGTAGACGAACTGCTCGCTCCCAATAATTTTCATGATACCAAGTTTGCGATTCAGTACGCTATTTTCAACCCCGAAATTCAGTACAACTATCTGATTCAAAAGACATTGCTCACCGCCCAAGAAGCACGAAAAAGAGTAGTAGAGAATGAGCTTCGCTACAATATCGAAGGGGCGTATTTTCAGGTTTTACAAGCAGAAGAGGCGCTCAAAATATATAACAACGCCGAAAAAACATTGCAAGAATTGCTGAGATTGAATCAACGCTTGGCTTCAAACAATGTTGTTACGAAAGATGCGGTGGTAGGGGCGGAATACGAAATAAGCAAGCTAAAACAACAAATAGCCAACTCCGAAAAAAATCAAAAAACGGCGAAGGCTTATTTCAATTTTTTACTCAATAAAGACCTAGCATCTTCGGTTGAAATTGATTCGGTATTTGTAAAAGCTAAATTCTCACCTGAATTATCGACGTCCGAAACGGCATCGTCCTTATCCCAACTCGCGCTTGCTAATCGACAAGAGCTCAAACAATTAGAGCAGTCAATATTGGCATCTCAAACAGCTATTACACTCAACGAAAAAGCCGCTCGAATACCGTCTTTTTTTATCGGTGCAAACACTGGTTTCCAAGGATTTGGGTATACTTTTTCCAACCAAGCCTATGTCGTTGCCCAAATCGGATTGCAATGGGATTTGTTTAAAGGATACGAACGAAAATCAAAAACCCAACAAGCCAAAATTCAAACGGAAATACTCCAGACCAAAAAACTGGAAGTCGAACGTCAAATAGAACTCCAAACGACACAAGCATTTTATGAATTGGAGGCCGCTCGCCAATCTTTTCAAACCTACGTGGACGGGGTAAACAAAGCACAGCAATACTTTAGAATTATTGACAGTCGCTATCGTAATGGCAATGTGCTTTTGATTGAGTATGTACGCGCTCAAAACGAAGTCCTAACGGCACAATTACAGCAATCGTTGGCCCAATTTGATGTTCTGAATAAGCAGGCTAACCTAAATAAAATTACCGCAATCAAATAAATCAGTAGGAATAGACTATTTTCTAATAAAACCTAAAAAGTCATGAATTACTTTCACAATAAATCACGTTTATGGCCTGTTTTTCTGGCGGTTACTACATCCCTACTGGCTGTCTTTTCGTGCAGTAACGACAAAGAAAATGCTCAAAAAGAGACTTCTACCGAAGAAGTCCTTGTTCCTATTTCCCTCTCACCCGTCCAAACAGTCAGTAGATCTGAAGGCATCACCGCCTCGGGGCTGGTTGCCTCTTCGGAAGAAGCCCGACTGTCGTTTAAGATTGGGGGGATAATCCAAAAAATCTATGTTGCAGAAGGACAAAAGGTCCGCAAAGGACAGCTACTTGCCTCTCTCAACTTGACCGAAATAGATGCCCAAGTGAATCAAGCACAATATGGGGTCGAAAAAGCAGAGCGTGATTTTAAGCGAGTCCAAAATATGTTTAAAGACACAGCGGCGACCCTCGAACAAATGCAAAATGTCACAACCGCCCTAGATGTAGCAAAGCAAAACCTTCAAATAGCACAGTTTAATCGTTCGTATGCCCAAATCACCTCTCCTATCGACGGTGCAGTGATTAAAAAAATGGCCAATGAAGGCGAACTTACTGGCCCCGGCACTCCGATTTTTTATCTTACCTCCGACCGTCAGGGAGATTGGGTGGTGAGAGTGGGCGTGTCTGACAAAGACTGGGCAAGGCTCAAAGTAGGAGACCAAGCCTCCATTGGGCTAGACGCTTATCCCAACGAAACGTTTATGGGTATCGTTAAGAAATTGGCCCCCGCTGCCGACCCCATGAACAAACTCTATGAAATTGAAATCAAAATAACCCCCAACGGCAAGAGACTAGCTGCGGGCTTGTTTGCCAAAGTACAACTCAAACCCGTCCAAAATCGCTCTTATATCAAAGTACCCATTGAGGCCATCGTAGAAGGCAATGGAAAGGATGCCTTTGTGTATGTACTTGATGATACTCGTAAAAAAGTAAAAAGGCTACCTGTACAGATAGGGTTTATAGATGGCGATAAAGTACTCATCACCAATGGATTGGAAAACATCCAAGAAGTAGTGACGGCGGGGAGCGCTTTTTTGACCGAATCGTCTTCCGTAATAGTGAAATAACAACCATGAATCCAATATCTATCCTTCGGGGATAGGTATGTCATAGAAAACATTTTTCCGATGAATCTTTCAGAATTTTCCGTCAAAAACTGGCAGTTCATGCTCGTCATGTTTGTGGGCGTTGTGGCACTGGGTCTCAATTCGCTCTTCAATATGCCTCGTTCAGAAGACCCTATTTTTGAAGCGCCTACGTTTGTGATAACGGTGATTTATCCCGGCACCGACCCCAAAGACATGGAAGAACTGGTAGTGGACCCTGTCGAAAAGCGCCTCAATGAACTCAAAGATGTCAACAATATCCGAACCACCATTGATGATGGTCTAGCGGTTTTTATGCTAGAATATGAATACGGTGTTGACAATGATGAAAAAAAGCAGGAAGTTGCCCGTGAAGTCAATAGTATGAGGGGCATTTTACCAACTGATATTTTTGACATACGGTACTTCCAATTTGACCCTGGTTTGGTAAATATTGTACAGGTCGCTTTGGTATCGGAAGTAGCTTCATACAAAGAGCTAGCCGATTATTCCGAAAAACTTCGTAAGGTTTTAGAAAAAAATAAAGATTTACGAAGTGTCAAAGATTTTGGTTTTCCCAAAGAAAACGTCCGAATTTCGCTCAACATCGAGAAAATGGCCCAAGAAGGAATCGCCATCAATCGCGTATTGGGGGCACTTCAAGCCGAAAATCTCAACATCCCGGCAGGGAGTGTACAAGAAGGTGCCCGCCGATTCAACGTCAAAACCAGTGGGGATTATGAATCACTCGACCAGATTCGGAGTACCATAGTGGCTACCAATGGCCAAAAAATCATCTATCTACGCGATGTGGCCGAGGTGGATTTCAACTATGAAGACGAAACCAACTACACTCGCCTCAATGGCCGACGAGCAGTACTTGTAGTAGCAGCTCAAAAAGCTGGAAAAAATATCACTGCAACGGGTAAAAAACTCAACGCAACACTGGCAGCCTTTGAAAAAGGAATGCCTAAGCATATCAAAATGGTAAAATACTTTGACCAATCGGTCAGTGTAGATCGTCGCTTGGATCGTTTTGCCAAAGATTTTGGTATCGCTATTCTTTTAGTAGCACTTACATTGCTTCCTTTGGGTTTTAGGGCTGCGTTGGTAGTTATGATTTCAATACCATTATCACTCTCTATTGGATTGACAGCCGTGCATTATCTAGGCTACAGTATCAACCAATTGAGCGTGGTAGGGTTGATTGTGGCGTTGGGTATTTTGGTGGATGATTCGATTGTGGTGGTCGAAAATATCGAACGATGGATGCGCGACGGCTATTCTAAACGCGATGCGGCGGTCAAAGCAACAAAGCAAATTACCTTGGCGGTAATTGGCTGTACTGTCACCCTTATCTTGGCTTTTCTGCCATTGATATTTCTACCAGAAGCCTCGGGCGACTTTATCAGAAGCCTTCCTACGGCGGTAGTGACCACCATTTTGGCATCTATGTTGGTTTCGCTCACTATCGTTCCTTTTTTGAGCAGCCGATTGTTAGAAAACAACCACAATCCCGAAGGAAATATATTTTTAAGAGCGCTGAAAAAACTCATTTCTGGGTCTTACAGCCGCCTTTTGAATTGGGCTTTACGCCATCCCCTTCCTACCCTACTGGTAGCAGGTTTGCTTTTTGGTGCATCTCTTACTATCCCCAAAATCATTGGATTTGGGTTATTTCCAAAATCAGAGAAGCCCATGTTTAGGGTCACGCTAGAGACTCCCGAAGGAAGTACGCTTGATGAAACCAACCGTGCCACTCGACTTATTGAAAATGAGCTCAAAACGGTACCCGAAGTAAAATTTTTCACGAGTAGTGCTGGAAGAGGCGTTCCTCGGATGTACTACAATGTGATTGAACGTTCAGAATCAAGCAACTATGCAGAAGTTTTTGTCCAACTTCAAGACGAAATCAATCCTCCTGAAAAAGAGAAAGTCATTGAGCGCCTCCGCCAACGCCTACGCTACATCCCTAATGCCAACGTCGAAGTGGTAGATTTTGAGCAGGGGCCTAATACAGAAGCTCCTATCGCTATTAGGGTAATGGGTGAAGACCTCGACAAACTAAGAAATGTAGCTGCCGACGTAGAAAAAATCTTGAAAGCCACTCCCGGGACTATTTATGTCAAAAATCCGCTGACTACCCGACGTACAGATTTACGGGTAAAAATCAACAAAGAAAAAGCGGGAATGCTCGGCGTATCGATAGCAGATATAAACCGAACGGTAAGACTTGCCATTGCAGGCTTGAATATTGGTACTTACAAAGACTCCAAGGGCGATGACTACAATATCAATGTGACTCTCCCCAAAGGCAAAACCACGAATTCTGACATTCTAAAAAATCTATATGTCAATACCCTGGCAGGTGCATCCATCCCGCTCCGTCAAGTAGCCGACATTGAGTTTGAAGTATCCACCAATCAAATACGCCACTATGACCGTGACAGGTTTGTGACTATTTCGGCTTTTGTAAAAAATGGCTATTTGGTTGATAATGTTTATAAAGAAGTAATCGATAAGCTCGAAAAATATCAATTTCCTCAAGATTTCACTTACAAAGCCGCTGGCGAATTAGAAGCCCGCGAGAAATCATTTGGCGGATTGGGTACAATTATTCTTATCACAGCTTTTGGGTTCATCGGCGTTCTGATTTTAGAGTTTGGGACTTTCAAAAGTTCCTTGATTGTACTATCGGTAATTCCCTTGGGTATCATTGGAGCCTTTACGATGCTTTGGATTGTGGGTTATCCTCTTTCTTTCATCGCGGTGATTGGGTTGATAGCTTTGATTGGGATTGAGGTCAAAAACTCGATTTTGTTGGTTGATTTCACAAATCAGCTTCGTGAAGAAGGTCTGCCGCTTTTAGAAGCGATTCAAGAAGCGGGCGAAATACGCTTTGTTCCTATCGTGCTTACTTCCCTTACCGCCATAGGCGGACTTATTCCACTGGCTATCGAAGCCAATCCTCTTTATTCACCTCTAGCATGGGTGCTTATAGGCGGTCTTATTAGTTCTACTTTGTTATCGAGGATTGTGACACCAGTCTTGTACCGGCTGATTCCCCCCAAAGTAGAGGTAAAAAATACTTAACTTCTCAGTAGTTTTCTAAATAGCCTTGTTCATTGAAAAATGGACGAGGCTATTTTGTTATTTTTGAAAAAATTCCACAATATGCCTATCTCTCTTCAAAATGCCGAACATTATACGTGGGGGCTTGGTTGCGACGGATGGCACTTACTCAAATCTGATAGCCTGAGTGTAATTCAAGAACGAATGCCTCCCGCTACTGCTGAGCAGCGTCATTTTCATCATCATTGTCAGCAATTGTTTTATATTTTGGCAGGAAAAGCTACTTTTATATTAGGAGATAAAACTTACACACTTCTTCCTCACGAAAGTATTCATGTGCCCAAACAAGTGGCTCACCAAATTCAAAATAATCATACGGAAGATTTGCATTTCTTGGTCATTTCAGAACCCAAATCTCACGGCGACCGCACCATACTATGATACCCTTCGAAATTACGTCTTGGCAACAATTACCTGTTACGGAACATAAAGGAGAAAGCGGTGTGGCTTATGTTCGCACCATAGAATACCCACTTTGTAAAGTCCGCTATATTCAATATTCAGTCTCCTACGAAGCCGATCATTGGTGTGCAAAAGGACATATTGCTTATTGTATTGAAGGGCGGCTCATCGTTGAGCTTTTGGATGGCTCACGTCATATTCTCCAGCAAGGAATGTCGTTTCAAGTATCGGATGGGGAGCCTTCCCACAAAGTGTATTCTGACATAGGTGCCACTCTCTTTGTGATTGATGGGGCATTTTTAAATCCCTAAAAGCGATAGCTCTTTTTCAAAGATAAAAACATTAGATTAACATATTTGTTATAACAAATATTGCCAAAGCATTTTATTTACATAACTTTGCATATATATTATTGTATCCTAATCGGAATAGATATGCCTATTTATCATAAACTCGGCAAAATACCTCCTAAAAGGCACACTCAATTTGAGAAACCCTCGGGTGGACTTTATTATGAGCAGTTGTTTGGTACGATTGGGTTTGACGGCATGTCGTCATTGATGTATCATATCCACCGCCCTACGATGGTCAAGGAGATTTTGTCAGAAACAGATGTTTCGCCCAAAATCGCGGTAGAAAAAGGAATCAAAGCGCGTTTGTTGAAAGGCTTTGAAGTACCTCCAAAAGAAGATTATCTAGAAAGTCGTACTCGATTACTCGTCAACAGCGACATTCATATTTCGCTAGCGGCACCTCAGCATTCTCTTACTTCTTATTTCTATAAAAATGCCGACGCTGACGAACTATTGTTTATTCACCGAGGAAGTGGTCAACTGCGAACGCAACTAGGCAATATCCGCTTCGAATACGGAGATTATCTCATCATTCCGAGAGGTATTATTTACCAAATCGAATTCGATAGTGAAGACAATCGTCTACTTATCGCCGAATCGTTTCATCCTATTTATACTCCCAAACGCTACCGCAATTGGTTTGGGCAGTTGCTTGAGCATTCTCCTTTTTGCGAACGCGACTACAAACTCCCCGAAGTTTTAGAAACGCACGACACAAAAGGAGATTTTGAAATCAAAATCAAAAAACAAGGAAAAATATACAGTCTGCTCTATCCAACGCACCCTTTTGATGTAGTAGGATGGGATGGATACAATTTCCCTTATGGATTTTCGATTCACAATTTTGAGCCTATCACTGGACGTATTCATCAACCTCCACCCGTACACCAAACCTTCGAAACCAGTGCTTTTGTAGTATGTTCGTTTTGTCCTAGACTGTATGATTACCATCCGCAGGCCATCCCTGCGCCCTACAATCACTCCAATATCGACTCCGACGAGATGATTTATTATGTAGACGGAGACTTTATGAGTCGCAACAATATCGAGCAAGGGCATATTACACTTCATCCTGGGGGTATTCCTCATGGCCCTGCTCCGGGAGCCTATGAGCGTAGTATCGGCAAAAAGGAAACTATCGAGCTTGCCGTCATGATTGACACTTTTAGACCTCTCATGCTTACCCAAGAAGCAATGTTGATTGACGATGGCAAATATTATCAAAGTTGGCTGGAATGAAATTTTTCATAACAGCTCTATTTTTTCTTTATATCACCAATCCTGAATTCAAATGTGGCTTTCGATAGATAAAAACACAGATTTTTCAATTCACAATTTACCTTTTGGCATCTTTTCTACCGCTAATACTCCCAAACGCGTCGGAGTAGCTCTTGGCGAATGGGTCATAGATATGTCTAAATTAGCTGAATTAGGGGCTTTTAATGCACTTGAGTTTGATAAAACTGTCTTTCAACAAGATTTTCTTAATGCTTTTATGGCTACCGGAAAAAATATCCGCGTGGCAGTAAGGCAAGTGTTGCAGCAGATTTTTGAAGACCCTTGTAGCCCTTTTAAAACACATGCGGCAGATTTTTTAGTAGCACAGCGAGAGGTGGTTATGCATCTACCGGTCAAAATAGGAGATTATACCGATTTTTATTCGAGCGAGCAGCACGCTTTCAATGTAGGGGCGATGTTTCGCGACCCGCAAAATGCCCTCCTACCCAACTGGAAGCACTTGCCCGTAGCTTATCATGGTAGAGCTTCTTCGATTTTTGTATCTGGTACAAATTTTCATCGTCCTCAAGGCCAAACACGTCCCGACGACACTCAGCCTCCTCTCTTTGGCCCTACCAAACGCCTCGATTTTGAGCTTGAAATGGCTACTATTATAGCCAACGGCAATGAGATTGGTACCAATATTTCGGTAGATAACGCCGAAAATCACGTGTTTGGATTTGTGTTGTTTAATGACTGGTCGGCCCGTGATATTCAGAAATGGGAGTATGTTCCTTTAGGTCCTTTTTTGTCTAAAAACTTTTTTTCGTCTCTATCTCCGTGGGTAGTCACGATAGAAGCTCTTTCTCCTTTTCGGGTACTGGCCTCTCCCCAATCTCCTGAAGTTTTGCCTTATTTAAGTGGCTATAATCTCTCAAATTTTGATATTGTACTAGAAGTTTACCTACAATCCAGTCAAAACCCACTTTCAGAAACGCTGCTATGTCGTTCCAATTTCAGAAATATGTATTGGACAGTAGCTCAGCAGATTGCCCATCATACTATCAATGGCTGCAATCTCAATACAGGCGACGTACTAGCTTCAGGAACTATCTCAGGGCCTACGCCCGACAGTTTTGGGTCGTTGTTGGAACTGACTTGGGGAGGCAAAAATCCCATTGTGTTGCCTGATGGCTCTACACGTAAGTTTGTAGAAGACTATGACACTATTATTATGCGCGGTTTTGCGCAAAAAGGAGACATCAAAGTAGGATTTGGCGAAGTAAAAACCACTATCTTGCCTCCCAAATAATCTAAGTCTTCATCAAGGAAAATCTGTCAACTCATGCTTACTATCGACCCTCAGGCGGTTTCAGTTCCTGTACTTCACCATTATCTACAGGGGGCTATTGCTCCACGACCTATCGCTTTTGCCAGTACTGTTGACAAAGAAGGCAATGTCAACCTCAGCCCCTTTAGTTTTTTCAATTTGTTTGGTACAAAACCTCCAACGCTGATTTTTTCGCCCAATCGACGAGTAAGAGATGCCACTAACAAACATACGCTTGAAAATGTACAAGAAGTAGACGAAGTGGTTATCAACATGGTGGATTATGCAATGGTAGAGCAGATGTCGCTTGCAAGTTGCGAATACTCCAAGGGCACCAACGAATTTATCAAAGCAGGTTTTACGGAAGTGCCCTCCCAGAAAGTAAAACCGCCCCGCGTAGGTGAATCAAAAGCAGTGTTTGAGTGTAAAGTAAAACAAATCATTTCGTTGGGAGAAGAAGGCGGAGCTGCCAACCTCATTATATGTGAAGTCATACTGGCTCATTTTTCTGAAGATATACTTGATGAAAATGGAAAAATTGACCAACAAAAAACCGATTGGGTAGCCCGAATGGGGGGGAATTGGTATGCAAGAGCTTCGGGAGAAGCGATTTTTGAAGTACCAAAACCTAGCACCCAAAGAGGAATTGGCGTAGATATGATTCCTGATTTTATCAAATCGAATCCTTTATTTACAGGAAATGACCTAGGCCGTCTTGGAAATATCCAACAACTTCCTTTGACAAGCGAAATCCAAGAGTTTAGAAGTCTTCATCACAATAGTGATTTATTACAACTTGCTAAGCAGTTTCTCTCAGCAGGGAAAGTACATGAAGCTTGGTTGGCAATACTATCCGATATAAAATAAATCTCTTTCATTTTCTCTAAAATTTACCTCTCCTTATTTTTGAAACTTATTTTACGGTTCAAAATATGCCTCATTTTGCAGAATGGGGTATTTTTTACTTGTCAATTTTCTCAACCATTGTTATTCAAAAGATTAAATAATTAGAATATAAAATTCTATAATTCAAATTTCACAAAACAAAATTTCACCTAAAAGGGCATATACGTATACTTAAACACAAAAAAATAAACCTAAAAATATCCTAATATACAATTTTATTAACTAAAATTGCACGGTGTTTTTCCACACCTAGAAGTACTCATTACACTTTATCAAAAACTAAATTACTATGAGAAAAGCTTTACTGCTCTTTCTCCTCCTTTTGGGAGGAGTGGCTAGTACGTTTGTACATGCCCAAGACAAAACCCTTACGGGAAAAGTTACTGCAGATGATGGTGCTCCGTTGCCAGGAGTAAACATCGTCATTAAAGGCACTACGAAAGGAACTAACACAGATGCTGAGGGTAACTTTCGGATTAGCGCTCCTGCAAATTCACGCTTACTAATTAGTTATGTAGGCTTTGTGGCTCAAGAGTTTGTAGTGGGCAATCAAACTACGCTCAATGTAAGTCTAGTGCCTGATGCAGCAAATCTAGAAGAGGTAGTCATCACTACTTTTGGTACTGCCAAGAAGGCTTCGTTTACAGGTTCGGCCGCCAAAATCGACGCTAGCAGCCTTGCACCTCGCCCCGTCACCAACCTTGGACAAGCACTTGCTGGAGCTACTTCGGGGGTACAAACAACCGCCGGAAGCGGTCAGCCTGGTTCTGCCCCTGATATTCGTATTAGAGGTTTTGGATCTATTTCTTCTTCCAATTCCCCCCTATATGTAGTAGATGGTATCCCTTATAGCGCCGACATTGCCAACATCAGTACGAGCGACATTGAGACTATTACGGTACTCAAAGATGCAGCATCTACTGCTTTGTATGGAGCACGTGCGGCCAACGGTGTTGTAATGATTACGACCAAAAAAGGACAAAAAGGAGCTAATAGTATCAACATCAAATACACTAAAGGTCTTAATACGAGAGCTTTACCAGAATATGACCGTGTAGGTCCTGCCGACTACTATGTATTGATGTGGGAAGCAAACCGCAACAACTTTGCCTACCGTGCTACCAACCCTATTCCTATGGCAACAGCCAGTACCAATGCAACAAATGGATTAGGAGCGATTGTGGGATACAACATTTATAACGTTCCTTTCAATCAGCTTGTAAGCACAGATGGGGTATTCAATTCAAGTGCTAAGATGCTTTACAGCCCCGATGACCTCAATTGGGAAAAACCCATCATGCGTCAAGGTAATAGGGATGAGTTAAACCTCAACTTCTCAGGGTCAAACAACAATACTGACTACTTTGTGTCGCTATCATACTTAAACGACAGAGGCTTTCTTATCCGTTCTGATTTTGAACGCTATACCGCTCGTTTGAATGTAAATAGTCAAATGAAGCCTTGGTTTAGAACAGGAGCAAACATTACGGCTACTATTTCAAATTCAAACCAATCTGATGCTCCAGCTACTGGAGGTACATCATTCGTTAACCCATTTTTCTTTTCGAGAGGAATTGCCCCTATTTATCCCATTTACGCTTATGACCCTGCCAATCCAGGCTCTTTCTTAATGCTCGAAAACGGAAATAGACGCTGGGACTATGGTAACTTAAGCGCTTTAGGATTGCCAAACAGGCCTCAATATGGCGGTCGCCACATTATTTCAGAAACACTTCTTAACCAAAACTACTTCCGCCGCAATGTATTTGGAGGGCGTGGTTTTGCTGAGATTAGTTTCTTGAAAAACTTTAAGTTCACGGCCAATGTAGGTGCGGATATCACCAACCGCAACAACGTCACTTTCGGAAACCCCGAAATCGGAGACGGTGCCCCTGCTGGTAGGTCAACCCACGAATTTGAATACCTAGCTAGCTACAACATTTCTCAACTCCTGAATTACACCAAAACATTTGGTAGCCACGGAATAGAAGCCCTCGTAGGACACGAAAGCTACAACCAAATGAGCAACAACCTTGAAGGCTCTCGTTCTCAGCAGATTTTGGATGGCAACTATGAGCTTGTAAACTTTACAACGACCACCAACCTTACCTCACAACTCAACCGTCGGAGAGTAGAGGGATATTTCTCAAGAATTAACTACGATTACGATCAAAAATACTTCTTGTCGCTTTCGGCACGCCGCGATGGTTCTAGTAAGTTTTATAAAGATGTACGTTGGGGGACCTTCTATTCTATCAGTGGAGCTTGGAGAATAGATCAAGAAAGTTTCTTAAAATCAGTTCCCCAAATCAGTGCCTTAAAACTCAGAGGCTCTTATGGACAAACCGGAAACGACGGCGATATCAGCAATTATGCTTGGCAACCTCTCTATGCTCTAGGATGGAACAATGCTACCGAAGCGGGTATTTTGCAATCTAGTTTAGGAAATACTGCTCTTGAGTGGGAATCAAGCAATGCTTTTGATGTAGCTCTTGAATTTGGTCTCTTCAAAAACCGTGTTACGGGAACTATTGAGTACTTCGACCGTCAATCTTCTAATTTGATTTTTGATGTTCCTTTGCCTTTGTCAACGGGTATCACTACCGTAACTCGCAACATCGGTACGATGTACAACAAAGGCATCGAAATAGAGTTGGGTTTTGAACCTGTTAAGACCAAAGACTTCTCATGGCGCTTAGATCTCAATGCAACTTCTTACAAAAACAAAATCACCAAAATGCCTGATGAGAATAAAGAACTCATTGACGGAACTAAAAAACTCAAAGAAGGTAGCTCCATTTACGATTATTGGTTGAGAGAATTTATGGGTGTTAGTCCTACTACGGGAGAAGCACTCTACAGAGCAGCTAGCTATGTACCTGCCAACTCCACTATCACCGAAAAAGGTGACACTGTCACAACCAATATCAACAATGCTCGCTTCCATTATAATGGGTCAGCTATTCCTAAACTAACAGGAGGTTTTACGAACTCATTTAGCTACAAAGGCATCACTTTGTCGGCTTTGGTAGTGTACCAAATTGGGGGTAAAATCTACGATGGAGCCTATGCTAGTTTGATGGGAGCTGGGTATCACAGCGCCAAACATGTTGATATCTTAAAAAGATGGCAAAAACCTGGTGACATCACGGATGTCCCTAGAATGGACGCTGGACGTACAACCGATTTCGATGCTGCTTCTGACCGCTGGCTCATCGACGGGAGCTATATCAACATACGCTCAGTGACTCTTTCTTATACGCTCCCTAAGCTCATTGCTCAAAAGCTATATTTAGGCAATGCCCAGGTATTTGTAAGTGGTGAAAACTTCTTCATAAAATCAAAAAGAAGTGGTATGAATGTTCAGCAAAATTTTGCAGGAACTACCGGAAACGTTTATAGTTCTGCTAAGTCGCTGGTAATGGGTATTTCACTTTCAATCTAACATTCAAGAAACTATGAAAAATAAATTCATCATCATATTACTAGCTATTATATGTACAATAGCTACGTCTTGCGAAAAGACTTTTCTTGACACTGCTCCTACGGCGAGTGTAGATGCGGCGTCTGCTTATGCCACTACCAAAAATGCCGCTGCTGCTATCAATGGCATTTATAGAGCCTTGATTGTAAGGTACTTAAGCTCTCAAGGGCATTCAGGTCATCCTGCTATGATGATTATTCTTGACCACATGGGAGAAGACGTTATTATAGGTACTACCGCTGCTAGCTGGCACGTAGGCGAAACTCGCTGGACAGCCCACCGCTCCGAAACCAATACGATGGCCCGCTTCCCTTATGAGCTTTACTATCGAGTAATTGGGAATGCCAACATCGCTATTGCCAACATTGACAATGCTGTAGGTCTTCAATCTGAACGAGACCAACTCAAAGGGGAAGCCTACGCTTTACGCGGGTGGGCTTACTTCAATCTAGTACAGCTCTATGGCAAAAGATACGACGCATCAGCCAAACCTAATAGTCAACTAGCAGTACCACTGGTACTTTCACCGACTACAGAGGGGCTTCCCAGAAATACCGTAGAAGAAGTATATACTCAAATCAATAAAGATTTACAACAAGCTGCTTCTTTACTTAAAACTGCACGTTCGTTCAAATCACATATCAACTTAGAGGTGACAAAAGGGATTTTGGCCCGAGTAGCACTTACCCAACAAAACTGGGCTGATGCCGCCAAATATGCCGCTGAAGCACGTACTGGATTTGCATTAATGTCTGAGACACAATACCAAGACGGTTTTGCTGATATCTCTAATCCAGAATGGATGTGGGGTTTTGACCACCTCGAAGATCAATCAGAGTTTTTTGGTGGATATCACTCCTATATCTCTTGCAACTACAACTCGACCGTAATCAGAACCTATCCTAAAGTAATCAATAGCCTACTTTATGATAAAATCCCTAGCACTGACATACGGTCTAAAATGTGGGTAAAAGCTCCCACTGCTGCCAATTCGATAGTGCCTCCTGGGGGTGTACGAGTACCTTATCTCAATCAAAAATTCCGACTTCCGGGTACGCCTTCAACAAGTGCAATGGGTGATGTACCATACATGAGAGCCGCCGAGATGTATTTGATTGAAGCGGAAGCTAAAGCTAAACTAGGTGATGATGCAGGTGCTGCCAAAGCCTTGTTTGACCTTGTTAGCAAAAGAAATGCAGCCTACAAACTCTCGACTAGTACGGGGGCTGCTTTGCTAGACGAAATCTATTTCAACCGCCGCATAGAGCTTTGGGGTGAAGGATTTAGATTCTTAGATTTAAAAAGACTCAACCAACCTCTCAATCGCAATGGAGCCAATCATATCGCCTCTATCACAGTACTTTTTGATGTGCCTCCAGGTGATGTTCAGTGGGAGTTTTTGATTCCAAGAAGAGAAATTGATGCCAACAAAGCCATAGTTCAAAATCCTCTCTAATTCTATTTTTAGAAAGTATATATTAAAAAACGGCAACTCAGGTGGAGTTGCCGTTTTTTTGTTGTATGTGTTATACTACCCTTCTACCCTCAATGGGCTCTCGTTTGTCTTTCGTGCCCGACATTCGATTAATACTAGTGTCAAAACTGACTCGAATTTTATCATCCTCAAAATAACATATCACATAATCCCGATGCGGGGACTCATAGTACCTTATCGTGATTTCAAAGGTTTGAGGATCATTCCATACCCCACTAGCGGCTATTTTGGCGATTTTTTCCCCTCTTATTTTCTGAGAGGGCACGAGGTTAGGGCGCGGAATATCTGTTTCTCCAAAAGCCCATTTTCCAAGCCCACAGATGATCTTATGAGTACCTTGCGCATCATTCATCACCCACTGATAAGTATCCCCTTCGCGATAGCTCAAGGATACACTCTCTATATTGTGGGGATTAGGTTCAATCCTAAATGACTGACCGGATACTTTAGCAGCATTGGCTCGCAATACTTTTCCCTTCGGAGCACTAAGCGCCAAAGTACTCATGTGGCGTTTTAGTAGTTTAGCCGAAGCGTTGTTGGCTGGAAGAGGCTGAGACTTCATCGCAGGTAATAAATGAGTCCACACCAAATCCAATATTCCTTGCATATTGGGGGTTTCGCTCGTAATCGCAATCACCGCATCTTGGTCAGGCATCACAATTGTATATTGCCCATACGCTCCATCGCCACGGTAAGCATTGTGACGACAACGCCAAAACTGATAGCCATATCCTTGCAGCCAATCATTATCCTCCTTGGGTCGTGTAGGTTTGGCAGGCGAAGGCTGCTGAATATGAAACGACGTAGCTTCTTCTACCCATGCTTTCGGAATGATTTGTTTGCCGTTCCATACGCCTTTCTGCAAATAAAGCTGTCCAAACTTCGCCAAATCTTCTGTGCGTACTCTCAAGCCCCAGCCACCCGTATTGATGCCTTTAAAATCTTCTTCCCAATCAGCCCCTTCTATTCCTAATGGCTCAAACAAACGAGGCTTGAGATAATCAATCAGCTTCTGGCCTGTTACTTTTTGAACAATCGCCGAGCACATATAAGTAGCCATACTATTGTACAAAAACGTACTACCGGGTTTGTGAACAATAGGCAAAGCCAAAAACATTTTCACCCAATTTTCTTCATTCCTAATCCCTTGACCCGTTGGATCCACCGCATGACCTACCGACATCGTAAGCAAATCCTTGATAGTGAGTGCGGCTAAATGATCACTTACCTGACTAGGTAACTCTTCAGGAAAAAAAGAAATCACTAAGTCCGAAGTTTTGAGCTTTCCTTCTGCTACCGCCAAACCCACCGCAGTAGAAGTGAAACTTTTGCTCATCGAATACATCGTATGCCGTAAATCTGCCCGATAGGGTGCCCACCACCCTTCAGCAACTACTTGCCCGTGCCTTACTATCATAAGACTATGGAATTCGTGTTTACTTTGGGCAATAGCTTCCAAAAAAGCAAGGATACCCGCAGAATCCATTCCTTGTAGCTCTGGCGCACTTCGAGGCAAGCTCGCCTTGACTTTAGAAAATGCATCCAAAGAAAAAGCATTAGATAGTGCGAAGGCTGCACTGGTCATTCCTAACTGCTGGATAAATTGGCGACGAGTTGTTTGCATGGTTTACTTGTATTTTTTCTTTAAGACTGGCACAAGTACTTTGGCGTATTCTCGATACCCTTGGGGATTGATATGTAAGCTATCTTTGGTATAAAGTTCGCTTTTTACCGTTCCGTTGGCATTGAAAAGCACAGGATTAATATCTACATAAGATAATCGCTTACCTGTACTCATTGATTTTACCATGGCATTTCCGGCTTTGACGGTAGGCCAATGTTGACGCCGCGAAGGAGAGAGTTTCATGGAGACAAAACAAATATGAGTCTGAGGCAAGCGCTTTTGTACCAGTGATACAAACTCTCGATAAGAATCAAACATTTGTTCGGGAGATTTATATTTTTTCCCAGTTAAGTCGTTTTCTCCACCATATACCACAATGAGCTTGGGCTCATAGGGATACACCATTCGGTCTACATAATGAATAAGCTCAGGAATAGTGGAGCCCCCAAAACCCCGATTTAAAATAGGAAGAGGTGCCAGGTCGGTCTGAATGTCTTTCCAAAGCCGCCAACTCGAACTTCCATAAAACAAAACGCCGCCTTTTTTTATGCCATTGGTGGCATCCTCTTTTTCGTACTTTTGGATTTCGGCCTCAAAGCGATTAGGTGCATAGTCAAGTACAAAAGGCTCGGCAATAGGTTGATAGGTCAATGGTGCGTTTCGGTGACAAGCCCCCAAAATGGCAAGGATTCCCATAAGCAAAGAACCCCAAAGGAATTTGTGAAGAAAAGAAACTTTCATACATCTAAAAGAAGTTTCTTTTCAAAGAAGATTTCGGATGATTTATACGCTTTCTAAATCCAATAAAAAAGACTCTTTTTCAAGAGCCTTTCTCAAATCTGATTTCAATGTCTATCCTTATAGACGGTATAGACCACTTTATTTAGCCAAGGTTAGCTTTGAATAGAATCATTTTTTGGAGGCCTCTTTTTTACCCTCAAATACACTACCGTCGTAGTCCAAAACTACTTTGACAATTTGTTTTTCTTCATTGCGCAAAAAAGAGAATTTAGCCATATTATCGGCATTTTCAAACTTATCTATCGTATCTTTAATAGGTTTTAAAGGCCCTTCTCTGTCTCCTGCTTTGACATACAGGTTTCCTTCTTTGATGCTAAATTCGATATATTCAAAAGGAAGGTCTTCAAACTTAAAATTTCCCACAAACTCCTCTAGTCGAGAGGTATCGGTCACTACTACGGATGCCGCTACCGACTGCGCTGCGGCTTCATAAATCAACCCCGTGCTTGCTAACAGAAAACTTAAAATGATTTTTTTCATTGATGTATTTTATTTTTTTATAAACATTAAGGAGGCTCAAAGTGGTTTTAATGCCTCACATTTCTTGTCAGCAAATAAACCATTTTTTTTACAAAAAAATACAACACCTAAAAACCTAAATCTTTACGACTTTGGGCGTCGTTGTTAGGGAAGGCAAGCCCCGAAGGCAGAGCTTGAGGTACATATCTTTTAAGATTAGGGTCATATAGCCCTTCTTTGATAAAAGACGTCAAGTTTTGTATTTCGTCCTGCGTTAGTTGAAGAGGCTTAAACTCCTTGGCTAATTGCGATGAAGGCACATTTTTGTTTTGAGGTACTGCCGCATTTTTATAGGCAATCACCGACTCGATGGTTGTAAACGAAGCTCCATGTCCATAAAAAGGTGAATCTTTTAAATTATAAAGCTGAGGAACTTTAAACTTGTGCATATCGGCGGCCTTGCCCGTAAAACCTCCCCTTCCTTTGTGCTCAGCTTTTTCGCTACCGGCATTTACGACTACATTTCTCCCATAGCTTCCTTCGGTAAGGTTCGACATACCAAGTGCATGAAATTCCATATTGGCGAGAGACGGGCCATTGTGGCATTGATAGCAACCCGCTTTCCCAAAAAATAAAATGGCACCTTGCTTTTGGCTCTCGCTCAAAGCACTGTATTCACCTTTCAGCCATCGCTGAAAAGCCGCCTCATTCGACAATAAGGTCCGTTCGTAAGCAGCAATCGCCAGCCCTACGTTGATGACTGATTGTACGGGGTCATTCAAAGTTTTTAGGTCAAACGACTTTGCATATAAATCTCGATATAGTGGTCGATTAAAGAAAAAATTAGGATTAAATCCCAATCGATGTACCCCTTGACCCGCAATAGCCTGCGTTTCGATGCCCTGAAACCCAAATTTATTGTTTTCTTTGGGCGTCCCTTTAGTCCACGAAGCTTGCGTATTTTCGTTGAAATGAGTAGCCCCAAACTGCCCATTCCACAACATATTGGGTTGATAAGCCGCATTCATCGCCGAAGGTGTACGAATAGGCTGTACATCTACTTCAGTAGCTTTGTAATCAGACTTAATCGTGCGAGTCTCCCCACTTACCCCAAAGCCCGTGCCTCCCTCGCCCATACCTTGCGGCACGCACGCCTGAAATCCTGCTTTTGAATGATGACAAGTAGCACATGAATAAGTTTGGTAACTTGATGCTTTTTGAGGAGTCATTCCAAGACCTGTCTCATGAAATAGAAGTTTGCCTAGCTCTACCTTATCGGCAGTAATGGGGTTTTTAGGGTCTTGAGGAATTTTATTAAAATCAATACTAGCGGGCAACATATAAAACTCTTTCCCTTTTCCTGAAGAGGCAGCTATAAGTACCTTCTCAAGCTCTTTATCGATTCCTTCTTGCACAGGCTCGTTAGCATTTGGATTACAAGCCCAAGTACTTAGTATTAATACAATCCCTATTGTTAGCTTAGTAAAATTTTGTTGAGTCATAGTAGTTAGGGTAATTATATACAATAAAAACTACTTTTTTGTAAACAAAAATCTAGCCATTTTATGTCGATTAGTGATGACTTTGGTCAGGTTTAATGATAATTTAATGTTTTTTGAGTCTTATATATACCAAAAGCTCCCTTGGCTAGGAAGCTTTTGGTATATATTGAAAAAGACCCAATTTTTATATCAAAATCTGATATTGAAGCGTCAAAGCGCCTTTTCGTCCATTGGCATTAAGCTGACCATTCGTAGCATTTTGATACACAGGGCGACTTTGATAATCAAGTGTCAGTTTAGTATTATGACCTTTAAGTAGCCAATTGATTCCTGTGCTATAAATTCCCGCCGTTTTATTTAGTCTCTGATAATCTGCCAATTGAGCCGATGCATAGGGCATAAGTGTGCCATTTTTACCTAGCAAATCCGCTGCGCACAAATAGCCTATCTGTCCATACACCACACTCCCTGTTCCAAACATCGGGAAAGCATTTCCTTGGGTACCAGATACTCCTGAAAGCGGCAATGTGGTTCCATTGGCAGGGTTCATGATACCATTGAAGCGTAAATAATTTGTCCCATAGTCAGTGTTAAAATAACCCAAATAAGCCGAAATAGCCGTCCCTTTTTGTTTGTTGAGAGGCATATCCGCATACATCGCAATCGACCATAGTTTCAAGGCATTATAGACGGTGTCACGCCCTTGGTTTTCGGTACGCCACATGGCATTTTTTTGAGTAATAAACCCGCCTTCTATGTTCAGTATTTTCTTTTTACCCAGATAAGTGCCTGTCATATAGGGCGTCTGGTGTGTTTCTTTATCAAAAAAATTATAAACTAAAAAACCTTGATATTGCTTATGATGACCTTTGACGGCAAACGAAGAGTTGGTTGAAATAGCAGGAACGGGGTTTCCACTAGTACCAATAGGAAAGGGATCGGTCAAGCCTAAACGATAATCCCACTTACCTACTTGCCCGCGTGCATACAAAGTCAGCTTTCGCGAAAACTCGTCGGTCTGATCTACGGTGGCTTGCGCAAATACTGGCACATCCATCGTCATGATGGAAGTCACGCTTGGCTGACTAAACCGCGAAAGACCATTCAAAATCGTCAGCCCCCCTCCTATTTTGAGCCAATCCTTATTGACAAAAGCCGAATATTCGACCACAGCATCATGAATAAAAAAGGCAATTTTACGATTGGCAGCTACTCCTTGGGCATTCCCCAAAGCAGGAAATCCATTCAAAAAATTGAAATTATTCATTCCCATCTGAAAATACACAAACGCCCGGTCACTAATCTGCCCAAACATCTGAATCCGTGTACGGCGCAACCCTAAATCCAAAGTCTGCGAAGCGGCTTCGCCAAGCACCGTAGTACCAGGGTTGCTTTGATTATATCTCAGCCACGTCTGATTCATAAACGTAACCTTAAAAAAATGAGAACCTGATGAATTAAGTGGATATTTTAGCTCATTTTTCTCGCTTACTTGAGGAGGAGTTTGAGCGTAGATTGAAAAAGTACAAAAAAGAAGAAACCAGAAAGAATGCTTCATGGCGTGATTATTTAGGTATATTGTTTAATTAGGACAAAGTAAGATTTAAAAAACTAATGCGAAAGTACAGTAGAGTCACTCAGCAGTTAACTGCCAATTGTGGTTTTTTTAAAAAAATTATTACCTCAAAATCAAGCACTTACACCAATACACCTACTCTAAAAAGCTGGCTGATACGCCGTACTTATACATATATATGGTCGATATAAAGAGCCCTGAATATGCAAAAAACACCTATAAGATTTTGGTAGTGGCAAACCTAAATCAATCCCGTTTGAATACTACTTATAGTAGTGCTGGGCACTTTGTGTAAGTGACAGGATTTTGAGGACATTAATGGTAAAACTTATACAAATGTTTTAAGAAGCGAGTTGTTATATTCCAAACCGATGTGGTATGACGTTTTTACTTTTCTTTATAAATACAACTTATTTGGATATAGTCCCCCCCCTATAGGCCTTTGGTTTAAAGATTAGATTTTGTCATTTTCATTTCCAAAACTAAATCTTTAAGCTATACCAAAAACAGCGACTCTTTCTTTTTAATCACATCTTAATAATTTGCGACTTCTACCTTATGCACCTTCCTTATGAAGCAATAAGTGGTTTTTTGTTATTTATCTTGTTCTAAAATTTGAGAAATTTTCCTTGAAGTACTTGAAGATAAAGGGATTTTGAAGCTCCATACAAAGCTTTACTTCAAATATCCACTCTGCCATATTCTGTTAGTAGCATAGCTGTTGTATTAATCAAATAAACAGCCCTAATCACTCAACACAGTTATGGTATTAGCCCTCGCCCCGTCGTTTTTTATATGCCTTGGCAAACGCAAACAATAGAACGCTAAAGGCCAACACACCACCGAAAGCATAGACGAAATTGAGGGTGTCGCGTAAAACGGCCAACAAAGCGATACTCACCAAAAATAAGGTAGGAAGCTCGTTGAGAAGTCGAAATTGGAAAGAATTATAGGGTTTTTCTCCTTTTTCTAGTTTCACAATCACGCCCTTACACCAAGTATGATAGCCCGAAAGCAACAACAAAATCGCAAATTTGACTTGAAACCAACCCATTTGCCAATAGCCTGGGTTTAGGTACGTCATGATAAGGCCGCACGTCCAAGTGAGCATCATAGCAGGATTACAGATGATTTTGTAAGCCCGCCATTCCATGAGGTTGAATTGATCTTTGAAGGCTTGACGCAAATGTTCGGGTTTTTGGTCAGCTTCAATGTGATACACAAACATTCTAACCAAATAAAAAAGGCCCGCAAACCATGCGACGGCCCCTACAATATGAAATGCTTTAAAATAAAAAAGTGCCATTGGAATGATGTTATCCGTTAATAATTATCGGTCATCAAAAATGGTGATACAGCCCGACAATGCCTAACGGATAACCAACAATATTAGAGATTATTATCCGACAATTAGTTTTTGCCCCTTACGAACCGTATTACCTTTTAATCTATTAATTTTTTTGAGGCGGCTTACATTGATACCATAACGCTCAGCAATAGTAGAGAGGGTATCGCCTGCTTGCACACGATGATAACGCATTTTAATCTTCGTGTTTGCTTTGGGTTTGGTATCCACTCCTGCCAAACGCTGGAGTACTGGGTTTCCGGCCGTCTCCTTATAAATTAGGAGTTTTTTTCCTCGCATCACAGTGCTGCTTCTCAAGTGATTCCACCTCTTGAGCTCATGCATTTCTACGCCATATCGGTTGGCTATTTTGCCCAAAGTTTCTCCTTTTCTGACAGTATGAAAAAGTTTCTTAGTAGTAGGTTTTAGAGTTTCTCCGTCTTCTTCTGACTGCTCTGTACTATCAGGATTTGTGAGTGAGGCCAACGCATAAGGAGCTTGGCTAAAGGGAGACTTACATGCAGAATCCCAAATCGCTATTCTATTTTCTGTAACATATTCATAGCAATAGCTAGGGACTTTGACGACATAGTCTTTAACGTAATGAGGGAGTTCTGTATTAATCAATTGTGGATTGAGCTTGTATAAGTCATCTAAATTGACATTACTTAATTTAGCAAAAGTATGAAGATTGAAATAGCCCGTGATTTGAAGCGTATCCGTCAACATCGGATATTCGGGACTTTCTGGAAATACGCCATGGTCAGCATGATAGTGCATCATGTACATAATAGCCACAAACTGCGGTACATAATGACGGGTTTGTTTTGGTAAGAAATTGTAGATTCCCCAAAACGTATTGGAACCTGAGCGCCGAATTGCCCTTTTGACATTTCCGGGACCTACGTTGTAAGCAGCCAAGGCCATTTCCCAATCCCCAAAAGCATTGTAAAGGCGTTTTAAATAACGACACGCGGCATCGGTCGACTTGACGGGGTCAAAACGCTCATCAATATAGTCGTCTTGTTTCATACCATACTCGCGGCCAGTAGCAGGCATAAATTGCCAAAGACCTCCCGCGCCAGCGTATGAAATAATGCGCGGATTTAATCCAGACTCAATGAGAGATAAAAACTTCAACTCACGAGGCATGTTATACTTTTCGAGCGTTTGCTCATACAACGGAAAATACAAATGCATATGCTCTAGCATTCTTTTGACGAAGCTAGGCTTTTTGTAGATGAAGTATTCAACAAATTGATGCGTCACTTTGTGATAACGCAACGGAATCTCATTTTGCAACTTTGCCAAGCGCTCTTTTACCAATGCTTCTGGCACCGTAGAATCGGCAAAATTTTCAATCTTTAATAATTCCTCCTCAGCCACGTTGGTGTTCGTTTCTACCACTTGGGTATGGGCATATTTGCTAGCTCCAAGCCAACATAGTCCGGCCACCATACTTACTCTCACAATTCGCTTCAAATCCATCATCGCTTACGTTTGTTTCTCGTTAGATTTTACATTTCTCTTTCTGTTTTCAATGGCTAGTATGTAGGTAAGTTTTGTACTTGCTGATTACTCCCCACCAAGCGATGGCAGAAAGCCAAAAGCTGAGCTTCACCAAAAGGTTTTCCCATGATTTGTAAACCAATGGGTAAGCCCGTTTCGTCGGTACCATTCGGAATCGAAACTGCTGGGTTTCCTACTACATTGGCTTGGACCGTAAAAATATCCGCCAAATACATCTGCAATGGGTCTTCCGTCTTGTCGCCAATCGGGAAAGCAGTAGTGGGAGTAGTTGGCATCACCAAAAAGTCATATTTCTCAAAAAGCAAGTCAGTTTGCTCTTTCATCAAACGTCTTACTTTTTGCGCTTTGGTATAATAAGCATCATAATAACTCGCACTCAATACAAACGTGCCAAGCATAATACGGCGCTTCACTTCTGCTCCAAACCCTTCACTCCTTGATTTTTTGTATAAAGAAGTTAAATCTTCAACTTTACTGCTTCTGTGACCATACCTCACCCCGTCAAACCTCGAAAGATTGGAGCTTGACTCAGCGGTAGTCAATATATAATAAGTAGGTAAAATATAAGATAGTAATTCAAAATCGACAGGTTCTACCACATATCCTTGTTCTTGAAGCCAAGTAAGTTTGGCTTGAGTAGCTTCTCTGATTTCGGGCTGGATAGCCTCACTTAAACTCTCGCGAAGATACCCTATTCTTAAAGGGTGAGAGTCCAATTTGAGTGCAGTATATTTTTCGACTTCTCTTTCAGAAACCGTACTGTCAAAATCATCTTTGCCTGCCATGATTTCGAGTAGCAATGCCACATCTTCTACGCTATTGGCAATAGGGCCAATACAATCAAAAGAAGAACCATAAGCAATCAGTCCCCAGCGCGAAATACGGCCATATGTAGGTTTGAACCCTACTAGTCCGCAGAAAGCCGCCGGCTGACGCACCGAGCCGCCCGTATCGGAGCCTAACGAGGCCAAGCACATATCAGCTTGCACTGCCACCGCCGAGCCTCCCGACGACCCACCTGGGACTCGTGAAATATCAGCAGCGTTACGAACTACCCCAAAAGCCGAGTTTTCGTTGGAAGATCCCATCGCAAACTCATCACAGTTTTGACGTCCAATAATGATAGCATCTTCGTCCAAAATCCTTTGTACTGCCGTAGCCGTAAATTGAGAAATAAACCCATCCAATATTTGGCTTCCTGCTTGTAGCCCATGCCCTTGATAACAAAGCACATCTTTGATTCCGACTACCATTCCTGCTAGGCGTCCTGCTGTGCCTGCCGCTATTTTTTTGTCAATCTCTTCTGCTTTCTGACGGGCTTCTTCGTCATAAACCGCCACAAATGCATTGAGGGTAGGATTTTTTTGTTCAATATTTTTTAGATAATACGCTACCAACTCACGGCACGATACCCGACCGGTGCTCAAATCTGCTTGTACTTGACCGAAAGATGTGTATGACTTCAAAATCTTATATAAGGTGGTTTTTGGAAAGGCATAAAATAAAAAATCGGCAGTAGTTCTGTAACTACTGCTGATTTAGTGAATCAGGCTATTAAAAAATATCCAGATTAATTATTTACTTACATCGTCGAGTCCTTTCTCGATGTTTTCTTTTACTTCTTTAGAAGCATCTTTAAACTCACGGATGCCTTTGCCAAGACCTTTCATCAATTCAGGAATCTTCTTAGCACCAAAAAGCAACAAAACGATAAGGCCAATCAAAAGGATTTCTTGTCCTCCTAAGCCTAAAAATAACAAGATTGAAAGCATATTCATTGATAATACGGTTAATGATTATTGAGTTATTCGTTATCTGAAAACAAATTGATATTCACAAATAACTTGATTGCTACACTAGTAAAACGAACTAAATGGCTAAATTTACCTTAGTCCCGCCGAATTTTAAGCGTTTTTTAAGATGACTAGCTGCAAAATTAACAACTATTCGTCAAATAAGCAGTATTAAATATCGAGTTTGTCACGCTGAGTTTATGATTTTTGGAGGCAACACCCAACCTCCTCATTCTCATATCTCTACTCACTTATCCCATTTCTCCGTCAATAGAGACCGTATTTTGCTGCGACTCCCACTGACGAAAAGACTCTAGGTCGTCTGAGATAGCATTAAACAACCACACAATCAACGCAATATCGTCAGTAAGACCCACTACAGGCAACAAATCTGGAATTAGATCTATCGGCGATAAAAAATACAACAACACCGCAATAATGCGCGTCAATGTTTTCCAAGGAATAGTGCGGTAATTACCTGACACGTAAGCCTTAAGCAATCTTGTAAGTAGCACTATTTTCTCGCGTAGAGCATCATATCCTGCACCTTTTAGGCTATTACTCTTTGCTAGTGTATCTTTTAAGAGTTGCAATAAGCTGCTTGTATTCCGTGCATAGCGTCCTGCTTTACTAGTGGCATTTTTAAAAAAAATGGATTTTAGTATACGTACAACAATGTTGTCAGAAGTGGATGCAGATGGCATTTTAAAAATAAATTAATTGTTTTCGTGATCTGTTTTTATGACTACACCTCAATAAACGCAAAATCACATTAAAAAATTTATTGGAGTCCAAAAATCTCTTTTTTGCTTTTTATTTCCAACCTTCTCGTAAACACAGCCGATTGATATGCTCATAGTGATGCTCACTGTGCCAAGCATACATCGCTATCACTTCTCTCAATGCAAACACTCGCTTGGATTCGGGATGAAAGTAAGTTCGTGCCAAATCAGCATCAGTAAGAGAATTGAGCAATACTCCCCATCGCAAATGTACATACTTGAGTAACTGCAATGACCAATCGACCGGCGCACCTTTACCATCAGCTAGTTCGGCCCAGAGCGCTTCTTCGTACGGCTTGATAGAAGGGTTTTCTTCAGTCAATGCTAATTTAAAACGAATATAAGCATTCATGTGGCTATCGGCTACGTGGTGCACTGTTTGCAACACTGTCCACCCTCCCGGACGATAAGGCGTGTCGAGTTGAGCTTCTGTGAGGGGATTTACGGCATTAAACAACTTCGACGGCAATGCACTGATGGTTTGAATCTGAGATTTTGTCTCAGCCGGTGTGTATATTTTTCCGTACTCAAATTGACCAATCGGATAACGAAGTGATTCTTCCATGTTGAAATTTTAGATGAATGCTCTTTAATCCTATTCTAAATTACCGTCCAAAATCATCCTGAACGCGTACAATATCGTCTTCATCGGAGGGGTGAGAAGCGTCGGTATGCTGCCAAATTTCGGCTAACACTCCCCACTCGGCTAAACCTACCAACCGGTGCCGCTCTCCTTGACGTAGTGTGATGAGCTCACCAGGTTCGTAAGATTTTACTTCTGTTTCTTGGTCAGTATCACTTTTTACTACTCCTACAATGCCACTCACTACACGCCAAATTTCGGCTCTCCTATGATGGTATTGCCATGACAATCTTTTTTCGGGAGCTACTACCAAAATTTTAGGACTAAGTTTTTGCGTAATTTGTATCGTCGACAACTCTACGCTTGGAAAATACTTTGCGGCAAAGGCCGGGGTTTGGGCTTCGTCCAACACAAAAAAACCTCCCCAAGGACGAGTTTGGTCTTGTTTTACGACGTTGAAACCTTGTTGAGCCAAGTCCGCAGCAATCTTTTCAAATACTTCTGCTTTTGTGGGCATGATAAATTCTATTTAATATTGATACAGGTGAAGCGTAAAGTTAAAAAATCTTATAAAGTAATCTCCGTATTTTTGCCTGAATTCTAAAATATAAAACATGTCTTTTCAGCAGTTAGAAGTACAGCTTCTTTCAGGAAAAAAAATTTTCTTTGCATCCGATTTTCATTTAGGGGCACCTACTCACGCCAAAAGCCTTGAAAGAGAGCGGCAAGTAGTCAAATGGTTAGAAAGCATTCGTCACGAAGCTCAAGTGATTTGTCTGGTTGGTGATTTGTTTGATTTTTGGTACGAGCATCGTCGGGTAGTACCGAAGGGATTTGTGCGTTTTTTGGGAAAACTGGGCGAACTTACAGATGCGGGTATTGAAATCATCGTCTTTCCAGGCAATCATGATATGTGGATGACCGACTATCTTGTCAAAGAGCTTAACGTAAAGATGTACCGACGCCCTTTAGAAATGGTCATTCAATCCCCTACCTCTACCACTCGATTTTTAGTAACTCATGGAGATGGTCTAGGGCCGGGGGATTATTCTTATAAAGTATTACAAAAAGTCTTTGAAAGCAAAATTTCGCGTTGGGCTTTTGGTAATCTCATGCACCCTGATTGGGCACTTTGGCTAGGGCAATCGTGGGCAGAACACAGTTGGAAAAAACATGCAAAAGCAGACTTACCCCAATTTTTGGGAGAAAAAAACGAATGGCTTATTCAGTACGCCATTGAGCAAGAAAACAAAAAGCACCACGATTTTTATGTTTTTGGCCACCGCCACATAGAAGTTTACCATGCCATTGGAGAAGGGCAAAGTCACGTGGTGATTTTAGGAGATTGGATTGTATATCAAAGCTATGCTACCTTCGACGGTCAGCATATGAGCATGCAAAACTTCGGTACCCCTAGTGGGTCACGCTAGGCTAATCTTTCTTTAAAATATCTTGACGTGTAAGATTCTCGCGGGGTGCCTGATTCAGAATTTCGCGATATTCTTTCTTTTTCAAGTCGCCGTTTTTAACTGACTTCAGGAAATTGGCCCAAGCAAATGGATTAAGGAAAGGAAATGCCGTTGTAAAACTTCGATTGGCAGCATTTTCTCGGCCAAATATCTGTTGATCCATAAAAGACCTATAATTACTTGCTGCACTCATAGGAGTAGCGGCGGCCATTTGCATTAGCAATTCTTGCCGGGTATTTTTTTCGAGGTTTTCACGTTCAAACTCATCAGGTAGCTTCATAGCAATGATGGCTTTTTTAAACTCCTCCTCAGTGGCATAGGGATAGACTTTTACTTCAGCTAAGGTCTTAATATCTTCTTTCATCAAGATAATAGCAGAGTAAGACTCTTCCATATGTCGACGAGGAATGACATGGTACTGCTTCTGATAACCTAGATAACTAAACACCACACTATCTCCAGGAAATACCGGCAAAGCAAAATACCCGCCTTCGTCGGCAAGCGTTCCTCTTCCTGCTCGCGGGATAAATATATAAGCTTTGGATAAAGTCTGAGTGCCTTTTACACCTACTACCCGTCCCGTAAACATAATACTTTTGACTTGCCCTTGGGCTTGGGTCTCATTTGAAGATACACCTACCAATCCCACGCACAAGAGTAACAAGAAGAAGAAGCTATATATATTTTTTTGTTGCATGATATTCAATTTAAGTTCAGGAACGACAAAGCTACTACTATTTTAACGTCTTAGTTCAGGAAAAAATTTTAACAAAGGTCACAATAAAAGGAGTCGAAAGAAGGAGCCCATCAAAACGGTCCAAAAAACCGCCATGCCCGGGTATTGTACTTCCCGAATCTTTGATAGCAATACTTCTTTTGAAGAGTGATTCTACCAAGTCTCCTAGGGTACCTCCGACCACAATCAACGCTGCAATACAATACCACTCCCACGGCTCGTGGCTTTTGAAATAAACCCCTAATACAAAAGCTACTAAGCCTGCAAAAGCAGCTCCTCCAGCAGCTCCTTCCCAAGATTTTTTGGGAGAAACTCTTTCAAAAAGCTTACGCTTTCCTAAGTAAGTACCAGCAAAATAAGCACCGATATCTGTCGCCCAGAGCAATAGCAAACATCCTAATACAATTTCAAAATTATAGGTTCCGCCTCTCATCGCCAATACACTCAAAAGTGAAAAAGGAATCGCCACGTAAATAATACCCAAAAAAGTAAAAGCAATATTTTGAAAAGGTTTCAAATCTCTCTTTTTATAAAGCTTAATGAAAAATATCATCGTCACTAGAGGACTAATGAGAAAATAATTTTGAAAACCTATAATTTCTTTTTCTATCAAATAGGTAAGCACATTGATAAAAACGCCACACATGGTTCCATAGTAGGTCAAGGGCTGATTGCCGTCAAGGCCCAAGAGCTTATAAAACTCCAATTGGGTAAAGGTACTGATAGCGCAAAAAAGCAATAAAAAAGTCCAATCTGCGTATAAAATAGCCCATAAAATAATGGCAACTCCTACAATAGCGGCTATGATGCGTTGTTGAAGGTTTGATAATTTATCCAAACGAGATTTCATTCACTACAATTGTTTTAGCGATGATTGAATCCTTCAGAGGAACATACACCTCGCACTTTCCAAAATGATAACTACTATCCTGCTTATTGATGATTACCGCCGAAATGCCTTGTTGCTCTAGGTATTCTTTTACAATCTCGGCTCGGTGTTGAAAACTTGTTTCAAAAATCTTTTCCCAGTTATTGAGTACCATTCGTTGAGGCAGAACTTCGGTTTACAATCATTTTTAAGTTAAAAAGCAAGCCAGTAGTTAGTGCTAAAGACACCAAGGCTCCAATCCAAGGTACAGAAGATTCGGTATTTTCTACATCAAAATTGATTGCTTTTCGATGTGCTAAAAAGACGATGATAACGGTCGTAGCATTATGGACAAAATGAGCAAAGATAGGTGCCCACAAATTACGCGTCCAAACATACATATACCCAAACATCCCCCCTAGTAAAAGCCTTGGGATAAACCCAAAAAATTGTAGATGTATGGCACTAAAAAGCATCGCCGTAATCCAAATTGAAAGATGTACATCCCCAATTTTATGGAAAATTTTACGCTGTATAATACCTCTAAACAATACCTCTTCTCCTATCGCTGGAATCACAGCCATAACTATCACAGCTACAACTAACTCTAATACAGAATCAAAACTTGTTAGGAATTGAGTCATTCGGGCTAGTTCTTGCTCTTTACCCGACATCCACTCCTCTACTCTTTGCAATCCTTGCGGCAAGTGTAGATGGCTATTCCATTCAATCACCCAACTGTTGAAAGGCATAAAAACGATAACTGTCAACAACACAATCGCCAACACCAAGTAGGAAGGAAGAGGACGACGCACAAACTCTTCAATACGGTGTTGCTCAGACCATTTCCAGTAAATTATGCTGGGTAGAAAAAAAGAAAAAAAGTGAGAAACTCCATGCAACAACATTAAGTACCACCAAGCATACGGAAACTGCTCAGGGGCTTGGAGCATTTGAGTAATTTGTTCTAGACTGAGCTTTCCGTGCATAAAACTCAACAACACGATAGCCCCCATAGCCAACATATTACCTATCGACATACCAAGTAATATAAGCCCTATCAACAGCATCATGTTGCGCCAAGGAGGCCGTTGAGGTACGCTATGAGCTATTTCAGAAGGAATATTTTTCACAGGCTAGGATTTGTTAATTACGGTGCAGCGCTACTTAACTACTTAAAATAAACACAAATATAATATTATAACCCAACAAACGGGTGTTGATAGAGAGTTTATCATAGACAAGGCCACGGTACCACTCAAGTGTATGATGGGTATGGTCTTTTTAATCTCAATAAAACTGTCTATAGTTACAACAAAACAAACAGGCTTCTGGAAGTTCCAAAAGCCTGTTAGAAAAATTATTGAGGTAAATCCATTAACTGCAAAGCTTTTATTCGAGCCTGTTTTATGAGCTTACCCGTTGACTTAGAGTGTTCTTTTTACTTCTTTCATTTCAAAGCTTTCGATGACATCTCCGATTTGAATATCGTTGAGACCTTTGATACTCAATCCGAATTCAAATCCTGATTTTACTTCATTGACATCATCTTTGAAACGTTTAAGCTGCGATATTTCGCCTTCATGTACCACGATAAAGTCTCTAATAACACGCACTTTGTTATTACGTTTGATGAGACCATCTGTAACATAAGAACCCGCCACTGTACCAACTTTACTGATTTTAAATACCTCACGTACTTCGGCATTACCAACGATTACTTCCTCCATGGTAGGTTCTAGTAAGCCTAGCATAGCATCTTTCACCTCGTTGATAGCATCATAAATAACGGAGTACAGGCGAATTTCGATTTGTTCTTGTTCGGCCAGTTTTTTGGCATTGTTGGAAGGTCTTACTTGGAAACCAACAATAATGGCGTCAGAAGCAATTGCAAGGTTAACATCCGATTCGGCAATTTGCCCCACCGCTTTGTTAATGATATTTACCTGAACTTCTTCGGTCGAGAGTTTTAGCAATGAATCTGAAAGTGCTTCTACCGACCCGTCCACGTCACCTTTAACAATGATATTGAGTTCTTTGAAGGTTCCGATGGCTTTACGGCGTCCAATTTCCTCAAGAGTAATATGCTTACGAGTACGAATCGTCTGCTCGCGCATGATTTGCTCACGTTTGTTGGCAATTTCGCGCGCTTCACGCTCATTTTCCATTACGTTGAACTTATCTCCCGCTTGTGGGGCTCCGTTTAAGCCCAACAATTGAACTGGCGTAGAAGGGCCTGCTTCTTTGAGGCGAGTTCCGGTAGCATCAAACATCGCTCTTACACGACCAAAGTGCGCACCTGCCAAAATCACATCCCCCACACGCAATGTACCTGTTTGCACCAAAATAGTAGCAACATACCCACGACCTTTGTCGAGAGAGGCTTCAATCACCGTACCAGAAGCGCGGCGATCAGGATTTGCCTTGAGTTCGAGCAAATCTGCCTCCAGAAGCACCTTCTCCAACAAATCTGGAATCCCCAAACCTGATTTTGAAGAAATTTCTTGGGTTTGATATTTACCACCCCACTCTTCGACTAAGATATTCATATTGGCCAATGCCTCCCGTATTTTTTCAGGGTTGGCACCCGGCTTGTCAATTTTACTAAATGCAAACACAATCGGCACCCCCGCGTTTTGGGCGTGGTTGATGGCTTCGCGTGTTTGAGGCATTACTGAATCGTCAGCCGCAATGACGATAATAACTACGTCAGTTACTTTAGCTCCACGTGCACGCATCGCCGTAAAAGCTTCGTGACCTGGTGTATCGAGGAAGGCGATTCGACGACCACCGTCTGTCTTAACGCTGTATGCTCCAATGTGCTGCGTAATTCCCCCAGCTTCGCCGGCTGCTACGCGAGTGCGTCGAATATAGTCAAGTAGAGATGTTTTACCGTGGTCAACGTGACCCATAATAGTTACAATTGGTGCTCGTTCTTGCAACGATTCCTCATCATCTTCTTCTACTTCTACATCACCTTGGATTTCTTCTTCGGCCGAAATAAATTCTACTTCATAGTCAAATTCATCTGCTATCAGGGTGATACTTTCGGCATCTAAGCGTTGGTTTATGGACACAAACATTCCCATACTCAAACATACCGAAATTACTTCTTGTACTGATACACCCATAAGAGACGCAAGCTCATTGGCCGAAATAAATTCAGTTACTTTAAGTACTCTTGCATCTTCCTGCTCTTGCATCAAGCGTTCTTCTTCTGCTTCTGCCCTTACCCTTCTACGCTCGCGGCGTTTGTCGGCCCCAAAGTTTTTACCCCGTGTACCTCCACTCAATCTAGCATTGGTAGCCTTGATTGACTCAGATACTTCTTTGTCGGTGATTTCGTCTTTGCGTTCACGCCGATTATTACCTTTTTTGTTGTTACCACTACCACCGCTGTTAGGTGTTCCTGTTGTATTGCCTTTTTTGGCATTGTTATTAGGAGTGTTTGCAGCTGGCGTACTTGGGGTATTAGCTCCCTTGTTGGCGTTGTTAGTGTTGGGATTATTGGCGTTGTTAGTGTTCGGATGTCCACCTTTTTCGCCCTTCCCTTTATTGTTATTGTTGTTATTGTTACTATTGTTGTTGTTACTATTGTTATTAGTATTTTGTGCTTGGGGGGCATTTTCGGTTACTTTTTCCCCTTTGCGCAAACGCTTACGTTTACGTTTTTTGTCGCGGTCTTTGTCCTTATTATGACCGCCACTCTCTCCGCCACTACGGCGCTCGGTAGGTAGCTCAATTTTGCCTAAAATCGTCAATCCTTTGAGTTGATCGGCTTTGGCTTCTATAAGCTCAGGTTCAATTTCTGGCTCTGTCGGTAACACTTCTTTGGGTGCAGCTGGTTTATTTTTAGGATGGACAAATGGAGCCTGCTGCTTTTCCACTTTAGCAACAGGTGGTACTGGTTTTGGTTGTTCTTTGGGAGCAATTTTAGGCTCTACCACTGGCGCTTTAGGCGGTTCTACTATTGGCTCATTTTTTACTACATCCTCTTTCACCACTGGCTCTACTACTGGTGCTTTAGGAGGTTCAGGTTTTTCGACAGGTGGAGGAGTCACTTCTGGTGCTGAAACTACCTCCTGTTTTACCTCCACAGTAGGTTCTTCCACCACTGGTACTGAAATCACCTCAGGCTTAGCTTCTTCCACAGGTGCAGGAGCTACGACTTTAGGCTCTTCAGTCACCTTAGGTTCTTCTACTACCGGTTTCTCGGCTACTATTTCAGGAACCACCACTTCTACTGCTGGTTCTACTTTTTTCTCTTCTACGGGTGCTTCCACTGGCTTAGGTTCTTCGACCACCTTAGGAGGGACCACATTTTTTGTACTTCTAGGGGCATCCAAATCTATCTTGCCCACTACTTTGAGTCCAATCGACGAGGTTTCTGCGCGCTCAGGCTCAGGGCTTTTTTCTATCTTCTCAGATTGAGCCTCTGGGTTGACAGGTTTAGGAGCAATTCCTGACTGAGAATTACGGAAATACAACACAGGGCTATCTTCTGAAGGAGCTACGGGGATATTTACCTCTTCTTTTTTGGGCGTACTTCCCCCTAGCAGACCTTCAGCTTTGAATTCTTTTGCCAAAAATTCTAACTGCTCTGCGTTTAGTTTGGTGTTAGGATTGTTGTCAACCTTAAAACCTTTTGCGCCCAAAATACTCGCAACCGCCGCGTGGCTTCGGTTGAGAATTCGGGCCGCTTGGCTAAGGCGCATACTTTTTTCTTCCGACATACTGGAAATATTCGTACTTGAGTACGGGTTATTGTTTATTCGTTATTAGGAAAACCCTGAAAATTAACCCAAAGATAAAGATTTATTTATCAAGTATGGTTATCCATATGGTGTACGTTGAGGGTAGTCGGCAATTATTCTGGTTTTTAATTCTCATAAAAGGTGAAAATCAATCCCAAAATCTGTTTTCTACTCAAACTCACGACGCAAAATTTCCAAGATTTCTTCCACTGTTTCTTCTTCAAGGTCGGTACGGCGCACAAGTTCTTCTCTACTAATATTGATCACTTGCTTAGCAGTGTCCAAACCTATCTTGCGGAATTCTTCAATCATCCACTCGTCAATCTCATCTGTAAATTCGCTCAAGTCAACGTCCTCTTCGTCTTCTTGGCCTTCTACATCTCTAAACACATCTATCTCCATACCTACAAGTCGCCCTGCAAGCTTGATATTTTGACCTCCCTTTCCAATTGCCAACGACACTTGGTCGGGTTTGAGATATACTGCCACTCGCTTACCTTCTTTGTCGATTGACATAGAAGTAATCTTAGCAGGGCTCAAAGCACGTTGAATGAGAAGTTCTAGATTTTCGGTGTAATTGATCACGTCAATATTCTCATTGTTCAATTCACGAACAATCGTGTGAATCCGAGAGCCTTTCATACCTACGCAAGCCCCTACGGGGTCGATGCGGTCGTCATAAGATTCTACGGCTACTTTAGCACGCTCACCTGGCTCCCGTACAATCTTACGGATATTGATTAATCCGTCATAAATTTCGGGAATTTCGGTTTCAAACAATCTCTCCAAAAATACTGGTGAAGTCCGTGAAAGTGTGATACGGGGTGTACCGTTGTTGAGTTCTACCTTATGAATCACTACTTTTACAGGCTCTCCTTTGCGATATTTATCCTTAAAGATTTGTTCTTGTTTCGGCAAAACGAGTTCGTTACTTTCTGAATCCAAGCAAATGATTTCGTTTTTAAGAATCTGATATACTTCTACTGTGATAAGGTCGCCGACCATATCTTTGTATTTATAATATAGGAGTTCTTTTTCTAAATCTTTTACTTTTTGAATCAACGTCTGGCGTGCTGTTTGTACCAATCGACGTCCAAAATCCTCTAATTTTACCTCTTCAGCCACTTCTTCGCCTACCTCAAAGTCGTCCTGAATTTTACGGGCTTCTGCTAGCGGAATTTTATCTGGTTCCCAAATATCTTCCGAATTATCATCCACGATTTCGCGGGTACGCCACATTTCTAAATCTCCAGTATCAGGGTTGATAATGACATCAAAATTGGTATCAGTACCGTATTTTTTACGAATCATTGTGCGAAACACTTCCTCCAACACCTTTATAATGGTAGGGCGATCTATATTTTTGGAGCGAGCAAACTCGGCAAAAGATTCTATCAATACTACGCTATCCATTTTCTTACGAAAGAGTTTATCGTTATTTGTTAATGGTTTTTGTTCTCTTTAAAATTTAATCTGTACTTCTACTCTTACGATATCAGCGTAAGCAAAAGACAGCTCGTTGGGCACTTGGTCTTTTTTCTTCTTTTTTAATTCTTCCAATAGCACAAATCCCTCTTCAGAAGCTGACAACAATTGACCTTTTTTCTCGATACCTTCTGGCAGTATCACCTTCAAAGTACGACCAAGGTTTTTACGAAATTGCCGAGGCATCGCTAATGGATAATCTACCCCTGGTGACGAAACTTCTAAGGTATAGGCGTTGGGTAAAATACCCTGCTCCTCAATCAAATCTCCTAATTTACGGCTGATTTCGGCACATTCATCTATGCTAATTCCTTCGTCACTATCTATCAATACGGTTACTTTTTGTCTTATTTTGGAAGGCGAAACCTGAATTTCTACGATAAAATACTTGTCATCTTCCAGAAGCGGCGCGAGTAATCCGATGATTTGTTCTTTTAGATTCATTTTATTCCAACAAAAAAGGGGAATTCGACTCCCCTCAAAATCATCAATAGTAAATTGCGGTGCAAAGGTAATTGATTTTTACTAATTTAGCAATATCTAACCGCAACAATTCATGCCCCTATCCCGCTTTGTCGTATATGAGTATGACACTATCCGCAAAATATCGACGCAGGCGATTTCTCTTTCTATCTCTACGTCTTCGGAGGTGTTTGTTCCAGATACGACTTTTGAGCTTCTCAAAAAATTAGTTTTTAACCAAAACGCCGACGCTATTTTGAGTTTTTCGATTTACAAAGGTATAGAAATCATCAAACTCAAAAATTTCGTGGGACTGCTCCAAACGGCTGATGGTAGCCAATTTGAAATTTTGCCCAAGTTATCTCGCCAAAGTCACCCTACCCAAGCTCGCCAAGGACTTCTCAAAATGCTTCGCTATGGTCACCTATTACCGTTTAGAAGCATATCATCGGCCCATTTGAATCAAGCGAATTTGCCACTTTTGGAGATTTTCATCACGGTTTTTATCCAAGAGACCGAACAAATCATGCGGCAAGGGTTACAAAAAACCTATCAAACTATCGAAAACGAACACAATTTTCTTAGAGGCAAATGGCTTCCTTCACGCCAAAAACCTCATCGTTTAGAAACTTTTTTTACGGCTAGTGATGAATTCAAATCCGATATTATTCCCAATCGACTCCTCAAAAGTTGTGTATTGTTTTTAATCCATAAAAGCCAACATTTGCCCAATCAAGTAAGACTAAGACAACTACGCTTTGTTTTCGAAGAAGTCTCTACATCTTCGGACATAAAACTTGATTTTGAGAAAATTTCGCAATTAGATCGTCGTTTTGACCGATACCAAAAAGCCCTGCAATGGGCTAAGGTTTTATTGAGGCAGCAGTCTTGGGCTACACAAGGTCGCCACTTTACAGATTCTTTGTTGTTTCCGGCAGAGCGACTTTTTGAGCAATATGTAGCCCAAGGATTTAAAAAATACTTGAGTGATTTTGAGGTTTTTTATCAAGAAGACTCTCTTTTTCTGGTCAATGACCACGCGGGCAAGCGCCGCTTCGGGCTTCGTCCTGATTTAGTAGTCAGAAAAGCCAATCTTACTATCGTACTAGATATTAAATGGAAGTGGATTGAACCCCAAAGTTCAAGCTATGGCATTGAGCAGTCAGACCTCTATCAACTCTATGCCTATGGACACAAATACGCCGCCGCGTCTCTTTATCTTTTATATCCCGCTCATGAGGGTTTTCAGGTGCCTTTACCTCCTTTCTATTTTGAAGAAAATCTTTCATTGATTGTTTTTCCGTTTAATATCTCGGCACCTCTCTCCGATGAAATCGAAAAAATAAAAACGCATTTCCAACAAAAAAACCGATAACGTCTACTAAACGCTATCGGTTGGGAGTATTTTTTACAGACTTTACTAGGCGTTCAGGGCGCGGTTGGCAGTAGCGGCCAAACAAGCTTCTTTAAATGCCTCTGTATAAGTAGGGTGCGCATGCGACATTCGGCTTACATCTTCGGCCGAAGCGCGATACTCCATCGCTACCACTGCCTCTGCTATCATATCCGCAGCGCGTGGTCCAATGATGTGTGCCCCCAAAATTTCGTCGGTTTCTTTATCAGCCAATACTTTTACTACGCCATCGATATCCATACTTGCTCTGGCGCGGCCTAGGGCCTTGAAAGGAAAAGAGCCTGTTTTGTAAGCTGTTCCCTTTGCCTTAAGCTCTTCTTCAGTGTATCCTACGCCTGCTACTTCTGGCCACGTATATACTACATTCGGAATCAGAAGATAATTGATATGAGGTTTTTGGCCTACGATGGTCTCTGCCACAAACACTCCTTCTTCTTCGGCCTTATGCGCTAGCATTGCTCCCCGAATCACATCACCAATGGCATAAATATTAGGCACTTTGGTTTGCAAGGTATGCTCATCTACTTCAATCTTTCCTCTCTTATCAGCTTCTAGTCCTGCATTTTCAAGAGCAAGTCCGTCGGTATAAGGACGACGCCCTACGCTCATCAAGCAGTAGTCTCCCGTAAATGTAACGATTTCTCCTTTGGGGTTTTCAGCAGTTACTACTACCTCATCGCCGGTATTTTCTACCGTTTTTACTTTATGGCTAAAGTAAAAATCAGCCCCGAGTTTTTTTACAGTTTTCAGAAGTTCTTTGCTCATGGTACCATCCATGGTGGGAATCATGGCAGGGGCATATTCTACAAAACTAACTTTTGCCCCAATACGCGCATATACTGAGCCTAGTTCTGCGCCAATCACCCCCGCTCCAATCACAATAAGATGCTTAGGGATTTCTTTAAGCGTAAGAGCTTCGGTAGAAGTGATGATACGTTTTTTATCGATCGTAACGCCCGGCAGTGAAGAAGGCTTCGAACCTGTAGCGATTACCACATTTTTGGAAGTAATCATTTCTATCTCGCCGTTTTCTTTGGTCACTTTTACGGTATTCTTATCTACAAATGACCCTAAACCTTGATAGACGTCAATTTTATTTTTTTTCATCAAAAACTCAACTCCTTTGCACACTTGGTTTACCACCTCGTTTTTGCGGGCAATCATCTGTGCTAAATCTACCTGAAGATTTTCGAGTTTGATACCATGCTCTGCAAAGCTATGCGAAGCATTGTAGAAATGCTCCGAAGAATCGAGCAAGGCTTTGGAAGGAATACACCCCACATTGAGGCAAGTTCCTCCTAATGTTTTATACTTTTCAATGATGGCAGTTTTTAAGCCTAATTGTGCACAACGAATTGCGCATATATAGCCACCTGGCCCTGAGCCGATTACGATAACGTCGTATTGCATTTTTATTTCTATTAAAATCTATAAAAAAATAGGTAGGTCTTTATAAAAACAAAGACGCAGAGTTTGGCTGCGTCTTTGTTTTATGAAATCTTAAACCTCCAACAACAATCTGGTGGGGTCTTCTAAGAGTTGTTTTACTCGAACCAAGAAACTTACCGAGTCACGCCCGTCAATGATGCGGTGGTCGTAGCTAAGGGCTACATACATGATAGGCCGAATTACAATTTCGCCGTTTACCACTACAGGACGCTCTACTATGTTGTGCATTCCCAAAATCGCCGATTGAGGTGCGTTGATGATAGGTGTAGAAAGCATCGAGCCAAAGATACCACCATTGGTAATGGTAAAGGTACCACCTTGCATTTGCTCAATGGTAAGTTTGTTGTCTCTAGCCAAGCCTGCCAAGCGGATGATTTCTTTTTCTATTTCCGAAAAATTCATCTGTTCTGCATTCCGAATTACCGGCACAACCAACCCACGGTCGGTCGATACAGCGATAGATATATCTGAAAAATCATTGTTGACGACTTCATCACCGTCAATGTATGAATTTACAATGGGGAACTCTTGCAATGCTACCGCGCAAGCTTTGGTAAAGAAAGACATAAAGCCTAGTCCTACGCCATGTTTTTCTTTAAACTTATCTTTATACTTAGCTCTAATATCCATGATAGGCTTCATATCGACTTCATTGAATGTAGTCAACATGGCTGTTTCATTTTTGACTGCCACCAAGCGGCGTGCAATGGTTTTACGGAGCGAAGTCATTTTAACGCGACGTTGTCCACGTCCTCCAGCCTCTGATTTGGGAGCTGCTTGTGCTTGCGGAGCAGCAGGTGTACTGGGCTTAGCCACTGGAGCAGGAGCTGGTGCCTGTGCATTTTGAGCATCTTCTTTGGTGATTCGACCTCCTACTCCCGAAGCCGAGACATCTTTAGGATCAATACCTTTCTCAGCCAAGATTTTGGCGGCCGCTGGTGAAGGATGTCCAGCAGCATAAGTAGTAGAGTCAGCATTTGCTGATACGGCTTTGGCCTCGGCCGGTGCAGGTTGGCCATTGGTAGCAGCTGACTGGGCAGTAGCTCCCACTTCAATCCGGCAAATTACGGCTCCAATTGCCAAAGTTGAACCTGCTTCTGCTACAATACGAAGCACTCCCGCCGCCTCAGCAGGAAGTTCGAAAGTAGCTTTATCAGACTCTAACTCACAAAGTACTTCATCCAACTGTACGGCTTCTCCGTCTTTTTTATTCCAGTTGGCGATAGTCACTTCAGTCACAGATTCTCCCACGGTAGGTACTTTCATTTCTACTACTTTTGATGCTGCCGCAGGAGCACTAGGTGCAGGCGCAGCTGGGGCTGGGGCAGCAGCAACAGGAGTTGGCGCGGGGGCTGGGGCAGCAGCACTAGTTTCGATTACACAAATCAATCCTCCGATTGGCAACACGTCGCCTTCTTGTGCTTTGATACGCAATACACCATCGGCTTCGGCTACCACTTCAAAAGAAGCTTTGTCTGAATCCAGGCTACAAATGACTTCATCTCTTTTGACAGTCTCGCCCTCTTTTTTTACCCAAGAACCAATCGTTACCTCTGTGATAGATTCTCCTACGGTAGGCACTTTTATTTCAATCTGTGACATTGTTCCTATTATCCGTTATATCCTAGTTGTTCAATGAATCTTAATGTTGGTTATTCAATCAAAATGTAGGTTAGCCTACATTAAAAGCTTGCTCGATAAGCTCTGCTTGCTCTTTAGCGTGGATTTTCATGTAACCAGTAGCAGGAGAGGCACTAGGCTTGCGAGCCAATACCTTCCCTAAGCCAATTTGAGGAAATGCCCGCAAAACGAACGTCCAATAACCCATGTTTTCTGGTTCTTCCTGTACCCAAATTACTTCCGCTTTTTTGTATTGTGCAAGATGCGCTTCTACTTGTTTTTCGGGGAAAGGATGTAACTGCTCTATACGAATGATTGCCACATCTTTTCGGTTGTCTTTTTGTTGTTTTTCGTACAATTCCCAATACAACTTCCCGGTACAAAGTAACACTCTTTTTACCTTTTTAGGTTCAACAAAAGTATCACCAATGGTTTCTTGAAAACGAGTCCCTTCTTCAAAATCACTCATAGGCGAAACCGCATAAGGACTACGAAGCATAGACTTAGGCGACATCAAAATACAAGGCTTACGGAAGGGTAATGCCAACTGACGACGAATCATATGGAAGAAGTTAGCCGGCGTAGTAACATTACATACATACATATTGTACTCAGCCGACAAAATCAAGAAACGTTCGGGACGAGCGCTTGAGTGCTCAGGGCCCTGTCCTTCATATCCATGAGGTAAGAGCATCACCAGACCGTTCATGGCATTCCATTTCGACTCAGTAGCCGAAATAAACTGATCGACCATGATTTGGGCACCGTTGGCAAAATCACCAAACTGCGCTTCCCATATTACAAGTGCGTGAGGGTTGGCCATGGCATACCCATATTCAAAGCCCATTACGCCATACTCTGACAATAGAGAATTGTATATTTCAAATATACCTTGCCCCTCACCAATGTGCGCAAGGCTATTATAATTTTCATTGGAATCTATCTCATGAAGCACTGCATGGCGATGAGAGAACGTACCTCGCTGTACATCTTGACCCGTCATACGTACAGTACGACCTTCGGCCAAGATAGAGCCATAAGCTAATAGTTCGCCTGCCGACCAGTTAAATGGTTTTTCGCCGCTAAAAATTTGTTTACGTTCTTCTATGACTTTCTCAATTTGCTTCAACACTTTGAAGCCTTCTGGCAACGTAGTAAGCGCATTTCTTACTTTTTCAATTATATCATTTGATATACCAGTAGCAGGGGATTCTTCAAAGTCTTCGGGAATCGAACGACGAAGCTCAGCCCAATCACGTTCTAACTTAGGACGCTGATAAGGTAGTTGCTTTTGTTTTACTTTTTGTAATAATTCTTGTAGCTCACCTTCCAATTCTACTTTCATTTGGTCGGCGATTTGCGCATCAAGTTCACCCCGCTCGGTGAGCATCTTCATATACAAATCACGACCATTGAGCTGTTGAGAGATTTTGGTATACATTGTAGGCTGCGTAAAACGAGGCTCATCCGCTTCGTTGTGGCCATATTTACGATAACATACCATATCTACAAATACATCCCGATTAAACTCCTGACGGAATTCGACCGCTATTTTCATCACAAATGCTACCGCCTCTGGGTCGTTACCATTAACGTGGAAGATAGGAGCATCCACAATCCGCGCAATATCAGAACAATAAATAGACGAACGATTGTCTTCGTGGTCAGTAGTAAACCCTACTTGGTTGTTGATCACAAAGTGTAGCGTACCTCCCGTATAATAAGCTGGCAAATTAGACATTTGGGTCACTTCATACACAATCCCTTGACCCGCCACTGCGGCATCGCCATGAATCAAGATCGGCAGCACAGGGTCATATTTATCTTGCCCTGAAATATGATTATAGTGTTCGTCGGCGCGTGCGCGTGCGTATCCTACTACTACGGGATTGACGGCTTCGAGGTGCGAAGGGTTGGGCATAAGTTTGAGACTTACTCGCTTACCCGACGTGGTCTCCACTTGACTCTCATATCCCATGTGGTATTTTACATCACCATCACTAAACTCATCAAGTACCACATTTTCTTCAAACTCATTGAAAATCTGGTCATAGGATTTTTGCATGATATTGGTGAGCACATTGAGACGCCCACGGTGCGCCATCCCGATTACTACTTCTTCTACTCCTAGCTCTGCACCTCTATTTAGTACCACATCAAGCGCTGGAATGGTAGCTTCTCCCCCTTCGAGCGAAAATCTTTTTTTACCAAGAAACTTCGTATGTAAGAAGTTTTCGAACGTGACAGCCTCGTTGAGTTTTTCCAAGATTCTCTTTTTCTGCTCAATAGTAGGCTTGAAGTTAAGATATTCGTCTTCAATTTTTTTACGCAACCAGCTTTTGGCACGTCGATCGCGGATATACTGATACTCAAATCCTATTTTTTGAGTATATACTTTTTGAAGAGCTTCTACAATTTCACGCAGCTTGGCTGGTCGGCCAAATACCTCAATACCAGCTTCAAAAACGGTATCCAAATCGCCTTCCGAAAGATTAAAATCTTGCAATTCTAATTGTGCCTGACGGTCTTTCCGAGGCCCTAGGGGATTGGTTTGAGACTTAAGGTGCCCTCTTTGGCGATACCCTCTGATGAGGTGAACTACCTCCATTTCTTTACGAGTATGGCTTGCCGAGACTGGTTTTTCGGCGGTGGGAGCGGCGGCTCCATTTCCGTTTACATGAGGTTTGTTTTCTCCATATTTAATTGAAAATTCAAAACCTTCAAAAAATCGTTGCCAGCTCAAATCAACCGAGTCAGGTTGTTGCTGGTACTTCTGGTACAACTCTTCAATGTACGCTGCTTCCGAATTAGCTATATATGAGTATTTTTCCATTTGAAAACCACTTAGATTCAGTGGGGCAAAGTTAGCTTATGTATTTGTAAAAAATTGCAAAAATCGTATAGTTTTAGCAAAAAACTAATCTACACGTGGATTGGGTTGAAGTGTAAAAACAATTTCATGAATTCCTTTTCCTGCTCCAGGAATATTATTTGAAGTACCGTTAAAATCTTCTACGCGGCGAGAATTATAGGTATAACCCACCCGAATGTTCTTCGAAACGTCAAACCCTAGTAGGCCTTGTATATAAGTAGTAGTACCTATACGAACCGAAAGCCCTGCTAAAATTCGGCTTTTATAATGTGCTAAAGCATTCAAATCAGTACGTATTTTACCATTTTCAGGTTTTGTCAAAACGATAGAAGGTCTAAAGTCTAGTTCTTCTATCAAGTCAGCCTTCATCCCTACCTGTACAAACAAAGGGCGTTGATAGTTGAGCAATCCACTTGTGTTATTGTAGCCGTATTGTTGTTTAAGGATTTCGGGCATAGAGACTCCTCCAAAAAACACTTCATCTTCATAATAAATTCCGACACCCGCACTGGCTAGTGCTTTATTGAGGCTACCCCCTGTGTTGATGGCATTGCGCGTAGGCAATACATTGATACCTCCTAATCCTCCAATCGAAATTTTTTGTTCTTCTGATATTTTAAAGATGTAAGAAATACTCCCAAACACCGCCGTATTGACTGCGACGCGGTCGTTTAGGCCCTGTAGTCCTAAACCAACTTTACCATTGGCAATACTTCCATCCATCGCAAAAGATTGAGTTACAGGAAGCCCTTGGACCCCCGCTATAAACTGACGCCGCAAAACAGCATTGAAGTAAAAATTTTCGCGAACACCCGTGGCCGCAGGATTGATGGCAAGTGGATTGACGAGGTATTGGGCATACTGCACTTCTCGTTGGGCATAGCTTCTATATCCGTTCAATAAAACTACAAGAAGCAAAAAGAGACGTATAAGAGAAACAGGTGAATACATTTTTTTCATAATATAATGTTTGGCTCGTTTAACAACGCAAAAGACAACATGAATCTTGCCAAACCCAACAAAAAAGCAGAAGATGCGGCATCTTCTGCTTTTTTGGGAGGATACTAATCATCTGCCAAAGAGAACCAAGGTGGTTTACTGCTACCACGCTGCTGTAAGTATTCCTATCTCATTTGCCTCTGTTTATAAAGTTGTGGCCCAACAAGTCTTCATCATGACCAATCGCAATTGTAAATCACAACTCCATTTATAGTTAACCAACCGTTTTTATAAATGCTACAGGCGCAACTATTTAAAATAAAAAGACTCAAAGCTTTACACGATAACCCCGCATCCAATACTATCAGCTACTTCTAAATCTCGAATCATATACCATTTTTGTAAATATATACCTATTTTTACAAAAAAGTATATGATATTTTTTTACACACAAAAAACACTTTTGGTATATTAAAAACAAAAATTATAATCCTTCTATTATTACAACGAAATTATTATTTTACATGAAATATTTTTTACCAATAGACACAAATTGAGTACACTAGTAAATTTAATCATCCAACATTTTTGATACCTCTAGAGATTAGCAAGTGTTTGACTCTGCGACTCATTGGCAAAACCGTACCTCCTTCTATCTCTACCATGCTGCGTTCAACATCTATTCTTTTGATATATTTTTTATTCACCAAAAAACTACGATGAATTTGAAAAAACTCTCCCTCAGGTATTTGCTTCTTTAAGAGAGTCAATGATTTTTTGAAGACATATCGGCGATTTTCGGTCTGAATAAAGGAATAAGTCCGTTCTACCTCAATATATAAAATATTTTTTAAAGCAATAATTTCACTTCTTATACCTCCTCGTATGAACTCAGTCTTTATTTCCATTTTACGCTTCAAAAGACTTATAACACTATCAAGGGTATTTACATGAAAAGGCTTCACGAGGTAAAAAACATTATCTAATTTTTTTACTTTATCATATAGTTCTTGGATGTCGTAGGTAGGTGTTAAAATAATAGGAATACGAAAAGGCGACAGTAAGTCTATTTTTTCCAGAGTCGTTTTGTCTTCTATCGAACCTATATCTAACAAGATTAAGTCAATACTTGTAAGATTTATTAAGTCTACAGCTTCTTCATAACTTTTGGCAACACCCATCATGTTGTAATCCAATTTTGCCAGTATTGACTTAATCTGTAGAGTTTGCGAAGGGTCGTTTTCAATCAATAAGATGTTCATAAACACGGGTAAATTATTAAAGTTATTTTCATCTGAAGTATGTTCACATAACTTTCTCTGAAGAATAGCCTCTATCTCTACGCCCTTGTCAGCGGTCTAGACCTTGGTATCCGACAGCAACACACAAACACAAATCCTAACTTCAGTGAATAAGAGCCTAAAATTATTATGCCTCATTTTTTTAAGATAACCAGCAGTTATTTCTGTCTTGATGTTTTTCTATTTTAAATTTTCTGCAAAATAATTTCTAAATCAATGCATTATTTTTACAATTTTCAATTCAATTTACTTGCGCATTATTTTTTATAGTTAAAAAAGAAAAATCCCATACTATACTAACACACAGGCCACAGAGTTATCTTGTATTTTTAAGCGCCTTTTTTATATCCCAATCCCTAGGATTTTGGGATATAAAAAATATACCAAAAAATCATTTTAATCTATTTTATCAAAATAAATAGCAATATCGGTCGGTATATTATCATATTTATACATTCTTAATCAGAAATTCAATTGACATATAAACATCTACTATAAAAGATAAAATTTAGGCATATTATTCCTTCAAATATAATCACTAAGTTACACATTCACTTTATTACTACAATTTATTTTTAAAATTATCAGAAACTATTTATAAATATATGAAGTAAGCAAAAAACTAGATTCAGCGTATCTTATACATTAATCGGACTAAATATGTAACCTACAAACTTGGCTCTTGAAGGCTCAGTTGCATTTCTATTTGCATGAGACGGATACGGATAAAATTGATTTTCTGATTTAAGACACTAGCCAAAGGGTGAGACTCATTTACTTGTTGTTGTTTACTGTCCCAAGCTTCTACAGGAATCATAACGTCAACCGAAAAGTCGGAACATTTGACTTTGTTGACAATTACATAGCAGTTTAGCGGGGCTTGGCCTGCTTCATTGATGGAATCAATACGAGTCCAAAAACGGATTCTCATTTTGTTTAAAGTGAAGAATTGCATAAAAACGACATTTTAGTTTGCCGTTTTGCTGCAACAACCATGAAAAAAATAGGTGAGAGAAAAATTACTCGCACTGCCAAAGTACTGCGAGTAAAATCACTGCGAGTAAAAAAAGATATACTAGAAAGAAATTTTGGACGAAATGAGTATAAAAAAAAGCCCGAAACTTAACCGTTTCGGGCTTTTGACCTAATTAATCAGTACATAATGAAACCTTTATAGGTCTGAGAGTACCCAGGGCCGGAGTCGAACCGGCACGGGTGTGACCCCATTGGTGTTTGAGACCAACGCGTCTACCGATTCCGCCACCTGGGCATCTGATTGGAAACGGGACTGCAAAAGTAGCAGTTCATTTTTTATTTGCAAACTTTTCTACAAAAAAAATATTCAAATTCTATTCTATTCGTAACGTAATGCTTCTATAGGGTCTAAACGTGAGGCTTTTATGGCTGGATAAATCCCCGAAATTATTCCTACAATTACACACACAAAAATTCCAATCAACATCCAAAACCACGGAACAATAAAACTGGCATTTTCACTAATAAGTCCCGCAATAAGGTTGCCAATCGCAATCCCTAGTATCAATCCTCCTATTCCTCCCAAAATACACACTACAATTGCCTCTATCAAAAATTGTAATCTTATCAATCTTGGAGTAGCGCCTAAAGACTTACGAATGCCTATTTCGCGGGTTCGTTCGGTGACTGATACAAGCATGATATTCATAAGGGCAATCGCTGCACCCAATAGTGTAATGATTCCGATTCCAAACCCACCCATGCGCAAATAACCTGATACTTCTTCAAAATCTTTGGCAATCGCATCCGCACTTTCTATCTCAAATGAATCCTTAGCCCCAATACGGTCGTTGCGTACACGTCTCATGATACCTCGCGCCTCTTCCATGATCAACTCCCGGTTTTCAGTAGTATTAATAGAAGTGGTGATGTTGAAAGTGAGTTGTCGATTGGCAGCCAAAGCTCTCCCATTTTCAAGCGGTACTAGTAAAACCCTGTCATCGCCACTACCCGTTAGTGATCCCTTTTTATCCAAAACTCCTACTACCTTATAGGGTTTCCCCAACATCACAATTTGCTGATTAAGTGGATTAAGTTTTCCTTCAAATAGTTTTTGTGCAATCTCCGAACCAATAATCACAACGTTGAGGCCATTGTCTAAATCGGTAGGTGAGAGGTTGCGCCCTGATATGAGTTTATAACCTTTAATCGCCAAATAATTATCATCTACTCCCACAATAAGCGAGTTGGGATTGGTTTGTTTAGACTTAAATTTAATTTGCGCTGCTCCTCTCACATTCGCCGAAATCGCCACACTTGCATTATACCTCTCTTTGATTTCGGTCTTATATTTTTGGGCCTGTCTGTAAGAGATAGGGGGATAATCTTTGTCGCGTACGCCTCCACTTCTTCTTCTGAAAGGCTGAGGTCCTGTAATATCAAATGTATTTGCACCCAAATCAGCAAAGCTATTATTGACGGAGCTTTGCATACCATCAATCGCCGTCAAAATCCCAACGAGCGATGTGATACCGATAGCAATAATGAGGGCAGTCAAAACTGTACGCAGCATATTGGATTGAATCGACCGAAGCCCTTCTCGAACATTTTCTAAAAGATTCATAAGTTTTTGGGAGGATGTGCCGTGGAACTTTATCTATTTCGAGAGAAATATTTGTTTATATAATCCCGATTTCTTACTTCATCCACTTTTTCTGCACGTTTTTTGTACTATATTCGTTTATACAAAAGTCATCATCAAAAAGTAATTCCACAAACCGATGAAACGGTACATCCTACCACTTATCATTTTTTTTGGCTTGGTGCAGGGAGCGTGGGCTTCTAAAGTCCTGATTCCGATGGACGAAGCACAAAAAAATCACCTCAAAGCTTATGGGCTTACATACTGGGTGCTACGCAACTATGACACCGAAATAGATTGGCTCCTGAATTATCGTGGCGGGAGTTTTATGTTTGATTGGAGCCAACGGGTCGTCAATGAGCTTGTCATCAGAGGGGTAAGTTATGAAGTCATTTCGGATGCCCAAAGTGCAAACATCATCGCTGAAGTAGCTCAACCCGATGCTAACATGGACAATGTAAAACTCCATAAAGCGCCTAAAGTGGCCGTATATTCACCTAAAACAAAACAACCATGGGATGATGCTGTGACGTTGGTCATGACTTATGCCGAAATCCCCTACGATATCGTATATGATGATGATGTAATGCAGGGCAAACTCGCCGAATATGATTGGTTGCACCTACATCACGAGGACTTTACAGGACAGTATGGCAAGTTTTTCCATTTTCGTGATTTTCCCTGGTATCGTGCCCAAAAACGCGAAGCTGAAGAAATTGCCGCCAAGTGGGGATTTAACAAAGTCTCAAAACTCAAATTGGCAGTAGCAAAAAAAATACAACAATACGTAGCAGGAGGAGGATATATGTTTGCCATGTGCAATGCCACCGACACGTATGACGTGGCTTTGGCAGCTCAAAACACCGATATTGCCGATGTGATTTATGACGGTGACGGTACCGACCCTGGGGCACAAAAAAAACTTGACTTCAGTCAAACATTTGCTTTCCAAAACTTCATGGTAGTTACTAATCCTTACGAAATTGAATTTTCGTCGGTAGATAGCCAACCCAACGAACGAGGCCTAAACGAGGCGAACGATTATTTTACTCTTTTTCAGTTTTCGGCCAAATGGGACCCCGTCCCGACCATGTTGACCCAAAACCACCAGCAAATTATCAAAGGCTTTATGGGGCAAACTACCGCCTTTAAAAAACAATACATTAAACCTGAAGTGATTATTCTAGCAGAGAATCGATCAGCAGGCGAAGCTCGCTATATCCATAGTACTTATGCCAAAGGCTTCTTCACTTTTTACGGCGGTCACGACCCGGAGGATTATCGCCACGAAATCAACGAAGAACCAACCGACTTGAACCTGCATCCCAATTCGGCGGGCTATCGTTTGATCTTAAATAATATTCTTTTTCCAGCAGCTAAAAAGAAGAAATTGAAGACTTAGCAATGCTACACACAAAAAAGCGGGGCATCGATTATCGGTGCCCCGCTTTTTTGTGTAACACTGCTCTTCTTATTTTCGGCCAAAAGCCATTCGCATCTTAATTTCGGTGAGCTTACGCTTGGTATCGAGCGGAAAGTCGCCTTTCATCATCCAATCATAATAGCTAGGTTCTTGCGCCAGCACATCTACTACACGCTTACCGTTGTGTTTCCCAAAATTAATGATTTCTTCCCCTTTTGAATTGTAGGCCATTCGATTGGCGAAGTCCACTATCTTGGAAGCCGTAAGATTGTGAAGCGCCTCTATGTCATTTTGGACGGGTTCATACAGTTCTCCTTTGTCATTTTTGATTTTGACACCCGCGTATTTCTCTACTTGAGCACACAACACCTCAAAAGTCGCTACTGTATCAGCATGAGCACTATGCGCATTTTCGAGATCTTTGCCACAATAAAACCTATAGGCTGCCGACAAATTGCGAGGTTCCATCAAATGAAAAATCCTTTGGGCATCTACTAATTTTCGATTCTTGATGTCAAATTCTACATCAGCCCTCAAAAACTCTTCGACCAACATCGGCACATCAAAACGATTGGAATTGAAACCTGCCAAGTCGCATCCTTGAAGAAATTGAGCCAAAGTTTTAGCAAAATTCTTGAAAGTAGGACAATCTTTGACATCCTCATCATAAATCCCGTGAATAAGGCTCGACTCTAAAGGTATCGGAATACCAGGATTGACCCGAAAAGTTTTAGACTCAATCTGCCCATTCATCAACGCTTTGACAACGCTAATCTCTACAATACGATCCTTCTGGATGTTGATGCCGGTTGTCTCTAAATCAAAAAACGCAAGCGGTTTCTTAAGTTTAAGGTTATGTGTCATTTGGAATGGTAATGATTGAGCCCACAAAATTAGCATTTATTCCACAGCAATACCTTTCTTTTTGTCGCTAATAGCAAAACTAGAGCCGTTTTTATCATAATTTATTATTTTAGAAACTGTCTTTTTTGAGCAATTTCGTCGTAACTTTGATCAAGGCAACTTCTTCTATGCGGCCTTTTTCAGCCATGACTCGCAAAATCATTCACATTGATATGGATGCTTTTTTTGCATCTGTCGAACAGCGCGATACCCCTTCTCTACGCGGCAAGCCCGTAGCAGTAGGCGGTAGCAGCGAGCGAGGAGTGGTGGCGGCGGCTAGTTATGAAGCTCGGCGTTTTGGTGTGCGGTCGGCTATGTCGTCACGGGTCGCTTTGCGCAAATGTCCTCAGCTCATTTTCGTAAAACCGCGATTTGAAGTGTATCGATTTGTATCTCAGCAAATTCGGGAGATTTTTGCAGATTACACTCCACTTGTCGAGCCCTTATCATTGGATGAAGCCTATCTGGATGTGACCGAAAACCGCCAAGGTGTCAAATCAGCTACTTACATTGCGAAAGAAATCAAAGCTCGTATTCTTGAAAAAACCCAACTAAGGGCATCGGCTGGGGTATCTTACAATAAGTTTTTGGCCAAGCTTGCTTCCGATTATCGCAAACCTGACGGACTTTTTGTGATAACTCCTAGCGAAGGAGCGGCATTTACGGAAACTCTTTCTATCGACAAATTTCACGGAATTGGGAAAGTAACCGCCGAAAAGATGCACCGTTTAGGTATCAAAACAGGTCTTGAACTTAAAGAAAAGAGTGAGACATTCTTAAGAACTCATTTTGGAAAAATGGGGAGTTATTATTTTCAAATCGCGAGAGGAATCGACGACCGCCCTGTTGAACCTGACCGTATCCGTAAATCGGTAGGCTCCGAAAATACTTTTGAATATGATTTAGAAACATGGACAGAGCTACAAGAAGCCCTAAAACCATTGATTGAAGAGGTGTGGAAGTGGTGCGAACGCACCCAAATTTATGGACGTACCGTAACAGTAAAAATCAAATTCAATGATTTTCAGACCATAACTAGAAGTATTTCTAGTAGCTTATTGATTCGAGAAAAAGCAACTTTAGAAAAATTGGCAATCGACCGTTTGAGCGAACCTTTATCTAAACCTGTGCGACTATTGGGTGTTTCTATTCATAACCTTGAAGACACCCGCCCCCACGAAGGTCAGCAACTCACTTTGTTTTATTAAGTACATTATTCTCCTAGCCATTCTTTAAAGTCTTTTACTTTTTCTCTTCCTACGATCACCTCATCATCAAACATGGGAGATAATTGCAACTTCAATTTACTGTTGAAATACATCTGCACTTTGTCGATAGCGCGTATAGATGCGATGATTTGGCGATTTAGTCGGTAATATTGGCGCGAATCAATCGCGTGTAAAATCTCATCAAGGGTATAGTCTATCAGGTAGTCTTTTTGGTCGTATGTTTTGGCAAAAGTAAGTTTATTGCGCGTATAAAAATAAGCTATTTGACTGATTTCTACCGAAAACATCTTTTGTCCTTGCCTGATTAAAAAGCGCTCGCGATAGGTAGGTTCGGCAGGAGGAGCTAAGTGTGAAAGCAAATTTTTGATAGAATCCTGTATATCAATCGACGATTTGCCAAATATTTCTCTCAATTGCGACAGCTTCGCAAATGCTACTCTTAACTCTTCAGCTTTGATAGGTTTGAGTAAATAATCTATGCTATTAAGTTTGAAAGCTTTGATAGCAAATTCGTCATAGGCAGTCGTAAAAATAACGGGGCTTGTGATAGAGACTTGGTTAAAAATCTCAAAACTTTGACCGTCGGCAAGTTCAATATCTAGTAAGATTAAATCGGGCGAGGGATTTTGTCGAAGCCATCGCACCGAGTCTTCGATGGTAGCCGTAAACCCTACCACTACTGCGGTAGGCTGAACTTCTTGTACTAGTCGCTGTAGCTTACGCGCCGTCAATTCTTCGTCTTCTACAATTAAAATATTCATATCAAAAATCTGAGTGATTGACCGATAAATATTGGGGTGAAATAAGCGGCACCATTACCTGAAAAATAGCCTCCGTTTGTCGAATTACGACATGAGACTGCCCCAGCAAACGGTATTTATTAGAGATATTGGTAAGTCCGGTTTTATTAGAGATGACACTCTTTTGTTTTTTCTGTAAATTATTGATTACAAACAAGTTATTGGCTTTGTCAGTATAGATTTTAATCATCAATGGCTGATGACTCAAGACAATATTGTGCTTCATGGCATTTTCGACCAACAACTGCAAAGTAAGCGGTGGCAGCAAATAATTTAGATGCTGATGCTGAATGTTTTTTTCCAATACAACACCGCTACCAAAACGAGTTTGTAGCAAATGAAAATACGCATCAATAAACTCAAGTTCATTTTGGAGGGAAGTCAAAGGTTGTTCATTGTTTTGCAACAAATACCGATACACCGACGATAATTCTTCGATGAAGCGTTCGGCTTTTTTGGGGTCCTCTGCCACCAAGGAAGATAAAGTACTGAGACTATTAAATAAAAAATGTGGCTGAATCTGAGATTTCAAAGAATCAAGCTGCGTCTGAAGGTTTTCTTTTTTGAGGCGCTCAGCCTCAAAATACGTCCTTTTCCATTGTTGATACAGATAAATCCCTTCATATAAAGCCAAAATAGGTAGCAAAATCAACAAGCCAAATATGATGTTGAAAATATACCGCTCAACAGGAAACACATAGCCCCAAAACATATTGAGGCTGTAAAAAAGTGAGAATAGAAATCGGATTAAGATTGTGATAGAAAAAGTCCAAGCCAACAAAAAAACCAAACGCTGCCGGGTAAGTTTGATACCGGGATATTTTTCTCGTGATTTGATGATAACGAGCCGATTGAGTTCCCATAAAATCACTACCGCCACTACCGTATGAAACACTTCTTTGGCATGTCCAAAATATTGGACCGCTTTTCCTTCGTGATATACGACCAAAGCAACAAGCGTAATCACAGGAATGCCAATTATCCTGAGCCATTTGTCGTTTAGTTTTGTCATACACAAAGAAGTACTTAAAGTGGATAGTTTTCAACTTTTTTGAGGATTTAAACAAAGCTCTTGATTTTTTGTGATTCCCCAAAAATTGCCCTTGCTGAGGCGTCAGTTTTGGACGTCGAAGTGTCGAAAAAAGAGGTTACTAAAAAAGAAAAAGTCGGCAGAATTTCTACCGACTTCGTTTTATATTTATCAATAATGATTCTATGAAGATTAAGCCACCACTATTTCGCGAGCAAGCTCTACCAAATCTTTGTCATTTACTTCCTTCTTGACATCAGCTACATCCAAAAATTGCTTATAAATAATATCCAAAGTAGGCTTGTCAAAAGTATAACCCAATAGCTCCAAACGATGCTTGAGGGCGTGACGTCCGCTACGCGCGGTCAACACAATCATCGACTTATCTACTCCTACATCACTTGGGTTCATGATTTCGTAATTGAAGGCGTGCTTCAAAAATCCATCTTGGTGAATTCCAGAAGAGTGCGCAAAGGCATTACGCCCTACAATCGCCTTGTTGGCCTGTACAGGCATCCGCATCATTTTGGATACCAACTGACTTGTAGGATAGAGCAATTGGGTATTGATACCTGTTTCATAACCCATTTCTTTGCGTACCTTAAGGGCCATCACTACTTCTTCGAGAGAAGTATTACCGGCTCTTTCACCGATACCATTCATGGTAACTTCTACTTGCCGCGCGCCACTCATTACACCTGCGATGGTATTGGCAGTAGCCAAGCCGAGGTCATTGTGGCAATGAATAGAAATCGTGGCTTGGTGGGCGTTAGAAGTATTTTCGAAGATATACTTGATTTTGTCACCGTATTCGTGAGGTAAACAGTAACCAGTGGTATCAGGGATATTGACGACTGTAGCACCTGCTTTGATGACCGACTCTACGAGATGAGCCAAAAAAGCTAAGTCTGCTCGTCCAGCGTCTTCGCAATAAAACTCCACGTCTTCTACATAAGTTTTGGCGTGTTTGACCGCCCCAATAGCCTGCTCCACAATTTTCTCGCGGGTGGTATTGAACTTGTGCTGAATGTGGATATCCGAAGACCCTAATCCTGTGTGAATTCGGCCACGTTTGGCATATTGTAGTGCTTCCCCAGCGGCGTCAATATCACCTTTGATGGCACGAGAAAGTGCACAAATCACAGGCTCACGTACTGCTTTTGAAATTTCAACTACTGAACGAAAATCGCCCGGGCTCGAAATCGGAAACCCTGCTTCGAGGACGTCAACACCCAGCTTTTCGAGTTCTTTGGCGACAACAATCTTCTCATCGGTAGTTAACTGGCACCCCGGCACTTGCTCGCCGTCGCGCAATGTAGTGTCGAAAATTTGAACTCTCTGGCTCATTGTTTGTAAAGAGGGATGGATTATTAAGTTTTATTTTGGGTTAAACTTCTTCAAAGTTAGTAAAATTCAAAAAAAAACCTTTCTCGGGGTGAGAAAGGGCTTTTCCTTTTCGCAAAAACACCCCTTCTCACTTATGACCAAGTGAGGCGAAGGAGATTTCTTTGAATCATATTTTTGTTGCTCATTGTTGCTTGCGAATTTTCGCTATACGCGTATTTCTTCTACAAAAGTAGCGGAATAATTTTTGCTTCCAAAAGTTTTTCAAAAAATTATATACCCTTTTATAAAGGATATTTATTGAGCTAATTCTCATACTTTTCGATAGATTTATGAGAAATAACTAGCTTTGCAAAGAGTACGACCATCACAAGTAGCATGAGATTCTATCTTTCTTCATTGCTTTTTTTAACGATATCTATGCAAAACTCTTACGTCCAACCTGCTTCCTTCAACTGGCAAGGCCATCGTGGTTGTCGTGGGTTGATGCCCGAAAACACCATTCCTGCCTTCTTAAAAGCACTTGAAATAGGAGTCAATACGCTTGAATTAGACGTAGTTATCTCTAAAGATTTGCAAGTAGTGGTCTCTCACGACCCTTATTTTCATCCTGATTTTTCACTCGCCCCTGACGGCAATGCCATCCCTAAAAACCAAAAAATTATTTTATATCAACTCCCTTACGACGAAATCAAACGCTATGATGTAGGAAGTAAGGGAAACGGAAATTTTCCCCAACAACAAAAACTAAAAGCCTATAAACCCCTTCTGCAGGAGGTAATTGAGGCTGCTGAAGCTTTTCGGATTCAACAGCAGATTCCTTTATTTTTGTACAACATTGAAATCAAAAGCAATGAAAGCGAATACGATAAAACCCAGCCACCTGTAGCCTTATTCTCAGACTTGGTATATAAAGAAATCATTAATCTGCTTCCTGCCAATCGCATCGTAATTCAGAGTTTTGATTTCAATATCCTCAGATATTGGAAAGAACAAATCCAGCGAGGTATTTATCAAAAAGTACCCTTAGCGGCTCTTGTAAGCAATCTTAGAGGCATCCACAACAACTTAGAAGCTCTGGGCTTTGTGCCTGACATATATAGTCCTTATTATCAGTTGTTAAATTCCGAAAAAGTACGGCTATTACATTTTCAAGGAATAAAAGTTATCCCTTGGACTGTAAACACAACCGCCGAAATGCAGAAACTAAAAGCCATGGGAGTGGATGGAATCATTACCGATTACCCTAATCGCATCCCGAAAGATTGAGAGAATTAGTACATTTTTTTATTCTTTCAATCATTTTATTTATGTTTATTGAACTAAAAACAAATTATACGTGCCGCTGCTGAACGACATACTCATCTTCTTTATGAAACGCCGAGCCGAACGCATCGAGCATTTCAAGAAACATCCTGTGGAGGTTCAGCATCAGACATTCCATGAACTGATTGAGGCTGCTCGCTATACCGACTGGGGGATTAAATATCGCTATGGAACGATTCAGACTATCAAACAATACCAAGAACGGGTTCCTATTTCTACTTATGAAGACTTGTTTCCGTATATAGAACGTGTATTGTTAGGAGAACAAAACGTGCTTTGGCCGTCTGACGTAGAATGGTTTTCAAAATCGTCGGGTACGACCAATGCCCGTAGCAAATACCTACCGATTACTCCCGAGTCACTGGAAGATTGTCACTATAGAGGGGGGAAGGATGTCATGACGCTCTATGCCCAAAATCGCCCTAATTCCCTTGTGTTTGAAGGCAAAGGTCTTTCTATTGGAGGCAGTCTCCACGACAATCCTTTCCACCAAGAAGGAGGAATGGTAGGAGATGTATCGGCGGTGATTATGCGAAACCTGCCCACTTGGGCGGAGTTTCTTCGCACCCCGCCTATCGATGTGGCCCTGATGGACAAATGGGAAGATAAACTCGCTCGAATGGCCGATATATGTGGCAAAGAAAATGTGACGAGTATCTTAGGGGTTCCTACTTGGACGATTGTGCTTTTAGACCGCATCATGGAAGAACACGGAGCCAAAAACATGCTCGATGTTTGGCCCAATTTTGAGGTTTTCATTCACGGGGCAGTAGCCTTTCAGCCCTATCGTGAGCTTTTCATGAAAAAATACTTCCCGAGTGATAAGGTCACTTACATGGAAACTTACAATGCATCAGAAGGCTTTTTTGCCCTTCAAGATGATTTGGCACTGCCCGGCGAAATGCTCTTAATGCTTGACTACGGTATTTTTTATGAGTTTATTCCCGCAGAAGAATGGGACAAGACTCATCCCAAAGCCCTCACTATCGATGAAGTAGAACTTGACAAAAACTATGCGCTTGTCATCTCTACCAATAGTGGCTTGTGGCGCTATCAAATCGGTGATACCATTAAGTTTACTTCTAAATACCCATTTCGTATCAAAATCAGCGGACGTACCAAGCACTTTATCAATGCTTTTGGCGAAGAGGTGATTATCGAAAACGCCGACGCCGCTATTACTTATGCTTGCGAGCATACGGGGGCCATTATCAATGATTATACGGCTGGCCCCGTATATATGGACGACGGTAGCAAAGGTCGCCACGAATGGATTATTGAATTTAGTAGAGCCCCCCACAACTTAGAAGAGTTTTGTAATCTGTTGGACCAAAAATTAAGAGAGGTCAACTCTGACTATGATGCCAAGAGATACATGGAGCTAGCTTTGCTCCAACCCCTACTTCATGCCGTACCATTGGGTACATTTTATGATTGGATGGGGCGAAGAGGTAAGCTAGGCGGCCAAAATAAAGTGCCTCGTTTGAGCAATTCCCGCGAGTATTTAGAAGGCATCTTGGAGATGATTTATCAAGACAAATAAACAAATAGTTTTTATGGTATATAAAAAAATATAGCATATCTCTCTTTGTGACCGTTTGTGTAATTATTTAGTCAAAAGCATTAGATTTAAACAAATTTGCATCTGTTAAACTAAAATCTAACATTACCATGTCAAAAACCACCATCATCGTTGTCGTTGTTCTTCTGCTAGTTGGTATGTACGGATGTAGCACCTACAACGGCCTCGTAGGAAAAGACGAGACTGTCAACGGGGCTTGGGCAAAAGTACAAACTCAGTATCAACGACGGGCTGATTTGATTCCCAACTTAGTAAATACTGTAAAAGGAGCCGCCGATTTTGAGAAAAATACCCTTTCGGCTGTGATGGAAGCGCGCTCAAAAGCTACCTCTATCAATCTATCAGCTGAGCAGCTTACCCCCGAAAACATCCAGAAGTTCCAAGCAGCTCAAGACCAACTTAGTGGTACGCTGTCGCGGTTGTTGGCTGTAGCCGAAAATTACCCCAACTTAAAAGCAAATCAAAACTTTTTGGATTTGCAAGCCCAATTAGAAGGTACCGAAAACCGCATCAGTGTAGCTCGCAACGACTTCAATGATGTCGTAAAAGATTACAATCAGTCGGTTCGTACTTTTCCAGCGGCCTTGTTTGCAGGAATGTTTGGCTTCCAAGCCAAAGGATACTTTGAAGCTTCCCAAGCCGCTCAAACCGCTCCTAGCGTCAAATTCTAAGTAGTCTTATTATCTTATCATTTGCGGATTGAAGCAGGGTCTGCTCAATCCGCAATCTCATTTTTTCAGTATGGAACATTTCTTTTTATCAGCCTCCGAACAAGAGCAAATCTTAGAGGCTATCCGCCAAGCAGAATTAGCTACCTCTGGCGAAATAAGAGTGCATATTGAAGGAAAGTCCTTGGAGCCAGATGTGATAGAACGCGCCAAAGAAGTATTTGCCGAGTTGGGTATGAATCGTACTGAACTCAAAAACGGTGTGTTGTTTTATTTAGCCTATGAAGATCGCAAATTTGCAGTAATAGGCGACAAAGGCATCAATGAGTGCGTTCCTGCCGATTTTTGGAACAGTACCCGTGATTTGATGCGAAGTCACTTTGCGAAACAGGAGTTTGCCCTTGGACTGAGTAAAGGCATCGAAAAAGCAGGCCAACAGCTCAAAACGTACTTCCCTCGTCAAGATGACGATGTCAATGAGCTTTCTGATGATATTTCTTTTGGTTAACTTCACATTTATCACTTGGCTCGTTTCATAGAGAGAGTGATGTCAAGCCCTATGCGTTATCTACTTTTTATCTTTCTTTTTGGTTGTTCCAACTTGCTCTTAAGAGCACAGAATATTCCCGACCCTATGTCGCCGAAGCGTTTGGTCAATGACTATGTGGGAATGCTCAACCGAACTGAATTAGAAACTCTTGAACAGAAACTTCGTGCTTACAACGACTCCACTTCTACCCAAATCACGGTGGTAGTCGTCAAAACTACGCAGCCCTATCCCGCAGGTGATTATGCTTTTGAGCTTGGTCGCCGCTGGGGCGTAGGTCAAAAAGATAAAGACAATGGTCTGGTATTACTCTGGGCTACCGACGACCGCAAGATTTTCATCGCTACAGGTCGAGGTTTAGAAGGGGCGATTCCTGACGTGATTGCAAAGCGAATCATAAGGGATGTCATTTCGCCTGATTTCAAAAACCAAATGTACTATCGTGGTCTCGACCAAGGCACTAGCGAAATCATCAAATACGCCACTGGCGAATACAAAGCAGACGGCAGCGAAAATGGTGATGGCGAAATTTCTGGAGCGCTGATTGTGTTTTTGATTATTTTCTTTATTATATTAATCATCATTATTTCACGCTCCAACAAAGGCGGTGGAGGCATGCGCAACCGAGGCGGAGGCTGGTATCCTTATACCACTTTTTCGGGCTGGGGAAGTTCTTCAGGCAACTGGGGAAGCAGCGGCGGAGGAGGTAGCAGCTTTGGCGGATTTGGCGGTGGCGACTTTGGCGGTGGCGGCGCCGGTGGTGATTATTAATATAGAAGTATAATTTATGAAAGTAAGACCTTCAGCATTAATTATCGAAAACAATCATGTGCTCTTGCTACGCTACAACTACAGTGGCAATGATGTATTTGCTTTGCCCGGTGGCAACCCCGACCCCGGCGAAACCCTGGTTCAAGCCGTAGAACGTGAACTCAACGAAGAATTGGGCATAGATACCGAAATCGGTGAAATGCTCATGGCTGGAGAAGTATTGCTATCGCCCACCAAAGAAGATGTGCTGCATTGTGTATTTCAGGCGCAGATTATCGGGGGCATCCCCCTACTCAACCCTTCTCATACTTCGGCACTAGAGGTAGCTTGGAAACCTATTTCTAGTCTTAGTACGCTCAACTTGTACCCCAATCTTGGTCGTTGCATTGCCTCAATGACCGGTGGCTATGTAGGACGTATCAATCAAGCTTTTTTTGAATAAAAAGCACTCATTATTATAGTATTAAGGGCTAGTACACAACTCCTTCTTGACCAGCCCTTAAGGCTATTTTACTAAAAATATTTGACAATTAAGTCCACTAAACGTTTTACCTTTCCATGATAAGGAGGATATAAAAACTTCATCGCTCCAAACTGCCGTTTAGATACACCTCTTAGGTTGCTCATTTCTTTGAATCCAAAAAAACCATTTGCTTTGCCTATACCACTATTGTTGACACCTCCAAAAGGCAATTCTGGATGGCTAAATTGCAGCATCAAATCGTTGATTACCGAATCGCCCGCCCGAGTATTATTCAAGAAATAATCAATATTTTGGGAATTTTTGCTCTGAATATAAAGTGCTAATGGCTTTTCTTTACCGTTGATATAGGCTACAACTTCTTCTTTGTGCTCATATGTAATAATGGGCAACACAGGGCCAAAAATCTCTTCTTGCATGATTTGCATGTCGTCGTGCACTCCAGTCAAAACGGTAGGCTCAATAAAATTCTCCGCTTCAATCATTTTTCCGCCTAATTCGATTTCTGCCCCTTTTTCGAGAGCATCATCAATATAGCTTTTTATGCGTCTAAAATGCCGTCTATTCACAATACGAGCATAGCTTTCTGATTGCTCTATGCCTTTACTTTCAGGATTTAGCATTTGTTGGATTGCATCTCGATAGGCACTTACAAAAACCTCTTTTTGAGAACTATGAATCATGACATAATCCACCGCAATACAGGTCTGTCCGTTATTAAAGCATTTACTCCAAGCAGTAGCGTAGGCTGCTTTTTTAACATCAGCAGTTTCATCAATGATATTAGGAGATTTCCCTCCCAGCTCTAGCGTAACCGACGCCAAATGCTCTGCGGCTGCTCGCATCACTACTTTCCCGACGGTGGGCATACCCGTAAAAAAGATATGATTGAAGGGCAATTTCAAGAGTTCGGTAGCTACTTCGACCTCTCCTTCAAATACTGCTACTTCATTTTGGGGGAAGAGCTCTTCAATCATGTTTTTTATAAAACCCGAAGTATGCGGTGTAAGCTCGGAAGGCTTCAACATTACCACATTTCCAGCAGCCAGCGCCGCCACCAAAGGCTTGATTGCCAAGGAAAAAGGATAATTCCAGGGAGAAATGATAAGCACATTACCTTTGGGCTCGTGCTTGATATAATTATACGTCCCAATGAGCCCTATAGGAGTAGGTACTCTTTGAGGTTTCATCCAGCGTTTTAAATTGTTACAGGCAAATTTAATCTCAGAAGTCACACTATACACTTCGGCCACTTGTACCTCAACGGGGGGCTTCCGAAAGTCTTTGTACATGACTTTTTCTATTTCTCCCAAATGCGACATGATATAAGCCTGCATTCGTTTTAGTTTTTCGATGCGTTCTTTGGCATCTGTCAAAGCGATTTTGTGACTATTTTTTCGTTGTTCATCAAAAACACGTTTAAAGTCAGCCACGGATACGAGCGATGTGTTGTCTACAACCATAACTATCTGATTTTCAAATTGAAATATATTATTTTTAAATTTTGTGATGAACTTAATATTTACTAAGACCACTCTTTCGCCAAAAAGACAATTCCATAAATGCCTCAAGTACCCACAGATTCATTGTTGGGGTATTTATATGACGTTGAAATCTACCAAAAGTACCATTTAAAATAGAATTCTTATGAGTTTTTAGTAAAACTGAAATTTCTGTACTTTTACTAAAATTTTTATCAAAGCCGTTATGAGTATTGTCAGCGACAACATGAAGTATCTGCGTAAATTGCACGGACTTACCCAAGACCAGTTTGCGCGCCGTGTAGGCATCAAACGAGCGTCGGTAGGAGCTTATGAAGAACAACGCGCCAATCCAAACATTGATGTACTCAAGGCCATGTCGAAGCTTTTTAGCGTATCAGTAGATGATTTGCTAAAAAAGGATTTGCGCAAAATCCGCGAGACTCCCAACCTAATCCCAATGGATAAACCCTCCCCGACGCCATTGGTAGCTGAACCTACTCCCACCGAACCTCAAACACTGTCGAGTATTTTTGAGCAGTATTATACGCCTAGCTCAGCGCCTCGCCCCGCCTCCACAGTAGTAGCGGCTCCTAAGCCTGTGGTACCACCTGAGCCACCCAAAATAGTGGCTACACCACCACCCGTTTTTCAGGCACCTTCTTTCAACAATGTCTATGAAAATACCAGTAGTACTCACATCAATCAAACACCTACTATCGAAACCGAAAAAAGCAATTCGCCTATTATTCAATACGTCCGACGTAGCGATTTCAAAAATTATGCAGATAAGTTCAATCAAGGAGATTATCTCAAGCGGCTTCCCACTTTTCAGTTTCCCCTTTTGGCAGAAGGTACTTATCGCGCCTTCGAAGCGGGTGACGATTTTGTGCTTCCTAAAGCCTTATTAGTAGGCCACTATGTCAACAATTGGTACGACATTGCCGACGGCAAAATCTATATCATGGTGGCCCGCAATCTAGGAGTAGTGTGTAGGAGAGTATACAATCAAGTCAAAATCAAAGGAACGCTTCTGCTAAGCTCTGACAATGCCAGTATACCTACTTTTGAAGTATCACTTAAAGATGTAATGGAAGTATGGGAAATTAAAGCATTTTTTAGCACTGTTTTGCCCGAACCCACCGTATCTTTGGACCATCTCAAACATCTGGTTAATCAGATGCAAGAGGAACTCAATCGAATCAAGAAGTAAAATGGCAAGTGACTCATCAATGATGACCTCCTTAACCATCAGCGATAAAACCCTCAAATGTCCAAAATCATTTTAATTACGGGTGCCTCGTCAGGAATTGGCCGTGTCACGGCCGAATACCTCACCCAGCAAGGCCATAAAGTATATGGCACGAGTCGTAAGGTTTTTACAGAAAGAGTGCCTTTTCAAACGCTTCTTATGGATGTAAATGACGAAGCCTCTGTCTATAAAGCTGTAAACCAACTGCTCCAACAAGAAGACAAAATCGATATTTTAATAAATAATGCTGGTCTAGGAATCATAGGGGCATTGGAAGAAGTACCCGACGAAATGATTGACCGGGTTTTTGATACTAATGTTTTAGGGGTACTACGTACTTGTAGAGCTGTATTGCCCGCAATGCGCAAACAAGGCCATGGGCTTATCATCAATGTAGGTTCGATTGCAGGACGAATGGGGCTTCCCTTTCGAGGTATCTACAGCGCAAGCAAAGCAGCCGTCGAGATTTTGACCGAAACATTGAGTATCGAACTCAAACCCTTCGGCATTCGGGCATGCAGTGTTTTACCGGGTGATGTCCGAACCAATATCAACTCCAATCGCCTCGTAGCCCGACCTTTGCCTTCGTCGCCCTATCGCCAATTGGTAGACCACATGAATACTATCGTCAATCATGAAGTAAGCACTGCCGAAGACCCTATTTATATCGCAAAAATCATCGAAAAAGCGATTAATAGCTCCACCCCACAGATTCATTACATTGCAGGGCCTTTTCTGCAAAGGTTTTCGCTCTGGCTCAAACGCTTCCTACCTAGCCGCTTTTTTGAGTATTTGCTAAGAGGAAATTATGGTTTGAAATAAACCACGGGGAAGGCTAAAAGAATCAAATAATTTGAAAATGTAGTAATTCATTTATCGAAATTCAAATAACTCTTTGATTATCAATTGATTAAAAAATATTTTAAAGCGATTCACTGCAATCATTATCACATTTTCAACTTATCACATTTCTATTCTGGTCTTCTTTGGTAAAATTTCACTTTTTGCTGTCTTAAAAAGTCTTTAATGATTTCGGCACTAATACACACTCCCACATGCAAGAAAGGGTGATTGGAGACTTTGGCTCGGTGAGTTCCAATCCATACGTCTTGATTAATCATATCAAATCCCAAATGTAAATGTCGGGTCGACTGCTGCATACCATAAATAATCCCCTGAGTATCAAACAAAGGTCCTCCACTCTGACCTACTAATCCAGGCGTACTCATCTCTAAAGCATAAGGATAGCCCGTTTCGTCTCCAATAAAACGAGTCAGAATACCGTCTATCGGAAAAGCGGGAGTAATATGCGGAGCGTCAGGTGTCCATTCGATATCGTCTATATTGGCGTTATAACGGAAGTTTCTAAATTCTGAAAAAGGAAAACCCAAACGGCACAAACTACGCCCTACCTCATACTCCTGATTATCAGCCAAAAACTCTGCATAATGAGTATAAAAATAGGGTCCTTCGCTCTGAAAATGTAAAAGTGCGAGGTCATATTTGGGGTGATAAGTGACATCAATTTGTGATAAATTGCTAAAGGAATTGATGAAATTAACCTTTTGAGTGACGATAGTCCCCAACTCCAAGTTAAATTGCTGTTCTAGGCGTTGGATATGATAGGTATTGTGGCTATCCTTCAAGTATTTTTGAGATTCTCCTCTAAATCTATTATAATTTTGTTGAGTGATACCCATAGTAGCATTTACGATAATCTCCGCTACATGTTTACAAGTTACGGCGTATCCGTTTTCGTTGACAAAAAACATGCTAGCCGCTCCCGGGAGTACTTCTGATTGTTTATATAGTCTAGTAATGATATGAATAGGTCTAGTAAAAGCACCGACACGCTTGATAGCTTCAACAAACATTGTTAAGGGAAATTATGATTTAAAATTCTTTCAAAAACTCACAAAGTTAAACAGCAATTCTTGTACCATAAACAACTCTAGTCTGACTTCTCCTTAGCTTTCAGCCACAAATTATCGCATTTAGGGTTTTCACAAAAAAGCCTACTACAATTTGTAGCAGGCTCTTGAGTAGTTAAAAAAACAAAGTACTTATTTATATCCTATGGGCCCTCCTGCCAGTATCTGAGGGCTTGCGAAGTCTTCATATTTCATAAAATTTTCTCTGAATAACTCCGCCAAATGAAGTGCTGCATGATCATATGCTTCGGCACTTTCCCAAGTATCGCGGGGGTTCAATAGGCCACTAGGTACACCTGGACAAGAGGTAGGAATTTCCATCTGAAAAATAGGATGTTTGACAAACTCCACTTCATCGAGTTCACCTTTCAAAGCTGCCGCAATCATCGCTCTGGTATATGCCAACTTCATCCTTGCTCCTACTCCATACCCTCCTCCTGACCATCCCGTATTGATAAGCCATACTTTTACTTGGTATTTGTTGATTTTGTGACCTAATAAATCTGCATAGCGAGTAGGATGTAACGGCAAAAATGCCGCTCCAAAACAAGCCGAAAAGGTAGCTTGAGGCTCTTTGACACCCATCTCAGTACCAGCCACTTTGGCCGTATAACCCGAAATAAAATGATACATAGCTTGACCCGTAGTAAGCCGAGCAATAGGCGGTAATACCCCAAAAGCATCCGCCGCCAAAAAGAATATATTTTGGGGCCTCTCCCCCTTGGAGGGACGCATGATATTGGGTATAAAATCAATGGGGTATGCCGTACGAGTATTTTGGGTTACGGATCTGTCGGCATAATTAATGGTACGAGTTCCTTCCAAAAAACGGGTGTTTTCTACAATCGTCCCAAACCGAATTGCATCATAGATTTCGGGTTCTTTTTCGCGACTCAAGTCCACTACTTTGGCATAGCATCCACCTTCAAAATTAAATATGGTATCATCCGCCCAACCATGCTCATCATCGCCAATAAGTGAGCGGCTAGCATCTGCCGATAGTGTGGTCTTGCCTGTTCCGGATAATCCAAAAAATAAAGCCGTATCCCCTTCTTTACCCACATTAGCGGAGCAATGCATCGAAAGCGTGCCGCGTTCGTGGGGTAGCTTATAGTTCAGCACAGAAAATATACCTTTTTTCATTTCTCCTGCATAGCCCGTACCTCCAATCAAGATGATATTTTTGGATAGATTCAAAATGGCAAAATTTTCACTTCTCGTCCCATCTACATGAGGTATTGCCCTAAATTCAGGAATATTGATAATCGTAAATTCAGTTTCAAACTTTGCCAATTCCTCCACACTAGGCTTTAGAAACATATTATGGCAAAACAAATTGTGCCAAGCCCAGGTGTTGACAACCGTAATATTGATTCTGTAATCAGCATGAGCACAAGCATATCCATGACGCACGTATACCTTCTTGTCGACCAAATAATCTAGCATTTTTTGGTGAAGTGCGTCAAATTTTTGGGTATCAAAAGGGATGTTTATATCACTCCACCAGACAGATTGCACTGTTTTATCATCAGAAACGATAAAACGGTCTTGGGGTGACCTGCCCGTAAAAGTGCCTGTATCTACCATCAAAGCACCCGTATCGGCCAGATACCCTTCGGCATTTAGAAGGCTCTGCTCAATCAATGCCGCTGGAGGTAAATTAAAAAAGATTTTTTGTACGGCACTTAGTCCTAGTCTGCTTTTTTGCTCTTCGCCCAAGGCTAAAGAAGGTTCTAATGTGGTAATCATGATTTTGGATTGTTTTGATGAAGTGACAGTCTCATATAGGTATTACAAAAATAGAGCGTGTTTTGAATTATAAAAATAACCATCGATGTTTTTTGCAAATTTTATAGGATTTTTTCAACCTTCACCCAAACTACCCACAAGAACGCTAAAATAGAATGACTTTTATCAGAATTGACTAATTCCAAGACAAAAATCAGGCACCTTGGAATTAAATAGAGCATATCCCATAGATTATATATCTTAAAAAATTTGGATTTTTTTAACATTATGTTAGCAAAAAAAATCCAATATTTTTTATATTTGCCCTAACACATGGAACCGCTTAGCATCAAATATTATTTTCGAAGGCTTATTTGTTGGATTTTACTCCTACAAATGGTAAACGTGTCTATTGACCCTATCGAAGATTTGAGCTTACGAGATACCCTAAAAGTCTACCATCAAACCGAGCATCTATCCGAAGTGGCAAGTATGATAGAGTGGTTGGCAGTAAATATTTTAGGGAGTAATTTTCCAGAAAGTGACAGCGAAAATAATTTTTTAGAAGAATTTAGTATTGGTATTGTCTGGCCGCAATCAGAACTTAGATTTATCCACACCGGTGAAATAAAGGATTTCACCTCTCACTTTGGTCACTATATCAATAGCTTTATCCCGCATTACATAGAGCCTCATTCGCCTCCCCCGAATCAGGTCTAGTATTCGTTTTTTGTCAAAACGGCTTCTTTTTTTATGACTTACAGGCACTTTACCTTCAGTGCCTGATAAATCGTTTTTTTCGTTCTTTAACTTAATCCACTTTCGATCAATCAACCATTATTGTCTCTATGAGAAAACCATTCGTATGTTACACGATTGTTGGGTTGTGTATTATGGCATGCTCTAATCCACAACAAAATGCCCAAAACACCCAAGAAAAATACCCCGTTATCAAACCTATTACGATTGATACAGTCTACCATACCGACTACGTCTCCGATATCAACTCTGTCAAAAACGTTGAGATTCGCGCTCGGGTAAAAGGCTATATCGAAAGTATCCACGTAGATGAAGGAAAAACTGTAAAAAAAGGCCAAGTGCTCTTTAGAATCAGCAACCAAGAATATAAAGGGGACTTGCTGCGGGCAACAGCCGTCCTAAAAAGTGCTATTGCAGAAGCCAAAACCGCCGAACTTGATTTACAAAACGTAAAAAAACTCGTGGATAAGAATGTTGTATCAAAAACTGAATACGACATGGCTAAGGCTAAACTTGATGCCCTTAAAGCACGCATCGAAGAGGCAGAATCACAAGAACAAAGTGCTCATCTCAAACTTTCTTTTTCGGAAATCAAAGCGCCATTTGATGGCATTATCAACCGTATTCCCAACAAAATAGGGAGTCTTATTGATGAAGGAACCCTGCTGACGACGATTTCTGATAACCAAGAAGTATACGCTTATTTTAATGTCTCCGAAAAAGAGTATCTCGAATTTGCGGCCAACAACAAGCAGCCTGACAATAAGAATCAGGTATCATTGATTTTGGCCAACAGCGAAGAACATCCCTACAAAGGATATGTTGAAACCATAGAAGGAGAATTTGACAACGCCACTGGAAGTATCGCATTCCGAGCGCGTTTTCCCAACCCTGAGCGTATTCTTAAACATGGTTCTAGTGGTAAAGTAAGGGTATTACGTAAAGTAAAAAACGCCCTCGTTATCCCACAAAAATCTACATTTGAGATTCAAGATAAAATCTATGTGTATGTAGTGGACAATCAAAACAAAGTCCAAATGCGAAGCTTCGTCCCTAAACTTAGGATGCCCCATTTGTATGTGCTAGAGTCGGGAATAAACCCAGACGACAAAATCATCTATGAGGGAATTCAAGACATGCGCGTTGGTATGGAAGTCAAACCCGAGATGCAATTGTTCGAGAAAATCCTTCCGCAACTGACGCAACAGTAGTCTTTGTGTTATCACTTATTGTCCCACACTAACACACACAAATTATGTTTACCTTGTTTATCAATAGGCCCGTCCTATCGATTGTTATATCAGTTATCATTACGTTGCTGGGAGTACTTGCGATGACACAGCTCCCCGTCACACAGTATCCCGACATCGCCCCTCCGGCAGTTACGGTAACTACCAAATACACCGGAGCCAACGCCGAAGCATGTTCTAAGGCTGTAGTCACGCCCCTTGAGCGGGCTATCAACGGCGTACCCGGTATGACCTACATGACCTCCGTATCGGGCAATGACGGCACGAGTATTATTCAGGTATATTTTAAAGTAGGGACCGACCCTGATTTAGCCTCTGTCAACGTTCAGACGCGGGTTGCAACCGTTCTTGACGAATTGCCAGAAGAAGTAATCAAAGCGGGGGTATCGACCGAAAAAGAGGTAAATAGTATGCTGATGTACATCAACCTCTTGAGCGAAGATACCACCGCCAACGAAGAGTTTTTGTATAACTTCGCCGACATCAACGTAGTGGCCGAATTGAAACGTGTTGACGGGGTAGGTTTTGCCAACATCATGGGGCAGCGTGAATATTCCATGCGGGTATGGCTCAAACCTGACCGTATGACAGTTTATAATGTCTCTGCCGATGATGTTATCTCAGCACTTCGTAATCAAAACGTAGAAGCTGCTCCTGGAAAAATCGGAGAAAGCTCGGGACGAAAGTCGCAATCTTTACAGTATGTACTTCGCTACACTGGTAAATTTACTTCGCAAGAACAATACGAAAATATCATTATAAAAGCCAATCCAAGTGGCGACATTTTACGTCTCAAAGACATCGCAGATATAGAGTTTGGCTCGCTCAATTACAACGTCCTTTCCAAAGAAAACGGCCGTCCATCTGCGGCCATTTTGCTCAAGCAGCGTCCTGGTTCAAACGCCAGTCAAGTGATTGCCAACATTAAAGAGAAAATGACAGAATTACAGAAGTCGTTTCCTCCCGGCATGAAATACACCATTAGTTACGATGTTTCGCGCTTTTTGGATGCCTCCATTCATGAAGTAATCAAAACCCTCATCGAAGCCTTTATATTGGTAGCACTTGTGGTATTTATTTTCTTACAAGATTTCCGTTCTACCCTCATTCCAGCATTGGCCGTACCTGTCTCGCTCGTTGGGACATTCTTCTTTATGCAGATGTTTGGGTTTTCTATTAACCTCCTTACGTTGTTTGCACTGGTATTGGCGATTGGAATCGTGGTCGACAACGCCATCGTGGTCGTAGAGGCGGTACATGCCAAAATGGAAGAAAAAGGGCTCAAAGCCAAAGAAGCTACCATCGAAGCTATGGACGAAATCAGCGGAGCGATTGTAGCGATTACTCTGGTTATGACGGCGGTGTTTGTTCCGGTTGCTTTTATGGATGGTCCTTCGGGGGTATTCTATCGTCAATTTTCCATTACAATGGCTATTTCAATTGTGATTTCGGGCGTCAACGCGCTTACACTCACGCCTGCCCTGTGTGCGCTCATGCTCCAAAGCCACCACGGACGAAAAGCCACTTTACTCACCCGTTTTTTTGACGGATTCAACAACTGGTACAATGGCGTCTCTGACCGCTACAAATCACTCATCAACGCCATTGCCAATCGCCGTGTGGTTACTTTTGGGATGTTGGTCTTTTTTATCGCTGCTACGTGGGGTACCAATACGATTTTGCCGTCAGGTTTTATTCCCACAGAAGATCAAGGTACAATTTATGCTAACATCACTACTCCTTCGGGGGCAACACTCGAACGTACAGAAGCCGTAGTAGACGAAATCGAGAAAGTAAGCCTCAAACTCGACGCTGTGGAATCTATTTCTACTCTGTCTGGCTTCAGTTTGATGACCGACGGGGCCGGGGCTTCCTTTGGAATGGGAATGATGAACCTCAAACCGTGGGAAAGCCGCAAAGAATCGGTAGATGATGTAATTGCTTTGTTGACCGAAAAAACCAAACACATCAAAGACGCCGACATTCAGTTTTTCCCTCCTCCTGCAGTACCCGGCTACGGAAACGCCAGTGGTTTTGAGTTTCGTATCCAAGACCGCACAGGTAGCGGCAACCTACAGGCGATGGAAAAAGTAACTAAATCTTTTATTGAGGAACTCAACAAACGCCCCGAAGTCGTCAATGCCTTTACGAGTTATGATGCGAGTTTTCCGCAATACTTAATTCACGTTGACAACGAAAAAGCCGCCCAAAAAGGTGTCTCTATCGACAATGCCATGAACAACCTCCAATCGTTGATTGGTAGTTTTTATGCTACCAACTTCATTCGTTTTGGTCAAATGTACAAAGTAATGGTACAAGCTTCTCCCGAATATCGGATGCAACCCGACGACATACTCAAACTTTACGTCAAAAATACCGAAGGCGAAATGGTACCTTACTCAGCTTTTGTAAGAACCGAACGCGTATTTGGACCCGAGCAGCTTACCCGTTATAATATGTTTACGGCTGCCATGATCAACGGAGAAGCCGCGCCTGGCTTTAGTAGTGGCGATGCCATCAGAGCTATTCAGGAAGTAGCAGCTCAAAAACTTCCGAAAGGCTACACCTACGAATGGTCAGGAATGACCCGCGACGAAATTCTCTCGGGCGACCAAGCCATTTATATTTTCATCATTTGTTTGATATTTGTGTATTTACTGCTAGCGGCTCAGTATGAGAGCTTTTTGCTACCACTGCCTGTACTTTTGTCGCTTCCAACAGGGGTATTTGGGGCCTTTTTCTTTTTGGCAATTTTGGGATTACAAAACAACATTTACGCCCAAGTCGCACTTGTGATGCTGATCGGTTTGTTGGGAAAAAATGCGATTTTGATTGTGGAGTTTGCGATTCTCAAACGCAGCGAAGGCTATACTCCATTGCAAGCGGCTATCGAAGGTGCAGCGTCTCGTTTGCGCCCTATCCTCATGACCTCTTTTGCATTTATTGCGGGTTTGATTCCATTGATGATGGCATCAGGAGCAGGAGCTATTGGCAACAAAACCATCGGTACGGCCGCCGCAGGCGGGATGCTCTTTGGAACCGTTTTCGGGGTTATTATCATCCCTGGACTATATGTCATTTTTGCTACCCTCTCAGAACGTTTTTCAAATCCAAAGAAAAAGAAAGCAGTATATTTAAATCAAGAAGTTGATGCGTAACCTAACATATAAAATCCCCACCTTACTTGTTCTGACCATTGGCCTCTTTTTTACAGGCTGTAAAACCCTGAAAACCCCAGAACAATTACCGATTTTACCCACTTTACCCGAAGCCTATAACACCACTAAAAGTGACGTAAATTCGGCAGATATTTTATGGAGAGAGTATTTTTCGGATACCACATTAGTGAGTTTGATTGAGGAAGCCCTTAAAAACAACTTGGACTTACTAATAACATCCCAACGAATTGAAATGGGACGTGCCCAAATCGAGCGCGCTAAAGGACTCACGCAGCCCTTTGTTACAGGAGGTGGCTCGGTGGGTCAACGACGCTTTGGAAAATACACCATGGACGGTGTCGGAAATTTCGACACCAATTTTTCTAACAATATTAGCGAAGAACAAAGAATCCCCCAATACCTACCCGATTTTAATATAGGTCTCCAAAGCTCCTGGGAAATTGACATTTGGGGAAAATTAAAGGCCATTAAAGAATCGTCTTTGTCGCGTTATTTGGCCACGGTCGAGGGGCGAAACTTTATAGTTACTAATCTGATTGCTGATATTGCGATTGCTTATTATGAGTTATTAGGATTTGAAAGCGAGCTTGATATTGTTCGGGAAACCATCAATCTGCAAGACAATGAGCTAACCCTCATCAAAGTCCAGAAAGACGCTGGACGCGCTACCGAACTCGCCGTTAATCAGTTTGAGGCACAGCTTCTCAACTCTAAAGCACTCGAAGCAGAAATTTTGCAGCGAATCACGGAAATCGAAAATAGGATTAATTTTTTGATGGGGCGCTACCCGCAGCCTATTCTTAAAAATAAAGCTCTTTTTTCGAAATCACTTCCCAATCAGATATTGGTAGGGATTCCAGGGGATTTATTGAAAAACCGCCCCGACATCAAACAAGCAGAATACGAGCTAGCCGCTACGAAGGCAGATGTTTTTGTAGCCAAGGCCGCGTTTTATCCTTCGCTCAATATCGCAGCCACTTTAGGTTTACAATCGTTCAATCCTAAGTTTTTGATTTCGCCTCAGTCTATCGCTTATAATATTTTGGGAGGTCTGGCGGCTCCGCTCTTCAACAAAAGCGCCCTCAAAGCAGACCTCAAAATCGCCCGTGCTATTCAGATAGAAGCCTTATACAATTATCAAAAAACGCTCTTGAATGGATACTTCGAGGTATATAATCAGATGGTGCAAATCAATAACCTTGAAAAAATCTATCGACTCAAAAATTCGGAGGCTAGGGTATTAGATTTATCCATTCAAACGGCCTCAGAGCTATTCATGACTGGTAGAGCAACTTATTTGGAGGTGATTTTGAACCGTAAAAATGCCCTACAATCCAAAATAGAACTTATAGACGTAAGGCGCCGACAGTACAATGCCGTTATTAATATCTATCGAGCATTGGGAGGAGGATGGAAATAAGAGGCAGATTTGGGTAAGGTAAAAATAATTAGGCTTTTTTTTTACATTTGCGTTATGTAGGCATAGTCATAGGTTGATAAAATCATCTAAGTGACTATGCCTAATTATCCATTTCAACAAAACTAAACCAACCTTCTCTATGACTGAAAAGACTTTATTTGGCCACCCCAAGGGTCTATTTGTTTTATTTTTTACCGAAATGTGGGAGCGTTTTTCCTACTATGGCATGCGAGCCATTCTTCTGCTGTTTTTACTGGATAAAACCAATGGCGGCATGGGGCTCAACGAAGGGGAAGGAGGCGCGATTTACGGATTATATACTTTTTCAGTTTATTTATTGTCATTACCAGGAGGGTGGCTAGCCGACAATGTACTAGGACAGCGCAAAGCCATTTGGTATGGTGGTATCGCTATTATGTTGGGACATATCGTGTTGGCCTTTCCTGCGGGAGAGGCTGTGTTTTTTGCAGGCTTAGCCTTAGTAGCAATCGGCACGGGGCTTCTCAAACCCAACATCAGCTCTATTGTGAGTGAATTATACCCTGAAGGAGGTGCTATCAGAGACGCAGCCTTTTCCATTTTTTATATGGGTATCAATCTGGGTTCTTTTCTAGGCATTACGATTGTGGGCTATTTGGGGCAAAAAGTAGGGTGGCATTATGGCTTTGGAGCAGCAGCAGTGGCGATGTTTTTAGGACTACTGGTCTACCGTATTTTTGCGCAGCCTTACCTTAAAGAAAAAGGCATGGCGCCCAAATTAGCAGAAGAGACAAAAGAAGTCCAAAAAACTAATCCTTTATCATGGATACTGATTGCGGTGCTCTTAGTATTTATTGTTGTTTTACAATTCAATGGTACTTTTACTTGGAATAGTAAATCTGGCGTAGCTACTTCGATGGGACTCATTGCTGTCGCAGTCGTGATTATTTATTTTGCTAATTTGCTCTTTGCGTCCAATCTTTCTAAAATCGAAATGAAACGTATTGTGATACTTTTCATTTTGTTTTGGGGCGCGGTATTGTTTTGGGCAGGATTCGAACAGCAAGGGTCATCACTTCAAATATTTGCCGACCGTTATTCTGAGCTTCCTTTTGGGATGCCTTCTAGTTGGTTTCAAAACTTCAATCCTTTTTATATCTTGGTATTTGCGCCGGTATTAGGGGGTGTGTGGGTATTTTTAGAAAAGAAAAAACTCAACCCTCCTTTGTTGGTCAAATTTGCGATAGGTTTGTTTTTACTAGGCTTTGGCTACTATCTCATGGTATGGGGTGCCAAAGTCGCCCTCACAGGAGTAAAAGCCTCTGCTTTTGTACTCATTTTCACGTACTTATTCCATACCTTAGGGGAACTTTGTCTCAGTCCTGTGGGCTTGAGTGCTTACACTAAATTAGCCCCTAAAAAATACTTGAGCCAACTCATGGGGATTTGGTTTGTGGCGGCGGCCTTGGGAAATTTGTTTGCGGGTCTATTTGCCGGTGGTTTTGACGAAGAAAACGTCCAACAAATGCCGCAGATGTTTATGAGTATCGTTTGGTTTTGTATTGTTGTAGGGGGAATTATACTCATTCTTCAACGCCCATTAAAAGACTGGATGGGCGGAATCAAGTAAAATCATGACAAAACAAGAGCTGCGCCGCCTTTTTTCTGAACATCGCCAAGCCTTGACTCACTCTGAGGTATTGGAGGGAAGTAAGGCGATTGCGCAGCTTTTTTTTACCCATTTTGCAGTAGAAAAGCTCAAAGCTGTACACGCTTATCTGCCGATCAAACGGCGTAATGAAGTCGATACTTTTCCCATTATTTATACACTCCAAGAAAAATACCTTAAAACCCAAATAGTAGTTCCTCGGACGATACCCGATACCCCCGAAATGGAGCATTATCAATGGCTACCTGATATGACCCTTGTCATGAATCAATGGGGAATTCTGGAACCCGACCCTCATCATAGCCTTAGATACAATATCCGTAATATCGACCTTGTGCTGCTGCCACTGTTGGCTTTTGACTTACAAGGCTATCGAGTAGGCTATGGCAAAGGATTTTATGATCGTTTTTTGGCTCAATGCCACCCTAAGGTCTTAAAGGTCGGGGTTTCGCTTTTTGAGCCAATAGCGCGTATCGACGACCGCAACCCTTTCGACATACGGATGGATTACTGTATCACTCCTACCAAAGTATGGACGTGGAGTACATAATTTTCAATTTTCCAAAGGTCTTTTTAGCATTTTGGCAAACAATCAAAGCTTTTATTGTAAAAAAGGCATTCTTTTTCTTGCTTAATTTTAAAGTTTGAATTTAATTTGCACCCACATTTTTATCGTCACTGTGAACACAAAGAAATCTAAATAGACACGCGGAGCCAGATGGGAAATTGACCCCACCTAGCCAGCGTGTTTGTCCAGATTCTTAACCTTCACGGTGACGATTTTTTTTTGCCCCCACCCCCGATGGGAGCATCTCTAATCACTCTAAAAGCACTCTCCTGTCGGGGGCTGGAGGCCAAAACCATCATGAAAATCGCAGTAGTAGGCGCTACCGGTTTGGTAGGCAGCGAAATCCTCAAAGTACTCGAAGAACGCAACTTCCCCGTAACAGAACTCATTCCGGTTGCATCAGAAAGATCCGTAGGTAAACAGGTCACGTTCAAGGGTAAACAGTACACCATTGTTAGCTTTGAAGATGCCATTGCAGCAAAGCCAGCTATCGCTATTTTTTCGGCAGGTGGCGGAACTTCCTTGGCACTTGCTCCCAAATTTGCCGAAGCGGGCATTACGGTTGTTGACAACTCATCGGCTTGGCGGATGGATCCTACCAAAAAATTGGTAGTTCCTGAAATCAATGCTTTCACATTGACCAAAGAAGACAAAATCATCGCTAATCCCAACTGCTCCACTATCCAGATGGTGGTGGTATTGAACCCCTTACACAAGCGTTATGGTATCAAACGCGTGGTGGTTTCGACCTACCAATCCGTGACCGGAACAGGTAAAGCAGCTGTGGATCAACTATTTGCAGAGCGCAAAGGGGATACTAGCGTAGAAAAAGTATACCCTCACCCTATCGACCTCAACGTATTGCCTCACATTGATGTTTTCTTGGACAATGGTTATACCAAAGAAGAAATGAAGATGACCAATGAGACCAAGAAAATCATGATGGACGACAACATTGCTGTCACTGCAACTACTGTGCGCATCCCCACTATCGGCGGTCACTCAGAGGCAGTCAATGTAGAATTTGAAAATGAATTTGACCTCAATGAAATCTACGAAATCTTGGGCCAAGCCGAAGGCGTGGTGATTCAAGATGACCCAAAAAATAAAATATACCCCATGCCTCTGACCGCCCACGGCAAAGACGAGACATTTGTGGGGCGTATCCGCCGCGACGAGTCACAGCCCAAAACCCTTAATCTCTGGATTGTGGCCGATAATCTCCGCAAAGGAGCCGCCACCAACGCCGTTCAGATTGCGGAATATTTGGTAAAACACAACTTAGTGGAAGAAGCTGAATTGGTATAAATCTCCCTAATTCTTACAAGCCTGCTGAATATCAGCAGGCTTTTTTTATGAATTTTATTTCGCTCTTCCCAATAGGTTTCCGAACTTTGCGTTATTTTCCTGTATTACGGCACGGATTGTGCGTTTTATGGATTACTTTTTTGATTATCAACGTCGTAAGAACAAAGGATTTATCTAATGTCAAAAAATCTCGCTATACTTTCTCTATTTATATGCTTCGCCTTTGGGGCTTTTTCCAAAGGTACTTCTCCCGCCGACACTACTCGCAAAGCTCCTGCCTGGGCACCCAAAAAAGGGCCTTATCGCCCTACTAGAGCTCTCAAAAACGATATCTTACATACGCAATTAGAGATGCGTTTTGACTGGCTTCGTCAACATGCCCTTGGCTCCGCTGTTATTACGTTTAAGCCTTATTTTTATCCCCAAAACACCCTCGAACTCGACGCTAAAGGGCTAGAAATTAAAGGAATATTTCACCTTGACACCCTCGCCCGTCGCGATTCTACTACAGGGCAAATGGTTCGGGAGTTTATTTCGGACCCTCTCGAATATACCTACGACAAACGCCTCCTTACAATCAAACTTCGTCGTAAATACAGTCGATTCGATACCCTACACGTTTTGATTGATTATGTAGCCAAGCCCAACGAACTTCCTGATAATCTGAGAGGGCCTAAAGGCGACAAGGGGCTTTATTTTATCAATGCCGATGGCCTCGACGAAGGCAAACCTCAACAAATCTGGACACAAGGCGAAACGGAATACAACTCTTGCTGGCTCCCGATGGTGGATAGCCCTAATGAGAAAATGACCCAAGATTTCCGACTGACGATAGAAAATCGCTTCAAGACAATTTCGAATGGAAAGCTGATTTCTTCTACCATCAATCCAGACAGTACCCGCACCGACCGCTGGGTACAAAAACTCCCGCACGCACCTTATTTGGCGGCTTTTATTGTAGGGAACTTTGCAGTAGCCCGCGACACTATCCGCAATGGCTTAGAATTGAGCTACTATGTAGAACCTGAATACGGCCCTCATGCCAAAGCGATTTTTGGCCGCACGAAAGAGATGATTGCCTTCTTTGAGGAAAAATTTGGGGTTGAGTACCAATGGGATAAATATGCCCAAGTGGCGGTTCGAGATTTTGTAGCGGGTGCCATGGAAAATACTTCTATCACCGTACACGCCGAAAATGTACAGACCGATACCCGTGCGCTCCTCGACGGCAATTCCGACAATGTGATTGCGCACGAACTGATGCATCACTGGTTTGGCAACTTGGTTACCTGCGAATCATGGGTACATTTGCCCCTCAATGAAGCCTTTGCCAACTACTCCGAATACCTCTGGAACGAACACAAAAAAGGTACCGAAGAAGCTGACTTGTGGGCGCAAGGCGAGCTACAGCAATATTTGGGTGAGGCCGAACAAAAGCAAGAGCCTTTGATTCGGTATCATTATACTGACTCAGAAGATATGTTTGACAGCCACTCCTATGCCAAAGGGGGACGCGTCCTGCACATGCTTCGCAAATATGTAGGTGATGAAGCATTTTTTACGGCATCTCGCAATTATCTCATAAAATATGGTTTTGGAACCGCCGAAATCAATGACCTTCGCGAAGCTTTTGAAGAAGTAACGGGCGAAGACCTCAATTGGTTTTTTAATCAATGGTTTTTATCTTCTGGTCATGCTAATCTCAAAGTAGAAAAAACTTGGGCCAATGGCAAGGTCAATCTCAAAATAAACCAACTACAAGATTCTACTTATACGCCTATTTATCGTTTACCTCTCAAGGTAGATGTATGGGTCAATGGACAAAAAAACACCCATGATATTGTGGTCAATCAAGCCAAACAAACCTTTGAATTTCCTGCCCCCCAATCACCCGATTTAGTTGATTTTGATGTTGAAAAACAAATTTTGGGAGAGGTAGATTACGAAAAAAGCAAAGCTGAGTGGATTTTCCAATACAATAATTGTGACAAATATTTGGCTCGCTACGAAGCCCTTACTCGTCTCGAAGGACAAATGATTGACTCTACGGTGCGCAATCTGATGATGCGTGCAATGAGCGACAAGTTCTGGAAAATCAGGCAGTTGGCTGTTTCAAACTTTTCCGAATATGACGGTCTGCAATTTAATGAAGTCGAGCGAATTCTTCAAAGCAAGGCCCGTGTCGACCCTCATCCTCGGGTACGTATGGAAGCTATTATCACGCTTGCTTCCTTTGGCGACAACACCAACGACCCTCTTTTCCGCGAAGCGCTCAACGACAGTTCTTATCAGGTGGTATCAGCGGCACTTGATGCCTACCTTATTGGCAAACCTGATGATGCTGCCGACATCGCAGCTCGTTTTGAAAATGCCCCCAACAGCGAAATCATAACCGCCGTGGCCAATTATTATGCAGGATTGGGCAAGCCTGAGCAATATGACTGGTTTATCCAAAAAATGAACCGTCTTAAAGCCGCCGAAGTATATAATTTTTTACAGGTATTTGGCAAATACCTCATTCGTTCCAATACGCAGGTGCAGCGCCGTGCCCTTCCTATGCTCGAAACCACGGCTCGTAACTCCCCCGCTTATTTTGTTCGTTTTGGAGCTTATCAAGTATTGGGACTACTGACGGATATTGAAGGTGTCAAAGCCATGCGTAAAGATATTCGCAACGCCGAGCGCGACCCCAAACTCAAAGAAATGTACGGGCAATTTGCTGACTTCTAATCATTTGCCCAAAATCACTCTCTACGCCTAGGAGAATTTGCTTCTTCTAGGCGTAGTTTTATGTAATCTGCATAATCGGAGTCGGTATTTGAACCATAAAAGTCATCTAAGTAAGGCTGATAAAAAGATTTGTTGGAGGCATAATTTGGCGTAATCGCAATTTGCTCATACAACAGAACTAGTAGAAGTTGAGTCCTTAAGTTTCCCTTATAGTGAGCCATTACATACTTAAATAAAGCCGCAAACTCTTCACTATCCGCAAAAGTATCTTTTTTATAACATCCACATTCCAATTCCACAAGCCCGTACAGCGCAGGAATCCTAAACATAGAGCCTACATTCAGTGAGTCAGCAAGAAGTTCGGATTTTATTTGAGTCAGTTCCTTCGATAAAGGTAGCTCTCTAAACGACTTGTTTCGGTGCCTCAACCACGACGCCATCCATTGATAACTCCGTTCTTTTTGGAGATAATTCATAAATTCTTTTGAAAACCCACCCTCCTGCCTCAACTGCGCTATTTGAACTTTACTATCTCGTTTGACCGAATCCAAATACATCTCGGCATCTTTCCAAGATCTAAAGTTTACATTCATGAAATAAGGCTCCGTAAAAGACTGCTGTTTCACTACATCCTTCATCATTTCCCATTCTTTGACTCTTTTACCTTCAAACATCAGCTTTCCTAACATAGATACCCTCACAATAAGCGTATCTTGAGGAAATAAGAAAATAGGAATCATATCGGCGGGTTCTTGCTGGAAAATCAGCACGCTTGGCGATTTGTCACTCACTACTACGGTTTCTGTTTTGAAGGCGTCTCCACCTGAAAAATGATAATGAAACTGTCGATTTGGGTACAAAAACTTAGTACGTTCATAAAAAAATAGCCCCTGTTTGGGTGCCAACTTTACTATTATATACGACTGAGCAGAAACATGCGCCACCAGTCCACCCCACAACCCAACTATTAAAATCCAATTTTTCATCTCTCAATTTTTCACAAAAATATAATCCTAACACGTCGATTTTTACTTTTGACCTCCTCACTATCACTAGAAGTAGCTGTTTCGGACGAGCCTTTCCATTCTATTTCAAGTTGCTGCGGTGAAACTCCTTTTTCTAACAAATAACTCTTAACTCTTTTGGCGCGATATTCCGACAAAATCATATTTTTTGACCGCTCTCCCACGCCATCAGTATAGCCCGTAATGAGTGCCTTCCTATCCTTTTCGTTTGTTAAAAACCTCGCCACCGAATCCAACTCCATTTTGGTTTGCGCTGTCAGGTCATGACTACTCTGTTTAAAATACAGCGATTTAGGTTTAAGTGACTTAATCCGCGACTCATCAAGTTCGACAACAGCGTCCTTTACTTCATTGTCTTGGATAGTCATTTCCAAAAAATTAACCCCTGGCAAAATCGTAAACTCCCGTTTCAACACTACTTTTCCCGTTTTTGTGAAAGCTCTATATACATATTTTCCTTCCTCATAAGGTAGGGTGATTACAGGAGAGCGTTTGTAGTAATTTTTATTGGTATAAAACATTCCATATCTAGTTGTATTAACTATATCCCACCGATGCTCTAAATCCAGGCTATCTATTACCGCAAACCGGTATATATGCCATGTACCAACTGCTAAAGGCAAAGAATCTTTTTCACTCATTTCTACAAATAAAGGGAATTTGGCAGCACTTGAAACTTTTCCCACAAAATGAATCGGATAAGTAACCGTATGATAACCCTTTACCTCAAACGAAAGGTATTGGGTAGAATCGGGTATTCTGAAATCCCACTTTCCTGTGGCGTCACATTGCCCCAATAGTTGTTTCCCTGTTTTGAAACCCGCATATACGGCACTGTTTTTTAGAAAATCTTTGGTGGTATTGTCTCGACAACTCCCATAAATTCCCACCGTATTGTTGACTTGGGTAGTTTGTTGTGGTGCCGAAAACAAGGCGATAAGGCTTAAGAAACAGCTGTACATGGTGTTTGAAGAAATAGGTTTAGAAAAAATAAGATAATGTTGATTTCTTGTTCCTAAATGTAGAACTATTTTTTTAGTTAAAAAATAGTTCTACATTTTTTCTTCTATTACCTCTATACGACTATTTCGACACTTCGGCTTGTATTTCCAACATTTCATAAATCTCGCTTTTGTGTGTGTATTCTATCCTGACAAACTTTGTGCATTCAAAATACAGCCAATACATATGAAAACTCCTTCGTTGCTTTCCTTTGCCATTGCTACGGCAATGCTTCTATTTTTAAACGCTTGTCGTCATACACACGGCGAATCTACCCCTGAGGAGCCCCTCTCGATTCCTCCTAAGCTCCAAAAAGCCTTCAGAAGTGATACTGAATTTCAAGAGTTCAAATACGATGCCGCCGGTCGCATCATTCAGTATATCTCGCAGTGGCAATACGTCATATCAGACCCAACGCAAGTGCAGCGCATCGAAAATGCTTTCGAATACAATACCGCAGGGCAGCTTATCCGGGTAAATTCCAACCGTGGTTTTCATGATTATTATTACAAAAACGGTATGTTGGAGCGTATTGAAAGCTTCTCGGGAGGGAGATTGATTTCGACTACTTATCTAAAATTCACGGCAAAGGGCCAGGTAAGTGAAAGAGAAGAAGTAACCCCCGAAGCCCATCAACAACCCGACAGCCCTTCTAAAACAAAATGGGTGTATACGTATGATTCCAAAAGCAACTGTACCCATGTGGACTATTTTTTGTTTCTCAAAAACCAATATGAATTATATGAAAAAATAGACTATAGCGGTTTTGACAACAATTACAATCCACTCAATCTGGTAGCTTTTTATCCATACGTACCTTCGGCGTTGTTTCACATCAACAACCCCGGCAGAGCCGTTACTACCTTGGCCGCGACGGGAGTTCAGACTATTACAACCTTTGGGTATCAATACAACGAAAAAGGGATTCCTATTTCAAAAACCACCACTTATCACAACGAGCCTAATACACTTCATTTTCAATATTAAGACGAGGTTCCCCTGAGGAACTAATTTCTCAGGGGAAAAAAGCGAAGCTACCAAATCGATACTACAATAATCAACAACGCAAGTACAAGTTGAATCACTACTTTCAGGGTGAATGTTTGCCCAAAATGAATCGGATACAGAATAGAACCCACAATGACGCCAGTGACAAAAAACAAAAAGCGATTGGACCACATGGAGCCGTTAAACCCTTGAACCCCATATTCGGAGGCTTTAATCCAAAGAAATGTGCAAGCTAAGGCTAACAAATAAGGATAAAAAGAAGTAATCCATTTAGGAGATTTGAACTGCCAATACATAATGTACCAGTGTCCAAAAGAGCCAAGTAGAAATAAAGCGGTAGAAAGTAAAATTTTGGAGTAATTCATATCTCAAGAGTTAGGGGGTTAAGACCTTAAATTTACATCTAACCCCACTAATTCTCAATATGATTGTATGCCTAATATTTTAAACTTAATATTGGTGAAAAGCATCCGAAATAAATGACAGCACCGTAGGAAGTGCACGTCGCCAATAAGTCCAAGTATGCCCACCGTCGTAGATGCGAAATTCGTGAGGTATTTCTTTTTTACGCATCGCGATATGAACCAAAGAATTTCCTTCGTACAAAAAATCATCATCTCCGCAGTCGATATACCACCTAACTGCTTTCTTTTGGTCATCGGGCATATTCTTAATAAGTTCGAGTACACTCTGACGTTTGAAGTAAGCTTCTATTTCGGCATCGGTATAGTTTGCATCAGGTTTTGAGCGTTTTAATTGTGCTTTGGTATCTTCAAGCGCCATAGGGCCAGTAGCTGCACTCAACGGGCACGCCGACGAAAACAACTCAGGATGATGCAAAGCATAGGTAAACGACCCTCCCCCACCCATCGACAATCCTGCCACTGCTCTAAAACGTTTTTCGGTTTTGATGCGGTAGGTTTTTTCTACGTAGGGCATAAGTTCTTGAAAAAAGAAATCTTCATAACGCCACTCATTGCGGACATCGTTGGCATAGCCACGCTGCCCTGTGTTGGCATCGGGCATGACGATAATCATCGGAGTAGCTTTGCCTTCTTCAAAAGCTTTATCAGCGATATGCTGCACCTCTCCAAATTGGACCCAGCCTGTTTGGTCGTCGCCTGCCCCGTGCAATAAATACAGCACAGGATAGCTACGCTGTGAAGTCTCATAGCCTGGAGGTAAATAAATAGCGTATTTTCGGTCGCTTTTCAAGATTTTGCTCGGCACAGTTAGGTTATCAAATACCTTGCTTGACTGCGCCTTTAAGCCACTGAAAACAGCCAATAGCAACATTATTGATAAAACATTTTTCTTAATCATGTTTTTAGGATTTAGATGAATAATCAATGTCAAAAGGCAAGCTTATGGTTGATTATACTTAATCCAAAAGAAAGCACATGACTTAACCCTACAATAAAATCCTCGCCACTGTGAGTAGCGAGGATTTTATCAAAGTAAAACTCAGATTTAGCGTGTTTTCACGTATTCATCCCAGTTAATTTCTGCCTGTGGACGAGCGAGTTGTTTAAAAATAGTACCTCGGTCGAGCGAAATATCCACGTTTTGAGCATTGAGGCGGTCATAACGACGCAAATCTACCCAACGGTGTCCCCAAGGTTCGGCCCAGAGCGAATAGCGGCGCTGAAACAAAATTTCATCAATCAGCGCTTCTTTGGTGGTAGCTCCTGCGTAGTTTCCAATACCCGCCGCAGTACGAATGCGATTGATAGCTGCCAAAGCAGCTTGTGTATTGCCTAGCTGAGCATTGGCTTCGGCGGCAATCAACACCAATTCTTCATTGCGCAAAAACTTCACTTCGCTGGTATTCGAAGCAAAGCGACGGTCTTGGTATTGACCCGATAAAGGTGTTCCGTCGGAAGTCACTGAAACGGGTACGGTACGACGGAAAAACTTGTTGCGCACGCGAGCATCTCCTGCAATGGTATCTCTCAATACCGAAGGATGAACCACCATCATAGTAGTAACGTTGGCATTTTGTACAAAAAACAACGGATTGAAAGCATCAGGAGGTGCCCCGTAGGTATGCGCAGGGCCCAAATCAAGGCTACCCGTAAGGCTATAAAAAGAGCCATTGAGTGCCTCTACCGCCTCTTGCCACTGCTGACGATACACCGCCAAACGCGCTGCAAGACCACGATTGAGCTGCCGCAAAGCCGCAATTGTATTGAAATTGTTAGCAGTGAATCCACTGGTAAGGCGTAATGGGAAATTACCCGTTCCCGCATTTCCTAATTCGGTATTACCTTCATCCAACACACGTTTGATTTGGGTCAAGGATTCTGCCAAAGGCAAGAAAGGCCCAGGATTTTGAATATCTTTTACGTCAATCCGAATCCCATTTTCGTATTGCCCCATCGCTACCAGTAAGTATTGATAAGCCATGATTGTTTTGGCAAATCCTGAAACCGCATTTTTTTCTTGTTCGGTAAAAGTATTGGTATTCTGAACCGCGTCAATCACTGTTTGCGCTTGTCTAATGGCAAAGTAAGGGTTTTGATAGGTTGCCAGATATCCAAACATATTGGCAGTCGCTTGGCGATTGTTCATACCGAGCCAATCGGTTTGCCAGCGTGGGTCAGAAGCATTGAGATACCACAGTTCTCGTCCCATACTTCCAAAGAGCATCGTAACCGTAAATACATAATCACGATGACGCGACTCTAGGCCAGTTATCAGGTTTTGAACTTGATTGCGAGAGGCATTTTGAGACACACTCCCCAACGAAGGGTTATTAGGGTCATTGGGGGCGCTAAGCTCAAAAAAGCTACAAGAGCTCATAAGCATTAGCCCTATTAATATTGGCGTATACAAACTTAATTTTTTCATGATGTTCGAGCTTAAAATTCTACAACTAAATGACCAAAAAAGCGACGCTGTGTAGGATAAGGAGCAATATCCACACCCGAGCCCACGGCTTGTACCCCAAAAGTGGAAGTCTCGGGGTCATATCCAAAATAGTTGGAGAAAGTGAGCGGATTTTGAGCTGATACTCCCAGACGCACGCGCGAAATTTTGTTGTTAAACCATTTACCCAATGAACCTGTAGGTACACTGTAATAAACCGCTACTTCACGTAAACGCACATAAGACGCGTCTTGTACCCAGCGGTCGGCACCATTATAAGGAGCTAATCCTCGCTGACGGCCATTGGGTACTCCGTCGGCATTATCATCGTCGTCCCAGTCGGGAGTAGTTCCACCCGAATCCATCAAAAACTGCGAAAGGTTGATATTATCACCCCCTTTTTTCCAATGCCAAAGCATATTGACATCAAAACTCTTGAAAACCGTAAATTCGTTCATCCAAGACATCTGAAAATCGGGTTGGTTGTCGCCCAATATAAAAGCACCTGTGCGTACCCCTTCGGCCAATGGCGTGTCATTGGCATCACGCGCAGGGCGAGTACCGACGATGGTAGTAGGCGAAAACCCTTCTTGGTACAAAAACGTACCGAGCGATACCCCAAAAGCTCCTAAATTATACGCCGGGATGCCTAGACGAGTCATAAGGAGGTCATTTTTCCACCACATCAAGCGCGAAAACCAGCGAAAGTTTTCTTTTTGTACAGGACTAGCTCCCAACGAAAACTCAAGTCCACGGTTTTGAAGCTGTGCCAAATTACTAGGAATCGTACTTATACCTACAGAAGGCGACAGTTGAAGGTTTTGAATATTGCTACGGGTTTGTTTGTCATAGTAAGTAGCTTCCAATTGGATACGATTGTTGAATAGCCCTAAATCTAAACCAAACTCAAGCTCACCCGCCCGCTCAGGCTCAATATCGGCATTTCCAGCAGCTGTTGTTACTACCGACCCAAGCAATCCACCGATATTAGCTGAATTGAGCGCAGTAAAAGTAGTTCCAAAACCTGGCACACCGGCGGTTTCACCGTAAGCTACGCGAGGTTTGATTTGAGAAAATATCGAGGCAAGATTACTACTTCTGATAAAATCAAAATTGGCAAGGTTGATGGCCAAAGAAGCTTTAGGAAAGGCCCAAAACTTATTGGCATTGCCAATGAGGGTTGATTTATCCCAACGTACCCCCGCCGTAGCGATGATTTTGTCGTCCCAGTTGGCTTCTTGTTGGATAAAAGCTCCCACGTCATTGACCGTCTGGAAGCGTTGGTCAAAAATCTCTTGTACCGTCCCTTGGCGTAGGTTGTTTTGCCCTCCAGCCAATCCCCGCGAACGGTTGAGGAGACGATCTTCACGAAATTTGAGCCGCACTGCGCCTGTCTGAGACGTCAAATTTACTTTACCGATATTCCAGTTATATACCAAAGCCGCTTGGATGTTCATATTCACATTTTCTGTTTTTCCCCATAGTGCATCACCAGGGTTGCCTTGTCCACGTTGGTATTGTAAGTCCTCAGGCAAGTACACTTGAGTAGTATTTTGGGTATAATCTACGCCCCCTTGACCTACAAATTTTAACAACGATTTCTCAGATTTATAGAGATTGGCTGTCAAATTAAACGATTGAATAAAACGGTTGACGTTGGTATTATTGACCCCTCTTTCGGTGACAGCTACCGGGTTTTCAGAAAAATAAGGGTTGTCGGGATAACGGCCACTTTCGTCGGCAAACAAATTAAAATAATTCGGCACATACGACATATTGTAACCTATACTTGCTCCTGAATTGTTTTGATTTCCCGTAAACCCGCGGTCGGTATTAGAATTGATATAGTTTGACCCTACCGACAACGTAATGTCTTGGGTTAGTTTGTGGTCGATGTTGGTCCTAAACGAGTAGCGCTTAAAACCAGTACGACGAATGATTCCTTTTTCGTCGGTATAGCTTCCCGAGATAAAGAATTTGGTTTTGTCAGTTCCTCCTGAGATTCCCAAGCGAGTATTGGAAAGGGGGGCCGTGTTGCCGTAAAAATACTTTTCATAGTCCCACGTTTGGCCATTGGCTGCACGAAAACGCTCAAGTTCAACAGGTCTGCGGGCTGCGGCAAAGAAAGTATTGATTTTTGCTTCCGACCAACTATCCACCCCTAAGAGCTTTTGAGGCGTAGCAAATCCGTAATCCTGCGCAAAAGAAACTTTGGTTTTGCCCGCACTTCCTCTTTTGGTAGTGATGATGATAACACCCGCGTTGGCACGGGTTCCATAAATCGCCGCAGCGGAAGGCCCTTTAAGTACCTCCACGTTTTCGATGTCATTGGGGTTAAGGTCCGAAATACGGTTGGCTGCGTCATCTTGGGTTTCGGCACCTGCCCCTGTTACGGAAGCACGTCCCGAACGGTTAACGCTGTTGTTGGCATATACCCCATCAATAATGTAAAGAGGCTGAGAAGCTCCCACCAACGACGAAACCCCACGCAACTGAATCGATACCCCACCACCAGGCGCACCACCGTTGGTATTCATATTGACCCCTGCCAGCTTTCCATAAAAGGCATTATCAACCGTCTGGATTTGGGTAGTTCCCATAAGCTCCTTTGCCGAAATCGTTCCTATGGCATTGGCTAGGTTGGAGCGTTTGATACTAGTCGCCAAGCCCGTCACTACAACTTCCTGTAGATTGGAGACATCTTCTACGAGGGTCACATCAACGAGGCTGCTGTTGCCTACGGCCACCTCTTTGGCCTGAAATCCAATCGACGAAAACACGAGGGTGACATTGGTTTGACGTAGAGAGAGGGTATAAGTACCGTCAGTGCCACTAGTAGTCCCGGTCGTGGTTCCTTTCACTACTACATTTACCCCAGGGATAGGGCTTCCGTTTTCTGTTTTGATAGTGCCGCTGACTTTATTTTGGGCAAAAGCAGCTACACTCAGCAGCCATAGATTTGCGCAAATTGCCAGCTTGGCTACCAATTGTAAGGTAGTTTTGTGCATAAAAATGGGTAGATTTAATTTAGGAAAAAATTTTGACTTAAATTAAATCCGAAACTCAATTAATACACAAAATGTTTTTAAAAAATCCCACAAATTTTTATTTATCGATGCCTTTCCGTTGAGTAAAAAAACTTCTTCCTTTATATATGCATCATTTAGTGAGAGCGGTAGAATGCATTTGCACAAGCCACCATTTTCTTTTTTTCTTGACCAATATCGCACTCTCAAGCCATTTTACTTTCCGTTTTTGCTGAGAAGTGATGTTGGTCAGATGAGCAGTGTTATAATACCCTACCCAAGCAATATTTTTTTGGACTTTGAAACTTATAAAATTAAACTCATTTGCCCGCTCCCAAGTTTTCTTTTGCGCTTTTCTTTTGTTAATTAGATTGATGAGGGTATCGTTTGTCCAGCGAGTCCCTACTTCATATAGCTCAAAATCAGGCGTACAGTTTCGTTCCAAGTATTTTAAATCATCTTGGGAAAATAGTTCAAAAAAATCGATAATAACGCCTTTGATAGCCGTAGTGTCTTTATCTAAATTTTGAGCCTTTACACCAAAAAAGCTTCCAATTAAGCACAATATCAATAAGAAAATTTGTTTTATCATTTTCAAAAACCTCCTTTTAAAGTAGGAAAGCAATTAATCAATTTTTGGTTCTAAAAACAACTGTTTCATTAAAAGACGTCCTATTTTTTGTGCAAAAATGCCCTAATCACGAAGTACAACTAAGTAATATTAGTCATACAATTTAATACCCATAAATTGAAAATCAAAAAAACGGCTCCAAATCAGAAGCCGTTTTTTTTTAAAATACACAAAAAAAATACAATTTCACACAACACAAATAGGCATATTATTTTACAAACAACACCGCACCATAATTTATTTTTTCTCTTCCTCTACCGGAGGAGCGCCAAAGCGTTTGTGGGCATGTTTAAGTTCTCCGTGCGAATTGATGAGTATCAACGTCAACAACGCAATCACTCCCAGCACTAACCCAAAATTGCGCCCCCACTTATTGCGTACAATCAGGCGAGGGGTAAACTCTGGCTCTATTTGTCGAATCACAAAGGCGACAATTACCCAATTGACGATATAGAGATATTGCTCTATGCGATACCCACTCATAAAAGCCCCCGTTACTAATAAACTATACACCACATACAACCCCCAATGCCCTAAAAATAAGCCATAGACTTCGTTGGCACTGTAGGCAATAGGGTTAGGTTTGGCTTGATAATAACGCACCCACCAAAAAGCCGTAAATACCAACACCAATCCAAGCGATACGAGCTGTACTCCTCCAATGACGGGGCTATCAGAAGTAAGATTGAGATTAGTAAAAATTCCTTGCAAACGCTCCGTTCCAAATGACTGCTCCCATACCGTAAACGGAATCACCAAAGCCACCATGAGTAGCGGAAACCATACTTTGGACTTGGGTTGGGTGGCTTCGGTTTTTTCCCATTGTGAAGTAAAAGTGCCATAGGCCATCCCTAATCCTCCAAAGAAACCTAATGAGTACTCCATTACATTCCAAAAATTAAATTTAATACCAGTAAGGCCACCCAACACCTGGAGGAAGTTGCCGAAAGCAAAACCAAAACCACCGCCTAAGCCGGAAAAAACAGCCACGCGTAGCGCGGATATTTGCTTTTCGCGAATCAGGTACCAAGTAAGAGCGACGGCTGCCCCAAAACAAGCCGCCCACATCTCCGAACGAGGGGGAGTCATGAGCCAACCAAACTCTTCAATCATGAAAAAATAAAATAAAATAGCACCGACTGTCATTTCTACTATCAGTTGATGCCACTTAATCGGTTTAGCAGATGAGTTTGCCAATGCCAAGCCAAACAAACCTCCCCCTACATATCCATACAAACCTCCTACCACAAACAAGCTCAATAGGCCATAATACACATTGACAAAATCGCTGCCCCGACCATAACCTACCAAAATACCGTAGCTTGCCAAACCCGTCAACCCCCAACCCAAAGCACCTGCCAAGGTAGCTACAAAAACTTTGGCGTACCAATCGGGCCGTTTGGCAACGACTAATATACTAAGTGCACCCACGGCACCTGCCCAAGCAGCGCCATGTTCGTGCCCAAATTGCCCACGAATAGCCCAAGCGGTCGCCAATGACATACCTACCATGAGCATGGATAAATAGAGTTGTTTGTTTTTCATTCTTAAAAAGGATAAATTAAAGGTTTAGTCTTATCTTATTTTGATATACCCACCTAATTCAAAAATGGGCTACTTCTAGCCCTGTTTTAGGGTAATTAGTGAAGTAATTTTGCCTTTTTTTCCTATCATGGTATTGAGTCTGTGGCTCCTTCCAATAGCCCAAAAACCAAAAAATTCAGTATTATTTTTTAGTATTTATTTTCGATATACGTTTCATAGATTTGTATGATTTAGGCTCGGTGATCAGAGGCAATCATCTTAAAGAGAGCCTATTGCTTACACCCTAAAGCATACAAGCTAAATAGCTACATACTTTTATCAAACATTAGAGCAACATATTGTGGAAACAGTAGAAAAAACCGTAAAAAAGACATTTTCTTGGCCCATATTCGACGAAACCGAAGTGGAAGCTGTAGCCGAAGTAGTAAGAAGCGGCAAATGGGGCAACCCCGATTGTGGCGATTTGGTCGAAACATTTGAGAAAGAATTTGCCGCTTATTGCGGAAGCAAATATGCCATTAGCTGCGTCAATGGCTCAGTATCTTTGCGATTGGCGCTCATTGCATGTGGTGTAAAACCAGGCGACGAAGTCATCGTGCCACCTTATACGTTTATTGCTACTGCATCTACCGTCATTGAAGCTAACTGCGTACCGGTGTTTGTGGACTTAGACCCCGACACTTATAACATTTCTCCGGCGGCCATTGAAGCAGCTATCACACCTCGCACGAAGGCCATTATTCCGGTGCATTTTGGTGGACAAGCCTGCGATATGGATGCTATTATGGATATTGCCAAACGCTACAATCTCAGAGTCATAGAAGATGCAGCTCACGCCCACGGAGCCGAATACAAAGGCAAAAAGTTAGGTTCGATTGGCGATGTAGGAAGCTTTAGTTTTCAATCTTCCAAAAACCTCACCGCTGGCGAAGGTGGTATCGTGGTCACCGACGATGATGAGCTTTACGCTATGATGCACTCTCTCCGCAATGTGGGGCGCATTGAAGGCGGACAATGGTACGACCACTACAATCCCGGCTGCAACTATCGCATCACCCAAATGCAGGCGGTATTGCTGTCGGCCCAACTCAAACGCCTAGAAAGTCAAACTCTCACCAGAAACGAAAACGGACTGTACCTCAACCAGTTACTCATGCAAATACAAGGTATCACACCGCTCCAACGCGGCCTAGGTGAGACCCTTCATTGCTATCATATTTATATTTTCAAATACGATAAAACGTATTTCAACAACCTGAGCAAAATTGAATTTGTAGAACGACTTGCCGCCGAGGGAGTTCCTTGTTTTAGAGGATATCCTCATCCTTTATATAAACAACCTTTGTTCCAAAACAAAAATTTCATGTGTTATGCCATTCCAGACGATGTAGATTATACGCAGGTTTACTGCCCCGTAGCTGAGCGCGCTTGTAATGAAGAGGCTGTTTGGATTTTACAACATGCTATGCTAGGAGACAAAGAAGACATGGAGGCATTTGCAAAAGCAATCAAAAAAATACAAAGTGAGGCTTGAATGATTTAGCCACAAAATTTATTTCTTACTTGTGGGTCACAACCTACACCATCAATATGATTAATACGACTTTAAAACTCTCTTTTTTTGTACTAATAGTAGCTGCACTTTCGAGCTGCGGCTCAAAACTCAAAATAGAAGACCGCCCCCTACGCGAAGGGTGGATGATTGCGTCTTCCAAAGAAGTAACAGGCGATGCCAAAATGTTATCTGAAGGAATCGGTTCGGGCGAAAAATGGTACCAAGCCACTTTACCTACTACTGTTTTAGGAGCCCTTGTTGACGCAGGCGAATACAAGGATGTATTTGTGGGAAAAAACCTCGAAAAAATACCCCGTGCTCGTTTTGAAAATACTTGGTGGTTTCGAAATACATTTACTTTAGAAAGTTTTGAAGCCCAAAAAGAGCAAATCCAACTACTCGTAGAAGGTATCAATTATCGCGCTAATTTTTGGGTAAATGGTCAGCCAATCGCTACGCAAGATACCCTTTTTGGAGCATTTCGTCAGTTTGAGTTGGACATTACAAAGGCCGCCAAAAGTGGCGAAAACACGTTGTTGGTGGAAATTGTCCCGCCCAAAGTACGTGACTTCTACATGGGATACGTGGACTGGGCTCCTACCCCACCCGACCATTTTATGGGAATTTACCGCGACATTCGCCTCAAACGCTCCGGAAAAGTCTCTCTTCATGCGCCTTTTGTAGCCCCTGACGTAGATACTAAAGACCTCACCAAAGCGTCCCTTACGATTACTACCGAAGTCGAAAATCACGGCGATGAAGCCAAATCGGTCGAAATCTCGGGAAAAATCGAAGAGATTAGCTTCAAAAAAACAGTCCAACTTGCACCGCATCAGCGGCAAGAAGTGAAATTTACGCCAGAAGAATTTGCCCAACTCAACCTCAAAAATCCACGGCTTTGGTGGCCAAATGGCTTGGGCGAACCGGCCCTTTATCAATTGCAATTAGAAGTAACCGACCAAGGTACGATTCAAGACACACAAAGTACCAAATTTGGAGTACGCAAAATCGAAACTTACCTCAACGGCAAAGGCGTAAGAGGCTACAAAGTCAATGGCCGTGATTTGCTTATCAAAAGCGGTGGCTGGGTCGATGATTTGTTTTTGAGATATATGCCCGAAAAAGATGCCGCCCAAATCAGGTACGTCAAAGAGATGAATCTCAACTCGTTGCGTTTTGAAGGAATTTGGGGCAACAATCATCATATTTATGATCTTTGTGACGAAAACGGTATCCTGCTCATGGTGGGTTGGAGCTGTCAGTGGGAATGGCCTGACTATCTGGGCATGGAGCTAAAAATCAAACCCGGTGACGAAAACCTCCCTATCAACGAAGGGGTAGATTTGTATGCTGTAAAACTCACTCCTGAAGAAGAAACCCTACTTTCTAATTACTTCCGCGACCAAGTTAAGTGGCTTCGCAACCACCCTAGTATTTTCACTTGGGCAGGTGGTAGCGATGCCATGCCCAAGCCTTCTTTAGAAAAAAGATACCAAGAAACCCTTAAACAATATGACCCTACCCGCCAATTTTTGGTTTCGTCTGGGGCATTTGTTAGCACCTTAACAGGCTCGTCAGGAATGAAAATGAATGGTCCTTACGAATATGTCCCACCTGTATATTGGTATGAAGACAAAAAATTGGGGGGCGCCTATGGTTTCAACTCTGAAGTAGGTCCTGGCCCTCAAATTCCGCCTATCGAGAGTATCAAAAAGATGATTCCTGAGGCCGATTTGTGGCCGCCCGACAATTCGATGTGGAACTACCACTCAGGCCGGAAGGATTTCAATACTATGGGGGTCTATCTCAAAGCACTCAACAATAAATACGGCACACCTGCCAATTTGGAGGAGTTGGCAATGAAGGCACAGTTGATGAACTACGAGGCTATCCGTCCGATGTTTGAAGCGCACGTCATCAACAGGCCCGTGGCAACAGGTGTGGTACAGTGGATGCTCAATTCACCTTGGCCTGAATTTTATTGGCAATTGTACGACTACTATCTGATGCCAACGGGGGCTTATTATGGTACTAAAAAAGCCGCACAGCCTATCAATATTATGTATGATTATTACCATCGTAGTATTCATGTAAGTAACGACACCCGCACTGCCCTCAAAGGCTATGAGGCTGAGGTAAAACTGTTAGACCAAAACTCTAAAGTGATTTTTGAACAAAAACAATCATTTGATTTGGCCGAAAATACTGTTCAAAAATGGCTTCAATTACCAGCTTTACAAGGCCAAAAGCAGGTGTATTTTTTAGCCCTAAAATTCAAAAACAACAGTGGAGAGGTAATAGCTGATAATTTCTATTGGCTACCTACTCAAACTGATGAATTAGACTGGAAACAATATTTTTGGTTTTATACACCTCAAAAACAATACGCAGATTTCTCCGCTTTAAATACGCTTGCCAAAGTGAAAGTGCAAGCCGAAAAAACGATGAAAGAGCAAGGTGATGAGTATGAAATCAGTGTCAAACTCTCTAATCCTTCGGACAAAGTGGCGTTTTTTATTGAACTAGAATTAGCCAAAGAGGCCAAAGGAGCAGCTATTTTGCCCATTTTCTGGAGCGACAACTACGTGTCACTTTTACCCGGAGAAACCAAAACCGTAACTGTAAAATGTGCTAAAAAAGAAGCAGGTTCCCAACCCGTTGTGAGAGTCAAAGGCTATAACTTAGACAATAGTTTTGTAATTCCTTAAGATAAACCAACGTTGGCAGCATTTTGAAACCAACGTTGGCAGCGTTTTGAACGCTGCCAACGTTCACCGTTTACCAACCCGTTGTGAGAGTTAAAGGCCATAACTTAAACAATAGCTTTGTGACAAACCAACGTTGGCAGCGTTTTGAACGCTGCCAACGTTCACCAATACGTTTACCAACCCATTGTAAGAGTCAAAGGCTATTACTTAGATAATATCTTCGTGATTCATTAAGATAAACCAACGCTGCCAACGTTTTTACCAATCCTTTCCAATTTATGTTTTACAAACTCACTATTTCGTTTTTGGGTGTGCTATTATGTAGCATCTTAGCGGCTATAGCCCAGCCCATTAGCGTTAAAAATGCTACACTCTTGGTATCTCCGTCGGTGCTTTCTCCCATGAGAGAAACGGCTCCACAGATGCTCATCGAAGAAGTAGCTAAACGCACCAACCTCACCCTCAAAACCAGTACTACTTGGCCAAAAGCCAATACTTTAACCATCGCTTTTGTCCTCTCTAGTGACCGTGAGCTACTGGGAAAAACAATTCCTGCAAAAAACGACAAAAACGGGGCAGAATATCAGGCCGAAGGTTTCCGCGTCGTCAGTGAAATCACCCCCAAAGAAAGTACGCTGTGGATTATCGGTGCCGATGCTCGTGGAGTGTTATTTGGAACAGGTTGGGTGTTGCGTAAATTACAATGGCTCGCTGGCACGGCTCAATTCGAAACCAAAATAGATATTGCTACCGCTCCTACTTACCCTATTCGCGGGCATCAGTTGGGCTACCGACATACTGCTAACTCTTACGATGCTTGGAGTGTAGCCCAATACGACCAATATTTTAGGGAGTTGGCCATTTTTGGAACTAACGCCGTCGAAGGTATTCCTTTTCATGAAGATGATAAACCCAATCCTCATTTTAAAATTCCGGCGTCTGAAATGCGCCTTAAAATGAGCGAGCTTTGTCAACGCTACGATATGGATTATTGGGTTTGGACGCCAGTCACGTTTGAACTAACCGACCACGACAAACGCGCTGCTGAGTTGCGCCTTCATGAAGAGTTTTATCGTAAATGCCCTCGACTCGACCATATTTTTGTGCCCGGTGGCGACCCTGGCGACAATCACCCCCGTGAAGTATTACCTTTTTTGAAAGATATGCACCAAATTTTGGTCAAATACCATCCCAAAGCCAAAATCTGGATTTCATTACAAGGATTTAGTGTCGAACAAACCGACTATTTTTATCAGTATTTGGCCGAAAACAACCCCGATTGGCTTCAGGGCGTGGTATCTGGCCCTAGTAGCCCTCCGATGCCCGAAACACGTTTTCGTTTACCTAAAAAATACCAACATCGCCAATATCCCGATATTACCCACAATGTTCGCTGTGAATTTCCGGTACGAGGCTGGGATCAAGCCTACGCCCTCACCCTAGGCCGCGAAGCCATCAATCCTCGCCCATATGCTTTTGCCGAAATTCATCAAACTTATGCACCTTTTACGGACGGTTTTGTGTCGTATTCTGACGGCTGTCACGACGATATCAACAAGGCCGTATGGAGTATGAGAGGCTGGAATCCTCAGCTAGAAGTCAGAGAAATTTTGACCGATTATACCAATTTCTTTTTTGGGAAAAATATCTCAGAAGCCGCAGCCGACGGTATAGCCGCTTTGGAAAACAACTGGAAAGGTTCGCTTGTCCAAAACGGCGGAGTCGAAACTACTTTCTCTTTCTGGAAAAATTTAGAAACTAGCCACCCAGCACTCAAAAACAACTGGCGTTGGCAAATGCTTCTCCTTCGTGCTTACTATGACACGTACACGCGTCGGCGGTTGATTTATGAACAATCTCTTGAAAAACAAGCCAATGTGATTTTGAATAATATTACCAAAAATGATATTTCCAAAACAATGGAAGCTGCATTGGCTACCGTCAATAAAGCTGATGCTGTGAATATTGCTCCAGACATTCGCCAAAAAATTGAGCAACTTTGTGCGGATCTGTACGCTTCCATTGGCCTTCAAACCAGCGTAGACAAACACAAAGCCAAAGGCTATGAGCGCGGCTGTGTGCTTGATTTTGTAGATTATCCTCTCAACAATCGTTGGTGGCTGGCCGATGAATTCAAAAAAATCAACAGTATAACTTCTGACGACGAGAAGTTGGCGCGCCTTAAAATCATCAGCAAATGGGAAAATCCCGGCCAAGGAAGTTTTTATGACGATGTATCGAGTGTGGCCAAAGGAACACGGGTACGCACGTTTTCGGACGATGCCACCGACGTAGCTTGGTGGGAGAATGGATTCAGTAGAGCAAGACTTTCTTCTCAATTGTTTCAAAAATGCCCCGAACTCGTCTATGACAATCTCCAACCCGGTGCACGATACAACATCAGAGTGGTAGGCTCAGGAGAGGCACTACTTCGCGTAGATGGGCACCGTTTGCAACCGATAGTTTATAACCGCGACACAGAAACAGTGAAAGAGTGGATTGTACCTCTGTCGCTCACGCAAGATGGCAAGCTTCATGTGACATTTGACGAACCAGAAGAATCACACCTCAATTGGCGCAAGCAGTCCAAAATTTCGGACGTGTGGCTCTTGAAACAATAAATTTAAAAGCATCTTCTCTCCATACTGCTCCCACTAAGTAAATACCACTTGGGGAAGCAGTATTTTTTTATAGACTTTCCAAGTTTAACAATCTACCAAGCCTCAAACTTGGAATGTCTTATTCTACAAAAAAAACAGACATTCCAAGTTTAATACACCACCAAGCCTGAAACTTGGAATGTCTTAAACATCCAAAAAGTCTAGTTTTCAAGTCTTGTAAACCTCCCCTAATTTGGTAAATCTATCTCCCCCCTTTTTTTAATCCCTTCCAATTCTCTATTTCAGAAATAGGGAACAAAACTTATTGACTTTTACTGTTTTTCGTCATTTTCTCCCTTGAATTGGGTGAATATATTGGGGGATTATTCTAAGTAATATACACATGTCTTGACAAAATTCTTACTTTTACGACATTATAACTTCAAATATTCACATAAACCATGAAACAACGTTTACGAAACCTAAGCTTTTTGCTTTGTTTTCTTCTTTCGCTAGAAGGGATTGCGCAAAACCTAACTATCAAAGGCAAAGTAACCTCCGCTGAAGATGGAACTGCCCTTCCGGGCGTGAGTGTGGTCGTCAAAGGCAAGACCATAGGAGCTACCACCAATGCCGACGGAGAGTATAGTATCTCTACCACCAAAGGCTCTGAATTGATTTTTAGTTTTGTAGGAATGGAGAGTCAAACCATAACCGTACAAGACCAATCTACTATCAACATTGTGATGGTAGCAGGCGCGAATACCCTTGGTGAAATAGTGGTGACGGCTTTGGGCCAAACTCAAGAAAAAAGAGCACTTGGCTACGCCATTCAGTCTGTAAAAGCAGAAGAAATCAAAAACTCAGGAAGCCAAAACCTCGTAGGGGCATTGCAGGGAAAAGTAGCAGGAGCCGTGATTACGGGCTCGGGAGGGGCACCTGGTTCTGGGGTAAACATCATTTTAAGGGGCGTCACTTCGCTTAGTGGTAGTGCCGACAATCAGCCTCTTTTTGTGATTGACGGCATCATTATCTCAAACACTACAAGTGCTGGCAATCCCCTTCCTAGTGCAGGTACCAACTCACCAGGTGCGGCTGAGCAATTTGCCAATACCAACCGCGCTGCCGACATCAACCCCGATGATATTGAGAATATCTCTATCTTGAAAGGCCCCTCGGCTACTGCTTTATATGGACTCCGTGCCTCCAATGGTGCGATTGTAATCACTACCAAACGTGGCAAATCTGGAAAACTCAACATCTCGGTTTCTTCTTCGATTGGAGCAGATATATTGGGAAAATCACCCTCAATTCAAACCACTTTTTTACAAGGACGTTTGGGTGAGTTTATTCCGCTAGGCCCAGGTCGTACGCCTTATCAATCTTTTGGTCCTGTATTAGACCCTAACAATACTACCGATCAAATCTATGACAATTTTAGAGGATTTTATCGGACGGGTTTGAGCAACAACAACAATATTACCCTGACCAAAGGCAACGCGAAAGGAAATATCTATGTGTCGCTAGGACGTAGCTATCAAACGGGTATCGTGCCCAACACTGATTTTGGACGTACTTCCGCTAAAGTCGCGGGGAGTTACAACCTTACCAAAAACTTTACGGTATCAGCTTCATTGAATTACGTCAATTCGGGCGGAAAACGTCCCCCAGCTGGCGACAAATCCATTTTTAGTGCTTTGAGTTACTGGCCAAACACGTATGATGTTAATGATTACCTAAATCCTGATGGTACTCAAAAGAACATCTTGCCCGGCTTCACCGACAACCCTCGTTATTTGGTAGAAAAAAGCCCACGTATTGATAAGGTCAATCGCTACATTGGCGATATTTCGCTCAACTATAAAGTGAATGATTGGCTCTCAGCCAAATACCAACTTACGTACGACACTTTCCACGAAACTCGTAGTCGACAAGTAGATAGCACTTTCGATGTAGGTATCCAAGTAAAAGGATTTTTGGTCAATGAGTCTTTGAACTTTCGGGAGCTAAATTCTAACCTCTATCTTACTGCTCGCAAAGATTTTAATAGCAATTGGAACGGTTCGTTGATGGTGGGCAACTCGGTGGTAGATAGCAAGCGCCCCGACAGCTACTACATCAGAGGAGAAGGTTGGAAAGCTCCCTTTACAAACGACCTCGATAGCTATCGCAATCAACAGAAGCGTTTTTATTCGCCTGCTCATTTCCGAATCGTGAGTTTCTTTGCTGATGCTAAACTCAACTACAAGGATGTCCTTTACCTCAATGCCACGGGTCGAAACGACATCGTCTCGACTTTACCCCAAGCAAGCAATTCATTTTTCTATCCTTCATTTAGCGCAGGTTATATTTTCACCGAAAATTTACCCAAAAACAATGTCTTATCTTACGGAAAACTACGGGCATCGTGGGCACAAGTGGGCAAAGGAACGGATCCTTATGTAACGGGCAATTACTTTGAAATTACGGACAACTTCCCTTACGGCAACAGCGTACCGGGCTATTTCCGCCGAACTACTACCGCCGACCCCAACCTCAAACCTGAGCGCACAACCTCTATCGAGTTTGGTACTGAACTACGATTTTTCCGCAATCGTCTCATGCTCGATGCTACTTATTTTACCATGGATAGCAAAGACCAAATCGTAAGGGCTCCCGTTTCCAACGTCTCAGGTTATTCGTTTTATTATACCAATATTGGCTTGATTCGTAACCAAGGCATAGAACTTTTGGCTACGGCTAAACTCGTCAATACCAAAGACTTCACGTGGGATGCCTCCGTCAACTGGTCGAAGCTCTCGGGTAAAGTAATTGAAATGCCCGCCGAGCTTCAGGAAATTTCTTATTATGACAACGTAGTAGGAAGCCTACGCGTACGCCAAGGTAGCAAGGTAGGCGACTTGTGGGGCTATGATTATCAACGTGCTCCTGATGGTCAAATCCTCGTCAATGCCACTACAGGCTTCCCCGTCACAAGTACTACGCTTACTCAATACGGCAACGCCCTCCCCGACTGGATTGGAGGTCTTACCAATACTTTCACTTATAAAGGTCTGAGCGTATCGGCCTTGCTCGAATGGCGCCACGGCGGCGATGTGATTGACCTAGGCGAGCGCAATGCCCTTCGCAGTGGTTCTATCAAACTTACTGAGCGCCGCTACGAACAAGTCGTGTTTAATGGCGTAGTAGAACAAAAAGGAGCCGACGGCAAATCTACCTATGTTCCTAATACCCGCGCGGTATATCTCGACGATTTGCTTTACAACCCGTCCACTTCTACTCGTTTCAACGGTTGGTCGCACCTAAATATCCAAGACGCCTCTTGGATTCGGCTTCGTAACGTAAACGTCGGTTATGCCTTACCCAAAAGCCTCATTGGCAAAACGGTATTCAAAAATGGGGTTAGATTCAACTTTACGGCCACCAATTTATTTCTCAATACGCCATTCCGTGGTTATGATCCCGAGGCGTTGTCATTTGGTTCGGGAACCAACATCATTGGTTTTGTAGGTCGTAATAACCCTGCAACTCGTAGCTTTATTTTCGGAGTAAACGCCAATTTTTAAAATCTCAGCACCATCATTAATTTTTATTTAGGATGAAAAAGATACACTATTTATATACTCTTCTAGTGGCATTAGGAATGACGTTGCTGTCGGGCTGCCAGAGTTTTTTAGACATCAACGTAGACCCTACGCTCAAAGCGGATGCTACCGTGCAAGAACTATTGCCGACGGCTCAGTTTTATACCAGTGAAGCTAGCTACCAACAAGCCTACGTGGCTTGTCAATATGCCCAACAACTCGGTAGCAACCTTGGCACCAACGGAACTGATGCCTATTATGAAGCCGAAAACGCCTCGGGCTGGTCCAACTTATACCTGTACGTGATTCCGCAGTTGAATACCATTATTCAGAAAGGACAATCAAGCGACATCCCTATCTATGTTGGCATCGCAAAGGTACTGTTGGCTTATAATTTGGGAATTGCAACCACCAACTGGGAAAATATCCCTTATACCCAAGCTGACCAACGCAATTTTTCCCCTGCTTATGATAATCAACAGGCAATCTATACTACCATTCAAAAGCTATTGGATGAAAGTATCATAGAATTGGCTAAAAATTCGGGAACAAAACCTACTACCGATGACCTAATTTATGGCGGAGATGCATCTAAATGGACACGTTTGGCCTATTCGTTGAAGGCGCGTTATGCCATGCACCTATCGGGACAAAATGCTCAAACCGCTGCACAAACCGCTTTGACCGCCCTCCAAAATGCGATGAAAAGCAACGCCGACGATTTTCAGTTTGCCTACAACTCCAAAAACCTTAGCCCTTGGTATAGTCGTGTAGCCTTGGCCAACAGCACTTCCAACCTCTCTGTAACGTACGGTAGCACTTTTGTAGATTTGATGAACGGTAAAGTCCAAAACGTAGTGGACCCTCGTCTTCCTATCGTTGTTACTCTCAAAACAGGACAAACCACATATTCGGGCGTAGCACCAGGCTCAGGAGCAGGCTCTACTGTAGATTTCAATATAAGAGCTTGGCATTCAAACATCAACTCTCCTATCGTAATGATGACCTACGCCGAAGTAAAAGCCATCGAAGCCGAAGCTCGTTTTCTGGCAGCCAATGGCAGCATTTCTTCGACGGGCAGCACGGCTGATGCTTACAACGCTTACTTAGAAATAGCGCGTGCCAATATGCAAAAACTCGGCATAAGTGCCGCCAATATCACCACTTATCTGGCCGCCGAAAGTGTCAATGTGGGAGCTTCTAAACTTACGCTTTTACACATCATGCGCGAAAAATACAAAGCGATGTTTTTGATTGGCGATATCTGGACTGATGTAAGAAAATACAACTATCTCGATTTCCCAATGCCGCTCAATATCAACCCCGATTTGGCAGGTCGCCGTATTCAACGCATGAAATACCCTTCGTCGGAGCTGACCCGTAATGCTAAAAACGCCGAAGCAAATCTCAAACAACCAAGCGTTGGGATGTGGATATACACTAAGTAAAAATAAACGAATACCCTTTTTTGTTTGACTTTCTAAACTGTAAATAGATATGAAAAAAAATGTTTTGTTTGTCATGTTAGCGCTTTCAGGATTTTTGCTGACAGGATGCTACAAAGAGCCCGATTTGATTAGTGAACTCACCACAAGCAAAGGAAAAGTACCTCAGATTTCGGTGGTATGGATAGGAACCACGCGTACTACCACTGCTAATACGTCGGTGATTACAGGTCTGACTACCAATGCTGGCAGTACGACCAATTTCAACATTGAATATACTTCAGAAGTCCCCGTAAAAGAATTCAAGGTGTATTGGGCTGCTACAGCAACAGGCGCGCAAACCCTGATAGCCACCGTTCCGGCAGGTACCCAAAAGTACGACCCTATTTTACGCAATTATGTACTTGCTGTGCCTATCACGGCCCAAGAAACCAAGAAAAGTACGCGCGTATTTTTTGCGGAAATTGTAGGAGCGGATGGCCTTTTATCTGCCCAAAAATCGGCGATATTGACCACCAACCCCTAACATTTAATTGACTCTTTCCTTCCTTAATCCAAAGAGGCTGCCGATTGGTAGCCTCTTTTTACGTTTAATTGACGAGTAAATAGCAATATAACGTTGGCAGCGTTTTGAACGCTGCCAACGTTAATTTTTACAAAAAAGGGGCAGACGCGAGGCCTGCCCCTACGGGGTTGGGAATTTATTTAATTGATAATCAGGCGTAGGAGACGTGAATCTATTGTAACCCCCAATTATAGTTTGGGGCTACAAATAGCAACGTTGGCAGCGTTTTGAACGCTGCCAACGTTAATTTTTACAAAAAAGGGGCAGACGCGAGGCCTGCCCCTACGGGGTTGGGAATTTGTCAGAGACTCTAATCTATTGCCCTCCAAACTATAATTTGGGGCTAGAGATAGATAGAAAATGGGCCTCTACAAAAATCTTCGCGTAAGTAAATCACGCAGCATCCGAATAATTTTTGACCTTAGGTCGTAAAAACAAAAGTTGAATAATCAAAGCCACCAACACCACCAGTGCCATCATGGCAAAATCTTGTTTGAGATTTCCGTCATCCACAGATTTACCCAAAAAAGTAGTGACTATTGCCCCTGCCGAAATCCCCATGAGGTTCATGGTGCCGTAGGCAGTGGAGCGATATTTTGAATCAACAAATTGACACAGAATCGGCATATTGTTGGTATCAAACATTCCAAACCCAAAACCAAAACAAAAAGTAGCCAACACAATATGAAACAACGAGCTGCCGTAAGCAATCAAGAAAAGAGCAGGAATGGTAAGACCTAGCCCCAAAGCACTCACAAACACCCGCCCACGCATATTTTTTTCGAGCCATTTGTCCGAAATAATTCCCCCGATAATCACCCCCACCAACGACGACATGGCATTGGTAATGGTCGCAATCGGCCCCGCTTTGGCCATTTCGATGCCAAGACTTTCAGAATAAAGCGTAGGCAACCAGTTTTTGACACCCCATCCCGGAAGACTCGGAACGGTAAAAATCAATAAGATAATCCAAAACGAAACATTGGATAACAAAATACTAAATACCTGAAAAATAGGTACACTAGCACGTGCTGACTGAGAAGAAGTAGGAGTGATAACCTCTTTTTTGGGGACATCCAAAAAGAAAACCAACACAAAAGAATAAATCATCCCTACCAATCCAAAAAATAAAAAGGTACCATTCCACGAGAATTGTTGGGCAATGGTAGCACCAAAACCACCTAATGCCTGACCCACATACAAGCCCGAGAGGTGAACTCCCACGGCGAGAGAGCGAGTTTTGGAGGTATGAAAATCCGCAATGAGAGATAGTCCCGCTGGAATATAAAAGGCTTCACTCACCCCCATGATGGCTCGCAGCCAGTATAATTGGTCAAAAGTTTGGGCATAACCCATAATGAGCGTCACGCCCGACCATATAAATAAGCTTATGACAATCAACCATTTTTTGTTGGTTTTATCCGCAATCAAACCCGCAATAGGACTCATAAAGCCATAAATCCACAAAAAAATAGCCATTAAACGACCAAAGTTTTCTGCCGTTTGTAGCTCAGCAATATCAATTTGCATAACAGGCTTGAGCGTTGACAACATCTGCCTATCCAAATAATTTAGCAAGGCCACTACCCACAGCAAGCCTACCACAATCCACTTGTAATTTTTCGATTGAGTCATAAGTACTTTGTTTTCTGATAAAGGTTTAATTGTACTGATTTCTGGTTTAGTTTATTTCTTAAAAATGCTCAGGGTTTAAAGGAAAACACAGGTTTTACTTCACTTGCATGCAATGACTCGTGGCGAGGTTATATTAAATATCTTCTTCACAAGAGACAAAAACCCTTGTTGTCAAGAAGGTAGAACCGTTCTTTTTCTCCTCTTTTTAAAGAAAGATACCCCTTAAAACTCCCTAATTCGGATGTTACGGAAAGCCGCTTCATCGCCGTGGTCTTGCAGTAAAATATATCCTGGAGCAGTTCCAAAATCTTCTATGTCTTTGAATTTGCTCGCTGCTTTGGCCTGTTTAAAGGCTGAGCTACCAATGGTATATTCTACGACTTTCACCCCGTTGAGCCAATGCGTCACTTTATTGTCTTTGGCCAAAATTCGACCTTTGTTCCATTGGCCTATCGGCTTGAGCTGCCGCGAACTAGGCTCGAAAAGTTCATATAGTCCCGCCGTGCGGCGTTTGTCGTTGGCGTCATTTGCAATGTCTTTGTTGCCAGTATCGTCAATCAATTGATATTCGCAACCCAGAATAGAACCATTAGGGTATTTTTTGACAAAATACTTCAGACCCGTATTTGCCCCAGGAGTCAATTGAAATTCAAATTCTAAGTCAAATTGCGAATATGTTTTTTTGGTGATGATATCACCACCACGCACTACTTTTGGATCGTTTGGATTCTTTTTTTGATTGACTACTAGCTCTTTATTTTTTACGGCCCAGCCTTCTTTCGGAAATTGGTCGGCTTTAGCCGAGACCCATTGGTCGGTAGAAGTACCGTCAAAAAGCCATACCCAGTCGGATTTAAAAGAAAATGAAAAGAAAATGAACGCAATTAAGAAATAAGAGAAGGGTTTCATGATTAAGGTAAGGAAAGGATTTTTATTGAGGGTTTGGAAAATAAACATTCACTTCGGGGTGCATGGTGTAAAAGCGGTATTGTTTGCCGTCATGCACTAAAATTCCGCTTGATTTATCATTGCCGATGATGGGATTTTTCTCATATTTTTTCCAATGAATCAAATCTTTAGAAACAGCCACATTGGTTGACCATTCACGCCAGTCTTTATACGCCGATGCGTGATAGTACCCATAATACAAGCCTTTGTATTTGACAACCTGATTCATCGCTACGGCATATTGGTCGTAGGCTTCGGGACCCATTTTTATGACAGGTTCATCTTGTACGTTTGTCCAAGTTTTGAGGTCTTTGGAAGTCGCCAACCATATTCCCAAATCACCACGTTCATAGAATAAGTACCATGTACCATTTTCGACCCATATCGCTGGTGTTCCATAGGCTCCTTTCGAAATAGGTGTACCGTTGGTCTGACGTACATCAAGGGGACCTTTTTCTTGCCAATGAATGCGGTCGGTAGAGGTAAGCAAATGAGCCACATCGTTTCGACCTTCGGCAAACATATAGTAAGTCCCTTTTACCTTCACTACCGACATATCTTCCACCCAATCCAAATCATAAATAGGCTTGTCGGTATGTCGCGTCCATTTGATGCCGTCTGGCGAAGTAGCATAGCCTAGCTTCATCACCGCATTTTTTTCTTTTTTATAACCTGTATACCAAAGATGATACGTTTTGCCTTCGCGCAAAATGTAACCTCGTTCTCTGATTTTTTCGTCCCAATTATCAGCTTTACCCGTGCCACCAAAAACAGGATTTTGGGCGTAAGGTTTAAAATCTACTATTTCGGTCGGAAACTCTTTCGACGTGGTTGACTGTGCCATTCCAACTTGCGTTAGAGCAACACCTACCATACCCAATAGCGAAGGCAATAGGTTTTTTATCATCATTTTTTTAACATTTTGTCACGAGCAGCTTTGAATTCGGAGCCACTTTTCCACCCTGGATAAATAGTTTCATTTCCGATACGATACCCTACTTCGTAGAGGAGTGTCATGTCTTCTACGATCCCCGACAAATCCCACTTATCGTTGTATTCGTCGGTGGGCATATGGTATCGATAAAGATTAAATTCTTCTTTTTGTTGCTTTCCCCACTCTTCTCCATGTTGGCGAGAAATGACCCCATTTTCGATGTATAAAGAAGGCACGCCCACTTTGGCAAAATTGAAATGGTCGGAGCGAAAATACCATCCACCTGAAGGATTAGGCTCACCACGGGTAAAACGGTCTTGTTTTTTGGCGGCAGCTTCTATATAGTCATCCAAATCTGATTGGCCCTTGCCCACCACAATCACGTCTTTGGTACGGCCAAAAGGTTGTAAAACATCCATATTGATGTCGGCTACGGTTTTGTCAAGCGGAAATACAGGATGTGTACAATAATACTCCGAACCCAGCAGTCCCTGTTCTTCGGCAGTGACCACCAAAAACACTATTGAGCGTGCGGGTTTCTTTTTGAGTTTGGTAAAAGCCGTAGCGATTTCCATCAAAGCAGCCGTACCCGAAGCATCGTCGGCAGCGCCATTATAAATAGAATCACCATTGATAGGTTCTCCTTTCCCAAGATGATCCCAATGAGCGGTATAAAACACGTATTCGTTGGCGCGGCTCGTACCCGGAAGAAGCGCAATCACATTGTGTGAAATAGATTTTTTGAAAGTATTATTAATAACCAATGAAGTCTTGACACCCAACGGTACAGGTTTAAAGCCTTCTTGGCTGGCTTTGTGCATAATGTCGGGCGAAACTCCTGCTAACTTAAATAGTTTTTTGGCCGATTCGAGGGTTATCCATCCTTCCATAGCAGCCCGTGAGCGATTGTCGTCTTCGGCTTGCAAATACAATTTTGATTTTGACCAACCGCTACGCACTACCGACCAGCCATAGCTCGCTGGCCCTGTATCATGTACGATCAACACGCCCGTTGCTCCTTGGCGAGCGGCTTCCTCAAACTTGTAAGTCCAACGACCGTAGTAGGTCATGGTATTGCCTTTGAAAAGCTTATCATCTACGATTCCTGGGTCGTTGACCAATACGAGTACGGTTTTTCCTTTCACATCCAAGCCCGCATAGTCGTTCCAGCCATATTCGGGGGCTACGATGCCATAACCCGCAAATACCATTTCGGAATTTTCGACCTTTACTTGGTCTTGCACACGGCGAGTAGCAGCCACATAGTCAGTAAGGTAATTGAGCGATATTTCGCCGTCTTTTCCTTTCATAACGAGCGGCCCTGCGGGAGTAGAAGCAATATCGACCATCGGCACCTCCTGAAAATAGCTCTTGCCATTGCCCGGCTTCAATCCTATTTTTTCAAACTCTGTTTTAAGATATTCGATGGTCTTGGCTTCTCCGGGACTAAAAGGTTTTCGTCCTTCAAAAGCATCAGAAGCTAGTACTTTGATATGTTTGGCAAAAGCTTTGCCATCAATAGCTGAGTCGGCGGCTCTATAACTTACCAAAACAGAAATAGTGAGTACTAATATTATAGGTAAGATTAACTTGTTCATAAATTGGTTTTTGAGTCAGTGAATCTTCAAAGATAGGCACAGTACACGATAGTTTGCGCTTACTTCCCCGCCAAATATCGGTTGCGATATTCGATAGGCGTACAACCTTTAATTTGCCGAAACTGCCTTGCAATATTTTTGCTGTCAGTTAAGCCCATATCAAGTGCAATCTCAAAAACAGTCATGTCGGTTTCGAGGAGTTTTTGGGTAAATTTCTCAATACGGAGGTTAAAAATATATTTATAAATAGGATAGCCCGTAATCAACTGAAAACGCTGCTCCAAAGCTCGTCGCGACAAAGGCACTTGTTTTACGACATCTTCAACTTGAAGATTTTTATCAATGTTTTGGTGAATAAACTTCAAAGAAGACGCGATGTAATGGTCGTTGGTAGCGTAGATATCGGTCGATTGGCGCGTAATGACTTGCGTAGGTTTTACATAAATATCATAGAACTCTGACGTCCCATGCTCAATCATATGGTGCAGAAGTTTGGCGGCATCATAGCCTCCTTTTTCGGTATCTTGCCCAATACTTGACAAAGGCGGATCCGAAAACTCGCAAATCATTTCATCGTTGTCCACTCCTAGTACCGCTACTTGCTCAGGAATCCGAATATTCGATTGGCGGCAAGCTTCCGTGATATGTTGTCCTTGGTTGTCATCGCAAGTCATGAGCGCAATCGGCTTCGGCAATGATTTGAGCCATTGACTCAGCGGGCTCGGCTTATAATACCAAAGCTCGCTCGAACGTGCCATAATGTGCTCAAAGTAATGTACCTGATAACCCGCTTTTTTGACCCGTTCTTCAAAACCTTCAGCGCGCTCACGCGACCAAACAATGTCGCGAAAGCCGTAAAAAGCAAAATTTTTAAAACCTTTTCGCAAAAAATACTCCGCTCCCATTCGCCCTGCTTCCACGTGGTCGCCGGTAATGTTAGGAATTTCTTTGAACCGCTCCTTAAAATCTTGGGCAATTACGGGAATTCCGGCTTCCACGATTTTGGATATTTTGGGGTCGTTGTAAAGCTGCCCAATGATACCATCGGCCTCCCATTCCAGCGCCCATTCAAGTATACCATCTATCCCGATAGTTTCGCGCTGAAAAAGCGGCATCCGACAAAAAATCCACGGGCCATGCTCTTTGGAGTACTTCGAAATTCCCTTCAGCAAGCCCTTGCTGTATTCTTCGGCAAAGTCGATGAGAAGTATAATCTTGTACATACAGCGGGAGGTATTTTTAAAGAAAATATTATTTGCTACGCAAACAACTCTTTCCAATTTTTGATAGTGGCATTGGTAACGAGCGGCTTAGCCCATAAGCCAATGCTTAAAATATATCCTAAAGTAACCATCAAAAAGAGCATTGCCAAACGCAATCCTACCAACTCCGCCAAACCGCCAATAATCAAAGGCACTATGGCTCCGCCCGCAATACCACTGCAAAGAATACCAGAGAAAGTTCCGTGATGATATGGAACCGAATTGAGGGCCAATGAAACGATAATCGACCACATGACCGAAGCACAAAAACCACTCAGCGGAAACGCATATAAAGCTACTTCCACTGGGCCAAACAGCCCTGCCAATACCGACACAATCGCCCCCACAGTAAATAGTATCAATACGCGACGGCTATCAAAGATTTTGAGCAAAATCAATCCCAAAACGCAGCCGATTGTGAGCAATCCCCAAAAATAAGAAATCACCGAAGCTCCTTCTGTGGCAGGGTCGATGTTGTGATAGGTCTGTAAAAATTTAGAAGTCCAGTTGGCAATGCCTTGCTCCGTACCTACGTAGCAAAAAATACCAATGAAAAACAGGAATACATAGCGGTTTTTGAGCAAGTCTTTGAAGGCATTGTCGGTATCAATTTTCTCATCTTCTTTTAGTTCGACTTCTGGAAACTTTACTAGCCACACAATCACTACCATTAGCAAAGCCACTACCGCAAAAACCCAATAAAGCGAAACCCACTTTAAATCAGTGGGTACAATACCATTGAGGGTCGAAATCAGCGCATTAGGAGCAGAAGAAGAGTGTACATTGAGCACCAAATAACTATATAACATAGGACTCAAAAAAGAGGCTCCTCCAAAAAACAACTGCGCCATGACCGAATTAAAGGCAAAATTGGCCTCTCCTCCCGCCACTCTCAAGAGCGGGTTGATGACCACTTGCAGCATAGCCATCCCAATCCCAATGATAAACAAGGACACCAATGCTACCGTAAAAGTAGGAATCAAGGCAAAAAGCAAAGCCCCTGCAAAAGCCAACAAAAACGCCCAAAATAGCACTTTCTTCTCGCGGTATTTTTCAACCAAAATCCCTGAAGGGATAGAAGCTACGCCATATGCCACAAAAAAAGCAAAAGGTAAAAAACCTGCCAATCCAATACTTAAATCAAAACTATCGACGATATCGGGGATGATAGGCCCCAGGATATTGCTAAGAAATGAAATAACGAAGAATATGATAAAAATAAGAATGACGATGAAAGTGTTGCTTTTCATGAAGAATAAGGTTGAAAATACAGGTGTCTAGGGTGGATATAACTTATGGCTTTTCCTAATTAAAAGTCTATACGTTATATCTTTTACTTTTAGGGTAAGCAAACAGAATACTTTCCAAGATTTTGACTGTTTGCTTAGTTTAATCTTGGAAAGTCTGTTTTTAGTGTTTCAAAGATACACTTACTGTCTGAAACTCTTGTGGTACCAATGCCGCCGCTCCTAGCAAAGCGATGTTATCATCTTGCGACTGAAAGATTTTGATGCGTTTGATAGACTCTGGAAACGCAAAATCATTTAATGCTTCATACATTCCAGCTTCAAAAAAAGGAAAAGCTTTGGCGATAGACCCACCTAGCACAATCGCCTCAGGGTCATAGACATACATCACAGCTTTGATAGCAAATCCTAGATGAACTCCAAACTCAGCCCATAAACTAAGGGCTTTTTTATCTCCCTGAAGCGCTGCCTGATTGGCATCTAGCGCACTCATGCCATGCACCGCATCGAAGAAATTGCTACAAGCATAATACTCAAAATTATGGTCACGATAAGGAAGCATTCCTATCTCCCCTGCGCCACAATTGTTGCCAGCATAAAGCTGATTGTCAATGATAATGCCCGAGCCTAGCCCTGTCCCGATAGTCATACCCACTACCGAATTGAAGTTTTGGGCCACGCCGTAGCGATGTTCTCCTAAAATGAAGCAATTTACGTCGTTGTTGACAAAAACGGGTATATTAAATTCTTCTTCCAGAATTTCCCTTAATTCGACCTTTTCCCACGACGGAATATTAGCTACATTATAGACAATGCCCCGTTCGATATCCACTACCGATGGTACTCCAATCCCAATACTCGTGGCCGAACTTGCAAATGGCTTAATGAGTTCAATCAACTGATTCAATGTAGCTGATAGGGAGTGCTTCTCCCGCAACAACGTAGAATGTTGCTGAATGATAGAACCGTTGTACTCGATTCCGGCTTTCATTTTGGTGCCCCCTAAATCTACCCCAATTTTCATTCTAATGTATATGTTTATAAATTAACCATCACCGTACGACTTCCTTTACCAGCAGCATCAAAACACCGCAGTTTTACGAGCCCTTTTGCTTTAATTGGACTTTGATAAACAGGCGATTGAGCTGTTGGCTCTGAGCCGTCGGTTGTATATCTAATAATAAGACCTGGATAAGCTACATTGGCTATCACCGCGCCATTGTCGATGATAGTCCCCGGTAGCGGAATGCGGTAATTATAACCGCCATTGAGATAACTCAATCGGGGTAATTCTTTCTGAGCAAGTGTATTAGCAAAAATATTCCAACTTGTTTGGATGGCTTTTTCACGGGCATTGCGCTCGGCGATATTTTCCCAAGCTCTCTCTGCGGCCCACGCACTTTCGGCAAACCCCATCAGCTTAGGCAAGGTATAGTACTCCATCATATCGCGCCCTTTGACCGTTTCGCTCCATAGCTGCGCTTCAATCCCAATGATGTTTTTACGTGCTTCTGGTTTGAGCCTTTCCACATTGGTAAAGACCATAGGCTTACCCATAGAATTGGTATAAGTGGTCTTAAACATATCATAAGGAGCAAAGGTGTAATTGTCGCGAGCATCCACAAAACCCGCCCAATAAAGCCCCGGCTCTTTAGGGTCGTTGTTGTAAGCCAAGTCAAAGTAAAAATTAGTAACATTACACAACACCACCGGATAGCCCGCATTGGCCAATCGATAGCCTAAATCGGGGTCAAAGACGTTGTTCCAGATATACGGGATTACGTTTTGCCCTACAAACTCTGGATTGGCTTTGTATTTACCATCGGGGGTTTTGGTAAGTGCTACTTCTTCCCAACCGTGTACCGTAAGGTTACGTTTTTGTAACCTTGGCAATAGTTTTCTGAAAAAATAAGCCTGAAAATGACTCGCATTTTTGAGTGAAGGGTCTTTTTTCATCATTTCAATGGCACGAGGCGATTTCATCCAAGCGCCTTCGGCTACTTCATCTCCTCCGGCATGAATTACGTCCATTGTCAAGCCCGCTTCTTTGTACATCTTGGCCATATCGTCCATTACTTTTTCGTAAAAGCGATATACCGATTCTTGCGTCACATCTACCACATTGTCTTTATAAGCTTGTGCCGATAGATACACCGACTTATCGTCGGGGTCGGCTAAGCGATATTCATTGGCTTCTTTTTCTTTGCCTTCTTTCATCAAGCGCTCATAGCGCGCCTCCATCGCCTTGATAGCGGCCCGTGCATGTCCTGGAAAATTCACTTCTGGAATCACTTTGATATGACGCGCATGGGCATATTTTAAGATTTCGATAAAATCCGCTTTGGTATAATACCCACTTCCATGCTTTTCTTTGTCATAAGCGATTGGTCCAGAGCCATAAGCAGGATGTAACACCGACGTTTTATAACTCGAAGTATGCTCGCGTTGCGCGCCTACTTTGGTAAGCTCAGGCAATGATTCTATCTCCAAACGCCAGCCTTCATCTTCAGTCGTATAAAACAAAAAGTGATTAACCTTATAAAAAGAAAGGATATCAAGGGTACGGAGAATAGTCTCTTTGGTTTGAAAATTGCGACTAACGTCTAGGTGCATACTCCGAAACTGAAAGCGTGGCGCATCCTCAATTTTGAGAGCAGGCAAAGAAATAGGGGCATTTCTTTGCTGTAAAACACCGATAGGAATCATCGAAATCAGGCTCTGTGTTGCATAAAAAACGCCTGCCGCATCACTGCCCGTAATAGAGACACCTTTGTCGTCAATGCTGAGATGATAAGCTTCTTTCTCTTTGCCATTGACGGCGATTTTTCCAGTTTGCAATGAAATAGTATTAGCAGCGGCAGCAGCATTTTTCGTTGTCAAGGCCTGCCCCGTGAGTTCTTTTAGGCGTTGGGCTAGCAAATTCGCTTCGTTTTCTAGTCCTTTTTCATAATGAATCGCCGTAGTATTGGTAAGACTAAATGCGCCCGTTCCTTTGGTCGTTTTGACAGGCGTAGGAATCACCGGCAAAAGCTGCTCCGTTGGTAGAAGACTAACCTTCAAATTTTCAGCGTAGCGAAATGAATTTGTCTGAATTGAATCTTGGTCTTTCGTTCCGCGTAGTAGTTGGTCGCGCCGCGCAAAAGGCACTACACTACACTGGTCTATTTGTACAATTTGGCTTTCTTTTCCTTCTTTATCATAAAATACAAAATACAATCCCAAAGGCGCGTCGGTTTCTTTGATAATCCCTTCGGTACCCTGATACGCTACCGCAATCGAATCGCCCGGTGCCAAACGGAAACCTTTGTTGGGCGTCATTTTGTACCAATCGCCATTGATATGCTCCAAACTTGCAGGCTGTGCCGTAGGATATGCCACCAAAGGCCGAGGAGACATATTAAAAAACAATGCCCAACCCGTTTCTTCCAATGTTAGGTTACTATTGTTTTTCAAATAAAATTTTGCTTCAAATCCGTCAGTCGGCCCTGAAAAATTGCTGACCAATTCCCAAGAAACCGCAATTTTAGAGGCTTGGTCATAAGCACCACTTTCGGTACTCTTACAAGCATGCAACATCCACAAAGTCACAGAGATACAGACGACGAATAAAATATTGCGCATAATTTGAAGTGTTAGATAGCCTTTATAATACTTGGCACCGTATTAAAAATACCACTGCTTTTGAGGTTATTTTTAACATTTACCTAATCTTTTCTTTCAGAATGATTCCCCAACCCAATCGACTCATCTCGCTAGATGCACTACGTGGATTTACCATTGCGGCGATGCTCATGGTCAATTTTCCGGGTAGTGAAGAGCACGTTTTTTTTACATTACGCCATACGAAGTGGAATGGACTCTCTTTTACGGATTTGGTAGCGCCTATTTTTTTGTTTGTGGTAGGAGCTTCTATCTCATTTGCCTACCAAAAACGAAAAGCAGACGGAAGTCCAAAAGGTGAGTTATACAAAAAAATCGTGATTCGGTCTCTCAAAATATTTGCAGTAGGAATGTTTCTAAACCTCATGCCCGATTTTAATTTCGACGAAATTCGCTGGACTGGTACGCTACATCGCATCGCTTTTGTGTTTTTGGGCTGCGCTATTTTGTTTTTGAATACCGATTGGAAACAGCAAGCATGGATTTGTGCGATTATTTTGGTGGGATATTGGCTCGCGCTCACGCTCATTCCTACCCCGGGTGTGGGGAAAGTCATGCTCGAACCTGGCGTCAACATCGTGGCGTGGGTGGATAGCCAATGGCTGCCCGGTAAAATGTGGCAAGGCACATGGGACCCCGAAAGTATTTTAAGTACTTTTCCGTCGATTGCGTCGGGGATTACGGGTATGCTCGCTGGCCGCTTGTTACAAAGTCATTTTTCTGCCAACGAAAAGGTAAATTACCTCATGACGGCGGGCGTATTCTCTGCGGCGGCAGGTTATTTCTGGGGCTTGGGATTTCCGGTAAACGAAAACCTCTGGACAAGCTCGTTTGTACTCGTTACGTCAGGTTTTGCTTCGCTACTGCTAGGTGCGCTTTACTTTTTGATTGATATTTTGGGCAAAACGCGCGGGACTCAGTTTGGAATCATCTTTGGAGCCAACGCCATCGCGGCTTATGTATTAGGTGATATATTGTCGTTATTGTTTTATCGGCTCAAATTTGGAACCCACTCCCTCAACGAACACGCCGTCAATGCTCTGATAAACATCGGAATAACCCCCAACTTGGCTAGTCTGATGTATGCCTTGTTTTTTGTAGGGATCAACTTCATTCCTATTTATATTTTATACAAAAGAAAGATTTTCATAAAACTATAATATAAACAACTGTTCAATATTAGTAAACATTTTATAAGTTGCATTCGCATTTTTCTCTGTTTGAGTAAAAGCCCGTCGATCTCACAACTTATAAAAACTTTTTTATGAACACTCCCCCAAATTTCTTCTCCATGCGCCGTAATCTGAGCCTTATCAACAAATGTATTTTGGCTTTTTTTGTATGTTTTTTGAGTGTAAACCACCAAAGCATAGCTCAAAAAATAAAGAAGGTAAAAATCGGTATGTTTACCGACCTTCATATCGCTACTATGCACGATGGCAAAGAGCGGCTTACGGCTTTTATGGATAGTATGAAAACGGCCAAGCCAGATTTTATCATCGAACTCGGCGATTTTAATACTGTAGCCCCCAAATATGCTTACGCTTTCGACATCTGGGATACTTACCCTGGCCCTAAATATCACGTTATTGGCAATCACGAAATGGACGGTGGCTACAACTTACAACAAGCCCTAGCGCGCCGCAATATGCCTTCCTCTTATTATTCGTTCGAAAAAAATGGTTTCTATTTCATTGTCTTAGACGGAAATGATAAAAAATCGCCTGATGTAAAAGGCTATCAAGAACACATGAATCCGCCACAGATAGCATGGCTCAAAGACGAACTCACCAAAGCCAAAGGTCCTATTGTGATTTTTTCGCACCAAGGTCTTGGTAAAGATGGCATCGATAATGCCGAAGAAGTAAGAGAAATTTTGGAAGCACATAATGCCCAAAACAAAAAAACGAAAGTTATCGCCAATTTTTATGGGCACATCCATTATGACCGCGCTGAAGCGGTCAATGGCATCTGGTATGTATGCATCAACTCTATGTCTTACAAATGGCTAGGCGAAGAATACGGACATGTAAGGTACAGCGACGAAGTCGATAAAAATTTTAAATGGATTAAATATACAGCACCTTACAAAGACCCTCTTTATACGGTAGTGGAGATTTCACCCGCAGGCACGATTACTATATCGGGCAAAAAAACCTCATGGGTAGGCCCTTCACCAAAAGAAGTAGGCTATCCACAAGACAAGGCGGCCTACGATGTTCCTGAAATCAGAGCACGAACGCTAAAGTTTAAATAAAATTCGACAGCGTAAGTCACTATTCCGAACCCAAACCTTTACTAATAATGACCAAACTGTATCTGGCAGTCTGTTTTCTTTTTATATGCAGCCTCAGTAGCTACGCCAACAAGCTTGATTTGTCGTCTGCTCAGATTTTTTGTCCCATTCGCAACAAAGAAATCACTAAAAGAAGTATCGAAATACTACAGCAAGAAGTCAAAAAAAGAAGCTACCTAGACTTGTCAGTTACTTCCACACTTCCTTCTCACGAACACGCCTGCATAGGTATTGCCCTCGAAAGTGATTTATCAGCTTTTCCTGAAATTTACAAAGCAGCTATTCGTCAATTGCCTACTATCAGCGCAGAGGGTTTTAAATTGGTAGTTATTAAGGATAAAAAAACGGTTTTGATTGTAGGTAAAGATGCACGAGGGGTTTTGTACGGAGTAGGTCGGTTGTTACGCAAACTAGAAATGACCCCTCAACAGCTTATGCTACCGACGGATGTATCCATCGCTACTAGTCCTCGTTATAGTATTAGAGGGCATCAGCTCGGCTACCGCCCCAAAACCAATGCTTATGATGCTTTTACGGTGGCGCAGTTTGACCAATATATCCGTGAGTTAGCTCTTTTTGGAGCCAATAGTATTGAGATTGTACCACCCCGCACCGACGACGACCCCACAAGCCGCCACATGGTCATGCCTTCCCTTCAGATGATCACCGAACAAGCACGCATCTGTAAAGAATATGGACTTGATGTATGGATGTGGTATCCAAACATGGGACTCAACTACACTCATCCAGACTCTATCCAAAAAGAATTGCAAGAACGCCATGAGGTATTTGGTGCCGTATCTCGCCTCGACCACGTTTTTGTACCAGGCGGAGACCCTGGCGAACTAGAGCCAGACGTCTTGTTTGCGTGGTTAACAAAAGTGGCGACTGTCTTGCACAAATACCATCCCAAAGCCAAAATTTGGGTCTCGCCGCAGGTTTTTAGACCTACCCAAAAATGGTTTGATGCTTTTTTTGCGCATGTCAACAAATCTTATCCGTGGTTTGGCGGCGTGGTTTTTGGCCCGTGGGTCAAAATCCCCGTACATGAGATTCGCCGTTTGGCGAAGCCTTCGATTCCGATTCGCCACTATCCTGACATTACCCACAATTATACCGCTCAATACCCCATTCCTTATTGGGATTTGGCGTATTCGATGACGCTCGGGCGAGAAAGCATCAATCCGCGTCCGCACGATGAAAAAATCATTCATAATGCCCTCGACCAGTACGGAAACGGCAGTATCAGCTACTCCGAAGGTACCAACGACGATGTGAATAAGTTTGTATGGAGCGACCAAGATTGGAACCCCGACACACCCGTCATTGAGACTTTACGGGATTATGCTCGGCTATTTTTCGGCCCTAATTATCAAGAATCCATTGCACAGGGCATTGTTGCCCTTGAAAATAACCTCAAAGGACCATTGGTTACCAACGAAGGTATTTATCGTACTTTGACGCAGTGGCAAACTATAGAAAAAAGCGCCCCTCTGTCCCTCCTTCAAAATCCTCGTTTTCAGATGGGGCAAATCCGCGCTTACTATGATGCTTATACCCGCCGCCGTCTGCTCTATGAAAATGAACTTGAGCAACAAGCCCGCGACGCACTACGTATGGCATCTGCGACCAATATTTCGGCCTCTTTGCAAGAAGCCAAATCAACTCTCCAAAAAGCGTGGACTAGTCCTATTTGGCCAAATTACCGCCAAAAATGTTTTGACCTTGCGGATTCTCTTTTTAAAAGTATAGGCGCACAACTTACGGTTGAGAAACACGGTGCGGTGAGTGGACGAGGCAATTTTATAGATAACATTGATATTCCGCTCAATGACTCCCCTTGGCTTTTAGATCAAATTGCCCAGCTCGAAAAGCTAAAATCCCCTTCAGAACAATTACAAAAAATACAAGAAATACTGCATCGTACCGACCCAGGCGCAGGTGGTTTTTACGACCATTTTGGCTCACCCGAAAGCTGGCATCGAGTGGTATCTGACGTAAGTTGGGAAAAAGACCCCGGCAGTTTGCTTTCTCCACGCGTAAGTTTTGGGGTAGGTTTGGCAGGAGAAGAATGGGTAGATGAAATCAAAGCGACAGGATTCAAAGGCCAAGTGACTCCTCGGGTATGGATGAAACAAGTAAAAACACTCTACAACTTACCTCTTAAAATCGCCTATGATGAGCTTGACCCTCGTGCTGCGTACAAAATTAAAATTTCTTATACAGGTCGTTTCCAATCGCGCATGAAACTCACGACCGACGACGGTTCGGTGGTTCATGATTTTTTGCAAACGGGCGAACAACCTATTTTTGAATTTGAAGTTCCCCAAAAAGCCACCGCCGACGGAAAAGTGACTTTTGTCTGGAATTGTGGCGAAGGTGAGCGTGGCTCTCAAGTGACCGAAATTTGGTTAATGAAGAAATAAAAAACGGACTCTCAAACGTAAATTTCTCAATTAGTATGAAACACATTATTTGTTCGATTTTGTTGGCTGCGACCATCAATGGTTTTGCTCAACAAATCGCTACGGGGGTAGTTTTTCACGACCTCAACAAAAACAAACAAAGAGACAAAGGCGAACCAGGCATTGCGAATGTGTGCGTATCCAACGGCAAAGAAGTAGTCAAAACAGATAAATCGGGAAAATGGTCGCTACCTAGTAGCAATGACGCAGGATTTTTTGTAATCAAACCTGCTGACTACAGCGTTCCGCTCAATGTCGATAAGCTGCCTCAACATTATTACTTACATAAACCCGACGGCTCTCCTACTACCAAAAGTATCGGAGTAGCACCTACGGGTGGCTTACCTACGTCGATTGATTTCCCCTTATGGGCCCACAAACCCGAGAAAAAGTTTTCGGTATTGCTATTTAGTGACACCCAAACGCGCGGCCTCACCGAAGTCAATTATGTGACCCGCGATGTAGTGGAAGAGTGTATCGGGACGAATGCACGATTTGGAATTTCTTTGGGGGATATTGTGGCCGACGACCCAAATTTGTTTGCCGAAATCAATCAAAGCATCGCACAAATCGGCATTCCGTGGTACAATATTTTCGGCAACCATGATTTCAACCGGGGTGCCACTGACAATCTATATAGTGACGAAACTTTCGAGCGTTTTTATGGTCCCAGTAGCTACGCGTTCGAAGAAGGAGAAGTAGTTTTTATTGGATTGAAAAATGTATATTTTAGCCCAGATGGCAAATACAAAGGTCATTTTACGGACGAACAACTCGCATTTGTCAAAAACTACCTTTCTCTAGTACCTGACAACAAGCTTGTGGTATTGATGATGCATATTCCTGTGGTGATTTGTGACAATCGTACCGTCCTTTTCGACATCATCCAAAAACGCCCTTATGCTTTTTCGGTGTCGGGCCATACGCATACTATGATTCAATTGTTTGTGGATGAAAAATACGGTTGGAAAGGCGCCGTACCGCACCATCATTTTGTCAATACTACCATCAGTGGAAGTTGGTGGTGCGGCCTCAAAGATGAAGTAGGGATTCCGCACGCTACTATGAACGACGGTGCTCCCAACGGCTATTCTATAGTTACTTTTGACGGTAATAAATATTCCGTTCAATTCAAAGCCGCTCGTCGCCCTGCCGACTATCAAATGAACATTTACTGGCCTGATGAAATCTCACAAGCAGCATCCGACACCCTATCGATATTGGTAAATGTATTTGCGGGGTCAGCTCGTTCAAAAGTCGAATTTCAAATAGACCAGCAACCCACTTGGACACCCCTACAACTCACCCCCACCCGCGACCCTGCAAATCAAGCCATGCACGAACTCAGTCCTTATCTAGAGGCTGAAGTGAAGGGTACTAAACTTGACAAAGTATTTGGCTGGACGATGGACAAACCTAGCATTTCGACCCACATCTGGGCGGGAAAATTACCCTCAAAATTATCCACCGGCATACATCGCATTACAGTCAAAACCACTGATATGTATGGGCAAACGTACGTAGCTTATCGGGTTTTTAGGGTTAATCCTTAAGGTGAATGAGTCATTAAAATAAGAATAGGGGTGACTCCGTAAAGTCACCCCTATTCTATATTTCGCTAATAAATTAGCGCCCCGTGTAAGATGGGGGATTTTGATTGCGTTCGTTTTCCTCACGCAGCTCGCGGTCGCCCTCGCTTTCTCTCCATTGTTCTTGATTGGGCTGATTTTGGCCTTGGTTTCCTTGGTGGCGTTGTTCTTGCTGTCCTTGGTTACCTTGCTGCCTTTGTTCTTGCTGCTTGCCACTGTCTTGGCGTTGTGGTTGGCCTTGTTGCTGAGGATTGTTGCGCTGCTCAGAACTCTGGTTCTGATTGTCGCGGTTTTGATTGTTTTCCATTTTTACTAAGAGCTTTTAATTTAAAAAAATGGTTGTGATAATTGAGATTTTGTATCTCGTGCTCTTAAAAGTAAAACATCTATGCCACCGCATTTAGCAGGCTTTCTTCATGTATGTCGAGGTAAAACTTTCACAGAGTGGGTTATTTTTTGCCATTTATGTGGATATTATTGTGTTTATCAGGGTATATATTATACTTTTTTAATAATTTTTAAAAACAAAATATTCTTTATCATCAACCACCGTTATTGTCGCCACCGCCGCCGCCGCCGTAGGGGCAGGCCTTGCGTCTGCCTCTTTGGGGACAGACACAAGGCCTGTCCCTACCTTATTTTACCCGTTCTGGGCTGGGCAGACGCAAGGCCTG